>NZ_JBSRXX010000001.1:0-1933400 GCF_054056055.1 Pantoea sp. PvP021 | reverse complement strand
TAGGCCGGGTGTGTAAGCGCAGCGATGCGTTGAGCTAACCGGTACTAATGACCCGTGAGGCTTAACCTTACAACGCCAGAGGCGTTTTTGAGAGAAAGATTTTCAGCTTGTTAACCGGATACAGTTGTGTCCTGCGGACTGAAGTCCGAAGGATTTTGCGCTGAGGCAAGGCGGCAACCGGGCGATACGAAGGAGCATACTGAAGTATGTGACGGAGTAGCGCGAGGGCGGCCAACGCAGCATCAGCACAAAAGACACAGGACAGAGCACAAAGAATTTGCCTGGCGGCTTTAGCGCGGTGGTCCCACCTGACCCCATGCCGAACTCAGAAGTGAAACGCCGTAGCGCCGATGGTAGTGTGGGGTCTCCCCATGCGAGAGTAGGGAACTGCCAGGCATCAAATTCGTTCCTTTTCCCCTGACAAGGAAAATGACAGGAACAGACGGCCATCAGCCAGTTGCTGACAGCTGTGAAAGAATCGGTGGAGCGGTAGTTCAGTTGGTTAGAATACCTGCCTGTCACGCAGGGGGTCGCGGGTTCGAGCCCCGTCCGTTCCGCCACTTAATTGGAAAGCCCTGACTTAACGGTCAGGGCTTTTTCCATTGCAGCAAATTCAACACGCAAAAATACACCGCGCTGATTCTCTTCGATCTCCCGGATCATTTTAACGATCGCTAATTCTTTGAATCTGAAGCGATAATCCTGCAATCGATCCCACTCTTCCCAATTGTGTGCGGGCAGATCCCGATCAGGCCTGCCCCTGTAGACATCAGGTACGCCACGGTTGCTCAGCTGTCCACTCACTCAGAAAATCGATAAAAGCGCGCACACGCTGGCTTACGCCAATATCACTGTAGTAAACAGCATGGAAGGGCATCTCGACCGGCAGACGCTGATCGGCCAACACTTCCACCAGTTTTCCCTCAGCAACTTCACGATCGATCATATAGTCCGACAGGCAGGCAATACCATTACCGGTAAGACAGAGCTGCTTAATCGTCTCTCCGCTGTTAGAGGAGATAGCCCAGCTAATATCATAGAGTTCGCCGCTTTCACGGGAGACGGGCCAGCGATTGAGTCGTGGGGAATCATCAAAGCCAAGACAGTGGTGGTTATCCAGCTCAGCCACCGTTTGCGGTGTGCCATGCTCACGGAGATAGGCGGGGGAAGCAACCATCTTGCGAAAGCTCCTGAACAGCAGCCGGGCGCGCAGCGTTGAGTCGGTCAGATTGCCGGCGCGAATGGCGATATCCACTTTCCGCTCAATCAGATTGATAAAACTCTCTGAGGAGATCAAAGAAAGAGTCACGTCAGGATAGCGCAGACGAAAGGGTTTAATCATCGGCATCAGCAAATGCAGAATCACCGGCGTCGCGGCATCAACGCGCAGTAGTCCTTTAGGCGCCTGTAAACTCTCGATCAAATCGCTTTCTGCCGTGGTCATCTCCTGCAAAAAACGTTGAACATGGCGAAAATAGCGTTCGCCCTCCTGAGTAAGCGCCAGCTGCCGTGTTGTGCGGGTCAGCAGGGCAATACCCAGCTTGCTCTCCAGCTTTTTAACTGTCCTGCTGACGGCAGAGTTAGCCATTTTCAGCTGTTCAGCAGCGCGACTGAAACTTCCACTTTCTACAACGCTGACAAACACTTTTAGTTCATCAGAAGATGCCTTCATTCTTCCTCCCTGCAGTCACATGGCCATTAAGCCAGTTTATGACTGATAATGCTGTTATAACCAGTACAGGAGCCGTTAACGATGACATCGGGGATGTCACCGCCTGATCTGCCTCGTTTTGCTTAGCGAACTTAAAAGGGCTGCTTTATTCTGGAAAAGGTGATGAATTCTGACATTCACCTGCATCCATTGAAACCCCGGTCTAAAATCCCTATAACAGACAGGTGTTAACTGTATTTTGAATCATCAGCCAGGCGGGAAAGTGCGCAAAAAAACTTATGCAATGCGATATGTAGCAGGACAACCAGTGGAACAGATCTTTCCACCTGGCGCGATGCTCCATCTCGGTCAGGCACTGCCACCCGGCGCCCCCTTGCCCGCGCACCCAAACCTCAAAGTTCTGGTGTGGAACATCTTTAAGCAGCAACGCGCAGACTGGATGTCGGTACTGGAAGGATTTGGTAAAGATGCGCACCTGGTATTACTGCAGGAAGCGCAGACCACACCAGAACTGGTGGAGTTTGCCACCAGTAATTATCTTGCTGCCGATCAGGTACCTGCCTTTGTGCTGCCTCAGCATCCCTCTGGGGTGATGACGCTCGCCTCTGCGCACCCGGTCTATTGCTGCCCGTTACGTGAGCGTGAGCCTCTGCTGAGGCTGTCAAAATCGGCACTGGTCACGGCGTATCCGCTGCCCACGGGTGAAATGCTGATGGTCGTGAACATCCATGCGGTAAATTTCAGCCTGGGCGTCGACGTCTACAGTAAACAGCTGGGGCCAATCGGGGAGCAGATCATGCATCACCAGGGGCCGGTGATTATGGCCGGGGATTTCAATGCCTGGAGCCGTCAGCGTATCAATGCCCTCTACCGTTTTGCACAGCGAATGAAGCTGGAAGAGGTGATGTTCACTGCCGATCACCGCCGTAAAGCCTTTGGTCGCCCGCTGGATTTCGTCTTCTATCGCGATCTCAGGGTGAGTGAGGCATCCGTACTGGTGACGCGCGCGTCCGACCATAACCCCTTACTGGTGGAGTTCAGTTCAGGAAGCTAGTCCGGTGCATTAAGCGAGCCTGCAGAAGGGGAGGGAAGTCCGGCAGATGAGTAAACGATGGCGGATGAATAAAAGAAAAAGGCTGACAAATGTCAGCCTTTTCAACGTATCAGGTATCAGGTGTTGCGTTATTATTCACAAACAGCGTTAAGTTATCGCCGGGTTGAATATCTTTCGCACTGTCCAGCACACTGTTCCAGCGCATCACGTCTTTGATATTAACGCCGTGATGACGGGCAATACTGTCAAGAGAATCACCCTTACGAACACGATAGGTGATGCTGTTGCCGTTATCAGCCAGTCGGGTGCCATTCGAACCAATGGTCAGAGTCTGACCCGGTCGGATATCAGCACCGCGCAGGTTGTTATCCTGCTTCAGTGTCGAGACGCTAACGCCAAGTTTTGAGGCGATACCAGAGAGCGTATCACCCCGTCGCACTTTGTACCCGCCACTCGCACTGGCTTTCGCAAGCTGAGTAGGTTGTACCGCTGCGATGTCACCGGAAGCCAGTGAGTTACGCAGTTTCGCGACGTTCGACTTCGGCACCATAATATAGTGTGGGCCGTTTGGCGCTGTTGCACCGCCTTTGTAACCGGTATTGAAGCTCTTCAGTTTCGTGAGCGACATACCCGCCATTTCGGCAGCCTGCGTCAGCTGTATCTGCTGACCCACTTCCACTCGCGCCAGAGCACGACTTTCATTAGGTGTCGGCAGTTTGATACCGTAACGCTTGTTATTTTTGAGCAGTTCACTCAGAGCTAACATTTTAGGCACATACACGGTCGTTTCGCGTGGCAGCGATAAATGCCAGAAGTCAGTCGGCTTACCGCGCGCCTTGTTCTGCTTTATCGCTTTGAGTACACGTCCTTCACCACTGTTGTACGCTGCGATGGTTAATAACCAGTCGCCGTCAAACATGGTGTTAAGACGCTGCATCATATCCAGCGCAACTTTCGTGGATGCGACCACATCACGTCGCCCATCGTAATACTGGTTCTGTTTCAAACCATAGTTTCGACCTGTTGCAGCAACAATCTGCCAGATACCAGCGGCATTGGCGGATGAAGTTGCCCGGGGGTCAAAAGCGCTCTCCACTATGGGTAGCAGTACCAGTTCCATCGGCATTTTACGTTTCTGTATCTGCTCGACTATCCAGTACATGTACGGCTCTGCCCGTAATGTTACATCGTGGAGATAGCTCTTATTTTTTAAAAATTTACTTTTTTGTTCGCGGATTGCCGGGTTTTCCGGAATCCCCATCTTCAACTCGTCACTAATGAAACTCCAGAGATCTGCGTCTGCTGCGAGGCCAGTTCCATCTTCCTGCCATCGCGGCGACAAAAACTCGTCTCCGTACTTTCCATTTTCACCTTGACCAGCTGAAGACAGACTCTGTGCATGCTGTACCGGGATATTGGCATCGTTCCTGGACGCCTGACATCCTACCAGCAAGACTGAGGCGAGTAAGATCGCTTTAGCCTTCATGTGTGTGTCAATAGTTCGCTTAAAAGACGAGCAACTATACGTGACGACTTTTCACAACACAACCCGAAAAATCAAAAAGCGTCTTTCTTCTCGCGTAGAACGGCAAATGAACGCCATACGGGTTCATCAGTAACGTTAACGTTTAATGCCCTTTGTAAATCAACATCTTGCGTGCGAAGAAATAAATTTATTGTCCGTTCGTGCGCCAGTTTTGTGGGCAAACTAATGCCATTTTCAGCGCGTAAGTCCTTAATTTTCTGATATTCGGCCGTTATTTGTGGGTCATGGGGCAGAATAGCCGCAGCAAACTTCAGATTGGATAAAGTATATTCATGTGCGCAGCAGACTAATGTTTCACCTGGAAGCTGGTTAAGCTTTTGAAAGGAATCATACATCTGCTCTGCCGTGCCCTCAAAAAGGCGTCCGCAGCCGCCCGAAAAGAGTGTGTCACCGCAGAAAAGATAAGGTGAGCTGTAATATGAGATATGTCCTAAAGTGTGACCAGGGGTATGGATCACCTCAAACGTCAGGCCCAGTACCGTGACCTTATCGCCTTCGCTGACGATGGTTCTGGCCCCTTTAGCCGCAGTTTCCTGGGGACCATAGACCTCAAGCTGAGGGAAATGCTCGCACAGTGTTTTCACTCCGCCTGTGTGGTCGTTATGGTGGTGAGTCAGCAGAATAGCGACCGGCTGCCAGCCGTTGGAGGCCATTTTTTCTAACACCGGTTGGGCTTCGCCGGGATCGACAATCAGGCATTTACCGTCATCATCAGTCAGCGTCCAGATGTAGTTGTCCTGCAACGCAGGAATACTGGTAAGATTCATCATCACCTCTCGCAGGTCGTAGGAAAAGGAAGAGCGTAAAGCATGAAGCCCGCTAAATCACGCCAGATTCTGAACGCACCGCTGTCATGGCGCGATATGCCGTGGGGAGATTATTTCCGCGACGCGCTAACGCAGCAGCTTCAGCCTTACCTTGGAAAGCTTTATGGCTTTCATATGCTTAAGCTTGGCAACCTCAGCGCAGAAATCAACACCGAAAACTGTGCTATTTCACATCAGGTCAATGTTGGCAGGGAAGGTGATCTGTTACAGGTGCTGGCTGACCCGATGCAACTGCCGTTTGAGTCGAAGTCGATCGATGCCTGTTTGCTGGCCCATACGCTCGCCTGGAGCCAGGATCCTCACCGGGTGTTACGTGAAGTAGATAGGGTGTTAATTGATGATGGCTGGATGATTATCAGCGGCTTCAATCCATTCAGCCTGCTCGGCGTGAGTAAGATGGTGCCGGGCCTGAACCGCAAAGCCCCCTGGAGCGGACGGATGTTCAGCCAGGTGCGGTTAGTCGACTGGCTGGGACTGTTGAATTATGAGGTAGTCTATCGCACCCGCTTTCAGGTGCTGCCGTGGCATCGGCAGGGCGGAAAACTGATAAGCGCCCACTTACCGGCGCTGGGCTGTCTGAATATTGTGGTGGCACGTAAACGCACCTTCCCGCTGCTGCCGACCCGGGCTAAGAAGAGTATGAGCACCAGCAAGATCCGCCAGACGGTCAATGCCACACGCCAGTTCCGGCAGGCAGAGGATCAGGATTCGGTTTTATAACCGATATCCTCAAAAGCGGGATTTTCAGCTGCGCTGCGGGCCAGCACGTCGCAGCGCTCATTTTCCGGATGTCCGGCATGGCCTTTAACCCACTCCCACTGAATCTTATGGGTGCTGAGTGCTAAGTCGAGACGCTGCCAGAGATCGACATTCTTCACCGGCTTTTTGTCGGCGGTTTTCCAGCCACGCTTTTTCCAGTTATGGATCCAGCTGGTAATTCCCTGACGCACATACTGACTGTCGGTACTGAGCACCACATCGCACGGCTGAGTCAGCGCTTCCAGTGAGACAATCGCCGCCATCAGCTCCATCCGGTTATTGGTGGTAAGGTGATAGCCCGCGCTGAAGGTTTTCTCATGCTGACCGTAGCGTAAAATCGCCCCATAACCGCCGGGACCGGGATTTCCAAGACAGGATCCATCGGTGAATATTTCTACCTGTTTGCGCATCTCTGGTAGACTTCCTCTCAAAAACGCTAAGTCTGACATAAAACGGGTCTTATGAGCACTGCAAATAACCGCCAGATCGTTCTCGATACTGAAACCACCGGCATGAACATGATCGGGGTACATTATGAGGGGCACCGCATCATTGAGATTGGTGCGGTAGAGGTGATCAACCGTCGCCTGACCGGTAACAATTTCCATATGTATCTCAAGCCCGATCGGCTGGTCGATCCCGAAGCCTTTGGCGTACACGGCATTGCCGATGAGTTCCTGGCCGACAAGCCTGCCTTCAGCGAGATTGCCGATGAGTTTCTCGACTACATTCGCGGTGCTGAATTAGTGATCCATAACGCCCCGTTTGATATCGGCTTTATGGACTACGAGTTTGCAAAGCTGAACCGCGGCATTGAGAAAACCGAAACCTTCTGCAAAATCACCGACAGTCTGGCGCTGGCGCGCCGTATGTTTCCCGGCAAGCGCAACAGCCTTGATGCGCTTTGCTCGCGTTACGAAATAGACAACAGCAAACGAACCCTGCACGGCGCACTGCTCGATGCCGAGATTCTGGCTGAAGTCTTCCTGACGATGACCGGCGGACAGACTTCACTCTCCTTTTTATCGGAAAGTGAAAGCGCCCGACAGGCGCAGGGAGAGAGCATCCAGCGCATCGTGCGTCCCACCTCTGCACTGCGCGTGGTCACGGCCAGCGATGAAGAAGTGGTTGCCCATGAGTCACGTCTGGATCTGGTGATGAAAAAGGGTGGCAGCTGCCTGTGGCGCGGCTGAATTACGCATTTTTGTGGATAAAATCAACGGCAAGCTGAAAAAAACAGCAAACGATTTGTTCGCCTGGAAAAAGCGTTGACGTCGCAACAGGCTGCCATTACTATGCGCCTCGTTCCCGACGGGGAACAAAGCGCGGGGCGGTAGTTCAGTTGGTTAGAATACCTGCCTGTCACGCAGGGGGTCGCGGGTTCGAGCCCCGTCCGTTCCGCCAATCTCTTTAAAAAAGCCGATTCAGAAATGAATCGGCTTTTTGCTGTCTGCTATTCAGCGGTGGCCTGGTTCTTCTGCGGCATCACCTCGCCTTGCCAGCGGGCACCATCCTCCGCCTCACGATCTTCACGGGCGATAAAGCGATAGCAACCTGCCGCCAGACCGGCGCCAATAAACCAGCTGAAATTCGCCACCTGATGCAGGGAAGGGATAAAGCTAATCACCAGGCAAATCGCCACCGATGGCAGCAGCGCGCCAATCGCTTTAGGGTTAAAGCCACCGCGATACCAGTAACGGCCTGCTGGCGTATCGTTAAACAGATCGTCGACCGAGATACGTCCACGTTTAATCAGATAGAAATCGGTCAGCAGAATCCCGAACAGCGGCCCGATAAACGATCCCAGCACATCCAGCGTATAGTGAATCAGCTCAGGAGACTGGAACAGATTCCACGGCGTTAACAGCACCGACCCCACCGCGGCGATCATCCCGCCGGTACGGAAACTGATTTTCTGCGGTGAACAGTTGGAGAAGTCAAAAGCGGGCGAGACGAAGTTCGCCACGATATTGATGCCGATGGTAGCGGTAATCATGGTCAGCAATCCAATCGCGACCGCCAGATCGTTGCCGACCATGCTTACGGTTTCGATGGGATCGGTAATCATTTTGCCAAACAGCGACTGGGTGCCCGACACAATCACTACCGTCACCACCGAGAACAGCAGAAAGTTAAACGGCAGTCCCCAGCGGTTGCCGCGACGGATCTCTGACATGCTTTTGCCGTAGCGTGAAAAGTCACCGAAGTTCAGCAGCGGTCCGGAGAAGTAAGAGACCACCAGCGCCGTCGCTGTAATCATCTGCCACGTCTGCTCGCCTGCGGTCAGCGATTTGCTGGCGAGAGTAAACGAGATCCCATCGAAGCCGGTCTTGTATACAATCCAGCCCGCCAGCGCCACCATCACCACATAGACCGCCGGTCCGGCGACATCAATAAACCGTTTGATGGCGTTCATGCCATGCCAGAACACCATCGCCTGCAGTAACCACATAATGCCGAAGCAGCACCAGCCCAGCAGCGACAGACCAAGCCAGTGCGGCACGGTCATCGACGTCAGTGACGGCGCGAACTTCAGCAGCACTAGCATCAGCGCATTCGCCGCGAGATAGGTCTGGATGCCATACCAGGCGAACGCGATCAGGCCGCGTATCACCGCCGGGATATTGGCACCAAACACCCCAAACGCCTGACGGCAGATCACCGCATAGGGGACGCCCGCCATCTGGCTCGGTTTCGCCACCAGATTCGCACAGATTTGCACGATGCAGATCCCCGCCAGCAGGCAGAGCAGCACCTGCCAGCTGGCTAATCCCAGCGTGAAGAAGCTGGCGGCCACCACATAGCCGCCCATGCTGTGCACATCCGACATCCAGAAAGAAAAAATATTGTACCACGACCAGTTCTGATCGCGAGTCGGTGCCAGGTCGTCGTTACAGAGTCGTGGGCTGTAACGGGCGTTGGCTTCAGAGGCCGTACTGGCCACCGTTGATTGATTTGGCATGAAACCTGCTCCTCTACCCGAGAGTGGAATGAATAATCTGGTAAGGCGGTATTGCAGGATCCAGGCCAGATCTCTTTTCTTGTATACAATATTTATTTTTCACGTATACGATATGTGGCGTACAGCAAGCGACCGGAGCGGGTAATGACGAGTAAAACAGGACAGCGAGACGCCACCAGGCTGCAGGATAAAGATGAAGGGATTTACCAGGCATTGATGAACGCCATTGTTGAGCATCAGCTGCCGCCGGGCAGTAAATTGCCGGAAGAGGCGCTTTCCGGGGTCTTTGGCGTGAGCCGCACCGGCATCCGCAAAGTGCTGCAACGCCTCGCGGCGGTGCAAATGGTCACTCTGACGCCCAAACGTGGTGCGCAGGTCTCCACACCCGGCGTTGAAGAGGCGCGGGATATCTTCTCAACCCGCAGTTTAATGGAGTGCGCTAATCTGCCAGTGGTCCTGGCCCATTTGCAGCCCCCGCATCTGGTGGCGCTGGAGCAGCTCATCGCGCAGGAGAATCAGGCGCACGCCGATCATGATGGCCCGGCAGCCATCCGGCTGTCAGCGGCCTTTCATATTCAGTTGCAGGCGATCTCCGGGAATCAGGTGCTCACCGGCATGGTGACCAGCCTGACGCAGCGCTCATCACTGGTGATTGCCGCCTATGGCGCACCCTGGCAGCGTGGCTGCCGCTGTGACGATCATGCGAATCTGCTTCAGTTACTGCGTGCACGTGCGCTGCAGCCGCTGACGCAGGCGCTACAGCATCACTTTGAGCACATCGTCTCCAGCCTGCACTTTGAGCGCAGCGGGGAAACGCTGCCCGACTTTTCCCGACTGTTTGCCGCAGGCTCTGGAGCTGCCTCATGAGCCTGATTCAGGTTATTAACCCTAATACCAGCCCGGCGATGACCGAAACTATCGGTCAGGCCGCGCGTGCGGTCGCCGCACCGGGCACCGAAATTCTGGCTGTTTCACCGTCGCAGGGCGTGCCTTCCATTGAAGGGCACTTCGATGAGGCGATCGCCGCCATCGGCGTACTGGAGCAGATTAAACTGGGCAGAGCGCAGGGCGTCAGCGGCCACGTCATTGCCTGCTTTGGCGATCCGGGTTTGCTGGCGGCACGCGAGCTGGCCAGCGGACCGGTGATCGGCATCGCGGAAGCGGCGATGCATACGGCCACGCTGCTGGCGACGCGTTTCTCCATTGTCACCACGCTGCCGCGCACCCTGGTGATTGCGCGTCATCTGCTGCAGCAGTATGGCTTTACCCATCACTGTGCCGCACTGCATGCCATCGATCTGCCGGTACTGGCGCTGGAAGATGGCAGCGGCCTGGCGCAGGAAAAAGTGCGGCAGCGCTGCATTCAGGCGAAGCGGGAAGATGGCAGCGGGGCGATTGTGCTGGGCTGTGGCGGAATGGCGACGCTGGCCGGGGAGCTGACCCGGGAGCTCGGCCTGCCGGTGATCGATGGCGTCAGCGCGGCGGTGAAGATGGTGGAGTCGCTGGTGGCGCTTGGTTTTGGCACCAGCAAACATGGAGATCTGGCCTGGCCTTTGCAGAAACCTCTCTCAGGTGCGTTTCAGCATCTAAACTAACGGAACTTTCCCGAATCAAAACAGGTGGAGTGATGACTGACGCTGCAGAGAAGAAAGAGTACAGCTTTAACAAAAACTATCCGCGCGATTTAATCGGTTATGGCGCTCATCCGCCGCACGCCGCCTGGCCCAACAACGCCCGTGTGGCGGTGCAGTTTGTTCTGAACTACGAAGAGGGCGCAGAAAACAGCGTGCTGCACGGCGATACCGGCTCAGAGCAGTTCCTCTCCGACATCATCGGGGCAGCCAGCTATCCCGATCGCCACATGTCGATGGAGTCGCTGTATGAGTACGGCTCACGCGCCGGTTTCTGGCGTATCCACAACGAATTCCAGAAACGCGGTCTGCCGTTAACGGTTTTCGGCGTGGCGATGGCGCTGGCGCGTCATCCGGAAGTCGTCGAAGCGATTAAACAGGCTGACTACGATGTGGTCAGTCACGGCTGGCGCTGGATCCACTATCAGGGCATGGATGCAAAAACCGAACGCCAGCATATGCAGCAGGCGGTCGATGTGCTGGTTGATCTGTTTGGTAAAGCGCCGACCGGCTGGTACACCGGCCGCGACAGCCCGAATACCCGTCGGCTGGTGGTGGAGCAGGGCGGTTTTAGCTATGACAGTGACTACTACGGCGACGATCTGCCTTTCTGGACCCAGGTCACCTGTCAGGATGGAACGGTTAAACCGCACCTGATTATCCCCTATACCCTGGAGTGCAATGACATGCGCTTTGCCTCGCCGCAGGGATTTAATACCGCGGAACAGTTCTTTACCTATCTGCGCGACAGCTTCGATGTGCTGTATGAAGAGGGCGAAACCGCACCGAAGATGATGTCGATCGGTATGCATTGCCGCCTGCTGGGTCGTCCTGGCAAATTCCGCGCGCTGCAGAATTTTCTCGATCACATCCAGCAGCATGAGGATGTCTGGATCTGCACCCGTCAGCAGATCGCTGACCACTGGATCAACACGCACCCGGCACCTTAAGCCGGTTCCGGCGCTCGCCCCGCGTTGATCGGGCGAAGCGCCGGACGATGTCAGCTCATCAGGCTGACCTGCGCCGCCACGATGCACCAGCCGTGGGGCATACGTACCCAGGTCTGCTGCTGACGGCCAATTTTATCGCTGCCGGTGCGGGTAAATTCGGTGCTGCAGACCGCATAATCCTCGCCAAAGGTGGTGATCACGGTGTTTCGCAGCGTCCGGTTCAGCCCGGCTGAAGGACGCGCGGCGCGGAAGGCACGAATCTCATCAATGCCATACAGATTCTCACCCGCGCCGAGGCGCACGGTTCGCGGGTCGTGCCAGAACAACGCATCCAGTTCGGCCACGTCATTGCTGACCAGCGCCTGCTCGTAGCGGTAAAACTGCGCCGTCACCTCGGTGACTACCTGCGGTAAATTAATCTCTCTGTTCATCAGGCTCCAGCCATATTGATTTGCGGTATCGTAATGCCGCGTTGTTCCAGTGCCCAGGCGGCACGTAACACCGCCTCTTCATTAAATGGACGGGCGATAAGCTGTAATCCAATCGGCAGACCGCTTCGGGTCGCCAGCGGCACGGTACAGACCGGCAATCCCAGGAAGGAGATCGGCTGCGTCAGCATACCCATGCTCGCCTTAGCGGGCAGCGATTCCCCCTGAATCGACAGGGTCTGCTGACCGATGGTGATCGCGCTGCAGGGTGTCGCCGGCGCTATCAGCACATCAAACCGATCAAAAAGCGGCAACACCTGCTGCTGGAAATGGCGGCGGAAACGCTGCGCCTGCACGTACCAGGCACCTGGCATCATGGCACCGGCCAGCAGACGCTCGCGTGAATTAGGTTCAAACTGCTCAGGCGTCTGGCGCAGGGCGGGCAGATAGTGATTGCCGCCTTCTGCCGCGGTCATGATAAACGCCGCCGAGCGTGCCAGCTCAGCGTCCGGCATCAGCACCTCTTCCTGTGCATCAAGTGCTGCCGCGACCACCGCGACGGCAGCGCGGGCATCCTCATCGCACCAGCGGGCAAAAAAGCCACCCAGTACGCCGCAGCGCAAGGCTTCGCTGCCCTGTGACAGCCCCGGTAGCGTCGCGGCCAGCGGGCGATCGGCCTGAAACGCATCGGTGTGGTCTGCGCCCTGCAACAGATCATATACCAGCGCCAGGTCTTCAACCCGCCGCGCCAGAGGACCGATGTGATCGAGGCTGGCGACAAACGGATGGCTGCCGCTGCGTGACAACCGGCCAAAGGTCGGCTTAAGACCAAAAATACCGCACAGCGACGCGGGCACCCGAATCGAGCCGTTGGTGTCGGTGCCCAGTGAAAAGTGGACCAGACCGGCGGCCACGGCAGCCGCCGAACCGCCTGACGAGCCGCCAGCCACGCGGCTGAGATCGCGCGGATTGTGCGTCGCGCCGTAGTGGCTGTTTTCGGTGGTAAAACCATACGCGTAGGCATCCATGTTCAGCATGCCAGACAGCAGCGCACCAGAGCGACGCAGTTTATCGACAGCAAACGCATCTGCACGTGCCGCCGGCCGGTCGCTGAACAGGCTGGCACCGGCCAGGGTAGTGTGACCCGCCACATCAAACAGGTTTTTTACCGCATACGGGATGCCCGTCAGCGGTGGCAGGGTTTCGCCGCGCTGCCGCTGCGCATCAACATCCGCCGCTTCTTTTAACATGCGCGGCCCGGTCACTTCCGTCCAGGCATTCAGCGCCGGATTATGCTGCTCAACCGCCTGCAGCGTGCGCTTTGCCACTTCCAGCGCACTGATTTCACCCTGCTGAATCGCCCGCTGCAGGGTCTGAATCGAAACGTCACCTAATCTCATGCCTGGTATACTCCTGCCACTTCAAGCCGGTCATCCAGCGGAAACGCCATCAGCGGCGCGGCCATCTCCGCGATACGCGACAGCTGGATCAGCAGTTCAGCGCGGCGGGCGTCATCCAGTTCCAGTTGCAGTATCTGCTCCATATGGCCGATGTAGCTGGCCCAGTCGTGTTGATTCATGATTCGCTCCTGTTAAAAACCGGCGGCGCTGCCGTTACTGCGTGGATCGCTTGCGCCCTCAAACATGCCGTTGCTGTGGCGCACAATGGCGCCCGCATGGCCCACGGATTCGCTGAAGTCCGGCAGCAGCTCCACCTCATGTCCCCACAGACGCAGCATCAATACCGTTTCGTCGTCAAAACGGCCTTCCAGTTTCAGCGAGTCTGATGATTGCCCCCAGGTCCGGCCCAGCAGCCAGCGCGGCGCACTGACTGCCTGTTGTAACGGCAAGCCCTGAATCACATGGCGGGTAAAAATCGCCGCCTGAGTCTGCGGCTGTCCATCCCCACCCATCGCGCCATACACCAGCGTCCGGCCATCTTTCAGCCGTGCGGCGGCGGGATTCAGGGTATGAAACGGTTGCTTACCGGGTGCCAGGGCCAGCAGATGGTCAGGATCGAGGCTGAAAGCGGCGCCGCGGTTCTGCCAGGTGATACCCGTGCCGGGCAGCACCACACCACTGCCAAATTCGTGATAAATGCTCTGAATAAAGGAGACGGCCAGGCCGCTGCTGTCCATCACGCCCATCCAGACCGTATCGCCCGGCCCGCGTCCGTTTCCCCATGCCGCCGCCTCTCCATCGGTGATCTGGCTGGCGAGTGTGGCAAGGTGATCGCTGTCCAGCAGCGCCTGCAAATCTTCCGTGACGTGACGCGGATCGGTGATGTGTTTGTCGCGCAGTGCAAACGCTTTTTTGGTGGCTTCCACGATACGGTGCACCGTCTGCGCATCGTCAGCCTCCGCCATCTCCAGCCGATCGGTGATGCCCAGGATCGCCAGCGACACCATGCCCTGCGTTGGCGGGGTGATATTCCAGATGTCACCTTCGCTGTGGGAGAGATGCAGCGGCGTCGTGCGGCGGGCGCGATGCTGCTGCAGATCGGCCAGCGTCACCGGCATGCCCAGCGTGGCCATCTCATCGGCCATATGGTGAGCCAGCGTGCCGCGATAAAAGCTGTCGAGCCCCTCTTCAGTAAGCTGGCTGAGGGTGTTTGCCAGGGCGGGCTGGGTAAAACGGCTGCCTGGCTGCGGCACGTTGCCGTCAGGCATAAAGGTGGCGCTGAAGCCGGGCTGATGCTGCAATTCACTGCGGAACGTCGCGGTGGCGGCGCTCTGTGAGGCAGTCACCGGAATACCGTCGGCGGCGTAGCGAATCGCATCGCGCAGCAGACGTGCCAGCGGCAGCGGTGGGGTGCCCATCTCAGCCGAGAGATTCAGTGCCTCCTGCCAGCCGCTGACCGTACCGGCCACGGTCAGCGCCGCTTTCGGCCCGCGATGCGGAATCTTAGGGTGATCGGCGTAGAAATCGTGATGAGCCAGCGAACCGGCTGCGCCGCTGGCGTCGATAGCGACAGGATCGCCGCCGGGCGGCAGAATCAGCCAGAAACCATCACCGCCCAGTCCATTCATATGCGGGTAGACCACGGCGATGGTCGCGGCAGCGGCCACCATCGCTTCAATGGCATTACCGCCATCACGCAGTACCGCGAGCGCGCTTTCACTCGCCAGATGGTGTGGCGTCACCGCCATCCCCTGCGGGGCCATATTGCTTTGAATCATCTTTTTCTCGTTATCCGGGTGACAGAACCGATAACAAAGCAAGAGCTGTTCCAGTTTTCACCCTGAGCTGACAATGCGCCGGTTAACCTGGCGCAAATTGTGCTAGCTTCTGCTGAAACAAAAGTTACAGGACGGGTTATGAAACAGCTTGATGAACGACTCAGGAGTCACTATCCCCAGCTCTCCCCGCAGGAGCAGCGTATTGCCGACTTCGTGTTTGACCACTTCGATGACCTGATCAGCTACAACAGTGCCGAGCTGGCGCGGCTCAGTGGCGTGTCGAAAGCCACGGTCAGCCGGCTGTTTAAGCGTCTGGGCTATGAAAAATACAAGGATATGCGTGATGAGTTACGCATCCTGCGCCAGAGCGGCATGCCGCTGACCGATAATCGTGATGCGGTGCAGGGCAATACGCTGCTGGCGCGACACTACAAGCAGGAGATGGCTAACCTGACGCAGTGGGTGAACAGTCTGGATGCCCGGCACTTTAATGAGGTTATCCAGCAGCTGGCGCAGGCAAAACGCGTCTTTATCATCGGCATGCGCAACGCCTATCCGGTGGCACTGCATCTGCGACAGCAGCTGGTGCAGGCGCGTTCGCAGGTACATATCCTGCCTCAGCCGGGCCAGACGCTGGCTGAGGAGCTGGTGGATATTACGCCGGAGGATATGGTGGTCGTGATGGCCTTCCGTCGTCGTCCCCGCATCATTCGCCCGCTGATGCAGCAGTTGCAGGATGCCGGTATCCCGCTGCTGGCGCTGTGTGAGCCGCAGGCGCAGACGGTGATTGCGCTGGCGCGCTGGCAGCTCTGTACGCCGCTGGACAGCGTTTCCGCCTTCGACAGTTATGGCTCCGCCATGAGTCTGGTTAACCTGATTGCCAATGCACTGCTGCATGAAATGCTGGCACAGGGACGCCAGCGCATTCATCAGATCGCCGACCTTTACCAGCAGTTTGATGAGCTGGAGCACCGCTAAAAGGCACCGTTTTGGTGCTTTGCCCCATTTCAGAACAGACCTTCCCCCGGCGTA
Organism: Pantoea sp. PvP021; assembly: GCF_054056055.1. Lineage (NCBI taxonomy): Bacteria > Pseudomonadati > Pseudomonadota > Gammaproteobacteria > Enterobacterales > Erwiniaceae > Pantoea > Pantoea sp. PvP021. The sequence continues at coordinate 1,917,361 of NZ_JBSRXX010000001.1, read as the reverse complement.
GTCGTCCCGATTACGCCAGATTTCAGCTGAAGCTTTGCCGCTTAACCCTTTTTCTGTGGCCGTCAGGATTGGCACATTAGTTGCAGATTGCATCTCAAAGAATCTTTTGTTTCACGTTAATCTCACCGGGGTGCATAATGAAAAAAGTTTTGATGGCGGTTGCGACAGCGGCATTACTGATGGCACAAGCGGGAAGCGCGCTGGCCGATCAACTGCAGGACATCCAGAAACGCGGCGTCATTCGCATCGCCGTGCCGCAGGATTTCCCGCCGTTTGGCTCGGTTGGCACCGATCTGCAGCCGCAGGGGTATGACATCGACACGGCCAGATACCTGGCAAAACAGATGAAACTTAAGTTGCAGCTGGTGCCGGTCAGCAGTGCCAACCGCGTGCCTTATCTGCAAACCGACAAGGTCGACCTGGTGATCTCCAGCATGGGTAAAAATGCCGAGCGGGAAAAAGTGATCGACTTCACCCGCGCCTATGCGCCGTTCTTCCTGGGCGTATTCGGGCCGAAAGGCGATGAAATCAAAGCGGCGTCTGCCCTGAGCGGCAAATCGATTGGCGTAACACGCGGTGCGGTAGAGGACATGGTGCTCAGTGACGTTGCGCCGAAAGATGCACAGGTGAAACGCTACGAAGATAACAACACTACCTTGTCTGCGTATCTCTCCGGTCAGGTGCAGTATGTGGCGACCGGCAACCTGGTGGTCGCCGCCATTGCCCGCCAGAATCCGGCCAAAGCGCCGGTGGCGCAGTTTATGCTGAAAGATTCTCCCTGCTATATCGGCCTGAAGAAAGATCAGCCGGCACTGAAAGCGAAAGTGAATGCGCTGATTGAGCAGGGCATCAAAGATGGCACCCTGAATAAACTGTCAGAAGAGTGGCTGAAAGCGCCGCTGCCCGCCAACCTCGGCACCTGAGGAAAGATTCATGACCGGGCAACTTAACTTTCCCGCCCTGTGGCCCTACTGGCCGGAGCTGCTCTCCGGTCTTTGGGTCACCGTTCAGCTGACGGTGCTGGCGACCACCGGTGGTGTGGCGCTGGGCATTGCGGGCGCCGCGCTGCGCAGTGGCAGACCCAGCTGGATGAGCCGCCTGTGGGGCATCTATGTCGAGCTGATCCGCAACACGCCGTTTGTGGTGCAACTGTTCTTTATCGTTTTCGGTCTGCCTGCGCTGGGGCTGAAACTCACTGCTGGCGAGGCGGCGCTGCTGGCGATGCTGATCAACCTCGGGGCGTATAGCACCGAGATTATTCGTGCCGGAATACAGGTGACACCCAAAGGGCAGTGGGAAGCGGGACGAGTGCTGGGATTAACCCGCAGCCAGACGTTTCTGCGGGTGGTCTTGCCGCCCGCGCTGCAGCGCATTTATCCGGCACTGGTAAGCCAGTGCATCATCGTGATGCTGGGTTCGTCGGTGGTGTCGCAGGTCTCCTACGAGGAGCTGACCTTCGCCGCCAACCTGATCCAGTCGCGCACCTTCTTAAGTTTTGAGGTCTATCTGGTGACCACGCTGATCTACCTGGCGTTGTCGATTGCGATGCGCCATCTGCTGCTGGCGATTGGCCGTAAATGGTTTGGAGTGCAGCCATCATGATGACGACCTTTACCGACTGGGACATCCTGCGCAACCTGCTGCTGGCGGCACGCTGGACCCTGTTGCTGTCGCTGGTGGCCTTTGTCGGCGGCACGCTGGTGACGCTGCCGCTGCTGTTTATGCGCCTGCTGCAACGCAAATGGTTAACGCGGCTGGTACGCGGTTACACCGCGCTGTTTCAGGGCACGCCGCTGCTGATGCAGCTGTTTCTGGCGTTTTTCGGTGTCGGCCTGTTCGGCATTGATGTTGCACCCTGGACGGCGGCCTCGCTGGCGCTGACCTTCTACACCAGCGCCTTTCTGATCGATATCTGGTACGGCAGCATCCGCGCCCTGCCAAAAGGCCAGTGGGAAGCGTCGCGCTGTCTCGGCCTGACCTTTGGTCAGACGTTGTGGCGGGTCATTGCGCCGCAGGCGATCCGCATCGGTATTGCCCCGACGGTGGGGTTTGCTGTCCAGGTGATCAAGGGCACCGCGCTGGCGTCAATTATCGGGTTCATCGAGCTGACCAAGGCGGGCACCATTCTGAACAACGTGACCTATCAGCCGTTTAAAGTCTTTGGGCTGGTGGCGCTGGGCTACTTCCTGATGTGTTATCCGCTGTCTCGCTACAGCCAGTATCTGGAGAAAAAATTCAATGCCGCTCATCACCATTAATCAGGTGCAAAAATATTACGGCGACAACCATGTGTTGAAAGGCGTGGATCTGGATATCGACATGGGCGAGGTGATCTCAATCATCGGTCGCAGCGGATCGGGCAAAAGCACGCTGCTGCGCTGCATGAACGGGCTGGAAGGCTATCAGGAGGGCAGCATCAAGCTCGGCGGTATGACGATTACCGATCGCGACTCGCAGGCGCGTGAAATCAGCCGCTCGGTCGGGATGGTGTTTCAGAGCTTCAATCTGTTCCCGCACATGACGGCACTGGAGAACGTGATGCTGGCGCCGCGCCGGGTGCTGAAAAAAAGCGAGGCCGAGTGCCGGGCGCTGGCGGCGCAGATGCTGGAGAAGGTCGGGCTGGGCGAGCGTCTCAACTACTATCCTGCCAGCCTCTCCGGCGGTCAGCAGCAGCGCGTGGCGATCGCCCGTGCACTGGCGATGACGCCGAAAGTTTTACTCTGTGATGAGATCACCTCCGCGCTCGATCCCGAGCTGGTGGGCGAAGTGCTCAAAGTTCTGGAGCAGCTGGCGTCAGAAGGGATGACGCTGATCCTCGTCACGCATGAAATGAGCTTCGCCCGCGACGTGGGCGATCGTGTGGTCTTTATGCATCAGGGGCGCGTCTGGGAGCAGGGCGACAGTAAGACGCTGTTTGCTCAGCCGCAGTCACCGGAGCTGAAGCAGTTTATCTCTTCGGTTCGCCTCTGATTCTGAAAAAGGAAATTACGATGGATATCAATCACTACCCACAACTTAACCCGCCACAGCGTCTGCTGATGGGGCCAGGACCGATCAATGCCGATCCACGCGTGCTGCGCGCCATGTCGAGTCAGTTGCTGGGGCAGTACGATCCCGCGATGACCCACTACATGAATGAAGTGATGGCGCTCTATCGCGGCGTGTTTCGCACAGAGAACCGCTGGACACTGCTGATTGACGGCACCTCCCGCGCCGGTATCGAATCGATTCTGCTGTCATCGATCCGGCCTGGCGACAAAGTGCTGGTACCGGTGTTTGGCCGCTTTGGTCATCTGCTGTGCGAAATTGCCCGCCGCTGTCGGGCGGAAGTGCACACCATTGAAGTGCCGTGGGGCGAAGTCTTTACTCCCGACCAGATTGAAGATGCGATCAAAAAAGTGCGGCCGCGCCTGCTGCTGACCGTGCAGGGCGACACCTCAACCACCATGCTGCAGCCGCTTGAGCAACTGGGTGCGATCTGCAAACAGTATGGCGTACTGTTCTACACCGATTCCACCGCGTCGCTGGCGGGTAACGCGCTGGAAACGGACGCCTGGGGACTCGATGCCGTATCCGCGGGGATGCAGAAATGCCTGGGCGGTCCATCGGGTACCTCGCCGATCACGCTGAGTGCAGAGATGGAAGCGGTGATCCGCAAACGCAAATGCGTAGAGCAGGGGATCCGCACCGAGGCGCATCAGGATGGCGAAGAGGAGATGATCTACTCCAACTATTTTGATCTCGGCATGATCATGGATTACTGGGGGCCGGAGCGGCTCAACCACCATACCGAAGCGACCAGTGCGCTGTTTGGCGCGCGCGAGTGCGCCCGGCTGATCCTGCAGGAGGGGCTGGACAACGGCATCGCCCGCCACAAGCTGCACGGTGAAGCATTGCTAAAAGGCATTCAGGGGATGGGGCTGGAGACCTTCGGCGACCTGAAACACAAAATGAACAACGTGCTGGGCGTGATGATCCCGTCTGGCGTAAACGGCGATCAGGTGCGCAAGCTGATGCTGGAAGATTTCGGCATTGAGATTGGCACCTCGTTTGGCCCGCTGCATGGCAAGGTGTGGCGCATCGGCACCATGGGCTACAACGCGCGTAAAGATTGCGTGATGCAGACTCTCTCCGCGCTGGAAACGGTGCTGACCTATGTCGGCTATCGCACGCCGCAGGGTGCCGCGGCGCAGGCCGCCTGGGATCACTACGGGAGCCACGCATGATGATGAGCGCCAGCGAAGCCCAGGCCGCTGCACAGCGCGTTATGGCGCGCTGCGATGCGCTGGCGGCGATCAGCGAAACGGCCGAGGGGCTGACCCGCGTCTACCTCTCACCCGAACATCTGCGCGCCAACGCCTGTGTCGGTGAGTGGATGCAGGCGGCGGGGATGCAGGTGTGGCAGGATGAAGTGGGCAATATCTGTGGGCGCTACGAGGCGGCAGAAGCGGGTGCACCCGCGTTACTGCTTGGTTCGCATCTCGACACGGTGCGCAACGCCGGTCGCTATGACGGCATGCTGGGCGTGCTCAGCGCCATTGAAACCGTACAGTGGCTTAACGAAAATCAGCGCCGCTTACCGCTGGCGATTGAAGTCATTGGCTTTGGTGACGAAGAGGGCACCCGTTTTGGCATTACGCTGCTCGGCAGTCGTGGCATTACCGGCAGCTGGCCGCAAAGCTGGGTGACGCATCCTGACGGCAACGGCATTACCGTGGCGCAGGCGATGGCGGATGTCGGGCTCGACAGCGACAGGATCGCATCTGCGGCGCGGCGGGTTGAGGATATCGTCGGTTATCTTGAGCTGCACATCGAGCAGGGCCCCTGCCTGGAGCAGGAGGATCTGGCGCTCGGTGTGGTCACGGCCATCAACGGTGCGCGCCGCCTCAACTGCCGTTTCACCGGTGAAGCGGGCCATGCGGGCACGGTGCCGATGACCCACCGCAAAGATGCGCTGGCTGCTGCTGCCGAGTGGATGGTGTTTATTGAGCAGACCACCCGTGAGCAGGATCCGCAACTGGTGGCTACCGTCGGTACGATTAACTGCGCGCCGGGAGCGGTCAATGTAATCCCTGGCGAGGTATCGCTGTCGCTGGACGTGCGCGGTCCGCTGGACAACCCGCTGGAGACACTGCTCTCCAGTCTGTTAACCCAGGCGGAGGCGATTGCGCTGCGGCGTGGACTCCGCTTTGAGTCGAACGAATATTATCGCATCGGTGCCACCGCCTGTGACTCCGCGCTGCAACAGGCGCTGAGTCATGCGGTGGAAACGGTGCAGGGGCGCAGCCTGTCACTGCCGAGCGGTGCGGGGCACGACGCCATCGCTATCGCTGAACGCTGGCCGGTCGGCATGCTATTTGTGCGTAACCATCGCGGTATCAGCCACCATCCGGCAGAGTCCGTGGCGGTGGCTGATGTGGCGCCCGCGCTGCAGGCTTATTTACAGGCGGTCTCGCTGATTGCTGAACGGAGCTGAACATGGAATTAGCCGCATTTAATCAGCTGTCGGCTGATGAGGCGCAGGCGGCCATCCGGCATTGTGTTGCCATTCCGCACTGGCAGCAGTCGCTGGTGGCGGCGCGGCCTTTTGACACCCTGGATGCGCTACGGGCAACCGCCGATGCGCTGGCCCGCCAGTGGCAGCGGCCTGAGCTGGAGGCCGCACTGTCGGCGCATCCCCGCATTGGCGAACGCGCGAACGGTGCGGATAAAGAAGCGGCACTTTCACGGGGAGAGCAGTCCGCCATGCAGCAGGCCGACAGCGCTTTGCAGCAGGCAATGCAGCAGGGGAATCAGGCGTATGAAACGCGTTTTGGCCGGGTGTTTCTGATTCGCGCTAAAGGGCGCAGCGGCGAGCAGATGCTGGCAGAGTTGCAGCGTCGGTTGCAGAATAGCGATCCTGCCGAGCAGCAGGAGGCGCTGGATCAGCTGCGTGAAATTACCCTGTTACGCCTGAAGGAGACGATTCAATGAGTACTGTTACTACCCATATTCTGGACACGGCGCTGGGCAAACCGGCCAGCGGTGTAGCGATTTCACTTGAGCAGAACAGCCCGGAAGGGTGGTTTCCGGTTTCACAGGGTGAAACCGACAGCGACGGGCGTCTGAAAGATCTCACGCCCGAGCCGCTGACGCCGGGCCACTACCGTTTAACGGCAGAAATCGGCGACTATTTTGCTGCCGCCGGTCGGGATGCACTCTACGTCAGCGCGCAGATCGATTTTATGATTGCCGAAGCGGGCAGCCATTTTCACCTGCCGTTTCTGATTTCGCCCTGGTCCTGGTCAACCTATCGCGGCAGTTAATGGGCGGTCTGACTTCCCGCCCGCCATTCACAGCGAAAAGCGATCCGCATCCTGCCAGGCCGGGAAGCGCTCGCGATAAGCATTCAGTGCGTCCAGCGACAGCTCTGCGTCCAGCCTGGCGCGCTGGTGCGGCTCAGCCCCACTGAGGATCTCACCCTGCGGTGAAATAATCTGGCTGTCGCCGCTGTATTCATGCTGATTGCCGTCGCTGCCGACGCGGTTACAGCCTGCCACATAAGCCTGATTTTCAATTGCCCGCGCCAGCAGCAGTGCCTGCCAGTGCAGTGCACGCGGTGCAGGCCAGTTGGCGACATAGAGCGCCAGATCGTAATCGTTGCGGTTGCGCGAGAAGACCGGGAAACGCAGGTCGTAACAGATTTGCGGCAGGATGCGCCAGCCGCGCCACTCAAACACCTGACGCTGTTCGCCAGGCAGATAGTGGTGATGCTCGTCCGCCATGCGGAACAGATGGCGCTTGTCATACTGATGCAGCGTGCCGTCCGGCTCCACCAGCAGGAAGCGGTTTACCGCGCCGTGTTCGGTCTGAATCGCCGCACTGCCGCCGACCAGGGCATCGTTGCGACGGGCATGCTGATGCAGCCACTCCACCACCTGCGCCTGTGGCAGCGAGCTTTTCGCCGCTTCCATTGCAAAGCCGGTGGTAAACATCTCTGGCAGTAAAATCAGATCGCGCCCAGTGAGTCCATCCAGTTGCTCGTCAAAATGGCGCAGGTTGGCCTCGCCATCCATCCAGCTCAGCGTCTCCTGCAGTAACGTGATTTTCAAAGCTGACATAAGCGCTCCGCGGCGGCATCTAATGTCGCCGGCTGTTTGGCAAAACAGAGGCGGATCAGTTTATGAGGAAAGGGATCGGCGCAGAACACCGACAGAGGAATCGCGGCAACGCCCACTTCGCGGGTCAGCCACTGGCAGAAACTGACATCATCCAGATCGGAGATGGCGCTGTAATCGACCAGCAAAAAGTAGGTGCCTTCGCAGGGGAGTACCTTAAAGCGGCTGCTGCTTAGCGCCGTTGCCAGCCGATCGCGGCGGTCGCGATAAAACGCCGGCAGCTCAAGATAGTGCTCCGGATGCTCACGCAGCATATCGGCAATCGCCAGCTGCGCCGGTGTATTCACGGAGAAAGTCAGATACTGATGCACCTTGCGCAGTTCAGCGCTGATCGCGGCAGGGGCAATGCAGTAGCCCACTTTCCAGCCGGTCATATGGAAGGTCTTACCAAACGACGACACCGCGAGAGCACGCTGGCGCAGTTCGGGATGTGCCAGCACGCTGGCGTGGCCTGCCTGATCGAAGCAGATGTGCTCATAGACTTCGTCGCTCAGCACATAGACCGGCCGCGCAGCAATCGCCTGCCACAGCGCGGCGAAATCCTGCTGCTGCCAGACGGTGGCGGAAGGATTGTGCGGCGTATTCAGGATCACCAGCCGGGTTTTATCACTCAGCAGGGCAGCAAACGCCTGCCAGTCCACCCGGAAAGCGGGCGGCTGCAGCGTAATGCGTTTCATCACGCCGCCCGACAACTCTACCGCAGGCGCATAGCTGTCGTAGCTGGGATCAAAGCAGATCACTTCATCGCCCGGCCGCACCAGCGCGGTAATCGCCGCATAGAGCGCTTCGGTTGCGCCTGCCGTCACCGTAATCTCTGTTTCGACATCAGGACGATAGTCATAGAGCCGCGCGGTTTTCTCTGCAATCGCCTCACGTAACGGCAGCGCACCGGTCATCGGCGCATACTGGTTCGCGCCCTGGCTGACGTGATACGCCAGCCGCTGCTGCAGATAGTCCGGGCCGCTAAAATCAGGAAAGCCCTGAGAGAGATTGATAGCGTTATGCTGCTGCGCCAGCGCACTCATCTGGCTGAAAATGGTGGTGCCGAGCAAAGGGAGTTTACTCTCGGGGATCAGGTTGTGCTGCGTCATGATGTCAGGCCTTAAGCGCGAAGATTGATGCGGTGTCACCCGGTGTTTGTGCCACTATAAACAGGATGATAGTATTTGGCAATCAAGACGCTTAGATGGCTAAATGCGTCATGCTCCACACCTCAGCTTCGTTAGCTTCGTTTGCTTACCCCGGTCACTGACAAGTGTCAGCTCCCGGGGATGCGCGCACTTGCTGCCTTGCTGAGATGCGGATCATCTGGCAGGACCCGGAGAGTATGGTTCAGCAGTCGGGCACGTTTGCTAACTGTTTAAGATTTTCAACCTGTTGTAATTTTATAGCCATTATCGTTATCTGGGCTGAGCCACCCGAGATCACATTTCACCGCAAGGAACTTTTATGTCGCAGAGTCTTCCATTAGATCAGCTGGTCGCCGCCTGTCACTGGATTGGCGAGAAAGGCTGGGCACCGGCCACCGGCGGAAATATGTCGGTGCGCCGCGATGAACATGTCTGCCTGCTGAGTGAATCGGGCAAAGATAAAGGCACGCTGACGCGGGATGACTTTATCGAGGTCGATATTGCCACCAGCCAGTCGCTCTCTGGCCGTAAGCCGTCGGCAGAAACCGGTCTGCACACGATGATCTATCGACTCTTTCCCGAGGCGGGCGCGGTGCTGCATACTCACACCGTGAATGCGACGGTCCTGTCGCGGGTGGAGCAGGGCGCGGCGCTGCTGCTGCACGGCTATGAGATGCAAAAATCATTGAGCGGCCAGCACACCCATCTGGATACGCTCGCCATTCCTGTGTTCGACAACAGCCAGGACATTGCGGCGCTGGCGTCAGAAATTGAAGATTACGCCGCCCGCTTTCCGCTGCGTTACGGCTTTCTGCTGCGCGGTCACGGCTTAACCTGCTGGGGCCGGGATGTCAGCGAAGCACGCCGTCATCTGGAAGGTCTGGAATTTTTATTTGAATGTGAACGTCAACGTCGCCTGCTGGAGAGAGCATGATTCGCGCCATTGTTACGGATATCGAAGGCACCACCAGCGATATCCGTTTTGTACATAACATCCTGTTTCCCTACGCCCGCCAGCATCTGGCGAGTTTTTTGCGTGAAAATGCGCATCAGCCCGAGGTCGCCGCAGCGCTGCAGTCGGTACGTGAGGAGGCTGGTCAGCCGCAGGCCGACCTGGATGCGGTGACAGAGATTCTGCTGGGGTTTATGGACCAGGATCGCAAATCAACGGGCCTGAAAGCGCTGCAGGGCATGATCTGGCGCGATGGCTATGTTAACGGCAGTTTTACCGGCCATCTCTATCCTGACGTCCTGCCAGCACTGACCCGCTGGAAGGCGCAGGGCATTGAACTGTATGTATATTCCTCCGGCTCGGTTGCGGCGCAGAAATTGTTATTTGGCTACAGCGACGAAGGTGATATTACTGACCTCTTCAGCGGCTATTTTGATACGCACGTGGGTGCCAAACGCGAAGTCGCAGCCTATCGCGCTATCGCCGCTGAAATTGGTCAGCCAGCGGAGCAGCTGCTGTTTCTCTCCGATATTCATCAGGAGCTGGATGCCGCCGCTGAGGCGGGCTGGCAGACGCTGCAACTACTGCGTGGCGATGCGGACGGCGAGAGCCGCCATCGTCAGGTGACGGATTTTTCCCAGATTAACCCGGAGTCAATTTAGGATGAGCGCACTGACTATTTTTACCGACCGCGAAGCCAGCCAGCCGGTGTGGCACAGCACCGACGCGGAAGAGATTCGTGAACGCCTGAGCACCAAAGGCGTCCGTTTTGAGCGCTGGGAAGCCGATCGCGATCTGGGTGAAAATCCGGATCCCGAAACGGTGATCAACGCCTATCAGCATGCGATCGATCGGCTGGTGGCAGAGAAGGGCTATCAGAGCTGGGATGTGATCAGCATGCGCGCCGATAATCCCCAGAAAACCGTGCTGCGCGAGAAGTTCCTCTCTGAACATACACACGGCGAAGATGAGGTGCGTTTCTTTGTTGAGGGTGCCGGACTCTTTTGTCTGCACCTGGATGGCGAGATCCTGCAGATCCTCTGCGAAAAAAACGATCTGATCTCGGTACCAGCGGGAACACCACACTGGTTTGATATGGGATCGTCACCGCACTTCACGGCTATCCGTATTTTCGATAATCAGGAAGGCTGGGTAGCGAACTTTACCGGCGATAAGATTGCGGATGCCTATCCGCGTCTGGCGTAAACCGCCCGTCGTTTTCGCAAGGCGTTTGCCGCTCACGGTAAACGCCTTGCAGACCGTTATTGTGGCTGGAAAATGCCACCCTGAACCTGGTCAGGCGTGACTACCCCGGTGTCCAGTACCCAGCCGCTGATCAGGGTGGCGGGCGTGACATCAAACGCCGGGTTATAGACCTTCGCCGCTTCCGGCGCCCACTGCACGCTGCCAAAACTGCCGGCAACGCCCGTTACTTCACTGGCGGCGCGCTGCTCAATAGGAATCGCTGCGCCGTCCGGACAGCAGCGATCCAGCGTGGTATGCGGGGCCGCCACGTAAAACGGAATCTGATGATAATGGGCCAGCACCGCCAGGCTGTAGGTGCCGATTTTATTCGCCACATCGCCGTTGGCGGCAATGCGGTCAGCGCCTACCCATACGGCATCGACCTCTCCACGGGCCATCAGGCTGGCGGCCATGGAATCGGTAATCAGGGTGTAAGGAATCGCCAGCTCGCCCAGCTCCCAGGCGGTTAACCGGCCGCCCTGTAACAGCGGACGGGTTTCATCAACCCAGACATTCTTAATCAGCCCCTGCTGATGGGCGCGGGCAATCACGCCAAGGGCGGTGCCCACACCGGCGGTGGCGAGTCCGCCGGTATTACAGTGGGTCAGCAGCTGGCTGCCGGGTTTCACCCGCGTACAACCCGCGTCAGCAATGGCGTCACACAGCTGCTTATCTTCCTGCACCAGTCGCCAGGCTTCTTCTGCCAGCGCGGGGGCAAAGTCCGGCTGCGCCAGCGCCAGTTTCATCCGGTCCAGATTGTTCATCAGATTGACCGCGGTAGGGCGGGCGGCGCGCAGGGTCTCCAGTGCCTGCGCCAGTTCAGCGCGCGTCTGCCCCTGTTCTGCCAGCAACGCCAGCAGCAGCGAGGCGGAAAGGCCGATCAGCGGCGCACCGCGCACCCGCAGCGCATGAATATGTTCAATCAGCTGGGGCACGCTGTGCGCGGACAGCCAGTTCTTTTGCTGCGGCAGTGCCTGCTGATCCAGAATCCAGAGCTGATTGTCACGAACCTGTAAGCTGGTGGTTTGAAGTGTCTGCATTGTGGGTGAAATCCATGTTGCGTTAATGATACCTATTGTGCCAACATGCTGAACGGATGTATAGACGTCTGAACGGCTTATTACACCCAGGTTATCCCCCTTCGATTGATGAGGAACAGGCAATGTCGCAATACCGTACCTTTACTGCTGCTGATGCTGTGGAATATGCCCGACAATTTGGCGGCGTGGACAATCCTGCCGCGCTGAGCAGCGCAGAAGAGATTGGTGATGGCAACCTCAACCTGGTGTTTAAAATTTATGACGATCAGGGCAACAGCCGGGTAGTGGTCAAGCAGGCGCTGCCCTATGTGCGCTGTGTGGGTGAGTCCTGGCCGCTGACGCTGGATCGGGCGCGGCTGGAAGCGCAGACCCTGGTCGAACACTACAAATATTGTCCGCAGCACACGGTGAAGATCACCCATTACGATGCGGAGCTGGCGGTGATGGTAATGGAAGATCTCTCCAGTCATCGCATCTGGCGCGGCGAGCTGGTGAAGGGCGCTTACTACCCGGAAGCGGCTCAGCAGTTAGGCGACTATCTGGCACAAACCCTGTTTCATACCTCCGATTTCATCCTGCATCCGCACCAGAAAAAAGCGGAAGTGGCGCGTTTCATTAATCCGGAAATGTGTGAAATCACCGAAGATCTTTTCTTTAACGATCCCTATACCGACCATGAGCGCAATAGCTATCCCGAAGCGCTTGAACCGCTGGTCGCCAGCCTGCGTAATGACGATGCACTGCGGATTGCGGTGGGCGGCCTCAAGCATCGCTTCTTTGCCCACGCTGAAGCGCTGCTGCATGGTGATATTCACAGCGGATCGATTTTCGTTGCTGATGGCAGCCTGAAAGCGATTGATGCGGAATTCGGCTATTTTGGCCCCATCGGTTTTGATGTCGGCACCGCCATTGGCAACCTGCTGATTAACTACTGTGGCCTGCCGGGTCTGCTGCCACCGCGTGAGGCCGTCGATGCACGCGAGCAGCGCCTCAGCGATGTGCACACCCTCTGGACCACTTTTGCCTCGGGCTTTCTGGCACTGGCGGCTGAGAAAACCCGTGATGAGGCGCTGGCTTATCCAGGCTATGCGGAGGCGTTTCTGCGTAAAGTATGGGCCGATACCATCGGTTACTGCGGCACCGAACTGATTCGCCGCACGGTGGGGATGTCACACGTGGCGGATATGAAGCTGATTGCCGATCCGGCGATGCGAACCGACTGCATCCGTAATGCAATTAATCTGGGACGCACGCTAATTCTGGCGGCCGATCATGTAGAAGATGTGGATGCGCTGATTGCCCGCATCCGTCAGGCAGGATAAAAAAGCCGAGGTGATGTTTGATGCCAGTCAGTTAAGCGACAGGTGATAACGCAGTCTGGTGCCGCTCAGGGGCTGGCGGTCCTCGCGCCGCTGCGCGGTTCCTTCACTTCATTCGCCTGCCTGACGGACCGTCGGGGATGGCACATCCTGTGCCGCCCCGCCTTTCGCCCGCGTCCTGCGGGCTCTCCTGGCAGACTCATTCTGTTCAGCGCTGCGGATTGCCTGCCCCTGCCCGCCACCGGCCTGCTCTGAAACTTCAGTGTGTATTGTTAAAAAGGGCACGAGAGTGGAGGCCTGCGCGCCTCTGCTGCTGAAAGGGCTATCCGCAGCGCTGAGGCGTGACGGTGGGCCAGAAGTCCACGCCGGGAAGCGTGGACAGGTCGGGGCCGGCCAGGGAGGGCCGATCCCCGAACGGTTCGTCGGCACGACGTCAAAGCCGAAGGTACCGCGTGAGCGGCGCGAGGACGGCCCGGCAGCAGCAGAGGTGCGCTGGCCCGCACTGCGGCTCGTTCGCCCGGAAAAAAAGCTGCCACGTTTGACCGTGACAGCCTTTACAAATCTAATCTTAACTGTTCAGCATTACGACGTGATGTCGGCTTTCCTCTTCTGACCCTATTCCCTGCGCTTTGGGCTTAATTATTGCGGTCAGATTTCCCCTGAGCCGGTGCTGCAGAGCAACGCTAAACCTATGCCGCCTCACTCGCCCGCGACGCAGCCTGAGGGGCTTTCTCTGGCACCGGTACTGCCAGCGCATCCGCCTCAAACTCATCGACGTTAATCGAACGCAGGCGGCTGGCCTCAGCACGCTGCAACACTTCAGCCTCTTTAGCATCAATCCAGCCCTGCTCCAGCGCGCGCTTCGCCAGCGCATCCAGCCGGGTAAAAGAGAGGTGCTGCTTCGTCTGTTTGCACAGCCTGTCATGGATCACTTCTGCCGCCATCACATCCTGCAACGCCTGTTCCAGCTGACCGGCAGGGTTGTGCTCGCTGGGCGTCAGGTACATGCCACGGCCCAGACGGCTGCGGGTAGCTGACGGCTGTTGCAGCAGTTTTGCCAGCTGATGGTCCAGACGGTCAGACGGAGCAGGGCAGTGATGACCGCCTGCAAAAATAGTCATCCGCAATGCGCCCGCGACCAGACGGTTCGGGAAGTTACGCAGCAGATCGTCCATCGCGACTTCCGCCTGATGTAACGCATCCTGCACGCCCCAGTGCACCAGCGGCAGATCGGCTTCGTTGCGGCCTTCATCGTCATAGCGTTTCAGCGTCGCCGAAGCGAGATAGAGCTGGCTCAGCACATCGCCCAGACGCGCCGAGATACGCTCACGACGTTTCAGGCTGCCGCCCAGCACCGCCATCGACACATCAGAGAGCAACGCCAGGTTGGCACTGATGCGGTTCAGATGCTGATAGTAACGACGGGTGCCATCGCGGGTCGGGGTGGCGCTGGTGCGTCCGGCGGTTAAGCCCAGCCACAGGCTGCGCATGGTGCTGCTGCCGACATGACCGATGTGGCTGAACAGCGCCTGATCAAACGCGTTAACATCGTTGCTGGCTGCTGCCGCCATCTCCTGCAGTACATAAGGATGGCAGCGAATCGCACCCTGTCCGAAGATAATCATGCTGCGGGTCAGAATATTAGCGCCTTCTACCGTGATGGCGATAGGCGCACCCTGATAGGCGCGGGCCAGGAAGTTGCTGTTACCCAGCATAATGCCTTTACCGCCGGCAATATCCATGGCGTCGATGATGGCGCGCTGACCGCGATGGGTGCAGTGATATTTCACAATCGCCGACAGCACTGCCGGTTTTTCACCCTGCATAATACCGGCGGTAATCAGCGTGGCCGCCGCATCCATCACGTAGGCGTTACCGGCAATGCGCGCCAGCGGCTCTTCAATTCCTTCCATCTTACCGATTGAGACGCGGAACTGACGACGGATATGGGCATAGGCGCCTGTCGCCAGCGCCACACTTTTCAGGCTGCCGGTTGAGTTCGATGGCAGCGTAATGCCGCGACCCACAGACAGACACTCCACCAGCATCCGCCAGCCCTGACCGGCCATTTGTGGGCCGCCGATAATATAGTCAATCGGTACAAAGATATTATTGCCGCGTGTCGGCCCGTTCTGGAACGGCACGTTAAGCGGGAAGTGGCGATGGCCAATCTCCACGCCGGGCGTGTTGGTCGGGATCAGCGCACAGGTAATGCCAGGATTTTCGTTATCGCTGAGCAGATGATCCGGGTCGGAGAGTTTAAATGCCAGCCCCAGCACGGTGGCGATCGGCGCCAGCGTAATATAGCGCTTGTTCCAGGTCAGCCGCATGCCCAGCACCTGCTGACCCTGCCACTCGCCCATGCAGACCACGCCGGTATCGGGGATGGCTCCGGCATCTGAGCCCGCTTCCGGACTGGTCAGCGCAAAGCAGGGGATCTCATCGCCGCGTGCCAGCCGGGGTAAATAGTGATTTTTCTGCTCTTCAGTGCCGTAGTGTTGCAGCAGTTCGCCCGGACCTAATGAGTTAGGCACGCCCACGGTAATCGCCAGAATCCCGGAGACGCCCGACAGTTTTTGCAGCACGCAGGCCTGCGCATAGGCGGAGAAATCGAGTCCGCCATACTCTTTTTTGATAATCATCGCGAAGAAACGATGCTCTTTCAGATAAGCCCACAGTTCCGGCGGCATATCGGCCAGCTCATGGGTGATCTGGAAATCGTTGGCCATGCGGCACGCTTCTTCAACCGGACCATTGAGAAAAGCCTGCTCGTCGGCAGTCAGGCGCGGCTGCGGATAGTTGTGCAGCTTCTGCCAGTCTGGTTTGCCCTGAAACAGATCGCCTTCCCACCAGGTGGTGCCCGCATCGATCGCTTCTTTTTCGGTGCGTGACATCGGCGGCATCACCTGCTGGAAGCGCTGAAACATCGGCTTTGAAAACAGGCTGCGGCGCAGTGACGGCAGGTTGAACGGCAGCAGGATGATCGCCAGCGGCAACAGTAACCATGGCGTCCAGAGGTGAGCAAAAGCCATCGCAGCAGTCCACAGCAGCAGAATCGCGCTGCTGAGCCGCAACGACAGGCGGTGATAGAACAGGGCGCCAATCAGCGCCACCGTGGCAAGTATCGAGACAACCATCATAATGAACCGCTCCAAGTAGTAAGAGGTCTGACCTGTTATGTAGAGAGGTTTAGAGCAGTTGGGTTGATTTATCAATTTGTTTACATCGCAATTACAACCTGCCTCACAAAAACCGATTTCTGTCCATTTTTGCATCACCCGCTGCAGTGATAATCGCCGCCACTGCCTGGCCAGCCATGGCATGACGCTTTGCGCTGACCGGCCATTCCGTTAAACTTGCTGCGATTAACCTCTCCTAAAAAAGGACATCCCTATGTACCAGGACATTATCCGCTCTGAGCTTAATGAAGCTGCTGATACGCTGAATAAATTCCTCAGCGACGAGGCCAATATCCATGCGATCCAGCGTGCGGCGGTGCTGCTGGCTGACAGCTTTAAGGCGGGCGGCAAGGTGCTTTCCTGCGGTAACGGCGGTTCACATTGCGATGCGATGCATTTCGCTGAAGAGCTGACCGGTCGCTACCGCGAAAATCGTCCTGGCTATCCGGCGATTGCCATCTCTGATGTCAGCCATCTCTCCTGCGTCAGTAATGATTTTGGTTATGACTATGTCTTTTCACGCTATGTGGAAGCGGTAGGGCGTCCGGGCGATGTGCTGCTGGGCCTCTCAACTTCCGGTAACTCTGCCAATATCATTAAAGCGATTGAAGCTGCCCGTGCGCAGGGGATGAAAGTGATCACCCTGACCGGTAAAGATGGCGGTAAGATGGCAGGCAGTGCCGACATTGAAATCCGGGTGCCACACTTTGGTTATGCCGATCGCATCCAGGAGATCCACATTAAAGTGATCCACATCCTGATGCTGCTGATCGAAAAAGAGATGGTGAAGTAACTGCGCTGGCCTCCCGCCTGACGGGAGGCCGCTTACTCTAAGGCGGTGGCTATGTGCGAATTGCTCGGGATGAGCGCCAATGTTCCCACGGATATCTGTTTCAGCTTTACCGGTCTGGTTCAGCGTGGCGGTGGAACCGGGCCTCACAAAGATGGCTGGGGCATTACCTTCTACGAAGATAAAGGTTGTCGTACGTTTAAAGATCCGCTGCCGAGCTTTAACTCGCCGATTGCGCGTCTGGTGCAGGAGTATCCGATCAAATCGCATTCGGTGGTGGCGCACATCCGCCAGGCGAATCGCGGGCAGGTGTCGCTGGAAAATACCCACCCGTTTACCCGTGAGTTGTGGGGCCGTAACTGGACCTATGCGCACAACGGGCAGCTCAGGGGCTATCGGCAGCTGGAGACTGGCACATTCCGGCCGGTGGGCGAAACGGACAGTGAGAAGGCGTTCTGCTGGATCCTGCATCAGCTGGCGACGCGCTATCCGCGTACACCCGGCAACTGGCCTGCTGTATTTCGTTTTATCGGGGAGCTTGCCGGCACGTTGCGGCAGAAGGGCGTGTTTAACATGCTGCTGTCAGACGGCCGTTATCTGATGGCCTTTTGCTCCACCAATCTTTACTGGATCACCCGTCGCGCACCCTTTGGCCGGGCGCAGTTACTGGATCAGGATGTGGAGGTCGATTTTCAGCAGCACACCACGCCGCATGACGTGGTGACGGTGATTGCTACGCAGCCACTGACGGCCAATGAAACCTGGCAGCGGATCGTGCCAGGTGAATGGGCGTTATTCTGCCTTGGAGAGCGCCAGGAATGAACGTGAAGCGGCTTCGGGACTGGCTAAAACCGGTGCCGGGCTGCTGTTCATCACATATTTACCGCTGGCGACATTAACCATCGGCGGCTGATGATATTTAGCAAAGTAAGCGTATCCCGGCTGCAGCTGCTGCCAGAAACTGGCATAGGTGGAGTAGCGGTGACGCTGCATATTGCTGTCGGTCATGCGGAATGGATAGATGCTGATGCTGATATCCTGCTGGCCGTTACGCAGTGCGGCATTCACATAGGTAAAAATCTCATCCATATAGGCGTTAGTCATGGCATAGCAGCCAATCGACTTACAGTCGCCATGAATCATCAGGTAATTGCCGCTGTAGCCCTGATTACGATCGTACTGATTCGGAAAGCCGATGTTGATCGCGCGATAAAACCGGCTATCCGGCTTCAGCTGATTCAGCTTCACGTTGTAAAAACCTTCCGGGCTTTTGAAATCGCCTTCACGGCGTTTCGGGCCAAGGCCGCCAGAAAAGTTACAGATGCGGTAGGTGTCCAGCAGGCGGTATTCGTTACCGATTTTGCCGTAGAGTTCGAGCGTGCGTTCTTCCTTGAAGATCTGGATATAGACCGGGGTGCCAAGTAACTGCTTCTTTAATTCTTTGCTGACCGGTGCCGTTGAGACGGGTTCGGGTGTCATTGCCATGCTGAGGGCTGGCAGTAAAATCATCGCAAACAGGAGTGCGATTTTGCCCATGCTGTGTGTACCTTGAGGTGAAGAGAACATGACGCAAAATGTGCGTCTCTGTTTGCATTATCGGAACTGTCCGCTACCGCAGCGCAACATTAAACATTGTCTGTTTTTTTAGCAAGACGGCGTCAGCCAAATTCGCGATTTACTGAAAGATATTCGGCCAGAAATTTGTAAACTTTAATCGTCAGCGCGACAAATATTGCAGTTACCCCTGCCAACTGTATACTTATCCAGTGCCGGAGGGGGTATGCGTAAAATCATTCATGTCGATATGGACTGCTTCTATGCCGCGGTGGAGATGCGTGATAATCCCCAGCTGCGCGACATCCCGATAGCCATTGGTGGCAGCCGCGAGCGTCGCGGCGTGATCAGCACCGCCAACTATCCGGCGCGCAAATTTGGCGTGCGCAGCGCGATGCCAACCGGCATGGCCCTCAAGTTATGCCCGCATCTGCGTCTGCTGCCAGGACGCTTTGACGCCTATAAAGAAGCCTCCGCGCAGATCCGCGACATCTTTACCCGTTATACGCCGCTGATTGAACCGCTCTCCCTTGATGAAGCTTACCTGGATGTCACCGACAGCCCCCACTGTCACGGCTCTGCCACGCTGATGGCGCAGGCGATCCGTGCCACCATCTACCGTGAAACCGGGCTTACCGCCTCAGCGGGCATCGCCCCGATTAAATTTCTGGCGAAGATCGCCTCTGACCTCAATAAGCCGGACGGGCAGTTCGTGATTACCCCGCCGGAGATGTCCGGTTTTCTGCTGACCCTGCCGCTGGCGAAGATCCCTGGCGTCGGCAAGGTCTCGGCCAAAAAGCTGGAAGAGATGGGGCTGGTAACCTGTGGCGACGTGCAGAAGGCAGACTTAGCGCTGCTGTTAAAGCGCTTTGGCAAGTTTGGCCGGGTGCTGTGGGAGCGCAGCAATGGCATTGATGACCGCAGCGTGATCGTTGAGCGCGAGCGTAAATCGCTGGGGGTTGAACGGACGCTGGCGGAAGATATCAGCGACTGGGATGCCTGCCTGGAAATTATCGATTTTCTCTACGCCGAACTGGAACGCCGGCTGACGCAGATCCGACCTGACAAGCAGGTGGCGCGACAGGGCGTCAAACTGAAGTTCAGTGATTTTCAGCAGACGACCCAGGAGCATATCTGGCCGGTGCTGAATAAAGAGGACATGATTGCCATCGCCCGTAAAACCTGGGATGAGCGTCGTGCCGGGCGCGGCGTGCGGCTGGTGGGATTACATGTGACTATGGTGGATCCCCAGCTGGAGCGTCAGCTGCTGCTGGGTCTGTAACCGTCAGCCTCACCGACCGGCAAGGCTGACATCCGATTACTTCTTATATTTCGCCGCCAGGGTCGCAAACCACGGGGCAACGAAATCCTCATTGCTGCCCCAGCCCGGAATGATCTTGTTCAGTGACGCGACGTTCACCGCGCCAGGCTGGCTGTTAAGCTGCTGCTGAGAGATCGATGCCGCTTTAAACTGATAAGTCGCTGGCGTCTCTTCACCGGCAATTTTCTTCGCCACCAGACGCATATTCACCGCGCCAATAGTTTTAGGATCCACCGCTACCGTCTGCACCCACGGGCTGTTTTTCTCGCGCATCAGCTGCAAATCCTGGTTCGAAACATCAATGCTGTAGAGCTTGATCTCGGTACGGCCATTCTCCTGCAGCGCTTTGTAAGCGCCCTGGCTGAAGGCGTCCCAGGCACCCCAGATGGCGTCGATTTTGCCTTTCGGGTATTTCGCCAGAATCGCGCCAATTTTATTGGCGGTGTCGCCCTGAACGTCAGTTGAAACCGCACCAATCGACTCAAGCTGATGAATGCCCGGATTCTCTTTCAGCAGTTTTTCATACACCACCTGACGGCGTTCCATCGGCGGGAAACCGGCAACCCATAGCTTGACGATGTTCGCCTTGCCGTTGAAATCATGGATGAGCTGGCCCAGCGACAGCTGCGCCAGTGAAGCGTCATCCTGCGCGGTGACGGTCACGCCCGGGATCGGGCTATCCACCGGCGTATCAAACACCGACAGCTTAATGCCTGCATCGGCAATGCGCTTCACCAGTCCGCTGGCGTAGGGCGCTTTACCGTGCGACAGCACGATGCCGTCATATTTCTGGCTGATCGCCTGATTCACGAAATCCTGGAAGCGCGCATCGTCGCCGTTGCTGAGGAAGGTGCTGACCTTGAAGCCAAGCTGGCGACCCTGCTGAATGGCACCGGCAACAAACTGGGTGGTGTTGTCATCGGAGCCGAGATTGCGGATCACCGCAATACGGATCGGGCCATCATGACTGGCGATAGCCGCAGGCACCGGCGTGACGGTATCCGCGAAGGCGGCGCTGGCGTTCAGCAGGCTCAGGGCCAGCAGCGAGAGTGTTATTTTTTGCATTGTTATCAACTCCGGTAAACGCGCCTCAGCGGCGCTGGATATAGGTGATCGCCAGTGCTAAAGCCAGCACCAGCCCTTTAATAATGTCCATGGCGTAGTAGGGAACAGAGAGCATCACCAGACCGTTCTGCAGCACGCCGAGGATCACCGCACCGACCAGCGTGCCCAGCGCATTCGGCTTGCCGGAGCCCGCCAGTGAGAAGCCGATCCACGCCGCAGCGACCGCGTCCATCAGGTAGCCGCTCCCGGCATTAACCTGCGAGGAGCCGATACGCGAGGCGAGCAGAATGCCGCCCAGACCGGCCAGCAGTGAGGCGATCACATAAGCCAGCACCCGATAGCGGGTGGTGCGGATGCCGGAGAGGCGCGCCGCTTCCGGATTGCCGCCCAGCGCATACATCCGGCGACCATGTTTAGTCAGTGAGAGCGCCAGCTGCGCGGCGACGGTGACGACCAGCATGATGATGACGATGGTGGGCACCTGGCCGAGCAGGCCAAACGCCGCCGGAATGGTGCCTTCCGCCATATCACCGCTCGGCAGCACCATGTTCTCGGTGATCGATCCGCCAAAGCTGTAGGTCATCGCCACCCCCTGAATCACAAACAGTGTCGCCAGCGTTGCCAGCATGTCGGGGATGCGCAGGATCACAATCAGAAAGGCGTTAAACAGCCCGACCAGGGTGCAGAGCGCCAGGGTGAGCAGGATGGCGGTGGTAGTGCCGAAGCCGTACCAGACAAACAGAGAAATCACCAGCGCATTGGCCAGCGAGGCGGTCGATCCGACCGACAGATCAAAGCCGCCAACGGTCAGCGAGATCGAGACGCCGATCGCAATCACCGTGACAATGGCAATTGAGCGCAGAATATTGATGATGTTGTTGGGTTCAAGGAAGCTGTCGGAGGCGAGACCAAAGGCGGCGATCAGGACCACCACCGTGAGCAACATGCCCCATTTATAGAGAAAGTCGAACAACTGGTGACGCCACGGCGAGGCTGTCAGATTCAGGCTGGTTTCTTTGCTGCTCACGCAGGGGTTCCTCCGGTGGAATAGAGCAAAAGCGTCTCTTCGGTGACGTCGCGTGCAGCCAGCTCGGCCACAATGCGTCCATCCCAGAGCACGCAAATCCGGTCGCATAAACCGACCAGTTCAGAAAACTCTCCCGACGCGTAAATGATGCCTTTCCCATCGCGCGCCAGGTTATCGATCAGGGTGAAGAGTTCGGTTTTGGCTTTGATATCGACGCCTTTCGTCGGCTCATCGAAAATCAGCACGTCGGCGTTGTTGCGCAGCCATTTGCCTATCGCCACTTTCTGCTGATTGCCGCCGGAGAGACGGCGCAGCGTCTGTGCCGGACCGGTGGTGCGCACCTGCAATTGCTGGATAACCTGCTCCGCCCAGCGCCATGCCTGGCGATGACCAAACAGGCTCCAGCGCGAAAAGCTGTCGTCTGCGCTGACGCTGAGGTTCATTGCCACCGACTCATCAATAAAGATCCCCTCTTTGCGCCGCTCCTCCGGCACCAGCGCCATGCGGCGACTGACGGAGTCATGCGGCGAACGGGGCTGCCACGGCTGGCCATGCAGTTCACCGCGACTGACGCGGCTTTTGCTGGCACCAAACAGCGCCTTACAGAGTTCGGTTTTACCGGCACCGGCCAGGCCTGCAATGCCCAGAATTTCCCCTTTGTGCAATCGTAGCGAGATATCCTGCAGCAGTTGCTCATCATGAAGACCGTCAATCGCCAGCAGCAGCGGCTGAGCCTGCCGCGCACGGCGTGCCGGGAAGATATCGGTGAGCTGATGGCCCAGCATCTTCTCCACGATCTGCTCACCGCTCAGTGCCGCCATCGGGCCGGTTTCGATCAACCGGCCATCACGCAGCACCGTCAGCTGGTCACAGATTGCTTTCAGTTCATGGATGCGGTGAGAGATAAACACCACGCCGATGCCGCTGGCCTGCAGGCGACGCACCACAGCAAACAGCCGCTCACTTTCATGCTGATCCAGCGGGGCAGTGGGTTCATCCAGAATCAGAAAGCGGCAGTGGTGCGACAGCGCGCGCGCCAGCAGAATTTGCTGCTTTTCAGCCAGGGTGCAGCGCTCCACCAGCCGGTTGACGTCCAGCGCCACGTCGAGCTGAGCCAGCAGCGCCCGCGCCTGACGCCGAACCTCGCCCCAGCGATAGCGGTGGCCAGGCTCTGCCAGCCGATCCAGCAGAATGTTTTCCGCGACGCTGAGCTGCGGCACCAGCGCCACGTCCACTTCCTGCTGAACCAGATGGATACCCAGCCGTTTCGCATCACGCGGCGTACGGATGGAGACCGGCTCACCATCCAGCAGGATCTCGCCGCTGTAGTGGCTGTGCGCACCGGAAAGGATCGCCATCAGTGTTGACTTGCCCGCGCCGTTAGCGCCGGTCAGAGCATGTACTGAATGGCCGTCACTGCGGAAATCCACCGACGATAGCGCGGCAAACCCGCCAAAAGCGATGGAGATGTTACGCATCTCAAGGCAGTTTAACCCTGGCATGTCATTACTCTCCTGAAGAATCACTGGCCGCATTTTTTCCTGAACCTTCAGGCGCGGCAACAGCCGAAAGCGCATAAGCTAGCACGAAATCTTATTAGCCATCCAGACATCCGGACATAATGGCGGCTGTGACCAGCGAAGCGCGGGAAAGCGGCGGAATAACGGGGTAAAGGACGGAAAAGGCAGCGAATTATGCTGGAGGAAAGTCACAGGCATAAAAAAACCAGGCCGGAGCCTGGTTTACTTTTTTTGTGACAGAATTACTTTTCTGGCACCACATTCAGCAGGGTGGTCAGCAGTTTCCAGTAAAGGCCAACGCTTTCGATGTGAACCTGCTCATCCGGCGAGTGCGGCCCGGTGATGGTCGGCCCAATCGATACCATATCCATCTCCGGATACGGTTTTTTGAACAGACCACACTCCAGACCGGCGTGGATCACCTGAATGTTCGGGGTCTTATCAAACAGCGCGATATAGGTCTGACGGGTCAGCGCCATAATGGCGGAGTCCGCATCAGGCTGCCAGCCTGGGTAGCCGCCTTTCGCTTTGGTCTGTGCACCGGCCAGCTGGCCCAGTGAGGTCAGCATCTGCACCACATAATCGCGGCCGGTGTCGATCAGCGAACGGATCAGGCAGTTGATCTCTGCATGATCGGCTTCCATGGTCACCACACCGATATTCAGTGAGGTTTCTACTACGCCTTTCGCCACGTCGGAGTTGCGGATCACACCGTTTGGCATGCTGTTGAGCAGGTTCAGGAAGCGATCGCGGCTGTCAGCGTTCAGAGCATCACCCTGATGCGCCAGCGGCTCAGTGACCAGGGCGATGTTCGGCTCTTTGATGCCGTGCTCATTTTTGATGGCGCTCAGGAAGTGCGCCGCCGCTGATTTCAGCGCATCCGCTTTGTGGCTCTCGACCGCCACGGTAACGAAGGCTTCACGCGGGATCGCGTTGCGCAGCGTACCGCCGCTGAAGGCCAGCAGACGCAGATCCAGTTCAGCAGCGTGTGCCGCCAGGAAGCGCGCCAGCAGTTTGTTGGCGTTGCCGAGGCCCATATGAATATCGGCACCGGAGTGACCGCCACGCAGGCCTTTCAGCGTCAGCTTCAGGGTCTGGAATTCAGCAGGCACCGCTTCACGGGTCAGCGGCAGGGTGGTGACGAAGTCGATACCGCCCGCGCAGCCCATGTAGATCTCACCTTCTTCTTCGGAGTCGGTGTTGATCAGGATTTCTGCCTGCAGCCAGTTGGGTTGCAGACCGAATGCGCCATCCATACCGGTCTCTTCAGTCATGGTCAGCAGCACTTCCAGCGGGCCATGCGTCAGGCTGTTGTCAGCCAGTACTGCCAGCGCAGAAGCCATACCGATGCCGTTGTCCGCGCCCAGCGTGGTGCCGCGCGCTTTCACCCACTCGCCGTCAACCCAGGGCTGAATCGGATCTTTGGTGAAGTCATGAACGGTGTCGTTATTTTTCTGCGGCACCATATCCAGATGCGCCTGTAGCGCAACCGGGGTACGGTTTTCCATGCCTGCGGTGGCGGGCTTACGAATCAGGATGTTGCCGACCTGATCGCGCTCACACCAGAAGCCTTGCTCTTTGGCCCAGCCGACGATGTAACTCGCCAGCGCTTCTTCGTGAAAAGAGGGATGGGGAATAGAGCAGATCTTAGCGAAAATATCCCACAGCGGCTGTGGAGAGAGTTGAGACAATTCAGACACGACAGGTCTCCTGTGTCAGTGTACCGGCGAGGCCGGACATCGCGAGTTTCCAGTGAAAAATCGCCGTCAGAGAATCTGACGAGCCAGGCCCGAGAATATCACTGTTTTCTACCGGGTGCGCTCTCAGACGCGCTAAAAAGCCGCAACCAGTGCGCGGGTGCTGGTTTTTAGTGCGTCAACTCCTTATAATCTCGCGCAACCTTTTCCCCGTTGCACATTTTTACGCCACCTCGGTTGGCTGGGATTTCTATTCTATGAGCGAAAAATACGTCGTTACCTGGGACATGCTTCAGATTCATGCCCGTAAACTGGCCCAGCGCCTGCTTCCTGTTGAACAGTGGAAAGGCATTATCGCGGTGAGCCGCGGCGGTCTGGTACCGGCTTCGCTGCTGGCACGTGAACTGGGTATCCGCTACGTCGATACCGTCTGCATCTCCAGCTATGACCACGATCATCAGCGCGAAATGAAAGTTCTGAAGCGCGCAGAAGGCGACGGTGAAGGCTTTATCGTGATCGATGACCTGGTAGATACCGGCGGCACCGCCCAGGCGATTCGCGAGATGTACCCGAAAGCGCGTTTCTGCACCATTTTCGCTAAACCGGCCGGTCGCTCACTGGTTGATGATTATATTGTCGATATTCCGCAGGATACCTGGATCGAGCAGCCGTGGGATATGGGTGTGGTCTACATCCCGCCGATTGTTAAAAACTGATTGATACACATCAGACAACGCCCGGTTTTCCGGGCGTTGTGCTTTCTGTGCCTCGCAGCCCGAATTGCCGTACAGTACACTTAGCCATCGCCGTTTCTGTTGCAGGAGAAGTGAGTATGTCGAGCAAAAATCTCAGCGAGGAGTTGTTCAAACCGCGCTTTAAACATCCTGAAACCTCATCCCTGGTTCGCCGCCACCATCATGCTACTTCGGATGTCCACTCAGCCCTGGATGGTGACAGCCAGCGTGGCTGGTATCGTATGCTGAATAAGCTGATGTGGACATGGCGTGGCCTGACGCCGCAGGAGATCAGCGAAGTGCTGGCTCGGATTGCCATCAGCAATGTTGAACATACGGATGAGACGCTGCTCGACACTGTAATCGGTTTTCGCGGCGGCAACTGGCATTTCGAATGGTGTAAACAGGCGGGTATCTGGCAGCAGAAAGCGCTGGAGGCCACCGACGACAGCGAGGCGGGCGACTACTGGCTGCACGCGGCGCATCTCTACAGCGTTGCGGCCTATCCCTATATAAAAGGGGATGAGCTGGCCGACCAGGCGCAGACGCTGGCGAACCGCGCCTATGAAGAGGCGACTCAACGCCTGCCGGGCGAGCTGAAACCGCTGACGTTCGCCATTCAGGGTGGCAGCCCGGTTAACGGCTTTCTGCACATGCCGCCTGACGTTGAAGCGCCTTATCCCACCGTGCTGTTCTGTGGCGCGCTCGACTCATTACAGAGCGATCACTATCGCCTGTTCCATGATTACCTTGCACCGCGCGGCATCGCCATGCTGACCATTGATGTGCCGTCGGTAGGCAACTCGGTGAAATGGACGCTGAGTCAGGACACCAGCTTTCTGCATCAGCAGGTGCTGCGCGATCTGAAAAACGTGCCCTGGATCGACCATACCCGCGTGGCGGCGTTTGGTTATCGCTTTGGCGCTAACGTGGCCGTACGACTGGCCTATCTGGAATCGCAGCGGCTGCGTGGGGTCGCCTGTCTTGGCCCGATTGTGCATGCGCTGCTGACGCAGACAGCGTTGCAGGATGAGATCCCGGATATGTATATGGATATGCTGGCGAGCCGGCTGGGCATGGCAACCGCTTCTGACAGTGCGCTGCGTACCGAACTCAATCGATATTCGCTGAAAACTCAGGGATTGCTGGGCCGCCGGACGCCGACACCCATGCTGTCGGGCTACTGGCAAAACGATCTTTTCAGCCCGGAAGAGGAGAGCAAGCTGATCGCTAACTCTTCGTCAGATGGCAAAGCGTTGCTGATTCCGGTGAAGCCGATGATGGCCAGTTTCGACAAGGCGCTGAATGAAATTTGCGACTGGCTG
The DNA here is from genome assembly GCF_054056055.1 of Pantoea sp. PvP021. Classification (NCBI taxonomy): domain Bacteria; kingdom Pseudomonadati; phylum Pseudomonadota; class Gammaproteobacteria; order Enterobacterales; family Erwiniaceae; genus Pantoea; species Pantoea sp. PvP021. Next base: position 1,890,306 of record NZ_JBSRXX010000001.1, on the reverse strand, counting down.
GAGAAGCGTTTAAAAAGGTAACTGGCAAAATTTACAGTATTTGCTACAACTAGTAGCGGAATTCTTCCGGGCTGCCGTTAAGCGAAACATGACATCCCCTGGCCGTCCGGAAAATCAAGGCTGTATAGCGGTCAAAATCTATGGAGATTCAGCATGACGTTACCAAGTGGTCATCCCCGCAGTCGCCTGCTTAAGCGCTTTACGGAGCTTGGGCCTTATATTCGCGATGGGAAATGTGGCGAAACCCGGTTCTTTTTCGACTGCCTGGCTGCCTGCGTTAATGTGAAACCGGCACCGGAACTGCGTGAGTTCTGGGGCTGGTGGATGGAGCTGGAAGCGCAGGCTGACCACTTTACCTATGTCTACCATATCGGTCTGTTCGATAAAGAGGGTGACTGGTCGGTGGCAACCATCAAAGGCAAAGAGAATACGGCGCGCGTGGAAGAGACCTTACGGAATTTCCATACCCGTCTGAAAGCGATGCTGAAAGAGTTCGAGCTGGATCTGATTCCGGCCAGCGATTTCGATGAGAAACCGGTGAAGCTGAGCGCCTGATTGGGTGTTTAGAGATTAAAGGGTGAGTTAAAACGCTTGCCCACAAACTGCTGACAAATCTCAAGTAGGGTGAATCTGGCAGCAACGAATAAGCTCAACACGCAGGGAACATGGGCAGAAGAGGAAAGCGTCCCGCGCCAGGGACAAAAACGCCGGGAGCGTTTTTGAACAACGCAAAGCGTTGGCCCGGCAACGGGCGCACCTCAGGGATGAGGTGCGTAATCGCGCGGGCCGAGCCTGTCAAGGATGACGGATTTTGCGTCTTTCCGATCTGACCGTGTTCCCTGCGCCAGCTCGATCTCATAGCAGAGCGGGCCAGATGCTGTTAACAAGCAAAGGGCGCGTTGAAAAACGTGCCCTTTTTCATGCTCACACATTCTGTAGCTTATGCTGTGCGGCATTAGCCTGAAATCAGAACTGGTAAGTCACACCCATCGCGACCACGTCATCGTTGTTAATCGACAGCGCGTTGTCATCATCCAGCTGGTTGATTTTGTAATCAACGAAGGCGGACATATTTTTGTTGAAGTAGTAGGTCGCGCCCACGTCGATATATTTCACCAGATCCGCATCGCCGATACCGTTTTCGATATCTTTGCCTTTGGTCTGTACATAGCCAATGGAAGGACGCAGGCCGAAATCAAACTGATACTGCGCCACCAGTTCGATGTTCTGCGCTTTGTTGGCTGCGCCCGCGACGGTAGCACCGGTGTTACGGTTGGTGCCGCTGATTGGTGTCATGTTGCGGGTATCGGTATAGATCGCCGCCAGGTAGACGCTGTTGGCATCATACTTCACGCCTGCACCCCAGGAATCCGCACGGTCACCGCCGCCATAGGCGCGTGCCTGCTGCTGGTTGGTACGGTCAGAAGAGGTGATGGCACTCATCAGGCTCACACCGGAATCACCCAGGGCATAGCCCAGTGAGGCGCCGTAGCCGTCGCCATTCTGACGGTTGATGTCGGTGCGGGTGTTGGCGCTGGTGGCGTCGTTTTTACCCTGATACTGCAACGCAAACTTCAGCCCATCGACCAGACCAAAGAAGTTGTTGTTGCGGTAAGTCGCCACACCGGTTGCACGCTGAGTCATAAAGTTATCGGAACGGGCTGTACCGTCACCGCCGAATTCCGGGAACACGTCGGTCCAGGCCTCAACGTCATACAGCACACCGTAGTTACGACCGTAATCGACCGAACCATACTGCGAGAATTTCAGACCAGCAAACCCAAGGCGGGTTTTGTTGCCATTGTTGGCGTCGCTGCCTTCGGAGTTATTGACGTTGTACTGATATTCCCACTGACCATAACCGGTCATCAGGTCGTTAATCTGTGTCTGACCCTTAAAGCCGATACGGGTATAGGACTTGTCTCCATCCTGGCTGGCATTATCGCTGATGTAGTGCTCAGCTTTAACTTTGCCGTATAAGTCCAGTTTGTTGCCATCTTTGTTATAGATTTCGGCAGCCTGCGCGGCGGATGCCAGCGTCAGCGTGGAGAGGATCATGGCCAGTGTGCTTTTCTTCATTTGCTATCAATCCCAATGTGAACGCCGTAAAAAAATGAAAGTTTTTGTAAAGCACGGACTTTTTACCCGTCGGCGATGAAGTTTTTATGACACTTTTCATGATTTCTTGTTAACCCTGAACTTTTGGTCTACGTCCTTGTCCGCGTAAATTCATGCTTTTCCCCTGCTGGCTGTTGGCTTCCTTATCGACTCCTGTTAAAACGTCCTTTCGTAAAAATTTTTCACTACGGCAGGAAATATGAGTGGCAGTCAGACCTTAGTGGTCAAGTTGGGTACCAGCGTTCTCACCGGCGGCTCCCGCCGGCTGAATCGGGCGCACATGGTGGAACTGGTTCGTCAGTGTGCGCAGCAGCACGCGGCGGGCCACCGCATTGTGATTGTGACCTCTGGCGCGATGGCCGCCGGACGCGAACATCTGGGTTACCCCGAACTGCCACCCACCATCGCCTCAAAGCAGCTGCTGGCTGCGGTGGGGCAGAGCCGTCTGATTCAGCTGTGGGAACAGCTGTTCTCAATCTACGGTATCCATATTGGTCAGATGTTGCTGACCCGTGCCGACATGGAAGATCGCGAGCGCTTCCTGAATGCCCGCGACACGCTGCGCGCACTGCTGGATAACCACATTGTGCCGGTGATCAATGAGAACGATGCCGTTGCCACCGCTGAAATCAAAGTGGGTGACAACGACAATCTCTCGGCACTGGCGGCGATGCTCGGCGGTGCCGACAAGCTGCTGCTGCTGACCGACCAGCAGGGACTGTTCACCGCCGATCCGCGTAACAATCCTGAGGCTGAGCTGATCAGTGATGTCCATGTGATTGATGATGCGTTGCGTGCCCTGGCGGGCGACAGCGTATCGGGTCTCGGCACCGGTGGCATGTCGACCAAGCTTCAGGCGGCGGATGTCGCCTGCCGCGCCGGTATCGATGTGATCATCGCCTCAGGCAGCCGCAGCGGCGTGATCAGCGATGTTATTGACGGCAAGCCGGTCGGTACGCGCTTTCATGCGCAGCAATCGCCGCTGGAAAATCGTAAACGCTGGATTTTCGGTGCGCCTCCGGCAGGTGAACTCACCGTCGATGATGGTGCGCTGGCAGCAATTATTGAACGCGGCAGTTCGCTGCTGCCGAAAGGGATCCGTGCTATCCAGGGGAATTTCTCGCGTGGGGAAGTGATCCGTATCCGCAGTTTGCAGGGCAGGGATATCGCGCATGGTGTTTCACGCTACAACAGCGACGCGATGCGGATGATTGCCGGTCATCACAGCCAGCAGATCAGCGAAATCCTGGGCTATGAATATGGCCCGGTGGCGGTTCACCGCGACGACATGATCGTCAGTTAAGGAGCGGACAATGCTAGAAGAGATGGGAAAAGCGGCGCGCGCCGCAGCTTACACCGTGGCCGATCTGTCGACTGCAGAGAAAAATCAGGTTCTGATGACCATTGCCGACCGTCTGGAGGCGGAAAGCGCAGACATTCTGGCGGCCAATGAGCTGGATTTAGCCGATGCGCGTCAGAACGGTATGAGCGCCGCGCTGCTGGACCGGCTGACACTCAATCCGCAACGCCTCGGCAGCATCGCCAGCGATGTGCGCCAGGTCTGCCAGCTGGCCGATCCGGTTGGACAGCTAATTGACGGCGGTCAGCTCGACAGCGGGCTGCGCATTGAGCGTCGTCGCGTGCCGCTGGGCGTGGTGGCCGTAATCTACGAGGCGCGTCCCAATGTCACGGTGGACGTCGCCACTCTGTGCCTGAAAACCGGCAACGCCGCCATTCTGCGCGGCGGTAAAGAGACCTGGCGCACCAATGCGGCCACCGTCCGGGTGATCCAGAACGCGCTGAAACAGCACGGTCTGCCTGCGGCGATCGTTCAGGCGATCGAAAATCCGGATCGCGAGCTGGTGAATCAGCTACTGAAGCTGGATCGCTACGTCGATATGCTGATCCCGCGTGGCGGAGCCGGGCTGCACAAGCTGTGCCGGGAAAACTCCACTATTCCGGTGATCACCGGCGGCATCGGCGTTTGTCATATCTATATTGATGAGACGATGGAGATCGAACCTGCACTTGATCTGATCGTCAACGCCAAGAAACAGCGTCCCAGCGCCTGTAACTCACTGGAGACGCTGCTGGTGGATCAGGCGATTGCCGATCGTTTCCTGCCCGCCTTCAGCGCGCGTATGGCACAGGAAGCGATTGCGCTGCATGCTGACAGCAACGTGCTGGCGCAGCTGCAGCAAGGCCCGGCATCGGTCACGCAGGTGAATCCGCAGCAGTACAATGATGAGTGGCTGTCGCTGGATCTTAACGTCAAATTAGTGGCGGATATGGATGAGGCGATCGATCACATCCGTACGCACGGCACGCAGCACTCGGATGCCATCCTGACCCGTAATACCCGCAACGCCGCGCGTTTTGTCCGTCAGGTCGACTCCTCAGCGGTCTATGTCAACGCAAGCACCCGCTTCACCGATGGCGGACAGTTTGGCCTGGGTGCCGAAGTGGCGGTCAGTACCCAGAAACTGCATGCCCGTGGCCCGATGGGATTAGAGGCGCTGACGACCTATAAATGGATAGCATGGGGCGACGATACGCTCCGGCCATAACTGCCATAATTTTTAACAAAGCGGGAGTCTTTCAGAGACTCCCGTTTTTTTTAGCTCCATTTTCCGGTCCAGTGAAAGATAGAGCTTTCTGCGCATCAGCTTAATTTCCGTTCCGATCTCGTCACTACTGGCCATTATTCTGGCTGATATTCACGCAATTTTTTACGGAACATTCCTGAAAGCCGGGGCTGTACGCGGCCTGAGGCAATATTTTTTGTCCAGCCGCGGGCTGAAGCGGATAATGATTATCAGGAGTGCTTGATAAAGCGGTTAGGTAGTAAACGAGCGGTAATATAAAATGAACTGGTAGCAATAATGAAAATAACATCCAGTATCTCTTCTATGGCTGATTATTAACTAATGGTTAAAAAAGAAAGTACAAGACAAGCTTTCACCGCCAGGCTGATAGCGGCCTGTGAGAGTGCCGGCATTGCCGGACATGGACGAAACAAACAGGTTGCCAGGGCTCTGCAGCAGCAAGGCTGTAAGATTTCAACGCCGGGAGTGTGGAAGTGGTTTAACGCGCAGTCAGTGCCGGATGGCGGCAATTTACTGGCTCTCAGCCATCTGCTGGGCGTCAGGGTTGAGTGGCTGCAATACGGTATGGAACAACCTGCTGAACCGGTGACGCTAAGTGCGCTCACCGGTCAGAAGAATGTGTTTCGGATTGATAGCCTCGACATTGGTCAGCGAAGTGCTGCAGGCCTGCCCGCGCGTGATGAGTTTGTCGAGACTATCCAGGCGATCGAATATGGTCTGGATGAGGCGCGGGTGCTGTTCAACGGGCGCCCGGCGGAAAACATCCGGTTAATCGCTATCAACAGTGACTCCATGGCTGACACCTTTGCGCCGCGCGATCAGCTGTTTGTGGATATCAGCGTGCGGATGTTCGACGGCGACGGCATCTATATTTTCACCCTCGATGAGCAGCTCTATCTCAAGCGCCTGCAGCTGCAGCATAAGAAAATCGCTGTAATATCAGATAATAAGCGTTATGAAACCTGGTATCTCAATCATGATGACGTCACCAGCCTGAAGGTACTGGCCAAAGTGATCATGAGCCAGGCGCGACATTATCAAATCCTCGGTTAAGGCCACTTCTGCCGGTTTTTTCAGGAAGGCTGAAAAAAAAATAATCGGCATAAATTCATAAATTTAACCAGCGGTAAATAAAAAATTAACCAACAGTGTTTGATAAAGCATAAGAACCTGTTAATAATTTGGATATGGATGAACGAAGCAGTTCTTTCAGGGACGAGCCGCTCTTAAACAATTGAGGCGCTGCACAAGCGCGAATCATACCACCACAAAGTTAGTGAACTTTGGGATGGGGTGGATGCGCAAAATGCAGCGTCGTCAGATGCCGTTTATTTCCCCTCGCTTACTTTCCACCTGACTGCTGATGCAGCCGGGCGGCAAGCGTGCGACCGTGATACGCGACATTCGGGCCCGTTCGGTTCGCCGAAAGCTCGCGCCTGCCACCCCATCGCCAAAGACTCATTCACAGGAGGAGTTATGGCGATAATTCACTATGGCAAAAGCGTTTTTATAGGCAACGCACGTACTCGTCGCCACCGGCGGCGCCAACCTCTCAGCAGCCTGACACAGAGCATCGACGAGGCCCTGAACTTCCCAACTGAAACACCCACCCTGAGACGTGCAGAGCAAATCTGCCAGCGTCAGGTCGCCCCGCGCGTTGACCGCGCAATTACTGCACCCCGCGTCACCAGTCAGGAAACACCCAGTTTCGACAATTGCTGTCTTCCGCACGTTCATCTCTACGCCGTGAGCTGAAACGCGCAGAAAACGCATTTTTCCGTTCCGGCTAACTCTTCGCTTTCTCCAGTTCTCACTGGGCGCAATTTGCTGAATTACTGTTCAGTTTTGCTGCAGGGTCAGTAAGGCCTTCTGCTGCGCCGTGCTGAGAAATGATCAGCGAGCGTTATGTATTTCTTTTCACAAGGCTGAGTTGCTTTAACCCGTCATTGAGGAGTCGTTATGAGCCAGATAATCGCAGTACTGAATTTTGAAGAGGGGTATGTCGACACGCCTTATCTCGACACGCTGGGCTTTCCCACGGTGGCCGGCGGCATTCGAATTGGACCCAAGGGGGCGTCTCTGAGTAATTACGCTTTCCGCGTGCCACGGCGCGTCGGTGATGTCTGGAAGCAGTGCATTCTTGAAAACAAAATTCAGGAGATGCAGGGCAGGGAGCTGCTGCGTAATGCGCTGGCGAAGTGCAACGACGCCCGCACCGACGTGCTGCTGAGCATGGCTTATCAGCTGGGCGTCGAGGGCGTCCTGCAGTTCAAAAACATGCTCAGCGCGATCGTGGCTGAACAGTTTAATGATGCGGCTGACGCGATGATGAACAGCCTCTGGGCCCGTCAGACGCCGGGCCGCGCCAGACGTCACGCGGAGATGATGCGCAGCGGAACCTATGCGGTTTACAGGGGGTTGCTATGAGATGGCTCATGTTTCTCACCGCCGTGCTGACGGCAATCATCATTCTGCTGCTGCTGCAGCGCTTTACCACCCTCCAGTTTGTCTCTCATGCCCGTCTGCTTTTCAAAACCTGGTCTGTCTGGCTTGCGTCGCTGGGTTCCATGCTCAGCGCCTGGGCGCAGTCGTTTCCTTCGGCCGCCGTTGATGCCTGGAGCGCACTGCCCGAAGACGTTAAAGCGATTCTGCCGCACAACTACCTCGGGCTGGTGGGCGCCTTCATGGTGGCGATGGGGGTGATTGCACAATTTGTTCGTCAGAAAAACCTGCTCAATGCGAAGGAGCAGTCTGAAGGAGCGAAGCCATGACTCTGATTACCACCTTACTGGGCGGCAGCTGGCACTGGATCGCCGCGCTGGCTGCGGTCATCGCGGCGCTGGGCGCCAGTTATTTCGGCGGCAAGAAAATCGGCAAAGTGCAGCAAAAAGCGCGTTCTGACGTCGATAACGCGCAACAGGAGGCGTCCCGCGTCACCGCGGTAGCGCAACAGCAACAACATAACCGCGAGGAGGCTAACCGTGTGGCGACTGACAACCATAGCCTTGATGACGCTGCTGCTCGCGACAAGCTGCAGCAGTCGAAATACCACAAACCCTGAGCCGGTGGCGATCACCGACTCTGCCTGCGTACTTTTTTCCCCTCTTTATACCTACGGCGATGACGCGCAAAAAATGGACGTTCGTACGGTGCGCGCCATCAACACCCACAACGACATGTGGGACTCCCTTTGCGGCCATCCGGCTGTGGCTAAGTAGTGCGCTGATTTCAGCGCGATATCTCTATGATCCTGAGGAGGATTCTATGATCGAAGTTAACTCTTTTGCTGAACTGCGTACCACTGTTCCACCAAAATCAGGTGAAGTCGCGAGCCTTAAACGCTATTACGATAAGGACTCCAGCTTCCGTGGCGGCGCAGACTTTGTCGGTTTTCTCAGCACCACTCCGCTGAAAGATGATGGCGGTACGGTGGCGGTGGGTAACGGTTTCTACTGGAAGCGCACCATCAACGATCCCGCCGAAGTGAACATTCTGCACTTTGGCGCGAAAGGGGATGGCGTGACCGATGACACTGAAGCCTTTAAGCGGATGCTGGCATGGACACAATCCTACAACGCCTACGCGAAAGCGATTCCGGTGCGTTTTCCGGGGGGCCGCTTCCTGATTTCACCCATCGATATCAGCGATACGGAGTTGTCGTTTTTTGGTCTGGCAGGCGATGATATCGAGCTCGGCTCGGCACCGCGTACCACCATTGTTTCTGATAAAAGCGCGAAAACCGTGTTTAAGGTTAATGCGCGTCGAATCGTCATTAAAGGCATCTGCTGGCATGGACAGGCTAACGCCGGGACTGTCGACACCACGGCCAAAGTCACCGTCACGCCTGAACAGTGCAGTAACACGCAGCCGTTCTTTGAAAATACCATTGTCGGAGGCCAGATCGTCAATATCTTCTGCTTCAAGGCGCAAAGTACCGGGGGAACCGTCTTTAAGCTGCAGGATACGCTCGACAGTAAGTTCGATCAGATTTACAGCTCCAATACCTTTTCACGGGTGTTTGATGTCGGCTGGTCAAACACACCGAAGGGGAACTGGGACCACTCAACCGCCATTGAGCTGTGTAATGCCAACTTCCAGTCGGGCTATGGCGACGCGACGCTCTATATGCCACGCGTCACACAGGGGCTCATGCGTAACGTCTGGATTGAGCACACGACTAACCCAGGAGATCTGTCGGATGGCGGCTGGAACATCGAAACGCTCAACATTGAAGATTGCGGCACGCCGCTCAATCTCAATAATGCCCGCGTGGTGATGCGTCATATCAACCTGCAGGCGGGGGCGAAAATCACCAATGATCTGGCCGGAAGTAAGTGGTTATCGACCTTCGAATATGGCTATCGTCGGGATGAGAACTACGGCACGTTCATGACCGGTTCGCTGCGTGCCGGCTACTACAGCGGCTATAAAGTGGTGAACAACACTGATACCGACAACTGGTATCGGCTGGGGCAGCTCTATTTCCCGGCGCCTAACCAGCAATGGGTAATGGAGCTGATCGGGAAAGCGGATGCGACCACGCCCTCCGGCACCGCCGGTTCGCCGGTTAATGTGGTGGGCACCGGTAAAACCCTGATCAACCTCCAGCGACTGGAGACGGTCTGGGCCGATGCTTACCATATGGGGCAGCCTTCCGTGCTGGACATTCGTTATGGCCGGGTAGGGACCACCTATGCCGTAATCTGGGTCAAGCTGAGAGCGAACAGCGGCGAGACCATGTTCAACCTGAAGACGACCGGTCCGACCCGCTTCGATACCGGTTCCTGCTCGCTGTTCCAGGCTGATATGTCGGTGGTTACGGACATCACCAAAATCAGCAACCTGAAACCCGCTGCACGTTTTGGCATGCACAACGGGCTGGCGGGCATCGGGGCCAACGAAAAAGGGGTGGTTACGCTGGCTACTGCTGCGGGTACGCCGACTAATAAGACCGCTCCGACCGGTTTTGTGCTGATCAATATCAACGGCGTTGACCGTAAGGTTCCTTACTACGATTGATGATCGGCATGTTTTGGGCGAGGCTCCGGCCTCGCCCTTTTTTGATCTGACATTATCTCCGCTTCTTTTTACGTCGCCGGGAAAGTCACAGTTGCATTGTGAAGCCAGACAGTCTCCCTGACACAGCCTTTCGCCTTCATCCTCGTCAGCGGGCTGATTGCGATTAATTTGAATTACGGCTTGCGTCACTTTAAGAAGTGTGGCCTAATGAATCGTCGGTTTGATTAACAGACACTATCAAAGTAAGTAACCAAAGCAGTTCTCATCTCTAAGTTTGTCGCGAGACATCCCTTCTTTTTGAGTCTTCTCTTACGTTCTGATTAAAATCTGTTCTCAGGCCATTATGTATGCCGGAAGGCTCGATATATTAAGGATTTAAGCATGTCTAACAAAATTCGCGGTACCGTTAAGTGGTTTAACGCAGAGAAAGGCTTCGGTTTCATTTCTCCTGCAGACGGCAGCAAAGATGTATTCGTACATTTCTCTGCAATCCAGGGCACCGATTTCCGTTCATTAGATGAAGGTCAGCAAGTTGAATTCACAGTAGAAAATGGCGCCAAAGGCCCAGCTGCTGCGAACGTTGTTGGTCTCTAAGGACTGAAAATTACTTTTAAATGTCCTCACTGTAGTGGCTCACAGTTTCGTACATCACATTTTGATGTTACAAGAGCCAACCCGCATGGAGCGAAATGCATTTTCTGCAAATCTGTCGTGGTTCAGGTGAACCTGGCAAGGATTGCAATTCAGAGCCAGCTTCGCGCCCTCTGATTAAGGCTAGTGAGCTTTATAGCGTTGTTGCATTTACAGTAATAAAAGGCTGCCTCTGGCAGCCTTTTTTGTTTCTGCGTTACCTCCTTCTTAAACCTCAAACCTCAAACCTTTGCCTCTTTACCTTCCTGTTTACTTTCACTTTCCCTGTTTAACTTTTACCGCTAACCGCTAACCGCTAACCGCTAACCGCTAACCGCTTCCCGCTCTGTTGCCTGTAACCTATCCGCCCTTATCGTCACCATTCTTAAACTGGCCCGCCGAAGCAGGCCGTTGAGAGGGATTAACGCAGTACGGGTTGCAGTGAGAGCTTGCCGGTATTAAACACGCTCATCGCCTGTGCCATACGCTCTGCCTGATCCTGCAGCGCTTGTGAGGCGGCTGACGCTTCCTGTACCAGCGCGGCGTTCTGCTGCGTCACCGCTTCCATCTGGGTAATCGCCTGATTGATTTCATTGATGCCGCTGCTCTGCTCGCTGCTGGCAATGGTGATTTCGCTCATGATGTTTGCCACGCTCTGCACGCTGTTCACCACTTCGCCGATAGTTGAACCGGCGTGTGTCACCAGCTTGCTACCTTCATCGACTTTAGCGACGGAATCTTCAATCAGTACCTTAATCTCTTTGGCCGCTGAGGCTGAGCGCTGCGCCAGATTACGCACCTCACTCGCCACCACCGCAAAGCCACGACCCTGTTCACCCGCGCGTGCCGCTTCAACCGCGGCGTTGAGGGAGAGAATATTGGTCTGGAAGGCGATGGAGTCGATAACGCTGATGATATCGACAATTTTTCGTGAGGAGAGGGCGATCGCTTCCATCTTCTCAATGACCTGCTCCATTACCACGCCACCTTCACGCGCCACGCTGGAAGTGGTTGAAACCAGGTGATTGGCTTCACGCGCGTTGTCGGCATTGTGTTTCACGGTCGACGTCATCTGCTCCATGGCAGAGGCGGTCTCTTCCAGCGAACTGGCCTGCTGTTCGGTTCGGGTCGAAAGATCAAGGTTCCCGCTGGAGATCTGATTAGAGGCCACCGCAATAGTGTCGGAGCCGGTACGCACTTCGGTCACAATCGACAGCAGATTATCGTTCATCCGTTGCAGCGCCTGCATCAGGACGCCGGTTTCATCGCGTGAGGTCACCTGCATCTGTGAACTCAGATCGCCTGCGGCAACGCGTTCAGCAACGTCAACCGCTGCAACCAGCGGACGCACAATAGAACGGGTCAGGAAGTAGCCCAGCAGAATAGACGCCAGAATCGCCAGCGCGGAGAAAATCAGCGTAATGGAGATAGCCGACTGACCATTTTCCACAATACCCTGACCTTCACTGCGCAGCTGTGCGTCCTGAGAGTTGGCAAAATCCACGGCATCCTGAAGGAATTTGTTCTGGGTGGCGGTCATCGATTTCAGGACATAGGTGCTGGCAGCCTCAAAATCGCCCGCCTTCACCAGGGTGATCAGCTCTGCTTTAACTTTCTCAAAAGCCTGGGAAGAGGCCAGCAGACCGGCGATCTTTTTCTTGCCGACCGGCGTGACCTGAATATCTTCGATCCTTTTCATTGCGCTGTTGGTGCGTTGCGTGGCTTCATCCAGCTGACCATAACGCTTCACATTCATTTCCGGACGTGTCGTATCGATCACCATGCCGCGCAGGTATTTGATCTGATCGTTGACGCCATCGCGCACATCAAATGCCAGTCGTACTTTCACATAACGATCGTCAACGATCGAGGCGATCGCCGTATTAATGCTGTTAATCCTGGTTATGGATGTCACGCCAATCACTATCAGTAACGTCACAATAATACCGAAGGCTGCTGCGAGCCGCATTCCCACCTTCATATTCTTGATACTGAACATGTTCTCTTCCCCGTTTTATTATTAATCAATTTGTTAGCAAAACTCAGGTTTCCTGCTGTTGTGCGCAGTGCCTTGCTGATGTCTGTGGTCACAGCCGCAGGCAAAAAGGTGATCTCGCGCATACTGTTATCGGAGCACGAAGTTGTACCTTTAATAATTTTTAAGTAATAACGCCGGGTGAATAAATAGTCAGTAAAAATCATCAGAAATGGTTAAGTAATAACCAGAGGAAATTCAGACAAAAAAAAGGGCTGTCAGCAGTGATGCTGACAGCCCGATCCAGACAAGGATGAATGGATTCAGAAAACTAAGAAGTAGAGGCCTGTCCAGAACGCGACGCTTAATGTGACGGCGCTAATCCAGGCCAGCTGGCGTAAACGGCCACGCAGCACCTTTTGACGGGAAGGCGTAGCAGGTGCAGGCGTAACGGGTAAAGTTTCAATGTGCATAGTCGGTTCCTGATCAGGTCAGCCATTCCGCTGGCTAAAAAGTAAAAGCGTGCCGGGCATTCTTAGCGGCCCGCATTCGCTTAGCGGGCAGTGTCGAGAACGTTGAAAATCACGTCTGACAGCTCATTCAACTCAAACTTCGCCACATAACCGTCGGCACCCACTTTGCGCACATGATCTTCGTTGGCGCTGCCAGAGAGTGAGGAGTGAATGACGACCGGCAGAGCCTTGAGGATCGGGTCACGCTTGATGTTGCGGGTCAGCGTAAAACCATCCATCTCTGGCATTTCCAGATCGGTCAGCACCAGGGCGATTTTGTCGTGAATCGATTCGCCGGCAGCCTGCGCTTCCTGGCTCATCAATTTAATTTTTTCCCAGGCATCCAGACCGGTGTTAAACATCAGCGCCGGAATGCCCATACTCTTCAGACCCTGCTCCAGCAGCTGACGCGCGACTTTGGAATCTTCTGCCACAATCGCCACCGCACCTGGGCGGTAGTTGAAGGCACGCGGTCTGGCCGCTTCCGGTTCGACGCCGCGCACCGATGGGATGATGTCATACAGGATTTGCTCAACGTCCAGCACCATCGCCAGCTCGTTGCTCTGCTTGTCACTGTCCAGGCAGGCGATGCTGGTAATGTTGCGGCCGCCGATACCGGCTTCGGCGGTATGCACCTGGCTCCAGTCGAGACGCACAATGTTCTCAACTGACTCCACGGCAAACGCCTGGGTGTTACGGGCATACTCGGTAACCAGCAGCAGGTTAAGACCGGTTTCCGGCACACAACCCGCCACGGCAGGCAGGTCGATGACCGGAATGAACTGGCCACGAATACTTGCCATACCCAGCAGCGGCGAACGCATGCCTGCGGCTTTGGTGATAGTTGGCATCGGCACAATTTCACGCAGCTTGAAGACGTTAATGCCAAACAGTTCAGACTTGCCTTTCAGCTGATCGGAACCTAAGCGAAACAGCAGCAGCTCAAACTTGTTCGATAACGCGAGGTTCGCTCTCTCATCGATCTCTTTCTGAAAATTATCCATGGTTGCCTCTGCATTAACGCAGCTGGTGAAATAGGGTGTGAACAGGTTATCGGCAGCAAACGGAAAAAGGTGAGAAGAGAAGGGTGAAATAAAACGGACGCCAATTAATGTGCCAGGATTAACCCTGAAGGTTCAACATGGACACCTTTCCAATAAAGGAGTGTGAAATGAAAAAAGTGATTTTGGCGTCGTTGCTGGTGATGATGAGTGCGGGTGTTTCGGCCGAAGAGGGCGGATACAAAGCGGGCGATACGCCACCACCGCAACACAAGCAGGATGCCGGCTATAAAGGTTCAGAAGATACCGGTCAGACGCATATTGATCAGATCCGCGATTTCCGTCAGGGCGGATATGTGACGCTGGAAGGTTACATCCTGAAGAAAGAGCAGGGCGAACGGTATCAGTTCCGTGACAACACCGGCACCTTACCGATTATCGCGCCGAAGAAGACCTTTGATGGTAAAACCTACACCGCAGAAGACAAAGTACGCGTCAGTGGCAAGGTACAGGGCAAAGGGGATAAAACCACGCTGCATGTGACCCAAATCGAAGAGCCGTAACAAACCGGGCGAGATAATCTTCTCGCCCGTTTTATTTAGTCCTTCAGCAGAATCGCCCGGCAGGTTTTGCCTTTGATTTTGCCCTGCTTGAGTTTAACCAGCGCATTTTTGGCCTGATTCGCCTCAATCGCCACGTAGGCGTGGGTCGGCGTCAGGACAATTTTGCCGATCTGCTCGGCACGATAACCCGCTTCACCCGTCAGCGCGCCCAGAATATCTCCCGGACGTATCTTGGCTTTACGGCCACCATCAATGCATAAGGTCATCATAGCTGCAGGCAGCGGCTTGCTGCTGCCCTTTTTCAGCGTGCTGGCAGAGACCCACGGCAGCTTCTGCTGCAGGAAATCTTCCAGCGCATGCGCGCGAGCCATCTCATCGGCAGCAACCAGGCTGACCGCGACGCCATGTTCGCCCGCACGCGCCGTACGACCAATACGGTGCAGGTGAATTTCAGGGTCCCAGGCGAGCTGATAGTTAACCACCATCGCCAGCGATTTGATGTCGAGTCCGCGTGCAGCGACGTCGGTGGCGACCAGCACGCGACCACTGCCGTTAGCGAAGCGGATCAGCACGCGTTCACGATCGCGCTGCTCCAGATCGCCATGCAAGGGCAGGGCGCTGATATCACGCGCGTTAAGCGCCGCGGCGACATCATCACATTCACGTTTGGTGTTGCAGAAGACCACACAGGATGAGGGCTGGCGATCGCTGAGCAGAGCTATCAGCAGACCCAGTTTTTCATTGTGGCTGGCTTCGAAAAACTGCTGATCGATTGAAGGCAGTTCGCTGACATCTTCTGTCACCACGCTCAGTGCATCACGCTGAAAGCGGGTGCTGATAGCCGTAATGCCGTCTGGCCAGGTGGCGGAAAAGAGCAGCGTCTGGCGCGAGGTGGGCGTCGCTTCAATGATCGTTTCCATATCATTCAGGAAACCCATCTCCAGCATCCGATCGGCTTCATCCAGTACCAGCGTGCTGAGCTGGTCCAGCTTGAGGTTTTCGCGGTTAATGTGGTCGAGGATACGACCCGGCGTGCCGACCACGATATGGGGCGGATGCACCAGCGAATCACGCTGTGCGCTCATCGGCTGTCCTCCACACAGAGTGAGAACTTTGATGTTGCGGGTGAAGCGCGCCAGCTGGCGCAGCACATTGCCTACCTGATCCGCCAGTTCACGGGTCGGACAGAGAATGAGTGCCTGGGTCTGAAAGCGGGCGCTGTCGATATGGTGCAGTAAACCAATACCAAAGGCAGCCGTTTTACCGCTGCCGGTTTTCGCCTGCGCGCGCACGTCGCGTCCCTGCAGAATGGCGGGCAGCGTAGCGGCCTGCACGGGCGTCATGCTGGTGTAGCCCATCTCGCGCAGGTTTTCGAGCTGGCTGTCGGGAAGCGAATTGAGGGTAGAAAAAGCGGTCACGGGCGCGGCCTCTGAGGCTGAAAGTGTAGGGCATTATTGCGGGGCAAGTCTGGCAGAAAGCACGCCTGACAGCAACGGGAACCTCGATGGTTAGCAGTATGAAACTATATCTGTCAGAGGGCTTAGGAATAGACTGAAGTTTACGGGAAAAAGGTGGTTTATTTTTATAGATTAACCCCGACTCAATATGATTGTTCCAGGATGACGATCCTTTGAGGCCAGTGGTTATTTGATAAGTAGCCGTTTTTAAATATTTATTTCATTGTTAATCAGATAAATCCTTAACTACTACTCCAGTAATAGAATTAATCATTAAAAAATATCACCACTGGTGCCGATAAAAATCCTGAGCTAATTGCTTTATATTTAGCGCGCCATATTCCTGGTACAACGACCGGTAGAGGGTATTTGCATTGAGTAATCGCATCCAGGGACCACATGAAAATGTGCTTAAAATAGTAGGCCGCGCCGTACTGACACTGCATGTTCATGGAGAGAGCTTATCGGCTGATAAGATCGCTTCGATGATTGCGTGTTATGCGGAAGATGAGCCCTGTGATCAGGAAGATCGTCGCTTATACGCGCTGGCAATGGAACTAATGTCGAATGATAAATGGGCCAAAAGCGCGTAACCCGCACTCCGCTCAGGTAAATGCAGAGCCTCCCTTGTGGAGGCTCTGTTGTTTTTGGGGGGAGTGGGTTTGCGTTGTGGGGCAGGTACTGGCTCCCGGCGCTTTAGGTAAGGTGGTCGTCTGTAACCGGGCCGGAGCCAGCTCGATCTCTCCGCATTTGCTGAGAAGGCTCAGCGCGGTCGATTACGCACCTCATCCCTGAGGTGCGCCCGTAGCCGGGCCAACGCTTTGCGTCGTTCAAAAACGCTCCCGGCGTTTTTGTCCGTGGCCCGTGATGCTTTGCTACAGGCATATGCTCCCTTCGCTTCACGTCCGGCAGATGCTTCCCGTTTCAGGACCGTCGCTGCTGGTAAACCACGGGTACTGAGAATCTATCAGCAATAAACAAGCTTAAAGCGCAGGGAAGCCGGTCAGAAGAGGAAAGCGTCCCGCGCCAGGGACGGCGCGGGCCGAGCGGCCATGGATGGCTTAAGCGCCTTTCCGATCTGACCGGTTTCCCTGAGCCGGCTCGATCTCTCCGCATTTGCTGAGAAGGCTCAGCATGGTCGATTACACACCTCATCCCTGAGGTGCGCCCGTAGCCGGGCCAACGCGTTGCGTTGTTCAAAAACGCTCCCGGCGTTTTTGTCCGCAGCCCTGCTGTTTCAGGCCGGGGCCAGCGCAAACACTGGTTTACCGCGTGAGAAGGTCGCGACGACTGGCGAAATTCGTGCCACGGCTTCGGCGGAACAGCTCGCCGCCACCAGCATCATGCTCGCTTCATCGCCCGGTACTGGCCACTGGCGGTCACCCTGGGCTGTCAGCGGCAGCCGATCGTCTGTGGCGATCGCCAGCGCCCGCGACAGCGAGAACTCATCCGATCCCCGATAGAGCTGCGCATAGAGATTCGCTTTTTCCAGCATGCTCCCGGTGCCAAACGGTGACCAGTGATCGATAACGCTGTCGGTGCCGGTCATCACCTTCACGCCCGCTGCCTGTAATTGCGGAATCGGCATGGTCAGCTTGCCGATCGGCAGCGTAGAGGCGACGCTGAACTGCTGCTCCGCCAGCCCTGCGATCATCTTATCCAGCGTACTGCCGGACAGGGTCGCCAGCGCAAAACCGTGGCTCAGCGTCACTTTGCCCTTCAGCGCTGGATTCTTTGCCACGGTGTCAATCATGTACTGAATCGCCGCCACGCCAGCAGGTGAGGTTTCATGCAGATGTATATCCACGCCGCGCTGATAGTCGAGCGCAATCTGGAACATCGCATCCAGTGACTTCTCCATGGCACCATCGACATTGGTGGGGTCCAGGCCGCCGACATACTCAACGCCGTGCTGCATCGCCTCGCGCATCAGCCCATCAACCTGCGAGTGCAGCAGGCCGTGCTGTGGAAAGGCCACAATCTCGCAGGGAAAGGCGGGGTGACGGGCTAATGCCGCCTGCAGATGCTCCAGACTTTGCAGGCCGCTGACCGGATCGATATTGCAATGGCTGCGGGCGCGGGTGGTGCCTTTGGCGTGCAGCAGAGCGATCAACCCTTCGGCGCGCGCCTGAGAGTGCGGCAGCAGTTGCGGAATCAGCACCTGTTCACGCGCAATCATGTCCATGATGGTTTTGCCCTGACGGGGACGCGGAGCCTGCCACGGGCCGCCGTAGAAGGTTTTATCAAGGTGGATATGCATATCCTGGGTGGCGGGCAGCAGCAGGGCATCCTGTGCATCCCACGACGGCAGGGTGCTGTCACCCTGACCCGCGGGTGTCAGCTGGTCAATTTTACCGTCGCGCACGCTGATGTCGTAACGCCCGGTCCGGGTCGCAACGATCTCATCATCCTCACGGATAAAGCCCTCCTCCAGCCGCACATTGCGCAGCAGATAGTGATCCTGCCGGGGCAGGGCGGCGGGCTGGTCGGGATTGATGGAGGACAAAGGTGATGGCGTGGCGGCACTGGCCTGGCCGAGACCGGCGGCCAGCAAGCCGCCTGCGGCGGTCCATCGGACGCCCTGCCCAAGGAAATCACGGCGGCTCGGCGAAGAGGAAATAGGCATCAGAGGCTCCTGCAAAGTGAACAAGGTCTTAATCTGACAAACGACGCTTCACCCTGCTGCGTTATTTTCCACTGACGACTATTCGATATCTCACTGCCAGCGCAGCTGGCTGAAGGTTGCCAGGGATTCCGCCAGCTCGCGCTGCAGCGGATCCTGCGGATGACGACAGAACAGCGCCAGTTCGAAGGTATCAATCACCGGCAGACCCTGTTCCGGGCCCAGTACACGATGTTGCGGCAGGCGGCAGCTGGCGGGCAGTAATGTCAGCCCCAGACCCTGCGCACTGGCGGCGGCCAGCGCGACCAGGCTGGCGCTGCTGTAACTAATGCGCCAGCTACGGCCCAGTGCGTCGAGCGTCTGACACACCTCATCGCGATAGAGCCCCTGCTGGGGAAACAGAACCAGCGGTACCGGCGTCTGCTCAAAGCAGGGCCACTCTGCGCTATCGAGCCACAGCAGGGGTTCAGGACGCGACGCCAGCGGACGCTCGCCAGCGGGCTGTTTAATCAGCATGATATCGAGCTCTTCACGCTGCCAGGCGCGACGCAGCTCCACCTGCATGCCGCTCATCACGTCCAGCCGAAGTTGCGGATGGTCGCGACTGAAGTGCGCCAGCAGACCGGCCGTGGGCGCCGCGAAATCTTCCGGCACGCCAAGACGCAGCACACCGTCGCGCCACTGGTCACTTAGCACATCGTGCGCTTCCCCATTCAGGGCGATAATCCGCCGGGCGTAGCCTAAAAGCTTCTCGCCCTCTTCGGTTATCTGCACCTGATGCGAGGAGCGGTTCAGCAGCTCTTTGCCGACCATCTCCTCCAGCCGTCGCACCTGCTGGCTGACGGTGGATTGCGACAGGTGCACCCGGTCAGCGGCGCGGGTAAAGCTGGCGGTTTCGCACACCGCGACAAAGCTGAGCAGCTGTTGCGGAGTAAACATTGGCTGACGATTCATATTTCCACTACCTGGCAGAGTAATATTTCATTTCCAGATAGTAGCGACTGCTGCCAGGCTGGCAACTTTTAACTGTGTGGATCTCAGATGAAGAGAGAGAACAACCTGCTGCTGGCGGCGCTGGTGCTGGCCGGGCTCAATATGCGACCGCTGATGACCTCGGTTAGTCCGTTACTCGGCGAGCTGAGGCAGAGCATCGGTCTGTCGCCGCTGGCGGCATCGCTGTTGCCTGCGGTGCCGATGATGATGATGGGTGCCATTGCGTTAGTCAGCGCCCCGCTGATGCAGCGCTTTGCGGTACGTAAACTGCTGCTGGGTGGCCTGTTGCTGCTGTTGCTGGCGCTGGTGAGTCGGCTGTTTGTGGCTGACGGAGGCTGGCTGGTACTGAGTACTGTGCCGGGAGGGGCGGGCATTGGCATTGTGCAGATGGCGATGCCGGGATTGATCCGTCAGCGATTTGGCAGCCGCAGTGCCGGCGTGACCGGACTGTGGGCAGCGGCGCTGATGGGCGGCGGTGGGATTGGCGCGGCGATCTCGCCGTGGCTGAATGGGCAGCTTGGCTGGCAGGGCGCGCTGAGCAGCTGGGCGCTGCCGGTGGTGCTGGCCATCCTGCTTTGGCTGTTTATCACCACCCCACGTGCAACCCGGACAGAGGCCGCCGCTCTGCCTTCGCTGTGGCGGAAAACCCGCGCCTGGATGCTGGCGTTGAGCTTCGGTCTGGTGAACGGCGGATATGCCATCTGTGTCGCCTGGCTGCCCGATTTTTATCATCAACTCGGCTGGAGCGCACAGGCGGGCGGGTCACTGCTTGGCATGATGATCGGCTGTCAGGTCACGGGTGCGCTGCTGCTGCCCTTGCTGGCGCGGGGCCGCGATCGCCGTCCGCTGCTGCTGCTGACACTGGCGATGCAGTTCAGCGGCATGCTCGGTTTCCTGTTTGCGCCACAACTGGCACCGTGGCTCTGGGCGGGGATTGCGGGCTTCGGGCTGGGCGGGGCATTTCCGCTGGCGCTGGTGCTGGCGCTGGATCATCTGGAGCAGCCGCAGGCTGGCGCGCGGCTGGTGGCTTTTATGCAGGGCGTCGGCTTTATTATCGCGGGCAGCATGCCGTTTATCGCCGGGCAGTTGCATGCGCTCACCGGTCACTTCACCAGCGTCTGGTTATTGCAGGCGGCGGTCACGCTGCTGTTAATCGTGCTAAATCTGCGTTTCCATCCGCGCAGCTATCAGCACGCCTTTCCGGAGGTGAATCGCTGATTTTGGTCCGACCAATACCGGCAATATTTTTCTCTGGTTCACACTCCGGGAAAATTCGCGCATCTTCTGTTGCCATAGGTTAACAATGCGTTAACTATCTGTTGCCATAAGCCCCGACAGAGCGGTTTGGTCTGACCAATCCGGGGCAGATGGCACCAGCGCTGCGGCTGCGTGCCACGTCACCTTTTCCTCTGGAGATACTGGCATGCAGATCTGGCAACAAAACTACGATCCGCTGGGTAATATCTGGCTTTCAAGCCTGATCGCACTGATCCCGATTCTCTTTTTCTTCTTTGCGCTGATTAAGCTGAAGATGAAAGGCTACCTGGCGGCCACCACCACCGTGGTGCTGGCGCTGCTGGTGGCGCTGTTTCTCTATCAGATGCCGGTTGCACAGGCGCTGGCCGCCGTGGTGTATGGCTTTCTCTATGGCTTGTGGCCGATTGCCTGGATTATTGTCGCCGCGGTGTTCGTCTACAAGATCTCAGTCAAAACCGGCCAGTTCGACATTATCCGCGCCTCTATCCTGTCGATTACTCCCGATCAGCGTCTGCAGATGCTGATTGTCGGCTTCTCGTTCGGGGCGTTTCTGGAAGGGGCTGCGGGCTTTGGTGCGCCGGTGGCGATTACCGCCGCGCTGCTGGTGGGACTCGGCTTTAATCCGCTCTACGCCGCCGGGCTCTGCCTGATTGTGAACACCGCGCCGGTGGCCTTTGGCGCGATGGGCATCCCGATTATTGTGGCGGGGCAGGTGACCGGGCTGGACAGTTTTGCCATCGGCCAGATGGCCGGACGCCAGCTGCCGCTGCTGACCCTGATTGTGCTGTTCTGGATTATGGCGATCATGGATGGCTGGCGCGGAGTGAAAGAGACCTGGCCGGCGGTGGTCGTGGCAGGGGGATCGTTTGCCATTGCCCAGTTCCTCAGCTCCAACTTCCTGGGTCCGGAGCTGCCCGATATTATCTCGTCGCTCGCCTCGCTGATTTCGCTGACGCTGTTCCTGCGGGTCTGGAAGCCGGTTCGCATCTTCCGCTTTGCCGATGCAGAGGCGAAACAGGGCGATCCGTTGCTGCCACCGCAGAAGTATCGGCTGGGGCAGGTGATCCGCGCCTGGATGCCGTTCCTGTTTCTCACCGCCACCGTCACGCTCTGGAGTATCCCGCCGTTTAAAGCGCTGTTCGCCAAAGGCGGCGCGCTCTATGAGTGGGTGCTGGCTATGCCGGTGCCGATGCTGAATGAGCTGGTGGCGCGGATGCCGCCCGTGGTCGGCACTGCAACCCCTTATCCGGCCATCTTTAAGCTGGATCTGGTGTCCGCCACCGGCACCGCCATTTTAATTGCGGCGATCATGGCGATGATTTTCCTGCGCATGAAGCCAAAGGCAGCATTGCAGACTTTTGGTGAAACGCTGAAAGAGCTGGCGCTGCCGATCTACTCTATCGGGATGGTACTGGCCTTTGCCTTTATCTCGAATTACTCCGGGCTGTCTGCGACGCTGGCACTGGCGCTGGCGCACACCGGCCACGCTTTTACCTTCTTCTCACCGTTCCTGGGCTGGCTGGGCGTCTTCCTGACCGGATCAGACACCTCATCGAATGCGCTGTTTGCTGCTTTACAGGCCACGACCGCGCAGCAGATTGGCGTCTCCGATATTCTGCTGGTGGCGGCCAACACCACCGGTGGCGTGACCGGTAAGATGATCTCGCCGCAGTCGATCGCTATCGCCTGTGCGGCGGTCGGGCTGGTGGGTAAAGAGTCCGACCTGTTCCGGTTTACCGTTAAACACAGCCTGATTTTCACCTGTATGGTCGGTGTGATAACCACGCTTCAGGCCTACGTCTTCCCCTGGATGATCCCATGAGCAGCAATGCCGATCCGCTGGTGACGCGCCTGCGGGCCTATATCACCGAACATCAGCTCGAGCCGGGCATGCGCCTGCCCGCCGAGCGGCAGCTCTCTGCGGAGCTTGGCGTCTCGCGCTCCTCGCTGCGTGAAGCCATACAACAGTTGATCAGCAACGGCATGCTGATTAGCCGACGCGGCGGCGGCACCTGGATCCGTCAGCAGCTGGCGCCCTGGTCGGAACAGCGCATCGTCGAGCCGATTCGCCAGCTACTGCGCGACGATCCCGACTACCGCTACGACATTCTGGAAGCGCGCCATGCCATCGAGGCCAGCACCGCCTGGCACGCCGCACTGCGCGCCACCGACGCCGACAAAGAGAAGCTGCAGTACGCTTTCGACGCCACCCTGAAGCTGAAAGAGAGTGACGATCCCGATCTCGCCGCCCAGGCGGATGTGCGCTTCCATCTGGCGATTGCTGAGGCGTCGCACAACGTAGTGCTGTTGCAGACCATGCGTGGTTTTTTTGAGCTGCTGCAATCGTCGGTAATGCAGAGCCGTCAGCGCATGTATACCCAGCCCGCGATTTTCGCCCGCCTGACTGAACAGCATCAGGCGCTGCTCGATGCGATCCTCACTGGCGATGCCGACGCTGCGCGCCAGGCGGCGATGCAGCATCTGGGATTCGTGCACACCACCATGAAAAGCCTGCATGAAGATGAAGCGCGTCAGGCGCGCATCACCCGCTTACCGGATAACGACACACGCAACCCAAAGGAATCTGACTGATGATTATCTCCGCTGCCAGTGACTATCGCGCGGCCGCGCAACGTATCCTGCCGCCGTTCCTGTTTCACTATCTTGATGGCGGTGCCTATGCCGAGCACACCCTGCGTCGCAACGTAGAGGATCTCTCGGATGTGGCGCTGCGCCAGCGCATTCTGAAAAATATGTCGGAACTGAGTCTTGAAACCAAACTGTTCAATGAAACCCTGTCGATGCCGGTTGCGCTGGCACCGGTCGGCCTGTGCGGCATGTATGCCCGCCGGGGTGAAGTGCAGGCGGCGCGCGCGGCAGACCTGAAAGGCATTCCGTTTACCCTGTCGACGGTCTCGGTCTGCCCGATCGAAGAGGTGGCCCCGCAGATTAAGCGCCCCATGTGGTTCCAGCTCTATGTGCTGCGTGACCGCGGCTTTATGCGCAATGCGCTGGAGCGCGCCAAAGCCGCCGGTTGCTCCACGCTGGTGTTTACCGTGGATATGCCCACGCCGGGCGCGCGCTATCGCGATGCGCACTCCGGGATGAGCGGCAATCACGCGGCGCTGCGTCGTTACTGGCAGGCGGTCACCCATCCACAGTGGGCGCTGGATGTGGGTCTGCAGGGGCGCCCCCACGATCTGGGGAATATCTCCACGTATCTGGGCAAGCCTACCGGGCTGGAAGATTACATCGGCTGGCTGGCGAATAATTTCGATCCCTCTATCTCGTGGCGCGATCTGGAGTGGATCCGCGAGTTCTGGGATGGGCCGATGGTAATCAAGGGCATTCTCGATCCGGAAGATGCGCGTGATGCGGTGCGCTTTGGCGCCGATGGCATCGTGGTCTCTAATCACGGCGGACGCCAGCTGGATGGCGTGCTCTCCTCGGCGCGTGCGCTACCGGCCATTGCCGATGCGGTAAAAGGTGACATCGCCATTCTGGCGGACAGTGGCATTCGCAACGGGCTGGATGTGGTGCGGATGATTGCGCTGGGCGCAGACAGCGTGCTGCTGGGACGGGCATTTATTTATGCGCTGGCAACCCACGGTCAGCGCGGCGTAGAAATCCTGCTGACGCTGATTGAAAAAGAGATGCGCGTTGCCATGACCCTGACCGGCGCGAAGTCGATCGGTGAAATTACCCGCGATTCGCTGGTGCAGGCGGAAGCGTTACTGGCACCGCAGAGCACACCGCCACGTCCCCGCGCGGTGAGTTGAGCCTGCGAAAATGAATGTATTGTCTATACTTAGCTTCTTTACCAACAGGAGGAACGACATGACCATTCATAAGAAAGGTTCGGCGCATTGGGAAGGCGATATCAAAGGCAAAGGCACCGTCAGCACCGAGAGCGGCGTGCTGAGCCAGCAGCCTTATGGCTTTAACACCCGTTTTGAAGGCGGCAAAGGCACCAACCCGGAAGAACTGATTGGTGCAGCGCATGCAGCCTGTTTCTCTATGGCGCTGTCGCTGATGCTGGGCAACGCGGGTCATCCGCCGGAAAGCATTGATACCACGGCCGACGTGTCGCTGGACAAAAAAGGCGATGGCTTTGCTATTACCAAAGTGGCACTGACCAGCACCATCTCTCTGCCAGGCATTGATGAGTCGACCTTCGACGAGATCATCAATAAAGCCAAAGCGGGCTGCCCGGTTTCTCAGGTACTGAACGCGGAAATTACGCTGGATTACACCCTGAACAACTGATGCCGGTAACGGGTCGCCTTTTGGCGGCCCGGGCGTTATGCTATGCCTCACCGGTCCTGTTGCTGACCGGAACAGATGCGCCTTCTGGCGCATCTTCGCTTTCTGACCAGAGGAAACTGAGGTGACGAGATACCGGGCAGCCAAAAAGTACTGGAAGATGGTGCTGGTTCTGTTGTGCATCTGTGGCGCGCTGCTGCTGATTCGCTGGGCTGCCATGATCTGGGCCTGAACAGATGAAGGGGATTGGCCGCCACACGCTGGGCATATTATTAATGGTGATTATTGTGCTGGAAGCGGTTCACTATCTGCTTACTGCCTCATGGCTGCCGTGGCGATAAACGCGCTCAGACAAAGGCATCCTCGCGCCTTTTAGCCCGCACATCGCTGCGCGCAATGCGATAAGCCTTGCGCGGATCGCCCACCACAAACTCAAAGGTTGGCGTGTAGTAAAATGGCAGCCAGCCGCCATAGCTGCTCTCCCACTCCCAACGGACGGGGCAGGGCCACAGAATGCCATCATACAAAAGATAGTAAACCCAGCGTCCACCAGGACGACGGGGGCGTGATGTTTTCATGGGATTCACAACGATAATGGTTAACAACAGCTTATATTTTGTACGCTAAAGCGTCAGCTTGCAACGTTACAGCCCTGCTTTATTGAACCTGGCCCTGAATTAGCGATGTACTTCGCCGCACAGCAGTACCACATTCGGTCTGACTTTATGAATGCGGTTCGCCATCGTTTCACAGTCGACCTTCGTCGGATAGATGCGCTCTGATACCGGCAGCGCCTCGCAGGCATCGTAGCCGCATGCGCTCACTAACAACACAAATCCTATCAACATAGATCCTCTCCTTTACACGGTCTGGTGGTCCGGACTGTGGTGCTTTTTATCCCTTTTTAACATCCAGTATAGACAAACGTGCCGGGGCGGCATTGTCAGTGTGAGCTATGGTCCGCCAGCCAGGGTGTGATGCGGCGGCCTGTAAGGTGTGTCAGAAGGGGCGGGCCTGGCGCTAGCCTGCGAAATACCAGGCGGGCAGCAGCGCAATCAGGTTATTCAGCGTGTGCAGGAAGATGGGCAGCGCCAGACTGTTACTCCGCAGCCGGGCGTAACAGAGCAGTAGCGAAAACAGCGTCAGGGCGATAAGGGTCTGCCAGTGCACATACTGCGTATGCATCACCGCAAACAGCAGTGAGGTCAGCAGCATACAGGCAAAGCGGCTCCGTGGCGCCCACAGCAGAAAGCCCTGCAACAGAAAACCGCGGAACAGCACCTCTTCAAACACCGGTGCGAGCAGCACGGCGGTGAGCAGCAGGATCAGCAGCGAATTACGTCCCTGCTGGGCCTGCATCACCAGCCATCCTTCCGGCTGCATGAACTGCATTTGTGCGGCCATCAGAACAAATAGCGCGCCAGTAAACAGCAGAGTTTGCAGCGTGCAGAGTTCACCCAGCGGCAGGTCTGTACGGCGCTGGCAGTAAAAGCGGTAAAGCGGATAGATAACAGCAAATTCAAACAGGCAGAGCACCGGCACCAGCAGGCCGTCATTACGCAGCACGCTGTAATTAGGGAACAGCGTGATCAGCATGGTAACCAGGTAATAGACCACAAAGCTGCCGACGTAGAACAGCGTCAGTGTCACTCTGTCGGAATTGGTATTCATAGGCGACTCTGCCAGCGAAGGTTAGCGCATAGTAGCAATGCACCAGATCGCTGTCGAGTCAGCCTGTAACACAATATTTAAGCGCAAAATGTTAACCGCAGACTAAACACCCGCGCGCGTGAGCCGATAACTGAGGAAACTAATCTGGTCAGCACTGCATGTTGTATTGCAGGCCCGTCATCTCAAACTCTGACTGTGTAGTGAGCACTCTTAATGACTTCTAACCCTCCGGCGCCACCCTCGCCTCCATTCAGTCATGCCGCTGAAGACCGCACTGTCCGCTTTACGCGGCGCAGCCTGCGCACGCTTTCGCTGCTGCTGTTTGGCGTGCTGGTGCTCTCGATGCTGATGGTGCTGACAATTGCGCAGCGGCAAAACAGCGTATCGGTTGAGCATGACCAGTTGCTGATGCAGCAGGCGTGGAAAAATCGTCAGGAGGCGATGGTCACGGATATCCGGGACTATGCGTTCTGGGGCGAAGCCTGGCGCAATCTCCATGTCAGGGTCAACAAAGTCTGGGCTTATGACGAAGAGAACTTTGGTCCGGGCCTCTACGAAGAGTATCACTATGAGGGCGTATTCGTGGTCGACGGCAACGGTCACACCACGTACAGCGTCATTAATGGGCAGCTGGTGGATACGCCGCTGGAAGCCTGGCTGGGAAAAGAGACCCCAGCGCTAATTGCGGCGGCACGTCAGCGCAACGACGCGGCGATAACCCGTGATGCACTGATTAATCATCTGCCCGCCATTGTGGTTGCCGCCCCCATCGGCAGCGGCAAACTGACGAATATGCCGCCGATGGCGGGGCCAGCGTCAGTCATGGTGTTTGTGAATCTTTTCACCCCTGCCAAATTACAGGCGCTGGGCGCCACGCTGGATGTGCGCGAACTGCGCCTGCCCGTCAGTGCAGGGGATGCCCTGCGTGAACCGCGGATGGTGCAACCGTTACCCGGCGGCGATCTGATTGTGCTGCGCTGGACGCCAAAGATGCCTGGCATGGGCCTGGTCTGGTTTCTGTTGCCACTGCTGATGCTCATGGCGATCATCATAGGCATAATCACCCATCGCGTCAGCCGCCATGCGCTCTCTAATGCGATTCTTTCTGACCGGCGCTTTGCCCTGCTGGCGATCAGTCAGCAGGAGCTGGCCAACAGCGAAGCGCGGTTTCGCGATCTCGCTGAGGCAGCGTCAGACTGGATCTGGGAAACGGACGAAGAGGGTCGCCTCATCTACCTGTCAGCGCGCTTTCAAACCGTGACCGGCCACGATATTACACACTGGCTGGGCCGTCACATCGATCACCTCCTGACGCATCCCAGCCATTCGCTGGTCGCCTGGCTGCAGCGTCAGGAGGAGGAGGGGCAACAGATGCCACTGCGCTGTCAGTTTATGTCGGCGCACGGCAACCGCCGTATCGGCCAGCTGGTCGCGAAAACAATCTGGCATGAGGCGCGACGTATCGGGTTTCGCGGCACGGTATCGGACATCACTCAGAGCATGGAAGCCGAGGCGCGCATTCATTTTTTGTCGCGTCACGACGTCTTAACCGGCCTGTCGAACCGCGTACAGCTGCAGGAGTTTCTGACGCTACACCTAGAGCTGCCTGATGGCGCTGCGCCGCTGACGCTGATTACCCTCGATCTCGATCAGTTCAGGCCGATTAATGAAACCTGGGGCCATGCGGCGGGCGATGAGGTGCTGAGCCAGATAGCGCAGCGTCTGAAGCGCTGTATCGGCCCGCAGGAGCTGGTGGCGCGGCTGA
The DNA here is from genome assembly GCF_054056055.1 of Pantoea sp. PvP021. Classification (NCBI taxonomy): domain Bacteria; kingdom Pseudomonadati; phylum Pseudomonadota; class Gammaproteobacteria; order Enterobacterales; family Erwiniaceae; genus Pantoea; species Pantoea sp. PvP021. Next base: position 1,861,853 of record NZ_JBSRXX010000001.1, on the reverse strand, counting down.
GTGGCGATGAGTTTGTGCTGGTATTGCGTGAAACGAACCGTGAGCGGGTCGATCAGCGTTGCGCACAGCTGGTGCACGAGGTTCAGCAGCCCATCAGCACCGGCCAGCATGTTCACTATCTCACCGTCAGCATGGGGATTGCGTGTGTACCGCAGGATGCCAGCCATCCGGAAGCGCTGCTGCAAATGGCGGATATCGCGCTGAATGAAGCGCGCGAAGCGGGACGCAATCAGTGGGTCTGGTATGCCAATGAGATGGCCAGTCAGCGTGAGGATAAGCGTGAAATGGCGCGGCGGATTGAGAAAGCGCTGAAGAACAATGAATTTCGCCTGCACTACCAGCCCCGCTATCAACTGCTGACGGGTCAGCTGGCAGGTGCTGAGGCGCTGATTCGCTGGCAGATTGCGCCGGATGAGTGGATTACCCCCGATCACTTTATTCCGCTGGCGGAAGAGAGCGGTCTCATCGCCACCATCAGCGACTGGGTGTTGATGCGCGCGTGTGAGGATGCGCTGGGATGGGGGGGCGATCGCTATGTTTCGGTTAATATTTCGCCCATGGAGTTCCGCACCAGCGATTTAGTGCAGCGGGTTGCGGATGTGCTGGCGAAAAGTGGCCTGCCGGCTACGCGGCTGGAGCTGGAGATCACGGAGAACGTGACCTTTGAACATCCGCAGCATGCGCTGGAGGTGATGCAGGGTTTACGGTCACTCGGGGTAAGGTTAACCGTTGATGATTTCGGCACCGGCTATGCGGCCCTGGGCTACCTGAAGACCTTCCCGTTTAATGGGCTGAAGATCGATCGCTCCTGGATGAAAGATTTCCCGGAGTCGCAGCAGGCACAATCGGTGGTCGCGGGGATTATTGCGCTGGCACGCGCCTTTGCCCTGACAATTACGGCTGAAGGGATTGAGACAGAAGCGCAGCTGAATCAGCTTAAACAGCTTTCGTGCGAAGAGGGGCAAGGCTACTTCCTCGGTCGACCGATGCCGCTGGCTGCATTCAGTACGCTTCTGGAAAGAACCGCGCAGAACCAGGCTGAACCCGTTTAACGGACTTTGACCGCCACGGCGGTCATCAGCATTGCGCAGACGACAAAAATAATCAGTTCCATCATGACCTCCACAGGACTAAGACTATTCTTAATATTGTAGTTTCCTGGAGTGCTTTTTTTAGGCAATGAGTGCGATTAATCTTAAAAAATGATCGGTGCCGCGACCCGTTTAATGCTGCTGTAACAACTTTACTTTTTAGGGGTTCAGGTCAGCAGGTGCGCTTTGCTACTCTTGGGGCAGGGTTTTACACGTCCAACAGGAGAATAAACGTGAAATTTTATGGAAAAGGGCTGCTGGTAGTGGGGCTGTTTGCATTAACCGCCTGTCAATCTGCCTCTAAGCCCGATACCGCCAGTGTGGCGCAGGATCCGGAAGCTGACCGCTGTGGTGCCTCTCAGTATCAGAATTATGTCGGTAAACCGTTAACCGCGCTGCAGGGTCAGCACTTCGAACAGAAGGTCCGCGCCATTCCCTATAATTCTGCCGTCACCATGGACTTCAACCTTAATCGGCTGAACTTCCTGGCTGACAAAAATGGCAATATCAGCTCAGTTTATTGTGGTTAACGGCAAAGATGTCATAGGTTTGTCATAACGGCAGGCGAGGATAGCAGCGCGTTTAAGAAACTTCCTCGTCACACAATAGATAGTGCTCGTCTTGTTTATTCCCGCCCCGGCGGGAATTTTTTTAGCGGCTTCGGGCCGTAACAGGAGCAGAGAAGATGAAACGCATAATCGGGGCACTTCTGCCCGCATTGTTACTCAGCAGCACACTGGCGCAGGCTTCCAGTGAAGAGGCCTGGCAAAAGAGCCGTCAGGTGATGGTGCAGGCCTGCATTAACGCCAGTCATCTGAGCAAAGTAAAGGTGCTGGGCGAGGCGATCGAGTATGACGACAACACGGGCTACAGCGCACTGTTGCTGGAAGGACGCTATCCCCAGCCGCAGATGAAAAATAAGCGTGGACGGGAGCTGTGCCTGTTTCAGCGCAGCAGCGGACGGGCCAGTATCAGCGAAGCGGATAAATTGCGTTGGGTGAAGTAGGTGGTGGGTTTACGCCTCCGGCTGCGTGTCGATTAACTGCGCCAGCAGGGTGCGATAACGCTGCAACTGCGTCTCGTCGCCTTCCACTTCCAGTTTATCGATAACCCGTGCAATAAGGGCTTTATTGGTGGCGGGTTCTCCCGCTTCCATTATTTCACGCAGAATCACCGCCAGCAGATCGGACTCAGGCGGTATTCGCCAGTCCGGGCTGTTAAAATAGTCGCTGATAGCACGGCTGGCGCTGTCAGGTTGTACTCTCATTACCCACCTCCGCTAAAACAAGACTCCCTCCCTTACACCTGAGCATAAGGGCGTATAACCATGAAATAAGCTGGTTCGCCTCAGCGTAGCCGGACGGTCTGCACCGTTTTTTGCGGAGGATGTCGCGCCGATTAAAAAGATTGCTATACCGCCGCGGCTGGCGGTTTTTTAAACATAGAAGCGGGGTGAAGAGTTGTCAGTAACAGAATGACATATTTTTCTATATTGACGGGGCGGGTCAGGGAAGATTGCGTCCGGCCAGACCATCGCCCGCGTGCTTCGCGCTAAAAACCCGGCGGGCTGGAAAATTTGCGCCGGTGATTGCGCTGAATCAAAGAGGAATCCGGTCTTTTGCCATTTGTGCCATGTTTTGTCGGTCACGCTGAGAATAGCCGCGTTAGACTGAGCATTCCCTCTCTTTAAAATATCTGCTCATGCCACGCACTATAGAACCCTGGAAGATAAACCTGATCTCGGTCTGGTTTGGCTGCTTTTTTACCGGCCTGGCCATCAGTCAGATCATCCCGTTTCTGCCGCTCTACCTTGAGCAGCTTGGCGTAACCGGTGGCGAATCACTGAGCCTCTGGTCGGGTCTTACCTTCAGTATCACCTTTTTGGTTTCGGCGGCCGTAGCCCCGCTGTGGGGCAGTCTTGCCGATCGTAAAGGCCGTAAGCTGATGCTGCTGCGCGCCGCTTTTGGCATGGGCGTGGTAATTCTGCTACAGGCTTTTGTCACCGAAGCCTGGCAGTTGCTGCTGCTGCGTGCCCTGATGGGGCTGACCTCCGGATATATTCCCAACGCCATGGCGCTGGTGGCCGCTCAGGTGCCGCGTGAACGCAGCGGCTGGGCGCTGAGCTGTGTCTCAACCGGCCAGATTGGCGGGGTGATTCTGGGACCGATGCTGGGCGGGCTGCTGGCAGACTGGGTCGGTTTGCGTACGGTGTTTATTGTCACCGCAGCGCTGCTGATGGTCAGCTTTCTGGTGACGCTGTTCCTGATCAAGGAGACCGGTTACACCCCGGTGAGTAAAAAGGAGAAGCTCAGCGGACGCGAGGTTTTCCGCTCGCTGGATAATCCAAAACTGATGCTCTGCCTCTTTTTCACCACCATGGTGATCCAGATGTGCAACGGATCGGTGAACCCGATCCTGACGCTCTTTGTGCGGGAACTGGCACCCACCGCTGAGAATATCGCTTTTCTTAGCGGGGTCATTGCCGCGCTGCCTGGCGTCTCTGCACTGCTGGCCGCGCCTCGTCTGGGACGACTCGGCGATCGCATCGGCACGCAACGTATCCTGCTGGCAACGATGGTCATCTCGCTGCTGCTGTTTATCGCCATGTCGTTTGTCACCAGCACGACACAGCTGGGGGTATTACGTTTTCTGCTGGGCTTTGCCGATGGCGCGATGATGCCCGCGGTGCAGACGCTGCTGGTGCGTCACTCGCGTGACAACATCACCGGCCGGATCTTCGGCTACAACCAGTCCTTTATGTATCTCGGCAATGTCGCGGGTCCGCTGCTGGGCGCCGCGGTGTCGGCGGTGGCCGGTTTCCGCTGGGTCTTTTTTGCCACCGCCGTGGTCGTGCTGATTAACGTGCTGTTTCTGAAGCGCTTTTACCGGCGTCCGAAGACAGCGCTGCCCGCGTCGGCTGGCAAATCGTCAGTTCAGCCTGCCAGCGCTGCTGAGTCAGTAAAAACTCAGGACTGACGCTGGGGCTCCAGGAGTCATCGCCGCCGACACCCATGTGGCAGGCATCCAGATGCAGCCAGCAGCCCGCTTCCGGACGCAGATGGTGGCGGTGTGATGCCTCCCGCAACTGCTCCAGGCTGAAACGGCTCAGTGAGAAAGCGAAATCGCCGCTGACCTGCCAGCTGCCGCTGTCGAGCTGACGGGTGCCGCAGCGCAGACCGTTCTCACCCGGGAAAACATAAGGCGTTGAGAGCTGATCCAGCGGCAGCTCCCAGCGGGAAAACTGCGCGGCCAGCTGGCGATCGGGATAGTTTTCATGCGGACCCAGGCCGAGCCAGCTCACCTGTTGTGGTATCTGCGTCAGCTCACAGCGTAATCCGATGCGCGCGGGCGGCGGCAATCCACGCGACTGCTCAACGGAAAGCTGCAACTGCAACTCACCCTGCGCATTGATCAGATAACGTTTACGGCTGATAAAGGCGATCTGGCCATGGGCGAGCCAGCTGTGCAGCGTCTCAATCTGCACCGCCTGTGGCAACGCATTCGCCGTCATCGACACCAGCTGGCTGCTCATCTGGTCATAACCCGCTGCTTTCCAGCGCTCGACCCAGGCATTGGGATCAACCCGTTCCGCTTCGCTGGTGCCGATGTCATTGTCCAGCGGGGCGCGAATAAAGCAGTCCTGAAGCGGTGAAAGCAGTGTGGGCTGTTCATCCACAAACCACTGCGTCAGTTCGCCGCTGTGGCGTGAAAAATGCCAGCGTTGCTGCTGATGGGTGATGACAATCTCACGGGTATCATCGTGCAGGCCCGGTGCGTGGCCGCTCTCCGGCTTTGATGGCAGCGCCAGCGATGAGGGCAGCGCCCATTGGTGCCAGGCGACACGCCAGCCAGCGGTGCTCCATTGGGTCGGTTGAATCTGATGAACCGCGACGTTCAGCCAGCATTCGCCCTGTAATGCTGGCGGTGACGGCAGCGTGATCCGCTGCTGGCCCTGTGGAACGATATCCAGCGGCACTTCTCCTTCCGTTACTACACGACCCGCCTGTTCGATGCGCCAGCGCAGCACTTCGTTGTCACTGTGGCGGAACAGATAGTCGCTGCTGACCGTAAAGCTCAGCGGATCGCCGGGATCGACGGCAAACTGCCAGAACTGCTGGGCGCACTGCGCCTCATAAAGCGCCGGATGCGGCGTGCGATCGGCAAATACCAGCCCGTTCATACAGAACTGACGATCGTTGGGTTTATCGCCAAAATCGCCGCCGTAGGCCTGCCAGGGTTCGCCCTGATCGTCATAGCGGGTCAGGCTCTGATCAACCCAGTCCCAGACGAAGCCGCCCTGCAGACGCGGAAACTGGCGGAAGGCCTGCCAGTACTTAGCAAAACCGCCAAAGCTGTTGCCCATGGCATGCGCGTACTCACACAGGATCAGCGGACGCGTCTCACCCGGCAGACCGATCCACTTTTTCAGCGACCATTTCGGCACCGCCGGGAAGGGCTGATCTTCATCAACCCTGGCATACATCGGGCAGATGATATCGGTAGCAGCGGTATCCGCACCGCCGCCTTCATACTGAACCGGACGGGTTGGATCGCTGCTTTTTACCCAGCGGTAGAGCGCATCGTGTGTGGCACCATGTCCTGACTCATTGCCCAGCGACCAGATAATAATGCTGCAGTGATTACGATCGCGCTGCACCATGCGCGTCACGCGTTCGCTATAGGCGGCAAACCAGCGGGGATCATCGGAGAGCCGGTTCATCGGCTGCATGCCGTGGGTTTCGATATTGGCCTCATCCACCACATAAAGCCCATACTGATCGCACAACCGGTACCAGAGCGGATGATTAGGATAGTGTGAACAGCGCACCGCATTAAAATTGTGCTGCTTCATCAGCTCGATGTCGCGGCGCATCGTCGCCTCATCCACCACCTGACCGCGCTCCGGATGATGTTCATGACGGTTGGTGCCGCGGATCAGCAGCGGCTTGCCGTTCAGACAGAGCAGTCCGTTGTCGATGGTGACCTGACGGAAGCCGACATCATAGGCTTCCACCTCGATCAGCTGTTGATTCTCATCCAGCAGCGCCAGCGTGGCGCGATAGAGGTGGGGTGTTTCGGCACTCCACAGCGCAGGCTGTTCCACCGGCAGGCTGAGCAGGGCGCGTTCGGGATAGTGACCCCGCTCGTCAATAATGGCACTGCCCAGCGGCTGCTGACATTGAGCAATCTGCTGGTCACCCTGCCACAGCGTCAGGCGCAGCTGATAGCGCGAGCTGACGTCAGCTGGCAGAGCAACACGGACCCGGGCACGCAATTCGGCACGGTAAAACTCCGGGCTGAGCCGGGTTTCCAGCTGAACATCGGCCAGATGCACCTGCGGTTTATGCAATAACGTGACGTCACGGAAAATACCGCTCATTCGCCACATATCCTGATCTTCCAGATAACTGCCGTCGCTCCAGCGCAGCACCATTACTGCCAGCCGGTTTTTGCCCGGCCGCAGATAAGGCGTCAGGTCGAATTCAGCGGGCAGACGACTGTCCTGAGAGTAGCCAATCCAGTGTCCGTTGCACCACAGGTGAAAGGCCGAGTTTACGCCGTCAAAAATGATGCGTGTCTGCCCATTATCCAGCCAGGCTGCGTCAGTGCTGAATGTGAGCGAGTAACATCCGGTTGGATTCTCTGTGGGTACCAGCGGAGGATTGACCGGAATCGGATACTGCACGTTGGTATAAATGGGGGCATCGAAGCCGTGCATCTGCCAGTTGGCCGGAACCGGAAGGGTCGTAGTGTCCGGCAGATCCTGCAGTAACCAGCTGGCCGGGACCGCTTCAGGCTGCGTAAAATAACGGAAACCCCACTCTCCGTTGAGGCTCTGCAGTGACGCCGAGGGGCTGTCATCCCGCGCGGCTGCTTCATCTCGCCAACTGGCGAATGGCGGGTGCGCATCCAGCCGATGCAGCGAGGTCACGACCGGATTTTCCCAGTCGCGCCGGGAGAGGATGTCACTGAAAGCAGCCTGAGAGAGAGTCATGTTTATATCCTGTAAATGTAATGCGCTCACAATGCGCAAAATTACGCCGCCTGTAAAGTGTTCACCCTCCCGATTTGCACAAATAATTTGTGCTGTAATCCAGCCGGGATGTTGAGATTGTGCCGCCTTAATGGTGGTAAATCGTTAAGCCTGGTCAGCAAAGATGAATAGTCGCCGGATGCGGAAGAATCTCACTTGTCGCCATGCAGGTGGCTCCATACACTCAGCCCGATTTCATCACCCTGAGGTAGATATGGTACGAATCTTTAAGCTGGCTGCCGTTGTGGCATTGGTTACTGCATTAAGCGGATGTATTTTCCCGCCTCCAGTCGACGGTGGCGGTGGCTGGGGCGGACACGGCGGCGGACCAGGCCGCGGATTTGTCGATCCTCGCTAAGCAAAAGACCGATTTCGGGCGGGCGAAACGTTTGACCATAGCGTTGATTGCAGGGAAAACGTTTCGCTCGCAAGGTTAGCCGGAATCGTCTGAGCAGACGGTGAGGAATGCGGGCTAACTCACTGAAAAAAGTAGCGGTTACCCTCTGTTTTTTTAGCCAGCGTGGTGATAATTTCAGCTTTTCTCCACCGCTGAGATAACAGCATGAAAAACCTGATTGCTGAATTGCTGGTAAAGCTGGCTGAAAAAGAGGCGACAGCCAAAGAGCAGATGGCGCAAATCGAAGCGCTGGAGATTGTTGTTACCGCGCTGGTTCGCAAGCTGGAGCCGCAACAACATCTGGCTATAACCACCAGTATTGAGACCGCAATAGACAATGTGGCCGATGCCGGAGATGAAAATGCGCAACTGCTGCGCAATTACATCGAAAAGTTACTCCGCCATCCTCGTCAGTAACAATCCCAGTGCCAGACTGGAATGGGATCTTCACATCACTTTGACCTGAAACATTTTCCGCTTTGCTTATTCGCTGCCAGAATAACAAAGGACAATCCACTGTGGAGATAACAAGATGAAAGTCGGTTTAATGGCGATGATGATGGCGGGCCTGCTGGTCAGTGGACTGGCCGGTGCGGCGGAAAAGACCCCGCAGCAGGAGAAGATGACGATGTGTAACCAGCATGCTAAATCACAGGATCTTAAAGGGGATGCGCGCAAAACCTTTATGAGTGAATGCCTGAAAAAGGATAGCAAGCTGTCGCAGATGTCACCGCAGCAGATGAAAATGAAAAGCTGTAACGGCGAAGCTGGTGATAAAAAACTGGCGGGCGATGCGCGTAAAACCTTTATGAGCCAGTGCCTGAAAAAAAGCTGATTATCCCCACGGCCACGCAGGTGGCCGCTTCTCCTTCCCGCGCAATGCTGATTAAATTCCCTTCTATAACAGCATGTTAACCTTCTGATAAGCATTCATCGCCAGGCTTCCCGGTTCTTTTGCCACACTTACTGTTTGTGGGGATTTGCGCAGCACTCTGTTTTGCCGCGCAGCACAAGACAAGAACCGTTAAAGGAGCCATGTCGTGAACTATCAATTTACCGTCGACCTGAACGATCTGCCCCAGCGCCAGCCGGTTAAAAAAACGCTCGGCGAGGTGGAAGTGTTGCTGATCCGCGAAGGCGACAATGTACGTGCTTATCAGGCGAAATGCCCGCACGCAGGCGCGCCGCTGGAGCAGGGCGCGATTTGCGGCGATCGGCTGGTCTGTCCTTGGCACAAAGCCGCGTTTAATCTGGCCAGTGGAAAAATGTGTGAACCGCTGGCGTTAGCCGATCTCAAACAGTATCCGCTGCGCATTGAAGAGGGCCGGGTGCTGGTGAATCCGAAAGCGATGTCCGCCGCGGCGCCGATTGGCAGTGGGGCAGAAGCACCGGTCTATGTGGTGCTCGGTGGTGGGGCGGCGGGCAGCGCGGCGCTGTGGCGTCTGCGCCATGAAGGCTTCAAAGGCCGCGTGATTCTGGTTGAGCGGGAAGCGGATGCGCCTTACGACCGCACCGCGCTGACCAAATTTGTGCCGTCGGGCAAAATGGATATCAGCGAGGTGCCGCAGCTGCTGAAAGCGGATGTGATGGATCACGTTGAACGACTTCAGGCTACCGTGAGCCGCCTGGATGCCCAGCAGCAACGGCTGATCTTTGAGGATGGCGAGACGCTCGCCTTCGACAAACTGCTGATAGCCAGCGGCGCGACGCCAGTCCGCCCCGATTTGCCGGGCAGCGATCTCGATGGGGTCCATCTGCTGCGCAGCAAAGCGCAGACCGATGAGCTGCTTCAGGCGGTGGATGCCAGCCATAAAATCGTGATTATCGGCAACAGTTTTATCGGCACCGAACTGGCGTCGGCGCTGCGTAATCGTGACATTGACGTGACGATAATCGCCCGACAGGCGTTGCCCTTTGCTAAACAGTTTGGCGATCAGATTGGCCGCTATTTCTATCAGCTGCATGAGCAGAACGGCGTGAAGTGGGTGCAGGGCGAGATCGAAGCCTTACAGGGCGACCAGCGGGTGAGTGGCGTGCAGCTCAAGGGCGGACGGTTGCTGGACGCGACGGTGGTGCTGTTTGCCACCGGGGTTAAACCGGCTACCGACTTTATCCACGATCTCCCGCTGGCAGAGGATGGCAGCCTGCAGGCGGATGAGCAGTTGCGGGTCGCTGACAATATCTGGGTGGCGGGAGATATCGCCACGTATCCGTCGGCGCAGGGGCCGCTGCGCATTGAACACTATCGCGTCGCGCATCAGCAGGGACAAACCGCCGCATGGAATATGCTGGACCAGACCGTCGCGTTTGATCGTGTGCCGTTCTTCTGGACTACGCAGTATGGCACCCGTTATGAGTATCTGGGCCATGCCAAAGAATGGGATTCATTCCAGCTGCTCGGCTCGCTGGAGGATAAAAAGTTTATGGCGTTTTATGGCCAGCAGGGGAGGCTGGCGGCAATCTGCTCATGCGGCATGTATACGCTGACCGCTGAGCTGGTGGAGCGGATGCAGCAGCCGATGACGTTTGCCGACGCGGTGGCGCTCTGTCAGGAACAGATCCGTTAATATCTGTTAAGCTGGAGGCAAGGCGGGCCAGCGTGCGGGGCCGCCTTGCGCAACAACACTCACTCTGTTAGCTGCGGCTCAGTTTCTCTGACTTCGCCATGCACTGCAGCATCGCTTCCATCACCGCCGAGCGCATGCCTTTCTCTTCCAGCACTTTCACCGCTTCGATGGTGGTGCCGCCCGGAGAGCAGACCATATCTTTGAGTTCAGCCGGATGTTTTCCGGTGGTCAGCACCATCTGCGCCGCCCCTTTCACCGCCTGTGCAGCAAACTGATAGGCCTGAGCGCGTGGCATGCCGCCCAGTACGGCCGCATCGGCCATCGCTTCGATAAACATAAACACGTAGGCCGGCGCAGAACCGCTGACGCCGACCACGGAGTGAATCAGATATTCATCCACCACGGCCGCTTTGCCGAAGCTCTCAAAAATCGCTATCACCTCGTCGATTTCCGCCTGCTCAACCAGCACGTTGGGCGTGACCGAGGTCATGCCTTCGCTGACCAGCGAGGGAGTATTCGGCATCGCACGGACAATTTTACGATCGTAACCCAGCACCGATGAGAGCGAATCGAGCGTCACCCCAGCCGCAATCGACACCACCAGCGCCTCTTTTTTCAGGCTGCCTGTCAGCTCTTTTAAGACTTTCAGAATGACATTGGGTTTGACCGCGCCGAACAGGATGTCCACTTCACGCGCCAGCGCTTCAGCGCTCTCTGCTGCGTTGATGCCATACTGCTCTGCCATCGCCTGGTTGGTCTCTGCTTTGCGATCGTAAACGAAGATATCAGACGGGGCGATTTTGCCGCTGTTGACCAGTCCGCCGATAATGGCTTTAGCCATATTTCCCCCGCCGATAAACCCGATTTTCTTTGCCAGCATCGCCATCTCCTTAGGACATTATTCGTTTTTCTCAGTGAGCTAGCTTACTTCAGCCAGCCTGAATAACAAGTCAGCAGGGCGCAGGCTGGAAAGCACGCCGCAAATAAAATTTGCCATTTAAGGGGAACCCGGCAAGATCTTACTCTTCTCTGACTGTAAGGAATCATGATGTTTATCTGGGTCGATGCCGATGCCTGTCCGAATGTAATCAAAGAGGTGCTCTACCGCGCAGCCGACCGCACCGCAACTACCATCACTTTTGTGGCGAACCAGTTTCTGCGTGTGCCGCCCTCACCGTATCTGCGCACCCTGCAGGTGCCTGCCGGATTTGATGTGGCGGACAATGAGATCGTCAGACGTTGTCAGCCAGGCGATCTGGTGATCACCGCCGATATCCCGCTGGCAGCAGAGGTGATTGAGAAGGGTGCGGCGGCGCTGAATCCGCGCGGCGAGCGTTACTCACCGGCGACGATACGTGAACGCCTGACGATGCGGGATTTTATGGATACCCTGCGGTCAAGCGGCGTGCAGACCGGCGGCCCCGCGGCGATGAGTCCGCGAGACCGCCAGCAGTTTGCAAATGAGCTGGATAGCTGGCTCACCCAGCAGAAACGCTGAAGTTAAACGAAGCTATCGTCGTCGTAATCGTTGCCGCCAAAATCATTGAGATCGCTGTTGTCGGCATAATTACTGTCCCAGCCTGTATTCTGGTCGAGGAAGGCGTTGTCGTTACCGCCGTTAAAGGTATCGGCATTGTCATCGCCACCGTTGAAGGTGTTGAGATTGTCATTCACATCGGGCAGGGGTGGCTCATTGATGATATTCACAATCTCTTCCGGCTGTGAATGGTGGAACATGCTGGTCAGCATATCGGCCATCACCACACCGCCCGCCACACCCACAGCTGTCTGCAGTGCGCCGCCGAGGAAACCGGTGCCGCGTGGTGCAGGCGCTTGTGCAGGCGCATATTGCGGCTGAGCCGGTTGCTGTGGCGCACTGTTCCACGGTGACGATTGCTGTTGCTGCTGCACAGGCGGCTGCTGACGCGAACCGCTGCCAAACAGCCCGGACAGAAAGCCGCCGCTGCTCTGTGCAGGTTGCTGCTGCTGTTGCTGGGCCAGCTGGCTTTCCAGCGCCGATACTTTCTCATTGAGTTTTTTCAGCGCCGCTTCCTGAATCAGGATCGCCTGCGCCATGTAGTAAGGCGCGCCCGGCTGCGCCTGCAGATGCTGGTTAATCAGTTGTTCGGCAGCGGCATCGCGTGCCACGGTCTGGCTTTCAGCCTGTTTCAGACGGCTGAACAGCCCTTCGATCAGTTGTTGTTCTTCGCGTTGCATGATGACTCTCCTGTGGCGATTGTTACCAGTATATGTGGGCGCCAGCGTGAAAAGTAAAATCGGGGCAGTAAGCAAATATTGCCGACGCATTTTAGCCGCTCTTTTGCGGAGTTTTTATCGCTCTGTTACGGCCCTGATGCACAAAACGTGCATGCATTTCCCCTTGAAAACACAAAGATTGTCGCTGTTCAGGGGACGAAAATGCGTAAATCGTGCCTGACAGGTAGAGGCCATAATAATTTCCAGTTATTATGCGTCGCATTAATAAGCTCACCATGCAGCCGCATCGCGCGGTCAGGCGGAGGAACGGCCCTGATGTCACTACCCATCTTTTTGATTGGCGCTCGCGGTTGCGGCAAAACCACGGTCGGCGAGGCGTTGTCGCGGGCGCTGGGCTACGCCTTTACGGATACCGATCACCATCTGCAACTCAGCACGCAGCGGAGCGTGACGGAGATTGTGGCGGAGGAAGGCTGGGAAGGTTTCCGCGCCCGTGAAACGGAATCGCTCAAAGCGGTAACGGCACCCGGAACCGTCATTGCCACCGGCGGCGGCATGATTCTGGCTGAAGAGAACTGTCGTTTTATGCAGGAGCAGGGCCAGGTGATCTGGCTTAGCGCGTCCCCCGAGGTGCTGGCAGAGCGGCTGGAAAGTGAACCTGAAGCGGCCCAGCGTCCGACCTTAACCGGCCGTCCGATTGCTGATGAGATGAGTGATGTGCTGCGTGAACGTGCGCATCTCTATCAGGCTGCGGCCCATCATCAGGTAAATGCGATGCAATCGCCCGAGTGCGTGGTAGAGGAAATTCTGCTGTCACTCTCTCTGGCGCGCGCCAGCTAACCCTCAGATTTTTCCCGCTTTGATCCCGCTTCAGACGGCATTGTCTATACTTATCCTATGACAGGCAGCGGCCTGTCCTGTGGAATGTTATTCAGACAAGAGGGACACAGTATGCCGACCAGACCACCGTATCCACGTGAAGCGAAAGTTGTGCCAGTTGAAAAGGGCACTGAAGGTAATAAAGTAACCTCTTACGAATTGCGTGCTGATCATCCCAAACCGAATTCATTAATCAGTGAGCACGAAACGGAAGAAGAAGCGCGTGACGCTAAAGCGCGCTACGAAGACGTTGAAAAAGAGTAAAGCTTCACTGCTGGCAGGGACGCCAGCCTGTTACACCGGATAACTGCTTATTACTGACCCGCCTGACGCTGTGCCTGAACCACGCCTCTTTTTACTCCTACCTGCAGTCGATCGGGTTATTTAAGAAGCGAAATTGACGCAGATTTACTGTCGAATGCTCTCTGCGTATGCTTCTGTTCTGCACTCTCCTTGTCTCACCAGATAAAGCCCCGCTAATCATTTTTATCCCCTTATTTTCTCTGCTGCCGATCTCTGTGTGAGTCAAATTGTCGCTTGACCGATTCAGCGCCACGCTTTATTTTCATCAAACCAACAGAGGAACTTAGTTCCATATAGTGGAACACGTAACATGACCACACTTGAAAATGCTGCCGCCGTACTTCGATTGTTTCAGCACAAAGGTGTGACGCAGGGGCATGTTGGTCTCTCATTCAGTGAGGTGGTTGAGGCGTTAAACCTGCCAAAAAGCACCGTTTCGCGTCTGCTGGCCACCATGGAAAGTCAGGGGCTGCTGGAGCGGAATGCGGATACGCGCGGTTATCACATTGGTCGCGTATTGCTGGCTGCCGCCGGACATTATCTTTCGGCACCGCTGGTTGACAGCGTTTCAGCGGCGATGGTCAGGCTGGCTGCGAAGACCGGCTGCATGGGTTACGTGTCGAAGCTCGACGGGCGGGAAGTATTAGTGATGCGTATGTTTCATGGGCGTCACTTTACGCAGATGGTCACGCCGCCGGGCAGTCGGATGCCGGCTGCCGCGACCTCAACCGGCCGGGCGCTGTTAGCGCAGTTAAGTGATGAAGAGGTGCTGGCGCGCTTCCATGATCAATGGCAGGTCGCATCAGCGAACTCGCCGCAAAGTCCTGAGGCACTCTGTGCCAGACTGGCTGAGATCCGCCAGCAGGGTTGGTCACTGGCCCGAAATGAATCGCTGCCAGGCATCAGCTCGCTGTCAGTTATTGTTCATAACAAACATCATGGCGAAACGGTGGCACTCTGCCTGTCGTTTCCGTCTATGGAGTCTGAACCGGGTTTCCCGTCAGAGCTCCTTGAAGCATTACGCGCAACGGCCACTGAGATGACCGAAAAATATGGCGCGTAACTTCACACCGTTTTTATCGGCGTAGTACTTTCGCCACACCAGGGAAAACAAAGGCCTTCGGGCCTTTTTCTTTCAATCTGATCGCCACGCTTTACGCAGCACTCCGGTTGCCTGTGTCCGTCTCTCATTGCCTCCTGTATCGGTTCAGCATGCGGAGGGACGACCATCTGCAGTGGCTGTTGCAATCTCTGTGCGCATCAGAGCAGTGAAACTGATAACCGGCGTAAACCGGCCAGCAGGCGGGTAGACGTTATTTCATTTCTTCTGGACAAGGACTGGCGGGGACGTATGGAACGGGTAAATCCGATTAAGCACGTTGGCGTGGCACTGGTTTTAATTCTTCTTTCCATCGCGGGTGCCATTATTGGCATTCAGCTGATTACCACCATTGGCGTAACGCCTAACACCTCTATTATCGGCGCGCTGTTTGCCATGTTGCTGGCGCGTATTCCGCTGCAGGCATTTCGCCGTTATCGTTCAATTGAAATCCAGAACCTGGCGCAGACCGCCATCTCTTCAGCCACCTTTGGGGCGGCGAACAGTCTGTTGATGCCGATTGCCGTGCCCTGGGCGCTGGGTGAACCGCAACTGGTCCTGCCGCTGTTCTGTGGCGTCAGCGCCGCGATGCTGCTGGATGCCTGGCTGCTCTATCGGCTGTTTGATACCCGCGTCTTTCCGGCCAGTAATGCCTGGCCACCGGGCGTTGCGGCAGCAGAAGCGATCAAAGCGGGTGATAAAGGCGGACGCCAGGCGTGGCTGCTGGTGCTGGGCATCGTGGGTGGCGTCGTCGGTGCCATGCTGAAGATCCCGATGTCCGCCTTCGGCACCGCGTTTATCGGCAATATCTGGGCGCTGTCGATGCTCGGCATCGGTTTTCTGCTGCGTGCCTATGCGCAGCCGGTGGCCGGTATTGATATTAATGCGCTCTATATTCCGCATGGCGTGATGGTCGGTGCCGGTCTGGTAGCGCTGATTCAGGTCGTGATGGTGATTCGCAGCCGCAAAAATGATGCGCTGGTGGTAAGCCGCAATGGCAATGAGGTGCAGCGGGCGCTGGGTTTCGGCAGCGTGGGTTACATCGTGATTTCGGCGCTGCTGGCGCTGGCGGGCGGCCTGTGGAGTGAGATGGGCATCGCGATGCTGCTGCTGTTTGTTCTTTATGCCGCGTTTGCTGCTTTCGCCCATGAACTGATTGTCGGCATTGCCGCTATGCACTCCGGCTGGTTCCCGGCCTTTGCCGTGGCGCTGATTACGCTGATTATCGGCATTCTGATCGGCTTCCCACCGCTGGCGCTCTGCCTGCTGTGCGGCTTTACCGCCGCCACCGGTCCGGCGTTCGCCGATATGGGTTATGACCTGAAGGCAGGCTTTATCCTGCGCGGCAACGGTGCCGATCTGCAGCAGGAGCTCTGGGGACGTCGTATTCAGCTCATCGCAGCTATGATCGCCTTTGTTGTGTCGATTCCGCTGGTCTGGTACGCCCATACCTTCTTCTTTGCTGACAACCTGCTGCCGCCTGTAGCGCGGGTGTATGCCAAAACCATTCAGGCGGGTGCTGAGCCAGGTATCGCCGGTAATCTGCTGATGTGGGCGATTCCGGGTGCGATTATTCAGTTGATCGGCGGGCCGAAACGCCAGCTGGGCGTGCTGCTCGCCACCGGTTTATTAATTAATAACGCCATGGCGGGCTGGGCAGTAGTGGTGGGGATCGCCTTACGCATCATAATCATCCGGATCTGGGGCGAGCGGGGCCGGTCGCCTATGGAGGTGATGGCGGCAGGCTTTATTGCCGGTGATGCCCTCTACAGCTTCTTTCATTCGCTGTTTGCCAGCAGCAGCAAGAAATAAAAGGATAAAGCATGAGTTTGCAGCAGACCCTGGCGGTTTTTGAGTTACTGGATAGCGCCCACATTGACGGACAGCAGGTGGTGGATCTCTTCGCGGCGTATCCTGATGTTGATGCCCGCTTTACCCGTGTCTCCGGTCCCAAAGGCCGCACCGATTTTGTGCGCATTGATATTCCGGGGACGCAGGGCAAATCAGGCGGCGGCAGTGCACCGACGCTGGGGATTATTGGTCGCCTTGGTGGCATCGGCGCTCGTCCTGGTCGTATCGGCATGGTGTCAGATGCGGATGGCGCGATCGCGGCCGTTGCCAGCGCGCTTAAACTGGCGCAGATGCAGAGCAAAGGCGACAGGCTCGATGGCGACGTCATCATTACCACCCATATCTGCCCGGATGCGCCAACGCGGCCGCATCTGCCGGTCGATTTCATGGACTCGCCGATTGACGATGTCACCATGAATGATAATGAAGTGGTGGCGGGTGTGGATGCGATTCTGTCAATCGACACCACCAAAGGTAACCGCATTATCAACCACAAAGGCTTTGCCCTGTCGCCGACGGTGAAAGAGGGCTACATCCTGCGGGTTTCGGAGGATCTGCTGCGCATCATGGAGATGACCAGCGGCCGTCCGGCGGTGACCTTTCCCATCACCACGCAGGATATTACACCTTACGGCAATGGGGTTTATCACCTCAACAGCATTCTGCAACCTTCTACCGCCACGGATGTGCCGGTGGTGGGGGTGGCGATCACCGCCGAGTCGGTGGTGCCGGGCTGCGGAACCGGCGCCAGCCATGAAGTGGACATTGCGGCAGCGGCGAAGTTTGCCATTGAGGTGGCCAAGGAGTTTGGTCGTGGAACCTGTCACTTCTACGACGCCGAAGAGTATGCGCGGCTGATTTCACTCTATGGCAGCCTGGCGCATCTGCGTCACCGGAATCACTAAGATGACGAAACCACTGGTAACGCTGACTATCGGCCAGTCTCCGCGCAGCGATATTCTGCCGCTGCTGCGGCAGCATCTGCCGGATGCGCTGACCGATCACGCCGGTTTACTGGATGGACTCAGCGCGGCAGAGATTGCCGCACGCTTCGCGCCAGCAGCGGGCGACCGGGTTCTGGTGTCGCGGCTGCAGAGTGGCGAACAGGTGCGGCTGGCGGCCTCGAAAGTGGAGCAGGGATTGCAGCGCAAAATCAGTGCGCTGGAGCAGGCGGGCTATGTGACCATTCTGCTGCTCTGCACCGGTGAATTCAGCCGGCTCCGCACCCAGCGTGCGCTACTGCTGGAGCCGGATCGCCTGATTCCACCGCTCATCTGCGCCATGGTGCAGCAGCAGCGGGTCGGCATTGTCGTGCCGGTTGAGGAGCAGATTGTTGAGCAGGCAGGTAAGTGGCAGCAACTGCCCGCGCAGCCCTGCTTTGCGGTCGCCAGTCCCTATCAGGGCGATCAGGCAACCTTCGCCGATGCTGCAAACAGTCTGAAAGCGCAGGGCGCAGCGCTGGTGGTGCTCGACTGTATGGGTTATCACCAGCAGCATCGGATAGGGTTACAGCAGCGGCTGGGCGTACCGGTTCTGCTCTCTAATCAGCTGGTGGCGCGCCTGGCGGCGGAGTTGCTTCCCTGAGTGAAGAGATCACAAACGGCCATCATTTCGCGTGACAGATCAGCGGGTTCCCTTCTACACTGCCAGACACACAACATGTGCTCTGGAGAACTATTATGCTCAACGTTAGTGAGTATTTTGACGGAAAAGTTAAGTCTATCGGTTTTGACAGTGCGAGCACCGGACGTGCCAGCGTGGGCGTAATGGCTGAAGGCGAATACACATTCGGTACCGGCCAGCCGGAGGAGATGACCGTGGTCAGCGGCTCGCTTAAGGTATTACTGCCAGGTGAAACCGAGTGGAAATGGTTTGAAGCGGGTTCGGTGTTTAACGTGCCGGGTCACAGCGAATTTCATCTGCAGGTTGGCGAGCCAAGTTCCTATCTCTGCCGTTACCTGAAAGATTAAAAACATGGCCGCTTAGCGGTAATGCTGGTCAGTTAAGATTAGATTTGTAAAGGCTGTCACGGTCAAACGTGGCAGCTTTTTTGTCAGGGCGAGCGTGCCGCAGTGCGGGCCAGCGCACCTCTGCTGCTGCCGGGCCGTCCTCGCGCCGCTCACGCGGTACCTTCGGCTTTGACGTCGTGCCGACGAACCGTTCGGGGATCGGCCCTCCCTGGCCGGCCCCGAACTGTCCACGCTTCCCGGCGTGGACTTCTGGCCCACCGTCACGCCTCAGCGCTGCGGATAGCCCTTTCAGCAGCAGAGGCGCTCAGGCCTCCACTCTCGTGCCCTTTTTAACAATACACACTGAAGTTTCAGAGCAGGCCGGTGGCGGGCAGGGGCAGGCAATCCGCAGCGCTGAACAGAATGAGTCTGCCAGGAGAGCCCGCAGGACGCGGGCGAAAGGCGGGGCGGCACAGGATGTGCCATCCCCGCCGGTCCGTCAGGCAGAGAAATGGAGTGAAGGAACCGCGCAGCGGCGCGAGGACCGCCAGCCCCTGCCCGGCACCAGACTGCGGTATCACCTGTCGTTTAACTGACTGACATTACCGCTTAGCGGTCCTTTTTTTGGCGAATATCGTCTGTCAGGATGATTCTGCCGGTGACTGATTAACGCTGGGCTTCGCCGCCGAGCGCTTCTACCAGATTGCTGGTCAGTGCGGCCAGTTCGCTGGTCATCAGAATAAAGTCCGCATCAAAGCGCTGTGCAAAATCTTCGCGGTCAATATCGTCGTTCTGGTCGCGCAGCGTGTCGCTGAACTTCAGACGCTTCACTGAACCATCATCGGCCAGCACGAACTGAATGCGCTCCTGCCAGTCGAGCGCCAGTTTGGTTACCAGCTTGCCCGCTTCGATGTGGTTGGCGATCTCATCGCACACCAGATCCTGTTTCTTGCAGCGGATAACGCCGCCATCTTCCAGCAGCGCTTTCAGCTCCGCTTCATCCATCAGGGCGAATCCGGCAGGCAGCTCGCCTGAACGTACCCATTCTGTCAGGGTCAGTTCAATCGGGCTTTCCAGCGTCAGCGGCACCACCGGCAGTGAGCCCAGGCTTTTGCGCAGTAGCGCCAGGGTATCTTCCGCTTTTTTTGCGCTGGCACAGTCAACCATAATCAGGTTGTTGACCGTGTCGATCCACAGGTAGGTCTGGCTGAAACGGCTGAAGGCGCGCGGCAGCAGGCTGTGCAGCACTTCATCTTTCAGCGAATCTTTTTCGGTCTTTTTGAGCTTGCGGCTCTGCTCAGATTCCAGCTTGTCGATTTTCGCTTCCAGCGCCTGTTTCACCACCGGCGAAGGCAGGATTTTCTCTTCTTTGCGGGCGCAAATCACAATCTGGCCTTTGTTTTCATGGGTCAGCGCATCGCTGCGGTTGCCCATCGGCGAGACCCAGCCGGTCTTGCTCATATCCTGACTGCCACACGGTGAAAACGTGAAGGCGTCGAGCTGCTTTTCCATCTCATCTGCGGACAGCGGAATGTCACGATTCAGACGATAAACCATCATATTTTTAAACCACAACATCGGGATTCCTTACCGTGGCGCGATCGGGCGCACAAGTCTGCGAGAGTCAGCGCGCATGATAGCGAAACATCGGAGTGGTTTCATTGCCTTTCCGGCAGACGCCTTTTACTGTATCTCTCACCTGAACGAATAACGAGGACGTAATCTTGCGCATAGGCATAGATCTGGGTGGCACCAAGACAGAAGTGATCGCATTGTCGGATAAGGGAGAGGAGCTGTTCCGCCACCGGGTGAATACCCCGCGTGATGACTATCAGGCAACGGTGCAGGCGATTGTCGATCTGGTCACGCTGGCGGAGCAGAAAACCGGCGAAACCGGCACGGTCGGCCTCGGTATTCCCGGCACGCTTTCGCCCTACAGTAAGCGGGTAAAAAATGCCAACTCCACCTGGCTCAACGGTCAGCCGCTGGATAAAGATCTGGCGCAGGCGCTGAACCGGGAAGTGCGTATCGCCAACGACGCCAACTGCCTGGCGGTGTCGGAAGCGATCGACGGTGCCGGTGCCGGACAGTCGCTGGTGTTTGCCGTGATCATCGGCACCGGATCGGGCGCCGGTGTGGCGATCAACGGTGAGTCGCGTATCGGGGGCAACGGCAATGCCGGTGAGTGGGGCCACAATCCGCTGCCGTGGATGGATGAGGATGAGCTGCGCTACCGTCAGGAAGTGCCCTGTTATTGCGGTCAGCAGGGCTGCATAGAGACCTTTGTTTCAGGCACCGGTTTTGGTATCGACTATCAGCGGCTGAGCGGCGTGCATCGCAAAGGTGCGGAGATCGTCTCGCTGCTGGCGCAGCAGGATCCGATCGCCGAACTGGCGATGAGCCGCTATGAGCTGCGGCTGGCAAAATCGCTGGCGCAGGTGGTGAACCTGATCGATCCCGATGTGATTGTACTGGGCGGTGGGATGAGCAATGTGGATCGTCTCTATCAGACCGTGCCGGTGCTGATGAAGAAGTGGGTATTTGGCGGGGAGTGTGAAACGCCGGTGCTGAAGGCGCAGCATGGCGACTCCAGCGGCGTACGCGGTGCGGCGTGGCTCTGGCCGCTTAACGGCTGAGTTACCCGAGCATCCGCTGACGATTCAGCGCCAGAGAGACCCGGCGCTGAATCGTTAACCCAAGGCACTCACCCGCGCCGCTTTTATTCGCCGACCAGCATACTGTCCTGCGGCGCCCGATCGCGCTGCGCTTTGGTGGCGAGGAAGTAGAGATAGCCTGCCAGCATGATGGCGAAAAACAGCGCGCCAATCACCGGATTAAACCACAGCATCGCCAGCAGACAGACTACCGACAGCAGCAGGGCGATGCCCGGAACAATCGGATAGCCCGGCGCGCGGAAACTGCGGACCATCTCCGGCGCGCTGCGGCGCAATTTAAACAGACTTAGCATACTCATGATGTACATCACAATCGCGCCAAATACCGCCATGGTGATCATCGCCGCCGTCAGCGTCATCCCCTGCAGATTAATCACGCCATCGCTGTAAATTGCCGCGATACCCAGCACGCCGCCGAGAATAATCGCCCGATGCGGGGTCTGGAAACGCGACAGTTTGGCCAGAGAAGGCGGCAGATAGCCCGCGCGTGCCAGGGCAAAAAACTGCCGTGAATAGCCGAGGATGATGCCGTGGAAGCTGGCAATCAGGCCAAACAGTCCAATCCACACCAGCATATGCATCCAGTTAGAGTGTTCGCCGACAATCATTTTCATCGCCTGCGGCAGCGGATCGTTAATGTCGGCAAGTTTGCGCCAGTCGCCCGCGCCGCCCGCCATCAGCATCACACCTATCGCCAGCACCACCAGCGTCAGAATTCCGCTGATGTAGGCGCGGGGAATGGTCCGGGTCGGATCTTTCGCCTCTTCGGCCGCCATCGCCGTGCCTTCAATGGCCAGGAAAAACCAGATGGCAAAAGGAATGGCGGCGAAAATCCCGGAGAAGGCGGGCAGTCCGAAGCTGTCACTGCCTGCCCAGCCGTGCGCGGCGAAGTTCGCCAGGCTGAAGCCGGGTGAAACCACACCCATAAACACCAGCAGTTCAATCACCGCCAGCACCGTCACAACCAGTTCAAACATCGCCGCCAGTTTTACGCCGAGAATATTCAGCGTCATAAACACCAGGTAAGCCCCGACCGCCGCAGTCTTCGGGTTCAGTTCGGGATACTGCACGTTGAGATAAGCCCCAATCGCCATGGCAATCGCCGGTGGCGCAAAGACAAACTCAATCAGCGTCGCCAGACCGGCAATCAGTCCGCCGGTTTCGCCAAAGGCGCGGCGACTATAGGCAAATGGCCCGCCTGCATGGGGGATCGCGGTGGTCAGTTCGGTGAAGCTAAAAATAAAGCAGGTATAGAGCGTGGCGATCAACGCGGTGGTGACCAGAAATCCCAGCGTGCCCGCCACGGCCCAGCCGTAACTCCAGCCAAAATATTCGCCTGAAATGACCAGGCCAACCGCAATCCCCCACAGATGCAGGGTGCCCAGAGTGGGCTTGAGTCTGTTTGTCATACTGTTATCCCCGTCGTTGTTGGCTTCGCGCGGCGTTACACCGCCATTACGCTACAGTAAGGGGATAATGCCGTTGCATTACTCGCCACGACTTGACGCGGGCGCAGTGACTTCTGTCCTCCACGGTCAACTCACAGGCAACAACCGGGCCAGCTGCACGCTGCGGTCAACTTTGTCTCTTCCGGAGTCAAGCAGCTCACCTTCTGGCAACGCATGCTGAGATAACGCAAGTGACAAGGAGCCGGACTGATGAGCGCTAAACAATATGACAACCTGACTGATTCCCAACTTACCCTGATGGCACAGCAGGCACTGGCCTGTTATCCCGCCGCGCTGCAGGGCCAGCTCAGCCTGCTGTGCCGCTCAGAGAACGCCACGTTTCTGCTGCAGGCGGCAGGCCGGCGTTATGCGCTGCGGCTGCATCGCGGCGATTATCATCAAAAAGCGGACATCGTCAGCGAACTGCTGTGGCTTGATGCACTGCGCGAAACCGGCATCATGGTGCCGGAAGCGGTGCCGGACAAAGAGGGCGAAACCGTGCTGACGCTGCGGCTGCCGGAGGGCGGTGAACGCTACGTGGTGCTGTTTCACTGGATCGACGGAGAGATGCCGACCACCGACGTCGATCCCCGCGCTTTTCAGCAGCTCGGCCAGATCACCGCGCGGCTGCATCAGCACAGTAAACAGTGGCAGCCGCCTGCGGGTTTCCAGCGCATCATCTGGGATCACCACACCATGACCAGCGCAGAGAGTCACTGGGGACGCTGGCAGGATGCGCCGGATCTGAATCCTGCCGATCACGGCGTGGTAGAGCAGGCGATAAGCCAGGTCGGCGCGGCGATGACGCAGTTCGGTAAAGGATCGGATCGCTATGGCCTGATCCACGCCGATCTGCGGCTGACCAATCTGCTGCTGCACAAGGGCGAAACGCGGGTGATCGATTTCGATGACTGCGGGATAGGCTGGTATCTGCACGATCTGGCGGCGGCGATCAGTTTTGTTGAGCATCATCCGCGCGCGCCAGAGTGGATCGATCACTGGATCCGCGGCTATGAGCAGGTGGCGCATATCAGCGATGCGGAGATGGCCATGCTGCCCGCGCTGTTAATCCAGCGTCGTATCCAGCTCACCGCGTGGGTGGGATCACATGCCGAAACCGAAATGGCGCGCAGCCTGGGATCGGCGTGGGCCAGCCACTCGGTCCGCCTCTGCCGCCGTTATCTGGAAGGTGAGCAGCTGCCGGTCGGCGTCTGATGCACCAGCGGCGGGCGTCGCTGCGCCGCCGCAGTGCCCTGCGCGTAACCTGCACGCCGCCCGGACAGCCCGCAGGCGGAGCGTCGGGCATCAGGGACCTGGTATGGAAATTGCTCGGATAGAAGTGACGGGTGATCCACCTGAATTCTGACTGAGGCGACCATGAATCCGACACTGATAAAGCCCGATGCGTTTGCGGCCTGCTCGGCAGCGGCGGGGGCAGGCAATCACGGCGTGCTGGCAGCAGCGGCGACTGGCTTAAGCGACTTTATTCATACCCAGGGCGGCGATGTTGATCGCATCTTCGGCATCAGCGGCATCGATCCGGAGCGCCTGGCCAGTCCGACGCTCAGCCTGGGGCTGGTTAACTACTGTCGGGTGCTGGAAGAGGCGGCGCGTCACTCCGGTTTTGATAACTTCGGTTTGCACTACGGCAGGCAGTTTAAACCGCAGTCATTAGGCCTGATCGGCTACATCGGTTTGTGCTCCGCCACGCTGGAACAGGCGCTGCATAATGTGGTCAACGCATTTCCCTGGCATCAGCACGACACCTTAACCCGGCTGGTGGATAAGGGAGAGTGCTGGCGGCTGGATTATCAGGTGCGACATGGCGCGATCCTGTCGCGCCGTCAGGATGCGGAGCTGACGCTGGGGATGTTTATGAATCTGATCCGCCACGTGGCGGGCAGACACTGGGCACCGCGCGAAGTCCACTTTGAACATCCGCGTCCCGGCCAGTGGCACGATCACTGCAAAGTGTTTGATGCCCCGGTCTGGTTCGATCAGCCGTTTAATTCACTGGTGATCCCCAAACGCGATCTGCAGCGCGCCATGCCGGAGAGCGATCCGATCCTGTTAATGGTGATGCAGGATGCGATCCGACGGCTTAACCGTGTGACGTCACAGCAGAGCATGATTGA
Source organism: Pantoea sp. PvP021 (assembly GCF_054056055.1). Taxonomy (NCBI): domain Bacteria; kingdom Pseudomonadati; phylum Pseudomonadota; class Gammaproteobacteria; order Enterobacterales; family Erwiniaceae; genus Pantoea; species Pantoea sp. PvP021. The sequence goes on along the minus strand of NZ_JBSRXX010000001.1, from coordinate 1,837,208 downwards.
GCAGGCGCGTTCGCAGGTTAATTTATCGCTGATGCAGGGTGAGCCGGTGCTGGAAGAGGTGGCGGATAAGCTCGGACTGTCGAGCTGGTCACTGCAGCGGCGGCTGCGCGAAGAGGGCAGCAGCTTTACCGCGCTGGTCGATCAGGTGCGCTGCGAAATGGCGACACACTATTTGCAGCAGAAGCAGCTGCCCATCTCTGAGATGGCGCTGCTGCTGGGCTACTCGGAAGTCAGCGCGTTTTCACGCGCGTTTCGTCGCTGGTTTGGCATCAGTCCGCGCCAGTGGCGTCAGGAAGGTCTGGCCAGCTAACCGCGCGGCGCAAAGCCGAACCACGCCGGTTGTCCAGGCTCCGGCGGCGGCGGCAGATCGCGGGTCTGCGCGACCAGTTGCCAGGCGCGCAGGCAGAGCGCTTCATCACCCTGCGTCTGGGTCACCGCATAATGTCTGCTGTGTGGTTGCCACTCCATCCGTACCAGACATTGCTGACCGGCGTAACGCGCCGCATCGCTGAACTGCCGGTTCAGTACTGGCTGCATTTGATTAGTCCAGTGACAGGATTGGCTGTCAGGATCTTTCGACGGCTGACAGAGGTTTGCCACGCTATCCCGTTGCTTTTCCACAGGATGCTGACAGGCGCTGAGCGATATTGCAATAATCACTCCCGGCAACATTCTCATCGTTATATTAATTAAATTCATTTAACTGGCCAACTTTCCTTAAAGATCTTCCGGTCTGCTGCCGACAGTCTACAGACCGGCATCATGAATGCTATGGCATTACTCCGACTGTCGATAGAACCAGAATTTACCGCCCTGGCGCCCGCTATCCCTGCGGCAGTTCCAGCTGGCTGTAACCCAGCCCATTCATCTTGCGTACTTTAATCTGAACCGGAATGCGCTCTTTCATCGCTTCCACGTGGCTGATCACCCCAATGGTTTTGCCACTGGCGTTGAGTGCATCGAGTGCGTCCAGCGCGGTGTCGAGCGTCTGCGCATCCAGCGTGCCAAAACCCTCATCCAGAAACAGCGATTCGATGCGCGTTTTGTGGCTGACCAGATCCGACAACGCCAGCGCCAGCGCCAGACTCACCAGGAAGCTCTCACCACCCGACAGCGTGCGGGTATCGCGCGCCGCATCGGCCTGCCAGGTATCGACCACATCCAGCTCCAGCAGATCCTGCGCCCGTCGCTGCAGCAGATAGCGGCCATGCAGCCGATCGAGCTGACGGTTAGCCAGGGCCACCAGGTGATCCAGCGTTAAGCCCTGGGCGAAGCGCCGGAATTTATCGCCGCTGGCGGAGCCAATCAGATCGTTGAGCAGGCTCCACTGCGCCAGCGTCACACCATCCTGTTCAATCTGCGTCATCAGGCTTTGCTGGCGCACACGAAGGCTGGCATCGCTGTGCAGCTGCTGCTGAATCTGACCCTGCTGGCTGGCGTTGTCGCGCAGTGTCAGCCGTAACTGCTCCAGCTGTTGCGCCAGCGCCTCGGCGGATTCCGGCATCGCAGCGGGTTTCGCCTGCTGATGGAGACTGAGCCGTTGGCGCAGATCCGCCAGTCGCGCCTGCTGCTGCTGGCATTGCTGATCGAGCTGCTGCAACTGCTGACGCAGTTGCACTGCGGTCTGCTCATCCAGCAGCGCCGCGCGCAGGCTGGCTTCATCCGCAAATCCGGCGCTCTCCAGTGCCTGCTGCAGCGCGCTTTCCGCCTCTGCCAGTTTGCTATTGAGCGTCTGCCGCTGATTTTCCAGCCCCGAAAGCTCACCCTGCAGGCGACTGACCTCGGCCTGCGCCTGTTGCAGGGCAGTGAGCTGCTGTGCCAGTTGTTCATCAGCCTGCTGAACGCGGGCCTGTATCTGCTGACGGGCGTGGGTGACCTCGCGGTCGCCAAACAGCGCGAGACGCTGCTGGCGCATCTCGCTGAGCTGCGTCTGGCGCTGGTTTTGCTGCTGCTGACGAGTGGTGAGCTGCTGCTGCTCCAGTTCTGCCTGCTGTTGCAGGGCAGTGAGCTGGGTTTCCCCCTTTAACAGCTGCGGTTGCAGGTTTGCTAGCAACCGCTCACTTTCCTGCCAGCGCTCCCAGCGCCGCTGCTGTTCTGTCAGCCACGCATCGCGATGGGCGGCGTCGGGCAGGGCAAGGTTGTGTGCACTGAACTGCTGCTCCAGACGACTCTGCAATTGCGCCATGGCCTGCTGTTCCTGCTGCTGACGCTGTTGCAGCGCATCCAGCGCCTGTTGCAGGCTGGACAGCGACTGCTGCGCCAGCTGTTCTGCCTGCAAATGCTGCTGCCAGGCCTGTGACTGCTGAAGATAGTAATCTTTTGCGGCCTGACGCGCCTGTTCTGCGGCTTCCTGCGCCTGTCGCTGTTGCTCAAGCTGGCTTTCACGCTCGCTTTGCTGCTGCTCCCACGCGGTTAAGGCATCCCGATCGGCGAGCGGGAAGGTAAGTGCCAGCTCACTGCTCAGCGCCTGCCATTGCTGCTCAAGCCGATCGAGCTGTTGCTGCATCTCCGCGATCTCATCGCGCAGGGTCTGCTGCTGCACGGCTGACTGTTTCAGCTGTTCGCTTTTTGCCGTGCCCGCTTCGCGCAATGCCTCGGTTTGTTGTTGCAGTGCAGCCCGGCGCTGCTGGTTAGCACTTACTTCCAGCGTGCTGTAGGCCTCAACGGCGGGATGCGTGCAGGAGCCGCACAGCGGACAGGGCTGATCGACGGCGAGCCGGGCGCGGTAATCGCTGAGATCGACAATCTGCTGCTCCAGCGCGCAGATTTTTTCGACATCATCCAGCTGCTGTTTCTCGCGTTTCCACGTCTCGCGCAGCGCCTGGAGTTCCGCTTCACTTTGCTGATGCGCTTTTGCGAGCGCGATAAGCCGCTGCTGGCGCTGGTCCAGCTGCTGGTGCAGCGGCTGCCACTGGGTTGAAAGCAGCAGCAGTTGCTGACGAGCCGGACGGCTGTTCTGCAACTGGCTTAATGCCTGACGCAGTGCGGCAGGCGAATGCTGTTCCTGTAGCGAAGTTAGTACTTGCTCCGCCTGCGAGAGCGCCTGGCGGGCCTGTTGCTCCGCCTGCTGGCGCGGGAGCGCCTGTTCTGCCTGCTGCTGCTGTTCCGCCTGCTGGGTAGCGATCTGTCGCTGCTGCTGCTCGCGCTGTTGCGCCAGTCCGGCCAGGGTCGCTTCACGCTGCGCCAGCAGGGCAAAGTTCTCCTGCCACACCGGCAGCGAAGCGCCCCATTGGGCGAGATCGGCAAGCTGCTGGCGTAACTGATGCTGTTCGGCAATCGCCTGCTGCCATGTCTCAACCTGGCGCTTCTGCTCTGCCAGGCTGGCCTGTGTCTGATCAGCATGCTGCTGCTGTCGGGCATTTTCCTGCTGCTGCTCCGCAAGCTGCTGCTGCAGTGCGCTGATCCGCTGATCCAGCGGCAGCACCTGTTCTGTCAGCAGACTTTCCTGCTGCTGCTGTTCCTGCAGCGCCTGCTGGCGGGCACTCTGGGTGGCCGCGTAGTGCTGCTGATGCTGCTGCTGTTGGGTCTGCGCCTGCTGCTGCGCCGCCGTGAGTTGCTGACAGCGGCTCACGACCTGCTGCTGTTCGGTGCGTAACGCGTCGCGCTGCTGCAGTTTTACCCGCAGCTTTTCAGCCGGTTCGCTGCGTGCCAGCCGCTGACGATCGGCCTCTGCCGCCTGGGATGCAGCCTGGGCCTGCTGCAGCGCGACGTCAGCCTGCGCATCTTCCTGCTGTAACTGCTGCGCCTGCTGTTGCCACTGCTGCTGTTGCTGCGCCTGCTGATAGTGCGCGCTGAGCTGCTGTTCCGCATCGGTCAGATCGGTGAGCTGCTGTTGCAGCGCGGCGCGTGCGTCGCTATCCAGCAGCGCCATCGCTCCCGCCTGGCTGCGCAGCAGATCCAGCTGGGTTTTTGCCTCTTTGTGGCGCTCGTAGATGGCGGCGGAAATCAGACCGTAAATTTCGGTGCCGGTCAGCTCCTCAAGCAGTTCCGCGCGCTCACTGGCTTTGGCGTTGAGAAAGGCGGCGAACTGGCCCTGTGACAGCATCATCGAGCGGGTAAACCTTTCAAAATCTAGCCCGGAGAGGGTTTCGATCAGCTTCAGCTTGTCACCGACTTTATCGGCAACAATAGTGTTGTCAGCGCAGCGTGCCAGCTCAACGCGCGGCGCCTGAAGTTTGCCGTCAGCAGTGCCGCGCGCGCGGTTCTGGCTCCAGAAGGCGCGCCAGGCTTCTCCTTTGATCTCAAACTCCACCTCGGCCAGACATTCGGCACAGTCGCGGGTCATCAGCGCATTCTGGCTCTGTGAAATTGCGCCCAGGCGCGGAGTCTGGTGATAGAGCGCCAGGCAGATGGCGTCCAGCAGGGTGGTTTTACCGGCGCCGGTGGCACCGGTAATGGCGAACAGGCCGTTGCTGGCGAAAGGTTCGGCGCGAAAATCGATGAACCATTCACCGCGCAGGGCATTGAGGTTTTTGAACCGTAGCGTGAGGATCTTCATTGGGTCTCTTCCATGGCGGCCAGCGTCTGGCGGAACAGGGTGGTCATCTCGGCGATTTGCGCCGGTTGCAGCTCCTCATCCAGCGCCAGCCGGCGGGCAAAGACCTCCTCCACCTTCAGCTCACTCAGGGTTTCGTTGTCGAGCCGCGCCAGGCTCTGTTGCCGCTGTTCACGGCTGCGGCGGAGCAACAGGACTTCGACCGGCAGCGTGGCGGTCAGGGTTTCTACCTGACGCTGCAGATCGCTGAGGTACTCCTGGGTGGTGACTTCGATGTCGAGCCAGGTCGGCTTCTCCTGCTCTGCCGTGCTGAAGGCATTTAACTGTTCTGCAATCTGCGCCAGCGATCCTTTCAGCACCTGCATCGGCTGCGCCTGTGGCACCACCAGCGGCGTGACTGATTGCAGGCCGCTGGTGGTGAGTTCCAGCAGGAAGACGCTTTTTTCTGTGCCCAGCTCATCAAAGCTCAGCGGAATCGGTGAGCCGCTGTAGCGGATATGCTCGCTGCCCGCGACGCGCTGAGCGCGATGAATATGCCCCAGTGCGATATAGTCAGCCGCGGGAAACGCGCTGGCCGGGAAGGCATCCAGCGTCCCGATATAGATGTCGCGCACTGAATCGCTCTGGCTGACGCCGACGGTGGTGAGATGGCCGGTGGCGATAATCGGCAGTGCATGGCCCAGCGCCTGGGCGGCGGTGAATCGCTGCTGATAGTGGTGGGCGATCGCTTCCAGCAGCGAGGTCTGCTTGTCGCGTCCCGACTGACCTGCCCGGCTGCGCAGGATATCGCGCGGCCGCAGATAGGGAATCGCACACAGCAGCGCGCCCGGCTGGCCCTGGCGGGTGTTGAGCAGCAGCACATCATCCTTCTCCTGCGGGGTGGCGATCACCCGGGTATTGAGGCAGGCGAGCAGCTCACGCGACTCATTCAGCGTGGCAACGGAATCGTGGTTTCCCGCCAGCACAATCAACTGACAGCCGCTGGGCTGCAGCGCCACCACAAAGCGGTTGAACATTTCGCGGGCGTAGCTGGGCGGTGTACCGGTATCAAACAGATCGCCTGCGATGATCAACGCATCCACCTGATGCTGTTCAATCTGGATCAACAGCCAGTCGAGAAATGCCTGATGTTCGGCTGCCCGACTTTTGTTGTAGAAGAACTGCCCCAGATGCCAGTCCGCAGTATGAATGATGCGCATGATGAGTCCCTGCCGTTGTGATTCGCCCGGCGATTATACTGGCTCTGCGGCCAAAGCAAAAAATTGTCGCTGCGCTGTCATAAATGATTACCAGTGAGGTTACAGGCAGGTTATGTTTTTCATAAAAGTGTCACAAATCTGACGCATAATGGCGCCGCGAATCTCAGTGACATCCGTCATAATCAGCAGGAGTAATAATGGCTAAGCGCATTTTGGTTGTGGAGGATGAAGCCCCCATCCGTGAAATGTTGTGTTTTGTTCTGGAGCAGAACGACTATCAGCCAATCGAGGCGGAAGATTATGACAGCGCCGTTGGCAAGCTGATTGAACCCTGGCCCGATCTGATTTTGCTGGACTGGATGTTACCCGGTGGCAGCGGTATTCAGTTTATCAAACATCTGAAACGCGAGGCGATGACACGCGATATCCCGGTGATGATGCTCACCGCGCGCGGCGAAGAGGAGGATCGGGTGCGCGGCCTGGAAGTGGGTGCCGATGATTACATTACCAAGCCCTTTTCACCTAAAGAGCTGATGGCGAGGATCAAAGCGGTGATGCGCCGTATTTCGCCGATGGCCGTGGAAGAGGTGATTGAGATGCAGGGGCTGAGTCTGGACCCCTCCTCACATCGCGTGATGTCCGAAACCACGCCGCTGGAGATGGGGCCTACCGAATATAAGCTGCTGCACTTCTTTATGACCCACCCGGAACGCGTTTACAGCCGCGAACAGCTGCTGAACCACGTCTGGGGCACCAATGTGTATGTGGAAGATCGTACTGTCGATGTTCACATCCGCCGTTTACGTAAAGCGCTGGAAGTGTCCGGCCACGATCGCATGGTACAAACCGTTCGCGGAACAGGGTATCGTTTCTCTGCCCGCTACTAAACGGAGCCTTTACCGTGCTGGAACGCCTCTCCTGGAAGAGATTACTGACAGAACTGCTGCTGGTCTGTCTGCCCGCAGTGCTGCTGGGCCTGCTGTTCGGCGGTCTGCCCTGGTGGCTGCTGCTGAGCGTGCTGACGGTGCTGTTGTGGCATTTTCACAATCTGATGCGGCTGTCGCACTGGCTGTGGCTGGACCGCACCATGACGCCACCGGCCGGGCGTGCCAGCTGGGAACCGCTGTTTTATGGTCTTTACCAGATGCAGCTCCGCAACCGGCGGCGGCGGCGTGAACTGGGCAATCTGATTAAGCGTTTCCGCAGCGGTGCCGAGTCGCTGCCGGATGCGGTGATCCTGACCACCGAAGAGGGCACCATTTTCTGGTGTAACGGCCTGGCGCAGCAGCACCTGGGTCTGCGCTGGCCGGAAGATAATGGCCAGAACATCCTCAATCTGCTCCGTTATCCGGAGTTCTCGCGCTATCTTCGCCAGCGTGATTTCGACAAGCCGCTGACGCTGGTGCTGAACAACAAACTTCATATGGAGTTCCGCGTCATGCCCTACAGCGAAGGGCAGTGGCTGCTGGTGGCGCGTGATGTCACGCAGATGCATCAGCTGGAAGGGGCGCGCCGCAACTTCTTTGCCAACGTCAGCCATGAATTGCGCACACCGCTCACGGTGCTGCAGGGCTATCTGGAGATGATGAACGACTCGGTGATGAGCGAGCCTTCGCGCAGCAAAGCGCTGCACACCATGTCGGAGCAGACGCGCCGCATGGACAGCCTGGTCAAACAGCTGCTGACGCTGTCGCGCATTGAAGCCGCGCCCGCAATCGATCTGAAAGAGAAGGTCGATGTGCCGGTGATGCTGAAACTGCTGCAGCATGAGGCGGCAACGCTGAGTGGCGGCCGTCACGACATCCATTTCCATACCGATCCCCATCTGAAAGTGTTCGGCAACGATGAACAGCTGCGCAGCGCCATCTCCAATCTGGTTTACAACGCGGTAAACCACACACCGGATGGCACGCGAATTGATATCAGCTGGCTGCGCGGCAAACAGGGGGCTATCTTCCGGGTGTGCGACAACGGGCCGGGCATCGCCTCAGAACATATTCCGCGTCTTACCGAGCGTTTCTACCGGGTCGATAAAGCGCGTTCGCGTGCGACCGGCGGCAGCGGGCTGGGGCTGGCGATAGTGAAACATGCTCTGAGCCACCATAACGCCCGGCTCGATATCACCAGCGTGCCGCACAAGGAGACCTGTTTTACCTTTACGCTGCCAGCGAGGTTGATTGTCAGCAGCGTGATGCAGGAGAATGCCGTTCATTAATCGCTGCCGGATCTCCCTGATGCGCATCCTTCTTTTGTTGATCGTTACTCTGCTGCCGGGCCTGGCACTGGCCCAGCCCGGCGCGCTCTCCGGCAATCTCAGCAGCGTCGGATCGGATACGCTGGGTTATCTGATGACGCTGTGGGGCGAGGATTTCAGTCGCCAGGCGCCGGGCGTCAATGTCCAGGTTCAGGCCTCCGGATCTTCTACTGCGCCGACCGCGCTGGCGGCGGGTGCAGCACAACTCGGTCCGATGAGCCGCCCGATGCAGGCAGATGAACGCCAGGCCTTTGAGGCGCGCTACGGTTATCCGCCGCTGGCGGTTCCGGTGGCTATGGATGCGCTGGTGGTAGTGGTGAATCAGCGCAATCCGCTGCAGCAGATTGAACCGCGAAAGCTCGATGCCATCTTCTCGATTACCCGTCTGTGTGGCGCACACAGCGTGCCGCTGCGCTGGGGCGATCTCGGCTTAACCGGCGCGCAGTGGAGCAAACGGCCAATTCAGCGCTATGGACGTAACTCCGCCTCCGGCACATGGGGTTTCTTCAAGCAGCAGGCGCTGTGCAAAGGTGATTTTCGCAGCGACGTGGCGGAGTTTCCCGGCTCGGCCGCAGTGGTGCAGGCGGTGGCCGGTAATTCTCGCAGCATCGGCTACGCCAGTTTTGGCTTTCATCTCAGCGGCGTAAAAATGCTGGCGGTGATGAATGATCAGGGGCAGGCGATTACCCCGGATGCCGAGGCCATCCGCAGTGGCCGTTATCCCTGGGCGCGCCCGCTCTATCTCTATGTGAATAAAGCGCCCGGCAAACCTTTGCCGCCGCTGGTGGCCGCGTTTCTGGAGCAGGTACTTTCGGCGCAGGGACAGCGGCGGGTCAGCGAAGCGGGCTATCTGCCGCTCTCTGACAGTCAGATGACGCAGGCGCGCGCCGCGCTGCGCTAATCCCCCGAACGTGAATTTTTTTCATCATCACTGAATTTTCTTCAGTTGCAGAAGAAAGCCGCCCATGCCACTCTGTGTTCAGACATGTAGCCATCCAGATGGCTATTTATATCAGGATGTAACTATTTCCTGCCGTCATTACCGGCAGGGGAGACAGGAGTGATCATGCAAAGAGAAACCGCCCCGTTCCGTGCCGATACCGTTGGCAGCTTTCTGCGTCCCGCCGCCATTAAGCAGGCGCGCGAACAGTTTGCAGCCGGAGAGATCGATGCGGCGGCCCTGCGTCAGGTTGAAGATGAGGCGATTCGCGATGTGGTGGCGAAACAGCGGGAAAACGGTCTGAAAGTGGTCACTGATGGCGAGTTTCGTCGCGGCTGGTGGCACTTCGACTTCTTCTATGGCCTGAATGGCGTAGAGCGCTATGAAGCGGAGCAGGGCATTCAGTTTAATGGCGTGCAGACCAAAGCGCATGGCGTGAAAGTGGTGAGCAAACTCGGTTTCCCGGCGGATCATCCGATGCTGGCGCATTTCCGCTTCCTGCAGAGTATTGCCGGTGATGCGGTGCCGAAGATGACCATTCCCAGCCCCAGCGTGCTGCACTTCCGTGGTGGCCGCAAGGTGATCGACGCGGAAGTCTATCCCGATCTGGCAGACTACTTCGACGATCTGGCGCAGACCTACAAAGCAGCTATTCAGGCGTTTTATGACGCGGGCTGCCGCTATCTGCAACTGGATGATACCGTCTGGGCTTACCTCTGTTCTGAGGATCAGAAGCGCGATATCCGGGCGCGTGGCGACGATCCTGACCAGCTGGCACAGACTTATGCTCAGGTGTTGAATAAAGCGCTGGAAGGTAAACCTGCCGATCTGACCGTGGGTCTGCATGTCTGTCGCGGCAACTTCCGCTCAACCTGGATCTCTGAAGGCGGCTATGGGCCGGTCGCAGAAATCCTGTTCGGCAGCGTCAACGTGGATGCCTTCTTCCTGGAGTATGACAACGCCCGTTCCGGCGGTTTTGAACCACTGCGTTACATTAAGCCAGGTCATCAGCAGGTGGTGCTGGGCCTCATCACCACGAAAGTGGGTGAACTGGAAGATCCGGCGCAGGTGAAAACCCGGCTGGAAGAGGCGGCGCAGTATGTCAGTCTGGATCAGATCTGCCTCAGTCCGCAGTGTGGTTTTGCCTCAACCGAAGAGGGCAACAGCCTGACCGAGGCGCAGCAGTGGCAGAAGATTCGCTTAGTGGTCGATATCGCGAATCAGGTCTGGTAGTGCTGTAACGTTGTGCAGACAGGCGCGTAAAACGCGCCTTTTGTGTATCTTCAGGCCCGTTTATGCGGGGATTTCTCGCGCTCTGTCTATTGTTTAGGCACATCATCTTGTGTGCCTGCTGCAAAAATTAACGCTATCCACTGCCTTTTGAAAAAATGGCGGCATAACCTTCTGGTTTTCCGATCCCGTATTGCCTTTCACCGCTATAAACGTTTTACTTAGCGCCGTTGTCGATCCATCCCTCTGTGAACAGAATAAAAGCAGCTCAAATCACCTGTGCTTTACCCTGCGACGAGCATAATGCGCTGACATTGTCAGCCTGGTCGCGGTTTACACGCAGCGAGGGGACAACACTAACCCAACTTCCACCGCAACATCAGTGACAGGCCGTATGACACATCGTTTAACTTCGAAGGACATTCTCGCGCTGGGCTTTATGACATTCGCCCTGTTTGTTGGCGCGGGCAACATCATTTTCCCGCCCATGGTCGGTATTCAGTCTGGCGAACACGTCTGGACTGCCGCGATTGGTTTTCTGATTACCGCAGTCGGTCTGCCCGTGATGACCGTGATCGCGCTGGCCCGCGTCGGCGGCGGCGTGGATGCACTCAGCACCCCGATTGGCAAGGTCGCTGGCATCGTGCTGGCCACCGTTTGCTATCTGGCTGTCGGGCCGCTGTTTGCCACACCGCGTACGGCAACGGTCTCGTTTGAGATGGGTATTGCCCCGCTGACCGGTGATGGCGCGCTGCCGCTGTTTATCTATAGCCTGATTTACTTCACGCTGGTGATTGGCGTATCGCTCTATCCCGGCAAGCTACTCGACACGGTAGGGCACTTCCTTGCGCCATTAAAAATTATTGCGCTGACCGTGCTGGGCGTTGCTGCCCTGGTGTGGCCTGCTGGCGGCACGGTTCCGGCTACCGCTGATTATCAGCGTGCGGCCTTCTCCAGCGGTTTCGTCAATGGCTATCTGACCATGGATACGCTGGGCGCGCTGGTATTTGGTATCGTGATTGTCAACGCCGCCCGTTCGCGTGGCGTCGATAATGCCGCGCTGCTGACCCGTTATACCGTGCTGGCAGGGTTAATCGCCGGTCTGGGCCTGACGCTGGTCTACCTCTGCCTGTTTAAGCTGGGCGCGGGCAGCGGTGCGCTGGTGGATCAAAACGCTAACGGCGCAGCGATTCTGCACGCGTATGTTCAGCACACCTTTGGCAACATGGGCAGCTTCTTCCTTGCCGCGCTGATCTTCGTCGCCTGTATGGTGACCGCCGTAGGCCTGACCTGTGCCTGTGCGGAATTTTTTGCGCAATACCTGCCGTTATCGTATAAAACGCTGGTGTTTATTCTGGGTCTGTTCTCCATGGTGGTGTCGAATCTCGGCCTGAGCCACCTGATTCAGATCTCCATCCCGGTACTGACGGCAATTTATCCGCCCTGTATCGTGCTGGTGGTGCTGAGTTTCACTCTCAACTGGTGGAATAAGAGCAGCCGGATTATCGCGCCAGCCATGTTAATCAGCTTGCTGTTCGGTATTGTTGATGCGATTAAAACCACCGGGTTTAAAGATTTGCTGCCCGCTTTCAGTCAGAATTTGCCGCTGGCCGATCAGGGTCTCGCCTGGTTGCCGCCGTCGTTGGTGATGCTGCTGATTGCCGCTGTTGTTGATCGGGTGAAAGGGCCGGAACAGGTGACCGTTCACTCGTAGCAGAGAGCACTGATTTTTCTTTAACCACGGGCCTGCCCGTGGTTTTTTCATTTCACAGGTACAGGTTGTTATGCAAGAAACCAACAAGCTCAAACGCGGACTGAGCACGCGCCACATCCGCTTTATGGCGCTGGGATCGGCGATTGGCACCGGGCTGTTCTACGGTTCCGCTGACGCGATAAAAATGGCCGGACCGAGCGTGCTGCTCGCCTATATCATCGGCGGGGCAGTGGCTTACATCATCATGCGCGCACTGGGTGAGATGTCCGTTAACAATCCTCAGGCCAGCTCCTTCTCACGTTACGCGCAGGACTATCTTGGGCCGATGGCAGGCTACATCACCGGCTGGACGTACTGTTTTGAAATCCTGATTGTGGCGATTGCGGATGTCACGGCGTTCGGCATCTATATGGGCGTCTGGTTCCCTGAGGTGCCTCACTGGATTTGGGTGCTGAGCGTGGTGCTGATCATCGGTGCCGTCAATCTGATGAGCGTGAAGGTGTTCGGCGAAGTGGAGTTCTGGTTCTCCTTCTTCAAAGTCGCCACCATTATCGTGATGATTCTGGCCGGTTTCGGCATGATCATCTGGGGGCTCGGCAACGGCGGCCAGCCGACCGGCATCCACAATCTCTGGACTAACGGCGGCTTCTTTGCGCACGGCGTAGTCGGTATGCTGCTGTCGCTGCAGATGGTGATGTTTGCCTATGGTGGCATCGAAATCATCGGTATCACCGCCGGTGAAGCGAAAGATCCGGAGAAGTCGATTCCGCGCGCCATCAACTCGGTGCCGTGGCGCATTCTGGTGTTCTACGTCGGCACGCTGTTTGTGATTATGTCGATCTACCCGTGGAATCAGGTAGGAACTTCGGGCAGCCCGTTTGTGCTGACCTTCCAGCATCTGGGCATTGCGGCGGCCGCCTCTATCCTCAATTTTGTGGTGCTGACCGCGTCACTCTCGGCGATTAACAGCGATGTGTTTGGCGTAGGCCGCATGCTGCACGGGATGGCGCAGCAGGGACATGCGCCGAAGGTCTTTATGAAGGTCTCTTCGCGCGGGATTCCGTGGGTGACGGTGGTGGTGATGATGTTCGCCATGCTGATTGCGGTTTATCTCAACTACCTGATGCCGGAAAAAGTCTTCCTGGTGATCGCCTCGCTGGCGACCTTTGCAACGGTGTGGGTCTGGATCATGATTCTGCTGTCGCAGATCGCGTTCCGTCGCAAAATTGGCAAAGAGGCTGCCAGTAAGCTGCAGTTTGCGCTGCCAGGCGGCAGCTGGACTGCTGGCGTCGGCGTAGCCTTCCTCTGCTTTATTATCGGTCTGATTGGCTATTTCCCCGATACCCGCATTTCCCTCTATGTCGGTATGGTGTGGATAGTGGTGCTGCTGCTGGGCTATAAGCTGGTTCGTAAAGTCCGCTAAGGATGTTTTCCATGCTGGCTGGAGTGAGACTGTTGAAGCCCGGCTGCAGATAATGCTGCGGCTGGGGCTGTTTTTTTGGCCTCCCTGATCGGGTTTTGTCTGAAGGCGTTCGTCAGCGCCCGGAGGGGAATTCTGGCCGCGAGCCTGGCCACTGGCGCAGGGGAGTGAAAGTAATGGTCATCGGGCGTTAGCGGGACTATCGTTCAGGCGCGCAGACGGGCGTAACCGGCCGTCCATCTGTAGTGATCGATATCGATGTGGCGCTTATGACAGTCAATCCGCGCTTTATTTCGCTGGATTGACGCCTGCAAATGCGTCTCAGGCTCTATTCGTATCAACAATAATGCTGATTTACTAATTGCCTGACCGCCCCTATCTTGTTAACTGTCCGTGCCAGCATTAATTCGGCAACACAAATAACAAGTCATTCAGGGACAAACCATGTTCAACAAGCCCTCACTAAAGAGTCTGCTGTGCCTGCACTCTGTGTGCTGCATACTCCTTACAGCAATTCTGCTTTCCACAGTGACCGGCTTTGTGCTGAGGAACCAGGCAGAACAACGTCTCCTTGAATCCAGCACGGCATATGCACGTAAACTGGCCAACACTGCCGATAACATGTTCCGGACGGCCCAGAAGGAACTGGCTTTCAGCGCCGCACAGATAACCAGCTACAGGGATTTGCAGGTTCTGCAGCATGAAACCGACAGGCTACGTCTGCAGTCAGACATGTTCAGTTCCGTGCTGGCCCTGTCGCCCGAGGGGCGGGTCGTGGCCGCTTCTCCCTTAAATTTCATTCCATCCGGTACGTCGCTGAGTGTGGCGTCCGGGCAGCTGGAGGCCGTAAAAAAAGGCCCTTTTGTTTCTGACCCACTCACCCCCTATACGGGAAACTATCTCGTCTTTTTGTCGAACCCGGTCTATTCGCCGTCAGGCGAATATCTGGGGTATCTGGCAGGCTCAATCTATCTGACCAGGAGCAGTATGCTGAGCCGTCTTCTGAACCAGCACTTCTATGCTGATAAGACGACTGTCAGCATTGTTTCCGATACCGGTGAAGTGGTTTACTCCGCGGATGAGGCTCTGACCGGAAAAAGCATCAACCTGAGTGCGGATCTGTCGGCGCAACTGAAACAGAAAAAATATGGCGCAGTGAAAACCCTGTTTAATCAACAGAGTTGCCTGCTGGGTTATTCGGACGTTGTGAAAACGAACTGGCATGTATTCGTCTGCGTTTCATCTGACGTGACGAGCGCAATTCTCAACCGCATCGTAAGTGATGTGATCCTCTACGGGCTGGTGCTGGCGCTTCTGTTGGTCGTTGTGAGTCTTTACATCTCCGCCAGAATTTCACAGCCACTCGAAAATCTGGCCCGCCTGACCAGCTCAGGCGCGATCGGGCGATTATCAGGAAAAATGGACGGAATTAAAACGTGGTACAAAGAAGCTGACAGGCTAAAAAAAGCATTTCAGGCTTATTCAGCAGCCATCGATAAAACATTTTCTATACTGCGCGATGATGCTCTGACGGATCATCTGACGAAATTACACAACCGGCGGGGCTTCGATCAACTCACGGCACCTTTTGTCGGGGGACAGGGTTCACACAGCCTGGCTCTGTTTGATATCGACCACTTTAAACAGGTTAATGATCAGTTCGGACACGATACAGGGGACGAGGTACTGGTGGCCGTATCAGATCTATTAAAAAAAGGATGCCGTACTCAGGACATCATCTGCCGGTTTGGCGGTGAAGAGTTTGTCATTTTTTTTCCAGACACAACGCTGACCGAAGCCGGATTGGTTGTAAACCGTATACGTGAAAACATTGCAAACGCGCAGTTTCCCGCAGTGAAGCACATTACGATTTCAGCAGGCGTTTGTGAGCTCGCTCACGATGGCGATGACAGAGAAAAAGCGCTGGTTGTGGCAGACCACCTTCTGTACAGGGCCAAGCATGAAGGCCGGAACCGGGTGGTGACCCAGGCACATTCGGTTCACTCACCCTGAGGTACGTTTTTATGATCCGCTTCAGTCGAATGCAGAGTCCGCGTGTAGTTACCCGTCAGCCTGGCCGTTAATTGCTTCTCTCACAGATGAAAAGCGGTGTGTTTTCGGCATAAAAAATCCAGGCATCTTTACCATAAGGCCTGATCTTGAGTACCAGCGGCATATTGTTATCTGTAAAAAAGTCGGGTAACCATTTCTTCTGATCGGAAAGGCTCATCGTCATCTGAGGGGAGTTCATGATCAGCTCAGACCTGAAGTAGTAAAAAAATTGGTTCTGTAAGTATGAAAATGAAATCGTTTTACTCAGATAAGATTTTGTTTCATTTTTATCATATAAGATCCCAGACATTGAAAGAACGCCTTTTCCGTCAAGAAGGGTTTGCGTAATAAGTAAGTCCATCCGGTCCTGCTTCCATTGATAGGACACATCAGCTGTACAAGAAATGGTGTTTTCACCGTTCCTGCTGAATGGCGCGAAAGAATAGATGACAATGCACAAGATAATCAGGAGGATAACTTTAATCATTATTCAGTTTCTTCACAAAGTAATACGAACGGCAATTTGCTCTGACATGTCCATTCAACGGATGCTCGCAGTTAAAATAAGAAAGACTGTCTGCATGTTTGAATGCGGTAAGGTAGATATAAGGTGCTATACTGCAATTTAATTTCATCTCATCAACCTGTTCCTTCACCTCATCCTTTATCAGCCACCCATCCGCATTA
Source organism: Pantoea sp. PvP021 (assembly GCF_054056055.1). Classification (NCBI taxonomy): domain Bacteria; kingdom Pseudomonadati; phylum Pseudomonadota; class Gammaproteobacteria; order Enterobacterales; family Erwiniaceae; genus Pantoea; species Pantoea sp. PvP021. The sequence continues at coordinate 1,821,217 of NZ_JBSRXX010000001.1, read as the reverse complement.
TTGAAGATTATGCAGCCTTTGTAGTTAGTGCTGTAAATAAACACAGTGTCATTATGATTCGGTCCGGATCTGAAATATAAAAAAGACGAAAAAAAAAGTGCCAAAAAAAGCATAAAGGTTGCGATCATCATTTTTTTTGACTTAAAAAAAGCTGAAAAAAACGGATGTTGTGTCAGGGGTGAATATGAAGAAATCTTGTTTTCAGAATCTGATTTTTGCTCATTCTGAGTATTCCTCATTCTTTCATCAGGGAGGCTGTGCTCTGGCATTTCATTGCCGCCGGCGGAGAGAGAGTGGGCACTTTCCGACTCAGTGCTGACAGATGTAAAGGAAAAAAGACTTTCTCTCTCAACGGTTGTCTGTGGAGAAAGGAGAAACCCCTTCCGCGGCATGGTCCGGATGATATCTTCCTGAAGACCGGCTTTATTCAGCGCGCGTCTCAGCGCCGAGATATTCTGATAAAGAGTCGTTGAGGCCGGTTCCGTACCAAACCGACGCCATACATAGTCATAGAACTGTTGATGTGTGACAAGTTGCCCTACATTATCAATGAGAAGTTCCAGACACAGTGATGCGGATGCGCTGATAACCGCCGGGTTGCCCCTGCCGGTAATTCTTTTTTTATCCGGTTCAAATATCAGAAAACTGTTAAGAGTGATTTTTCTGCTCAAAGCATTCTCCACCAGTGAAAGAAATAAAGACCCCGCATAAAACATACGGCTAATGCGCAGGTGAAAGTTTTGTGAAATAGAAAAATTGTAAGCCTGAAGCTAATCAGATCAGTTTAAATAAGTATATCACATCTTTTTATTGCAAATTTATTTTTATGTTTTGCATGATTTTTTATGTGGGTACTGCAAGTAACTCATTGTTTTTTATGAATATAATATTGAATATAAAATTCATATAAATTTAAACAAGATTAGAGAAATTCAAAGGTGTGTTTATCTCACTTCGCTCGTAAGATGCTTTCGCTGGCTTAATTGTGTCTATGGATTTAAGTGCCCTGACAGTATTAACCATGTTGGATTTTCTCTCTCCTGGTTTATTTACTCAGGCATCAGTCAGCATGTCTATTAACAGAAAAAAATTTCAAGGAGTACTGGAATGTTTAAAAAAACTTTATTGACCGGGTTCGTTGCCCTGACCGCATTATCGGCCAGCAGTGTATATGCAGCACAGGAAAACAGTATCCGCTTCAAAGGTGAAGTTTCTGCCCAGACGTGTAACGTCAGCGTCAACGATTCAACTTCAGCTGCACCTGTTATCTTGCTGCAGACGGCAAAGGTCAGCGATCTTTCCGCGACGGGGAATACGTCTACACCCACAAATTTCAGCATGAAGCTGACAGGATGTACGGATCCTAAAACAGCGACTCAGGACATTAAAATTCATTTTGCATCATCCAATGTTGATGCTTCCGGTAACCTGAAAAATATTGCAACTGACTCTCCGGCAAGTAACGTCGCGATTCAGTTACTGGACCCTGACAATAATGTCATTGATTTAAAATCAGGCGAAGCAACTGCTAAGGCATTCTCGCTCAATCCGAATGAAACCAGCGGAGAAGCACAGTATACCGCTCGGTATATTGCTACCGGTGGGGCTGCAACAGCCGGTAAGGTTGAAGCGACCGTTCAGTACGCTATCAGTTATCTTTAAAAACTGCGCCCCGCGTTTTCGCGGGGCTGGAATAAATTATGAAACTTGTGACTTATCTGAAAATAATTTCAGTTTTCTTTTTTTTAATCAGTGGCGTAACTCAGGCTGCGGTAGTCATGAATGCTTCGCGTATTGTGATGGCGGGTACGCTTGAGAAGACCATTATGTTTGATAACACCAGTGACAATCCGTTTATTGTTCAGGTTGAATCGGATAATAAAGACAAACCAGATTTTGTTGCCGTGCCGCCTGTTTTTAAAATTAAAGAGAAAGGGGGGCAGACGGTAAAAGTTAAACTGTTATCCAGTGAGTTGCCTCAGAATAGAGAGTCGCTCTTTTATCTGGACTTTACTCAGATTCCGGGCGTCAGGAAAAATGAAAATGACGATGACCGGCTGAATATCATCATCCGGAGTCGGCTGAAAGTTATTTACAGACCGGCTGCAGTCAATGCTTTTTCTTCGAAAGATGAAAATAAAGTTTCATACCGATTGCAGGGAGAAGCTTTAGTGATCAGCAACAAATCGCCGAATATTCTATCCATCAGAGATATCAGCAATGGAAAGCGGATCCTGGCAGAAAAATTGACGCTATTGCCGGGTGACGATTATTCCGCAGTCCTCAAGGGCGATCGTCTTAGTGGTCCGCTTAATGCGGTGATGATCAATGATTATGGCACGCCAGTAAATTTCCTGATTAAAGATAAATGATGTGATGTTGTTACGAAAATGAAAATCAGAATTTATTACCTGCTTATTTCTCTCTGCTCGTTTTCTATTTATGCGGAAGAATATGAATTCAGCCCCGCCATGCTCAGTGCGGGCGGCCTGAGCGATATTTCCGCATTGTCAGGAGAAGACACATTTTATAACCCCGGTGAATATGACGTTTCTGTTTACATAAACGATAAATTATTTTCAAAAAAGTCGCTGACTTTTGAACGGAAAGGTAAGTCGCTGACGCCGTTATTTACAGGTGAGTTTATCAACAGTTTACCTCTTAAAAAGAAGCCAGAAGCCCTGGTTAATGACAGAAAATACGCGCTTGAAGCTGTTCTGCCGGAGGTAAAGACTTCGCCCGACCTTTCTTCTCTGCGGGTAAACATTACTGTGCCTCAGTCTCTGCTGGTATACCGTCCGGATGATTATATTCCCTCAAGTGAGTTTGAGGCAGGCAGTACCGCCTTATTTTCGAATTACACGGTCAACCAGTATGAGTCACATAGCACCCATACAGGCGGAGTGAGTTCGACGTATGTTGGACTTAGCAGCGGCTTTAACGCAGGAAAGTGGCAGTTCCGGCAGCAGGGGAATTTCAACCGTAACCGTTTTGGGTCCAGATGGCACTCCTCACGCCTGTACGCCAGTCGGGGCTTGCCGTCACTGCGAAGTGAGCTGCTGCTAGGCCAGCTCAGTTCGGGCTCTGATGCATTCAGCGGGCTCGGTTTTACCGGTGTAAGTCTCAGGACCGATAACCGCGTGTTACCCCCTTCCATGGTTCAGTATGCGCCGACGGTGAGAGGTACAGCGAGAACCAATGCGAAAGTCGAAGTCTTTCAAAAAAAATACAAAATCTATGAGACGACTGTTCCACCGGGTAACTTCAGAATTGATGACCTGGCACCGGCTTTCTACGGTGGAGACCTCAATGTCAGGGTGACGGAAAGTGACGGAAGCCTCACTGAGTATTCAGTACCTTACTCTACACTACCGGGTTCCGTCCGCCCCGGACGCCTGGACTATAGCTTTTCAGCCGGCGAGATCAATGATTACAGCCGTGACAACCAGTTTACCGAGCTTTCCGTCAAGTATGGCGTTTCTAATGCGGTAACGGCAAACAGCGGGTTACGTATCGGCAGTGGTTATCAGGCGGCCAGCGGTGGGGCCATCTATTCTTCGTCACTCGGTGCATTCGGTTCTTCTGCAACCTGGTCCAATGCGCGACTCAGAAATGGCAGCGCCACGCAGGGGTGGATGGTGAATACCGAGTACAGTAAAACGCTGGGTCCGGTTGGCACCACCATCAGTTTTGCCGGCTACCGGTATTCCACCCGTGGCTACCGGGATCTTCAGGATATCGTTGCCCTGAACAACTCGGACACCCCGCTGTCGTCGGTGGAGGGGGGAACGTACATGCAAAAAAACCGTCTTCAGCTCAATGTCAGCCAACCGCTAGGTTCACTGGGCAGCATTTACGTTTCCGGCTCATCGCAAAATTACTATGACGGACGAAACAAAGACACCTCTTATCAGGTGGGATACAACACGGCATTGCCTTACGGCATTCACATGGATTTCAGTATTTCCAGACAGTACCGCACCCGGATTTCTGACGCGCAGAGATGGGGAGTACCTGACGAAAAACGGCACAAGGAATATTACAAAGACACCCAGTTTGCGCTGAATTTTTCTGTGCCTATCGGGCGTGATACCCGTAATACAACCCTGTCTGCGTCATACATCAATAGTAATAGTGAACACAGCTACCAGACCTCGCTGTCCGGCAGCGCAGGTAAAGACAACACGACCCAGTGGGGTGTGAATTACAGTCGCGACCGCTCAGGAAACAGTTCGGGTCTGAATCTGGCGACCATTCTGCCCAAAGCCAACGTGAGTGGAACGGTCTCAAAATCTCCGGGAAACTGGCAGGCATCCGGTTCGATGAGCGGTGCCATCGCGTTGCACAGTGGCGGGATCACACTGGGGCATACCGTGAGTAACACGTTTGCCATTGTGGAAGCAAAAGGGGCAGAGGGCGCCACGGTACTCAATGGCCAGAACATTAAAATCGACAGTTCAGGTTATGCAATCGTTCCTTCGCTGATGCCTTACAGACGTAACAACATCAACCTTGATGCGCCGGAAGGGGCATCCGCGGATGTCGATATTATTGACAGCCAGCACGTTGTGACGCCATACGCGGGTTCCGTCAACCGGGTGGTCTTCAAAACGCGCCAGGGCATACCGGTCATGATGCAGCTCAGGCGGGCGAATGGCAGCTATGTCCCCCTGGGGTCAGATATTTTCGATTCCGGTGTAAATAACGTTGCAACGGTAAGCCAGGCCGGTAATACCTATCTGCGGCTGGAAAACCGTCAGACACTGACCGCCCGGTGGGGCAGCGCGCCCGATGAACAGTGCACCATCCGTTATACGCCTGTAGATACTCAGTCCACGAAAGCGCTGAATTATATTACCGCAGTCTGTCAATAAGGCCTTATGCATGAAAAAGTATGCAGTCATTTTTTCCCTGCCGATCGTGGCGTTTTTTACATCGTCAGCCTTCGCCACATGCCAGCCTGTCTATAAAGCCAGACAGGGCGATGACAGTAAAGGCGGTGTGCCTCTGATTTTTGGTTCAATAAAACTTCAGCCCGCGGAGTTTATGCCAACTGGACTGATTGGCTCCACTACGGCCACGGTAGGGCAGGCTCAATCCTTGCCTGAAGGGGAGAACCAGCTGTTATACACCTGTGATCTTGCCGATCAGGGACAGACCTATGAGTATTTTGCCACTAACGGCGACAGTAACGTGGGGGGCAATATCAGCGCGGGAGAGGGCGTCTATCAGACCTATTTTCCTTTTATCGGCATCAAACTGATTCGTGACAGTGACGGTAAGGTGTTCTCAAGGTACTGGCAGCATTCACCAATTGAAGGGCACCGGGAGGGTAACAAGCTCAACTTTTATGCCCGTGACTTCAGCGGTGTGACGGCAGAAATTTACCGCTTACCATCCACAATGAGAGGAGGCGATCCGGTTGCGCATTGGGGATGTAATGGCCCTGCGGATGATTCCGCCAGCGGTATTGCATATACCTGTCCCCAGCCCAACGGCTATACGGTTTTTGTCGGGCCGGGCTGGAACGACAAAAAAAATATCACTATCCCAGGTGCTGACAGTAACACGAACTGGGACGGGTTCAGTAACTGGAACTGGATTGGCTTTGGGATGCAATACTCTACGGCAAACACGTTCGTGCAAACGCCCTGGGGATGTCGCGTCTACAGCTATACAAATCCTGTCATTTTACCGCCAGTCACTGTCACTGCGTTGAAGTCTGATTTTGAAACAATAGGTAAGGACTTTACTGTAACCTATCGGTGCGGTGGAGCGCTCGTTAATGGCTTTATCAACCGGAATGCAGGTGTTGGACCTGATAAAATTTCGGTCGCATTCAGCACTGATCATCCTATGTCCGGGAACAACGTTTTGTGGTCACGTTATGCGTTATCGGATAATTATGGACAGGATGGATATGCGTCAAACGTCGGCATAGGTGTGTCTGTTGCCGGTAAGACGGTCGGATTTATAACCAACGCATACACTAATGATTATACAAAAGGCTGGTTTTCTCTTCTGGATGGGGAAATCTCGCGTTCTCAAAATACCCCCACTCAGGTAGATATCACGTCTCAGTATTTCGCATTCTATGGCATCGTTGACCCCGCAAAACCTGTCACGCCTGGGAAAATAGATGCGACGGCGCATATTATTGTGAGGTACTGGTGATGAGATATTTTTTATATTGGGTGAGTTTTATTTTTCTGTTTAATGCGGCGGAACTCCATGCCACGATTATGCCGTTGCAGGACAGGGTGCTGTTCAGCAGCAAGGACAGCGGCAGGCGCCTGCTCATCGTCAACAACGACAGTCAGGCGCCGGTGTTACTTCAGAGCTGGGTTGATGATGGAAGCGCCGGCGATATTAATAAAGAAAAAAATTACCCTTTTGCTATTATTCCAGCAGTCGCCAGGATGACACCGGGTAAAATTCTGAACCTTAAGATACTGCCGACGGAAAAAATACTTGATTTACCCCGTGATCGTGAGTCCGTATTCTGGATAAATCTCTATGAAATTCCGGGTGTCAAATCTTCTCAGCAGGAGAAAACGGCCAATAAAATAGAAGTCGGATTAAACACCCAGCTGAGAATTACCTATCGGCCTTTCAATAGCAGTATGGACATTAACAGTATTGGCGGCGCTATAAACGTCCGCATTGCCGACAACGGTCATTCACTCGAGCTGAGTAATCCTACGCCCTATTTTGTGACGCCTGTTTCATTAAAAGTTACGTCATTGGCTGGAGAGCAGTCACTAAAACTGGGCATGGACAGAATGATTGCTCCTTATGAAAATAAAGGTTTTAGTTTGCCTGAAGTAATAAAAAATAAAAAAATGACCGTTGAATACACGCTGGTCGATGACGTCGGAAAAGAGGCCGTTTTCACTAAAAACCTGAATTAGTTTTCACCTTATATACGCTGGTTCCAGACTGGCAGAATAACGCTGTTTACAGCTTTTACAACATTATTTAATCCGTTTTAAGCAATGGAGGAACTGTGACGTTTATGGATAATACCCAACGCTGCATGTCATTTACTGAGAATGAAGTCGCTGTCACCTGGTTCTTTATGACCGGCATGACCCTGAAGCAGATAGCCGAATGGTTAGGGCTGACTGAGAAGTCCGTTAGTTATTACAAAAGAAGGGTGATGAGGAAAATAGGAGTAAAAAACAATAATGAATTTATTATGTGGTATCTGGGGAATCGATCGATATATCAGGACAGTGCCGCGGAATTCAGTATTCTGCGCAGAAGTGTTCCTGACTCCCGTAATCAGCAGGTAAGGGATTAACAGGTTGATTTTAAGGAGGCAATTAAATTCAACCTTACTATTTTCCAGGCCGGGTATGTAGCTTCAGGCGAGAGCGCGTGTGGGTACATGGGCACAGGGGGAGAAGACAGAAAGAGAGAAATAAAAAACGGCGAAACCAGTCGCCGAAATACTCAAGAATTACAGGAAAATAGTTAATAAAGGGATGATTGACGGGTCTATCGTAAAACAAAACGAGTGGCGCTGATAGTCAGGCGATTTAAATAAGAAAAGGTCGGAATGGCGTTAATTAACAGCGGTTAACATTATTCAGGCCGCGTTGATGCTGCGGCCTGAATTTGATTAGCCACAGACTCAGGGCAATATAACCGAAACCGGCAGCACAGCGCTGTTATCCAGCTTTTTTCGTAGCTGAGTCAGCGTGGATTGATAAGGGCAGAGCAGGCCGACATCGGTGATTCTGCAGTCATGCTGATGCCACTCCTGACGTAATAACGGATGTTTATCATCAATCGGTTGCAGCTGACGAATCCCATCCAGACTCTGCGCCTGGAAATAGAGCCGCAAAAAACGTTCGCCGCTGTGGGTGTCGCGCCAGCGCTCCAGCACCAGACTACTGCCCGGTGGAATGTTGCCGCGTGAATAGCCTGGCAACTGCCAGCTAAAGCCCATCAGGGTGCGCACCATCGCAATATTGGTGTCATGTGCCACCAGAATCAGCCAGCGGCCCGGCGCGCTATCGGAAGCAATCGCCTCCAGCAGGGCGTTGAGCAATATTGAGCCACGGCGCTGTGCCTGATAGAGCACGTCGTTGCTAAGATCGTAGTTTGCGCTCAGCAGCGGCAGCAGCGTGGTGATCTGTGCGGCCGAGGTGATGTGTCCCCAGGCGAGCTGGTCCAACGGCAGGTTTTCGCTGTAGCCCAGTCGCAGCGTCTCCACCATGCTTGCCATCACACTCAGCCCGTAAACGTATGTGTTGCCGTTACGGGTTTGCCGGAACGACCAGGGCGCATCAAAGAGGGGGCAGTCAGTCGCGGGCGGGCAGACGGCGGCTTTCAGCTGCTGAATGGCGGGTTGCAACTGCTGTTGCAGCCGCGCCAGATCGCCCGCTTTCTGCTGCTTAGCCGCCAGCTCCTGAGCAGGATCGCTCTGGGTGATCGTCAGCTTTTCACTCTGAAACAGGGGATCGACTTCGCCCGCTACGTGATGCACCGGCACGCCGCAGCCGGGAAAGGCCCCGTCAGTCAGCGCTGCGGCCGTGGCACGGGTGCGCTGCAGCGGACTGGCGCGCACGTAGACCTGTGCCGCATCAGGACAGCCCGCGCCCAGCAGGCCGAGCTGGCGATAGTGCTCGCCTTGCCAGCGTCCTTTATTGACCACCGCGCTGTAGCCATGACCGGTCAGCTCACCATCGGCGGTGGTCCACTGCGTCCAGGGTTGCTGGCTGGCGGCTTCAATCTCTTTACGATTGCCGGGGGTGGGCGGACGGACACCGTGACGGCTCAGTTCGACCACTTTCTCCAGCTGGTAATCCGCCGCCTGTGACACCGGACTTAACAGCCAGAGAGAACAGAGGATCAGCGCGCAGCGGTACAGGCCTGGCAGCGTCATTTACTCCTCCAGCGCGCGATTATCGGTCAGCGCTTTGATTTTTGGATAAAGAGTCGCATTGGCCAGCAACACCGGGTTGCCGTTTTTGAGTCCTTCGTTGCGCAGATAATCATTAGTAACGCCGCCCGCTTCGCGCATCAGGACGATGCCCGGCAGACTATCCCAGGGATGCATATGCGCTTCATAGTAGCCAATCAGTCGCCCGGCGGCCGCCCAGGCGCTGGTCAGCGCGCCAGAACCGATGCGGATAAACATGCCACCCTGTTCAGTTAAGCCGCTAATCAGGCGCGAGACGCTTTCGGCAGGGGTGCGACTGGAGTTGCTGATGCCGAGCAAACCCTCGTTGAGATGCGTCGCGCTATGAACCTGCAAACGGCTCTCATTAACCCACGCACCCTGACCTGCTCGTGCGTGAAACAGCTCCTGATGATTGGGATCGCAGACCACGCCGATCACTGGTTCGCCGTCACAGACCACCGCCAGCGAGACGCACCAGTTAGGCAGGCCGTTGACGAAGCAGGCGGTGCCGTCGATGGGATCGACCACCCAGATAAAGGGCGCGCCCTGAACCTCACCGCCGCTCTCTTCGCCATAGACAGCATCGTCAGGAAAGCGCTCAGCGATTAATGTCTTAATCAATGCCTCAACGTTACGATCAGCCTCGCTGACCACGTCCTGCAAATCCCTTTTGTGTTCCACCACCAGTGTCTGACGCTGCTGATACCACGAATAAGCCCGGCTGGCCGCCGCACGGGCGATGTCGCAGGCGTAACGGTAACGCGCGTCAATTTCAGAATGCGAAGCGGATGACATCTTTTCCTCTTATGTCTTTTGGTCAAAACGAACGGAAGGCACGCCTGAACAGGCGGTCTGGCTGTGATATTTACTTAACTATTGTTAAGAAAGGCTTCATTAAGCCGCAGATAGGCAGCAATGGCAAGATGATGCGGGGGTCGGGTTAGGCGCTTTCCCGGCGGACGAAAGCTGGCGTCCGCCAGCCCGGCAGCAGAGGATCGTGTTTTACAGGGTTCTGCTGGTCGCCAGCGCCATTAAACGCGGATAAAAAACAAAAAACAGCGCTTCCAGCTGATCATAGTGTTGCGTGAAATCGTGGTAGGAGTCGCGCAGGGCCGCCAGGCGTGGACGGCGGCTGGCCATGCCGTGCAGCACCCGCTCCAGCCGCGCGGGCTGGGCATAATGCTCAAACCAGCGCTCGCGCCACATCACCGCGTTGAGTTCCTGAAACTCGATGGGGGTGTCTGTCAGTTGCGGCATGATCTCGCGCTCGGCGGCGGCAGAAAAGTGCACCAGGGTCTGGCCGGGCGTGAAGTGCTGCCAGTGCCGGGCCAGAAAATGGTCCCAGATGACGTCCAGCGTAATGGGTGCCACGCGATAGGTTTCGGCACGGAATAGCTGACGGGCGCTGCGCACTTCCGGCAGCGCATCGGTCATCACATCGAGACGACGGTGCATCAGAATGCCGTCCGCGACGGGCGCAGACCAGTGCTGGTGCGGGTTGCCACGCACAAAATCGGCCATTAAATTGCCGAGTAAGGAGCTGTCGGCCAGCTTAGCCAGATGGAGATGAGCAAGAAAGTTCATGCCGCATTATAGGCTGAACTGCCTTTGCGCAGCCAGTTGTTCAGAATTGGTCGATTTTCCGCTAAACTGTGCCGCCTGTTTTTGCCTGAGAAAGAACTCTTTCATGCGTGTCGCCGATTTTGCTTTTGAACTGCCCGAATCCCTGATTGCTCACTATCCCCAGGCGCAGCGCAGCGGCTGTCGTCTGCTGTCGCTCGATGGTCCCAGCGGGACGCTGTCGCACGGTGTGTTCACCGACGTGCTGGATAAGCTGAATCCGGGCGATCTGCTGGTGTTCAATAACACCCGTGTGATTCCGGCGCGCGTCTTTGGCCGCAAAGCCAGTGGCGGCAAAATCGAGATGCTGGTGGAGCGGATGCTTGACGACAAGCGTGTGCTGGCCCATGTGCGCGCCTCGAAAGCGCCGAAGCCGGGAGCAGAACTGCTGCTGGGCGAAGACGAGAGCGTCAAAGCGACGATGGTGGCGCGTCACGATGCGCTGTTTGAGATTGTGTTTGATGATGAGCGCGCGGTGCTCGACATCCTCAACAGCGTTGGCCATATGCCTCTGCCGCCTTATATCGACCGTCCGGATGAAGAGGCGGATCGCGAGCTCTATCAGACAGTTTACAGCGCCCGTCCGGGTGCCGTTGCGGCACCGACCGCCGGTCTGCATTTTGATGAACCGCTGCTGCAGGCGCTGAAAGAGAAGGGCATTGAGATGGCGTTTGTGACGCTGCATGTCGGTGCAGGAACCTTCCAGCCGGTGCGCGTCGACACCATCGAAGAGCATCACATGCATGCTGAATATGCCGAAGTGCCGCAGGAGGTTGTTGATGCGGTGCTGGCCTGTAAAGCACGCGGCAATAAAGTAGTCGCTGTCGGCACCACCTCTGTCCGTTCGCTGGAGAGCGCCGCCAAAGCGAGTCAGGATGCCCTGATTGCGCCGTTCTTCGACGATACCCAGATTTTTATCTATCCGGGCTATGAGTATCAGGTGATCGATGCGCTGATCACCAACTTCCATCTGCCCGAATCGACTCTGATTATGCTGGTCTCGGCGTTTGCCGGTTATCAGCACACCATGGCCGCGTACCGCGCAGCCGTGGCTGAGCAATATCGTTTCTTCAGTTATGGTGACGCGATGTTTATCAGCAAAAATCCGCAGGCGCCGCTGGAAAAAGTGGGCGACTGATTTATTAACCGATAGCCGGAATCGACTGAGAGCGACTGAAGGTTATCTGCATCGGACTGTTTCTCCGATGGAGGCTTTGTGAAATTTGAACTTGATACCACAGATGGGCGCGCACGCCGTGGCCGTCTGATTTTTGATCGCGGTGTGGTGGAAACCCCTGCGTTTATGCCTGTTGGCACCTATGGCACCGTTAAAGGCATGACGCCGGAAGAAGTGCAGGAGACCGGCGCGCAGATCATTCTGGGCAATACCTTCCACCTCTGGCTGCGTCCGGGTCAGGAGATCATGAAACTGCATGGCGATCTGCATGACTTTATGCAGTGGAAAGGGCCGATCCTGACCGACTCCGGCGGCTTCCAGGTCTTCAGCCTGGGCGACATCCGTAAAATCACCGAAGCGGGCGTGCATTTCCGTAACCCGATCAACGGCGACCCGATCTTCCTCGATCCGGAAAAATCGATGGAGATTCAGTATGACCTCGGTTCCGACATCGTGATGATTTTCGATGAATGTACGCCCTATCCGGCGGACTGGGACTACGCCAAACGCTCGATGGAGATGTCGCTGCGCTGGGCGCAACGCAGTCGTGACCGTTTTGACAGCCTGGGCAATAAAAATGCGCTATTTGGCATTATTCAGGGCTCGGTTTACGAAGATTTACGAGATGTCTCGGTGAAAGGTCTGGTAGAGATTGGCTTTGATGGGTACGCTGTGGGCGGCCTGGCGGTGGGTGAGCCTAAGCAGGACATGCACCGTATTCTTGAGCACGTCTGTCCGCAGCTTCCGCAGGATAAACCGCGTTATCTGATGGGTGTCGGCAAGCCAGAAGATCTGGTTGAGGGCGTCCGTCGCGGCGTCGATATGTTTGACTGCGTGATGCCGACCCGTAATGCCCGAAATGGTCATCTGTTTGTGACCGAGGGTGTGGTGAAAATCCGCAACGCCAGATACAAAGATGACACTGCGCCACTGGATGCGGAGTGTGATTGTTACACCTGTCGCAATTATAGCCGCGCCTACTTGTATCATCTCGACCGTTGTAACGAAATACTGGGCGCGCGTCTGAACACTATCCACAATTTGCGCTATTACCAGCGCCTGATGGCAGGTTTACGCCAGGCCATCGAAGAGGGTAAATTAGAGCGCTTTGTAAACGAGTTCTACCAACGGACGGGCAAAGAAGTTCCGCCTTTAACGTCTGATAATTCATCAATGAGGGAAATTTAATGAGCTTTTTCATTTCTGACGCCGTGGCCGCAGCAGGCGCACCGTCTCAGGGAAGTCCGTATTCTCTGGTGATCATGCTGGTGGTGTTTGGTCTGATTTTCTATTTCATGATCCTGCGTCCGCAGCAGAAACGTGCGAAAGAGCACAAGAAGCTGATGGATTCCATCTCTAAGGGTGATGAAGTGCTGACCAGCGGTGGCCTTGTAGGCCGCGTAACAAAAGTCTCTGACACGGGCTACGTAGCTATCGCGCTGAATGACACCAATGAAGTCGTCATTAAACGTGATTTCGTCGCCGCCGTGCTGCCTAAAGGCACTATCAAGGCGCTGTAATTCTTTCTTCCCTAAGGGAACTGCCGTGTTAAATCGTTATCCTTTGTGGAAGTACGTGATGCTGGTCGTCGTGATTCTCGTCGGCCTGCTCTATGCGCTTCCCAACCTGTATGGTGAGGATCCGGCCGTTCAAATCACTGGTGCGCGCGGAAGCGCCGCCAGTGAGCAGACGTTGGATCAAATTCAGTCCGCATTAAAACAAGACAATATCCAGAGCAAATCTGTTGCGCTGGAAAATGGTGCGATTACCGCGCGCTTCAATAATACGGATGTGCAGTTACGCGCCCGTGAAGCGATCATGAAAGCGCTGGGTGAAAACTACGTTGTTGCGCTGAACCTCGCGCCAGCCACGCCTCGCTGGCTGTCGATGCTGTCAGCAGAACCGATGAAACTCGGTCTCGATCTGCGTGGTGGTGTGCACTTCCTGATGGAAGTGGACATGGACACCGCACTCGGCAAACTGCAGGAGCAGAATGCTGACTCGCTGCGTAGCGACCTGCGCACCAAAAGTATCCCTTACACCACCGTCAACAAAATCGCGAACTACGGCGTGGAAATTCGTTTCCGTGACGCAGCCAGCCGCGATGCGGCGATCTCCTGGCTGACCTCGCGTCATCAGGATCTGGTGATCAACAGCAGCGGCAGCGATGCCCTGCGTGCCACCATGAGCGATGCTCGTCTCAGCGAAGCGCGTGAATATGCGGTTCAGCAGAACATTACTATTCTGCGTAACCGTGTGAACCAGCTGGGCGTGGCTGAACCGCTGGTACAGCGTCAGGGTTCCGATCGCATCGTAGTTGAGCTGCCGGGTATTCAGGATACGGCACGCGCTAAAGAGATTCTGGGTGCAACGGCGACGCTGGAATTCCGTCTGGTAAACACCAGCGTGGATCCAACCGTAGCGGCCAGTGGTCGTGTACCGGGTGACTCTGAAGTTAAAGACATGCGTGATGGCCAGCCGGTGGTGCTCTACAAGCGGGTGATCCTGACCGGTGACCATATCACCGACTCGACTTCCAGCATGGATGAGTACAACCAGCCACAGGTGAACATTTCACTGGATGGCGCAGGCGGTAACATCATGTCGAACTTCACCAAGGACAACATCGGCAAGCCGATGGCGACTCTGTTTGTGGAGTACAAAGACAGTGGTAAGAAAGATGCCAACGGCCGTTCAATTCTGGTGAAACAGGAAGAGGTGATTAACGTCGCCAACATCCAGTCTCGTCTGGGGAACAGCTTCCGCATCACCGGTATCAACAACCCGAACGAAGCGCGTCAGCTCTCGCTGCTGCTACGTGCCGGTGCGTTGATTGCGCCCATCCAGATTGTGGAAGAGCGTACTATCGGGCCGACCATGGGTCAGCAGAATATTACTCAGGGTCTGGAAGCCTGCCTGTGGGGTCTGCTTGCGTCGATCCTGTTTATGGTGGTGTTCTACAAGAAGTTTGGTCTGATAGCGACCAGCGCGCTGCTGGTTAACCTGGTGCTGATTGTCGGCATTATGTCGCTGTTGCCGGGTGCGACCCTGACCATGCCGGGTATTGCCGGTATCGTGTTAACGCTGGCGGTGGCGGTGGATGCCAACGTGCTGATTAACGAACGTATTAAAGAAGAGCTGCGTAACGGGCGCTCGGTTCAGCAGGCAATTCATGAGGGCTATAAAGGCGCCTTCTCCAGTATTGTCGATGCGAACGTGACCACCCTGATCAAAGTTATCATTCTTTATGCAGTCGGCACCGGTTCGATCAAAGGCTTTGCTATTACCACAGCAATTGGTATCGCAACCTCAATGTTCACCGCGATTGTCGGTACCCGTGCCATTGTTAACCTGGTTTACGGTGGCAAACGCATCAACAAGCTGTCTATCTGAGGAGTGCGTTGTGGCACAGGAATATAACATTGAGCAGTTGAACCACGGGCGTAAAGTCGTCGACTTTATGCGCTGGGATAAGCTGGCCTTCATCATTTCGGGACTGCTGATTCTCGCCGCGATTGCTATCGTGGGTGTGCGTGGTTTTAACTGGGGCCTCGATTTCACCGGTGGTACGGTGATTGAGATCGCGCTGGAAAAACCGGCCGATCTTGAAGTCCTGCGTGGTGATCTGGTGAAAGCGGGCTTTGACGAGCCGCTGGTGCAGAACTTTGGCAGCAGCCGTGACGTCATGGTGCGTATGGCACCGGTTACCGGCCCGGCGGGCACCGAGTTAGGCAATAAAGTGGTGTCGGTGATTAACCAGACCACCCAGCAGAATGCTACCGTTAAGCGCATTGAGTTCGTGGGTCCGAGTGTGGGCAGCGACCTGGCGCAGGCGGGTGCGATGGCGCTGTTGTCCGCGCTGATTGCGATTCTGATCTACATCGGTTTTCGCTTTGAGTGGCGTCTGGCGCTGGGTACCGTGCTGGCGCTGGCGCATGACGTGATCATCACCTGCGGCCTGCTGGCGCTGTTCCGCATTGAAATCGACCTGACGATTGTTGCCTCACTGATGTCGGTGATTGGCTACTCGCTTAACGATAAAATCGTGGTGTCGGACCGTATTCGTGAAAACTTCCGCAAGATCCGTCGCGGCAGCTCTTACGATATTACTAACGTGTCACTGACCCAGACGTTAAGCCGTACGCTGATTACCTCGCTGACCACGCTGGCGATGATCCTCATCCTCTTCGTGTTTGGTGGTGCGCTGCTGAAAGGCTTCTCACTGACCATGCTGATTGGTGTGACGATTGGTACGATTTCATCAATTTATGTCTCTTCGGCGCTGGCGCTGAAGCTGGGCATGAAGCGTGAACATATGCTGGTGCAGAAAGTCGAGAAAGAGGGCGCCGATCAGCCTTCTATCCTGCCTTAATCGCCGCAGAGAAATAAAAACGGGCAGCCATGTGGCTGCCCGTTTTTTTTTGCACCTGTGATCAGATCAGGGTGCAGCAGGGGAGGTCTGGGCAGGTGCGTCGCCGGTGACGTTATGCACGCGGACATAACCTGATTGATCCGGCGTGAGGCCGCTGAGTCGCAGCGGTATGCTCACCGAATGCTGGGGCAGCAGCGAGGCAGGCACCGCTATCGTCTGACTCAGACTGCCGTTACTCAGTGGTTTACCGGTTGCCGAATCGAGTTCGCCCCAGTTCACCGTAGCGTGCAGGGCGGGCAAGGGGCGATCGTCCATTGAGCGTACCGTCAGGGTTGTCCGCGAGCCGCTGGCTTCAGCGGTGACAGGCGAGAGCGACAGTCGCAGCGTGCCGAGCTGGGTTTGCAGTGCCACCGGCGTGTTCGCCTGCGGGATCAGCCACGCGCCTTGCTGCGAATGGCTGTTTAACTGCCCCTGAATCTCCAGCGCGCTGGCCTGCGTGGTCAGGTGCTGCATCTGCTGATTAAGCTGACTCACTTCCTGATGCAGCTCTCTGACCTGCGGGTTGCTGGCGCTACTGCTGCAACCGCTCAGCGTCACCAGAGAGAGCGCCACCGGAACCCAAACCATCCTGCTCATAAGTTATCCTTGTCCGTTATTTTGGAATACGTAAAACCTGGCCAGGATAGATCTTATCAGGATGAGAGAGCATTGGCTTATTCGCTTCGAAAATCTTGTTGTATTCGTTGGCATTTCCATAAACCTGTTTGGAAATTGCGCTCAGCGTGTCGCCTTTTTTCACGGTGTAAAGTTCTGACTCGGCCGCGCTGTCTGTCACGGTCACCTTATCTTCCACTTTGGTGATGCCTGCAACGTTACCGGCTGCGATCAGAATCTTCTCTTTCAGCTCCTGGGAAAGGCCATCGCCCGTCACGGTCACGGTATCGCCGTTGACCTTCACATCCACTTTGTCGCTGTCGGGTAACCCGAGCTTGTTGATGTGATCCTGCAGCTTTTTATTCTGGTCATCGCCGCCATTCACGGCATCCCATAATTTTTCACCGGCTTCTTTCACAAAATTAAACAGACCCATACAACCTCCAGTGTGTTAGTGGATATACGCCGTCTTTCGGCTCTATAAGCGTAGACCCTTTTGCCGTCGCTGATATTTAACATCATTTATGCTGTGCGTGGTGGCACAGGAAAGGCACGGAAGAGATTTTGTTGATTCGCAGTTCGCGTTACACTGTCTGGCCCATCTCTCTCGCGTCAGGAAACGTCATGCATTGCCCATTCTGCTCCGCTGTGGACACCAAAGTGATTGATTCTCGTCTGGTTAGTGAAGGCTCTTCGGTGCGCCGCCGCCGCCAGTGTCTGATGTGTCATGAGCGTTTTACCACCTTCGAGGTGGCGGAACTGGTGATGCCACGCGTGGTGAAAAGCAATGACGTGCGCGAACCCTTTAATGAAGACAAAATGGCCAGCGGGATGATGAAAGCGCTTGAGAAGCGTCCGGTCAGCGCCGATGCGGTTGAAAGCGCCGTAAACCATATTAAAACCCAGCTGCGTGCCACCGGTGAACGTGAGATCCCCAGTAAGCTGATTGGCAATCTGGTGATGGATGAGCTGAAGAAGCTCGATAAAGTCGCCTACATCCGCTTTGCCTCGGTTTACCGCAGCTTTGAAGACATTCGTGATTTTGGCGAAGAGATCGCCCGGTTACAGGATTAAACCATGGATGAACTTTATATGGCGCGTGCGCTGGAACTGGCGCGACGCGGCCGCTTTACGACGATGCCGAACCCCAATGTGGGCTGCGTGATTGTGCGCGATGGCGAGGTGGTCGGTGAGGGCTGGCATCAGCGCGCCGGTGAACCGCATGCTGAAGTCCACGCCCTGCGCATGGCGGGCGAGAAAGCGCGTGGCGCAACCGCCTATGTCACGCTGGAGCCCTGCAGCCATCATGGCCGTACGCCACCCTGCTGTGATGCGCTGATCGCCGCTGGCGTTACCCGTGTCGTGGCCGCCATGCAGGATCCGAATCCGCAGGTAGCGGGGCGCGGACTGCACCGTCTGCATCAGGCGGGCATTGAGGTCAGCCACGGTCTGATGATGCCGGAAGCGGAGGCGCTGAATCGCGGTTTCCTCAAACGCATGCGCACTGGCTTCCCCTGGATCCAGCTCAAGCTGGGTGCCTCACTGGATGGCAGAACGGCAATGGCCAGCGGCGAAAGTCAGTGGATAACCTCGCCGGCTGCCCGTCGTGATGTGCAGCGCCTGCGTGCGCAGAGCGCCGCCATTCTCAGCAGCAGCGCCACGGTGCTGGCGGACGATCCTTCCCTGACGGTACGCTGGTCTGAACTCAATGCGGAGAGCCAGGCACTGCTTGATGAGCAGCAACTGCGTCAGCCGGTGCGGGTGATTATCGACAGCCAGAATCGCGTGACGCCGCAGCATCGGCTCATTGAGCAGCCAGGCGAAACCTGGCTGATGCGTCATCAGCCCGATCAGCAGAGCTGGCCCGCTGACGTGACGCAAATCGCTGTTCCGCTGCGCGAACAACAGCTGGACCTGGTGGCGATGATGATGCTGCTGGGACAGCGACAGATTAACAGCGTCTGGGTTGAAGCGGGCGCAACGCTGGCCGGTGCCCTGTTGCAGGCCGGACTGGTCGATGAACTGATTGTTTATCTGGCGCCTAAGCTATTAGGTCATGAAGGACGCGGGCTGTGTCAGCTGCCGGGACTGAGCCAGCTGGCTGACGCACCTGCCTTCCGTTTCAGTGATGTCCGCCAGGTCGGTGACGATTTACGCCTGACCCTGACACCACAATAACACGGTCGGAAAAGCGAGAGCACGCCGCCCAAGAGTATGATAGAATCCGCCCCCCTGCGCGGGGCCAACCAAACCCCTGAAAGGATAAGTATGAAAGTTATCGAAGCTGCTGTTGCAACGCCTGAGGCCAATGTTGCCATCGTTATCGCGCGTTTTAACAACTTCATTAATGACAGCCTGCTGGATGGCGCAGTTGACGCCCTGAAACGTATCGGCCAGGTCAAAGATGACAATATCACCGTAGTCTGGGTGCCTGGTGCATACGAACTGCCTCTGGCAGCACGCGCGCTGGCCAACACCGGCAAATATGATGCGATTATCGCACTCGGTACGGTTATTCGTGGTGGCACTGCGCACTTCGAATATGTGGCGGGTGAAGCCAGCTCCGGTATCGCCAGCGTTGCCATGAACAGCGAGATTCCTGTCGCGTTTGGCGTGCTGACCACTGAAAGCATCGAGCAGGCCATTGAGCGTGCCGGCACCAAAGCGGGTAACAAAGGTGCTGAAGCGGCTCTGACTGCGCTCGAAATGATCAACGTATTGAAAGCCATTAAAGCCTGATTTTTGTAAGGGGAATTTTGTGAAACCTGCTGCTCGTCGTCGCGCCCGTGAGTGCGCTGTTCAGGCGCTTTACTCCTGGCAGTTGTCGAATAACGACATTGCCGATGTGGAATACCAGTTTCTGGCGGAACAGGACGTCAAAGACGTCGACATTACCTACTTCCGCGAACTGCTGTCCGGTGTGGCGACCAACAGTGCGTATCTGGATGGACTGATGAAGCCCTATCTGTCGCGTCAGCTCGAAGAGCTGGGCCAGGTAGAAAAAGCTATCCTGCGCATCTCGCTGTATGAGCTGAGCAAACGTAATGATGTGCCTTATAAAGTGGCCATCAACGAAGGGATTGAGCTGGCGAAAGTCTTCGGTGCCGAAGACAGTCATAAATTTGTTAACGGCGTGCTTGATAAAGCCGGTCCACAAATTCGACCCAATCGCAAATAAACAAAAAGGCCGGCTTGCCGGCCTTTTTTCATGAAGGGTTAAGCGGAACGCAATTATGTCTTGTGGTGAATTTGAACTCATCGCACGCTACTTCAACCGCAGAACACGCAGCCGCCGTGATGTCGAACTCGGCATCGGTGACGATTGTGCGTTACTTAGCGTGCCGGAAAAACAGACGCTGGCGATCAGCACCGATACCCTGGTCGCGGGTGTGCACTTCTTACGGGATATCCATCCTGCCGATCTGGGTTACAAAGCCCTGGCTGTGAATCTCAGCGACCTTGCTGCCATGGGCGCCGACCCTGCGTGGCTGACACTGGCCTTAACGCTGCCGCAGGTCGATGAGAGCTGGCTCTCTGCCTTCAGCGAAAGCCTGTTTGAACTGCTGGAATATTACGACATGCAGCTGGTCGGCGGCGACACCACCCGTGGCCCGCTGAGCCTGACGCTGGCGATTCACGGTCTGGTGCCGCAGGGCCGTGCCCTGAAACGTTCAGGCGCGAAGCCGGGTGACTGGATTTACGTGACCGGTACGCTGGGTGACAGCGCGGCGGGCCTGGCGCTGCTGCAACATCACTGCCGCATCAGCGATCCGGCGGTGCATGAAGCGCTGATTAAACGTCATCTGCGTCCTATGCCGCGCATTCTGCAGGGCCAGGCGCTGCGTTCGCTGGCCTCCTCAGCGGTGGATCTTTCCGACGGCCTGATTTCCGATCTCGGCCACGTGCTGAAAGCCAGCGGCTGTGGCGCACGGCTTAATCTGGATGCGTTGCCCCTTTCGGCTGCGCTGCGCGACCATTTCGACCCTGAGCAGGTCCTGCGCTGGGCGCTGAGTGGCGGAGAAGATTACGAACTCTGCTTTACGGTGCCCGAGGTCAATCGCGGCGCGCTCGATGTGGCGCTGGGTCACCTGGGCGTGCCCTATACCTGCATCGGACAGATGGCGCCGGAGTCGGAAGGCTTAACGCTGCTGGATAATGGCAAGCCCGCCACATTCCGTCATAAAGGGTTTGATCACTTTGATGCTAAATAACGACGTGGCGAAGAGTCGCCTGCGGATGAGCAATCCCTGGCATCTGCTGGCGACCGGTTTCGGCAGCGGATTAAGCCCGGTCGTGCCTGGCACCATGGGATCGCTGGCGGCCATTCCGTTCTGGTGGCTGATGACCTATCTGCCGCAGGATCTCTATTCGCTGGTGGTGCTGGTCGGTATCTGCGTTGGCGTCTATCTCTGCCATCGCACCGCTAAAGATATGGGCGTACACGATCACGGCAGTATTGTCTGGGATGAGTTTATCGGCATGTGGATCACGCTGATGGCGATTCCGGTCAACAGCTGGCAATGGGTTCTGGGTGGCTTTGTGCTGTTCCGTATTCTTGATATGTGGAAGCCGTGGCCGATTCGCTGGTTTGACCGCAATGTGCATGGCGGCATGGGCATTATGGTGGATGACATTATTGCTGGCGTGATTTCCGCTGCCATGCTGTATGGCTTTGGGGTCTGGCTGGCAGGTTAACTGCCAGGGCTCATCACACCGCGACAGAAGGTGACGCCCGGGCAGGTCGTCTCCTTCTCTGATTTTATTCGAATCCTACCGGCTGATGCGGCTGATAGACCTCTTCCAGCAGTGCAACTTCCTCGTCACTCAGCGTGACATCCACCGCCTTCACCAGATCCTCAAACTGCTCAGCACGCGACGCACCAATAATCGGTGCCGTGACGGCAGGCTTGCTCAGCAGCCAGGCCAGAGCCACCTGCGCCCGCGTTACACCTTTATCTTCCGCCACCTGCGCCAGCCGCTCTGCAATCACAGCATCATTCTCTTCGGTATTGTCATAGAGCGACGCCATCACTTTGTCAGAGGCGGAACGCGCGGTATTTTCCCCCCACGGGCGGGTCAGCTTACCGCGTGCCAGCGGACTCCACGGCAGCACGGCAATCTGCTCTTGCAGGCAGAGCGGATGCATTTCACGCTCCTCTTCGCGCTGAATCAGGTTGTACTGATCCTGCATGCTGACAAAGCGATGCCAGCCCTGTTCCGACTGCATCTGCAACGCCTGAGCAAACTGACTGGCGTGCATCGACGAGGCACCGATATAACGTGCTTTGCCAGACTGCACGACTTCATGCAGCGCTTCCAGTGTCTCTTCCAGCGGCGTCTCATAATCCCAGCGGTGAATCTGCAGCAGGTCGACATACTCCATGCCGAGACGCTGCAGGCTGTCATCAATGGATTGCAGAATATTCTTGCGCGACAATCCCTGTGACAGATTGGTCAGCGGGAAATAGACTTTGGTGGCGACCACGATCTCTTCACGGCGGGCAAAGTCTTTCAGCGCCCGGCCCAGGATCTCTTCGCTGCTGCCATCTGAATAGCTGTTGGCGGTATCGAAAAAGTTGATCCCCGCGTTCAGCGCCTGCTGGATCAGCGGACGGCTGCTCGCTTCCGGCAGCGTCCAGGCATGGTTGCCGCGCGTGGGTTCGCCATAAGTCATGCAGCCAAGACAGAGACGCGACACCTGTAGATCGGTGGTACCCAGTTGAATCGTTTTCATGGTGGAGGCTCCTGCGAAAGTGCAAAGGTCTTAGCATAGCAGGATGTTGCGCTCCCCGAGGGGGGAGCGCAGAGAGGGGAGGTTACTGCGCCAGCCAGTGGGCGATCTGCTGCTGAATGCCCTCCGCGTCCAGCAGATAGTCATGACGCACTTCATCCTGCGTCCCCTGCGGGATGAACTCATCAGGCAGACCGATGTTCAGCACCGGAACAGCCAGACGTTTCGCCATGACAAACTCATTGACGCCACTGCCGGCGCCGCCTTTGATGGCGCCTTCTTCCAGCGTAATCAGCGAGTCGTGCGTGGCGGCGAGCTCGGCGATCAGCGCCTCATCCAGCGGCTTCACAAAGCGCATATCGACCAGAGTCGCATTCAGCGCTTCCGCCGTGGCGGCTGCTTCCGGCAACAGGGTGCCGAAATTCAGAATCGCCAGCTTTTCACCCTGACGTTTCACCACGGCTTTACCCAGCGGCAGGCTCTGCAGCGGTGCCAGTGGCGTGCCGACACCGGTGCCGCGCGGATAGCGCACTGCACTTGGACCATCCTGATAGTGATAGCCGGTGTAGAGCATCTGCCGACACTCATTTTCATCGCTGGGGGTCATGATCACCATATCCGGCACGCAGCGCAGATAGGCGAGATCAAACGCGCCCTGGTGAGTCTGACCATCCGCGCCAACAATACCACCGCGATCGATAGCAAACAGGACCGGCAGTTTCTGGATGGCGACGTCATGGATCAGCTGATCGTAGGCGCGCTGCAGGAAGGTGGAGTAGATAGCAACAATCGGTTTATAGCCGCCAATCGCCATACCGGCAGCGAAGGTCACGGCGTGCTGCTCGGCAATCGCCACATCGAAATATTGTTTCGGAAATTCGCGTGAGAAGGCCACCATGCCGGAGCCTTCGCGCATTGCTGGCGTAATCGCCATCAGTTTCGGATCGTCGGCGGCCATTTCGCACAGCCAGTTACCGAAGATTTTAGAGTAGCTCGGCAGGCCTTCTGCGCTTTTTGGCAGTTCGCCAATCGCAGGATCAAATTTAGGCACGGCGTGCCAGGCAATCGGATCTTCCTCTGCCGGGGCGTAGCCTTTGCCTTTCTTCGTCATGATATGCAGGAACTGCGGCCCTTTCAGGCTGCGCATGTTGCTCAGCGTATTGACCAGCGTCAGCACATCGTGCCCATCTACCGGGCCGATATAATTAAAGCCCAGCTCTTCGAACAGCGTGCCCGGCACGACCATGCCTTTGAGATGCTCTTCGGTGCGTCTTACCAGCTCTTTAATCGGTGGCAGGCTGGTCAGCACACGCTTGCTGCCTTCGCGCAGTCGCGCGTAGGTTTTACCCGACAGGATCTGCGCCAGACGGTTATTCAGCGCGCCGACGTTTTCGGAGATCGACATCTCGTTGTCGTTGAGGATCACCAGCATGTCCGGCTTAATATCACCGGCGTGGTTCATCGCCTCAAACGCCATGCCAGCGGTGATGGCGCCATCGCCAATAATACAGGCGGTGCGACGACCCTGACCTTCACGTTCTGCCGCCGCGGCCATGCCGAGACCGGCACTGATGGAGGTTGACGAGTGACCGACGCTCAATACGTCATATTCACTTTCGCCGCGCCATGGAAACGGGTGTACGCCATTTTTCTGACGAATCGTACCGATGCGATCGCGGCGACCGGTCAGAATTTTATGGGGATAAGCCTGATGACCCACATCCCATACCAGATGGTCAAAGGGGGTGTTATAGACATAATGCAGCGCAACCGTCAGTTCGACCACGCCCAGACCCGACGCAAAATGGCCGCTGGAGCGGCTTACACTGTCTAACAGATACTGACGCAGTTCATCACAGAGCGCAGGCAACTTCTCTTTCGGCAGGGCGCGCAGCTCCTGAACCGTGTTTGCCAGCGCCAGTGTCGGGTATTTAGCAATATCAAAACTCATCAGAGACTCATTATGGAAGTTATTTGTCGCGTTCAATTATGAAGCTCGCCAGCGCCTGCAGTGCTGTAGTGTTATAAGAGTGCGCAGCGAGCATTTCTAACGTATCAAGTGCTTCCTGATACAAATCCCGCGCTTTAGCTTGGGCATTTTCAAGGCCTAACAGTGAAGGATAGGTGCTTTTTCCCAGATGCTGATCGGCACCCTGGCGTTTTCCGATCACCGCTGTGTCACCGATCACATCCAGAATGTCGTCCTGCACCTGAAACGCGAGACCAATGGCCTCTGCATAGCGGTCGAGCAGCGGCAGGGCTTCACGGCCAGCATCACCCGCCGTTAAGGCGCCTAATCGTACCGCTGAACGGATCAGCGCGCCGGTTTTATGACGATGGATCTGCTCCAGCTGGTCCAGATCCACAGATTTACCTTCCGCCGCTAAATCAAGCGCCTGTCCGCCACACATGCCGGCCACGCCGCTGGCTTTCGCCAGTTCAGAGAGCATCATCAGACGATATTCAGCGCTGACACCGGGCATTGCTTCGTCGGCCAGAATTGAAAAGGCCAGCGTCTGCAGGGCGTCGCCCGCCAGAATCGCGGTATCTTCGCCATATTTAATGTGACAGGTTGGCTGCCCGCGACGCAGTGCGTCGTCGTCCATTGCGGGGAGATCGTCATGAATCAGAGAGTACGCATGAATGCATTCAACCGCGGCGGCGGGGGCATCCAGACTCGCCGGGTCGGCGTGGAGCATTTCGCCGGTAGCGTAGACCAGAAAAGGACGCAGGCGTTTACCGCCTAATAATGCCCCATAATGCATGGCATTCACCAGAGGAGAACTCTGAAAAGGAAGTGGCTCTATAAAACGCGTCAGCGCGGCGTTAACCTGCTGCTGATACGCGTCGAGTAATCGGGCGAAATCCATTAGCTGTTTTCCGGCGTGAAAGCAGTGAGGTCGGCATCTTTATCATCGTTCAGCAGAATACGGACCCGCTGTTCAGCCTGCTGCAGCGTCTGCTGGCCAGTCCGCGCCAGCTGCACGCCGCGCTCAAATTCGTTCAGGGCTTCTTCCAGCGGCAGTTCACCACTTTCCAGACGGCTGACAATCTGCTCCAGCTGCTGCAATGACGTTTCAAAGCTGGCTGGCTGTTCGGCTTTTTTCGGCATATTTCGTGTCGACTCACGGTTGGGACATTATCTCGCAATCGGTCATGGTAGCTGAGACCCTATGATTAGCAAAATAATCAATGCGGCGGCTGATGAAGAAGCAGTCACCTGACAAAGGTGATATACTCCCGCGCCTCGGATGCGGTTGCGCCTTGCAGCCCGCAATTTTGTGATTTTACCAGCTAAGTGCTGCCTGTTTTAGCACTTATTTGCCCAACGAAGCTGTGTCGCCGCCATGAAGTTTATCATCAAGTTATTTCCTGAAATCACCATCAAGAGTCCGTCGGTGCGTTTGCGCTTTATCAAGATTCTTGCCAGCAATATCCGCAACGTCCTGAAAACCGTTAGCGACGAAATCGCCGTTGTGCGTCACTGGGATCACATTGAAGTGCGTTCGAAAAATCCGGTGCTGCGGGACATTATTCCCGATGAGCTGACGCGCATTCCGGGGATTCATCACGTTTTAGCGGTTGAAGATCGTGAGTACACCGATATTCATCACATCTTTGAACAGACTTTAGTGCAGTATCGCGACAGCCTTGAAGGGAAGAGCTTCTGCGTGCGTGTTAAGCGTCGTGGTAAGCATAGCTTCAGTTCACAGGATGTGGAGCGCTATGTTGGCGGTGGTCTGAATCAGCATATTGAAAGCGCCCGCGTACAGCTTAAAAACCCGGACGTGACGGTGAATCTTGAAGTTGAAGAGAATCGTCTGACGCTGGTGACTGCGCGCTACGAAGGTCTGGGCGGTTTCCCGATCGGCACGCAGGAAGATGTGCTGTCGCTGATTTCCGGTGGCTTTGACTCCGGCGTCTCCAGCTATATGCTGCTGCGTCGCGGCAGCCGCGTACATTACTGCTTCTTTAATCTTGGCGGTGCCGCCCATGAGATTGGCGTCCGTCAGGTTGCGCACTATCTGTGGAATCGTTTTGGTCGTTCACACCGCGTGCGGTTCGTGGCGATCAATTTTGAGCCGGTAGTGGGTGAGATCCTCGAAAAAGTGGATGACGGTCAGATGGGTGTGGTGCTGAAGCGCATGATGGTGCGTGCCGCCTCGTCGATTGCTGAGCGCTACGGCGTGCAGGCGCTGGTTACCGGTGAAGCGGTGGGTCAGGTGTCGAGCCAGACGCTGACCAACCTGCGCCTGATTGATAACGCCTCTGATACGCTGATTCTGCGTCCGCTGATCTCTCATGACAAAGAGCACATCATCAGGATTGCCCGTGAGATTGGCACCGAAGATTTCGCCAGCACCATGCCGGAATATTGCGGTGTCATCTCAAAAAGCCCGACCGTGAAAGCGGTGAAAGAGAAGATCGAGGCTGAAGAGCAGAATTTCGACTTCACGATTCTGGATCGGGTCATTGAAGAGGCGACCAACGTCGATATCCGTACCATCGCTGAGCAGACAGAAGAGGAGGTGGTTGAAGTTGAGACTGTCGCCCTGCTGAGCGAGAACGACGTGGTGCTGGATATCCGCTCTATTGATGAGCAGGAAGAGAAGCCTCTGGCACTGAAAGCTACGGAGGTGAAGTCGCTGCCGTTCTACAAACTCAGTACGCAGTTTGGCGATCTCGATCAGAACCGGACCTGGTTGCTCTACTGCGATCGTGGTGTGATGAGCCGTCTGCAGGCACTCTATCTGCATGAGCAGGGCTTTAAAAACGTGAAAGTCTACCGCCCGTAGTGACGCCTCAGAGCCAGTCAGCGCCTGTTCAGGTCTGACTGGCTGCATTGTCTTAAAACAGATTGTTCAACTCAGCGTGTTTACGCCTGATAGTCATAAATGCCGGGAGCAAGCACCAGCTGTGCGGCCACTTCGCGCGCCATCTCTTTTCCCACCAGCAGATCGATCAGCTTTAGCGCAAAATCCATTGCCGTGCCTGGCCCCTGGCTGGTCAGCAGATTGACGCGGGGATCCCAGACCACACGCCGCTCCATCCACTTGTCTGACGGAATGGTCTCTTTTAAGCCGGGAAAGCCAGTCATGTTACCGACCGGGAAGAGATCGTGGGGGATGAGTACCGTGCCTGCTGCTGCGCAGATAGCGGCGACGATCCTTTCATTGAGGTGAAACTGGCGTACCGTTTCGACTAACAGCGGACTGTCACGGAAGGTTTCGGCGCCTTTCAGGCCGCCGGGCAGGACGATGGCGGCGAAATCATTGTCGGCGACTTCAACCAGCGTCACGTCAGCCAGCAGACGAACACCGCGTGAGCAGACGATCTCCCGGTTGCCGTCGCTTTCGACGCTGGCGGTGACGACGTTCAGCCCGGCCCGTACCAGCAGGTCGATGGTGGTGACGGCTTCGGTTTCTTCACTGCCATGTGCCAGGCAAACCAGCACTGATGCGTTCGCGGTCATAATGGGACTCCTTGCGTTTTACAATGTCATACAGACGGGTATTCTCCGTCAGCACCAGGCCGTGCGTCCGGGCGCGGCGCAGCAGAAAACCGCTGATATAGTCGATTTCGGTAAGACGCTGGGCGCGTATGTCCTGCAGCATCGAAGAGGTGTTGGCCGCGGTGCTTTCAATCACGTCGAAGATGATGTCCTGCAGGCTTTCGCTGGCAACGTTCTGACCTTCGCGCTCCATGACCCAGCTGATCTCTTCGCACAGTTGCGCGATCTGCTCCGGATAAGCGCGCAGGGCACCGTTCTGGCACTCATACTCCACGCTAAGCGGATTGATGATGCAGTTCACTGCCAGCTTGCGCCAGCAGGCCGCCCGGATGTTGTCATGCCAGGCGACATCAGGCAGGGCATGATGCAGGATATCGGCGAGATCGCTGTAAGCGGCGCTTTTGCGGTTACCGGGGCCGATGTGGGTAATGCCACTGGCGATGTGTTTAATAACGGTGCCGTCGCGCATCGCCGCATGGGTGGTGACGCCGCGCAGCAGCGGCTGAGTCAGCCCTTTCAGCTCTTCCAGCGTCCCCATGCCGTTGTGCAGCAGGAGCACCGGGCAGTTTTCTGGCAGCACGCTTTCCAGGTTTTTCACCGCGGGCGAGACCTGCGGGGCTTTGAGCGTAACCAGCAGCAGCTGGCTTTCTGCCAGAAACAGCGGATCGTTGGCGATAAACGTGCGGTTCGAAATGTTACCCTGTGGATCAATCACATTGGCTGAACAGTAGGGCTGCGGCACCCGCAACCATCCCTGCACCTCATGTCCCTGGCGGGCAAGGGTTGTCATCCAGATCTGACCCAGAGCGCCGCAACCTAACACGGTAATTTTCATGCTGCCTCCCGCTGGCGGGCTATCCATCTATTATTTACTGTCACACTGTCATTATAGCGTTGTGTGCAGCCTGATTTTATTTAGCACCTTAAGACGCGTATTATGCATGTCACTTTAGCGTCAGGAGAAGAAGAGATGCCATCTTTCGATATCGTTTCAGAAGTCGATCTGCAGGAAATTCGCAATGCGGTGGAAAATGCCAACCGTGAAGTGTCTACCCGCTTCGATTTCCGCAACGTGAGCGCCGAGTTTGAGCTCAACGAAAAGAATGAAACCATCAAAATCACCAGCGAGTCCGATTTTCAGGTTAAGCAGCTGGTGGATATTTTGCGTGAGAAGTTACTGAAGCGCGGGATTGAAGGCGGTGCTTTAGAGGTGCCGGAAGAGATTGAGCACAGCGGCAAAAGCTGGGCGGTCGATGCCAAACTGAAAAAAGGCATTGAAAGCGACGTGGCGAAGAAGCTGGTGAAGCTGATCAAAGACAGCAAGCTGAAAGTGCAGACCCAGATTCAGGGTGAAGCATTGCGTGTAACCGGCAAAGCGCGTGATGATTTGCAGGGTGCGATGGCAATCGTGCGCGGCAGCAATCTGGGGCAGCCATTCCAGTTTAAAAACTTCCGCGATTAAGCGGGGGCCGGCTGAATTTCAGCATGAATGCAGTGATAAAAACCCGGCTAAGGCCGGGTTTTTTGTTGTTGAGTTTGGGTGGGCTTCTGTCGCTTTAAACAAGTCGAAATTCTGGAGAGAGTTGGGAGCTGTAGGGCGTCTGTGCGATCGCGCGCTTGCTCAGGGAGCCTGTGCCTTTCGCAAAGACGCAAAAGCGCCATCCATGGCGGCTCAGCGCGGGCGATTACGCACCTCATCCCTGAGGTGCGCCCGTAGCCGGGCCAACGCGTTGCGTTGTTCAAAAACGCTCCCGGCGTTTTTGTCCCTGGCCCGCGATGCTTTGCTACAGGCACAGGCTCCCATCGCCTTGGATTTATGAGTTGTCTGTAAGAAGGCTTGTGCCGAGTTTGGCGCGGTTGAGCCTATGCTGGCCCCCTTGCTTTGAGTTTATAAGCTGTCTGAAACCAGGATTGAGTTGGATTTGAGTCTATTAACAGATTCAAATCCTGGGGGAACTTAGCAGCAACTCAAAAGCTCAGGGGCGCAGGGAACACGGTCAGAGGAGGAAAGCGTCCCGCGCCAGGGACGGCGCGGGCCGAGCGTGCCATGGATGGCGGCTTTTGCGACTTTCCGATCTGACCGTGTTCCCTGAGCCAGCTCGATCCTGAAGCGAAACGAGCTGACGTTATCACTAAACTTTTTAAGCTAACAACTACCCAGCAGAGCTTCCAGCTCAGGGCGGCTGGTAACCTTGCTATCAATTTTGATGTAGGCGCTTTTCTCTTCGGGCACGATAAACACAGAGTTAACGCCCGGCTGCGCTTTCAGGCGCTGCTCCAGATTCGGCACGGCCAGTGCGGCATCACTCAGCACGATGCGCAGGCTGCTGACATAAGGCGGTTCCTGCATTGTCATGCTGACAAACAGCCAGGCTGCGGCCACCATCGCGCCAACCAGGAATACGGTCTGCGCATCGAAATGACCAAATACCCAGCCACCCATGCTGCCGCCAACGGCCACGCCCAGGAACTGGCTGGTGGAGTAGATCCCCATCGCCGTGCCTTTGTAGCCCGCAGGCGACTCTTTACTGATCAGCGAAGGCAGAATCGCTTCCATCAGGTTGAAGGCGAAGAAGAAGAGCTGAACTCCCACCACCAGCGTCCAGAAATGTCCTTCCGCGCCCCACAATACGATCTCGGCAATGACAATCATCCCGACGCAGCCGACAAAGACACGCTTCATGCGGCGCTTCACTTCGGCATAAATGATAAAGGGTACTACGCCGGCAAAAGCGATCAGCATGGTGGAGAGATAGACTTTCCAGTGTTCGGGAGCCGGGAAGCCTGCCTGTTCAAACTGCCCCGGCAACGCGACAAAGCTCGACATCAGCAGGACGTGCAGGCAGAAAATACCGATATTAAGCTTCACCAGACGTGGGTTAGCCAGCACTTTGCGGAAGCTGCCTTTAACCATGCCTGATTCACGGTTCAGAACATGATGGGAGGCCGATGGCACCACCAGCAGAGTGATCACGATACCCAGCGACGCCAGAATCGCAATCATCCAGAACAGCGCATGCAGGCCCAGTGCGTGAGTAACAATCGGGCCGACCACCATGGCGATCGCGAAGGTAACGCCAAAACTGATGCCGATAAACGCCATCGCTTTGGTGCGGTTCTGCTCACGGGTTAAATCGGATAACAGCGCCATCACGGCAGCGGCAATCGCGCCTGAGCCCTGAAGTGCACGGCCCAGAATAATGCCCCAGATGGAGTCGGTGCAGGCAGCAATAATACTGCCCAGGACAAACAGCAACAGTCCGCCAACGATCAGCGGCTTACGCCCGATGCGATCGGAGAGCAGACCAAAAGGAATCTGAAATATCGCCTGGGCAAGGCCATAAATGCCGATTGCCAGGCCAATTAAGGTTTCACTCGCGCCCTGTAATGCCATGCCATAAGTGGTCAGTACCGGCAGGACCATAAACATTCCCAGCATGCGCAGGGAAAAGACCGTACCGAGGCCCCATGTGGCGCGCAGCTCCACCGGAGTCATTTTATTATCGTTCATTCCAACCTCTGTTAATGTGCTGCATTTATTCTAGGGGGCGGGGCAGGGCGGGTAAAACAATAGTTTTTAAGCAGTGGTAACAAAAAGAAAGGGCGCGAAAATCGCGCCCTTTTCATGCTGTATCGGTGCCGGTTACCAGACGTAAGTCAGCAGGTCCTTCGAGGCCGGAGCCATCGAATCCACCGACATCATCACGCTCAGTGCGGTGATGGTCACGATAGAGAAGACAAACAGTTTACGCGCCCAGACACGGTCATCAGCGGTTTTATAACCCGATAACGCCATGCCCAGCCACCAGACGCTGACCGCAGCAGCCACCACCAGATATTTGTAGCCCGCGTAGCCTCCCAGCGTCAGCATCAGCGTGGCAATCATAAACGCCAGGATATAGAGCGTAATATGATTTTTAGCCACGGAAATGCCTTTCACCACCGGCAGAACCGGGATGTTCGCTGCCTGGTAATCTTTAAAGCGGAAGATGGCAATCGCGTACGAATGCGGCATCTGCCACAGGCTAAAGATCGCCAGCAGGATTAATGCGCCAGCATCAAACTGGTTAGAGACCGCGCAGTAGCCGATAACCGGCGGCGCAGCACCCGACAGACTGCCAATCAGCGTACCGTAAACGGAATTACGCTTCATGTAGAGACTGTAGATGCCCACGTACACCACGAAGCCCATCACCGCCAGCCACATGGCCAGCGGATTAGCACCGAAGTAGAGCAACGCAAAGCCAGCAATACCCAGCACAGTGGCATAAACCAGGCTTACTTTCGCGGAGATGAGGCCTTTTACCAGCACCCGATTCCTGGTTCTCTCCATCTTGATGTCAATGTCGCGGTCGATCACGTTGTTAAACACACAACCCGATGCAACCACCAGTGACACGCCCACCAGGGTGATGAGAAACAGGGCGTAATCCGTGTTGCCTTTGGAAGCCAACAGAAATCCGCCGATCACAGAAATTAAATTCCCGAAAATAATTCCTGGTTTTGTAACTTGCAGGTATTGCTTAAACATTACGCGTGACTCTTTAGTGAGGCATCATGTTGTAGTTGAGGTTCCACATGATCCACAGTGAGCCTACTACGACAATCAGGATGATGATGGCCGAGAAGACAATGGCTACCATGTTCCAGCCACCCTCAGATTTGCTGTCTAAGTGCAGGAAGTAGACCAGGTGAACCAGCACTTGAATCACCGCACATACCAGAACAACACCAAGGATAGTACCGTGAGATGCACTGCCATCCATTACCATCCAGAACGGGATCGCCGTCAGGATGATAGAGAGGATGAAGCCGATCATGTAGGACTTCACGCTACCGTGTGAAGCGCCATGTTCGTTAACAGAATGACTCATTACATGGCTCCCATCAGGTAAACAACGGTGAAGACGCAAATCCAGACCACGTCCAGGAAGTGCCAGAACAGGCTCAGACACATGATACGGGTGCGGTTAGTCGCGTTCAGGCCACGTTTGGAAATCTGGAACATCAGAACCAGCATCCAGATCAGACCTGAGGTCACGTGCAGACCGTGGGTACCGACCAGCGTAAAGAAGCCAGACAGGAAGCCACTGCGATCCGGACCAAAGCCTTCAGCAATCAGGTGATGGAATTCATAGATTTCCATCCCGATGAAGCCCAGACCGAACAGGAAGGTCAGCGCCAGCCAGCCGATAACGGCACCTTTTTGCTCCTTGTTCATGGAGATAACAGCCATGCCGTAAGTGATCGAACTCAACAGCAGCAGGGCGGTTTCTACCAGAACAAACGGCAGCTCAAAGATATCTTTACCTGCCGGGCCACCGGCAGTGTTGTTGACCATGACAGCATAGGTCGCAAACAGGGTTGCGAAGATAATGCAGTCACTCATCAGGTAGATCCAGAAGCCAAAGACTTTATTGGCTCCTGCATCGTGATGCCCATGCTCCGCATGGGCGTCGTGGTGATGTTTAATCAGAGTTTCAGTTGACATTATTTCAGACCTGCTTTGCTGATTTCGTCAAAGTGCTGGTTCTCAATCTTCTGAACTTCGGCAACTGGAACGTAGTAATCCACGTCTTCGTCGAAGCTCTTCACGATCCAGGAAACGATCATGCCGAGGAATGAAACACCCGCCAGCCACCAGATATGCCAGATCAGCGCGAAACCCATTACCGTTGCAAATGCGCAGATGATAATTGCGGCACCGCTGTTTTTCGGCATATGAATCTCTTCATAAGATTCCGGCTGTTTGTACGCTTCGCCTTTCTCTTTCATTTCCCAGAAAGCGTCACGCTCATGCACATGCGGGATGACAGCAAAGTTATAGAACGGTGGTGGTGAAGAGGTTGCCCACTCCAGCGTACGACCGCCCCATGGGTCACCCGTCACATCACGGTTCTGATCGCGGTCACGTACCGAGACGTAGAACATGGTCAGCTGACACAGAATACCCAGCGCAATCAGACCGGCACCGCCCGCAGCTACCACCAGTAAGGTGTGGAACTGTGGATCGATATCCTGGCTCAGACGACGTGTCATACCCATGAAGCCCAGTGCGTACAGCGGCATAAAGGCAACGAAGAAGCCAATGATCCAGAACCAGAATGCGCGCTTGCCCCAGGTTTCATTCAGGGTGAAGCCAAATGCTTTCGGGAACCAGTAGGTCACGCCCGCCATACAACCGAACACCACACCACCGATGATAACGTTATGGAAGTGTGCAATCAGGAACAGGCTGTTGTGCAGAATAAAGTCAGCACCCGGAACGGCCAGCAGTACGCCGGTCATACCCCCTACAGAGAAGGTTACCAGGAAGCCAACGGTCCACAGCATGGCAGAGTGCATCTGAATGCGGCCCTGATACATGGTGAACAGCCAGTTAAAGATTTTAACCCCGGTCGGAATCGCGATGATCATCGTCATGATACCGAAGAAGGCGTTAACGTTGGCACCCGCACCCATGGTGAAGAAGTGGTGCAACCAGACGATAAACGACAGCACGGTAATGGCGATGGTCGCCCACACCAGTGAGGTATAACCAAACAGACGTTTTTTGGAGAAGGTCGCGGTAATTTCTGCGAACACACCAAACACCGGCAGTACCAGGATATACACTTCCGGATGGCCCCAGACCCAGATCAGGTTGACGTACATCATCATGTTCCCGCCCATTTCATTGGTGAAGAAATGGAAGCCGAGATAACGATCAAGGGTCAACAGCGCCAGGGTCACGGTCAGAACCG
Organism: Pantoea sp. PvP021; assembly: GCF_054056055.1. Classification (NCBI taxonomy): domain Bacteria; kingdom Pseudomonadati; phylum Pseudomonadota; class Gammaproteobacteria; order Enterobacterales; family Erwiniaceae; genus Pantoea; species Pantoea sp. PvP021. The sequence continues at coordinate 1,786,497 of NZ_JBSRXX010000001.1, read as the reverse complement.
GGAACGCAGCGATGATCAGGACGTTGGTGCACAGCGCGGTCCAGGTAAATACCGGCATTTTGAACAGGCTCATGCCCGGTGCACGCATCTTCAGGATGGTCACGAAGAAGTTAATACCGGTTAAGGTCGTACCAATACCTGAAAGCTGAAGGCTCCAGATCCAGTAATCGACCCCGACCCCGGGACTGTACTCCGCGCCGGAGAGCGGCGGATAAGCCAGCCAGCCGGTCTGTGCGAACTCGCCCACACCCAGAGACAGGTTAACCAGGATCACACCGACCGCAGTAAACCAGAAGCTCAGGTTGTTCAGGAACGGGAACGCAACGTCACGTGCACCAATCTGCAACGGAACCGCGATGTTCATCAGGCCAACCACAAACGGCATCGCCACGAAGAAGATCATAATCACGCCATGCGCGGTAAAGATCTGGTCGTAGTGGTGCGGTGGCAGAATGCCCGCTTCACCGGCCGAAGCCATAACCTGCTGGGTACGCATCATAATGGCATCAGCGAAACCACGAATCAGCATGACGAACGCCATGATGATGTACATGATACCCAGGCGTTTGTGGTCGACTGACGTCAGCCATTCAGACCACAGATATTTCCACTTACCAAAATAGGTGAGCGCAGCAACCAGCGCTGCACCACCTATCAGGATAGCGGCAACCGTAACCATGATAATCGGCTCATGGTACGGCACTGCATCAAGTGTTAATTTTCCGAACATCGTATTATTCCTCGGCTCCCGCGGAAGCGGCGTGACTCATGTCCATACCTTCATGTTTTGGCATGTCCATTTTCCCGTGGCTCATCTTGAACTTGTCGATGACTTGCATGAACAGTTTCGGATCAGCTGAAGAGAAATATTCCACCGGGTGATTTTCGCTTGGCACAGCCACTTTCTCGAAATCATCCATGGTGTTCAGCGTGTTAGGGGCTGCTTTAACTTTAGCCACCCACTGCTGGAATTCCGCATCGTCTTTGGTTGCAATGGCTTTAAACTTCATTCCAGAGAAACCACGACCACTGAAGTTCGCAGAGATACCGTCGAAAATTCCCGGCTCATTTGCAATCAGATGCAGCTTGGTCTGCATACCAGCCATCGCATAAATCTGGCTGCCGAGCGTTGGGATGAAGAAAGAGTTCATGACGGAGTTAGACGTGATTTTGAAGTTCACCGGAGTATTTGCCGGGAAGGCAATCTGGTTCACGGTCGCAATACCCTGTTCCGGGTAAATGAACAACCATTTCCAGTCCAGTGCAACCACATCGATCTCAACCGGTTTCACATCAGATTGCAGCGGTTTGCTGGGCTCCAGTGCGTGGGTTGATTTCCAGGTCAGCACGCTGAGGAAGAGAATGATCAGGATCGGAATGGTCCAGACCACGGCTTCCACTTTGTTAGAGTGTGACCAGTTAGGGCTGTACTTCGCATTCGTGTTGGACGCCCGATATTTCCAGGCAAACACCACGGCCATCAGGACTGCGGGGATGACGACGATCAACATCAGGCCAAAGGCAGTCAGTATCAGCGAACGTTGCTCCAGTGCAATCTGTCCTTTGGGATTTAACAATGCACTATCGCAGCCACTCATTAATAAAGTGCCTGCAATTAATGACAAAATCCCCAAACTTTTATTGTATTTACTGAGTCTCATTTAACGACCTCAATGACAAAGGGCTCTATTGTCGTTTAAGTGTGCGCGCATTTTACGGGAAGGTTTATGCAGTGTAAACCAGCTTAAGGATGTGTCAGATACGTGTTGACACCTTTTGCTAAGGGTGTCACAGATGTTGCGCCAGGTGACAAATAATTAACGCAGACAAGCAGTTGGCATCAATATAACAAAAACCAATGGAAGTAACCGTAAAAAAATCAGGGAAAGGAATAACCCTTACTTTTAACTCCCAAATATTTAACAAGTCTGCATCATTTGCGCGATGAAATTTAACTAAAGTAATTGCTCACCGGTTTTTAGTATTTCCGCTACGCCTCCTCAGGTCATATTGTTATTTTTAAAAAATAACACGCGATGATAAATGGCGGCGACTTATCGGGGTGTCATAAAATAAGCCGCAGCCCGTAAACCTATCGATTTCACTTAAGCATCTGATGCAGGCAACGCAGGGGGTCTCTTCAGCGCCCGATAGTCCAGCAACACTCCCGAAAGCACCGCCAGCAGGGAGAGTGTTATACCCAGTTCAAACAGGCGGGTAAGCAGCGGTGTCAGCGCCGTCACGCCCAACGCATTCAGTGCCAGAGCCACCAGCCAGAGCGCCAGCACGCCGCATCCGGCTGCAAACAGACGATTAGTCCAGCGATAGCCATGAGGATAGTAGCTACGTGTCAGAAAATTGCCACTTTGCTCGACCTGATTCAATGTTTGTCGGCAAAAAGCCAGCAGCACCAGGCCTGGCAGACCCGCCATCACCGTGAAAGCATAAAAGGTCGGCCAGCCCCAGAGTTCCACCAGCCACCCCGCCGCCGGGCCAACATAGACCCGACCCACCGCTGAGAGCGCCGACAACAGTGCGAACTGGGTAGCGGAGAACGACTTATTGCACAGCGTCATTAACAGCGCCACAAAGGCCGCGGTGCCCATGCCGCCACAGAGATTTTCAACAAAGACCGCGCTGGCCATGCTCCACAACTGTTTATCGGTCACCGCCAGCAGCCAGTAACCAAAGTTCGAGACAGCCTGCAGCAGACCGAAAATCATTAGCGCCCGGAACAGGCTCAGACGCTGCATCAGTACGCCGCCATAGAGCGCGCCAATAATGGTCGCCAGCAGACCCAGCGTCTTGTTGACCAGACCGACGTCACCGGCGTTGAAGCCCACGCCGCGAATCAAAAAAGTGGTGGTCAGCGAGGCGGCAAACGCATCGCCCAGCTTGTAAAGAATAATCAGGGTAATCAGCAGCCAGGCGTTGTTGCGCTGAAAGAAATCTTTTAGTGGATCGACCACCGCCTGACGCAGTGAATGGGGTGTGGAGATACGGGTATCTGGCTCGCTCGCCACCAGCGTGGCGATAATGCCCGGCACCATCATCAGCGCCATCAGCCAGTAGGTTGCCTGCCAGCCGAGGTAGCGGTCAGCCAGCCACAACGCCAGCCCGCCGGAAATCAGCATTGCCAGTCGATACCCCAGCACGGTAATCGCCGCACCGCTGCCACGCTCTTCAGGCGGCAGGATGTCCGTTTTCCATGCGTCAAAAACGATGTCCTGTGAGGCGGAGCAGAAGGCAATCAGCACGGCCAACGCGGCCATCAGGGTAAGATCGCGTCCCGGTTGCAGAAATCCCATCGCGATTATCCCGCCAACCAGCGCCAGCTGACTGACCAGTAACCAGCCGCGACGCCGGCCCAGAAACGGCGGCGTATAGCGGTCCATCATCGGTGACCAGAGAAACTTAAAGACATAGGCCTGGCCGACCAGCGAAAAGAAGCCGATGGTTTTCAGGTCGACATTTTCCACCGTCATCCACGCCTGCAACGTGCCCGATGTCAGGGCCAGCGGCAGTCCGGAAGCAAAACCAAGAAGCAGCAATACGGCGGCGTTTTTCTGGCTGAAGAGGCGAAGATAGTGGTTCATGCGGATCCTGCAGATAACAAAAAGCCCTGCGCAAGGCAGGGCAGAGGAGAGACTGAATTAACGGGCGTTCTGCTTGATGAAGTCGTTGACGCTGGTGTCCTGAGCCATATCCGCGATCACATCGCTCATAGTGGCGTTCACCGCGTTGGTAATCTTCTGGTTATTGGCGTTGAACGCGCCTTCTACGCTGTAAGTCTGGCGGTAGTTTTTAACCTGTTTGTTGCCGTTTTTCGCTGTTGCGATAATAGAGATGTCCGCTTTGGTGGTGATGCTGTAGCGCACATTGCCCTGAGTGACGTCGGCATAGAGGTTGTTCACCACAATCTGCAGATCGACCGCGCCATTAGGACCAATCATATAGCCGCGTGCTGTCATCTGCTTCTCCAGCACTTCCTGCAGCAGGAAGCGCAGGTCACGCGATGACGTTAAGGTCACTAACTGACCATCACGGTTTACTTTTGCCAGCGCCTGATCTTTACGCTGGTCGGCACCGTTGATGCTGACAGTCACGCCCATCAGGCCTGGGTCCTGCTGCGGTAACTGAATTTTAGGCTGGATAGTCAGGGTATTATTGCTGGTTGCACAGCCGGCTAAAATGAACGCAGCCAACAGTGGGAATAACAGTTTTTTCAACATACTTTTTCTCGTTGGTGTCAGGGGGTTGGTTTGCAAAAACTGCGGTCATCATAGCATTGCCCGGCAGTGAAAAAAGCCCTGTTGCCGGGGAAATTGTGTCTGAAACCGTTTTAAGCCTCTTCTCTGACAGGTCGGTTTGCTGTTCGTTTCAGCTGCGTTATTATGCGTGCCGGAAGCGGCCTGACATAAAATGCAATATTTAGCGTCGGCTTGCGGGTAAGCGCACTAAAAGCGACTAATATTGAATGAGATGGGGCACTGCGCTCGCCATTGAGGAGTAATAGCCATGATCCGCGAACAAATAGAAGAAAAGCTGCGTGTGGCGTTTCAGCCAGCTCATCTGGAAGTGCACGACGAAAGTTACCGGCACAATGTTCCTGCCGGATCGGAAAGTCACTTCAAAGTGGTCATCGTGAGCGACTGCTTTGCAGGCCAGCGCTTTCTGGCGCGTCATCGCCTGATTTATGGCGAACTGGCCGCTGAGTTAGCGGGCAGCGTACACGCCTTAGCCCTGCATACTTACACCCTGAAAGAGTGGGAAGGGTTGCAGGATACCGTACTGGCTTCGCCTAACTGTCGTGGTGCCGGAACACTCGCCTGATCTCCCTTCTCTGAAACGGCCTGCGGGCCGTTTTTTCTATTATTTAGCGAAAAACGCGATCCCTGGCTCAAAAAAGCAGCAAACCTGCTGAAAAGTGGTGAGTTAGCATCCTCGACTCATTCCAGCGATGCCGCTATAATGCTGCGTCTATTTTTCCGGAATGTCTTCGGGACGCTTCTGGTAACAGGGATCAGGTTCTCTTCACGGAAGCCGTCCCGGTTGTTGGATACGGCGCATTTCACTATGTGTGGTGTCTGAAGTTGACCGAGCACGTGATTTTTTGAGGTAACAAGATGCAAGTTTCTGTAGAAACCACTCAGGGCCTGGGCCGTCGCATTACGATTACTGTCGCTGCTGACAGCATCGAAAGCGCTGTAAAAAAAGAACTGGTTGACGTTGCCAGGAAAGTTCGCATCGATGGTTTCCGTAAAGGCAAAGTGCCGATGAACATCGTGGCACAGCGTTACGGCGCTTCTGTCCGTCAGGACGTGCTGGGCGAGCTGATGACGCGCAACTTTGTTGACGCCATCATCAAAGAAAAAATTAATCCGGCTGGCGCACCGAACTACGTGCCAGGCGAATACAAAGAAGGTCAGGATTTCACCTACGCGGTTGAATTCGAAGTCTATCCGGAAGTTGAGCTGAAAGGCCTGGAAAACATCGAAGTCGAAAAACCTGTCGTTGAAGTAACTGATGCTGACGTTGATACCATGCTGGACACTCTGCGCAAGCAGCAGGCCAACTGGATCGAAAGCGACGCTGCAGCAGGTCCGGAAGATCGTGCCACTATCGATTTCAACGGTTCTGTGGACGGTGAAGAGTTCGAAGGCGGCAAAGCCTCTGATTTCGTTCTGGCCATGGGCCAGGGCCGCATGATCCCAGGCTTTGAAGAAGGCGTTGTGGGTCACAAAGCGGGCGAAACTTTCACTATCGACGTGAAATTCCCGGACGACTACCACGCAGAAAACCTGAAAGGGAAAGATGCGAAGTTCGAGATCGTGCTGAAGAAAGTTGAAACGCGCGAACTGCCAGAGCTGACTGAAGAGTTCATCAAACGTTTCGGCGTTGAAGATGGTTCAGTTGCCGGTCTGCGTACTGAAGTGCGTAAGAACATGGATCGCGAGCTGAAAGGCGCTATCCGTAATCGCATCAAAACTCAGGCAATCGACGGTCTGGTTGAAGCGAACGAAATCGACGTGCCAGCTGCGCTGGTTGACAGCGAAATCGACGTTCTGCGTCGTCAGGCTGCACAGCGTTTCGGTGGCAACGAACAGCAGGCGCTGGAACTGCCACGCGAACTGTTCGAAGAGCAGGCTAAACGCCGTGTGGTTGTCGGTCTGCTGCTGGGCGAAGTGATTCGTACCCACGAGCTGAAAGCTGACGAAGCGCGCGTAAGCACCATGATCGAAGAGATGGCTTCTGCGTATGAAGATCCGCAGGAAGTGATCGAGTTCTACAGCAAGAATAACGAGCTGATGAACAATATGCGCAACGTTGCGCTGGAAGAGCAAGCGGTTGAAGCGGTCCTGGCGAAAGCTAAAGTGACCGAGAAAGAGACCAACTTCCAGGATCTGATGAATCAGACCGCTCAGGCCTGATCACGCATTTAACCGTCTGTGCTAAGCCCGTGACTGCAAAGTCGCGGGCTTTTTTGTGTTTTGCGTCCGGATAGCCACTCTTCGCCGCTATTTGTTTAATAAACAGGCGAATTATTCACGCATCGCTTTTTCCGGGTTAGCGAACAGGGAAAAGATTGTTATGCTTGAAACATGCGTGCAGCATCCCCAGATACAGGGAGTATGCAGAAATAAGAGTGAGGCTGGCTGATTAACCGTCCTGAAGGTGTCGGAAAAAGGCGCGGCGTGGAGTTTCCCGCGCGTCTTACGTAGAATCGGTACAGAATGTTGCCAATGAAATTTATCCAGGAGACGGTAATGTCATACAGTGGCGATCGTGAATATACAGCACCGCACAATGCGCTGGTGCCAATGGTGGTTGAACAAACTTCGCGTGGTGAGCGTTCTTACGACATCTACTCCCGTCTGCTTAAAGAGCGCGTCATTTTTCTGACTGGCCAGGTCGAAGACCACATGGCTAATCTGATTGTGGCGCAGATGCTGTTTCTGGAAGCTGAAAACCCGGAAAAAGATATCTATCTCTACATTAACTCGCCAGGCGGTGTCATCACGGCCGGTATGTCGATCTACGACACCATGAAATTTATCAAACCGGATGTCAGCACTATCTGTATGGGTCAGGCCTGTTCTATGGGTGCTTTCCTGCTGACGGCGGGGACCAAAGGCAAACGTTTCTGTCTGCCAAACTCACGTGTGATGATCCACCAGCCGCTGGGCGGTTATCAGGGTCAGGCGTCAGACATCGAGATCCATGCGCGCGAAATCCTTAAAGTTAAGCAGCGTATGAATGAGCTGATGGCTGAGCACACCGGTAAAACGCTGGAAGAAATTGAGCGTGACACCGAGCGTGACCGTTTCCTCTCTGCAAATGAAGCGGTAGAGTATGGATTAGTCGATTCAATTCTGACGCATCGCCAATAAGACCCGACTTACCGTTGTCCCTGGTCTATAGTTAACAGGACAACGGTACTATTATGGGTTGAATGAATTTCGGCCGTCTCTGCACGGCCTGAGCCGTACGCGGGTATGGCCTGAGAACAAGAAGAGGTTAACTGATGACAGATAAGCGCAAAGACGGTTCAGGAAAGTTGCTGTACTGCTCTTTTTGCGGCAAAAGCCAGCATGAAGTGCGAAAGCTGATTGCCGGGCCGTCAGTGTATATCTGCGATGAGTGTGTTGACCTGTGCAACGACATCATTCGCGAAGAGATTAAGGAAGTTGCCCCGCATCGTGAACGTAGTGCGTTGCCAACCCCACATGAAATTCGCCATCACCTCGATGATTATGTCATCGGTCAGGAAAGAGCGAAGAAAGTGCTGGCGGTTGCGGTTTACAACCACTACAAGCGTCTGCGCAACGGCGATACCAGCAATGGTATCGAGCTGGGCAAAAGCAACATTCTGCTGATTGGCCCGACCGGTAGTGGTAAAACGCTGCTGGCAGAAACGCTGGCACGCTTGCTGGATGTGCCGTTTACCATGGCTGATGCCACCACGCTGACTGAAGCCGGTTACGTGGGTGAAGATGTTGAAAACATCATCCAGAAACTGCTGCAGAAATGCGACTACGACGTACAGAAAGCACAGCGCGGCATCGTTTACATCGATGAAATCGACAAAATCTCACGTAAGTCTGATAACCCGTCGATTACCCGTGACGTGTCAGGCGAAGGCGTACAGCAGGCACTGCTTAAACTGATTGAAGGCACCGTGGCTGCCGTTCCCCCGCAGGGTGGACGTAAGCATCCGCAACAGGAATTTTTGCAGGTTGATACCTCTAAAATTCTGTTTATCTGCGGCGGCGCATTTGCCGGCCTGGACAAAGTGATTGCCCAGCGTGTTGAAACCGGATCCGGTATCGGCTTCGGCGCGACTGTGAAAGGGAAATCGCAGAAAGCCAGCGAAGGCGAACTGCTTGCGCAGTGTGAACCAGAAGATTTGATCAAATTTGGTCTGATCCCTGAGTTCATCGGTCGTCTGCCTGTTGTTGCGACCCTGAGCGAGCTGAGCGAAGAAGCGCTGATTCAGATTCTGCGTGAGCCTAAGAACGCCCTGACCAAACAGTACCAGGCGCTGTTTAACCTGGAAGGCGTTGAGCTGGAGTTCCGTGACGAGGCGTTAACCGCCATTGCTAAGAAAGCGATGTCACGTAAAACCGGTGCACGTGGTCTGCGTTCAATTGTAGAAGGTGCGTTACTGGAAACGATGTATGACCTGCCTTCCATGGACGACGTGGAAAAAGTAGTGATTGATGAATCAGTTATTGAAGGTCAGTCTGAGCCCATGTTGATCTACGGTAAGCATGAAGCCCAGGCATCTGGCGAATAATTAAACAGATCGTCCATCTTGTCGTAATAAAAAAGGGGAAAATGTTTCCCCTTTTGCTTTTCTCGCCTCTGTGACGTTGAATGTCGGACAATCATCCCCATATACTCAGATACCTGTGGGTTTAACTGCATACCTGCCTGATGCGGTTCCCATCACCTGGCGGACATTAAACAAAGAGAGAGCTCTATGAATCCTGAGCGTTCTGAACGCATTGAAATCCCCGTGTTGCCGCTGCGCGACGTGGTGGTTTATCCGCACATGGTAATTCCGTTGTTTGTTGGCCGGGAAAAATCAATTCGGTGCCTTGAAGCCGCAATGGATCATGATAAAAAAATCATGCTGGTCGCACAGAAAGAGGCTTCAACGGATGAACCTGGCATTAACGATCTCTTCTCAGTAGGGACCGTTGCATCAGTATTACAAATGCTGAAACTGCCGGATGGCACCGTCAAAGTCCTGGTCGAAGGTTTACAGCGCGCCCACATTACGACGCTGGCCGATAACGGTGACCATTTTGTGGCACAAGCTGAATATCTGGTTTCGCCAGAGATCGAAGAGCGCGAGCAGGAAGTGCTGGTGCGCACGGCGATCAATCAGTTTGAAGGCTACATCAAACTCAACAAAAAGATCCCACCCGAGGTTTTAACCTCGCTGAACAACATTGACGATGCGGCCCGCCTTGCCGACACCGTCGCAGCACATATGCCACTGAAGCTGGCAGACAAACAGTCTGTGCTGGAGATGTCCGACGTCAACGAACGTCTGGAATATCTGATGGCGATGATGGAATCTGAAATCGATCTGCTGCAGGTTGAGAAGCGCATTCGCAACCGTGTTAAGAAGCAGATGGAGAAGAGCCAGCGCGAGTACTATCTGAATGAGCAGATGAAGGCGATTCAGAAAGAGCTGGGCGAGATGGACGACGCGCCCGACGAGTACGAAGCGTTAAAACGCAAAATCGACGCGGCAAAAATGCCGGAAGAAGCGCGCGAGAAAGCGGAAGCTGAGCTGCAGAAGCTGAAGATGATGTCCCCGATGTCCGCTGAAGCAACCGTGGTTCGCGGCTATATCGACTGGATGGTGCAGGTTCCGTGGAACGCGCGCAGCAAAGTGAAGAAAGATCTGCGTAAAGCGCAGGAGACGCTGGATACCGACCATTACGGGCTGGAGCGCGTGAAGGATCGTATTCTTGAGTATCTTGCGGTTCAGAGTCGCGTCAGCAAAATCAAAGGGCCGATTCTGTGCCTGGTCGGACCGCCAGGGGTAGGTAAAACCTCTCTCGGTCAGTCGATCGCCAAAGCGACCGGACGCAAATATGTGCGTATGGCGCTGGGTGGCGTGCGTGATGAAGCTGAAATCCGCGGTCACCGTCGTACTTACATCGGCTCTATGCCGGGTAAATTAATCCAGAAAATGGCGAAAGTCGGGGTTAAAAACCCACTGTTCCTGCTGGATGAAATCGACAAAATGTCCTCTGACATGCGCGGCGATCCGGCTTCAGCGCTGCTGGAAGTGCTTGATCCTGAGCAGAACATTGCGTTCAACGACCACTATCTGGAAGTCGACTATGACCTTTCTGATGTGATGTTCGTTGCTACATCGAACTCAATGAACATCCCGGCACCGCTGCTGGACCGTATGGAAGTAATTCGTCTGTCGGGTTACACCGAAGATGAAAAACTGAACATCGCTAAGCAGCATCTGCTGACCAAGCAGATTGAGCGCAATGCCCTGAAAGCCAATGAAATTACGGTTGAAGACAGCGCGATTGTGGGCATTATCCGTTACTACACCCGTGAAGCCGGTGTGCGTAGCCTTGAGCGTGAGCTGTCGAAATTGTGCCGTAAAGCGGTGAAATCACTGCTGATGGACAAGACGAAAAAGCACATCAACATCAATGGCGAAAACCTCAAGGATTTCCTGGGCGTTCAGCGCTTCGACTACGGTCGTGCGGACAGCGAAAACCGTGTGGGTCAGGTAACGGGTCTGGCATGGACGGAAGTGGGTGGCGATCTGCTGACCATCGAAACCGCCTGCGTACCAGGTAAAGGCAAGCTGACTTACACCGGTTCTCTGGGTGAAGTGATGCAGGAGTCGATTCAGGCTGCGCTGACCGTGGTGCGTGCCCGTGCCGAGAAGCTGGGCATCAATGGTGACTTCTACGAAAAACGTGATATTCACGTTCACGTCCCTGAAGGCGCTACGCCGAAAGATGGTCCAAGTGCCGGTATCGCCATGTGTACTGCGCTGGTCTCCTGTCTGACCGGTAACCCGGTGCGGGCGGATGTGGCGATGACCGGTGAGATCACCCTGCGTGGTCAGGTGCTGCCGATTGGCGGGCTGAAAGAGAAACTGCTGGCAGCGCACCGTGGTGGCATTAAAACCGTGCTGATCCCTGACGACAACAAGCGCGACCTGGAAGAGATTCCACAGAACGTGATTGCCGATCTGGAGATTCATCCGGTGAAACGCATTGAAGAGGTGCTGAATCTGGCACTGGAAAATGCGCCATACGGTATGCAGGTCGTAACAGCAAAATAGTGATTAACGGCAAAAACCGTTAAAAAGCGGAGCTGGCAAGGCAATTGGCGCTTGCCAGCTTTTTTTTGTGCCGTTAATTTAGGTGGCTGCCGACGCGACGTTCTCAGAGAAATTCCGTTGTTTCGGCTCCACAGGCTTGATATAACTTGCTGCGCGTTCGCACCCTGCCGGATGCAGGGTACGATGTGAAATAATAAAAGAGGGGATGAAGAGAGTGAATAAGTCACAATTGATCGACAAAATTGCTGCCGATGCTGATATTTCTAAAGCTGCAGCGGGACGTGTTTTAGATGCATTTATGGGCTCAGTTTCAGATGCGCTGAAAGACGGTGATGAAGTGGCTCTGGTAGGTTTCGGCACATTCTCTGTGCGTGACCGCGCTGCACGTACTGGCCGCAACCCGCAAACCGGTAAAGAGATCACCATCCCGGCCGGTAAAGTACCAGGCTTCCGTGCTGGTAAAGCATTGAAAGACGCTGTCAATTAATAACAACGAATAGATTCATTGACGCATTTTCTTCAGTGGATTAGAGGACGATTAACCCGTTCTCATGTAACATACGGGCACATCAATCAGATGTGCCTTTTTTGTTTTAACCGGTGAGAATCGGGCCGTAAGATGGACCTGGACCGGATTGAGACTGCCAGCTAAGCCAGCAGTTGCGTGAGTCGCCAGCCAATGGCGAATTGCGACCGAGCTTTACATTCACACTACAGCGGAGTGTTGCCATACCATGATGGACAATTTACGCGCGGCGTCGAACCATGTCGTGCTCAAGATTATTTTGGGGCTGATTATCCTCTCCTTTGTGCTGACGGGCGTTGGCAACTATCTGATTGGCGGTAATAACGACTATGCGGCCAAAGTTAACGGCCAGGAGATTAGCCGGGGACAGCTGGAGCAGGCGTTCAACAGCGAGCGCAGTCGTCAGCAGCAGATGCTGGGCGATCAGTTCTCACAGCTGGCCAGCAACGATGGCTACATGCAGCAGATTCGGCAGCAGGCGCTGTCGCAGCTAATCGATCAGGCGCTGCTTGATAGCTACATCAAAGATCTCCACCTCAGCATCAGCGACGATCAGGTGAAGCAGGCTATCTTCAATCAGCAGGCTTTTCAGACCAACGGTAAATTCGACAATGCCAAATATCTGAGTCTGATCAGCAATATGGGCTTCAGCGCCGACCAGTATGCCGAAGCGTTGCGTAAGCAGCTCTCCAATCAACAGCTGATCAATGCCGTGGCTAACACCGACTTCACGCTGAAAGGCGAAGCCAGCAAACTGGTGGACCTGGTTTCACAGCAGCGTGAGATTCGTCAGGCGACGCTGGACGTCAATGCACTGGCGGCGAAGCAGGCCGTTACTGACGACGAAATCAGTCAGTATTATCAGCAGCATAAAACCAGCTTTATGGCACCAGAGCAGTTCCGTGTCAGCTACCTCCTGATGGATGCAGCCAGCATGCAGCAGGATGCCAGCGAGGCCGATATTCAGGCCTGGTACGACCAGCATAAAGCGGACTATTCGCAGCCACAGCGTACGCGCTACAGCGTCATTCAGACCAAAACTGAAGCCGATGCCAGTGCGGTCCTGGCGCAGCTGAAAGCGGGTGCCAGCTTCGCTGACGTGGCAAAAGCCAAATCCATTGACCCGATCTCGGCGCGTAAGGGCGGCGATATGGGCTGGCTGGAACCCTCTACGACGCCGGATGAGCTGAAAAATGCCGGTCTGACTGAGAAAGGCCAGATGTCAGGCGTGATCAAATCTTCAGTGGGCTTCCTGGTGGTTCGTCTTGACGATATTCAGCCAGAGCAGGTTAAGCCACTGGATGAAGTGCGCAGCGCCATTGCAGCGAAAGTGAAGCAGGAGAAGGGCGTTGATGCCTTCTACAAAGTGCAACAGAAAGTCAGCGAAGCGGCCAGCAATGACAATGAGTCACTGGCGGGTGCAGAGCAGGCTTCTGGTCTGAAAGCGAAAGAGACTGGCTGGTTCAGTCAGGATACGCTGCCAGATGAGCTTAACTTTGATGCGGTGAAGCAGGCGATCTTTAATGGCGGTCTGGTCGGGCAAAACGGCGCGCCGGGCAACAACTCCGATATCATCACTGTCGATGGCGACCGTGCCTTTGTGCTGCGTATCAGTGAGCATAAACCGGAAGCGGTAAAACCGCTTGAGCAGGTTAAGGCGCAGATCACTGACACGCTTAAGCATGATAAAGCGACGCAGCAGGCGAAAGCTCAGGCCGATAAGCTGCTGGCCGATCTCAAAGCCGGTAAGCAGGATGCGCTGACTGCCGCAGGTCTGACGCTGAGCGCCAGCAAGACCGTTGATCGCAATGCGCAGGATCCGGTGGCACAGACTGCCTTTAACCTGCCTCAGCCTGCGGAAAATAAACCTTCCTGGGGTGTCAGCGAAGATATGCAGGGCAATGTGGTACTGGTGGCGGTTGATAAAGTTAAAACCGGCAGCATGCCGCAGGCGCAGATTGACGAAATGGTCAAAGGCGTCACGCAGAATAATGCGCAGCTGGCGTTTGAAGCATTACTGCAAAACCTGCGTAAAGAGGCCAAAATTAAGTACGGCGCTGCCGCACAAATGCAGTAAGCCTCGCAGAAACTGCGCAACGACTGTAACAATCAAAGGCCGCATTCGCGGCCTTTTCCATTTCTGAAATCCCGCTTTTGAGCCTTGTGTGCAGTAGTGCCACTCTGTCGCTGCTGTTTACACACAAGGAGAAACACAGCATGGCTAAACCTAAACTCGTTGCCTTTTATCTTTCACTCGCGCTGGGCGGCGCACTCTGTCACAGCAGCGTCTCTGCGGCACCTGAACCTGTCAGCGCAGCCGTCACGCAGAGCTCACATCCTGCGTCGAAGCCGGAAGCCGCCGCGCAGCCACAGCAGGAGCAGGTCAGCATCAATGAAGCAACAGCCGAACAGCTCTCTGCCGTTATGAATGGGGTGGGGCTGAAAAAGGCGCAGGCAATTGTGAGCTATCGCGAACAGTACGGACCGTTTAGCGCAATTCAGCAACTCAGTGAAGTGCCGGGCATCGGCAATGCGTTGATAGAGCGAAATGCGGCCCGGCTGAAATTGTGAAGCAGTACACATCTGTGATGCTTAACCCACGATAGACAGGCGACTCTGCTAAAGTGAACAGGTCCAACCAGTTAATTCACAGCAGCAGGAGAGCATGATCATGCAGACCACCATAAAAGTGCGCGGCTATCATCTGGATGTCTATCAGCACGTCAATAATGCGCGCTATCTTGAGTTTCTGGAGGAGGCGCGCTGGGAATGGCTGGAAGAGGTGGAAGCATTCCACTGGTTGCAGGAACAGAAACTGGCTTTTGTGGTGGTAAACATCAACATCAACTACCGTCGCCCGGCCGTGCTGGGCGACGTACTGACTATCGACAGTGAGATCACGCAGTTGAATGGCAAAAGCGGCATTATTGCGCAGCGGGTTTTGCTGGCAGGGCAGGAGACCGTGGTGGCGGATGCCGCACTCACTTTTGTCTGTATTGATTTACGGACTCAGAAGGCGGTTGCGCTGGAAGGGGAGTTGCGCGAGCGACTGATGCGTCTGATGGCATGAGTCGATAAAAAGGCGGCAACCCGGATTCTCTGCCGCCACGTCAGACACTCTTAGTTAAGACCGCTTTTTGCTTTCATTGCCGCCATTACGCCAGCACGATCGTTGAGATAACCCTGCAGGCCATTGGCCCGTAAATGACAGGCTGCACACTCACCACATCCATCACCTTTCACGCCGTTATAGCAGGTCAGCGTCTGCTCGCGTACCAGCGCAAGCTGCTGCCAGTAATCCGCCAGCGCCCAGGTTTCCGCTTTATTGA
The DNA here is from genome assembly GCF_054056055.1 of Pantoea sp. PvP021. Lineage (NCBI taxonomy): Bacteria > Pseudomonadati > Pseudomonadota > Gammaproteobacteria > Enterobacterales > Erwiniaceae > Pantoea > Pantoea sp. PvP021. Next base: position 1,771,304 of record NZ_JBSRXX010000001.1, on the reverse strand, counting down.
GCCACATCAGCGGCGTCTCAAAACGAACATCGCGCGCCATGCCCAGCGACACCGCATGGTTCAGCGCTTTGACAAACTCATCGCGGCAATCGGGATAGCCGGAGAAATCGGTCTCACAGACACCAGTGATCACCGCTTCCGCTTCGACCTGATAAGCGTAAACCGAGGCCAGCGTCAGAAAGAGAATATTGCGTCCCGGCACAAACGTACTGGGTAATCCACTGGCCTCGGGATTATAAGCCGGCACCGGAATGTTATCCCGCGTCAGGCTGCTGACGGCGAGTTCGTTCAGCATGGTGACATCCAGCACTTTATGCGCGCGCGCGCCCAATTTAATCGCCAGGTCGCGGGCCACATCGATCTCTTCCCGATGGCGTTGTCCATAGTCGAAAGTGACGCAATGAACGTCATCATATTGCTGTAATGCCTGAATCAGGCAGGTAGTGGAGTCTTGTCCACCGCTGAAAACTACAACAGCGCGTTTCATGGTGTTTTCCTGATAATTAATTTTGCGCTTATGGTAATGCCTCAGTCCGCCGCTGAACAGCTGCATGGCAGATCAATGGGCGGCGGGATCCATGCGCGGCTGAAATCGAACCAGCCCAGCGTATTCAGTTCAATCCCTTCAACGCCCGGCGGCGCGTAGATTTGATAGCGATAATTGAACAGTGGCAGCAGGATGCCGCCCGTCATCAGCTGATGATAAAGCTGATGCAGCGAGCGGGCACGGGTTTCGTCGTCAGCAATTTGCTGGATAGCCAGCAGTTGCGCCTGAATCTCTTCGCCCTGCAGTGTGGGCCACAGCGGCCGCCATAGCGGGTCAGTCTGTAACCAGCTGGCCAGCGTAAAGACCGGCGCATCACCAATCAGTCTGTCGCCCATCACGATATCCGCCTCATCAAGCGGGTCGATGCCGTGCCAGTTTTTTACCGGATGAAAAACTACCTTCAGGGTGCAGCCGTGCTGTTTTAACAGTGCAACCAGCGCCTGTGACATCTGATGCAGCTCAACCGGCAACTGATAATGCAGCGTCAGGGTTGCCGGTAAGGGAACCCTGACAGCATCAATCAGCGGCACACTCCAGCCAGGTAACAACTCTTTACTGGGAGTGATGAGTCCCTCATCCAGAGGCAACCGGCTGACAATGCCGCTTTGCTGGATCAGCTGGAAAAGCGTGCACGCCTGATCAGGGGTAAATCCGGCTCGCGGCCGGCAGACCAGATAACAGAAGCCGAGGCTGATACTGCTGCTGACCGGTTGCAGCGTCCTGAGCTCTGTGGCATCGCCTATCGCAATCTGCACCGGATGACGACAGCTGCTGCCGAGAGCGGGATCAAACAGCTGAGGGGTAATCCAGTACTCCACCGCCTGCAGCAGAGGACGCTGCAGATGCCAGCGCGCGTGACTTTCAATCCTGACCAGTTCGGTGCTGAAGTGCCTGAGTTTCCACGGCCCGCTGCCCGTGGCGGGATCGATGGGATGGGGCAGCAGGCACAACAAGTGGGCGAGCCGATGGGGCAGCCAGAAATCAGGGCGTCGCAGTACGAAACGCACCGCAAGCGGATGGGGCGCATCCACGCTGACCACATCGGCCAGCAACACACTGACGCGCCTATCTCGCAACAGCTGGTGGAACTGCGCCACCAGTTGTGCGGCCTGCAGAGGCTCGTCGTTGTGCCACATCAGCTGAGGCCGTAACCAGAATAACCAGCCAGATGACGCCTCGTCATATTGCCAGTGATGCGCCAGATCGCCGACCGGCTCATCCTGCTCAAAGCGGGTCAGACCGGAATAGATCTGGCGAGCCAGGTGCTGTTCGGCCCGACCAGTAATCTGGCGCGGCTCTGTGCTCTCCATCGGACGATAGTAGGGGATGCGCAGAACCGGCGTATCGTTCTGCCACTGTCCACCCATTAATGGCCGCAGCATATTGATCAGCCTTTCCGGCGGCAGATCCAGCAGCTGCAAGGCCTCAGCGGCGTCTCCGGCGTCGAGCTGTTGTTGCAGCAACTGCTGCCGTAATTGTTCAGGTGAGCGCAGAAACACTATTTGTCCCTGTTTGCCACGGCCTGGCTCGCCGCGCCAGCTGAGCCAGCCTGCATGCTGCCACTGTGACAGCAACGTGCGCAGATGACGCTCGCTGCAGATACAGTGGCGGGCCATCTCCGCCACGCAGGTTTGCTGTGGGGCGCCCTGACTCTGCTGCCACAGACGCTGGAACTGATTAAGACGGTTAAGCTGGCGCATGTTAAACCCGGAACAGTTTTTTAAAAGTATTCACTATTAGTTCCGCAATTAACAGGCAATAGTGGAGTTCATCTTTCAGCAGGAGGTAAATCATGGTGCGTTTAGCCGCGTTCGATATGGATGGCACATTATTGCTGCCGGATCATCAGCTGGGTCAGCAGACGCTGGATAGCCTGCAGGCGTTGCATCTGCGTGGCGTTAATCTGGCGCTAGCGACGGGCCGCCATCTGCTGGAGATGCAGATCTTACGGGAAAAAATGACACTGCCCGCGTGGCTGATTACCGGTAATGGCACTCGTGTACACGACAGGCAGGGCAATCTGATCTTTGCGCGTGATCTGCCCTCTGCGGTCGCCGAAGAGGTGATCCACCGCCGCTGGGATACGCCCGCCACCCTGCATGTTTTCAACGATCAGGGGTGGTTTACCGATCACCCACAGCCTGAACTGCTGGTGGCCCATCAGATCAGCGGATTTGGCTATCAGCTGTGCGATCTTAAAAGGTTGCCCGCGCATCAGGTGACAAAAATCTGCTTTATCGATCAGCATCAGCGCCTCTGTCAGCTAAAAACAGAGCTGGATGCCGCACTGGGCGAGCAGGCTAACATCTGCTTCTCTGCTGTGGATTGTCTGGAGGTGTTACCCGCCAGCTGCAATAAAGGCAGCGCGCTGGCACTGTTATGTGACCATCTGTCGCTGACCATGGCGGAGTGTATGGCGTTTGGTGATGCGATGAACGATCGCGAGATGCTGGCGCAGGCCGGACAGGGTTTTATCATGGGCAATGCGATGGCGCAGCTGAAAGCCGCGCTACCGCATCTGCCGGTATTAGGGCATTGCGAGACACAGGCGGTGTCTCACTATTTAAATCACTGGCTGGCAACACCCGACCTCGCGTATTCCCCCGAATGCTGAGGATTGCCGTGAACCGGACAGGATGTCCGGTTTTTTATTCCAGCTCGCGCTGCCATGGCGTGATATCGCCAATATGTTTTGCCACCCACTCAGGCTGATAGTAGCTATCGGGATAACGTTCGCCGCTGTCGCACAGCAGTGTCACCAGTGCTCCCTGCTGATTCGCTGCCCGTAAGCGTTTTGCCACCTGCATCATGCCCCAGAAATTGGTGCCGGTAGAGGCGCCAGGCTTGCGTCCCAGAATCTTTTCCAGTTTCAGCATGGCGGCCAGCGTTGCACCATCCGGCACTTTGATCATTTCGTCGATCACGTCAGGCATAAACGACGGCTCCACTCGCGGACGGCCAATTCCTTCGATCATGCTGCCGCGCGCGCTGGTCAGGGTGGCATCACGCTTCTGCCAGTAATCAAAAAACACCGAATGCTGCGGATCAACCACCAGTAGTTTAGTTTCCAGTCCCTGATAACGGATATAGCGGCCCAGCGTGGCTGAGGTGCCGCCGGTGCCCGCACTCATGATTATCGTATGGGGAATCGGATAAGGTTCATGCTCCATCTGACGGAAAATGCTCTCTGCAATATTGTTATTGCCGCGCCAGTCGGTGGCACGTTCAGCATAGGTAAACTGATCCATAAAATGGCCATTGAGCTCCCGCGCCAGCCGTTCAGATTCAGCATAGAGCTGGCAGGGATCTTCAACAAAATGGCACTGTCCGCCATAAAAAGTGATCTGCTCAATTTTACGCTTCGCTGTGCTCGCCGGCATCACCGCAATAAAGGGCAGACCCAGCAGCCTTGCGAAGTACGCCTCAGAAACGGCAGTGCTGCCTGACGAGGCTTCGATAATCGGCGTATCCTGTTTAATCCAGCCGTTGGAGAGGCCGTAGAGGAACAGGGATCGTGCCAGCCGGTGTTTAAGACTGCCACTGGGATGGGTACTTTCATCTTTCAGATAGAACCAGATACCGGGAAAGTCCGCCAGATCGAAACGGATCAAATGGGTCTCAGCCGATCGTTGAAAATCAGCGTTAATTTCGTTGATAGCGTGGCGAATCCAGCAGGTGTGCATCTCAGGCGTCCGGTAAAAAAGTGATGCGGCTATTTTATGGCACGTGCAGGAAAAAGAGATTGCACAATTACCGCTAAAATGGCGGTAATGGAGAAAATGATTCTCCCGGAGCCGCGAATGTTAGATAAAACTGACCTTAAATTGCTCTCACTGCTGCAGCATGACTGCACGCTGTCGCTGCAGGCGCTGGCGGATGCCGTCAACCTCACCACCACACCCTGCTGGAAGCGCCTGAAAAAGCTTGAAGATGATGGCATTATTCGCGCACGGGTGGCGTTGCTGGATGGAGATAAAATCGGACTGTCACTGACGGCGTTTATGTTTGTTAAAACGCAGCAGCACAGCCGCGACTGGTATCAGGCATTTGTCTCGGTGGTGAGCAGCATGCCGGAGGTAATGGCCTTTTACCGTATGGCAGGCGAGTATGATTACCTGCTGCGCATTCAGGTGGCCGACATGAAAAGCTATGATGCTTTCTACAAGCGAGTAGTGAATGGGGTGCCCGGCCTGATTGATGTGACATCCAGCTTCGCCATGGAAGAGATTAAATACACCACGGCTTTACCTGTCGCCCCCTGAGGGCCTGAGATTGAGAGCAGCGTTGTGCGATTATTCAGTCAATTAAGTTGGTATTTTCTGCGGGAGTGGCGGCGCTATCTGGGCGCGGTCCTCCTGCTGATTGTTATTGCTATTCTGCAGCTGCTGCCACCGCATGTGGTCGGGGTGATTGTCGATGGCGTGACGCGTGACAACATGAGCACCAGCCGCATCATGATGTGGATTGGGATCATGCTGGCAACGGCGGTGGTGGTCTATCTGCTGCGCTATGTCTGGCGCGTGCTGCTGTTTGGTGCCTCCTACCAGCTGGCGGTTGAGCTGCGCGAAGATTTCTATCGCCAGCTGAGTCGTCAGCAACCGGCATTTTATCTGCGTCACCGCACCGGCGACCTGATTGCGCGCGCCACCAACGACGTGGATCGGGTGGTGTTTGCGGCCGGAGAAGGGGTTCTGACGCTGGTCGACTCGCTGGTCATGGGCTGCGTGGTGCTGCTGGTAATGAGCACGCAGATCAGCTGGCAGCTGACGCTGCTTGCGCTGGTGCCGATGCCCATTATGGCCATCGTGATCCATCGCTACGGTAATCAACTGCACCATCGCTTTAAGCTGGCACAGGCCGCCTTCTCCAGTCTCAACGATCAGACGCAGGAGAGCCTGACCAGCATCCGGATGATTAAATCCTTTGGCCTTGAACAGCATCAGTCGCAGCAATTTTCCGATATCGCCCGCGATACCGGTGAAAAAAACCTGCGCGTGGCGCGGGTCGATGCCCGTTTCGACCCCACTATCTATATCGCTATCGGCTTCTCAAACCTGCTGGCGATTGGTGGCGGCAGCTGGCTGGTCTGGCATGGAGAGATGACGCTGGGGCAGCTCACCAGCTTTGTGATGTATCTCGGCCTGATGATCTGGCCGATGCTGGCGCTGGCGTGGATGTTTAATATTGTTGAACGCGGCAGCGCCGCCTGGAGCCGCATCGGCGCGCTGCTGGCGGAAGCGCCAGCGGTGGAAGATGGCGATAAGTCACTGCCATCTGAACCGGGCACGCTGCAGGTCGCGATTCGTGCCTTTAACTATCCGGCCAGCGTGGGTCCGGTCTTAAGCGATGTCAGCTTCCAGCTGAAACCCGGCGAGATGCTGGGGCTGTGCGGACCAACCGGCAGTGGCAAAAGTACGCTGCTTAGCCTGATTCAGCGCCACTTTGATATTCAGCAGGGCGACATCCGTTATCACCAGATCCCGCTGCCGCAGTTGCGGCTGGATAGCTGGCGCAGCCGTCTGGCCGTGGTCAGCCAGACACCGTTCCTGTTCTCAGACAGCGTGGCGAACAATATTGCGCTGGGGAAACCGGGCGCAACCCAGCAGGAGATTGAGCATGCCGCCACGCTGGCCTGCGTTCATGACGATATCCTGCGTCTGCCGCAGGGCTATGAAACGGAAGTCGGGGAGCGCGGTGTGATGCTGTCGGGTGGACAGAAGCAGCGTCTTTCGATTGCCCGGGCGCTGCTGCTGAATGCGGAAATCCTGATTCTGGACGACGCGCTTTCTGCGGTGGATGGCCGTACCGAACACGAAATCCTGCATAACCTGCGCATCTGGGGGCAGGGACGCACGCTGATTATCAGCGCGCACCGCTTATCGGCACTGACGGAAGCCAGTGAAATCCTGGTCCTGCAGCAGGGCAGAGTGGCGCAGCGGGGTGACCACGACGCCCTGACCGGCAGTGCTGGCTGGTATCGGGACATGTACCGTTACCAGCAACTGGAAGCGGCGCTGGATGATGATGAAAATGAGAAAGGAGTGCCGCATGGCTAAGTCTGCACGCTTGTGGCCTACCCTGAAGCGTCTGCTGAGCTACGGTAAGCCGTGGCGTAAATCCCTGTCGCTGGCGGTAGGGATGCTGTGGATCGCTGCCGCGGCGGAAGTGACCGGACCGGTGCTGGTCAGCTATTTTATCGACAACCTGGTGGCGAAACATCAGATGCCCTGGGGAGTGGTCGCCGGACTGGTGGTCAGTTTTATCCTGCTACAGCTGCTGGCCGCCGGGCTGCACTACTGGCAGGCGCTGTTGTTTAACCGAGCCGCTATCGGCGTGGTACAGCGGTTACGCAGTGACGTGATGAATGCCGCACTCTGTCAGCCGCTGAGTGCCTTTGATACCCAGCCGGTCGGGCAGATTATTTCACGCGTGACTAACGACACCGAAGTGATCCGCGATCTCTACGTCACGGTGGTTTCAACCGTGTTGCGCAGTGCCGCACTGGTCGGCGCCATGATGGTGGCGATGTTCAGCCTTGACTGGCGCATGGCGCTGGTGGCGATGATGATCTTCCCGCTGGTACTGGTGGTGATGTTCATCTATCAGCGTTACAGCACGCCCATTGCCCGTCGGGTTCGCAGCTATCTGGCAGACATCAATAATGGCTTTAACGAAGTGATCAGCGGTATGAGCGTGATCCAGCAGTTTCGTCAGCAGGCGCGATTTGGTGAGCGAATGGGCGAAGCGAGCCGCTCTCACTATCTGGCGCGAATGGAAACGCTGCGTCTGGATGGTTTTCTGCTGCGTCCGCTGTTGAGCCTGTTTTCAGCGATGGTGTTGTGTGGGCTGCTGATCCTGTTTAGTTTCTCGATGCCTGGCGTGTTTGAAGTGGGGGTACTCTATGCCTTTATTACCTATCTGGGGCGTCTGAATGAGCCGCTGATTGAGCTGACCACTCAGCAATCAATGCTGCAGCAGGCGGTAGTTTCAGGTGAGCGTATTTTCGAACTGATGGATGCTGCACAGCAGCAGTATGGTGCCGATCAGCAACCGCTGGCTTCAGGTCGTATCACCCTGAACAATCTGAGCTTTGCCTACCGTGAAAACCGCGATGTGCTCAGTGATATCAATCTTGAGGTTGCCCCACGCGAGTTTGTGGCGCTGGTGGGACATACCGGCAGCGGTAAAAGCACGCTGGCGAACCTGTTAATGGGTTACTACCCGGTAACGCGTGGCGAGATCCGCATTGATGATCGACCCATCAGCAACCTGAGCCATGCCGTGCTGCGGCGCGGTATCGCGATGGTGCAGCAGGATCCGGTGGTGCTGGCCGATACGCTGCTGGCGAATGTGCGGCTGGGACGCGACATCAGCGAAGAGGCCGTCTGGACGGTGCTGGAACAGGTGCAGCTGGCTCCGCTGGCGCATGCGTTGCCGGAGGGAATACATACCCGGCTGGGCGAGCAGGGCAATAATCTGTCGGTCGGGCAGAAACAGCTGCTGGCACTGGCCCGGGTGCTGGTTGATTTGCCGCAGATACTGATCCTCGACGAAGCGACGGCCAATATTGATTCCGGCACCGAGCAGGCTATTCAGCAGACGCTTGAGACGCTGCGCCAGCACAGCACGCTGGTGGTGATTGCTCACCGCCTCTCAACGATTATTGAAGCAGACAAGATTCTTGTGCTGCATCGTGGTCGTGTGGTTGAGCAGGGTACGCATCAGCAACTGCTGGCGATGCAGGGACGTTACTGGCAGATGTATCAGCTGCAGCAGGCAGGTGAAGATCTGGTATCGGGCGTCGCTGTAACAACTGAAGGCTGAGTTGCACCTTTTTTGCGCACCTTTATCAGATTAATCTGTATAAATGCACTCCTTTGACGCCTGAAGCACCAAAGGAGTGCAGCCCTCCGCTGCAATTTCCCCTGTACGGCCTCTCTGTTTCCCATCCTCTTTAAAGCATCCCTTGTCGCGTCTCGCCTGAACAACGTATTACCGTCATTTTCACACTCTGGCACAGGCTTTGCTTATATCCCTGCGTGTCCGTAAACGTTACCTATTTACTCGCTGGAGGGGATCCAATGAAGCTGGTTACCGTCGTAATTAAGCCATTCAAGCTGGAGGATGTACGTGAAGCTTTATCCTCTATCGGCATTCAGGGACTGACCGTCTCCGAAGTGAAAGGTTTTGGCCGTCAGAAGGGCCATGCAGAGCTTTATCGTGGCGCAGAGTACAGCGTGAACTTCCTGCCTAAGGTCAAAATTGATATCGCTATTGCCGACGATCAGTTAGACGAAGTGGTGGATGTCATCAGTAAAGCGGCTTACACCGGCAAAATTGGCGACGGTAAAATTTTCGTAGCTGAACTGCAGCGCGTCATCCGTATTCGTACCGGCGAGACCGACGAAGCCGCTCTGTAATAAAGACTCAGTACTGTGATGGGATGGAATAAAAATGAATAAAATTTTCGCTAAGTTGGGCCTCACCAGCCTGGCACTGTTACCCTCACTCGCAATGGCTGCGCCTGCCGTTGCGGACAAGGCTGATAACGCATTTATGATGATTTGCACCGCGCTGGTGCTGTTTATGTCAATTCCAGGTATCGCGCTGTTTTACGGTGGTTTGATTCGCGGTAAAAACGTGCTGTCGATGCTGACCCAGGTTGCCGTCACCTTCTCACTGGTCTGCGTATTGTGGATGGTTTACGGCTATTCACTGGCGTTCAGTGAAGGCAACGCATTCTTTGGCAGCTTTAACTGGGTGATGCTGAAAAACATTCAGCTGACCGCCGTCATGGGCAGCTTCTATCAATATATTCATGTCGCGTTCCAGGCCTCGTTTGCCTGTATCACGGTGGGCCTGATTGTTGGTGCTATCGCAGAACGCATCCGTTTCTCTGCCGTACTGATTTTTGTCGGCGTCTGGCTGACCCTGGCTTACCTGCCTATTGCACACATGGTGTGGGCTGGCGGTTTCCTGGCACAGGATGGCGCGCTGGACTTTGCTGGCGGCACCGTGGTGCATATTAACGCCGCTGTCGCCGGTCTGGTGGGCGCTTATCTGGTGGGCAAACGTGCCGGCTTTGGTAAAGAGGCCTTCAAACCACACAACCTGCCAATGGTATTCACCGGCACCGCCATTCTGTATGTCGGCTGGTTCGGTTTCAACGCCGGTTCTGCTTCTGCAGCAAACGAAATCGCGGCGCTGGCCTTCCTGAACACCGTTGTCGCCACAGCGGGCGCCGTGTTGTCATGGACCTTTGGCGAGTGGGCGGTACGTGGTAAGCCTTCGCTGCTGGGTGCCTGTTCAGGCTTTATTGCCGGATTAGTAGCGATTACGCCTGCCTGTGGTTACGTCGGCGTCGGCGGTGCATTAATCATCGGCCTGGTCGGCGGACTGGCGGGACTGTGGGGCGTGACCACCCTGAAAAAATGGCTGCGCGTGGATGATCCCTGCGATGTGTTCGGCGTGCATGGCGTGTGCGGCATTGTCGGCTGTATCCTGACTGGCGTGTTTGCCTCCTCTTCACTGGGCGGCGTAGGCTACGCAGAGGGGGTCACCATGGGCCATCAGGTCTGGGTACAGCTCTTCAGCGTGGGCCTGACTATCGTCTGGTCGGGCGTTGTCGCCTTCATCGGCTTCAAGCTGGCTGATTTGATTGTCGGTCTGCGCGTTCCGGAAGAGCATGAGCGTGAAGGTCTGGATGTAAACAGCCACGGCGAGAATGCTTACAACCAGTAACGGATGGGCAGTGAAAAGATCAACCGGGGGCGAGTAATCGCCCCCTTTTTTTATTCGCTGCGCTGACGCATCACCCCTTCCTGAACCGTTGAGGCCACCAGCACACCCTGCTGATTGTAGAACTCGCCCCGGACAAAACCCCGTGCGCCTGACGCCGAAGTACTGACCACGCTATAGAGCAGCCATTCACTGAAGTCGAACGGGCGGTGGAACCACATTGAGTGGTCGATAGTGGCGACCTGCATGTCCGGCTCTAAAAAGCCTTTGCCGTGCGGCTGGAGCGCGACCGGCAGGAAATTGAGATCGGAAGCATAGCCGAGCAGATACTGATGGATACGCAAATCGTCGGGCAGTGGGCCGGTGGCACGGATCCAGACCTGGCGCTCCGGCTTATCCACATGGCCCCGGAGAGGATTGTGAATCTGTACCGGGCGGATCTCCAGCGGACGCTCAGCAATGAATTTTTCACGTAGCTTTTCTGGCAGCAGATGCGCCATTTTCTGCGCCATCGCCTGTTCAGTTAACAGATTCTCTGGCCCCGCCACCTGTGGCATCGGATTCTGATGTTCAAAGCCGCTTTCCGGTGACTGGAACGAGGCGGTCATATAAAAAATCGGCTGCCCATTCTGAATGGCACTGACCCGCCGGGCACTGAAACTTTTGCCATCACGCAACGTTTCAACATCATAAATAATCGCTTTCTGACTATCGCCGGGCCGCAAAAAATAGCTGTGAAAAGAGTGAATAATGCGATCTTCCGCCACGGTTTGCTTTGCGGCATACAGCGCCTGACCCACCACCTGACCGCCAAACACCTGACGAAGGCCAATATCTTCGCTCTGGCCGCGATATAAACCCTCTTCCAGTTTTTCCAGATTTAATAAATTCAGCAGATTTTGCAGTGCCTGACTCATGGCGCATTCCTCAATATAGTGACCTGCTCAGTGTGAAAGATCGGACCAGTTGACGTCAATCAGACTTTCTACATTGTCGGTGCCAGGCAAAATTTCATTTTTGTGCCAACATTAAGGACATACGGCGAGTGAAGCGCTGTAAGCAGGATTCGCTGCCGACAATCATTTTGATCAAATGGAGACGACATCAATGAAACTCAGGCATGTGTTCAGTGGAGTAGTTATGGCGGTTGCTGTTGTAGGATGCGCCGACAAGAGTAAACCCGTGCCAACGCCAACTCTGGGTTCTGCAGTTGCAGGACAGACGGCGGCGATTGCGCAGCCTAACGTAAGTGGTTCAGTCTTTATCCGCCAGCGCATTGCGCTGCCGCCGGATGCGGTATTAACCGTGACGCTCTCTGATGCGTCCGTCGCCGATGCACCATCAAAAGTGCTGTCGCAGCGCGTGGTGCGAACCGAAGGCAAACAGGCACCGTTCCAGTTCGTGCTGCCGTTTAACCCAGCCGACATCAAGCCTGATGCACGCATTCTGTTAAGCGCAGCCATCTCAATCGACGGTAAGCTGGCCTTTATCACTGAAGGCGTGAAGCCGGTGATTAACCAGGGTGGCACCAAAGCAGAGCTGCTGCTGGTACCGGTACCGTCTATGGCGATGCCAACCCAGCCGGGCGCAGCGACCACCGTTCCTTCGACCTCACCGACTCAGGTGACGCCGTCTGCTGCGGTTCCTGCTCCAACCCGTCTGTAAACTCTTTTCGGGGCGACATAGTCGCCCTTTTTTCCCTGTCTAAACTCGCCAGCGATAAGTCTCGAGATCGAGCTGTCCGTCGTCACTCACCTCTATGCCTTCCGCCTCCAGTGCATCCCGCTGCCGCAACAGACGGTCACCCTGAAGAGAAATTGTGCCGTGTCGGTTTACGACGCGATGCCAGGGAAGGGTAGTGCCCTCGGGTAAGCGGCTCAGCACGCCACCGACCTGACGCGCCGCGCGCGGAGAACCGGCCAGTAGCGCCACATCGCCATAGGTGGTGACGCGGCCAGCCGGAATAGCGGCAACAATTTGCCAGATGCGTTGCTGGAAAGTGTCTGGCTGATTCATGTACTTATTTCATCAGGAAAAAGGGTTTTAACTTTAGCACGGGGAAAAGGCGGAGAAAGCGTAAAAGCGGTGGTTGTTCAAGAAAACAACGGTTGTCCCGACTACGCTTGCAATTGCCACCTCCTTCCCAGATAATGCCCCCGCTCTCGTAAAGAGGGCTTGTCAATGGGGGCCCTGTTGGTTCTCCCGCAATGCTAGCTTGTGAACTCGGTCAGATCCGGAAGGAAGCAGCCGTAGCAGGTGACGCGTGTGCCGGGATGTAGCTGGCAGGGCCCCCACCACTTTGTCCCTTCGATATTCTCCCCCTAAGCTGCAGACAGGCAAAACCCGCCTGGGCCGATCCTTTGCCGGCAGGCAGGATTATCCGGTACTTTATTGGGGTAAAACTGAGCTGTAAGCGATCAGATTAACGGACAAATTTCCATACTGAACCCGGGACTTTATCGTAGAGCTTGTTCATCGTCAGTTCCGCCAGGCGATGGTCAGCTGCTGAGTAAAATACCGCTAATTCATCTTCCGGTAATTCATACTTATTTTTTTCAATCACCCTTTCCAGGGTATCAAGAGAGCGGCAGCGCCGCAGTCGCATCAAATAATCGGTTTTAGTCAGGGTTTTGTTCATAAATAAACCGTTCTCATGTCTTTACTATAATGAATGGCTCGGTTGCTGGAGAAAAGCGCACTCTTCAGTGAACAGATTAAATAAGCGTTTTGCTGAACGTTGCCACCGCTGAAGATCCGGACTATTGACACCATAATTGCTGAATAGCATAAAAGTATCATCAAGATATTCATCGATTTGCGAAATCAGCGCTTCATCTTCAACGTGCTTAATTTTGTAATTCATGGTGAAAGAGGCGATATGCTCAATCAAATCGTTAAGCTGTAGATTGCTTTCAGAAGTGGGATCATTAACCCAGCCATGATGACTGTCGGTTAATGTTGCCATGCTGTCGTCAAACAGACTCTCACAAAGGTATTTAAGCTGGGCAATATCATGCCGTTTCGGTGAGTATTCGTCCATCTTTTTCCCCTCCATAGCTAGCACAGTTGCCGCAGGGCGGCGAGAGAAGATCACGCGGCCAGGAAGCGATTATTCGGGCAGTTATTAAACGGGATACCTTAAAGATAGTGTAAAACCATTAGTTCTGCTCACCTCCATTACTAAATATTACAATTCATCGCCAGGGGAGGGTTGCTCATTGTCGATCACATCAAACTCAAGTGCACCGGGCTTAATGTGAAAGTTTACCTGTTCTGACTGCGTCACGGTTTCATTTAGATCCAGGCAGGGACTAAATAAATTCCAGTCAAAATCGTAAAGTAATTTAAAACTATTCAGATCCTGGTATTCAACCGAAATGATTTTTAAACTGCCTGGAACTAACCGGGCATTTTGTGAGTACCAGCGTAAATCCCCTACCAGCAAATCGGTTATTTTGAGAATATTCCGCTGAACAATCTCTGCTATTTTTGCGCAGTCCGATTCACCCGCGGCAATATCACATTCAATGCGTGACAGCATATCTGTTCCACTTATAACCGTTAATAAACCTATCATTGGTTTTCTGCAACTGGTTTGCAAGTCAGTTGAGCACAAAACTCTCAGTTTCTGAGATTTGCCAGACGCAGCCGCAGGCCTTACCGCCAGCGCGGGTCTGCCAGTGTGTGCAGCTGATATTTATCTTTTGATACACAATCCCACATTCAACAGAGAGCAACATCAGGTATCTTTACTGTTATGTTATAACATTATGGTGAAGTAATGCGTCAGAGTGGACTACTTATGTCACTGGGCGGGCGGCTGGGAGTAGTACTGCTATTTATCACGCTGCTTGCTGTGGCAATAAAATGGGGGATCAGCACATGATCCTGTTTAACGCACTTCGCGCGGGCTACCAGGGACAGGTTGTGACCCCGGCTATTACCGGCCAGCTCGCAGCAGGCTCGATGACTGCGCTGGTCGGCGCGAACGGTAGCGGCAAATCAACCCTGTTAAAAACCATTGCTGGCTTACTGCCACCGATAGCCGGGCGCTGCGAGCTGCAGGTTGCACGCCGGGATATCGGCTGGTTGCCGCAGCGCACCGAACTTGAGACCCGCTTTCCCCTGACGGTATTTGAACTGGTCTCTATTGGCTGCTGGCCACGCTGCGGCTGGTTTGGCGGCATTAACCGGATACTGCGTCGGGAGATCTGGCAGGCGCTGGAAGCGGTTCAGATGAGTGATTATGCGGATGCGCAGCCCGCGACGTTATCCGGTGGACAACTGCAGCGGGTATTGTTTGCGCGGCTGATGCTGCAGCGCAGCCAGCTCTGGCTTCTGGATGAGCCATTTAACGGCATTGACAGCCAGACGGTGACGCTACTGATGTCGATCCTTGAGCAGCAACAGCAGGCCGGAACAACCCTGCTGGTGGTGCTGCACGATCGTCCGCTGGTGGCGCGCTACTTCAGTAACGTGATGTCGATGGATGAACGTGAGGTTAACTGCACCTGCCTGCCTGCTTCCTCTCTGGGGAGTCGTGCGCCGTGACCCTGATTCAACCCTTTATTGAGTTTGGTTTTATGCGACGCGCGCTGGTGGCCTGTCTGGCGCTGGCCGTCAGCGCCACGCCGCTCGGGGTATTCCTCTCCCTGCGACGTATGAGCCTGATTGGCGATGCCTTATCACACGCGGTGCTGCCCGGTGCCGCCATTGGCTATCTGATCTCCGGATTGTCACTGGTCGCGATGGGTGTTGGCGGCCTGATCGCTGGTTTAGCCGTGGCGCTGCTCTCTGGCGCGGTCAGTCGCTACACGCCGCTGAAAGAGGATGCCAGTTTTGCCGGGTTCTATCTGGGTTCACTGGCGCTGGGCGTCACGCTGGTTTCATTACGCGGCTCAAGTGTGGATCTGCTGCACGTTCTGTTTGGCTCGCTGCTGGCTGTAGACAACGCAGCGCTGTTGCTGGTGGGCGGCATCGCTGCCTTTACGCTGATTCTGCTGGCGGTGATCTATCGTCCGCTGGTCATCGATGCATTTGACGGCGACTTCCTGCGTGCGCAGGGAAAATGGAGCGCGCCGCTGGTGCATGGTCTGTTTTTAATGCTGGTGGTGCTGAATCTGGTGGCGGGTTTTCAGGTGCTGGGCACCCTGATGTCAGTGGGTTTAATGATGTTGCCCGCCGCCAGCGCCCGCTTCTGGAGTCGCCATCTCGCCGCGATGCTGGTTATCGCCATTTTCATGGCAATGATTTCGTCGCTGGCCGGGCTGATGCTCTCCTGGCACTTCTCATTGCCGGCGGGTCCCGCTGTGGTGCTGAGCGCCGCCATGCTGTTTTTTTTCTCCATTCTTACAGGGCCGTGCGGCGGAATTTTACGCCGCCATTAATCTTAAGGGGTATCTATGAAAAAATTACCGGTTAGCCTGGCGCTCGCTGCGCTGTTTGCCACGCCTCTGGCGATGGCCAAAACGGTGGATGTCGTGGCGAGCTTTACCGTGCTGGCTGACATCGCTAAGCAGGTCGGCGGCGATCATGTAAAGGTTAAAAGCCTGGTGGGGCCGAATGGCGATCCTCATACTTTTGAACCGACACCGCAGGACAGTCAGGCGCTGGCGAAGGCCGATGTGGTGTTTGTCAGCGGACTGGGACTGGAAGGGTGGATGGATCGGCTGGTCAGCGCCTCAGGGTATCGCGGTCAGCCCGTTGTCGCCTCAACCGGTGTCACCACTCGCAGCATGGAGGAGGAGGGTAAAACCGTTACCGATCCTCACGCCTGGAACAGCATGCAGAACGGCGTTATCTACGCGACCAACGTGATGAATGCGCTGGTCAAAGCCGATCCTGAAGATGCTCCGGCCATTCGTCAGCGTGGACAGAATTACATTCAGCAACTGCAGGCGCTGGATCGCTGGGCAAAAACCGCCTTTGACGCTGTGCCAGCCGATAAGCGTAAAGTGCTGACCAGTCATGATGCGTTTGGTTACTTTGGACAGCGATATGGCGTGACTTTCCTGGCGCCGGTAGGGTTCTCTACTGAGGCGGAAGCGAGTGCCAGCAACGTGGGTAATTTAATCACCCAGCTGAAGCAGCAGCACATCAACCGCTATTTCATCGAGAACCAGACCGACCCGCGTCTGGTAAAACAGATTGCCAGCGCCACCGGGGCTGAGCCGGGTGGTGAGCTCTACCCGGAAGCGTTATCCACGGCCTCTGGCCCGGCAGCCACCTATCAGGCGGCTTTTAAACACAACGTGAATGCGATGCTGAAGAGCATGCACTAAGCATAAAAAAGGCCGGGCAAGCCCGGCCAGTCATCACGACACAAACTAGCGTTTTTTCTTTCTTCCCTGAACTGCTTTAAACCGCGGGTTCGATTTACAGATCACGTAAATACGGCCTTTGCGGCGGACCACTTTACAATCCCGATGGCGATTTTTTGCTGAACGCAGCGAGCTTAATACCTGCATGATCCTCTCCTCTATTTCTTTCCAAGAAAGCGCCCGAAACGCTGGTTAAAGCGCGCGGTGCTGCCCTCTTTGGCAAAATCTTTCTGTTTGCCGGTGTAAAACACATGTGAGGCAGACGACACATCCAGGGTGACGTAGGGCAGCGTTTCGCCTTCGAACTCCACGGTGCGATCGGTTTTGATGGTTGATCCGATTTTGAACCAGACATCAGCCGATGTGTCATGGAAGACCACGTGACGATAGTGAGGATGAATATTCGCTTTCATAATGCACACCTATGTAATGTTATACTATAACAATATTATGCGATGCACAGGCCAGGATTGCAACTGTCCGTGAGACAGGAAAAGCAAAGGGTCAGGAAGTGAGAAGGGCTGAATCGCAGGCATAAAAAAAGGCCGCTTGCGCGGCCTCAGATGATTTACAGCTTAGTGAGTCTGGTTATGCTCAACCGGATGACTGTTCGCTGACTCTTCTTTTTTCTTGCCAAAGCGGCGGCGTACCACCACAAAGAAGACAGGAACGAAGAAGATCGCCAGTATGGTCGCGGTGACCATACCACCGATAACACCGGTACCTACGGCGTTTTGCGAACCGGAACCGGCACCGGTACTGATCGCCAGCGGCAGTACCCCGAGAATAAACGCCAGTGACGTCATCAGGATAGGACGCAGACGCATACGGCACGCTTCCAGCGCAGCTTCAATCAGCCCTTTACCCTCTTTATCCATCAAATCTTTAGCAAATTCGACGATAAGGATGGCGTTCTTGGTGGAGAGGCCGATGGTTGTCAGTAACCCCACTACGAAGTAGACGTCATTACTCAGGCCACGCAGGGTGGTAAAGATCAGTGCACCAATGACCCCGAGCGGGACAACCAGCATAACCGAGAATGGAATCGACCAGCTCTCGTACAGTGCGGCGAGACACAGGAAGACCACAATCAGCGAGATAGCATAGAGCGCAGGGGCCTGGTTGCCTGACAAGCGTTCCTGATAGGACATACCGGTCCAGTCATAGCCGATACCGGCAGGCAGTTTCGCCGCCAGCTCTTCCATCAGGTCCATTGCCGCACCCGAGCTTTTGCCTGGCGCAGCCTGTCCCAGGATTTCCATCGCAGGCAGACCGTTGTAACGCTCAAGGCGCGGTGAACCATATTGCCATTTCGCTGACGAGAAGGCAGAGAAGGGCACCATGGTTCCGCTGCTGTTGCGCACGTACCATTTACCAATGTCGTCCGGCAGCATGCGGGCGTCCGCTTTACCCATGACGTAAACTTTCTTCACGCGACCGCGGTCAATGAAGTCATTGACGTAGGAACCGCCCCAGGAAGCTGCCAGCGTGGTGTTGATATCACTCAGTGATACGCCCAGCGCCTGTGCTTTCTCCTGATCGATCGTCAGCTTGTACTGCGGCGTATCTTCCATCCCGTTAGGACGGACGCCAACCAGCGTATCAGGATGCTGGGCAATCATGCCGAACAGCTGATTACGCGCTTCCGTCAGCTTATCGTGGCCAAGGTTATTCTGGTCGATCAGCTCAAAGTCGAAGCCGGTCGCGTTACCCAGTTCAATAATGGCTGGCAGGTTGAAAGGAATGACCATTGCATCTTTGATCGCGCCCAGCGCCTGCATGGCACGGCCAGCAATCGCCGGTACTTTCATGTCGCTGCCGGTACGCTCATCCCACGGCTTGAGACTGACGAAGGCGATACCGGTGTTCTGTCCACGACCGGCAAAGCCGAAGCCGTTAACGGTAAACACCGATTTAACCGTGTCTTTCTCCTGGGTCAGGAAGTAATCCGTCACCTGATCCAGCACTTTCTGCGTACGTTCCTGGGTTGCACCAGCAGGCAGCTGCGCCTGAGCCAGCAGCAGACCCTGATCCTCTTCCGGTAAGAATGAAGAGGGCAGGCGCACAAACAGAAACGCCATACCGACCACGATCACCAGATAGATCACCATATAGCGACCCGTACTGCGAACCATGTGACCCACACCATCCACATAGTGGTTGGTGCTTTTGTCGAACATGCGGTTGAACCAGCCGAAGAAACCGGTGGTTTTACCGTGCTCGCCTTTTTTAATCGGTTTCAGCATGGTGGCACAGAGTGCCGGCGTCAGAATAAAGGCGACCAGCACCGACAGCGCCATTGCCGAAACGATAGTGATGGAGAACTGACGGTAGATAACACCGGTCGAACCACCAAAGAACGCCATCGGAATAAATACGGCAGCCAGCACCAGCGCGATACCGACCAGTGCGCCCTGGATCTGCTCCATAGAACGCTTAGTCGCTTCTTTTGGCGGTAATCCCTCTTCCGCCATTACGCGCTCAACGTTCTCGACCACCACGATGGCGTCATCCACCAGCAAGCCGATGGCCAGCACCATCCCGAACATCGTCAGGGTGTTTATCGAATAGCCAAAAGCGCTGATAACGGCAAACGTACCCAGCAATACCACAGGGACCGCGATGGTAGGAATGAGCGTGGCGCGGAAGTTCTGCAGAAACAGATACATGACCAGGAACACCAGCACGATCGCTTCGATCAGCGTTTTCACCACTTCGAAAATCGAGATCTTAACGAAAGGCGTGGTGTCATACGGATAGACCACTTTCAAACCGGCCGGGAACGTCGGCTGCAATTTGGCCAGTTCTTCTTTCACCGCATTGGCGGTATCCAGCGCATTCGCACCGGTGGCCAGCTTGATACCGATACCGGATGCAGGCTTGCCGTTATAACGGGCAACAATTTCGTAGTTTTCCGCGCCAAGTTCAATCCTTGCCACATCACGCAGACGAACCTGAGAACCATCTTCATTCACTTTCAGCAGGATTTTGCCGAATTCATCGGTAGAGGTGAGACGGGTTTGCGCAATGATCGAGGCGTTAAGCTGCTGTCCCGGAACCGGAGGCGTACCGCCCAACTGACCGGCAGCAACCTGGGTGTTCTGCGTATTCAGGGCGCTGATAACATCAACCGGCGTCAGGTTGTAGTTGTTCAGCTTGTGCGGATCCATCCAGATACGCATCGCGTACTGCGCACCAAATACCTGGGTATCACCCACGCCTTTGGTACGGCTGATCGGGTCTTTGATGGACGATGAAATAAAGTCAGAAATATCATTCTGCGTCATATTGTCATCGTCGCTGATGAAGCCCGCTACCATCAGGAAGCTACTGGAAGATTTCTTAACCTGAATCCCCTGTTGCTGTACTTCCTGCGGTAACAGCGGCGTCGCCAGCTGCAGTTTGTTCTGCACCTGAACCTGCGCGATATCGGCATCTGTTCCTGACTCAAAGGAGATCGTCAGGGTCAGCGTACCGGATGAGTCGCTGCTTGAGGACATATACATCAGTCCATCAATGCCGTTCATATTTTGTTCGATGACCTGGGTCACCGAGTCCTGCAGCGTTTTAGCATCTGCACCAGGGTAGGTGGCCTGAATCTCAATCGCCGGCGGTGCAACATTGGGATATTGCTCAATCGGAAGTTTGAGAATCGATAGCGCACCGACCAGCATAATGATGATGGCGAGCACCCACGCAAAGATGGGCCGATCGATAAAGAACTTAGCCATGAATCAACGGCTCCTGTTATGACGATGACTTGTCAGACTGCGGCTTTGAATCGGGTGCCGCTTTCGCATCGTCTGAGACTTCTTGTGGGGTAACCTGTGCGCCCGGCTTGGCTCGCTGCAGACCCGTGCTGATCACACGTTCACCCGCTTTAACACCGTCGGTGACTAACCACTTGTCGCCAATCGCCTGAGAGGTGGTGACCTGACGAGCTTCCACTTTGTTATCTGCACCTACCACCATGACCGTTGCCTGACCCGTTGGGGTACGGGCTACCGCCTGTTGCGGAACCAGCAACGCATTAGGATTGGTACCTTCATCCAGACGAGCGCGAACAAACATGCCCGGTAACAGCGCATGGTTCGGGTTCGGGACAATGGCGCGCAGGGTGATAGAACCCGTGGTTTCATCAACGGTAACGTCAGAGAACTCCAGCGTACCTGTCTGTGGATAGCTGTTGCCGTTCTGCATCAGCAGGGTCACGTTGGCTTTGCCATCGTTCTGCTTCAGCTGACCCGACTCCAGTTCTGAACGTAAGCGCATGAAATCTTCGCTCGACTGGGTAACGTCGACATACATCGGGTCAAGTTGCTGCACAGTGGCCAGGGCGGTGGTTTGTGCGTTTTGTACCAGCGCACCTTCCGTTACTGACGATTTGCCGATGCGGCCACTGATAGGCGAGGTGACTTTGGTATAAGCCAGGTTAATGCGGGCCGTTTCTACATTGGCTTTTGCTACCTGAACCGCAGCATCGTTTTGCGCGGCCGTGGCAACGGCGGTGTCGTAATCCTGCTGACTGATATATTTGGTGCCGAGTAAAGGCTTATAACGTTTGACGGTCAGCTGAGCGATGCGTGCATTGGCCTGCGCCTGAGTTAAGTCACCTTTGGCGCTGTCATAGGCGGCCTGATAGGTAGCAGGATCGATCTGATAAAGAGACTGACCCGCTTTGACATCGCTGCCTTCAACAAAGTTACGCTTCAGAATGATACCGGAAACCTGCGGACGGACTTCGGCGACACGATATGCCGAGGTGCGGCCAGGTAATTCAGTCGAGATTTTCAGGGGTTCAGTTTTCAGTGTTACAACCCCCACTGCTGGCGGTTGCTGGGCGGCTTGTTCGGATTTATTGTTGTCACATCCTGTTAACAAAAAGCTGCCTGATAGCATCAGGACGGCCGCCAGAGGCGATAATCCTCTGATTTTATTCATAAATAAACCTCTAGTGTCCGATATCAATTGGTCAATGGATCACAAACTGAAAAACCCATTGCTGTGTCAAGTCGCAGGTCATGCTATGGTACATACATTCGCAAATGTATGTAAACTTACCTGTTTGTAAAAAAAGCCCCTTATGGCACGAAAAACCAAAGCGCAAGCACTTGAAACGCGACATCAAATTCTTGATGCCGCCATTGTTCTGTTTTCGCAGCAGGGCGTTTCAGCCACTTCTCTGGCGGATATTGCAACCGCTGCCAGCGTCACGCGAGGGGCCATCTACTGGCACTTCAAAAATAAAGCCGATGTATTACATGAAATATGGCTTCGTTGTGATGCTGGTCTGGACGATGTGGAACTTGAGTATCAGACAAAATACCCTGGCGATCCACTCTCTGTGTTGCGAGCGATGCTGGTCTATATCTTTGACGCGACAGCAAAGGATCCGCAGCGCCGCGCCTTGATGGAGATCATTTTCCACAAATGTGAATTTGTGGGCGAAATGTCGGCGCTGAAGAATATGCAGCAGAGCTTACTGCTGGAGTGCTACGACAAAATTGAAGATGTGCTGCGCCAGTGTATCGAAGCCGGACAACTTCCGGGCAGTCTCAGCACGCGTCAGGCCGCTCTTATCCTGCGCGGTTACGTCAACGGTATGATGGAAAGCTGGCTGTTTGCGCCGGACAGTTTTGATTTAGCCGGAGACGCGCCGACGCTGGTCAATGCCTTTATCGATATGCTGCGCCTCAGTCCGACGCTGACTGCCCACCACTAAGCCGATGGGCGATCACGCTTGTTTTCGAAATCGCGCTGCACCATGGCCAGCGCTGAGAGCACGGTTTCTACCGGCAGTTGATGCTCTTCCAGTAGTTGAATCAGATCAACTGCCAGTTTGACGTCGTCAGGGGCATTTTCCAGTGACATCTCTTCTCCTAAATACGTAGTCGGGCCGCGACCAGCAGCATCACTAATGCACCGAGAATCGCCATGCCCAGTGCGCCAATATGCAGCGTTGCCAGGGTGCCCAGTTCAAAATAGGTGGAGATATAGCCGCCAATCAGTGCACCGATCATCGACAGCGTCAGGGTAGCAACCAGGCCGCCCGGTGGTCCCGGCATCAGCAGACGCTTCAGCAACCCCAGCAGTAAACCGCTTAACAGCCACACAAGTAAAGCCATGGTTCTTCTCCGCGCCGAATCACACCCAGTATAGGAGCGCTTTTGTCACGCTGCGCTTTATTCGCTGCCGCGCAACGAAGAGGCCCATTCGACAGAGCGAATCGCCTGCCGACAGCGTGCCAGTCGCTGCTCTAACGTTTCCAGATCCTGTTTCAGCTGATGCTGTACCGCCAGCGTTTCGGCCAGCGCCAGGCGCTGCTCACGCTGATCGATCATTGCCAGTAAACGCCGTTCAAATTCACGGTACTCCTGATATTTTGCGGCGCGTGGGTTCCTGATGGGCTGTTCGCGTCGGGTACGCAGCTGTTGCGTACTCGCCTCGCGTTGCAGGGCGGCAATCTGATCGACCAGGCGTTCAGCCAGCCACGCACTACGGGCCAGATCGTGGCTGCTGTCGCAGAGCCGGGCAAAATTCTGTTCCACTTCCAGCAGGTAATCAGCCAGCCGCGTGCCTTTGGTGCGAAACAGCTGAGTATCAAAACGTGGCAGACGGCAAACCCCATCTGAATGGCAGGCGAGTTCCTGCCGCAGGGCGATAAGGAGCTGTTGCAGACGCTGTTGTATGGCGATCGCACTCATCGCGTCACGCTCAATTGTGCTAACGTACGCTGATGAGGAAAGAGTTGGGCGGCATTCATGCAACGCATTCTGTTATTAACCCTCGGCTGGCTGGCGATTGTGCTGGGGACGCTGGGCATTGTATTACCTTTATTACCTACCACGCCATTCATGCTGCTGGCGGCCTGGTGTTTTGCCCGTTCATCGCCGCGTTTTCATCACTGGCTGCTGTGGAAATCGCCATTTGGCCGCTATCTGCGTCACTGGCAGCAGCATCGCGCGATGCCGCCAGGGGCTAAAGTACGCGCTATCTGCCTGATCGTCGCCACCTTTAGTCTCTCACTCTTCCTGGTGCATCAGCTCTGGGTACGCATCATGCTGCTGATCATGCTGGCGGCGCTGCTGCTGTTTATGTGGCGTATTCCGGTGGTGGCAGAAGCAGCGGACGCACCGCCGCCGCCGCGATAAAGTTGCATTTAGCCGGTCATTTGCTTAGATTTGGGCGTCTTCGTGCGTGGCTTCCCTTTGTGAATTGACTTCCGCTGAGCCTGTTATCAGGTATTAGCGCTTTTGAAGCTGCGCGAAACAGAATTTTTTACCAGGCGTATCATTATGACCGACACTGCGCAGCAGCTTGAATTCATTAAAAACAGCATTAAAAGCATTCCCGATTATCCTAAGCCAGGCATCCTGTTCCGCGATGTCACCAGCCTGCTGGAAGATCCCAAAGCCTATGCCGCTTCGATTGCGCTGCTGGTTGAGCGTTACCGTAATAAAGGCATCACTAAGGTGGTGGGGACGGAAGCGCGTGGTTTCCTGTTTGGTGCACCGGTGGCGTTAGGCCTCGGCGTCGGTTTTGTTCCGGTGCGTAAGCCCGGCAAACTGCCCCGTGAAGTCTACAGCGAATCCTATGAGCTGGAGTACGGCACCGATAAGCTGGAATTGCACAAAGATGCCATCCAGCCAGGCGATCTGGTGCTGGTGGTTGACGACCTGCTGGCGACCGGCGGGACGATTGAAGCGACCGTTAAACTGATTCGTCGTGCAGGTGGTGAAGTTAAAGACGCGGCTTTCATTATTAATCTGTTCGATCTGACCGGAGAAACGCGTCTTAATGCCATGGGCGTTGAGAGCTACAGCCTGGTTAAATTCCCCGGCCACTAAGCCACTCTTTCGGCCTTGCCACCCGGCGAGGCCGTCACGCCTTCGGCGTCAAGATAACGAGTGCCAGCCAAAAGCGTAGCTGATAGACTACTGCAATCTTATACAGGGGTTGCAGAGCGTCTGCGCTCATCTTTCCATCCAACTTCGTCGAACTCCACATGAGCTATCAGGTACTTGCGCGAAAATGGCGTCCCCAGGCTTTTGCTGATGTTGTCGGTCAGGAACATGTTCTGACGGCGCTGGCGAATGGATTGTCTCTGGGACGCATCCATCATGCTTATCTCTTCTCCGGCACCCGCGGAGTAGGGAAAACCACTATTGCGCGTCTGCTGGCCAAAGGCCTTAACTGCGAAACCGGTATCACTGCCACCCCCTGTGGTCAGTGTGATAACTGCCGTGAAATTGAGCAGGGCCGCTTTGTCGATCTGATTGAGATTGACGCCGCATCGCGTACCAAAGTTGAAGATACCCGCGATCTGCTCGACAACGTGCAGTACGCCCCGGCGCGTGGCCGCTTCAAAGTCTATCTGATCGATGAAGTGCATATGCTGTCGCGTCACAGCTTCAATGCGCTGTTAAAGACGCTGGAAGAGCCCCCTTCACACGTTAAATTCCTGCTGGCGACCACCGATCCGCAGAAACTGCCGGTGACCATTCTCTCGCGCTGCCTGCAGTTCCACCTCAAAGCGCTGGATGTCGATCAAATCCGTCAGCAGCTTGAGCATGTTCTGAAGCAGGAACAGATTGAGAGTGAAACCCGGGCGCTGCAGCTGCTGGCGCGGGCTGCCGATGGCAGTATGCGCGATGCGCTGAGCCTTACCGACCAGGCCATCGCCATGGGGCAGGGCGCGGTGACCAGCAGTACGGTCAGCGTCATGCTCGGCACGCTGGATGATGAACAGCCGCTGGGGCTGCTGGAAGCGCTGGTCGACGGTGACGGTCAGCAGGTGATGAATCTGTTGAGCCAGGCCGCGTCACGGGGTGTGGAATGGGAAGCGCTGCTGGTAGAAATGCTGCGCCTGCTGCACCAGATTGCGATGGTGCAACTGCTGCCGACCTCGCTTAATGACGATGATGAGAGTAACGCCCTTCGCTTGCGTGAACTGGCGCGGGTGGTGCCGCCCGCCGATCTGCAACTCTATTATCAGACTCTGTTGATGGGCCGCAAGGATCTGCCGATTGCGCCCGATCGTCGCATGGGTGTGGAGATGACGCTGCTGCGTGCACTGGCGTTTCATCCTAAAGCTGCCGTAGCTGAACCCATTGCGCGTCCCGCATTAACTCAGCAGACGGCGCCTGTCGCCCCTGCGCAGACATCACCGGCAGCATCCGGGCCATCGCCGTTAGCACGGCAACCGGCAGCACAGCCAGCCTCACCGTCACCTGCCGCTGCGCCGCCGTCGCACACCGCGTCGCCCGTCGCGCAGCAGACTCAACAGCAGATGCCGGAGCAGACGCAGCAGCAGGTTGCTGCTCAGCCGCAGATGGCCGCGCCCGATGCTGCACCGCAGCATTCGCCGTCGCCAGATGTCACACCTGACACCGCACTCTCCAGTTCCACCAGTCAGCTCCTGCAGGCGCGCACTCAGTTGTTGCGTCAGGGAGCGAACAAGCCAAAAAAGCGTGAGCCGGCAGCGCCAGGTGCGCGGCCGGCCAACTCCGCGCTGGAGCGGCTGGCCTCGGTCACCGAGCGCAGTCAGCAGCGTATCCGCGATCGCGAGCCTGCCGCCCCGGTAAAAGAGGAAGCGTACCGCTGGAAAGCGGTTAATCAGCCGGTGGAAGTGGCGGAGCCGGTGGCGACGCCAAAGGCCTTGCGTTCTGCGCTGGAGCATGAGAAAACCCCTGAGCTGGCGGCGCGTCTGGCCGAAGAAGCGCAGCAGCGCGATCCCTGGGCCGCAGAGATTGCGATCCTGCCGCTGCCGAAACTGGTGCAGCAGCTGGCGTTAAATGCCTGGAAAGAGACCACCGAAACTGGGGTCTGCCTGCATTTGCGTAGCAGCCAGCGTCACCTTAATTCACCGTCGGCGCAGCAGGTATTAAGCGATGCGCTGAGTCAGCATGCCGGGCAGAGAGTTGAACTCTCGGTAGTTGAAGACGATAATTCATCGGTGTTGACGCCACTTGAATGGCGTCAGGCCATTTACGAAGAGAAACTGGCGCAGGCGCGTCAGTCGATCACC
The DNA here is from genome assembly GCF_054056055.1 of Pantoea sp. PvP021. NCBI lineage: Bacteria > Pseudomonadati > Pseudomonadota > Gammaproteobacteria > Enterobacterales > Erwiniaceae > Pantoea > Pantoea sp. PvP021. Next base: position 1,744,672 of record NZ_JBSRXX010000001.1, on the reverse strand, counting down.
TGTGATACCCACATCCAGACGCTGCAGCGCTTTTTTGATGCCGATCTGGATGAGGAGAGTATCCGACCTGTTTGAACACGCTGCTGCTATCTTAACGATAGCGTTGTAGCCTCAGCTGAGAGAGAAAACTATGTTTGGTGGTAAAGGCGGATTGGGCAACCTGATGAAACAGGCCCAGCAGATGCAGGACAAAATGGCCAAGGTTCAGGAAGAGATTGCCGCGATTGAAGTGACCGGTGAGTCTGGTGCTGGCCTGGTAAAAGTCACCATTAACGGCGCGCACAACTGCCGTCGCGTGGAAGTCGATCCCAGCCTGCTGGAAGATGACAAAGATATGCTGGAAGATCTGATTGCAGCCGCGTTCAACGATGCGGCACGTCGCATTGATGAAACCCAGAAAGAGAAGATGGCTTCTGTCTCTTCAGGCATGCAGCTGCCACCAGGCTTTAAGATGCCGTTCTGATGCAAACCAGTCCACTGCTTGAATCTTTGATGGAGTCGCTGCGCTGTCTGCCTGGCGTTGGGCCGAAGTCGGCGCAGCGCATGGCGTTTCAGCTGCTGCAGCGCGATCGCAGCGGTGGCATGCGGCTGGCGCAGGCGCTGACCCGGGCGATGTCGGAGATCGGACACTGCGCCGATTGCCGGACATTTACCGAGCAGGAAATTTGCACCATCTGCGCCAATCCACGGCGTCAGCAGAATGGTCAAATCTGCGTGGTGGAAAGCCCGGCGGATATTCACGCCATTGAGCAAACCGGCCAGTTTGGCGGTCGCTACTTTGTGCTGATGGGACATCTCTCGCCGCTCGACGGCATCGGTCCGGCTGATATTGGCCTGGATCGTCTGGAGCAGCGACTGGAGAGTGAAACCCTGCAGGAAGTGATCCTCGCCACCAACCCAACGGTGGAAGGCGAGGCGACCGCGAACTACATCGCGGAACTCTGTGGTCAGTATGGCGTCGACGCCAGCCGTATCGCGCACGGCGTACCGGTGGGCGGTGAGCTGGAGATGGTTGATGGCACCACGCTGTCCCATTCACTGGCGGGCCGCCAGAAGTTTAAATTTTAATCACTTGCCGGTGTTGTGACAGACACCGGCTTGAAAATCTCCCTGTCACCCCCACATCAACCTCAACGTTTGTTCAACCTGTTTTGTTGAGGTAGCAATGACCATGAAAGGACAAGAGACCCGTGGCTTTCAGTCGGAAGTAAAACAACTTCTGCACCTGATGATCCATTCTCTCTATTCAAACAAAGAAATTTTCCTGCGTGAGCTGATCTCCAACGCCTCGGATGCGGCAGACAAACTGCGCTTCCGTGCCCTGTCAGATTCCAGCCTGTATGAAGGTGATGGCGAGCTGCACGTTCGTCTCTCTGTTGATAAGGACAACCGTACCATTACGCTCAGCGACAACGGTATCGGTATGCGTCGCGATGAGGTCATTGAGAACCTCGGGACTATCGCCAAGTCAGGCACCAAATCTTTCCTTGAATCCCTGGGCTCCGATCAGGCGAAAGATAGCCAGCTGATTGGTCAGTTCGGTGTCGGTTTCTATTCTGCATTCATCGTGGCGGATAAAGTCACTGTGCGTACCCGTGCCGCGGGCGCGTCAGCCGAAGAAGGCGTGTTCTGGGAATCCGCAGGCGAGGGCGAATATACCCTGGCTGAAATTGAGAAAGCCGATCGCGGTACCGAGATCACCCTGCATCTGCGCGAAGGCGAGGATGAGTTCCTGGATGCATGGCGCGTGCGCAACATCATCAGCAAATATTCCGATCACATCGCACTGCCGGTTGAGATCGAAAGCAAAGATGAAGAAGGCGAAGGGACACACTGGGAGAAGATTAACAAAGCCCAGGCGCTGTGGACCCGCAACAAATCTGAGATCAGCGACGAAGAGTACAACGAGTTCTACAAGCATATCGCCCACGATTACAGCGATCCGGTCGCCTGGAGCCACAATCGGGTGGAAGGTAAGCAGGAATATACCAGCCTGCTCTACATTCCGGCGCGTGCGCCATTCGATATGTGGAACCGCGATCAGAAACATGGCCTGAAACTCTACGTGCAGCGCGTCTTTATCATGGATGACGCTGAGCAGTTTATGCCGAACTATCTGCGCTTTGTGCGTGGCCTGATTGACTCCAACGATCTGCCGCTGAACGTCTCCCGTGAGATCCTGCAGGATAGCCGCGTGACCCAGAGTCTGCGCGCCGCGCTGACGAAGCGTACCCTGCAGATGCTGGAAAAACTGGCAAAAGATGACAACGAGAAATACCAGACCTTCTGGAATGAGTTTGGTCTGGTGCTGAAAGAGGGCCCGGCGGAAGATCACGCTAACCAGGAGACGATCGCTAAGCTGCTGCGTTTCGCCACCACTCAGAGCGAAGGTTCGGCACAGACCATTTCGCTGGAAGATTACGTCAGCCGCATGGTGGAAGGTCAGGAGAAGATTTACTACATCACCGCTGACAGCTATGCCGCCGCGAAGAGCAGCCCGCATCTGGAACTGTTCCGCAAAAAAGGCATTGAGGTGCTGCTGCTCTCCGATCGCATCGACGAATGGATGATGAGCTATCTCACTGAGTTCGATGGTAAAACCTTCCAGTCAGTCAGCAAAGCGGATGAATCGCTGAGCAAGCTGGCGGATGAAGAGACCGAAGAGCAGAAAGAGGCGGAAAAAGCGCTGGAGCCTTTTGTTGAGCGGGTGAAAACTCTGCTGGGCGAACGTGTGAAAGAGGTGCGTCTGACGCATCGCCTGACCGATACTCCGGCGATTGTCACCACCGACGCCAACGAGATGACCACGCAGATGGCGAAGCTGTTTGCCGCGGCCGGACAGGAAGTGCCGGAAGTGAAGTACCTGTTCGAAATCAACCCGGATCATCCGCTGGTGAAACGTGTTGCGGATACGCAGGATGAAGCACGCTTCGGTGAGTGGATTGAGCTGCTGCTGGATCAGGCCTTGCTGGCCGAGCGCGGCACGCTGGACGATCCTAACCAGTTTATCCGCCGCATGAACCAGTTGCTGACCGCATAACGGCAACAGGCCGGTGGTTTTCACCGGCCTCAGACGGCTGATAAAGCCACAGCATCAAGCCGGTGACCCTCACCGGCTTTTTTTATGGTTTTGCGGCATCCTGCAGCCAGTCGCGAAACAGGCTGATCTCCGTATCGTGCCGACGGCTCTGTTTTGTCATCATCCATGTGGCCCGCTCGACGCGTACAAAGCCAAGCGGCGCAAGCAGCGTGCCATCCTCCAGCTCTTTGCGTACCAGCAAACGCGGTGCCATCAGGACGCCAAGACCACTTCGTGCAGCCTGAATCCCCAGTGTCAGACTCTCAAAATGCTTTCCGCCGTTAAAGCGGCCGCTGACCCCTGCTTTGTCCGCCCACTCTGACCAGGCGTGCAGCCGGGTATCCGCATGCAGCAGGGGCATCGCGGCCAGATCCTCGCCGACCCGCAGTTGCGAAGCAAAGTGAGGTGCGCAGAGCGGTCCAATCTCATCCTCGCTGACCAGCGTGGCGTCTATGTCAGATTCAGGTGGCTCGCCGTGACTGAGGATCAGCACATCCACATGTTCGCTGCGCAGTTGCGAGATCTGCGTCAGCGGCTGGAAGTGAACTTCAATCTCCGGATAGCGTTGATAAAAGCTGGCGATACGGGGGATCAGCCATTGCGACAAAAAGCTGGGGGCGCAGGAGACCCGAATCTGCTGAAGCAGCCCGGTACGAATGCTTTCGCAGCTGCTGCGCAACTCACTGAACGCCTGCTGACAGCTCAGCAGCAGACGTTCACCGTGTGAGGTCAGTTTCACGCGGCCATGGCTGCGGACAAAAAGTGGTTTGCCCATCCAGCTCTCCAGCTGGCGAATCTGATGGCTGATGGCGCTGTGCGTAACATGCAGATGTTCAGCCGCCACGCTAAAACTGCTGTGTAAGGCTGCCTGGTGAAAATAGTGCAGCGCTCTCAGTGGCGGCAGTCCGTTCATCCTCTTCCCCTGTGCAAAAATCTAACAGGGATTGTCAATTTATATCATTTTAAAGTCCAGCCGCATTGACCTACTCTGTAGGGCAAATTCTGGCGGGTTGACTCAGCCTTATATCTGTGATTTTTCAGGGTATTCCGCCTCGCTTAACCAGCGTTCACGCCGCACACTCCCCGAAGCGAGACAACCATGGCACACCGCTCTTTATCCTCTGAAACTTCAGCAGAGGCGCGCCATCGGTTACGCCTGGCGCTCTCACGTTTTTACCGGCTGGAGCAGTTCGATCTCTTCTTCGCGCCCTCGCTGCATGTGGCGCAGGTCCTTCTTTCTCAGCTCTTTCTGCGGCAGGAGCAGGCGCGCAATCAGCACCGTTACGCCTCGCACTTTCCGGTAACCGAACTCAACATCCTGCCAGCAGTTCCGCTGATCGCGGGCAGCATCATGCTGGTACCGCATGTCGAATTGCCCAATGGCCGCGTGCGTCCGCTGCGGGATTGCCAGAACCAGGGTGTGACGGAGGCGAGCGAGAGTTTTGCCAGCGTGCTGCATCAGAAACTGATCGACGAAGCCCATCTGTTTGTCACCCGACTGGATCGCCACGCTGAGATCTGCAGCGATCTGGTGCTGGTGGCGTTGCGGACCCATGACTTCAGTACGCTGGTGCGCAGCGAACTGCGGCTTTTCGAACAGGGGCTGACCCTGACCGCCACGCATGAGGCACTGCGCCGCTTCGACGATCCGCACTGGCGGCCTTACAATGCCGCCACCGTCGATGCGCTCTCCCTGTCAGACCCGCTGCCGCTGAACTCCTGCCATCAGCCCGGTTTGCCGTTTGCCAGCTTTAATGTCCCGGCCTCCGTGATCACATCGCTTTCAGATGCGGAAGATGTGGTGAAATGGCCGCAGCAGGCGCGGCTGCTGCTGAATGCTAACGTGCGCGGCAGCGGCAAAAAAAGCGTGAATATGACCCATCATCTGAGCCGACGACTGCAATTCCTGCTCGGCTCAGGCGGTAAATCTGAAAAAGCGTCCGGCAGGCCAGGCGGGTAGGGGGCAGGGCCAAAAAGCAGCTCAGGTCGCCCTGCGCGATCCGCGCCCTTCCTTGTGATGAGCGGGTCATAATGGTATGTTCTTTCGCTTCTAAGATAGATCAATGCGATTCGCAAGGGGATTTACGCAATGCGTATTATTCTGCTCGGAGCTCCGGGCGCAGGTAAGGGGACTCAGGCCCAATTCATCATGGAGAAGTATGGCATTCCGCAAATCTCCACCGGCGACATGTTGCGTGCAGCAGTAAAAGCAGGCAGCGAGCTGGGCAACCAGGCGAAAGCCATTATGGATGCTGGCAAACTGGTGACCGATGAGCTGGTGATTGCGCTGGTCAAAGAGCGTATCACCCAGGAAGACTGCAAAAACGGTTTCCTGCTGGACGGTTTCCCGCGCACCATTCCTCAGGCAGATGCAATGAAAGAGGCCGGGATCACCGTTGATCACGTGCTGGAGTTCGCCGTACCGGATGAACTGATCGTTGAGCGTATCGTGGGCCGTCGCGTTCACACGCCATCAGGCCGCGTTTATCACGTCACTTTTAATCCACCGAAAGTGGAAGGCAAAGATGATGTGACCGGCGAAGAGCTGACCATGCGTAAAGACGATCAGGAAGAGACCGTGCGTAAGCGCCTGGTGGAATATCATCAGATGACCGCGCCGCTGATTGCTTACTACAGCAAAGAAGCGGAAGCGGGCAACACTGCCTATCACAAAATCGACGGCACCCGTAAGGTGACCGAAGTCAGTGCCGAGCTGGCTAAGATCCTGGGCTAAGTTCACAGGGGCCGGTATTACTGGCCCCTTTTGCAGTAATCGCTTTTACCTCCCACTAATTCCGCTACAATTTCCCCGTTTTCACGCATCCCCGTTGTTATCAAGGAACTCAAATGAGGCAAGATAAGGCCGGCGTGTTATTGGTTAATTTAGGTACGCCAGACGCGCCCACCACACCTGCAGTTAAACGCTATCTGAAACAGTTTTTAAGCGATCCGCGCGTGGTCGATGCGCCGCGCTGGCTCTGGTGGCCGGTTCTCAATGCCGTTATTCTGCCGTTTCGCTCGCCGCGCGTCTCTAAGCTCTACTCATCGGTCTGGATGGAAGGCGGTTCACCGCTGCTGGTTTACAGCATGCGTCAGCGCGATGCGCTGGCGGCACGGGTCGATATGCCCGTCGAGGTGGGCATGAGCTACGGTAATCCCAGCCTGAAAAGCGCGGTTGATAAGCTAATGGCGCAGGGCGTGACCCGCCTGATTGTGCTGCCGCTCTATCCACAATTCTCCTGCTCCACCGTGGCGGCAGTGTGGGATGGCCTGACCGCGGTATTCAAAGATTACCGCTCGCTGCCTGATGTGCAGTTTATCCGCGACTACGCCGAACATCCGGCCTATATCGCCGCGCTGAAAGCGACGGTGGAGCGATCCTTTGAGCGGCACGGTCAGCCCGATCTGCTGGTATTATCCTTCCACGGCATTCCGCAGCGTTTTGCTAACGAAGGCGATGACTACCCGCAGCGCTGTGCGGATACCACGGCGGCCCTGGTCAAAGCACTTGGCCTGCGTGACGATCAGTACATGATGACCTTTCAGTCGCGTTTTGGTCGTGAGCCGTGGCTGATGCCCTACACCGATAAAACCATGGAAAGCCTGCCCGCTAAAGGGATCAAACATGTTCAGGTGATGAGCCCGGGCTTCTCGTCAGACTGCCTGGAGACGCTGGAAGAGATCAGTGGTGAAAACTGCGAAATCTTCATGCATGCCGGGGGTGAGAAGTTTGAGTATATCCCTGCGCTGAACGCCGATGAGGCGCATATCGACATGATGGTGCAACTGGTCGACGCACGCCGTTAAAGCGCAGGCGGAGAGTGTGATATCATTCTCTGCCTGTTTTTCCAGACGGCACCTCCCGATGAAATTTCCCGGCAAACGCAAATCCAAACACTACTTTCCTGTCAGCGCACGCGATCCCCTGTTACAGCCCGCCCAGCACGATGTTGATGCAGGCAGCTGGGTGGTGGGTATCGACCAGACGCTGGTGGATATCGAAGCCAAAGTCGATGACGCTTTTCTCGCACGTTATGGCCTGAGTGCCGGGCACTCGCTGGTTATCGATAATGCCGTCGCGGAAGCGTTGTACAACGAGCTGATGCAGGAAGCGCTGATCACCCATCAGTTTGCTGGTGGCACCATCGGTAACACGCTGCATAATTTCTCGGTGCTGGCCGATGACCGCTCCGTGCTGCTGGGCGTCATGTGCAATAACATCCAGATTGGCGGCTACGCCTATCGCTATCTCTGTAACACCTCAAGCCGGGTCGATCTTAACTATCTGCAGGGCGTGGATGGCGCCATTGGACGCTGCTTTACGCTGATTGGCGAACATGGCGAGCGAACCTTTGCTATCAGCCCCGGCCAGATGAACCAGCTGCATCCGGATAACGTACCGGAAGAGGTGATCGCCGGAGCCTCTGCGCTGGTACTGACCTCCTATCTGGTGCGCTGTGCCGAAGGTGAACCGATGCCACAGGCAACGTTACGGGCGATTGAGTATGCCAAACGCCACAACGTGCCGGTGGTGCTGACGCTGGGCACCAAACATGTGATTGGCGACAATCCTCAGTTCTGGCGCGATTTCCTGCGCGAGCATGTCAGCATCGTGGCGATGAATGAAGAGGAAGCGCTGGCGCTGACCGGCGAAAGCGATCCGCTGCTCGCCGCCAATATGGCGCTGGACTGGGTCGATCTGGTGCTGTGTACTGCTGGCCCGATTGGGCTCTATATGGCGGGTTACACCGAAGAAGAGTTCAAACGCAAAACCAACCATCCGCTGCTGCCTGGCGCGATTGCTGAATTCAACCAGTATGAGTTCAGCCGGGTGATGCGCCAGCAGGATTGCCAGCAGCCGCTGCGCATTTTCTCGCACATCGCGCCTTATATGGGCGGACCGGAAAAGATCATGAACACCAACGGCGCCGGAGATGGTGCGCTGGCGGCGTTACTGCATGACATCACCGCCAACAACTATCACAGCCTGAATGTGCCGAACTCCAGCAAACATGCGCGTCCTTACCTGACCTACTCATCGCTGGCGCAGGTATGTAAATATGCCAACCGCGTCAGCTACCAGGTGCTGAATCAGCATTCGCCGCGTCTGACCCGCGGCCTGCCGGAGCGGGAAGACAGTCTGGAAGAGTCTTACTGGGATCGGTAAAGCTGGCAGCTGCCGCGCATAAAAAAGCCCTTCTGAAGAGAAGGGCCTTAGAAGACTGGCAACGTCTGGCTCGGTTAGCGATGAGATCGAGCCTGCTCAGGGAACACGGTCAGATCGGAAAGTCGCTTAAGGCATCCCTGGCCAACGCATTGCGTTGTTCAAAAACGCTCCCGGCGTTTTTAGTACGCACCTCATCCCTGAGGTGCGCCCGTAGCCGGGCCAACGCTTCGCGTTGTTCAAAAACGCTCCCGGCGTTTTTGTCCGGGCGGCGGGACGCTTTCCTCTTCTGCCCGTGTTCCCTGCGTGTTGAGTTTATTCGTTGCGGTAAAATTCACCCTGATTTTGATAGATCAGTAGGCTGCCAGGTTTTGCTTAACACGAATCAGCGCACGACATCGCAGGGCTGTAAATCTTCGCCCTGGGTCATCTCATCCTGCAGTATTTGCAGCATACTGCTGGCAATCTCACGTTCACCCATCACCACACGGGTGGCACCCCGTTCCATGATGTACTCGACTTCATCGTCATAGTGGGCGCGGGCGATAATCTCGATATTCTGATGTTTTTCACGCGCGGCTGTGACTACTTCACCCGCTTCATAGCCATTCGGAATAGTCAGTAACAACCAGCGGGCGCAGTCGAGTCGGGCCAGTTCCATCGTGTCAGCGCGGGCTGCATTACCCAGCACCGCCTTAATACCGCGCTCGCGCAGCGCTTCAACACGGGCGCGGGAGTTTTCAACTACCACCAGCGGAACATTGGCTTCAAGCAGCTTCTGACCAATCAGACTGCCCACCCGGCCGTAACCCACAATCACCGCGTGATTGCAGAAATCCACCGGGATCTGCTTCTCTTCTTCAATCGCCTCTTCCAGCGTCTGCTCTTCCATCGTCTCCGTTTTCGCCAGGAAACGCTCCAGCAGGGTAAACAGGATCGGATTAAGCATAATCGACAGGATGGCGGCGGCCAGCACCAGGTTGCGGCCCTCGTCAGTCAGCAGGCCCAGCGAGATACCCAGACCGGCCAGAATAAAGGCGAATTCACCAATCTGCGCCAGACTAACCGAAATGGTCAACGCTGTACGACGTGAATGGCCGAGCAGCGATACCAGCAGCCAGGCGGCGACCGATTTACCCACCACAATAATCACCAGCGCGCCCAGCACTGCCAGCGGCTGCGTCACCAGAATCGACGGGTCAAACAGCATGCCGACCGAGACAAAGAACAGCACGGCAAAGGCATCACGCAGCGGCAGCGTATCGCGCGCGGCGCGGTGGCTCAGTTCCGACTCGTTCAGCACCATACCGGCAAAGAAAGCGCCCAGCGCAAACGAAACATCAAAGAATTCAACAGCACCAAAGGCGATGCCCAGCGCCAGCGCTAATACCGCCAGAGTAAACAGCTCACGCGAGCCGGTGGCGGCGCTGCGGGCGAGGATCCAGGGGACGGCACGCCGTCCCACCACCATCATCAGCACCATAAAGGCGGCGACTTTGCCGATGGTCCACAGCAGGTCCCAGGCCAGCAGTCCGGCACTGGCGTTGCCCTGTTCCATCATGCCGGCAATCGCAGGCAGCAGCACCAGTGTCAGCACCATCACCAGATCTTCAACAATCAGCCAGCCAATCGCAATCTGCCCGCGCTGGCTATCGATCAGTTGCCGCTCTTCAAGCGCGCGCAGTAACACCACGGTACTGGCGGTAGAAAGGCAGAGACCAAACACCAGGCCGGTCATCCACGACCATCCCATTGTCCACGATAAGCCCATTCCCAGTAACGTCGCGACCGCGATCTGTGCGATGGCACCGGGAATGGCTATCGACTTTACCGACATGAGATCTTTCATGGAGAAGTGCAGGCCGACACCAAACATCAGCAGAATCACGCCGAGTTCTGCCAGTTCAGGGGCCAGATTGGTATCGGCAACAAAGCCGGGGGTAAAAGGGCCAGCCAGCACGCCTGCCATCAGGTAGCCAACCAGGGGCGAAATACGCAGGCGGTTTGCCAGCATCCCAAGGAGAAATGCCAGAACCAGTGCTCCGACAATGGTAGTGATCAACGGTGTGGTGTGATGCATGCCTGTCTCCTTGTATACAAATGTATCCGCTTGTAACAAATGAGTTTAAAACAAAATCTATTCTTTCGCTGAGCAATTTGCGGGAATACCCTAAAAAAGCAGGAAAAAAAGTCAAATGCACAATCGAAAGGGTGTTTTTGTTCATTATCCATAATATTGGCTGATTTGACGGTTTAAAGCGGTCCGGGTAAATAAAAATTAGCATCCCTAAATGCCGTGGGTATGACACAAATAAGGGTTAAATGCGCGCACAGACAGGGTAAAGCCCGTCAGCGGCACTTTTGCAGGGGTATACAACTGGTTAACATCAGGCCTGGCTACCCGTTCTGGCTTATCCGGAACAAACCAGTCTGACGCGGGCACGGCCTTACGGCTATTGTCATGCTCAGCAAAAGCGGTCCGGAGATAAAAAGAGCGGCAGACAGAGACAGGCGAATGTGCGTTGGCCTTGAGTTCGCCGGGGGAATGTGCGACACAGTGGGGCAAACCGGCAGAAAATCGGGCCAGACGGCAAATTAAGGAGAATCACAGTGTTGTTATCTAAATGGACAGGGGCGGGCGTGGCACTACTGGTGGCCCTGATGCCGCTGTTTTCACAGGCCGCCCAGGCCGATCGCACCTATCGTTTCAGCCTGCTGCACACCAATGATGAGCATGGTCATTTCTGGTTTACTGAGCAGGGTGAATATGGTCTGGCGGCGCAGAAAACCTTAATGGATACGATGCGCTACGATGTGCAGTCCAGAGGCGGCGGCGCATTGATTCTCTCTGCCGGTGATGTGAACACGGGCGTACCGGAGTCCGATGAGCTGGACGCTGAACCCGATTTTCGCGCGATGAACCTGATTGGCTATGATGCCATGGCGCTGGGCAACCATGAGTTCGACAAGCCCATCGCGGTCCTGCGCAAGCAGGAGAAGTGGGCGCGATTCCCGCTGCTCGCCGCCAACGTTTATCAGAAAAGTACCGGTCAGCGCCTGTTTAAGCCCTGGGCGGTATTCAATCGTCTCGGGCTGAAAATTGCGGTGGTCGGGCTGATCACCCCGGACACGGCGAAACTTGCCAATCCGGCGGGCCTGACGGATACCGAATTCCGCGATCCGATTGCGGAGGCGGAGAAGGCGGTTGCCGAACTGCGCGCCACAGAGAAGCCGGACGTGATTGTCGCGCTGACCCACCTTGGTCATTATGACGACGGTAAGCATGGCAGCAATGGCATTGATGACGTCACCCTGGCGCGCAGCCTGCCTGCCGGCACCATCGATCTGATTGTGGGTGGTCATTCGCATGATGCGGTCTGCATGGAAAAAGAGAACGTCAGCGTCAAAAATTATCAGCCGGGCCAGCCCTGCAAACCCGATCAGCAGAACGGGATCTGGATAATGCAGGCGGATAAATGGGGCAAATATGTCGGACGTGGTGACTTCACCTTCCGTAACGGGCAGGTGACGCTGGAGGCTTATCAGCTGGTGCCGGTCAACCTTAAACATCAGATAAAGAACGCGGATGGCAGCGAAACCTGGCTCACCTGGCAGGAAGAGATCCCGAAAAACACCGCCATGATGAAACTGCTGATGCCATTCCAGAAACGGGCTGAGGCGAAGTTAACCGTGAATGTCGGCAGCGCCGACGGCAGCTTCAGCGGTGAAAAAGAGCAGGTTCGCTTTGAGCAGACGAATCTTGGCCAGCTGATTCTGCGCGCACAGATGGCGCACACCAAAGCCGATTTTGCGGTGATGAGCGGCGGTGGTATTCGCACCTCGCTGAAATCGGGCAAGCTGAGCTGGCGTGACCTGCTGCAGGTCCAGCCGTTTGGCAATCAGGTGGTCTCGGTCAGCCTGACCGGGGCGGAGATCAAAAAATATCTGGATGTGGTCGCCAATATTCAGCCTGACTCAGGCGGCTACGCCCAGTTTGCCGGTATCAGCCTGACCGCAGACGGTAAACATGTCAGCGACGTCAGCATTAACGGTAAACCGCTGCAGGATGCGCAGCATTATCGCATGGCAACCAACAGCTTCAATGCGGCTGGCGGCGACGGTTATCCGCGTCTGGATAATCATGCGGGTTATCTCAACAGCGGGGCAGTCGATGCGCAGGTGTTGCGTGACTGGATCAAGACGCACTCGCCGGTCAAAGCCAGCGACTATCAGCCGAAAGGGCAGATTGTGCATCTGACCGATGAGCAGATCCGGGCGCGGGATGAAGCTGCGGAAAAAGCGCGGAAGCGTAACTATCCAAAAATGATCCTGGCGTGGATCTGGCCGTGGGGGAATGAAACAGCCGCCACGCATTGAACTGACCGGGAGGCGCTTGCGCCTCCCGTTTTTCTTACGCCCGGCAGGGGTGACGTCTGATCCAGCGCTCGCGCAGTTTGTCCCACACCCAGTTGTAGGCCATGGTGTAGGGCAGGAAGAAGAGGAAAAAGGCCACTTCGACCAGGAAAGCCTGACCCAGAGAGATATCCAGCATCCAGGCGGCAATGGGCAGACCAATCAGGATAAATCCACCTTCAAACCCCAGCGCATGTAATACACGCACGCCCGGGCTACGTTTCTGGCCTGGCGCATAGAGGCGATCAAATCCGCTGTTGTAAATCATGTTCCATAGCATCGCGACCGTAGAGAGCATAATCGCCAGCGATCCCATCTGAAACAGCGGTTTATTCATTGCCCATGCCGCCAGCGGCGAAACGGTGAGAATCGCCAGTGTTTCAAAGCAGACAGCATGAAGAATACGTTCTTTAAGTGAGCGGGTACGCATTGTGAGTTCTCCTTCAATAATGCGGCGCATTTTCACACGTCGGAATGCTAAGATAAAATGAACACCTATCGAAAAAAGCGATGGTTCAGATGCGTTACTCCCCGGAATCCCTTGAGGCTTTTATGCAGACTGTGGCGAGCGGTTCTTTCTCTGCCGCTGCGCGCGCGCTGGGTAAAAGTCAGTCCACCATCAGCGCGGCGGTAGCCAGTCTTGAAGACGATCTCGGTTTTGCGCTGTTTGAACGGGCAGGTCGTCAGCCGGTCCTCACCGAGCAGGGACGCCGCGTTATTCCTCAGGTTCAGCAGATCCTGGCGGCCAGCGAGCGGCTGGATGCGCTGGCGATACGTCTGTCGCAGGGCGTTGAACCCCGGCTCAGTTTTGCCATGTCAGACTTCTGGCAAACCGATCATCACGAGCATCTGCTCAGACAATTTGATGCCCGTTATCCGGAGATTGAACTGGAGGTCATGATTGCCGAGGATGGTGATGTGCTGGATCTGCTGCAGGCCGGACGGGTACATCTGGGCGTGGTGCGGGCACAGCCCAATCTGCCGGTGGATATTGCCGTGGCGCGACTGCAGGTGGAAGCGCAGATGGCGGTCTTTTTACATCGCGATCATCCGCTGGCTCAGCTTAAGACCCTGAGCGAAAGCGAGCTGGAAGGGGTTCGTCACCTGCGATTAAATACCTGGGTTGAGGCATCTGAACCCGCGCCAATGGGGCGCATCTGGTCGGCACCGACCTATCTGTTACTGCTGGAGATGGCGGAGCAGGGATTTGGCTGGACGATTCTGCCGCGCTGGCTGGTGAAACAGTTTGGTCATGGCGTTCTGAAAGAGTTGTCGATGCCGGGCTGGCCGCAGCATATCGCCATTGAGGTGGTCTGGTCACGCCGTACGCCGCCCGGTCCGGCGGGTCGCTGGATGATCGATCAGCTCTGCGCCCAGCCTCGGGTTTAGTCGTGGCGGGCGATATCCGCAAACGGAGCGTCCAGCAGTCGTGAAAGATCCCGGGGAGCCAGTTCGATATCCAGTCCACGCTTGCCGCCTGAGATAAACATGGCGTCAAACGCGCTGGCTGAGTGGTCGATCACCGTAGGCAGCCGTTTTTTCTGGCCCAGCGGACTGATGCCGCCCACCAGATAGCCCGTGACCCTCTGCGCCAGCTGTGGGTCGGCCATATCCGCTTTCTTCGCGCCCAGCGCTTTTGCCACTTTCTTGAGATCCAGTTGCGTAGATACCGGCGTAATCGCCACTGCCAGCTGTTTCGCCTCGCCATTCAGCGCCACCAGCAGCGTCTTATAGACCTGGCGCGCATCCAGATTGAGTTTACGTACCGCTTCGTCACCAAAATGGGTTTCGCTGCTGTCATGCTCATAGGGATGCAGGGTGAAGCTGACTTTTTGTTTTTCCAGCAATTTTACGGCGGGCGTCATACAGGTTCCTTACTAAGAATAATCTTATTACGCAGAATCGTGGAAAAAGGTGGCGAAACTTTGTTCTTTGAGTGAAAATTAGCCGCGCGCCAGCAATCTGATTGCTGAGCGATAACCAAAATCATAAACAAATTCCTCTTTGACGGGCCGATAATATTATCGGCTCTCTTTTTTTCAGGGCTTCTTCAGCATCTCAGGCAGGTTATCTTCGCCGTAGAGATGCAGAGCACCGACCGCTACCACATAGTTTCCTGCTGATAATCCCTGAAGCCGGTCACACCACTGCGCATTTCGCTGACCGATCAACGTATCATTCAGCGCCTGGCTGAAGGTGGCGGACAGGGTGATTTCCGGCTGGCGTGGCGGCGTATCGAGCCACCAGCTCACCATCATCTGCAGCAGGCGCGCATTGGTGTGCCAGTGCAGCAGCGTATCCTGCAACAACGCCATGCCGTCATCCGGCAGCGCAGTCAGCAGGGCGATCTGCGCCTCTGCGCCTTCCAGTTCAATCACCGGTTTGTTCAGACCTTTCGCGGCCTGCAACAGCTGATAATCGATGCCGTAGTCAGGTCGCAATCCCAGCCTTTGTGCCTGCTGCGCCTGTAACATCAGCGCCACCTGCCAGGCGGGCAGATTATCAAACAGGCTCAGATTGAGGCTCATCTCCTGACAGAGTGCAGTGAGCGTTTGCATCGCGTGGCTATCCAGCCGGGTGGAGAGCGCAGGACGATCGCCGTGGTGATCAAAGGGTGAACCACCCTGAGTAATATCCGCTTCCACAATCAGTGCATCCGCCTGCTGCAACTGACGCAGCAGACGGGCGGGCAACGGCTGCATGTCGCGCGTCCCCATGTGGATGCTGCCGACCAGATGCAGTTGACGATCGCCAAGCCGGACATCCATCGCAGGCCAGCGGTAACTGGCGGGAAAAAGTTGGCTGATAAAGCCGCGCAGTGAGCGCCAGATGTTGCCTGTCATTCCCGGTCCTTTGCGATTCAAAACCCCATGCTAGCGACTTCAGCGCGCGAAAAACAGCGCTGAAACGGCGATTACTCGCGCGGTGGCCGGTAACGCAGCAGGCGGTTAGCATTGCTGACCACGGTAATGGAGGAGAGCGCCATCGCTGCACCCGCCACAATCGGGCTGAGCAGGGTACCGGTCAGCGGATAGAGCACACCCGCTGCCACCGGAATGCCGATGCTGTTATAGATAAATGCCCCAAACAGATTCTGCCGGATATTGCGCAGCGTCGCGGAAGAGAGCGCTAACGCGTCCGCCACGCTGTTCAGGTCGGCACGCATCAACGTGATGCCCGCGGTTTCCACCGCCACATCGCTGCCGCCACCCATGGCAATGCCCACATCGGCCTGCGCCAGTGCGGGCGCGTCATTGATGCCATCACCCACCATCGCGACGCGACGGCCCTGCTGCTGTAAGTGTTCAATTGCAGCTGCTTTACCTTCCGGCATCACGCCCGCAATCACTTCATCAATACCGACCTCGGCAGCAATGGCGCGCGCGGTATTTTCATGATCGCCGGTCAGCATAATGAGGCGATAACCCTGCTGATGCAGTCGCTTCAGAGCTGCGCCGCTTTCCGGTCGAAGCTGATCGCGCAGCGCGATAAGCCCGGTTAGCTGGCCCTGCTCAGCCAGTAACACCGGCGTTGCACCCTGTTGCGTCAGCCGCGCAATCTCTGCTTCCGCCGCCTGGTAATCGACGCCGTTATCCTGCATCAGCGCGGCATTACCCAGCAGCAGCGTTCTGCCATTCATACTACCGCTGACCCCTTTGCCGCGTATTGTACGAAATTGCGCTAACAGAGGCGGCTGGGTCAGTTTCGCTTCGGCGACAATCGCTTTCGCCAGTGGATGACCCGAGGAGAACTCCAGCGCAGCTGCTGTCGCTAACACTGATTCACGGGTGGCATCGCCCCAGACCTGCACGTCACTGACCTGCGGCTTGCCGGAAGTAAGTGTGCCGGTTTTATCAAACACCAGGGTGTCGATTTGACTGGCGCGCTGCAAGGCATCGGCGTCGCGCACCAGCACCCCCAGCTCGGCGGCGCGGCCAACACCGGCAATAATCGACATCGGCGTCGCCAGGCCCAGCGCACAAGGACAGGCGATAATCAGCACGGTTGTCGCGATCACCAGCATGTAGGCAATTTGTGGCTGCGGTCCGAACAGATACCACACTGCGCCGCTGAGCAGTGCGATCAATACCACCACCGGGACAAAAACGGCGGAGATGCGATCCGCCAGACGGCCCACATCCGGTTTACTGCTCTGTGCCTGACGCACCAGCCGGATAATGCGCGACAGGGTGGTGTGATTGCCCGTCGCCCGGGCAATAAATTCTACCGAGCCATCCTGCACCAGGGTGCCGGCAAAGATGGCTGCGCCCGGGGTCTTGCTTTGCGGCACCGCTTCGCCGGTCAGCATCGCTTCATCAAACCAGGCTTCACCGGTAGCGATCTCGCCATCGACCGGCACCCGATCGCCGGTGACCAGCCGCAGCGTCATGCCGGGCTGCACTTCGCTGACCGGAATCAGCCTGTCGCCCTGTTGATCAACCTGCCGCGCCTGGGCTGGCGTCAGATCCAGCAATCTTTCCAGCGCTTTAGAAGATCGCTGGCGCGCCCGCTGCTCCAGGGCATGCCCCAGATTGATCAGGCCCAGGATCATGACGCTGGCTTCGAAATAGAGATGGCGCGCCTGTGGCGGGAAAAAGTCGGGCCACAGCACCACGCTAAAGGAGTAAATCCAGGCGGCGCCTGTGCCGAGTGCCACCAGCGTATCCATGGTGGCGCTGCCATTGCGTAAACTGCGCCAGGCACTGCGATAAAAATGGCTGCCGGTGACGATCATGACCAGCAGAGTCACGATGCCCAGCGTCAGCCAGACGCCGTGGTTGTGGTCGGTGAGCATCATGTTGTCGCCCACCATGCCCCAGATCATCAGCGGCAGGCCAAACGCCAGGGCGACAGCAGCCTGCCAGCTGAAACGCCGCATCGCGCTGCGGGCGCTGAGCTGCTGCTTCTCTCGTCGCTCCTGCTCGTCATCCACCACCTGTGCGCCGTAACCCGCGGCATCGACGGCCGCTACCAGCTGCTGCGGATCAGCGTCGCCCAGCACCAGCGCACTGCGTTCGCCGAGATTGACGCGCGCCTGGCTGACGCCTGCGACCTGCTGCAGCGCTTTTTCCACCCGGCTCACGCAACTGGCGCAGGTCATGCCCTCAATCAGCAGCATATGGGTGGGGAGGGTAGTTTCTGCCGGACGGGAAGCAGTCTCCGTTGTCAGCGCCTCCGGCGGCGGCTCTGATGCTGTCAACGGTTCAGACTTTGGGGAAGCGTCCGCGGTTTTCAGCGTCGCGTTATAACCCGCCTGCTCCACGGTGGCGATTAGCGCGGCCGCATCTGCGTGACCGGAAACCTGCGCTTCCTGTTGAGTCACGTCGGCCTGGTCAACATCATCGCGTTGTTCCAGTGCCTCTTTGACACGTTTGACACAGTGGCCGCAGGACAAGCCGTCCAGTGCCAGAGAAATAGTGTGTGACATAATCAACTCCTTCTGTAATCCCATTTGACCGATTGGTCATTTTCGATTCATGCTTAAGCATAAACCTTCCATCAAGGGGAAGGTCAAGGGGACGAAAATGAACATCAGCGATGTGGCAAAAAAGACCGGACTGACCAGCAAGGCGATTCGTTTTTACGAAGAGAAGGGGGTGGTGACGCCGCCGTTGCGCAGTGAAAATGGCTACCGCAGCTACAATGGACACCATCTTGAGGAGCTCAACCTGTTACGTCAGGCGCGACAGGTTGGCTTCACGCTGGATGAGTGTCGTGAGCTGGTGGCGCTGTTTAACAATCCGTCGCGCCACAGTGCCGATGTAAAAGCCCGTACTCTGCAGAAAGCGGAGGAGATTGCGGCGCATATTGAAGAGCTGCATGTCATGCGCGCTCGCCTGCTGGCGCTGGCAGAGGCCTGTCCCGGCGATGACGGCGCCGAATGTCCTATTATCAACAATCTGGCCGGGTGCTGCGGTCAGCGTGGCTGAATACGCAGCGTAATCCCCTCAATGCCGGTTACGACCACTGCTGTGCCCGCAGGCAGATCCTGCTCCGCCTCAACCCGCCAGCTGCTGTCCCCGATCCGCACATGGCCGGTGCGGTTATGCAGTGCGGTATCCAGCGTCAGCTGCAACCCGATCATCTGACTGCCGCGCTGGTTCAGGGCATTGGGTTTCTGACGCGCTTCACGGTGGCGCATCCAGCGATACCACAAAAAGACGCAGATCAGCGTCAGCACGGCAAACAGAGAGCCCTGCGCCGTCCAGCTCACCGGCACAAACCACTCAATGAGGCCGACGATGACCGCCGCCAGCCCGCTCCAGAGCAGGTAACCGCTGGTGCCCAGCATCTCAGCCGCCAGCAGTAACCCACCCAGCGTCAGCCAGAACCAGTGCGGATGCGCGATAATATCGACCAGCATCAGCGTTTCGACTCAGTGCGTGATTCCTTCAGCAGTTCACCGATGCCCGCAATCGAACCCAGCAGACTGCTCGCCTCCAGCGGCATCATCACCACTTTGCTGTTATTAGCTTCACCGATTTTTTGCAGCGCATCGGTATATTTCTGCGCCACAAAGTAGTTAATGGCCTGAATATCACCTGATGCGATCGCTTCCGAGACCATCTTAGTGGCGTTAGCTTCCGCTTCAGCCTGACGTTCGCGCGCTTCTGCCTGCAGGAACGCCGAGGTCCGTTCACCTTCTGCTTTGAGGATTTGCGACTGCTTATCCCCTTCAGCGCGCAGGATCGCCGCCTGTCGCACCCCTTCGGCTGTCAGAATATCGGCGCGTTTAGTTCGCTCCGCTTTCATCTGCGCATTCATCGCGCCAATCAGCTCCTGCGGCGGACGCACATCGCGGATCTCGATGCGGGTGATCTTGACGCCCCACGGATTGGTCGCTTCATCCACGATATGCAGCAGGCGGGTGTTGATGCTGTCGCGCTGTGACAGCATTTCGTCCAGCTCCATGCTGCCAAGCACGGTACGCATATTGGTCATGGTCAGGTTAAGAATCGCCTGCTCAAGATTGCTGACTTCATACGCGGCACGCGCGGGATCAACGACCTGAATAAAGCAGACCGCATCGATGGTGACGTTGGCATTGTCTTTAGAGATGATCTCCTGCGAGGGAATATCCAGTACCTGTTCCATCATGTTGATCTTACGACCGACACGATCCATGAACGGCACCACCAGGCTTAATCCTGGCTGCAGGGTGCGGGTATAACGGCCAAAGCGCTCAACCGTCCATTGAAAACCTTGTGGCACGATCTTGACGGTGGCCCAGACCGCCACCAGCGCCAGAATAATCAGGGCAGGAATTACAGTTATCATACAACCTCCGCGTTGTCAGATTAACGGGCCGAGTCGCTTCGGCCCGGGGTGCTGCCGCTTAGTAGAGCAGGGAATAGAGCTGACGACGATAACGCGCGGCAAGTGCATCGCCGGTGCCCAGCGCCGCCAGAATCTCCTGCAGCATTTTACGCGCCTGGCCATCAGCGGCATTAAGATCGGATTTCAGGAAGCTGAACAGCAGTTCCAGTGCTTCTTCATTACGACCCACCTGATGGAGCTGTAACGAGAGTTTAGCAGCCAGCCCGGCGTTAGTCGGGTCAGCCTCCAGCTGGGATTGCAGCTGCTGAATCTCCGGCGTATCCGCTGCCTGTTTCAGCAGATCGATCTGCGCCATCAGGCTCTGATAGCGGGTATCCTGATCCTGCAATGGCACCACTTTCAGCACCGCTTCCGCTTCATCGCTGCGGTTCAGGGTAATCAGTACGTCAGCCAGCAGGAAACCGATCTCGCTGGACTGGTTGCTCAGCTGCCACGCATCCTTTAACAGTGGCAGCGCCTCCAGCGGTTTACCTTCCTGCATCAGCGCCATCGCCTGCTGCGCTTTCAGCTCTTCTTCGCGCGGCAGGACTTTTTCCAGCAGGGCGCGGATCGCTTCTTCCGGCTGTGGACCCTGGAAGCCATCAACCGGCTGACCATCCTGGAACAGATAGACGGTCGGGATTGAACGCAGACCAAACTGCGACGCCACCCTTTGCTCTTTGTCGCAATCCAGTTTTGCGAGAATAAACTGACCCGCGTACTCCTGCGCAAGGCGCTCCAGCACAGGCGTCAGATCCTGACAGTGCTGGCTGCGCTCAGACCAGAAGTAGAACAGCACCGGCAGCTGCATCGACTGCTCAAGGGTCTGCTGCAGGTTAGATTCGTTGATGTCGATGATAGAAGCTTGTGGTGACATGGATAAGTCTCTTTGCAAAAAGTGTTCTAAGAATATGGGGCCAACTGGCCCGGCTTCAAGCGCTATTGCGCATGGCTGATTAATGGCTGCGCAAAATGCGATCCAGCATCCAGCCGGGCAGTAACCGTTTTAGCAGGCTCATTATGTGTGCGACCAGTGTCACCGGATAGCGTAAACGCGGATGTTTACTCTCGAGTGCATGACGAAGTTTAGGCAGAATGGCTTCCGGTGGCAGGGTAAAACGTGCCGCGATGCCGGGGTTACGCACCGGGTTATGCTGTTCGCCCTGCGTCACATTGTCGGTAAAACGGGTCTGAATCGGACCCGGTTCAATCAGGCTGACCCGAATACCGCGGCTGCGCACCTCAAGCCGCAATGCATCGCTCCAGGCTTCCAGCGCATATTTACTGGCGGCATAGGCACCCCGGCCTGGCGTGGAGATCAGCCCCAGCACCGAGCTGGTATTAATAATGCGGCCATCGCCGCTGGCCTGCAACGCGGGCAACAGACGCAGTGTCAGCTGATGGACGCCGAAAAAGTTGCTGGAAAACTGCTGTTCCAGCTGCTGGCGGGAGAGAGTGTGCAGCGGGCCATAGAGTCCAAATCCGGCGTTGTTAAACAGCGCCGTCAGACGGTTATCGCAGAGCGCGAGCACTGTGTCGGCGGCCTGATCCACACTTTGCGGATCGTCGAGATCCAGTTGCAGCCCGGTAAAGCCCAGTGTTTCCATGCGGGCGACATCCTCTGCTTTACGGCAGGCGGCGATCACCCGGTAGCCCCGCGCCAGTAAATCGTGAGCGGCAACCAGGCCAATACCGCTGGAACAACCTGTAATCAGAATGTTTTTTTGCACAAATTCATCCCCTTCGAATCTCATGTTTTTTTAATAAGCTGTTATTTCTTCTGCATGTATACCTGATTGCAATGAGTCAGCATTTCACGTTTCTCTTTTATCTTCCTCCTGATTTACCAGGAGTCTGCCGTGAAAAATGAGTGATTACGATAACATCTTAATAATGATCAGACCCAGACCGGGCATAAAGTCTCTGCCATTTTGATGTTACTGGTTTTGCTTACATCATCTGGCGAAATGACAGATCTGGCGTGGCACAGGAGGAAATTCTGGCTGGCGGGTAAACTCAAGAAATCGTCTGGAAGCACTCATGAACTTTAGTTATTATTCGTACAGATTCAGGACCGCAGGGATGATATATGGACATTAAACAGGCTGCACTGGGAATTCTCGATGGGATATCTTCCATACCAAATACAGCTTACATGGGTATGGTCAGAAGTTGGGAGGGGAGCGGACTCGCAGGGCAGAGTGCTAAACAAAGAAATCAGGCTGAGACGGAGCGTTTTTTCTATATGCTCAAAAGCCTGGGTAATGCTGAGTCACCTTTACGCAGACTAATTACTCTTGTTTTCACCTGGTTTTATCAAAAGCTTGATGATGAAGGAAAGGAGGCTGTTAACAATAAATTGGGGTACGGCGCTGGAAGCATTGCAGGACGAACAGCCGGGCAAATTACATTGGCACAGACAACAGCAAGTATGATGTTGCGTCGGTTGGCTATTGACGAGGCATACAGGCATTTCATCCGATTCAGTGCTTCAGCCTCTCTAAACGTGGTGATGTTACAGGGGATAATTGAAGAGTCAGCAAGAGCGTCAAGAAGGATGAAAAACAAATATCCGGCTACGCACGCCAGGGTATCAAAAGAGAATTTAGATATGGTTTATTTCCTCGTTGAACGACAATTAGAGCCTTACCTTGTGTTCATCGAAGGACATCCTATTAATTGTAAAGGAATACAAGATGAAATTTGTAAAATCGTTAATGTCCCACGCAATTGAAGGAACCATTACCTTTTTGTCTGTGATTTTTGCTATGGGTTCTTTTTTCTGGTTTGAAAGCACATGGCTGAAACTTACCGGGTGTATCGGAGCATTAATAGTTGGCTATGTGATTTCATACGGAGCGGCGAAAATCAGAGGTGGCTGAACCTGAATTGCTGCTGTGATTTTGCAGCTATTAATAATTTTGCAGCTACTAATAATTGAGTTGAGTAGTTCTGGCTCAATGTTTTATTTAATGGTGAGATCGTTTTGTACTAACCTGCCACCAGAACGCCACAGACGCCCGCTGCGCCACACAAAAGCGCGGTCATCACACTTGATAACCCTATATAGATCATCCTCACAGCGCGGCACATGTAAAGCCGCTGTCACCACTTTGCCGCCAATAACAAAAAAACCGATATTAAATTATTGATTTAAATAATTTATTATATGCGGCAAAGTGCTTTTTCATTTCTTTACCCTTTTTGCGCATCCAGGCGCGCTACGGCTGCTTAACTAAGGGGGCCAGGTCTTTTGCCATTAACTGGGCGATAAAAGGCTGGGCATCAGGATTAGGATGAATGCCATCCTGCTGCATCCACTCGGGTTTCAGATAAACCTGTTCCATGAAAAAGGGCACCAGAGGAATGTTATGCTGCTGCGCTAATCCGGGATAGATGCCGCTGAACGCTTCGGTGTAGCGGCGGCCATAGTTGGCAGGCAGACGAATCTGCATCAGCAGCGGCTTCGCATTGGCGGCTTTAACATCGTCGATAACTTTACTCAGATTCTGCGCGATAGCGTCGGGCGGGAAACCGCGCAAACCATCGTTACCGCCCAATTCGATTAACACCCATTGCGGCTGATGCTGTTTTAATAGTGCGGGCAGGCGCGCCAGCCCCTGTGCAGCCGTATCACCGCTGATACTGGCGTTGATCACTTTAGGTTTTTGCTGCCACTGCTTATCGAGCAGGCTGGGCCATGCCGCGGTGGCAGACATGCGATAGCCCGCACTCAGGCTGTCGCCCAGTACCATCAGCGTATCTGCAGCAGCAAGACGCGACACCAGCAGAAGAATCAATAACAGGAAGGGATAATGCCAGCGGAAAACATTGTTGAAGTTCATCATCTTACTAAGTCCGTCGGTCAGGGAGAGCATCAGTTAACCATCCTTACCGGAGTTGAGTTGGTTGTCAAACCAGCTGAGACCATTGCGCTGATTGGCGAATCCGGTTCCGGCAAGTCAACCCTGCTCGGAATTCTGGCCGGGCTGGACGATGGCAGCAGCGGCGAAGTCCATCTGCTGGGGCAGCCACTGCACCAGATGAACGAAGAGCAGCGTGCGGCCCTGCGTGCCCGGCAGGTCGGCTTTGTATTCCAGTCATTTATGCTGGTGCCAACCCTGAATGCCCAGGAGAACGTGCAGCTGCCTTCGCTGCTGCGCGGCGACAGCGACCGTCAGAGCCGTGAACAGGCGAGAGAGCTTCTGACGCTGCTCGGACTGGGTGAACGTCTGCATCATCTGCCCGCCCAGCTTTCAGGCGGCGAGCAGCAGCGCGTGGCGCTGGCCCGCGCCTTCAGTGGCCGTCCTGGTCTGCTGTTTGCCGATGAACCGACCGGCAATCTCGATCGTAAAACCGGTGACCGCATTGCCGATCTGCTGTTTTCCCTTAACCGCGACTTCGCCACCACGCTGATTCTGGTGACGCATGACGAGCAACTGGCGGCGCGCTGCGATCGTCGCCTGCGGCTGCGCGACGGTAAATTGTGGGAGGAGCAATGATCTGGCGCTGGTTCTGGCGCGAGTGGCGTTCGCCCTCGCTGCTGATTGTCTGGCTGGCCCTGACGCTGGCGGTCGCCTGCGTGCTGGCGCTGGGGTCGATCAGCGATCGCATGGAAAAAGGGCTGAATCAGCAGAGCCGTGATTTTATGGCCGGCGACCGTACGCTGCGCAGCAGTGATGCAGCGCCAGAAGCCTGGCTGGCAAAAGCGGCTGAAACCGGTCTGACGGTGAGCCGTCAGCTGACCTTTATGACCATGACCTTTGCCGATCAGTCACCGCAGCTTGCCTCAGTAAAAGCGGTGGACGATCGCTACCCGATGTTTGGCACGCTGCAGACGCAGCCACCGGGGCTGAGGCCGCAGGCGGGTACTGCGCTGGCGGCACCGCGCCTGATGGCGCTGCTGAACCTGAAAGTGGGCGACACGCTGGAAGTGGGTGACACCCAGCTGCGCATCAGCGGCGAGGTGATCCAGGAGCCGGATGGCGGCTTTAACCCGTTTGAGATGGCGCCGCGTCTGCTGATCAATCTGGCGGATGCCGCCAAAACCGGTGCGATTCAGCCAGGCAGTCGCATCACCTGGCGCTATAAGTTTACCGGTAATCCCGATCAGCTGGCCAGCTATGACCGCTGGATTGAACCGCAGCTGAAGGCGGACCAGCGCTGGATCAGCGTAGAGAACTCGGAAGATGCACTGGGCCGTTCGATGCAGCGCGCGCAGCAGTTCCTGCTGCTCTCGGCCTTGCTGACGCTGATGCTGGCGATTGCGGCCGTGGCGGTCGCCATGAGCCACTATTGCCGCAGCCGCTACGATCTGGTGGCGGTGCTGAAAACCCTGGGTGCGACGCACGGCGCGTTGCAGCGGCTGATCATCGGTCAGTGGCTGGCGGTACTGCTGCTGGCGGCGATTGCCGGTGGCCTGGTGGGGCAGGGCGTTGAAGCGATCCTGATGGCGATGCTGAAACCCGTGCTGCCTGCCAGCTTACCGGCGGCCAGCGTCTGGCCATGGATCTGGGCGGTGGGATCGCTGTTTGTGATTTCGCTGCTGGTGGGTCTGCGTCCCTATCGTCTGCTGCTGGCGACGCAGCCGCTGCGGGTGTTGCGGCGCGATGCGGTGGCGAACCTCTGGCCGCTGAAGATCTATATTCCGGTGATGATTGCTGTTGTGGTGACGCTGTTAGCGCTGCTGGTTGGCGGCAGTAAAATGCTCTGGGCGCTGCTGGCGGGTGTGGTGGTGCTGGCGGGATTGCTGGCACTACTCGGCTGGGGAACCCTGCTGCTGCTGCGTCGGCTGGTAGTGCGCAACCTGGCGTTACGACTGGCGATCAACCGGCTGCTGCGCCAGCCCGGCATGACGCTGAGCCAGCTTGCGGCCTTTTCGCTGTCGTTCATGCTGCTGGCGCTGCTGCTGGTAATGCGTGGCGATCTGCTGGATCGCTGGCAGCAGCAGTTACCGGCGGATAGCCCGAACTTCTTCCTGCTGAACATGACGGCAGATCAGGTGCCGCAGGTGCGTGATTTCCTGCAGTCGCATCAGATCACGCCCGGGACCTTTTACCCGATTGCGCGGGTACGGCTCAGTGAACTCAACGGTAAACCGGCCGATCCGAAGCTGGATAATGCCCTGAACCGTGAACTCAACCTGACGGAACTGGCCGATCGCCCGGATCATAATCCGCTGGTGGCAGGCAACTGGCCACCCAAAGCGGGTGAAGTGTCGATGGAAGTGGAGCTGGCCGATCGGCTGGGGCTGAAGCTCGGTGATACCCTGACGTTCGATGGCGATACGCAGACCTTCAGCGCGCGCATTACCAGCTTGCGTAAAGTGGACTGGGAAAGCCTGAAGCCGAACTTCTTCTTTATCTTCCCGCCGGGCGCGCTCGACAGCCAGCCGCAGACCTGGCTCACCAGCTTCCGCATGGAGGCGAATCCTGTTCTGCTGGCGCAGCTTAACCGTGCTTTTCCAGCGCTGAGTCTGCTGGATATCGGCAGCATAATGCGGCAGATCGGCCAGGTGCTGGCGCAGGTCAGCCAGGCACTGGAGATCATGGTGGTGCTGGTGACCGCCTGTGGCGTGCTGCTGCTGCTGGCGCAGATTCAGGTTGGTATGCGTCAGCGGCGTCAGGAGCTGGTGGTCTATCGCACGCTGGGTGCCGGTAAACGCCTGCTGCGCACGACGCTGTGGTGTGAGTTTGCGCTGCTCGGCGTGGTCTCCGGCGTGGCGGCGGCGATGGGGGCAGAAGCGGCGTTATGGGGATTACAGACAAAGATTTTCGATTTCCCTTGGCAGCCTGACTGGACCCTGTGGCTAGCGCTGCCGTTGTGTGGCGCGCTGCTGTTATCGCTGTGCGGTGGCTGGCTGGGGATCCGATTACTGAAAGGGAAGGCGCTGTTCAGGAAGTTTGATGCGGCGTGAGGGAGTGTAGGCATAAGGCTGCACTAAGCCCGCCTTTGACCTTCATCCAGATCGCACCCATCACCAGCAAGCGGGTAACGGGAAACGAAGAGCAAAGCGTCACGCGCCAGGGATGGCGCGTGCCGAGCTGGCAGGGATGCCGTTTTTGCGTCTTTGCGATCGTTTCCCGTTACCGGCGTCTCCCTCTGACTTAAAGGCGACTGCTCAATCGCTCTAAGCTGCCTGGTAAAGCCATCATCAGACTCAGGTGCGGGAAACTACAGCTTTTCAACCGCCCAGGCGATGCCGCTGGCGTACGCTTCCGGTAGCTGCGGCACCAGCGCGTTAAGGGCAGCACTGAGCCGTTCTGTATCGCTGTCGGTCAGATTCAGATGGCCCACTTTACGACCCGGACGCACCTCTTTGTCATACCAGTGCAGATGCACCAGCGGCTGCTGCAGCCAGCTCAGATTCACGTCGGTGCCAATCAGATTGACCATCGCCGACGGCGCAAACACCACCGGCTGCGGCAATGCCAGGCCAAGAATGGCGCGCAGATGCAGCTCAAACTGGCTGATCGACGCACCGTTCTGCGTCCAGTGCCCACTGTTATGGACGCGCGGCGCCAGCTCATTGATCAGCAATCCCTCTGGCGTAATGAAACACTCCATCGCCATTACGCCGACGTAATTCAGTTCCTGCATGATCGCACTCAACATCGCTTCGGCCTGCTGCTGCTGTGTCTGATCCGCCTGCGGCAGCGCAACGCTGGTGCGCAGAATGCCATCCTGATGCAGGTTATGCGTCAGCGGATAGAACACTACCTGGCCATCGTGACCGCGCGCCCCCACCAGTGAGACTTCACCGGAAAAGTTGATGCCCTGCTCAACGATGCATTCGCCGTAGCACGCCTCCGGCAGGGTGTGAGTCTCATCGGCACGCAGACGCCACTGACCCCGGCCGTCGTAACCGCCGGTGCGGCTTTTCACAATCGCTAACTCGCCCAGCGAGTCGAACACCGCTGGCCATTCGCTTTTATCCGCCAGCAACTGCCACGGCGCGGTGGCCAGTCCCAGCTGATCCAGCAGCTGTTTCTGCGTCAGACGATCCGCCAGACGCGGAAAGATATCGCGGTTAACAAAGGCCGGATGGCTGGCCAGCTCACGCGTCAGCGCCGTCTCCGGCCAGCGTTCGATTTCGGCGGTGATCACGCTGTCGGCGATAGGGAGCGCGGTGGGATCGGCATCCAGGCCCACCGGATACACCGCGATGCCCAGGGGTTCACCCGCCTGACGCAGCATACGACCTAACTGGCCGTTGCCCAGTACGCAAACCGGCTTCATGCATCCACCCGCGGATCGGGATGGTTCAGCACCTCATCGGTCTGGCTCTGACGCCAGGTGGTCAGGCGTAACGCCAGCGCACTGTCATGCAGCGCCAGAATCTGCGCCGCCAGCAGCGCGGCATTGGCTGCGCCCGCCTTGCCAATCGCCAGCGTACCGACCGGAATACCGCGCGGCATCTGCACAATCGAATAGAGGCTATCGACGCCGCTCAGTGCTGCGCTCTGCACCGGCACACCCAGCACCGGCACCAGCGTTTTTGCCGCCAGCATACCCGGCAGATGTGCCGCGCCACCTGCGCCAGCAATAATCACCTGAAGACCCTTGTCGGCTGCCGTTTCGGCGAAGCTGAACAGTTTATCCGGGGTGCGGTGCGCAGAGACCACTTCAACATCAAAAGGGACGTCCAGGCTGGAGAGGATTTCAGCGGCGAACTGCATGGTGGCCCAGTCACTTCTGGAACCCATAACAATGGCGATGCGGGCCGGGGCGTTGGATGACATGGGGTCAACTCCTGTGAATGAACAAACAGACCTGGCCGGGCGGACAGGTTTTGAAGGGCACCGAGAATAGCATGAGAAGCACGCAAGGAAAACGGTTGCGTCGGGCTTAAGGTCGTGGATTTAACCGCAGATTAAAAGTCGAAATGGATAAGCTGAATGCCACTGGCGTCGAGCTGGATCATGGAACCCCGGCTGTGCCAGGCACCCAGCACTGCGCGTTGCGCCGTTTCACCCTGCAGGCTCAGCGTATGAATCGCCGGGCGATGAGTGTGACCGTGGATTAACAGCGGCACCTGCTGACGCAGCATAGTGGCGACGACTGCTTCCTGATTCACATCCATGATGGTCTGGGATTTATGCTGGTTGGCCTGTTTACTGTCGGCGCGCATCCGGGCAGCAATGCGTTTACGGATCCACAACGGCAACGCGAGAAACAGCCGCTGGATCCAGGGATTATGCACTTTGGCCCGAAAACGCAGGTAACCCGCATCGTCGGTACAGAGCGTATCGCCGTGCATGATCAGCAACCGATGGCCGTAGAGCGTCAGCACCTGCTCTTCCGGCAGCAGCGTCATGCCGCAGGCCTGCGCGAAGCGTCGGCCAATCAGGAAGTCGCGATTGCCATGGATAAAGTAAACCGGAACCGGCAGGGCGCGCAGGGCGCGGGCCACCTGCTGATGCAGCGCATTGGGATCGTCGTCGCCAATCCAGGCTTCAAACAGATCGCCGAGAATATAGAGCGCGTCGCAGTGGGGCGCTTCGCGCTGTAAAAAATGCAGAAAACCGGCGGTAATCGCCGGTTCTTCCTGACACAGATGGAGATCTGCGATAAACAGCGTGCGCGACATTACTCGCTGACGGTCACTTTCTGGATAACGACGTCGTCTTTTGGCACATCCTGGTGCATGCCGCTGCGGCCGGTAGAGACCGCTTTGATCTTCTCGACCACATCCATACCTTCAACCACTTCAGCGAATACGCAGTAGCCCCAGCCCTGAACGCTTTCGTCACGGAAGTTCAGGAAGTCGTTGTCAGCTACGTTGATGAAAAACTGTGCGGTCGCAGAGTGCGGCGCAGAGGTACGTGCCATTGCCAGCGTACCTTTGGTGTTTTTCAGGCCATTGCTGGCTTCGTTCTGAATTTCGTCTTTAGTTTCTTTCTGCTTCATGCCCGGCTCGAAGCCGCCGCCCTGAATCATAAAGCCGTTGATTACGCGGTGGAAAATGGTGTTGTCGTAAAAACCTTCACGGCAGTAATCCAGGAAGTTCTTTACGGTTGCCGGCGCTTTATCATCGAAAGTTTTGATTACGATATCGCCATGGTTCGTCTGGAAAGTTACCATTTTTGTCGTCCTGTAAAGGTTGTCATCAGTTGCTGAGGTCGCTCTGTCGATGGGCGTCCCCCTTTTTGTCGACCGTTCTTATATCATAATTTCCAATGACGCGTCAGCAGCGCGGCGCAGTTGGCTTGCTTTGCGTCGCGCGAGCGATAAAAATACGGCACAATGTCTGGATACTTAAAAGTGCCAACCACACGCGAAAACGGAACCGTTCAATGCTTAAGATTTATAACACCCTGAGTCGACAGAAAGAGGAATTCAAACCCATTCATGCCGGTAAAATCGGGATGTATGTTTGCGGCATCACGGTGTATGACCTCTGTCACATTGGTCATGGGCGGACGTTCGTGGCGTTTGACGTGGTGGCGCGCTACCTGCGTTACCTCGGTTATCAGCTTAATTATGTACGTAACATCACCGACATTGATGACAAAATCATCAGGCGCGCCAACGAAAACGGCGAGAGCATCGAAACCCTGACTAACCGCATGATTGGCGAGATGCACAACGACTTCGCTGCGCTGGGGATTCTGCCGCCCGATGAGGAGCCGCGCGCTACCCGTCACATCGCTGAGATTATCGAGCTGGTGGAAACATTGATCGCTCGCGGTCACGCTTATGTGGCGGACAATGGCGACGTGATGTTCGATGTGCTCAGCGACACCGATTACGGCGCGCTGTCGCGTCAGGATCTGGAGCAGTTGCAGGCGGGCGCGCGTGTTGAAGTCGCCGACGTGAAGCGCAACCCGATGGACTTCGTGCTGTGGAAAATGTCCAAAGCGGATGAGCCAGCCTGGTCATCGCCGTGGGGCAACGGTCGTCCCGGCTGGCACATCGAGTGCTCGGCAATGAACTGCAAACAGCTGGGCACCCATTTCGATATCCACGGCGGCGGCTCAGACCTGATGTTCCCGCACCATGAAAATGAAATCGCCCAGTCGAGCTGCGCCCATGACGGTCCTTACGTCAACTACTGGATGCACTCCGGCATGGTGATGGTTGATCGCGAGAAGATGTCCAAATCGCTCGGTAACTTCTTCACCGTGCGTGACGTGCTGCAACATTATGATGCGGAGACGGTGCGTTACTTCCTGATGTCCGGTCACTATCGCAGCCAGCTTAACTACGGCGAAGATAACCTGAATCAGGCGCGTGCGGCGCTGGAGCGTCTCTATACGGCACTGCGTCACACCGACAGCAGCGTGCCTGCCCACGGCGGCGAAGCGTTTGAAGCGCGGTTCCGCAGCGCAATGGATGATGATTTCAACACCCCGGAAGCCTATTCGGTGCTGTTCGACATGGCGCGTGAAGTGAACCGCCTGAAAAGTGAAGATGGCGCTTCAGCGCACGGGCTGGCGTCGAAGCTGCGCGAGATGGCCAACGTGCTGGGCATTCTGCAGCAGGACCCTGAGTTGTTCCTGCAAAGCGGCGCGCAGGTCAATGACGAAGAGGTTGCCGAGATTGAGCACTGGGTGAAAGCCCGTGCCGATGCGCGCGCCGCCAAAGCCTGGGCGGAAGCGGACATCGCGCGCGACAAGCTTAACGCGCTGGGTGTCATCGTCGAGGATGGGCCACAGGGCTCCAGCTGGCGTCGAAAATAAACCGGAGAGGGCGAGCAATCGCCCTTTTTTATTATGGCGATTGAACAGATTCAGATCCGCGGCTTCCGCTCGATACGTAACCTGACGCTGTCGCTGCAGCAGCTGAATGTGGTGAGCGGTCCTAACGGCTGCGGTAAATCCAACCTCTACAAAGCGGTGCGGCTGCTGCATGAGGCGGCCAGCGGTCGCCTGGCACTGGCGCTGGCTGAAGAAGGCGGCATTCAGAAAGCGATGTGGGCGGGCGGCTTACGCCGGGGCGATCGCCGACACGATCCAAAGCGCCTGGAGCTGGCCGTGGTGATGGATGACATGGATTACCAGCTGGAGATTGGCTTTCCCGAGCCGCTGGTGACCAGCCTGTTTAATCTCGATCCGCTGGTGAAGCAGGAGCGACTCTGGCTGAGCGGTCAGCAGCGCCGTCCTTCCGCCTGTATTATGCAGCGCGAAAATCAGACTGCCTTTCTGCACAACGTTGAGGGCGAGCGCGTCGCCTATCCGGCGGTGCTGCATCCCGAAGAGTCGCTGTTTGGTCAGCTTGGCGAACCGCATCGCTATCCGGAGCTTTCGCAGTTGCGCGAACGTCTGCAGCAGTGGCGCTTTTACCATGAGTTTGCGGTCTGGCCTGGCTCACCGATACGGGCACCGCAGATTGGCGTGCGTGCGCCGGTGCTGAGCCATGATGGCAGCAATCTGGCGGCGGCCTGGGCGACCATTGTTGAGCGTGGTCATTCCGAACTCCTGTCTGAGGTGATGGAACAGGCGTTTCCCGACAGCCAGTTTGATGTCGATGTGCAGAATGGCCGTTTCCAGATGCTGATGTCGCGCCAGGGCATTCTGCGTCCGCTGGAGAGCGCCGAGTTTTCTGATGGCACGCTGCGGTTTCTCTGTCTGGTTGTCGCACTGCTCAGCCCGCGTCCGCCTGCCTTTATGGCACTGAATGAGCCGGAAAACAGCCTGCATGAAGATCTGTTGCCTGCGCTGGCGCGCTTAATCGCCGAAGCCAGCGAGTTCAGTCAGCTCTGGATCACCAGCCATTCACCCCGGCTCGCGACGTTGATAGCGCAGCATACGGCGGTGAATCATATTGCACTGGAACAGCGGGAAGGGGAGACATGCGTAAAGGGGGATGAGCGGGTGTAACAGCGTCCCCGCAGGGACGCCCGGAAATTACTCGACCACAGTAATGCGGAAACCCGCGAATTCCACGGTCTGACCGGCTACGATTTTGCAGCGCTTGCGGGTTTCTACCGCACCGTTGACCTTCACTTCACCCTCGGCAATCACGACTTTCGCCTGTGCGCCGCTCTGAACCCAGCCTTCCAGTTTCAGCAGGTCACACAGATCGACGTGCGGGAATTTACCCAGTGAAAAACTTGTCATTTAAACCACCTCTTTATCATGAAACTCTTCGCACGCCTGCAGCGTGTTTTGAATCAGTGTTGCTACTGTCATTGGACCCACACCGCCCGGCACCGGGGTAATGTAGGAGGCGCGCTCGGATGCACTGTCAAAATCAACATCGCCCACCACTTTGCCGCTCTCCAGCCGGTTAATGCCCACGTCGATGACGATGGCGCCCGGTTTGATCCAGTCACCCGGAATAAACCCTGGCTTACCCACTGCAACGACCAGCAGATCGGCATGCTCAACGTGATGGCGCAGATCTTTGGTAAAGCGATGGGTGACGGTCGTGGTGCAGCCCGCCAGCAGCAGTTCCATGCTCATCGGACGACCAACAATGTTGGATGCGCCAACCACCACGGCATTCAGACCGTAGGTGTCAATATTGTAGCGCTCCAGCAGCGTCACGATACCGCGTGGCGTGCAGGGACGCAGGGTTGGCGCACGCTGACACAAACGACCGACGTTATAGGGGTGGAATCCATCGACATCTTTATCAGGCGTGATGCGCTCCAGCACTTTGACATTATCAATGCCGGCTGGCAGTGGCAGCTGCACCAGGATGCCATCGATTTCGTCGTCCTGATTGAGCGCATCAATCAGCTCCAGCAGCTCAGCTTCGCGGGTCGTGGCAGGCAGATCGTAGGAGCGGGAGTGGAAACCGACTTCTTCACAGGCGCGGCGTTTGCTGGCCACGTAGATCTGTGATGCCGGGTTTTCACCCACCAGAACCACTGCCAGACCCGGCGCGCGTTTTCCGGCGGCCAGACGCTGCTTCACTTTTTCCGCAACCTCAACGCGCACCTGCTGCGCAATCGTTTTACCGTCAATAATTTTTGCTGCCATCAGAGAGGAAATCCACTGTGTTGTGTTGAATCGGGGAAGGGGGGTATTTTGTCAGAAGCGCGGCGCGCTGTCAGTTACAGTTTCAGCCGCGTATGTGCTTTCCGGCTTTTTCGTCGCGACGAGTGCCAGCCTGCATGCGTATGATATCTGCAGGACAATCCGGGGACGATGTAATGATTTGGATAATGCTTGCTACTCTGGCGGTGGTGTTTGTCGCTGGATTTCAGCTGCTCACCGCTGGCTCACGCCATGCCGCTCAGCGGCTCAGCAAACGGCTGCAGCTGCCACCGGTACAGGTGGAATCAATGATCTCTATGATGGGGAAAGAGGCGGCGAAAGAGTTTACCGACTATCTCAGCAAGGATAATGAAACGCACCTGCATAATGGCGCAGCGGTACTGCTGATCTGGCAGGTGTTCATTGTTGACGGCAGTGAGGAGAATAGCCAGCGCTGGCATGCGATTCTCAGTCGAGCCGGTTTTCCACCGCTTATTAGCCGCCAGCAGCTGCTGCTCGCGCTGGGCTTTCTGCGCCAGCTGGAGCCGGACATCCAGGCGCTGCATGCACTTCGTGAGCAATACAATGCGCGTTTCACATCACAAGGGATTGAGCTGGAAGGAGAATTTACCGACAACAGTAAACTCGTGTCGCTCAGCGAATGGCGCAGGCGTCACTGACGCCAATTGGTCATTACCGCAGCACTTCGCTGCGGAGAAACGGCAAAAACGTTGACGTACCCGCTTCCCGACGTATAATCCGTGCCATCTCCATGCGCCCTTAGCTCAGTTGGATAGAGCACCGGCCTTCTAAGCCGTAGGTCACAGGTTCGAATCCTGTAGGGCGTACCAAATAAAATCAACGAGTTATCACCTCCCTCCGACTACCAGATTTTCCACATGGGACAGATTTGGGACACGACTGCCAAAAATCGCATCAATTTGCCGTGCATGCTCCGTTAAATGGTTAGGTGCAAGGTGCCCATATCGCTGGACCATTTCAATGCTTTCCCAGCCGCCCATTTCCTGCAGTGCAGATAATGGAACACCGGCCTGAATTAGCCAGCTTGCCCAGGTATGCCGCAAGTCGTGAAACCTGAAGTCCTCAATGCCAGATCGTTTCAGTGCTGCGCGCCACGCAGTGTTTGAATCGACTCGCATCTTCCTGACGCTTGCCGTAGTCGTGCCGTCATTCCTCTTCACCGATTCGGTGTGAACAAATACCCAATTGTGGTGCCGGCCGATTTGTCGTCTCAGGACTGATTCAGCCAGGTCATTCAGCGCTACGCCAATAGCTCTGCCTGACTTACTTTCTTCCGGGTATATCCACGCCACTTTCCGCTGCAGGTCAATCTGCTACCACTTCAGGTCAACGATGTTTGAGCGGCGCAATCCTGTTGCCAGTGCAAACTCTACGGTAGACTTGAGCGGCTCAGGACACTCATCAATCAGTCGCCTTGCCTCAGCGGGTTCGAGCCACCGTACCCGCTTATTTCTTTCCTGCGGCACTTTGATAACCGGCGACTTCTCGCCCCACTTCCACTCACGTTCTGCTGCGCGCATCAGCGCCTTCATTAATGCCAGGTGCTTTGCCCTGGTGGAGGTGGAAACGGCAGTCGGTTTGTACTCCCCGATATCCAGTCCTGTCTTCGCCATCGATACGGCGCGCTGGTCCCATCTCTCCTTTGCCTTACGGTTGGTCATCCTGCTGACCGCGGCGTAAATCTTCGCCTCGCTGATATCCTTCAGCAATACCCCCTCAAAATGCATGAGCCAGAATCCGATCCGGCCCTTATCAGCATCGAGTGATTTCTTGTGCGCTTTCTCTTCCAGCCAGCGCAGGCATGCTTCTTCAAACGTCACGTCAGGGAAATCACCCAGCCGCTCTATTCGCCATAACACAGCCTTTCGCCGGTCGTGAAGCTCCTGTGCTTGCTTTCGGTCCTCTGTGTCACGATATTCCTTAATGCGCTTCCCGCCTGGAGTCGTGTAGCTCCCATACCAGATGGTACCTCTGCGGAAGATCGACATGATTTATTCTTCTCATGTGCAAGCCGGACACAAGCGGCGCTGGCCTTCCTGGTATGCTGTGGCGTAGTTGGCTGGCAGGCATATAGAGGGACGCTATCTGATGTCACATTCGGCCTCTTTTTTGGTTTCGCCACTGCGGGTTATATCGGGGCAAAGAAAATCGCCTCAGACAAAGACATCAACGAGCAGAAAATTGACGCTGGTATTGATCCGGAGAAAAAGTGATGACGACTATCGAGATGATCATCAGCGGCATTGGCGTTCTGATTGCTCTGGTTGCTGGAGCATTCGGTATTGGTCATTCCAAAGGGAAGACTAAAGCTGAAACGGCCGCCACAGAGCGAGAAACCAAATCCGCCATCGAGTCACAGCAGGCAGTAACAAGACGCCAGCAAGACACCATCAAATGAGCTGCAGATGTACAGGATACTGTTTCTCGCATGCCTGGTAGCGCTGTTGACGGCGAGCTGCTCCGTGACTGGACCCGCAAGGACTGAGGTGATTGATACATCCTGTAACTGGGTGAAGCCAATTATTCTGACAAGGGCTGACCTACTGGCTTTGGATGACGCCACAAAGCAGGCCATCCTGACCCCACAACAAGACGTGGAAAGCCAACTGCGGAACTGTGACCCAATGAGTGGGTACTCAATCTACAACATCCTCTCTGATGCCTGCATCGGCGCGCTGGTAATGACCTGGATAGGTTATGGATTTACCTGCGGCAGGAGCGGCGACACCGCACCGAATTAAGCCGCATGCAGCAGCGGATCATCACCGAAGTGAAGAACAGCCTTAGAAAGTAGCCTTTACTAAGCTCATCGCTAGTAGTGCTCTAGCCAGCAGAAGCAAACTTAAAAAATTTAGTGCAGCCTGTCATTTTTAATGGGTTGAATTGAGTGGTCACATTAGCCATTATCCTAATTCGTTACCTCTGAGGATAAAAAATGGCTACTCCACTGGACGAAGCATCGAAGCAAATATTAGGGACTCTTTTTGCAGAGTTTACCGAAAAAGATTATGGCGCAGAAGATTTAAAGAAAGGCTATGAAGGTCCTAGGATTGAGTTGGTTGCTACGGCTGTATGTAATTCAGAAGAAGTCACTAAAGTTGATTTTGAGATCGCCTTTTCTGATTTAGAAAAGCAGGGATACATTAAAACAGGTCCAATGGCAGTTTATGATAATGATCCCAACTCTGGCGTGATCATTATCGGTATGTATAGCAAAAAAGAATACGTTTACCTTACAGAGAAGGGCTACAAGTCAGCTAGGCAGCCGCCTAACAAGCCGAGAAACGTGCAAAGGGTGGTGACCAATATTCACATCAGCGGCGGCGAGATAGGCAACTTACAATTAGCATCAGGTGAGACTGTCACTCAGACAATGAATAACACTGTTGACGGTAGTAATGACGTAGTAATGAAGCTCATTCAAATATTGGAACAGCAAGGAAAGCCTGTAACTCAAGAGCAGATAAGTGATGTAAAAGCAGCAGTTAGCCAGGCAGAAGAAGGGAATGCGGGGTCTGCGAGGCAACTATTGACTAAGGCATTCGGTTCGATGTGGGAATCAGCAAATCAAGTAGCATGGCCTCTTGTTGCCGAAATAGTTAAAAAAAGTATGGGCTTTTAAAAAGCCAATAATAAACATAGGGTCGCTGATGCGGCCCTTTATATTGGGGTGAATATGGCAACACCAGATTGGGAGGCCATCGAATCAGCTTACCGGGCTGGTTTGATGTCTATCCGCGAAATAGCTTCACAGCATGGTATTACTCACGGCGCGATAAACAAGCGCGCAAAACGTGACGGATGGGAGCGCGACCTCAAGGCGAAGGTAAAAGCCAAGGCAGATGCGCTGGTATCCAAATGTGAAGTATCCAAGCAGGTATCCACTGAAACGGCTAACCACACTGGCCTCTTTTCGTATCTAATTCTTTAAGTGCATTTCTGAAGGCGCTATTAGCTTTTCCGGTGAGCGAAATGGCTTCTCTAATGGATTTTTCTTGTATTTCTACATCGTCATTACTGTTGATGGAAGAGTTTAACGCAGCGCCGATGTCGTAAGACAAATTGGAAAGCTTATCCGGCGCGTATGCGGCCATATCTATGGCGGCCGATGCCAAAGGTTGCGCTAAATTCCTTAAAATCTCGTTATTGCGATGCCTCATATCCGGAGAGTATGAAAAGTGAATCCAGGCTTTCAAAAACGTAGAATATTTTTCCCTTAAGTTTTCCTCTTGATGATCTATGCGAATTATGCAGGCGTTTTTATATGAAATGTTTGCCTGCTGATAATTGCCTAACCATCCAAATATTGCCGTTACCGCTGCCCCAGCTAAAGCACATAGAACAGGGAATATAGAAGTAATAAATACCGATTTCGACTTAGTAGACATGATCCCTCCATTAAAAAACACAAAGTTAACATTTTTTATATCCAACCTATAGCTGGCCGGGCCAGCACACATCCATTCAGGAGAATGTATGCCACTTAAGTATCAGCTTACCGCTGAGGAATACGCACAGCTCGATGAGGTCAAACAGGCGTTTTACGCGCTGCAGGGTGATGTCTATATCTGCCAGATTGACGGCTTACCTCAGCCTGAAGATGTTAGTGGACTGAAGCGCAAGAACGAAGAATTGCTAGCAGAGAAGCGAGCCAGCGATGAGCGCTGCCGCGCTGCAAAAGAAGAGGCGCGCCGCAAGGAAGAAGAGCGCCTGGCTGCTGAAGGTAATTTCCAGCAGCTGTACGAAAGCTTTCAGACTAAAACAGCGGAATGGGAGCAGCGTTACAGCCAACTGGAGCAGTCTATTCATCAGCGCGACATCAACCTGGGGGCCACGCGAATTGCCACGGCGATTGCAGACGGCGATTCGGCAGGTGTAGAAGGTGGCGTCGGAAATGGTGTGCTTACGGCAGAGCTCACGTGCAGAAACCTCGGCTTCGGCCTCGCGGAGAATACTGATGATCTGTTCATCGGAAAAACGCTTCTTCATGGGGATGTCCTCATGTGGCTTATGAAGACATTACTAACTTCGCGGTGTGTTAATTAACGGGGAGCAGGTTAATGTCTCTCAGGATTGAATGAAAATAACGAGCATAGTTGAAATTTTTTAATTAACCTAACTTGTTAGATACAAAAGTGTTGATTGGTGGTTTTTGTCATAATTAGTATTTGATGTTGATATTGATAACATTAAAAAATAATTCAAAAAAGTCACAAAAGAAGACGAAATATACTCTGCTTTTGTTAGTGAAGGTGATGAGGTTGTTAAAGAATAATATAACTTAAAAATTATAAAGTAGGCTGTCTTTCCTAAGGTCGCCCGTTTTAACTATGATTCCGGCTGATGAAAATATACATTTTTATTTTAGTGCTACTCTACCGTCTGAATTCTGGATGTAAGTTTTATCTCCTATATTTATAAATGTTTTTCCATTAACGCTCCCTCTTATAATTAATGCTATGCTGTTATATACACATTTCTTATGCTCGCCATTAGTATCATCAAAGCAGGTATAGTCATCAATTGAACCATCTCTGGTTCCTGTTGGTAACTTTTCATAACCATCGAAGTTCATGATGATAACAGTGAAGTTATCTGGGGTATTGATAATATGATATTTATTCTGAAGCGAATCTTTGTTTTCTAACCACCATTTTAGTTTTCCTTCTGTAGTCATCGGTAAATGTTCTACAAAAACTGCACCATTATCAACTCTGACTATTTTTGCTGGTCTTACAGCAATCCATATGCAATATACTGATATTAACAAAATCAGAACTGCTCCAATCCTTTTGTATTTAAACATTGGTTTCTCCTGTCAATGTTATAGTTGCTCCGGAATTTGTGAAAAATGGCTTTTGAGCTAAATGCTTAGCCCTCTGTAGAACGAACCATATTCTAAAGAAACTAATTGAGTTGAATTTAGCTTTTAAGATATCTTCTTTATCTAAGCCAAAATGGTCTTGTGCTCTGTATTTGATAGTCGCAGTATATTTATTGCCCTGGAAGGTCAGGCTTTCTATAGAAATTTCTGTGCTGTTTATGTCATGGACGGTAATGCCCATGCCATTGACAAAATCTTTCCATCTTGTGTATTTTGGTAAACGACTTTTAGATAATACATTTGAAAAATGTTCTTTCGTCAATTGTGACTTATTAAAATCAAATTGCTCGATAGTGTTTTTAATTATGGATAATGTGCTATCGATAGAGTTGTCACTCAAAATGAGATTTCTGTAGGCATTATCCATAAACGGATGCTGAAAATCATTTCCATTACTACGTTGCATGTGATTGAAAAGATTTATGATCAAGCCCTGGTATGGTCCTCGGAAAGAAAAGGCATAGGACTGAGAGCGTAGCTCATCATATAACAACGCAATGGCTTTTTCTCTACTAACTGGCTGTATAGAATTAGTAGCAGGATGCTGATAGGAGGGACCAAAAGTAGTCCAGTCGATGAAAGTTGATACTTGCCCGAGATGATAATGCTTTTTCAGTATATCAGCATCCATGTCGCCACTTTGCATGTCATCAGCATTTCTGTCATTGAATCTTTTTTTTGTAGTGAAGATGATAAGTTTTTTGTCGATTCCTTTCATTCAAAATCAATCCCTTTCAGTCAAATGATTAAGTATTATACATTTTCTATTTGTGAGGTAAATTAAGAATTTTATTAATATTTACTATGTTCAGAGTCATTTACGCCCACATAATCATGCAGTGATGAACCTTGAATATCAAGGCGTTCAGCCAGGTTAATTTATTCGGATGTCTATTAGCATCTATTGAAAGTCACACTCATCTGGTGTGCAATCCCGTTCTGATCTGCTTCCCTCTAACCGGCACCATAGGCCACCGCGGGTTCAGCCCCTTGAGGTACTTGTGGATACCGTCGATGAACAGCGTCTTGAATGTCGCTTCGTTATCGTTGGTTAGCTTTGCGATATAGCCAGACACCGATAAAGGCCAGCAGAGCAGAAAGCACCGCCTTAAGTGCAATCACTGTGAATTCGAAACTATCCATAGCGCCTTCACCATCACCGCTAATGTGGCCTTCTACCAGGGATCTGATGATGCTTTCAGGTATGAGAAACCAGGTTGCGGAGAAGATTATAATAAATATCAGTATTTTCATCGCACTACACACTTTGTGAAATCAGGAACATCAATGCGGCCGTATGCTGGTAATCCTCCTTTCATAAAGCCACGTCCCATTCTTACGGCTCCTTGATAGCAGCCCTGATATCCCTTCCGACTAACGAGTCTATTGGTTATCCCTTCTGTACAGCGCCCACTCCTCGATGCGCTCTCCGCCTGGCAGAGTACAGTAACCTGATTCACCATCCGCGCCCTTCACTATGTCCAGCTTGCCGCCCATCTTTTCACAATACACAGAGGCTGGGTTAGCCATGCCCACAGCGTGTTGTCTGTCATTATGGGGTACACAGGCTGTGAGTAATAAAATGGTCGCTGCGATTGTAATTGTTTTCATTTTTAACCTTATCTGAAGAGATTGATGAGGGTTAATCGTTATATCCACGCTGCTTCATCTCGCGCTGGTTTTTCTGTTTAATTAAACGGCTATTGTGACCCTGTGTAGCCATTGAAATCAGATCATAACCTGGGCTTAATCCCGCCAGTTAGTGTGGATTTATACATACATCGTGTTCATTAAGTGCATCACCTCTATCCCTTACCTTTGGGATCGCATCTCATCAGGTTACAGCCAGAGCTGCGTTGGCCCCATCAACCGGCTTTCAGCAGCTGCATTGCTGGCCGCTTATTCGTCAGCTGTAACAGGCGCATTGATAGAGCACTTAAGGAGGGGCAGCCATCGCGGGATTAACGGGTTACACCACAGCAATGACAGTAGCCTAGACAATTTCATCGGGCGGTACCGGTGCCGCCCATGTAAAGAGGAGGGTTAGCATGGCTCAGGTACACTGTGCTATATTTTGCTCGTATCGCAACGGCATTCAGGATGAATCAGATGAGCGAATTTGAGCAAGAACTCTATAATAACGGCTTCTCCGATAAAGAGATCGGTAAACTCAAAAGTATTATAAAAAAAGACGAGTCAAAAAAAGATACACTTCAAAGCCTCGTGATTGATCTAAGTAAACGCTTCTGGGGCGGAGTCATTGCTCTTATTATTTTGATGCTTATTGGGCTGGGTGGCATTTTCAATGCAGATGCTTCAAATGCTATTCCATATATTGTTGTTCTGACGTTTGCATTTCTTGTGATCTATTTTGTTACACCTCTCAACCTAGCATGGAAATCATATAAATTTACCAGAGAATGTAAGCGCTAATTTTTATCCAAAGTTAGTTATCTGATTCCTGTTTCTGGCACTTATTTATAGTAGTACGATCCTTACAGGAACATAGTGTGTACATCGATAATCTGTATTTTTCGATAACAATCTGATAATAAACATTTAATAATTCTTCAGAAATCATTCCAATCTATAGATTATCTGTAATCTCATTATAAAAGGCGATTAAAACGGGGGAGCGCTACGCTAGCGGGGCAAAAGATCCTTTAAATATAGAAACGCGGATAATTATTGCCAGCAATACTGATCTGCCGCTCCCCAACCAGAAGCGGCATCCTTTTACCTCAACGCCACTAACCCGCAACCACACCCGACAAAGCCAGAACCTGCTTCTGTTTCCTGGCGGGCAGCTTATTCAGCTGCGCTAACGCGTTAACCAGCTGCTCATCGACCGGCTCTGGTGGTTTGACCGTCAGCACAATACGGCCCGCCGTGACTTTTACTTCTACTTCGGTGCCGGTGGTAAATCCGGCGGCAGCCAGCCACTGGCCTTTCATGATAATCGACGGAATACGCGCGTAACTGGGATACCGGCTGGCGTAACTCACCGTTAATTTGCGCTGGGAAGCGGAAGGGGCTTCTGAATTTAAACCAACTGCATTACACTCTGACTCAGTCATGATCTCTATTCTCACTCAATAGTGGTTGTGATTAGCGATACAGGAGTGCTCCAACACCTCTGTATCGCGCTAAATACCTGTACATATAATCAACTATTGCAGGAAAAGTCCAGCTGAAAATCGATGTAAATCAGTGACTTTAATCATCTGATAAACAGCGAATTTTACGATAACGATCTCAAAAAAATGCAATTAACTGAAAGCAATCGCCGTTCGGAATATACGAAAGAAAACAGGCGAGATCTCGTCATAAATATCTGCCATTAGCCGCATCCAGTAAGCCCGCTATCAGTAACAGGTGCTTAACCCGCAGTGTGCTTAAGCAGAAAGTCGATTAACGTTTTTACTCTTTTCGTTTTACCCGCGCTTTTAGGATAATAGAGATAAACCGGCGGATAAGTTTTCCAGTAACGCTCCATCACCGGAATAAAAGCCTCTTTATCCGGCTGTAAATTATGAACCGGTTCAAACAGTCGCCCGATACCCAGCCCGTTGCGAATGCCATCAGCCATCACCTCAATATCATTACTCATCAACTGACCCGGCATCTCAACGGTCAGCTGTTCGCCATGATGATCCAGAATCAGCGGCAGAATACGATTATTGGTGATAAACCGGTAACCGATAAGCCGGTGCTGATGCAGGTCAGACGGAGACTCTGGAATACCGAACGCTGCCAGATAGGCAGAAGAGGCATACAAACCTTCGCGAAACGGCTTCATCAGCGGTCGCGCCACCACGCCACCTTCCAGAATGTCGCCAAACCGGATCCCCAAATCAAAGCGTTCATCAATGATGTTCACGGTGCCATCGTATACCGAAATTTCCAGCTGAATACCGGGATATTGCTGGCAGAAAGCGGCCATCGCAGGTTTCAGCACCAGCAGATAAGCAAAGCGCGAAAGGGTGATTCTGACCAGTCCCGACGGTTCCTGATTCTGGTCACGGATGCTTTCCAGCGATTTTTCCAGCGAGGCTACCGCTGCTGAGGTTTGTTCCAGCAGCTGCTGTCCGGCATCGGTCAGCTCAATCCGGCGCGTGGTTCGCACAAATAGCGGATGACCGATGTGCGCTTCAAGCAGCTTCAGCGC
This sequence comes from Pantoea sp. PvP021, assembly GCF_054056055.1. Taxonomy (NCBI): domain Bacteria; kingdom Pseudomonadati; phylum Pseudomonadota; class Gammaproteobacteria; order Enterobacterales; family Erwiniaceae; genus Pantoea; species Pantoea sp. PvP021. Next base: position 1,700,680 of record NZ_JBSRXX010000001.1, on the reverse strand, counting down.
CTTACTGACAGAGGGGGGAGTAATCTCCAGTTTGCGAGCAGCCGATGAAATATTTCCTTCGCGGGCAATGCTCTGGAAGATGCGTATCTGATTATAGATGGCGTTGTTCACGGGATAATCCTGACACAATCGGGCTGCTTATTATTAGCCGCAGGCTAAATATCTTTGAGTCAATAGTGGCCTAATCTTCACTAAATCGCGAGCATATACTCCTTATCAGTTCCCCCTGGCCGTGAATCTCAGGAGATTGATATGCGAATTTTGTGTCTGGATAAACCCGCGCCCGAAGCCACGCTGGAAAAGTATCACCCTCATCTGACTGCCGAAGCTTTCCATGCCTGGAGTCTGTATAAATCCGGTGCGCTACGCGATATTTACTACCGACAGGATCGACCCGGCGTCGCGATTTTCCTTGAATGCGACTCGGTGGAACGGGCCCAAAGCCTGCTGGCTGACTTTCCGCTGGCAAAAGCCGGTCTGCTGAGTTTTGACTGCATCCCGTTAGGTGCATTCACCAACTGGGAAAGCCTGTTCGCTGCGGAGTATAAGCCTCAGCAAGAGGGCGCCACCCAATGATCAGTCGCAAACCGCTACCGTGTGTTGTCACCAGTCATCCGACAGGTGTCAGGCAGGCGGCGCAGTAAAAACGCCGCGTGAAGCGCTAACGGCAGGAAAGGCGGATGCCGTAGCGAGTGGATTTGATTAAACGGTGCCGGACGGCAAAAAGTACCCAGCGCGTGATGGCATCGCCAACGCCTTGCCATCTGTTAAAAAAAGATGATTAAAAACTGAAAATGAAAAATATATTAATTATTTCCGGTCATCCTGACCTGAGCCATTCGGTCGGTAATGCTACCATTCTTAATGAAGTCGCTTCTGCGCTGCCTGATGCTGAAATCCGTCGTCTGGATGCACTTTATCCGGACAACAACATCAATGTCAGCGCCGAACAGGATGCACTGCTGAAGGCAGATATTATCGTCTGGCAATTTCCCTTCTCATGGTATTCGCTGCCAGGGCTCATGAAGTTATGGCTGGATGACGTATTTGTTCATGGGTTTGCGCACGGATCGACGGCCAGACTCGGCGGTAAAAAACTGATCCTCTCCTTCACCACTGGCGCACCGCAGGCGTTATACGCGGCAGATGGCGTCTTTGGTCATCAGCTGGAGGATTATCTGATTCAGTTTGAAACCACCGCCCGGCTCTGCAATCTGGAGATGCAGAAACCGGTTTATACCTGCGGGATAAGCTATGCCAGTCGTAATGAAACTATTATCACGCAGCAAATTGCTGCAGCAAAGCAACACGCGTCGCAACTCATTGCTCAGCTCAATACGGAACTCACAACGGCTTAATAGCCAGATGAAACAGAAATCGCGCCGGTTAATGCACCGAATGAATCGCAAATCACCTCATCCGATAATTAAGGCAGACCGTGAACAATATTACCGCTCTGACTCTGACTCTGCTGATGGCCGGCCCGGCATCGGCAGCCGCTTTAACAGAACCCACAAATCGTGTCATTAATCTGCATGAAATGGAAATTAAGGCCGGGAAAAACGGACAGTACGATGAAGTTGCCAGAGATAATATTACCCGTTCGCTGGCAGAGCAACCAGGTACGCTGGCGATGTATTCACTGAAACATAAAGAAAATGCTCATCAGGCTTATATGATTGAAATTTATGCGAGTGAAGAGGCATACCAGCAACATCTCAGTTCAGAGCCGTACCGGTCTTTTATTACACGCGCACCTGATCTTATCGGCCAGAAAAAGAGCACTGTGCTGGAGGCGCAGTTTCTGGGTGATAAACCCTTCGTACAGAATAAAGAAACCATCAATAACCTGGTGATTGTTGACGTGAAACCGGCCGATCAGCAGGCATTCCGCGATATTGTGCTGCCTGAAATGGCAGAGTCACTGAAGGTGGAACCGGGCGTACTGGCGATGTATGCCGCGACCGATGCAAAAAACAGATATCGCTGGTTCTTCTATGAAATCTACGCCAGTGACGCCGCCTATCAGCAACACCGCGAAACGCCCCATTTTCGCGACTATATCCGGCTGACAGCTGAGATGACCGACCGCAAAGAGGCGATCCCCGTGGTGCCAGCTCTGCTGAAAAACCGTGGCGCTCTTAATGCTTTTGTTAACTGACCTTTACCAGGAAGCTGATCAGAGGATGAAAAAAGTGATTGCCGCCGCCGCGATCTCCATGATGCTGGCCGACCTGGCCGCTGCTGAACCCAAAAGAGGTGAAACTATGTTGAACGTCAATCCATCCAGCCTTTCGGTTGCCGACATTGAGTCCGTCTCTCCCGCACTGGCTCGTTTCGGACGTGAAGCGATAACCGATGATCTCTGGAAACGCGACGCACTTTCGATCCGTGACCGCAGTATCGTCACGCTTGCCATTCTCATCGCCCGCAACCAGCCTGCTGAGTTACAACATTACGCCGGTGTGGCGCTCGATAGTGGCGTTACGCCTGCTGAAGTCTCCGAAATTATCACTCACCTGGCGTTCTATTCCGGCTGGCCTAATGCGATGTCCGCAATTGCGGTGACCAAAAATGTGTTTCAGGCGCGAGGCATTGGTGCCGATCAACTGGCCGAAGCCTCTCCGGCACTGCTGCCACTGAATCAGACAGCAGAACAGCAGCGTTCTGCAACGGTGGAGAAAAATGTGGGGCCGATCTCGCCCGGGCTGGTCAGATTCACCGCCGATCCGCTGTTTCTCAATCTGTGGCAGCGGCCAGCGCTACAGCCTCGTGACAGAAGTCTGGTGACGGTCAGCGCACTGATTGCTTCGGGACAAAGTGCGCAAATTAGCTACCATCTCAACCGGGCGATGGACAACGGATTGACGGCTGAAGAAGCGGGCGAGATTATCACTCAGGCCGCGTTCTATGCTGGCTGGCCAAATGCCTTTTCAGCGGTTCCGGTGGTGGGGGAAGTGCTGCGGGATCGCGCAGCAAAACAGGAATAACCCGCAGCGGGTGAGGAGCTCAGGTTTTACTTCACCCGCCGTTTCTTATGCCCGCCGGATACCGACAGAGATCCGGCAAAGTGCTGCGCCATTCTGGTGGTTTTTTCCCTCCCGGCGCAATGCCATGATGACCGCTCTAAACCTTCCACTTACGACCACCCGCCACCGGGCATAAAAACAGGGAGCACCGCGTCATGGAAAGTAAAAATCTGACAGATATTGCTGAAGACGTTTCAGGCGGTGTGAAATATAAAGCAGTAATAAATTAAAGATGGGCAGGGCAGGAGGCGGAAATTACATTGCGGAATAAATAAAATAAGCCGTGGCGGGCGCCACGGCTAATGTTTTATGCAGACTGCCACTCACTTTCAACATCCGCTTTGGCTTTAGAAAGGATGACTTTATTATCATCAACTTCTTTCACCCAGCTGAATGGAATAATGTGGTGTTTGCCGCCCGCTTCAGGATCGCTTTTCGCCAGCTTAATTTTGTCGTCGCCTTCGAAGTGGTCGACAATCCCGACATGTTCGCCATTCACATCAACAACCTGCGCGTGATCTAAAATTTCTGATTTATCTACCATGGTGGCTTAATCCTTATATTTAATGAGTTCAGTTGCCCTCAGACAAAACAAGCCTGGTTGTTAAATGCTGTTTTCGCCAGGGGATTAACAAAATGAAATAGTTCAGTGAACTGGACCTGGTCGCAGTTATTTATTTCCGGCAAGAGAATAAAGGGTATATAAGCGAAACCGCAAACAGAGTCGGAGTATCTGCAGCCATGGGTCTGCTGACCTCACTGCCTGCCACATCGGCATCATCAGATTTGCCGCAATCGTCTGCCGCCTGTTCACCAATCAACGCTAAGATAATCAGGTCAATCGCCACGCCGCAGATCGGCCAGCACGCGGGCGGTTTAACTTACCCAAAGGAGTGCCTATGACAGCAGTCAGTTCCATTACCACTGAAGGTGGCGTCTGGATTAATCAGCCGCCGGTACACAGCCTGGATGGCGATACGCTGAGGTTCGAAACCGCGCTGAACAGCGATTTCTGGCAGCGTACCTGGTACGGCTTCGAACGGCACAGCGGCCACGCTTTTGGCTTCTGGGTGGAACACAACTTTACCGTTCAGGTGCAGGTAAGGGCGGATTTCAGTCAGCTCTACGATCAGGCCGGGCTGTTTATTCAGGATAACGAAACGCACTGGGTTAAGGCGGGCATTGAGTTTAACGATGACCAGCCCGCCATTGGCAGCGTGGTGACGCGCGAGTTTTCCGACTGGTCTACCGGTGTGTTTCCCGGCGATGCGCGCCAGTTCTGGCTGCGCGCCACGCTGGAAAACGCGGCCTTAAGAATTCAGTACTCTACCGACGGCGTGAACTGGCCGCTGTTACGGCTCTGCCCGTGGCCCGGTCAGGCGCGGCGGTTTGTCGGAGTGATGGGCTGCTCGCCTGAACGTGAAGGGCTGGCGATGAGTTTTACGGACTTCGCTATTACTCCACCGCTCGGCAAAGCACTGCACGATCTCTCCTGAGCCAGGCGGCGCATTGCATATCGTCGCAGAATCGGCTTAATTGTCAGGTCAGAATTTGCGGTGACGCGTCGCCCGTGCAAGACGACGCCTTTACAGGGAAAGCTATGCGTTGCGCCACCTCGTTTATCCCGCTGCTGGTCATCAGTTGCTGCGCCGGATGGACACAGCAGGCCACTGCCGATACCGTCTGGCTGAATAATGGCGATCGGCTGACCGGCACGATTCGTTATCTCAGCGACGGCAAGCTGGCGATAGAGACACACTACGCCGGTACCGTCACGCTGGACTGGAGTGCGGTCAGTACGCTTGCCAGCGAGAATCCGGTGAATGTCGAAAACAAAAAGACCGGCGAACATTATCAGGTGCGGCTCTCCTCATCCGATCCCGGCTATGTCTGGGTGGAACGCAACGAGCAGGAGCAGCAGGTTTCGCTGCGGCGCATTGATGAGTTTATGAAAGCCAAAGTCCGCAGCGATCAGCTCGCCTGGACCGGCAACATCGATGCGGGCGTGAAAGTCAAAAAAGCCTCGACCAAAACTGACGACTACAGCTTCGCGCTCAACACGAAACTGAACCAGGGAAAATGGCGTCACGATATCGGTGCGACCTACAATCGCGAGCAGGAAAACGAGAACATCAATACCGATAACTACAGCCTGCGCTACGCCTTTGACTATCTGGTCAGAGAGCAGTTCTTCTGGCAGACCCGCGCCACCTACAAGCGCGACTGGGTGGAGAATCTGTCACGTCAGGCGCTAATCGGCACCGGTCCGGGTTATCAGTTGTGGGATACCGAACTGAGCGCGTTTTCACTCTCGGTGCTGGGTGGTGCCTTTGAGTATGGCTACAGCGATGACCGGGAAGAGCGGCACTTTGGCGGTTCGCTGCGCTGGAACTATCAGCGCTATCTGCTGGGCAAGTCGGTCACGCTTTACAGCAATGGCGATGTTGGCCATTCGCTGGATGATGACGGCGTATTTATGCTGGATGCTGAAGTCGGGCTGCGCTACAGCCTGACTTCGTGGTCAACGCTGCACGTTGGCTATCACCGTAATCTGGTCAGCGGCATACCCGATACCCTGAACGAAGGCATTTTCTCCACCGGATTAGGGCTGAAGTGGTAAGCCGCTGATCGAACAGCGTCGCAGCAAATCCTTACGGTTTTTATCCGGTTACAGGCGCGGGATTGGCTAAGCTGCATGTATTGTCACAACGGGAAAGCAGAAGATGATCGTAAGCAGCAGGGTGTATCGTCCGGGATGCGCGGGCGAAGAGGTCGAAGTCGATGATATCAGTGAAGTGATCAAAGAGCCTGAGGCGTTTATCTGGCTCGGGTTGTGGCAGCCAGACGCTGAGTTTATGGCGAAGATTAAAGAGGAGTTCGGCCTTCATGAACTGGCGGTTGAGGATGCACTCAATGCCCATCAGCGACCTAAAATTGAACATTATGGCGAATCGCTGTTTATCGTGGTGAAAACGGTGTGCGCTAAGGATGACAGCTGCGAACTGGGCGAAACGCATCTTTTTGTCGGAAAAAACTTCCTGATCAGCATCCGTCACGGTGCCTCTGAAAGCTACACCCCGGTGCGGCAGCGGGCGGCTGAAAACCCGGCGCTGCTGAAGTTTGGTCCCGCTTATCCGCTCTACTGCCTGCTCGATTTTATTGTTGATCGCTATGCCGAGCTCTCTACCTCGCTGAATGAACGGGTCGGACAGATGGAGAACGATCTCTTCACCAGTGAATTTGATCGCAAGTCGGTGCAGTCGGTCTACACCGTGCGGCGTCATCTGCTGAAACTGCGCAATGCGGCGCTGCCCGTGGAGGAGATCTGCAATCAGCTGATCCACCTGCATGAAGATCTGATTCCGCGCCCGCTGCGCGCCTATATCCGTGACGTGCAGGATCACGCCCGCCATGTCGTCACCGACGCGGAAGATATGCGCGAAATGCTGACCAGCGCCATGCAGGTCAATCTGGCGCTGGTGACGGTGCAGCAGAATGAAGTGGTGAAAAAGCTGGCAGGCTGGGGTGCGATCCTGGTGATCCCGACCGTGGTCTTCAGTATGTATGGCATGAACTTCGAGCATATGCCGGAGCTGAAGTCGCTGTATGGCTATCCGCTGGCGGTGGGGCTGACCCTACTGGCCTGCGGCGGGCTGTGGGCCAAACTGCGTCGCTCCGGCTGGCTGTAAACGGCAGGATGCGGTGCCAGATTGTCCCGCTGAAAAGGTCACGACCCGCCAGATAGTGAACTGATACTGTCTGGCTATGCTTAACGCAGCGTGCAGTTTTTGTTCCTGAGCCAACAGTGTGTGAGGTCACGGTGAAAAAAGAGGATAGCAGCGGTCAGGCAGTACCGATTCAGGAAAACCTCCGCTGGATACGCCTTGAATGTCTGATTCAGCGTATCGGTGAATACGTCCTGATTGCGCTGGTGATTCTGGGTGCGTGCGGACTCTTTTCCAAAGGCGTGCTGAGTAACGGCAGCGCCCGCTCGCCGGACGGGACCATCCAGGTGGAGTATGAACGGTTTGGCCGGGTTGAGAGCAATATGGATATGCGCATTCGCTACAACGCACCGGTAACCGATCGCTTTACCGTTACGATTGGCGGTGGTGCCCTGGATAACCTGCAAATCCAGACGCTGCAGCCTCAACCGCTGGAGGCGGTGACGATTGGCAGCGATCTGCGGCTGACCTTTTCGGCCCGCAACACCGGACCGGATCACGCGATCTGGCTTGGCCTGCAGCCGCGCAATGCGGGCCGCATTCACGTCACTATTCATGGTGACGGCCATGCTCCGGCCCGTTTTACCCAATGGATTTATCCCTGACAGAGGCGCTTTATGGAAACGGTATTACGTGCCGCAGCGATCTACCTGGTGCTGATGGTCGTGTTCAAAATTGCCGGCAGACGCACTCTGTTGCAGATGACCTCTTTCGATCTGATTCTGCTATTGATCATCAGTGAAGCAACTCAGCAGGCGCTGCTGGGCGACGATTTTTCTGTTACCGGCGCGGCGCTGACTATTATCACGCTGGTAGCGATTGATATTGTGCTGGGCAAACTGAAAAGTCGCTTTCCGGTGGTGGAGCAGGTGATCGATGGCGGCCCGGTGATCCTGGTCGAGAATGGTAATCTGCTGACTGACCGCATGAAGATGACCGGCATCAGTCCTGATGATGTGCTGGAAGCGGCGCGCTCCGGGCAGGGTCTGGAGCGATTTGATCAGATTAAATATGCGGTGCTGGAGGTTAACGGCCATATCTCGATTATTCCCAGAGCCGATAAAGAGTCCTGAGGGGCGTTCGCCCTGACAGGAGAGCGCCCGTGCCGGAGCCGCGCAGGTTACACACGCCTGAGATATCCTCATCCCCTTGCTGCAGCAGGCCTTGGATGCATTACAGATCCTCATTGCGTCACGCTGCGCTTGTTATGCCGCTTCCCTTGTAATCCTGTCGATTTCGTTCAGACTGAGTATTCCACTCATGCTTTATCATCAGAGCTGGCCTGACTATCAATCAGCGTTATGCTTTTACAGTCAGGATTAAATGAATGAATTTACGCGATTTACCTTCTACCCGGTTACCGGCTGGCATATTGGTCCCCTGAACACTCATCAGGCACTGGTAGTGAAATTCGGTTATATCGATCCCGATGCCCCGCGTGAAAAGGGCCCGCAGGAGACCCTGTTTCTGGGTCTGACCCTCGACATGGCGAAAAAGCTGGTCGCCAATCTTTCCGAACACATCGACTACGCTGAAAAAAAGAGCACCCAGCACTAGTTTCTCACCGCGATCGGTACCGCGCCCACCGTCGGGCTATTTTGCTGCGCTGTCGCCCGGTGCATAAACCCGCAGTGCACTGGCGATCAGGCGAAAATGCGCGGGTGTCTGACCGATAATCTCACCATCTGCATTGATGTAATGGGGACGGCGCGTCTCAATCGTCAGCTCCGTGGCGCTGAATGCCCGCACGTTACGCCAGCGACCGTGAGTGCCGCGCCGCAGAAAGGGCAGCAGCGCAATGAGCTGCCAGCTATGCTGCAGCTCCAGACTGTAGACATCCAGTAACCCATCGTCCGGAGCGGCACGCTGTTCCACTGTCATGCCGCCCCCATAAAAGCGTCCATTGCCCACCGACACCTGAACCGTTTTGATCGGCGTCCGATGGCCCTGATGCACCAGCGTAGCGCTGAAGGGACGGCTCTGCCGCAGCACCCGCAAAGCCGCCAGGGCATAACCGCCCACTCCCCAGCGTTTTTTCGATTCCGCCGTGAGGTTGCGCGCCAGTTCCACCGAAAAGCCGATGCTGGAGACGTTCAGAAACAGGTGCTGATTCACTTCACCCAGGTCCACTGCGCGCAGCTGCCCGTCAGCGATAATCTTTATCGCGGACTCCAGGCTGGCAGGAATGCCCAGCGTGCGGGCAAAATCATTGGCGGTGCCCAGCGGTAAAATGCCCAGCGGCAGGCCGGTCTGCATCAGCCCCGGCGCGGCCGCATTAAGCGTGCCGTCGCCACCGCCGACGATCACCGCATCAACGCGATGGGCATACGCCGCGATTAATTCGCTGTAGCTGCGGGTATTATCTCCGGCCGGTTGCAGCAGGGTGAACCCGGCCTGAGCCAGCAGCGACTGTGCGCGGCTGGCCTCAGCGCGTCCTTTGCGCGAGCGCTGATTAATCAGCAGCAGGGCAGTTTTCTCCTGTTGAGACATACTTTTGCGTTATCCCGATGTCAAAATGGCTGTAACGAGACGGCAAGTACAGCACTGGCCTGACCGGTGAACAACCCTGCTTGCGCTACTTTACGTAACCTGTTGAGTGCCATAAGCGGCGATAAAGATCGTCTACACTGCTAAGGGTCAGATCCACACTGAGGAGTTGCGATGACAGAACACGAATTCAGAAAATTGTTAGCCGAACAGGGTTTTGACGAGCCTCTGTTGATTGAGCGTGCAGCCGCCGCCCAGCTTGATAATCACGTACATCCCTTTGAAGCACTGGCACTGATTCTGAGTGGTGACATCACCATCAGTACCGAACAGGGCGATACCACCTATCATCCCGGTGAGACATTTCATCTGCAGCCCAATGAACTCCATCGTGAGGCGTTCGGGTCGCAGGGCGTACGCTATCTGGCGGGACGTAAATATGAGTGACTGGCAATCAGCATGAAGGTTTCTGACGACCTGTTTACCCGGCTGTCACGCTCGCCGTTCCGTCAGCGCTTTCGTCTGGGACGCGCGGAATATGATTATGCGAGCAGCAAAGGCGAGCCGGTATTGCGCCAGCACGCCGCTGAGTTTGTGGCACAGCGGCTGGCGCCTGCGCAGCCTGAAAATGATGGCAAGCAGACGCCGATGCGCGGCCACCCGGTGTTTATCGCTCAGCACGCCACCGCAACCTGCTGTCGTGGCTGTCTGAGTAAGTGGCACAACATCGGACAGCACCAGCCGCTGAGCGCGGAGCAGCAGACCTATATAGTGACGGTGTTGCTGCAGTGGATCACCCATCAGATGCAGCAGCCTGCACCGCCTGCTCGCGTCAGCCGAAGCCAGCCGAAACCGGACAACGATCCGCAACTCGCACTTTGGTAATGGACGAAAAAGCTACAACCGGCGGCTTTTTCTGGTGAAAACTGGCCCTTTTTCATTCCTGGTTTATTCTTAAATCTTTCCTGGGAACACTATGCCAGGATTAAAACCTACACGGCAACGATTCATACAGAGGGAATTATGAAGAAATCAATTATTGCACTGTCTGCTATTTTGCTGGCCTCGCCGGTATTTGCTGCTACCACTACAGATAACACCGTTGCGGAAGCGCATAAAGGCGCCGATACCGCGAAGGAAAAACTGCATCAGACCCAGAACGAAGGCAAAGAGCTGAAGCTGAAGTCTGAGCATGCCGCTGAAGGCAAAAGCGATACCACCGGCAGTAAAATCACCGAAGGTACGCAGAAAGGCTGGCACAAAACCAAAGAAGGCACTGAGAAAGGCTGGGATAAAACCAAGCAGGGTGCTGAAGATCTGAAAAACAAAGCGACTAACTAATTCGCGGCTGTTCTCAGGTTAAAAAAAGAACCCACCGAAAGGTGGGTTTTTTTTATGGTTGGGAAATTCTGGCTTTGGATTGCTGCTGGATCGAGCCTGCTCAGGGTACTGGGTCAGATCGGAAAGACGCAAAGGCCGTCGTCCATGACATGCTCGGCCCGCGCCGTCCTGGCGCGGGACGCTTTCCTCTTCTGACCCAGAACCCTGCGCGTTGTGAGCTTATTCATTGCTGTCAGAGTAAAACTGATTCAACCAGGTAAGCTGTCTGTAACCCACTGAAAAGTAGGTTTTTTATGGTTGACTCAGATTACGCTTTCTTTTCCGCTGTTTCTTTCTCCGAGGCGGCTAACGCCGCGACTTTCCTTTCCGTCTCTGCAGCCGCATCGGCGGAGGCCGCCGCCGCTTCAGCCGCAGCCTCTGCCGCGGTATCAGACTGTTTCTTGCCTTCTTCGATAAACTCTTCGTCGATGGCTTCGATGTTTTCGCGGTTATCGCGTCCGGAGAGCAGGTTCCAGCAGGCGATAAACAGGGCGGCAATCACCGGACCGATAACAAAACCGTTGATGCCGTAAATCTCCATGCCGCCCAGCGTGGCGATCAGAATCAGATAGTCAGGCATTTTGGTGTCTTTGCCGACCAGCAGCGGACGCAGGATGTTATCCACCAGTCCGACGATCACTACGAAGAAGCCCACCAGGAACAGCCCTTTCCACAGTGCACCGGTGGCGAAGAAGAAGATCGCCGCAGGCACCCAGATAATGGCGGAACCGACTGCCGGAATAAGAGAGAGGAAGGCCATCAGTGCGCCCCATAGCAGGCTACCGTCTATACCGGTAAACCAGAATGCCAGCCCACCGAGAATACCCTGAACAATACCGACCACCACCGTGCCTTTCACCGTCGCGCGCGCCACGGCCGCAAACTTCACCATCAGGTGATGCTTCACGTAGGTTGAGAGCGGCAGCGCTTCCAGGATCAGATGCACCAGATAGGAGCCATCTTTCAGCAGGAAGAACAGCAGATAAAGCATCACGCCAAAGCCGACGGTGAAGCTGAACGTCCCTTTACCGATGATAAAGGCGCTGCCTGCCACATACTGACCGCCCTTAAGGGCAAACGAGGAGAGCTTCTGCTGAATCTGTTCGGCGTTATCCAGGTTGTTTTCAGCCAGATAATGTTTTGCCCAGCGCGGCAGATGCTGCAACAGATCGGCGAAGACCGCCGGGAACTGCGCCGAATTGGTCTGCAGTTTGTGATAGACCGCGTTGGTTTCGACCACCAGCGATGAGGCGATAATAGCCAGCGGCGTGAACACAATCAGACAGATACAGAGCAGGGTAATCAACGCGGCCAGGCCATTGCGTTCGCCCATTCGGACCCGCAGATACGTTTTCAGCGGATGGAAAATCACCGCCAGAATCGCCGCCCATAAAATCGGCGAGAAATAGGGCGAAAGCACCTCGAAAAAACCGAGGGTGGCGATAGCCAGAATCAAAATGAAAAACCCGATGTTCAATCCTTTAAAACGCATGGAAAAACCTCATCTCGAACAACTCTGATAAACCCGACGCGCGAATTTTCTGTGTCTGGCTTTGCTTATGCGGCGGCCTCGTCACTGATTATCGGTCAGGCTTTGCTTTTTAAACGCTGCTGATGACAGCATCATGCTGGCTAACTCTTTGAAAGGTCTGGCAGAAGTGATGAACGGGCAATGTGCGTTCGCTGCGTGACTTCCTATAGGTAACACGCTGCAACTGACAGCAGCGCGCTGAATCCTACATTAGCGTAGCGGTTTCGACCATTATTGGTAGGTCAGAGACTCATGATCCCGGGGGATGCTGCCGATAACAGTATTAACTGGATAAAAAACAGGCAATGAAAAATGAGTAAACAGAGCGTCTTAATCGTGCTGCTGACGCTGGTATTAAGCGGCTGCGCCACCAAGCAGTATCCGCAGGCATCCGCGGTCACCCCGGAAGAGACGGCGATGCTGAATTGCAGCGCGCTGGATCAGGAGCTGGTGAAAGCGCACAGCGTGCAGAGTGATATTGAGCAGACCGGCCAGTTCGATGCACTGACCGTGCTGGGCTTTGTCGGGGATTTCGGGCTGGGCAATGGCATTGCGAAATACAATGCCAGCCAGAAGGCGGAGCGGCGACTGACGCAGTTACAGTCGCTGAAAGCCGCGAAGTGCAGCCAGCGGCTTTCGTAGCGACTGCGCCGGGTCAGCCGAGCGTCCGTTCGCTGACATGCTGCAGCCGGACATTTTCGGCGGCGCGTTTACCGGCAAGGAAGGCGTGATCCGAGTTGTAATATTCCCACTCGCTGTAGCGGCCTGACAGATGAATGTCCTGGGTCAGCAGCCACTGGCGGATCAGCGCCACGTTAGCGCTGCGCGCATGGTCATAGACCACGTAGGCGTAAGGCATATCGACCTCTGAGGCGCAGAGCAGCGGATCGTCCGCGGTGATCATGCCAACTCTGATGCAATCCTGACGGCAGCGCTCAATCAGCGCATCCCCCGCCAGCGGCAGCGGGTTGGCCGCGTTATAGGTGATTTCGCAGGTTAAGCCGAAACCGCCCGGCGGGTTGCAGTGCGGACTCGCATTGCCCTGCACAAAGATGCGATGAAACAGCGTATCGCCAGGATAGTAAATCCAGTGCTTTTCGGTCAGGTCAGCGCGGCCAATCCCCAGATTAACGCAGCGCACCGAGACAAACTGCAACTGCTGCGCCGCCCATTGCACACTCTCCGGCACCTCATCGCCCATCAGTTTAATCAGCTCCGGCAGCGGCATGGTGCTGATTAATTGCTCATAACGGTAGTGGCGACCATCCGCCAGCAGCGCGACGTGCGCCTGCGGGTAGAGGCGGGTCAGGGTGGCGTCAGTTTCCAGCGTACATTTCAGGTGCGGCAAAAAGCCGGACATCAGCGCCTGGAAGCCACCGCGCAGCGGATAGCCGAAACGGGCATTGGGGCCAACCGGTTTCGCCAGCGGTTGCAGTGCGCCATCAATGATCTGCGCCAGATCGGGCAGCGGTACGCGTCCGCCCAGCCATGAAGTTTCCATATCGGTCAGCGGCACCTTCCACAGTTTCTGGTTGTAGGGCAGGGCAAAGTGACGCGCGATGCCTTTGCCCCAGGTGCGCATAATGAAGTGCTGGAAATCCTCTTCGCCTTCCACCACGCCTGTGCTGCTGCCCTCATCGGGGATCGCGCCATCTGCGCAGCAGTCCCGCCGTGCCCGCGCCCGATCCAGTGGCACCGCGGCGGCGGCCGTTTCGCCATAACGCGCCTCGATAGCGCCCAGCACGCACTCTTTTACCACCTCGACCGGCAAGCCGTGCAGCGCGGACTGGAAGGGATAGCGGGTATAAACGCCGTCGCTGTAGACCCAGGCTTCACGCGCCTGCCAGTGCAGGTTGTCGCCCAGCAACATCTCATACAGCTGCAAGACGTAGGGATCCTGCGAGAACATAATGTGACCGGCATAGTCGAAGGTAAAACCCTGATCGTCAATCGAGCGGCACCAGCCGCCAGGCGTGGCATTTTTCTCCAGCAACACTGCGCCTTCGCCATAGTGATAACCGGCGCTCAGCCCGGTTGGCCCGGCTCCGATAATCAGGCAGGGCACGGCTTCACTCTCCAGCATCAATGGGGTTAACGGCGTGATATTCGCCTGCGCGCTGCCCTGGCTAGCCGACCTTATTGCGGGCTGACGCTGCGTCAGCGCCTGCTGGATCAGTCCATGAATCTGTTCAGCGGTGCGATCCCATGAGGTGGCATCGACCTTTGCCTGCATCCGTCCCGCCAGCGCCAGCCGTTCTGCGGCACCAATCGCCATTGCCTGTTCACAGGCGGCAATAAATTCCGCGTGGCTCTCTGCCACCGCCACTTCCTCTGCGTAATGCCGCGCTACGTCAATAATCGCGGTACTGACAATCGGCAGCTGCGCCGCCATATACTCCAGCACCTTGGTCGGTGAGATGTAGCGCGTCGAGGCATTGATGGCAAACGGCATCAGACAGACATCCCAGCCCGCCAGAAACTGTGGCAGCGCCTGATAGGGCTGCTGGCCGAGCCAGTGAATATTGTCGCGCTGCGGCAGGCTGGCGGGATCAATTTTTACCACCGGGCCAACCATAATGATCTGCCATTCGGGGTGGCTGTCCGCCAGCGCCGCAATCAGCGGCAGGTCTATGCGCTCATCCAGCACGCCGTAATAGCCAAGACGCTGTGCCGGAATCGCATCCTGCATCGGATGACGATTGCTGCGATCGCGCGCCTGCTCAAAATGAATAGCATCAACGCTGCTGGGAAAGCAGTAAACCTGAGGATGTTTGTCACGCTTCGCTTCATAGAGGCTGGTGCCGCCGGTAAAGACCAGATCGGCGCGGGTCATCAGCGCGGATTCGCGCTGCTGTAGCTGGCGCGGTGCATTCTGAAAAGCGGAAAGCTCATCCATGCAGTCGTAAATCACCAGTGACGGATCAAAAGGGGTCAGCAACGGCAGCGCCATCGGCGTATAGAACCAGATCAGCGGCTGTTCATCTTCCTCCAGCAGCGGCGTCAGCAGCAGCAGCAGCGAGGCGATCTGGCTGTCGTGGAAACCAGGCGCGTCGCTGTCGGTATGCGGCTGGATCACCGTGATGTTAGCGGCAGGCGAGCTCTGATGCAGGCCCTGTGGCCCCGCCTGCCAGACCGGCTCTTCGACAAACAGCACGCGATAGTGCTGTGCCAGTCGTGTCAGTAGCTGCTGCGGACGCTGAAAAACAAATCCCCAGCGTAAATGGCTGAAAACAATGAGAACAGGTGGTTTCATAGGGTGCTCCTGACAGGGGTGTTTTGAGGAGTGGATGTGCTGCAAAAAGCGCTGCGCCTGACGTAATGCGTCGGCATAAGGCTGCTGTAGCTGGCGGGCATAGGGATCGGCCCCCAGCAGATCGAGATCCCACAAACCGCTGCGGGTCCAGAAAGTCGTCTCCTCCCATAAGGGACGATCGAGGATCGGATAGAGGCAGATGCCGTGCAGCTCAACGCCTGCCAGTTGCGCCTGCGCAACCTGCGCGGCGATCTCAAGGATCCAGCTTCCGCGTCCGCTGCCGACGTGGCTGGTTTCCGCCAGCAGCAGTGGCCGCTGATAACGCTGCCAGACCTGCTGCAGCATCCGATGCAGCGGCAGGCGTCGGCTGTCGCCCAGATGCCAGTAAAGCCGCCGGTTTGATCCCTGCTCCCACTGATTGTCGTGGTAGTAATTCACGCCAATCAGATCGAGATAGCGTGGGGCGCCGCCCAGTTCCGGGTTAAGCCTGCCGCTCAGCATGTCCCACGCCTGAAACTGGGTGTCACACATCTCACGTGCCAGCACATCGCTGGCCGGATCGGCGGGATCGGGCACGATATGGATCAGTGGATCACAGTGCAGCAGACGGGCTCGCGGATCGGCCAGCCAGATGGCATCACAGGCTGCCAGCGTAGCGCGCACCAGCTGCTGCTTGGCGGCATCCGCCCGATCCGCCTCAGCGATCGCCTCACAGGTGAACAGCCCTACCGAGATACCCCAGCTGACAAAGGAGATCTCATTCATCGGAGAGTAGACTGGCGCCTGCTGATACCAGGGGGCCAGGAAGCGGGCCAGTGCGCCACAGAAGGCGGCGAAACGGCTGACAAAGTCGTGGTCAAACAGGCTGACGCCAGCGGGCCAGCCGTAGTGGCAGATTGTCCAGCTCAGCTGAATGCCCTGCTGCTCTGCGGCCTGCATCCGGGCCGCGACCGTCGAGAAGTCATAGCGGCCATCGTGCTCACATAACCGCCAGCCGACGCTTTCGCGCACTGTGCGAATGGAAAAGGGGGCCAGCGCGGCATAATCTTCTGCTGCACGCGCCTGATGCTGGTTAAGATCGTTCATCGACAGCGCAAGGCCGGCAGGATTGATATGATCGGCACCTTCGTAGCCGGCCTGCCAGAAACTGGAAAAGGGCGTCATGGCATCTCCCGAAAAAAAGCAACACGCTTCCCGCTGACGAGCCGTCGTGAAACGGGTCAGGGCGTCAGGGTATGCATTGCAGACTGATCGATCTGACCACTCTGAACGGACGGGCGATCCATGCCATAAGCCACAGACACTGAGTTGCAGGCATCAGGGCCTGTCGCGGTGTGGACGAGTGAGATAGCAGGTATAGGCCAGTGACGCTATCGGCAGAAAAAGGCTGGCTTCTCTGGATGTTGAAAGGTTTTGCGGAAGCCTTACTGGAAAGTATAGGCAGTAAGGTTTTGTTCGCAATTTATTGAAGTAAAAGAAAAAAGCGCAGCGGTAAAAATTATCCAGCCAGAAACAGGAAGTTTTAGCATGCGGTTTTGCGAACGGCCCGATAAGCGCAGCGTGAATAGTGTCAGCGCCATTTTCAGCTTTGTTAACCTTTTCCTCAACATGCAGAGAGGTCAGACTCGCCCACTTTCGCGTTACAGCTTCGCTTGCCTTTTGGCGGGCTGGCGACAAGATTTACTTATCACTGGCCTGAATCTGCGGGTCATCAACGGGTGATGCGACGATGCGCGCCCCCTAAAACAGGATGTTTTACAGACTATGTTCTCATTCGACTGGCACCGTTTCTTACTTAACGATCAACCGGCCACCTTTTTGTTTGAGGTGGTGGTACGGGTCATGATCGCTTATCTGGTGGTGTTCACCTTTCTGAAAGTCTCAGGACGACGCGGCGTGCGCCAGCTGTCGTTGTTCGAGTTGGTGGTGATCCTGACGCTGGGTTCCGCGTCCGGTGATGTGACATTTTACGATGATGTGCCGGTGCTGCCGGTCATTATGGTGTTTGTAGTCCTGCTGGCGCTCTACCGCTTCACGACCTGGCTGACGGCGCACAGCCCGCGCTTTTCACGGCTTATTCAGGGCGACGTGATTACCCTGATTAAAGAGGGATTGTATGTGCTGGAGAGTCTGGATCGACTGAATATTTCCGAAGATGAGTTTTATATGGAGTTGCGCCAGAGTGGTGTGGAGCATCTGGGGCAGATCCGGCTGGCGCTGGTGGAGGTCGATGGTCAGCTCAGCCTCTATTTCTACGATGACGATGAGATGCGCGCCGGGTTAAGCGTACTGCCCCCAGAGCACCGGCAGGATTACAGCACTGTGCCGGTCAGCGCGCTCTATGCCTGCACCCATTGCGGCCAGACGCAGATCATTGAGGCTGAGCAGCAGGCTGTCTGCCCGCGCTGTCAGCGACAGCGCTGGTCCGCGGCACTGACCGTGCGTCGTTTGCATTAATCGCCAGCATCCGCTCCGCGTTCAGGACTTGTGGCGTTTGCATCAGCCGGGTTAACGTCGGCGAAGCAGGCGCTGAGCGGGCGCTTTTGCTGTCCCCCGGCAGCGAAATTATCCGCACTTAGCCAGGCACTCAGGGCGCGCTGAACATCCGGCCATTCACGGTCAATAATTGATAGCCAGTCGGTATCGCGATTACGCTGTTTACGTGTCATCACCTGACGAAAACGGCCCTCAAAGCGGAACCCCAGCCGTTCTGCTGCGCGTCGTGATGCGATATTGGTTGAATCACAGCGCCACGCCACTCGCCGATAGCCGAGCGAGAAAGCCTGTTGCAGCAGCAGATAAATCGCCTCGCTGCCAATGACACTGCGCTGCATCAGCGGCGACCAGGTGACGTGACCGATTTCAACAGTGCCGTGTCCCGGCTCAATGCTGGCGAAGCAGACCACGCCGCAGGGCTGCTGATTTGGCGAGCAGACCGTGAAGGACACCAGGGCCTCATCCGCCACTTTATCCGCAATCCAGTGCTGCATCCGCGGCAGAGAGGCGGGCCGCTCTGCGCTCAGCCAGGTCCAGTCGCGATCATCCGGTGCCAGCATAAATGCCTGCAATAGCGGTTCTGCATGATCGATGCTTAGCGGCAGGAGAAGGCAGTGCTGACCCGTGAGTGGCATACAGGGTGGTCTGGTGACCGGTTGCCAGTCGGGCAGAGCCTCACCGACCGGCTGATCAAACTGATTGAGGTTCAATAGCATTCTCCTGAAAGAAAACGGACGGTTAGCCGGGAAACTTATGATGCCGGGCTGACGGACTATCCTGAACCGCGGTTAAACCCGTCGCAGCTTGTTCCCGCTTACCACATAACTTTGCCTGTTACTGACAGAAAATGAAAACCCTTCGGGCAGCATAGCGGCACCATTACCAAAGAGGTGTGCGTATGAAAGTGAGGCTGGCCAGTGCATTACTGTTTTTGCTGTTATCGTTTGGCGCGTTTTCACAACAGGTGATCAGCGAAAGTCATCCCCATTCACGCAGTGCGCGATGGCTGGAGCAGGGCAGTCAGGTTGATACGGCGGATTCGCCGGATGAACATCTGCTGGAGAGGCGGGAGTGGCGAAGCAGCCTGCAACGCAAGCCGTTCTGAGATGAGCTCCCCGGCGGAGAATAGCCGGGGAGCCAGGGGTTAAGCGTTTCAGACCCATTGTGAAATTATATTGTGGCCTGTGTCGCTGCCATGCCAGGCACCAGAATCACCTTGCGGCACTCCTCTTCGCGTTTGGCGAAAATATCGTAGCCACGCGCAGCATCTTCCAGCGGCAGATGGTGGGTCACAATCTCTTCCGGCGTCAGATGACCCTGTTCGATCAGCTTCAGCAGGTCGGGCAGATAAGCGTGTACGTGGGTCTGTCCCATCTTAAAGGTCAGCCCTTTGTCAAAGGCGTCACCAAACAGGAAGCCGTGAATGAATCCGGCATAGACGCCCGGCACGCTGACGATACCGCCACGCCTTACTGCGGCAATACACTGACGCAACGCTTTACCGCTGCTGCCTTCCAGTTTGAGATTGGTGAGCACGGTTTCGGTCATGCTGCCTTTTGCCTCGAATCCTACTGCATCAATCACTGCATCCACACCGCGATTTCCGGTGCTGTGTTCGATAATCCAGCCGGCCGGGTCATCGATCTCATCGAAGTTAATCGGGATAACACCGTAGCGCTCACGGGCAAAGTTTAAGCGGTAGTTGTTGTGGTCGATCATGTAGATCTGTTCGGCACCCTGCTGTCGGGCGCAGGCGGCACTGAGCAGGCCAACCGGTCCGGCACCGAAAATCGCCAGGCTGGAGCCGGGTTTCACCTCGGCGTTTTTCACCGCCTGCCACGCGGTGGGCAGAATGTCTGACAGGAACAGCACTTTCTCATCTGACAGCACCGACGGCACTTTAAACGGGCCGGTATTGGCTTTCGGCACCCGGACATATTCCGCCTGTCCACCAGGCACACCGCCATAGAGTTTGCTGAAACCAAACAGGGCCGCGGGCGGCGTGATGTTTTTCCGGTTCAGGATGGCACCCCGTCCGCTGTTGGTATTTTCACAGGCAGCATACTGGCTCATCAGGCAGAAAAAACAGTCGCCACAGGCGATAACAAACGGGATCACCACCCGATCGCCTTTGGCCACGGCGGTCACTGCGCTGCCTGCTTCAACCACTTCGCCCATAAACTCATGACCAAAGATATCTCCGTGCCCGGTACCGGGGATTTTGCCGCGGTAAAGGTGCAGGTCTGAACCGCAAATAGCGGTGGCGGTCACACGCAGAATAATGTCATCTGCGGCTTCCAGACCCGGATCGGGCACGTTATCGACGCTGACTTTATGGGGGCCGTGATAAGTTAATGCTTTCATCTGTTCATCTCCTGATGATTAGGGACGGCGGCCAGACCAGAAGGCATGGCCACGCACGGGAAAGACTCAGGAAACCTGAAATCGAAACCTGCCTGAAGTGTAGTAATCCTTTAAGGAGTAAGCAGAGCGGTGCAGCCGGCTGGTCAGTTTCAGCCGGGCTGACAGGGCGGCTGCACCTGCGTTGTGGCGACCGTCACGGCTCGGGTGTCGGGTTGCCAGAGAGCGAGGTCGGCAAACGCACGACGATAAACCGTGTCGATTTGTGCCGGAACCTGTTCGATGTAGTGCCAGGCATGCTCACGCGTTTCACCGGTGAGCTGCTGCAGATAGTGCCGCGCGTCGTCCAGCGTCGGGATCTGGCCTTCGACACCCGCCATGCGGGCAGGCAGACCGGTCCAGATCAGACCTTCTATGCCTTTGGTCTTAGCCCACTCTGCCAGTGGTCCCGCTGAGGTCGCTGTCACCGTCATCATCCCGATGCCATCGATACGGCTGTCCGGAATGGCTTCACGGAGGCGCAATGCGCCGCAGGCGCTCTCAAGTGAGGCGGTATTCAGCCAGGCCCAGTACACCGGCACCGGGCTGGCGTTAAGGCAGATCGCGGTCGACAGCTCGCCGCCGTCAGCGATGCGCACAAACTCAATCGGTAGCTCAGGACCATCATGATGCCACTGACTGGCCACCGGCAGTGCGCCAGCTTTCCAGATTAACGATCCCCATCCGAGGCAGGCAATTTTCATTCTCTTCTCCTGTGCACCTGTCGGCGTGATCGCGACAGAATCTGTTTAAGCGTAGCCCGTTGCGCTGAACCGTTACAGGGATCACCTTTTTAGGGGCGGTAAAACCGCCACAAAGATGGCATGATCGCCGCGCATTCACTTTGCACAACCTGACGATTTTTTCAGCAATCCATGCGTGTTTTTCTGCACGGCTTGAACTTTTATCGTCAGGTAGTGTAAAAAGTGGCGCACGCAATCGATTACCTATGCACGGACGGGTCAGCATCACGTTGACTGATCCGGTTGCAGCTGAGGCGCAGAGTGGGGCGGACATTTGCCTGCCTGGCGGCTCAGGTTACTGGCGGCTTTTAAAACGGAAGATCTGATGAAAACCACGCAAACTGGCACGCTGGGCGCGCTTGAGAGTGACGTCGATACGGGATGGCGTAAAACCGACACCATGTGGATGCTGGGTTTATACGGCACGGCGATTGGGGCGGGTGTGCTATTCCTGCCTATCAATGCTGGCGTCGGCGGGCTGATCCCGCTGATCATCATGGCGATACTGGCGTTTCCGCTGACCTTTTTTGCGCACCGCGCCCTGACCCGATTCGTTCTCTCCGGTAAAAATCCGGCCGGGGATATCACCGAGGTGGTCGAGGAGCATTTTGGTGTTGGTGCGGGCAAGCTGATTACGCTGCTCTATTTCTTCGCTATCTACCCGATTCTGCTGATGTACAGCGTAGCGATCACCAACACGGTTGAGAGCCTGATGGTGAATCAGCTCGGCCTGGTGCCGCCACCGCGTGTGCTGCTGTCGCTGCTGCTGATTGTCGGACTGATGACCATTGTGCGTTTCGGCGAGAAGATGATTGTCAAAGCGATGAGCGTGCTGGTTTATCCCTTTGTGGCGGTGCTGATGCTGATGGCCTGCTATCTGATCCCGCACTGGCACGGCGCTGTGCTTTCGACCCTGAACGTTCAGCCCGCGGGCAGCAGCCTGTGGATGACGCTGTGGCTGGCGATTCCGGTGATGGTCTTCTCCTTTAATCACTCGCCGATTATCTCCTCATTCGCGCTGGCAAAGCGGGAAGAGTATGGCGATGCCGCAGAGAAAAAGTGTTCGCGCATTCTGGCCTGCTCGCACCTGATGATGGTGGTGACGGTGATGTTCTTTGTCTTCAGCTGCGTGCTGAGCCTGTCGCCTGAAGATTTACACGCCGCCAAGGCGCAGAACATCACCATTCTTTCCTATCTGGCGAACCATTTTAAGGTGCCGATGATCGCCTGGCTGGGACCGCTGATTGCCATTGTGGCGATCACGAAATCGTTTCTCGGTCACTATCTTGGTGCGCGCGAAGGATTTAACGGCATGGTTAATAAGGCGCTGCGCAGTCGCGGCAAAACCATCGCGCCCGCCAGACTGAATCGCCTGACTGGACTCTTTATGCTGCTGACGACCTGGCTGGTGGCAACGCTGGATCCCAATATTCTCGGCATGATTGAGACGCTTGGCGGGCCGGTCATTGCGATGATTCTGTTCCTGATGCCGATGTACGCTATCCAGAAGGTACCCGCGATGCGGAAGTACAGCGGTCACATCAGCAATCTGTTTGTCGTGCTGATCGGACTGATTGCCATCTCCGCAATCTTCTATTCGCTGGTGAAGTAACACTTAGCGCAACAGGCGCATCTCAATCCCCCTGGGATGCGCCTGCCATTCTGCCCGCCCTTCGCCATTCTCTCTATGCACCTCCACGTATTCAGCGATATCGCTCCCTGATTTAAGCCCGCTGCCGCGTTGTTAATGCCGCCTCTCAGACGCATCTGGTTAGCAATAGTTACATTTGGTACTTATCAGCATGGTAGAGTTAACGCGAATAATTATTATTCCCTAAAAGGACAGGAGAAAAATGAAAATCGGGATAGTTGCTGCCACCACACTTTTACTGTCAACCACCTGTGCGGCTACCACCTATCCGGTCACGGTGACCGATATGGATGGTCAGAAAATTACGCTGCAAAAAGAGCCGCAGCATGTGATTTTACAGGATGGGCGTGACGTGATGGCGCTGGCATTACTGGATCGCCAGAACCCGTTTCAGCGTGTCGTTGCCTGGAACAACCTGCCGAAAAAGCAGGATACCCAGACCTGGGACCTGCTGAAGCAGCGCTGGCCGCAGGCGGCATCGATTGTTGATATGGGCTTTAACGATCAGGGGCAGGTCAATCTGGAGAGCGTGCTGGCGAAGCAGCCCGATCTGATGATTGCGCAGCTGCGCGCCAAACCGGCCCTGACGCAGTCAGGCGTGCTCGCCACCCTGAAAAATCTCCATATCCCGGTGCTGTTCCTTGATGTTGAACTTCATCCGAAAGAGAACACCCTGAAGAGCGTGAAAGTGCTGGGCACCGTTCTGAATCGCGAAGCCGAGGCGAAAGCTTACGCCGATTTTTACCAGCAGCGCTGGCAGATGCTTCAGCAGAAGATTGCGCAGGTGCCGCACAAGCCAACCGTGTTTATTGAACCGATTGCCGGTAACAGCGACAACTGCTGCTTTACACACGGTCATAACGGCTGGGGCGCGCTGGTGGAAGCGGTCGGTGGCAAGAATATCGGTTCTGCACTGCTGCCCGGCAGCTCAGGATTTGTGTCGCTGGAGAAGATTATCGCCATGAAGCCGGACGTCTATATCATGACCGGCTCTAAACGCCCGAACAGTAACGTGCTGCCGTTTGGTTACGGTGCCAGTCAGACCGACGTGACCGCCACCTTTAACCGCCTGCAGAGCCGCACCGGTCTGGAGCAGATCGAACCGGTGAAACAGAAACGGGTGTATGGCGTTTATCACCATTTTTATAATCACCCTTACAACATTATCGGCATGGAAATTCTGGCAAAAGATCTCTATCCGGGAGTGTTCCGCGATCTGGACCCGACGGCTGATTACCACCACATCGTGACGCACTTTACCGGGTTACCGGATGCGCCAGTGATCCTCAGCACGCCATAACCGCAAAAATGTCAGGGTGCGTTTCAGCATCCTGACTTTTCATCGGCCATCATCCGTCAACCAGAGCGTGATTTTCAGACAGCGCAGGTTGCCCGGTTAACCTCTGGATTGCGTCAGCAACGTTGTCATCGCATGTCCTGTGTTAAGAAAGCGCTAAGCAAGCGTAATAGTGTGTAAGTTACCGGATTTTAAGACTTTTACAGATGTCTCCCGCCACAATTATTGCCATGATGCCGATCAACGGTGCCTGAACAGCCGTTATTTTCGGAGGCAGTATCATGAAAAAAACAACATTAACGCTTATCGCTTCACTTTTAACATGCAGCACACTCTTTTCTCAGGCCTCACGGGCAGACGATCGTGATGACGCGCACCGCAAGCCTGTGCCGCATCAGAACGGTGACCGTCGTGCTGACAATCGCGGTTCTGACCAGAATCAGGAGCGTGGCAACAACCGTCATGACAGCGTCAATCATCGCCCGGATCAGGACAACAACGGTCGGGGCAGAGAGGCACGTAATGACCGCGATCATTTCGCCTGGCAGGGACACGACTTCCGTCGCGGGCATCCTGTCCCGCAGGCGTACCGCGGCGACCATTACCGCGTAGCCGACTGGCATGAGCGCGGTCTGCGTGAACCACCGCGCGGTTATCACTGGGCAAACATCGACGGCAACTATGTGCTGATTGCTGCTGCAACCGGGGTAATTACCGCGCTGGTGCTGAACAGCGCCCTGAACTGATCCCCAGGGGATGGCTGCGGCCATCCCTCTTTCTTTCCGTTTTGCTGCGCCAGCGGCTATCCTGACACTCCACGCTGAAAATTCCCTGTGTAAGGAGTCATGATGACGACGGTTAAGATGGTTGCGGTAGATATGGATGGCACCTTTCTGGACGATAACAAGCAGTACAATCGATCCCGCTTTCTCGACTGCTATCAGCAACTCACCGCCCGTGACATCAAATTTGTGGTGGCCAGCGGCAATCAGTATTACCAGCTCAAATCCTTCTTCCCGGAGATCGCCAGCGATATCGCCTTTGTAGCCGAAAACGGCGCATGGATTATCGATCGTGATGAGGAACTGTTTTGCGGTGCCTTTGAACGCCGCGATGTTGACGCGGTGATCGATACCCTGCAAAACGGCGACTATCCGGGTCTGCGTTACCTGCTGTGTGGCCGGGAGAGCGCCTGGTACTTCGACGGCATGGAAGAGAACTGGCTGAAGAAGATGCGCCATTACTGTCACCGGCTGAAGCCGATTCATCATCTGGATGAGGTACAGCATGACCGGCTGTTTAAGTTCGCGCTGAATCTCTCTGATGACTATATCGAGCCACTGATGGCGGATATTGAACGTCTGCATCAGGGGCGGGTGGCAGCGACCTCAAGCGGTCACGGCTCGGTGGATTTGATCGTGCCGGGGAATCATAAAGCGCACGGTCTGGATCTGCTGGCACAACGCTGGGGGATCGCGCACGACCAGGTGCTGGCCTTTGGTGATGGCGGTAACGATCTGGAGATGCTCAGACAGTCTGGCTTCAGTTTTGCCATGGACAACGCGCCACAGCGGGTGAAACAGGCGGCACGCTATGCCGCGCCTTCTAACAACGAGCAGGGCGTGCTGCAGGTGATTGAGCAGATGCTGGCAGGTGAGGGGCCTTTTAGCGCCATGCAGGCTTAGCCGTCTGGCGCTGCGATTAAGCCAGGGCGGTTAGCGCCGTGATTCAGCCAGCCGCCTGGCTCAGAGAGCGGGTGCAACAGGATAGCGCTGAGGAGCAGCAAAGCCGGGCGATGCTGGCAGGCCCGGTTGTGCCTGGTCAGTGAAGGCGGGCAACGCGGCTCCTGATCACGCCGTGATTTCCCAGGCCTGCGCGATCATCATCTGCATCTGCTCGCGGCTGTAATTCACCAGCGAATTTTTGCTGTTGGCTCGCGCCAGAATCCACTCCACCTCGGCGCGGCTCAGTGAAGGGCCATCCTGCCAGAACGGCGTGATCGCCTGCTGCTGCAGCCACTGTTTCAGAAACTGCGCCGGTGAGTCCGTGGTTTCGCTAAAGAGCTGCGGGTGCAGTTCCGCCATCAGCTTACGCTGCAGAGGCTGTTCGTTGTCGGACAACAGATCCAGGAACGGAAACAGCAGACGTCCGCACACTTCACCGTGATGGAACGGCTTTATCGCGCCCAGTTCCCCTGCAATACCGTGGATTACCCCCAGACCCGCACTGCTGAGACTGACACCGCCCAGCCACGACGCCATCATCATCGCTTCCCGTGCCGCGTCGCCAGCAGCATCCTCACGATTAAGTGCAGGCCAGGCCTGAACAAACTGACGCAGGCCGGTCAGCGCCAGCTGTCGGGTAAAGAGGTTGCCTTTGCCGGAGAGATACGCTTCGAACAGGTGGGTAAACGCATCAATACCGCAGGTTGCCAGCACCCGGTCAGGCGCACCTTTCAGCAGATCGGCATCGAGAATTGCCACCTCCGGCACAAAGACCGGGTGACGCAGTGACGCTTTTATCTGAATGTCACGCTGGTCAGTCACCACCGCATTTTGCGTCACTTCACTGCCGGTGCCGGCAGTGGTCGGAATAGCAATCAGCGGCAATGTGATGGGCTGAACCGCGGTGTCACCCACTTTTTCCAGATAGCGGGCGGTTGGCAATGGGTGTTGTACCATCGCACTAAACGCTTTCGCCGCATCCAGCACGCTCCCGCCGCCAATCGCGACGACCCGATCGACATGACCGCGCCAGCGCGCAACCCAGCCATCAATCTCGGCGGGTGAGGCTTCATGACTGACAATTTCATAGCCAATAATATGATCGTTGAGTCCGGCTTTTAGCCGGGCATATGCGGGGCCTTGCAGAAAAGATTGTCCACAAAACAGCAGAGTAGGCTGTGACCGGGCGGCCAGCAGCGGCACCAGTTTATCCAGGCTGCCCCGGCCAAAGAGGGTTCGTTGATTACTGTACAGCTCACTCAGGTTCTCACTCACCAGCGCATCCTTTTTACATTTCGCTAAAATCTGAGTGTAACGAAAAGCAAGGCGCCGGGACTGGCAAACTTTCTGATAACGCATTGGCAAAAAGTTGATCACCTTCGCAAAACAGAAATTCACCCCCGACGGGGTGGTGCTTTCCTGCTGATGTTACCCTTAACATGTTATCGGTAACAGCGTTTGTCGGGATGTGTAAACATCTTACAGCGCACTGTTTTGTAGCCCTCAGGGGATCATGATAATAAACCGACACTGAATGATGTTCAGTGCACAAGGTGGAGAAAAGCTATGCCATTACTCTATGTGGCGATTGGCGTCGCGTTACTGCTGCTGCTGATGATTCGCTTTAAGCTTAATGGATTTATCGCGCTGATCCTGGTGGCGCTGGCGGTCGGTGTGATGCAGGGCATGCCGGTTAATAAAGTGATTACCTCAATCAAAGCGGGCGTGGGTGGCACACTGGGCAGCCTGGCGCTGATCATGGGCTTTGGTGCCATGCTCGGTAAATTGCTGGCCGACTGCGGCGGTGCGCAGCGTATTGCCACCACCCTGATTGAAAAATTCGGCACTAAGCATATTCAGTGGGCGCTGGTGCTGACCGGTTTTATCGTCGGATTTGCGCTGTTCTATGAAGTCGGCTTTGTACTGATGCTGCCACTAGTGTTCAGCGTTGCGGCGTCGGCACGTGTGCCGCTGCTCTATGTCGGGGTGCCGATGGCGGCTGCCCTGTCAGTGACGCACGGCTTTCTTCCGCCGCATCCTGGCCCGACCGCAATCGCGACGCTGTTTAACGCTGACATGGGTAAAACGCTGCTGTTTGGTACGCTGCTGGGTATTCCTACGGTGATTCTGGCGGGTCCGGTCTACGCCCGCTTCCTGAAAGGCATCGACAAACCGATTCCTGAGGGTCTCTATAACCCGAAAACCTTTACCGAGGCGGAAATGCCTGGGTTTGGCGTCAGCGTCTGGACGGCACTGGTACCTGTGGTGCTGATGGCGCTGCGTGCGGTGGCAGAGATGCTGCTGCCTAAAGGCCATGTGCTGCTGCCCTATGCGGAGTTCTTTGGCGACCCGGTGATGGCGACACTGATTGCGGTGCTGATTGCAATCTTCACCTTTGGACTGAATCGCGGTCGCACGATGGAACAGGTCATGGATACCCTGACCGACTCGATCAAAATCATCGCCATGATGTTGTTGATCATCGGCGGTGGCGGTGCCTTCAAACAGGTGCTGGTGGACAGCGGCGTGGATAAATACATTGCCAGCATGATGCATTCTACTCAGCTGTCGCCAATCTTTATGGCCTGGTCGATTGCCGCGGTGCTGCGTATTGCTCTGGGTTCTGCCACGGTAGCGGCCATTACCGCCGGGGGAATTGTGGCACCGCTGATTGTTACCAGCGGCGCCAGCCCGGAACTGATGGTCATCGCCGTAGGGTCCGGCAGCGTGATCTTCTCGCACGTTAATGACCCGGGCTTCTGGCTGTTCAAAGAGTATTTCAACCTGACGATTGGCGAAACCATCCGCTCCTGGTCGGCGCTGGAAACCATTATTTCGGTCTGTGGTCTGGTGGGTTGCCTGCTGCTCTCCTGGGCGATTTAACCTCTGGCCGCTGGCAAGCCTGCCAGCGGCTCTCTGCTTTCGCGTCTCTCCCGCTGCCTCTTTGAGCTTTGAACATCCCGTCGCGCTTGCTGCCCCTGTTGCCGGTTAAACCGGGATGTGCGGGACAGACAGCATAAAAAAGGCCGCAAGGTGCGGCCTGACAGAGAAGATTCAGTCTGAATCTGCCACGTTAATGAGGCGGTTCAAAACCGGCTTTCACCATCTGTTCCCGCAGCGCGTGTGCAATGTCACGGTTGCCACCGGTAACGGGGTAGATAACGTTATTCACCACATCATCAAGGTAGTGCTCGTCAAACTCCTGCAGAGAGAGCTGCGTGCCGCCTTCATCGTTGATGGCGAAAGTCCCTTTGATGTGGTTACCGCTGTTTTTTGCCTTGAGGCTGTAGCGGCCCATGCTGGTATTAATCGTGCTCATAAGATCTCCTCGCGACTCATTTTCAATCTCATCACTCTTGAGGCCTGCCTTGCCGCCTAAATTTTAGCCAGGAGTGTTCTGTAAAACGAAGAAAGAGAGCCGTTAAAAAGTGGTGTTGCGATCGTTATCTCAGAATTTAAATAAAGCTCAGGGTTGATGAACTTATGACCAGTTGAGCCGTAAGTGAAGCGGCAGGGCGCATTTTCCTGTCTATAATGCTTACAGGAAAAGTGTTTAATTGGTGAGGGGAAAGGAAATGAAAATTATTCTGTGGATTATTGCGATCATTTTTATCGTGGGATTACTGACCCTGACAGGGGTGTTCAAACTGATTTTCTGATATCTGTTAACGCTTAAGCAACAGCGGGCACCTAATCAGGTGCCCGCAATGTTTTCTGGCTGGCCGACAGAGCGTCTGTAATGGGATCCATCGGCGTATTGGGCAGCAGATCCTGTGAGCCCAGAGGTTTCTTACAGTATGCGCAGCAGGCACCATGAAAGTTTCGCTGGCCCTCGCGGTAATCAGTAAAAACGAATCGGGCGCTTCCACATTGACCGCAACGTATCTTCATCACCATCCTGTGTCTCCCCCTCCTTTTACTCAGCATTAACGGATGCCTGTGCCTGACCGGTTAAGCGGACTTTATCTATTGCGCGGCAATATTATTTCGCACTGCGATAAGAAAAGTAGTTTCTTATGCTTTTGATTGTTTGTTGCCAAATGCGCATCCGGCCACTAAAAAGCATTTCATTGATCCAGATCAGTGTTTATTAGTTGTTGGCTAAAATATCCGCGAATAGCCTGCCATGACTGATGATAATGGCATAGCCGACTCATTTTTTTTGGCGAGGGAGCGGGATCTGCGCCAGTGAATTTAAGATTTATCGTACAATAAATAGCCACTGGCAGGACGCAGGCCTGAAAAAGCAGAAAAACGGGTTTAAGGTCATGGGACTTACCGTCCGGATGATAGAAAAAAATTGACCTTTTACCGGCGTAAACGTCATTAAGAACAGGAATATATCTTAATCAGATTTTTCTTTTAAACGTCAGTAACGTAACCGCTTAAAATTAAAAAGGGTTTCGTTTCCAGCAGGTTAGCGACCGATACCTGCTCTGCGCCTGATACGCGTTGAGCGATGTTTCGCAAGTCGAAAAGCAGGAAAGTGTGATGGATGTACAGAATGTCGATATTTATCACTTTTTCATCAAATCATGCTGGACAAATCCCTCAGCAATTGCTGTACTAGACCCCGACACAGTTTAGTGTCCATTTTTCATGTAAAGGTAATATAGATGTCTAAGATCAAAGGTAACGTTAAGTGGTTTAATGAATCTAAAGGATTCGGTTTCATTACTCCTGAAGATGGCAGCAAAGATGTATTCGTACATTTCTCTGCAATCCAGAGCAACGGCTTCAAAACTCTGGCTGAAGGTCAGCGCGTAGAGTTTGAAATCACCGACGGCGCTAAAGGCCCATCTGCTGCTAACGTTATCAGTCTGTAAGTTAACAGTCAGAATTCTAAAAACCCGCCTTATGGCGGGTTTTTTTATGGCTGTAATCTGCGCTTCATCCCCCCTGTCGTACTCTCACTCTCGGCGTGTTGCCGCACAAACTGCGCGGCGGTTCACACTAAATAACCGTAACATATTTATAACAACCCGATATGCAGCTTTTTGGCTTGCGACGCTATATAACTGTGCGACAGAACCCGGTGAGTGAGGAGGCAGGATGAACATACGTCAGGCAGAGTTGAAAGACAGTTTTGCGTTGAGTGCATTACTGAGCGAGTTAGGCTACGGCGGCACTGAAAGCTTCATTGAACAGCGCCTGGCGCAGTTATGCAGCGATCCCAGTGAAGCGCTGTTGGTGGCTGAACATGGCAGTCAGGTGCTGGGGTTTCTCTCCTTACATTTTATTCCTCAGCTGGCGCTGGCCGGTGATTTCGCCCGCATCAGCTATTTCTGCATTGCAGAAGGTGAGCGCAGTAAAGGCGTCGGCCAGCAGCTGATTCAGCATGCTGAAATGCTGGCGGCTCGTCGTGGCTGCGATCGCATGGAAGTCCATTGCCATCAGTCACGTCTCAAGGCGAACCAGTTCTACGCCCGTGAAGGCTATGTTGAATCCCCCTGTTATCTCATCAAAGATCTGCAAGCGAGTTAAATTCCCGTCCGCTGGCGATGACCAGCGCCCCGGCAATCATCTCCCGCTGTTCATCCCTGAGGCTGGCGATACTGACGCGAATAAATTGGGTTGGGCCGAGCCGACAGCGCTCGCCTGGCACGACCGCAATACCGCGGGCAGCCAGCGTGATCATGGCAAACTGCTCTGAAGTCACCGGAATATAGAGGCTTAATCCGTCGCGAAGCGGCAGATCAAGCCCACGCTGTGCCAGCGCCGCGAGCAACGCTTCACGCCGTTGCCGGTAGGTCGCGCGTGCGGTGGCGATCTGCCGTTGCGTTTCCTCATCCTCCAGCAGCCACGCCACCGCATCCTGCAGAATGCGGCTGGTCCAGCTGACGCCAAAATTTCGCCATGACTGAATGCGCCTGACCATCTCCGAGGTGGCAGAGAGCACTGCCAGCCGCAGGTCCGGTCCATAGGCTTTGGAAAACGAACGGACGTGCAGCGTGCGTTCAGGAAAGATTGAACCCAGGCTCCAGCTCGCCTCCGCGGAGAGATCGCCAATACCATCATCCTCAACGATCAGTGTGTTGCTCTGTTGCAGAACCTGCGCCATTGCCTGACGTCGCGCCGGGCTGATGCTGTTCCCGGTGGCCGAGTGGGTGCGGGGCTGATAGATCAACATTACCGGTGCCTGCTCCAGCAGAAGAGAAAGAACCTCTGGCAGCGGGCCTTGATCATCACACGCCAGCGGCAGAATCTCTGCGCCGACGTTATCCAGTATATCGAGCAGCCGGGTCGCGGTCGGATCTTCAATAATCACGCGGTCTCCCGGCGAGACCAGGGTTTGCACCAGCAGATTCATCGCGTCAAAACCGCCATCTGTCGCCAGAAACGCCTCTGCAGCATAGGGCCAGCGCGGCGCGATCGCCTGAAGCAGCGGCGCGGAAATCGCCTCACGGGTGTAGCTGTTGAGCTGCGGTGAGTGCAGGGCCGCCTGCAGCGCACGCTGCAGGTCAGGCAGCAGGGCGGGGTCGGGCGCGGCGAGGGTCAGATCGGCGCGGATGTTATCACCGTAGTTGCCGATCTTCTCAAAGCGAATCGGACGCGGCATCACCGTATTACTACTGACCCAGACACCACTGCGCCCCTTGCCCGCCAGCACTTTCTGCTTTCTTAGTTGCGCCCAGGCAGCAGAAACGGTTGCCGGGCTGACACCCAGCTGCTCCGCTATCTCCCGCACCGCAGGCATCTGCATACCTGTCGCGATCTGTCCGTCACGAATCAGCGCGGAGGCTGCCTGTGCAATGCCTTTCACTGAAGGCGATTTTATCTGGCTGCAAAACCAGTTGAGGTCGACGCTCTCTGTCATAAGAAAATACTTTGTTCAGTAACAAATTAATGATTGTTCAGGTAAGTATTCCGGATCTAGTATCAAATTCAAGCACTATTTTATGCCCCGTCCCGACGGTGCAGCGTAAACGGAGAGATCATGGCAAGGCTACTCATCAGACTGGCGGTACGCGACTGGGACTACTTCACCCCGCTGGCGCTGGGCGATATCAGACCAGAAGGTTTTGAACTGCAGATCGACCGCGTCGGCACACTTGTGAATGATCTGGCGACCAGCCCCGACTATGACGCGGGCGAAGTCTCCTTCAGCCGCTATGCTCAGGGCCGGGCCAGAGGAGACGAAACACTGCTTGGCCTGCCACACTTCCTGATGCGCGGCTTCCGCCAGCGCTGCATTATCACCAGCAGCAGCAGCCCCATCACCACGCCTGCGCAGCTGAAAGGTAAGAGAATCGGCGTCACCGGCTGGCAGGATTCGGGCAATACCTGGACACGCACGGTGCTGCGTGAAGCAGGCGTCGAAATCGATGATGTGTTCTGGTATGCCGGTCGTCTTACTGCCGATCATCCGATTGTCGATCGGCTGGCGGGATTTGGCCGCCCGGGCCGCATTGAACCCGCGCCTGACGAACGACCGCTGATAGAGATGCTGCAGGCGGGTGAGCTGGATGCCATCTTCACGCCATTTATGCCGGAGGGCTTTTTCCTGCCGGGTTCAGGATTACGGCAGCTACAGACCGATTTTTATCAGGCGGAACGGGACTACTTTAATCGTGTCGGCTATGTGCCAGGCATCCACATTCTGGCGCTGAAACCGGCACTGGCGGCGGAGCATCCGTGGCTACCAGCGGCGTTAAGTGAGGTCATCGATCGCTCTTACCGGCTGTGGATGCAGAAAAGAGAGAAATATGCCGACACCACGCCGTGGCTGCTGGACGATTTGCGACGCACTGCGCAGGAATTGCCCGCTGACTGGAATCAGAATGGTTTTAGCGTTAACAGAAAGATGATTGCGGACTTTGGTCGCGAGCTCTATGAGCAAGGGCTGACTCACCAGGTACTGACGCCGGAAGCAATGTTTCCGGCCGCTGCGGGAGAAGAGAAATGATGAAAGTAGCACTGGGACAATTTGCGGTGAGCCGCGAATGGCAGGAGAACGCCCGTATCTGTCTGGACTTAATGCAGCGGGCAGCAGAAGGTGGCGCCGATCTGCTGGTACTGCCGGAAGGGGTGCTGGCACGTGATATAGCCGACCCCGATTTAGTGCTGAAGGCGGCGCAGCCGCTGGATGGTCCTTTTCTGAGCCAGCTGCTGGCCGCCAGCAAGCACACTGCGCTGACCACCATGATGAGCATTCACGTTCCCACCGGCGAGCAAAAAGCGCTCAACGTGCTGGTAGCGATCCGCAACGGTGAGATCATCGCCGCCTATGAAAAGCTGCATCTGTACGATGCCTTTGCGATGCAGGAGTCGCAGCGGGTCAATCCCGGCCACGTCATTCCGCCGCTGATTGAGGTCGCGGGTATGAAAGTCGGATTAATGACCTGCTATGACGTGCGCTTCCCGGAGCTGGCGCGTCGGCTGGTGCTGGATGGTGCAGAGGTGCTGGTGCTGCCTGCCGCCTGGGTTAAAGGTCCGCTGAAAGAGATGCACTGGGAACTGCTGACCCGCGCCCGCGCGCTGGAGAACACCTGCTATATGGTGGCGGTGGGGGAGTGCGGCCCGCGCAATATCGGCAACAGCCTGGTGGTCGATCCGCTGGGCGTAGCGGTGGCGAATGCGGCGGAATCGCCGGCGCTGCTGTTTGCCGATCTCGATCCTGAGCGCGTCGCCTATGCCCGCCGGGTTCTGCCGGTACTGGAAAACCGGCGCTTTGCCCGTCCCGAACTCAACTGATCCGCTGAACCAGGAATCCATTATGACGAAGAGAGCAACCGCCTTAATCGTGGCGCTGGGGCTGACTGCATCCCTGGCGCAGGCTGCCGACGCTATTCCGGTGCAAAAAGTTGACCAGGCCCTGCATGACAGGCTGCCGGATGAGATCAAAAAATCGGGCAAAATGATTTCAGTGAATAACGGTTCATTTCCGCCCTATGAAATTGTGAATGGCCCGCACTCAATGGAGGGCGCGTCGGCCGAATTAACGACTGCACTGGCACAACTGCTGGGTGTGAAGATCGAGCATGCGACGGTGAGTGGTTTATCGGGCGTACTCACCGGCATCAATGCGGGTCGTTATCAGCTGGCAATTGGGCCGATTGGTGATTATCCGGACCGTCAGCAGAAAGTGGATTTCATCGATTTTGTGCAGGAGTTCGTGGTGTTCGGCGTGCAGAAGGGCAATCCGGCCAGAATCAATCAGCTGGACGACACCTGCGGCAAGCGCATTGCTGTCATGGCCGCTGGCTCTGCGGAACAGGTTATCCGTAAGCAGTCAGCCCGGTGTGTGGCCGACGGGAAACCGGCCGTGACGGTGCAGGCCTTTACCGATCAGCCTTCATCAATTCTGGCGGTACGCTCTAAACGCTCCGATGCGTTCTTCTCATCACAGGCGCCGCTGACTTACTTTGTTAATCAGGCGAAAGGGCAGCTTGAGCTAGCGGGCAAAGGGCAGAAAAACGGCTTTGGCGATATTTTCCAGGGCACGGTGGTGCCGAAAGGCTCGCCGCTGGGTCAGGTGGTGCTGGATGCCTACAAAGAGCTGTATCAGAACGGGACGTATGCGGCCATCATGAAAAAGTGGCAGCTTGAGGGCAACATGACCACCGCACCCGGACTGAATCTGGCGAAAGAGGCCAGCAAATGAGCCCGCCGCGCCATCTGCACAGCGGTGACAGAGGCGAGGCACAGCTGCGCGACGTGGCGTTCGCTCGCAGCGCCCCCACTTACGGACGCTGGATCAGCTGGATTTTAGTGCTGGTGATCGGCACCAATCTGTTGTGGCTGGTGGCGACCAACCCTAACTTTGAATGGCAGGTGGTGCTCAAGTGGTTTACTGAAGGATCCGTGCTCAAAGGGTTGCAGGTCACTCTGGGGCTGACAGTGGTGTCGATGGTGCTCGGCACGCTGCTCGGTCTGCTGCTGGGCGTCTGGCGGCTCTCTGAGAACCGGTTGCTGCGCGGCATTGCCGGACTCTATATCTGGTTCTTTCGTGGCACGCCGCTGCTGGTACAGCTGATCTTCTGGTACAACCTTTCTACGCTGTTTCCGGCGCTGTCGCTGACGCTGCCGTGGACCGATATCACGCTGGCTAGCTGGAATACCAACGATCTGATAACCCCGCTGACGGCCGCTATTGCCGGGCTGGCGCTGAATGAAGCGGCCTATATGGCGGAAATTATTCGCGCCGGTCTGCTGTCGGTGGATAACGGTCAGGTAGAGACTACCCAGGCCTTTGGCATGAGTCGTTCACGGGCGCTGCGGCGCATCATCATTCCGCAGGCGATGCGATCGATTATTCCGCCTACCGGCAACCAGTTGATCAGCATGATCAAGGCGACGTCGCTGGTCAGCGTGATCGCAATGGGCGATCTGCTCTATTCGGTGCAGGCGATCTACAACCGTACCTTCGAGATCATCCCGATGCTGATGGTGGCGGTGATCTGGTATCTGCTGATCACCTCGATCCTCAATCTGGGCCAGTCCGCCATCGAGCGTTACTACGCGCGTGGCACTCGTCGGGTGGCCAGCGCCCCCAGACGCGCCACCATCGCGGCTAACGTGCAACCCCAGCAGGAGGAGCAATGAGTCAGCGTGAACCCCTGGTCTGCGCCCGCAACGTGCAGAAGAATTACGGCGACAATCAGGTTCTGAAAGGGATCGATCTGGATGTCTGGCCCGGTGAAGTAGTGGTGATCCTCGGGCCATCTGGTTCCGGTAAATCCACGTTTCTGCGCTGCATCAATCATCTTGAAGAGATGAACGCCGGATCGATTCGGGTCGGCGATGAGCAGATCGGGTATGTACTTAAAGGGCATGTGCTGCACCGGTTGTCGCCACGCCAGATCGCCCGTCAGCGTCAGAAAATTGGCATGGTGTTTCAGCAGTTCAATCTCTACCCCCATATGACCGTGCTGCAGAACATCACTGAAGCGCCCATCGGCGTGCATAAATTCCCGCGTCAGGAGGCGATGGCCCATGCCCGATCGCTGCTGGCGACGGTGGGGTTAAGCGATAAAGCGGACGCCTGGCCACGTCACCTCTCGGGCGGACAGCAACAGCGTGTGGCGATTGCGCGGGCGCTGGCGATTAAGCCGCAGCTGATGCTGTTTGATGAGCCGACCTCCGCGCTCGATCCGGAACTGGTGGGCGAAGTGCTGGCGACCATGCGTGCCCTGGCCGACCAGGGATTAACGATGATTGTGGTGACTCATGAGATTAGCTTTGCGCGGGAAGCCGCCGATCGCGTGGTTTTTATGGATGGGGGGGTGGTGGTGGAGCAGGGCACGCCTGAAGAGGTGATCGCGAATCCACAGCATCCGCGCACCCAGGCGTTCCTGAGTCGCTTCATCTGAGATCTTACTCTGTTACAGATTCCAGTTGTCGCCGCAGGCAAACTGCGCGTAAATATCAGTCACCGTGATTCGATAAAGTTGAAAGGTTAAATATGGAAGGTATCAGTATTGCCAAGCTGCTGATTATCGGTGCGCTTATCGTACTGCTTTTTGGTACCAACAAGTTGCGCTCACTGGGTGGCGATCTGGGCTCCGCAATCAAGGGCTTTAAAAAAGCCATGAAAGATGAAGATACCAGCGCAACCCGAACTGCGGCTGAAGACGTGCCGGCAGAACGCGTCGTTCATAAAGATTAATCGGTTATTTGCTGCAAATAACTGTTACTTTTTATTTCAGGCACAGATAAAAAAACCAGACTGGAGACAGTCTGGTTTTTTGTTTTTCGGGCTTTCTAAAGCAAAAGCGTGCTTATTTCACTTCTTCGCCTTTGGCCTGCATATCCGCATGATAGGAAGAACGGACAAACGGACCGCACGCGGCATGGGTAAAGCCCATTGCCATCGCTTCTTCTTTCATCTCATCGAACTCAGCCGGGCTGACGTAGCGCTGAACCGGCAGGTGGTGGCGGCTCGGCTGCAGATACTGGCCCAGCGTCAGCATGGTGACACCGTGGCGACGCAGATCGCGCATCACCTCAACGATTTCGGCATTGGTTTCGCCCAGGCCCACCATCAGACCCGATTTTGTCGGGATGTGAGGATGCGCCTCTTTGAAACGTTCAAGCAGCTTCAGTGACCACTCGTAGTTCGCGCCCGGACGCACCTGGCGGTAGACTCGCGGTACGTTTTCCAGATTGTGGTTAAACACATCCGGTGGCGTCGCGGTAAGAATCTCCAGCGCGCGATCCATACGGCCACGGAAGTCCGGCACCAGCGTTTCGATTTTGATCGTCGGATTTTTTTCGCGAATCGCGCTGATGCAGTCGGCAAAGTGCTGTGCGCCACCATCACGCAAATCATCGCGGTCAACCGAGGTGATCACCACGTAGCGCAGGCCCATATCGGCAATCGTCTGCGCCAGTTTAGCGGGTTCGTTAGCGTCAGGGGCATTGGGGCGGCCATGTGCCACATCGCAGAACGGACAACGACGGGTACAGATTGCGCCAAGGATCATAAAGGTGGCGGTGCCGTGGTTGAAGCATTCGGCGAGGTTAGGACAGGATGCCTCTTCACAGACTGAGTGCAGCCCGTTTTTACGCATCGCGGCCTTAATGCCCTGAATACGACTGGAGTCAGCTGGCAGCTTGATTTTCATCCATTCCGGCTTACGCAACATCTCCTGCCGTTCAACAGCCACGGTTTTCACCGGGATCAGCGCCATTTTGTCTGCGTCACGATATTTGACGCCGCGTTCCATCTGAATTGGTTTACTCATAAATCAGCAGGTTCCGGTCGGATTGCGATTTGAAAGCGTTCCCACTCAAACCGGGAAGGCTGCTTTCAACTTTATTTGAAAAAAGTGCAAAAATTATATCATCACATCGCCTGCGAAGCAGCCACAGTCAGCGCGGATAAGTTACATATTTGTAAATTCGCATTCTGCGTTAAGGTTTAACAGGGAGATCCCCTGAAATCCATTCAACATTTTCATAACCTGACAGCCGCGCAAACGCGCTGACCAGCGGAGAGTGTACCTGCTCCGTCGTCACCTCTGGCTGGAAATTTTTCAACTGGGTCATGCTCATGCCGGCGTAACCACAGGGATTGATGCGCAGGAAGGGCGACAAATCCATAGCAACATTCAGCGCCAGACCGTGAAACGAGCAGCCTTTACGGATGCGTAATCCCAGTGAACAGATCTTCTCTTCCCCGACGTAGACGCCAGGTGCATCAGCACGGGCGCGGGCGCTGACGCCAAACTCTGCCAGGGTGGCGATAACCGTCTCTTCCAGAATGGTCACCAGCTGGCGTACGCCGAGCTTACGGCGTTTTACATCGATCAGGACGTACATCACCTGCTGTCCTGGCCCGTGATAGGTGACCTGACCCCCACGGTCACTCTGCACCACCGGGATCTCGCCTGGCATCAGCAGATGCTCTGCTTTGCCCGCCTGACCCTGAGTAAAGACCGGAGGATGTTCAACCAGCCAGATTTCATCACGACTCTGGTCGTTGCGCTGGTCGGTATAGTGATGCATGGCGTCGGAGACAGATTGCCAGTCGCGCAGACCTGACTGGCGGACAAGAAGAGTTTCAACTGACAAAACGAAAGCCCGCTAAAGGAAATAACGCTGAGGATAACGTCGGCAAACCGTCAGGCAGAGGCGCCTTGCCGACCCGTAAATTACAGTACCATCCGCACAATTTCGATGTTG
The DNA here is from genome assembly GCF_054056055.1 of Pantoea sp. PvP021. NCBI lineage: Bacteria > Pseudomonadati > Pseudomonadota > Gammaproteobacteria > Enterobacterales > Erwiniaceae > Pantoea > Pantoea sp. PvP021. The sequence goes on along the minus strand of NZ_JBSRXX010000001.1, from coordinate 1,661,338 downwards.
CCCAGCTCTTCGTACAGGCGTTCTACCTGCTCGATGTGGGTGGCGGTGATAGTGATGTTGACGGAGTGATAGTTGCCTTTGCTGCTCGGCTTAACTTCAGGGCTGTAGTCGCCTGGCGCATGGCGTTGCACCACTTCAACCACTTGATCAACCAGCTCCGGTTGTGCCAGACCCATTACTTTGTAGGTAAATGGGGTAGGAAATTCGAGCAGCTCATTCAGTTTGGTTTTCATATTAACTCCGGTGCATAAAAAACAGGCTCCCGCCTGAGCGGGAGCAACATAATATCGTGTAATGGGGGCGAAGGGGTGATTTTTCAATCACCCGCCACGCTTAACCGAACCAGTGATGGAACATCAGCTTGATGTAATCAACGATACGGCCAAAGAAACCTCCTTCAGAGATCTCGTTCAGCACCACCAGTGGACGCTGTTCGATAGTCTTGCCATCCAGCTGGAAGTTGATGCTGCCGACCACCTGATTTTTCTTCAGTGGTGCATGCAGTTCCGTGTTGGTCAGCACATAGCTGGCTTTCAGATCTTTCATGCGGCCACGTGGGATGGTCAGGTAAGCATCTTTTTCCACGCCCAGCTGCACACGGTCGTTATCGCCGAACCAGACTGGCTCAGAGGCGAACTCTTTGCCCGCTTTCAGTGGCGCCACGGTTTCAAAGAAACGGAAGCCCCAGGTCAGCAGTTTCTTACTCTCGGTCTCACGGCCTTTATAGGTATGACCGCCCATCACAGCAGAAATCAGGCGCATCTGGCCTTCAGTCGCAGACGCCACCAGGTTGTAACCGGCTGAGTTGGTATGACCGGTTTTGATGCCGTCCACATTCAGGTTGGTATCCCACAGCAGACCGTTACGGTTCATCTGACGGATATTATTGAAGGTGAACTCTTTCTCTTTATAGACAGCATACTCTTCCGGCACGTCACGGATCAGCGCCTGACCGATCAACGCCATATCGCGCGCGGAGCTGTACTGACCTTCCGCGTCCAGACCATGAACGGTCTGGAAGTGGGTATTCTGCAGGCCAATCGCTTTGACGTAATTGTTCATCAGATTAACGAACGCATCCTGGCTGCCAGCGACATAGTCAGCCATCGCAACACAGGCATCGTTACCGGACTGCAGCACAATCCCACGGGTCAGCTGAGAGACCGGCACGCGGTCGCCTGGCTTCAGGAACATCAGCGAGGAGCCTTTGAACACCGGGTTGCCGGTCGCCCAGGCATCCGGGCCGACGGTGACCATATCGTCCTGATGAATTTTACCCGCTTTAACGGCCTGACCAATGACATAGCTGGTCATCATCTTGGTCAGACTGGCAGGATCGCGGCGTGCATCGGCATTTTTCTCTGCCAGCACTTTGCCTGAGTTGTAGTCGATAAGGACGTACGCTTCGGCATCAATGTCCGGCACGCCCGGAATCATGGTCTTGAGATTGACGTCATCAGCAATAGCAGCATGGCTGAGAGAGAAAGCGATCAGTGATCCCACTGTCAGGCGTTTCAGCAAACGAGATGATTTCAGCGTGTTCATGTGTAGGACTACAACATCCGTGAGTTTGAGGTTGAAAATGTCACTCATCATACCCAATGCCAGATTAACTGGCACCGGACGTGATGATTGGGTTGTTAGCAGACGTAACGTGCAGCTGTCTGACAAACGGTTCAGCGACGCGTGTTAGTAATAAATGAGGCGGCCTGGCCTTCACTGCTCAGACGCTGTTGCAGCGCAGCCGCTTCGGCGCGGGAGGCGTAACCGCCGAGCTGAACGCGATACACATTGTTGCCCGCGTCTTCTACCTTACCGGGCACGCCATAACGCTGGCTCAGGCTTTTCATCATCTGCTGGGCACGCGCCGGGTCATTCAGCGCACCGACCTGCACCACATATCCGTCGGCACCACCACTGCTGGCTGCAGGCGCGGCGCTGGCTGCTGCGGGAGCAGCATTGCTGACTGCCGGTGCGGAACTGGCGGGTGCGGCGGCTGGCGGTTCATTACCTTCCAGTACGCCGGTTGCTAATGGCTGGGGTGCACCAAGAAAGCCGCTGCTCTGCACCGGCGCGCCCATGTTGTCACCGCTTTGCAGCGTACTGTTGCTGATGGCCTCAACATTTTGCGCAGGCGGCTCTGAGGGGGCTGCGCTGCCGCCGTTCATCACCGCGCCACCACTCAGGTCCGGACGGGCAGGCAGAGAGTAGCTCTGTTTTGCCACGACGGTCCCGATGGTGCCGGGGCCAGAGAGCGTGCCGTCTGGGGCGACCTTGATGTAATCAACCCGCACGCGCGAATTGTTGGAGATATTCAGGCGGTCACCGGCAGCCCGCGACAGGTCGATAATGCGTCCTGGCGTGTAAGGGCCGCGATCGTTAACGCGCACCACAATCTGACGGCCATTCGCGATATTGGTCACGCGCACATAGCTCGGCAGCGGCAGAGTAGGGTGGGCCGCGGTCAGCGCATCAGGATCGTAGGCTTCGCCGGTGGCGGTGCGGTTGCCCTGCGCCTCTTCACCGTACCAGGTGGCCAGGCCGACTTCACTGTAGTTCGACGGATCTTTGATGACGCGATAATTTTTGCCGTTCACGCTGTAATCCTGGCTGGTGCCCGGATTGATCGGCTCATAACGTGGCTCAACGCCTGGAATCTCCACCACCGGTCCATTGTAAGCCGGTTGCGGCGGCGCCGTATTTTGGGATTCCGGCGTGGTACAGGCCGCCAGAACCAGTGATGCCAGTGCAACGCCAAGCCATTCCTTACGCATCTGCAGCCTCTTAGACACTTTTAGATAACATTTTTCGGTGAGTGTGGATCGACATCACAATGCCAAATCCCGCCATAAGCACGATAAGCGCGGAGCCGCCATAACTGACCAGCGGCAGCGGCACGCCAACTACCGGTAAGATACCACTAACCATGCCAATGTTAACGAAAACATAAACGAATAAAATCAGCATTAAACCGCCCGCCATTACCCGGCCAAAGGTGGTCTGCGCCCGGGCTGCCACCACCAATCCCCGCATGATCAGCAGCAGATAAAGGGCCAGCAGCAGCAGCACGCCAACCAGGCCTAACTCTTCGGCCAGAACCGCAAAGATAAAGTCAGTATGACGTTCCGGCAAAAACTCCAGCTGAGACTGGGTGCCCTGCAGCCAGCCTTTACCGCGCAGGCCTCCTGAGCCAATAGCAATTTTCGACTGGATAATGTGATAACCCGCACCCAGCGGGTCCGTTTCCGGGTCGAGCAGCATCATCACGCGGTCACGCTGATAATCGTGCATCAGGAAAAACCACAAAATCGGGATAAAGGCGGCGACCAGCAACACGGCTACGCCAATCAGTTTCCAGCTCATACCCGAGAGGAACAACACAAACAAGCCGGAGGCGGCAATCAGAATCGAGGTGCCGAGATCGGGCTGTGCCGCCACCAGCAGGGTGGGCAGGAAGATCAGAATCAGCGCAATGCCGGTATTTTTCAGCGTTGGCGGACAGACATCGCGGTTAATAAAGCGCGCCACCATCAAAGGCACCGCTATCTTGGCAATCTCAGAGGGCTGAAAACGCACAAAGCCGAGATCGAGCCAGCGTTGAGCGCCTTTACTGATCTGCCCAAAGGCATCCACCGCCACCAGCAGAATGACACAGACAATATAAAGATAGGGCGCCCAGCCTTCATAGACGCGCGGCGGTACCTGCGCCAGCACAATCATGATGACCAGCCCCATCGCGATCTGACCGAGTTTACGCTCCATCATGCCGGGGTCCTGACCACTGGCGCTCCAGATCACCACAGCGCTGTAGGTCAGCAGGCCGAGAATGATCAGCATAAACAGCGGATCGATGTGGATGCGCATCCAGATCGAACGTTTCTGCGGACTATCTTGCATCGACATGTTTATTCACCTTCATAACCGGGCGGCACAGGAGCGGCGTCCGGCAGGACTGTATTGTTATCACCCAACATAATGTGATCCAGAATCTGGCGCATGACGGTGCCGACAGCCGGACCGGCGCCACCATTTTCCAGGATAATGGTCACGGCGACCCGAGGTTTGTCATAAGGGGCAAACGCGGTCATTAATTTATGGTCGCGTAATCGTTCAGCAATTTTATGGGCGTTATAGGTTTCGTTCTCTTTCAGGCCAAAGACCTGAGCCGTACCGGACTTGGCGGCGATTTTATAGGGCGCATCGGCGAAGCTCTTGTGCGCGGTGCCGTTGGGCCGGTTCGCCACGCCATACATGCCATCTTTGGCAATTTCCCAGTAGCCGGAATGGATATCACCAATCGGGGCTTCAGGCGGCTGGCGATAGGGCACCAGGGTGCGGCCTTCGCGGGTGGCGCGCAGCATATGCGGCACCTTGACGACGCCGTCGTTGATCAGAATCATCATCGCTTTGTTCATCTGCAACGGCGTAGCGGTCCAGTAACCCTGTCCGATCCCCACCGGAATGGTATCGCCCTGATACCACGGCTTTTTAAAGCGTCTCTGTTTCCAGTCACGGGTCGGCATGTTACCGGCGCTCTCCTGCGGTAAATCGATGCCGGTACGGCTGCCGTAACCAAATTTATTCATCCACTCCGACAAACGGTCGATGCCCATGTCATAGGCAACCTGATAGAAGAAGGTGTCGGCAGACTCTTCCAGCGCTTTGGTGACGTTCAGACGCCCGTGGCCCCATTTTTTCCAGTCGCGGAAGCGTTTTTCTGAACCAGGAAGTTGCCACCAGCCAGGATCAAACAGGCTGGTATTACGGTTAATCACGCCAGCACTCAGGGCAGAGACCGCCACATAAGGTTTAACCGTCGAAGCCGGTGGATAGGCAGCCTGAATCGCACGGTTATAGAGCGGACGGTTTTCATCTTCCAGCAGGCCGCGGTAATCCTTACTGGAAATACCGTCGACAAACATGTTGGCGTCATAGCTGGGCGTTGAGACCATGGCGAGGATTTCGCCGGTGCGTGGATCGCTGACCACGACGGCCGCGCGACTGCCCGCCAGCAGGGTCTCGACATATTGCTGCAGTTTGAGATCGATAGTCAGATAGATATCACGGCCTGCCTGAGGGGACTCCTCATGCAGCTGGCGAATGACCCGGCCACGGTTGTTGACCTCAACCTCTTCAAAGCCGGTTTTGCCGTGCAGCAAATTTTCGTAATAGGCTTCAATGCCCAGCTTACCGATGTCGTGCGTCGCGGCGTAGTTAGGCCATATGCCCTCTTTGTCGAGGCGTGCAACGTCACGATCGTTGATTTTTGAGACGTAGCCGACCACATGCGTCAGTGTGGCACCGTAAGGGTAGTAGCGGCGCTGGTAACCTTTAACTTCCACGCCGGGGAAGCGGTACTGATTGACCGCAAAGCGCGCGACCTGCACGTCATTCAGACCGGTTTTAACCGGGATAGAGGTGAACCGACGCGAGCGTTTACGCTCTTTCTGGAAGTTTTCGAGGTCGTCGTCAGTCAGCTCAAGAATCGGGCGTAAGTTTTCCAGGGTCTGTTGCAGATTATCAACTTTTTCCGGAACCAGTTCTGCCTGATAAATAGTGCGGTTCAGCGCCAGCGGCGTGCCGGTACGATCGTAAATTATGCCGCGGCTGGGGGCCACAGGCACCAGTTTGATACGGTTCTGGTTGGAGCGGGTGCTGTAATCATCAAAGCGAAGGATCTGCAGGTGGTAAAGGTTAACCACCAGTACTGAAGAGAGCAGTAAGATACCGACGAAGGCGATAAAGGCCCGACGGACAAAGAGTTTCTGTTCGGCGCTGTAATCGCGAAAGGCGTTGCTTTGTAATTTCATCCGCTACTTGTCATGTCTGATGTGGGCTGATCGGTCATTCACGATGATAAGGATGATTTGTCGTTATGCTCCAGGCCCGATACAGACTTTCGGCTACCAGCACGCGCACCAGCGGATGGGGCAACGTCAATGCTGACAGTGACCAGCTCTGCTCTGCCGCCGCTTTACAGGCGGGGGCCAGGCCTTCAGGCCCGCCAATCAGCAGGCTGACATCGCGACCATCCAGCTTCCAGCGTTCAATCTGCTGTGCCAGCTGCGGGGTTTCCCACGGATGACCAGGAATATCCAGCGTGACGATGCGATTGCCTTTGCCGACCGCCGCTAACATCGCTTCACCCTCTTTTTCAAGAATGCGTTTGATATCAGCATTTTTACCGCGTTTACCTGCGGTCACTTCGGTCAGCTCAAGCGGCATATCTTTCGGGAAGCGGCGCAGATATTCCATAAAACCGGTCTGCACCCAGTCAGGCATTTTCGTGCCGACGGCAACAAGTTGCAGTTTCACCGATTAGCCCCAGAGTTTTTCCAGCTCATACAGCTGGCGACTCTCTTCCTGCATCACATGCACGATGACATCACCCAGATCGACCACGACCCAGTCTGCCGCGCTTTTACCTTCAATGCCTAATGGCATCAGGCCTGCTAAACGCGACTCCTGCTCTACGTGTTCTGCGATCGAAGTCACATGACGCGTGGAGGTGCCGGTGCAGATGATCATGAAATCGGTGATGCTGGATTTGCCCTGAACGTCGATGGTGACAATGTCCTGGCCTTTGAGATCATCAATCTTATCAATAACGAACTCTTGGAGTGCTTTACCTTGCAAAAGGTTCCCCTTGGAATCTGGTGGTAACGAGCCGGCTGTAAGCCCGGAGAGTGCAGCCAAAAAATTAAGCGGCGTAGTATAGCATGCCCGGATCAGTCGCGATATAAGCCTTCGCGGTCGATATAATCGATAACCGCAGCGGGCAACAGATCGTCGCAGGGCTGATTCTGGTGGCGACGGCGGCGAATTTCCGTGGCCGAAATGTCATAGAGAGGGGTGTCCGCCAGCCAGATATGGCCTGCGGGCTGCTGATGCAGCTGCCGGATATCCTGAGCGAGGTGTTGCTCAAGCCAGCGCTGCATGTCAGGCGAGTCGAACCGGGTCGGATAGCCGGGGCGCTGGCACACCAGCAGATGGCAGAGTGACAGCAGATCCTGCCAGCGATGCCATTTTGATAAGCTCAGCAATGAATCCTGACCAATAATAAATCCCAGCGGCTGCTCTGCACCGCGTTCGGTGCGCCAGGCTTCCAGGGTGGTCACGGTCCAGGACGGCGTGTCGCGTTCCAGCTCGCGGGTATCGATCTCAAACAGCGGCAGGTCGCGGATAGCGCAGCGCAGCATAGCAACCCGCTGAGCAGCGCTGGCTTCCGGTTGCGGACGATGCGGCGGCACATTGTTGGGCAGCAGCGTCACACGCTGCAGGCCGGTCTGTTGCGCCAGCACTTCGACCGGGCGCAGATGGCCAAAATGAATCGGATCAAAGGTGCCGCCAAACAGTGCGTGTAACTCAGACATGGGCAAAGCTCGTCGGAAAAGCACGACTGCTGAGCAGCAGCGTCAGGGTCTGTAACTGCGGCCACACCGGCTGTCCATAATCCTGCTTCAGGGTGATTTCAATCTGACTCAGCAGATGAATGGCGCGTTGCAGACGCGTGGCATCCACTCGTTGCAGCGCGTCGGTAAACAGCGCACGGCGATTCTGCCAGATGCGCTGCTGATCCATCAGCGTACGCAGCGGCTGCGCTGTCTGGTGGCGTTGCAGATGCAGCAGCGTCAGCAGATCACGCTGCAGCGTACGCAGCAGTATCACCACTTCGCTCTCTTCTTTCTCCAGCTGATGCAGAATATGCAGGGCGCGGCGGCTTTTTCCCGCCAGCAGGGCATCCACCCAGTGGAAAGGAGTAAAGTGCGCGGCATCACTGACCGCCTCTTCAACCCGGGGCAGGGTCAGCTTGCCGTCGGGCCACTGCAGCGAGAGCCGCTCCAGCGCCTGCGCCAGCGCCAGCAGATTGCCTTCGTAGCAGTAACACAACAGTTGCACGGCCGCGTCATCTACCGATAACTTCAGCGCCTTAGCACGATTAACGACCCAGCGTGGCAGTTGCGCCTGTTCAGGCGTCTGACAGGGCACCAGTACCGCAGAGGCGGACAACGCTTTAAACCAGGCGCTGTTTTCCTGCGCTTTGGTCAGCTTCGCCATCCGGCAGATCAGCAGAATATCGGCGTGCAGCAACTGCGACAGCTTAACCAGCTGTTCTGCCATCGCGGCGTTGGGGCCATTATCGGGGAATTGCAGCGTCATGGTCTGACGCTGAGCAAACAGACTCAGTGACTGGCAACTGACAAACAGGCTCTCCCAGTCAGTCTGTGCATCCAGCGTAAAACTAAAATGTTCTTCGAATCCCTGCGCGGTTGCGGCGACGCGAATCGCATCTGAACTTTCCTGCAGCAGCAGCGGTTCGTTACCGGCTAACAAATAACAGGCGCGCAGCCCCTCACGGAGCTGCGCGCTGAGTTGCTCAGGATAAATCCTGATCATTGCAGGCTGGTAGCAGAGGAAGTGGGCGCTTCCTGTGAACCCTGACCCGGCACCGGAATCACTGACGCCGGTAAGGTCTCTTTGCTGTTGATCTGCGCGGCGTGTACCGTCAGCAGTTTACGTACCAGCTGCTCAGCAGCACGCTGACGCATCTCCTGCGTAATCAGATCCTGCTCGGCATCTTTTGCCAGCGCAGCGTTAGGGTTATCGAAGAACGAGCGATAAACCGTGGTGCTGATAGGATAGATACCTTTGCCCGGCAGCAGCACCTGTGCGGTGAGGGTCATCACCAACTGATACTCGGCAGTGGTGCCGCTGATAAAGACCGAAGCCGTGTTACGGCCCGAGGATTCAGGCCCCAGGCGCAGCGTTGGAATATCGGTGCGATTCTGTTTGCTGTCTTCAACAATTTTGACATCGTTGATACGCAGCTGCTGACGCACAGTACGCGCCAGCGGCCCATAAGGATCGCCGGTTGAAACAATCAGGGTTTTCAGTTCGCTGGGCACCTGAGTGGTGCCGCGCGGATGAAAACCACAGCCAGCGGTGATCACCACCGCCAGCATGACAAACAGCCTGATAATCGGATGTCGCACAGTTCCTCCTGAACTTAACCTACGACCAGGTTAAGCAGTTTGCCCGGTACATAAATGACTTTACGGATAGTCACGCCGTCCAGATACTTCGCTACCAGATGCTCCTGCGCAGCGCGTGCCTGAACCTGTTCCTGTGTTGCATCGGCTGGCACGGTGATTTTACCGCGCACTTTACCGTTAACCTGAACCACTACCAGCAGCGAATCTTCAACCATAGCGGCTTCATCCGCAACCGGCCAGCTCGCTTCATCGATAGTGCCTTCGCCACCCAGCGTCTGCCACAGAACATAGCAGGCGTGCGGGGTAAACGGATAGAGCAGACGGACGATGGCCAGCAGCGCTTCCTGCATCAGGGCGCGATCCTGCTCGCTTTCCTGCGGGGCGCGTGCCAGTTTGTTCATCAGCTCCATGATCGCCGCAATGGCGGTGTTGAAAGTCTGACGACGGCCAATATCATCTGCCACTTTGGCGATGGTTTTGTGCAGATCGCGACGCAGCGATTTCTGCTCGTCATTCAGGCTCTCCACATCCAGTGCCACGGTCGCACCTTTCTGTGTGTGCTCGAAGACCAGCTTCCAGACACGTTTCAGGAAGCGGTTCGCCCCTTCAACGCCCGACTCCTGCCACTCCAGCGTCATATCCGCCGGTGAAGCAAACATCATAAACAGACGCACGGTATCCGCGCCGTAACGCTCAACCATCAGCTGTGGGTCGATGCCGTTGTTTTTCGACTTCGACATTTTGCTCATGCCCGCGTAGATCACTTCGCGGCCCTGCGTGTCTGTGGCTTTAACAATGCGGCCTTTCTCATCCCGCTCAACCTCAACGTCAACCGGTGAAACCCAGTTACGCTCGCCGTTGGCACCAAGGTAGTAGAAGGCGTCAGCCAGCACCATGCCCTGGCACAGCAGACGTTTGGCTGGCTCATTGGAGTTCACCAGGCCCGCGTCACGCAGCAGCTTGTGGAAGAAGCGGAAATACATCAGGTGCATGATGGCGTGTTCAATACCGCCCACATACTGATCGACCGGCAGCCAGTAGTTTGCCGCTGCCGGATCCAGCATGCCTTCCTTGTAGCTGGCGCAGGTATAACGCGCGTAGTACCAGGAAGACTCCATGAAGGTGTCAAAGGTGTCGGTTTCACGCAGGGCAGGCTGGCCGTTTACCGTGGTTTTAGCCCACTCCGGATCCGCTTTGATTGGGCTGGTAATGCCATCCATCACCACATCTTCCGGCAGGATCACCGGCAGCTGGTCTTCTGGTGCAGGCATGACGGTGCCATCTTCCAGCGTCACCATCGGGATAGGGGCACCCCAGTAGCGCTGACGGGAGACACCCCAGTCGCGCAGGCGGTAGTTCACTTTACGCACGCCCACGCCTTTTGCCGCCAGCAAATCCGCGATGGCGTTAAAACCGGTGGCGTGATCCATGCCGTTAAACTCACCTGAGTTGAACAGCGCACCTTTGTCAGTCATCGCCGCGATGCTGACATCAGGAATGGAACCATCCAGATTCAGGATGACCGGCTTAATCGGCAGATCATATTTAGTGGCAAACTCCCAGTCGCGCTGATCGTGCGCCGGAACCGCCATCACAGCGCCGGTGCCATATTCCATCAGTACGAAGTTGGCAACCCAGACCGGGATAAGCTCGCCGGTCAGTGGATGAACAACAGACAGGCCGGTCGCCATGCCTTTCTTCTCCATGGTCGCCATATCGGCTTCGGCCACTTTGGTATTGCGGCATTCAGCGATAAAGTCAGCCAGCGCCGGATTATTGACCGACGCCTGGGTCGCCAGCGGATGGCCTGCGGCAACAGCAACATAGGTTGCGCCGATAAAGGTATCCGGGCGGGTGGTGTAGACAGTGACCTTCTCTTCGCTGTCAGCCACATCGAAGGTGATTTCGACACCTTCAGAGCGGCCAATCCAGTTACGCTGCATGGTTTTGACCTGCTCAGGCCACTCTTCCAGCGTATCCAGATCGTTTAGCAGCTCCTCCGCATAATCGGTGATTTTGATAAACCACTGCGGGATCTCTTTACGCTCAACTTTGGTGTCGCAGCGCCAGCAGCAGCCGTCAATCACCTGCTCGTTCGCCAGCACCGTCTGATCGTTCGGGCACCAGTTCACGGCAGAGGTCTTTTTATAGACCAGGCCTTTTTCATACAGTTTGGTAAAGAACCACTGTTCCCAGCGATAGTACTCTGGCTGGCAGGTTGCCAGTTCACGACTCCAGTCATAGCCAAAGCCCAGCAGTTTGAGCTGGTTTTTCATGTAGGCGATATTGTCGTAAGTCCACGGGGCCGGAGCGGTGTTGTTTTTCACCGCAGCGCCTTCCGCAGGCAGGCCGAAAGCATCCCAGCCAATCGGCTGTAGTACGTTTTTGCCGAGCATACGCTGATAACGCGCGATTACGTCGCCGATGGTGTAGTTACGAACGTGGCCCATGTGCAGGCGGCCAGAAGGATAGGGCAACATGGAGAGGCAATAGTATTTCTCTTTACCTTCCTGCTCAGTCACTTTAAACGTTTCGTTTTCATCCCAGTGCTGCTGCACACGGGATTCAATTTCTTCCGGGCGGTATTGCTCTTGCATGGCTGCCTGTGGTCCTTTATGAAAAACATTTTTCTGGCTCTAAGATCCGCATAGCATACCCATAAGGCCGCGTATCAACAACACTTCCCACTTTTGCCGGCACGATTTCTGCCGAAAGCGTCAGAGCCTTCACCCTTTTGTAATTCACTGTACAGACGACACGGCAAAAGCAACATTACGACTAAACTTAGTTCAGCGAGGGTCTGCATAAAGGAGAACAAAATGAATAAAGTGGCTCAGGAATATCGCGAGTCGTTAGCCGTATTGACCGAACGTCTTCGTCAGGGCGATCGTAACCTTGATGAGCTGATTGCCGGGCGACGAAGCCAGTTGCTGGTGCGTGATGATATGACGGAACAGGAGATTGACCAGGCGCTCAGCTCAGTGCGCCGTGATCTGGGCGAGTTTGCACGCAGCTACACCGATGTGGAAGAACCGCTGGCGGACTCACTGTTTATGCGCATCATCCGCGAGAGCGTCTGGAAAGAGCTGGCGGATATCACCGATAAAAGTCAGCTGGAGTGGCGAGAGGTCTTCCAGGATCTGCATCATCACGGGGTTTATCAGAGCGGGGAAGTGGTGGGGCTGGGCAATCTGGTCTGTGAGAAATGCCAGTTCACCCGGGCAATCTACACGCCTGAAACGCTGTCACGTTGTCCGGAATGCGGCAACGATCAGTTCCAGCGTCAGCCGTTTGAACCCTGATAGTGCGGCGTAGCTAAATGAAGCGGGCCACCCTGGGTGACCCGCCTGTTCGTCAGGTTTAGTGCAGGATTTTTGCGAGGAAATCTTTAGCGCGCTCAGACTGTGGGTTATTAAAGAAGTCATCTTTGTTGGTGTCTTCGATAATTTTCCCTTCATCCATAAAGATCACGCGATTGGCAACCTTACGGGCGAAGCCCATCTCATGGGTCACCACCATCATCGTCATCCCTTCCTGTGCCAGTTCAACCATCACATCCAGCACTTCGTTGATCATTTCCGGATCCAGCGCGGAGGTGGGTTCATCAAACAGCATCGCGATAGGGTCCATGCAGAGCGCTCGCGCAATCGCCACACGCTGCTGCTGACCGCCTGAGAGCTGGCCGGGAAACTTCTCAGCATGGGCGGAAAGACCCACACGCTTCAGCAGCTTCAGCCCTTTATCGCGGGCTGCCGCTTTGTCGCGCTTCAGCACTTTTACCTGCGCCAGAACCAGGTTGTTGATAATGCTCAGATGCGGAAACAGCTCGAAGTGCTGGAACACCATCCCGACCTGGCTGCGAAGCTGCGCAAGATTAGTCTTTTTGTTATTCACCTCGGTGCCGTTCACCGCAATCACGCCCTGCTGAATCGGCTCAAGGCCGTTCACCGTTTTGATCAGCGTTGATTTACCGGAGCCGGACGGGCCGCACACCACCACCACTTCACCGGTTTTGACGTCGGTTGAGCAGTCGGTCAGCACCTGAAAGTGACCATACCACTTAGAAACATTTTTCAGGCTAATCATTTAAACCGTCCTTTTTCTTTTTAGATAGCTGACCAACAGCGATGCGCTCAGGCTGATAACGAAGTAGACCAGACCTGCAAACAGAACCATTTCAACCTGGGTGCCATCACGCTCACCAATGGTGGACGCGGTACGGAAGAAGTCCGCCAGGCTTAAGACATAAACCAGCGAGGTATCCTGGAACAGCACGATACCCTGCGTCAGTAACAGCGGAACCATGGCGCGAAACGCCTGTGGCAGGATGATCAGTCGCATTGCCTGCCACTGCGTCATGCCCAGCGCCAGAGCCGCACTGCCCTGTCCACGCGAGATACTGATGATGCCGGCGCGAATAATTTCAGAGTAGTACGCCGCTTCGAACAGCGAAAAGGCGACCATGGCTGAAATCAGTCGGATATCCGTTTTGGGCGACAGGCCCAGCACCTGCTGCAGAAAACTCGGCACGACCAGATAGAACCACAGCAGCACCATGACCAGCGGCACTGAGCGGAACAGGTTGACGTAAATTTTAGCGAACCAGCTGATAGGCTTAAACGTCGACAGGCGCATCACCGCCAGCAGAGTGCCCCACAGGATGCCGAAGACCACGGCGGTAATCGTGATCTTAAAGGTGATCACTAAGCCATTAAGCAGATAGGGCAGGCTGGGTGTAATCGAACTCCAGTCAAACTCGTACATTACTTGCCTCCCGCATTGCCTGGCAGCCGGACTTTGCGCTCGACCAGACTCATCAACAACATAATCACCAGGTTAATCGCAACGTAGGCCAGCGTAATGGCGGTAAAGGATTCATAGGCGTGGGCAGAATAGTCGAGCAGTTTGCCCGCCTGCGCCGCCATATCGACCAGACCAATGGTGGAGGCGATAGCGGAGTTCTTCACCAGGTTCAGCATTTCCGAGGTCATCGGCGGCACAATCACGCGATACGCATTCGGCAGCAGCACATAGCGATAGGTCTGCGGCAGGGTTAAGCCCATCGCCAGACCGGCATTCTTCTGTCCACTCGGCAGTGACTGAATCGCTGCGCGCACCTGCTCGCAGACGCGGGCGGCGGTAAACAGGCCAAGACAGATCATCGAGGAGAGGAAGAACTGAATGTTGGGATCCAGCTCAGACTTAAACCACATGCCAAGCTTTTCGCCCACCAGCTCGGGCGCCACCAGATACCAGAAGAAGAACTGGACGATCAGTGGGATGTTACGAAACAGTTCGACATAGCAGGTGCCAATGGTCGACAGCAGGCGATTAGGCACGGTGCGCAGAATGCCGAAAAATGAACCCACGCAGAAGGCGATAATCCAGGCGCAGCAGGAGACGGCAATTGTCACCTGAAAACCGGACCACAGCCAGCCGAGGTAGGTCGTGTTACCGAACGGGGCCTGTTCGAGGAATATGCCCCAGTTCCAATCGATACCCATAACGAGCTCCGGAAAAAAAGGGTAGCTAAGCTACCCTGAAGATTGATGAACGGCGTTTTATTTCCTGACTCAGGGGAACGACCCGTGTCAGTCTGTCTGTCCATGCCGCGGTTTCAGCAATCGAGAGGGCAGCCAGGCCGCCCTTGTTATACCCGTCGTCTTTCAGGCTGCATTTTTGTTGGCTACATTCACTCACCCGAATAACTTACCGGAGTAGGCTCATCGGGAGTCATTTTTCTGCTGCCTCAATGCAATCTGAAATCCATTGGGTATTTTTTTGTTAATTCAGTGCTTTATCATTTGGTGTTTTGAACAGCGCTTTCATGTCATCAGAGAGCTCAAAGTTCATGTTCAGGTTCTTTGGTGGAATCGGCTGTTTGAACCAGGTGTCGAACCATTTTTCTGCCTGGCCAGAGGTCTGGGCTTTAGCAATGGTTTCATCCACCAGCGCTTTGAACTGCGGATCATCTTTACGCAGCATGCAGCCATAGGCTTCTTTTGACTGTGGCGTGCCCAGAATTTCCCAGTTGTCCGGCTTTTTGGCTTTGGCGCGTTCGCCTGCCAGCAGGGCATCATCCATCATAAAGGCCACGGCACGACCGGTTTCCAGCGTACGGAAGGAGTCACCGTGATCTTTTGCGCTGATGATGCGCAGATCCAGTTTCTGTTCGTCGTTGAGTTTGTGCAGCAGCACTTCAGAGGTGGTACCTGAGGTCACCACTACGGTTTTGCCTTTCAGGTCAGCGAAATCTTTGATCGGGCCATCTTTCTTCACCAGCAGACGGGTGCCGATAACAAAAATAGTGTCTGAGAAGGCGGCCTGTTTCTGGCGCTCAAGGTTATTGGTGGTCGAGCCACACTCATAATCGTAGGTGCCGTTTTGCAGCAGCGGAATACGGTTTTGTGAGGTGATCGGGATCATTTTGACCTGCAGATCAGGCTTGTTCAGCTTTGCTTTAATCGCTTCAACGATGGCGTTTGAGTAAGCCTGTGAGTAGCCGACGACTTTTTGCTGGTTGTCATAATAAGAAAAGGGAACTGATGATTCGCGATGCCCGACCACAATGACGCCATTGTCATTGATCTTCTTCAGGGTGCCGCTGAGATCTTCCGCCTGGGCCGCTCCCGCCGCTGCGCTGATCAGCAGAAGAGATAATGCCACTTTGCGTAGTTGCATGTTCCAACTCCTTCGTATGAAAAAGGCACAGGATATAACCTGCGCTGATTATGATGTTGTGTCTGTTTTCTGCTGCGTTTCTGCTCATTCTGCGGTTTAAACGGGCGCAGAAGAGTCATTAACATAGCGGATTGTTAACGCAATGAAACAAAAAAGTTTCTTTTTTGCGAGGTGATACGCACCAAAAAAAGGCAATTTTTTCACCCTGCGCGTTAATGGTGCAGCAGCGTCAATTGTTTTGGTGCAATCCGCCCGGCATCAGCGCCTGCAATCAGCCTGTTTGCGAAAAGCAGTGAAACATTTTGCAATCATCGTGCCAGAAAGAGGTAATGGGTTAGAAAGACAGCAGAGTGTGCGGCGTGGGGAGTGAAAAAAACCGGAGAGTCACCATGAAAAAGGCGAAGCACGTGCTTCGCCTTCAGTGAGCACAGGAGGGGAGGTTATCGACGACGGCGCAGGAGTGCTATCACCGCCGCCAGCAGCGTCAGTGACCACACTGGCCAGATGCCAGCCCGCGCATACGGGGTTTCTCCCTGCGTTGGCGTAACCTTGCTGGTCAGCACATCGCGGGTAAACTGCGGCAGCATGGCTTCCACATCACCACTGGCATTGACCACCGCCGTCACACCATTATTGGTGCTGCGCAACAGCGGACGTCCCAGTTCCAGCGCACGCATCCTCGCCATCTGGAAGTGCTGCCATGGGCCGATAGAGTGACCAAACCAGGCATCGTTCGAAACGGTCAACAGGAAGTTGGTGTCGGGATGGAAGTTGGCCCGCACCTGTTCACCCAGCACGATCTCATAACAGATGGCGCTGGTCAGGTTATAGCCCGCCACGCTGAGTTGCGGCTGGAGGTAGTTGCCACGACTGAATGCCGACATCGGCAGATCGAAGAACGGGGCCAGCGGACGCAGCAGATCGGCCAGCGGCACAAATTCGCCAAACGGCACCAGGTGATTCTTCTGGTAACGATTGCCGCTGAAGTAGTTGTACGGCGCTTTACCGCCCAGCACGATTACGGTGTTGTAATCGTGATATCGGTTCTGCTCCAGCCGGGAGTCCACAATGCCGGTGATCAGCGAACTGCCGCGCTCACGCAGTTCGTCATCCAGCGAACGCAGGAACGGCTGCTGATTACTCTCCAGATCGGTAATTGCCGATTCAGGCCAGATAATAATCGGCGCTTTGCCCATCAGCGGCTGACTCAGACCGTTGTATATGCGCAGGGTAGTGAGCAGCTGCTGCGGATCCCACTTCATCGATTGCGGGATGTTTCCCTGCACCAGCGCCACCTCGACGGCCCGCTCGGGCATCGGCTGAACCCACTGGATGTAGCGCAACGGCCATGGCAATGCCAGCAGCAGCAGCGCTGCTACCAGACTTCTGACGTTGCGCTGTTGCAGGGCATAAGCCAGCAGGCCAGCCACCACCATCAGCAGGAAGGTCAGCGTCTCTACGCCCGCCAGTGGGGCCAGGCCTTTTAACGGGCCATCGATCTGGCTGTAACCAAACTGCAGCCACGGAAAGCCGGTCAGCACCCAGCCGCGCAGGAACTCGGTGATCTGCCACAATGCCGGTGCCGCCAGCGCCAGGCGCCACAGCGTCGTTCGCGGCCAGATGCGATTCAGTACGCCGGCAAACAGCGCCGGGTAGATCGCCAGATAAGCCGCCAGCAGCGCTACGATAAAGACATTGACCGGGCCAGGCATGCCGCCAAAGGTGGCGACACTGACATAAACCCAGTTGATGCCACTGCCGAACAGACCTAAACCCCAGACAAACCCAATGGCGCTGGCCTGCGGGCTGGAGCGGTTAAGAGTCAACAGCTGTAAACCACACAGCGAGAGCAGTGCAGCGGGCCAGAAATCGTAGGGAGAAAAGGCGAGGGTGCCAAGTGCACCCGTTATTAAAGCCAGCAGCAGGCGAACCCGCTGACGCGGGTAGAGTGAGGCTAAAGCCATAGACTTATTCGTCTTCCAGTTGAGGTTGTGGCGAATTTTCCGGAATAGTCACGTGAACCTGGATGATGCGGCGGCTGTCAGCCATCGCCACCTTGAACTGGTAACCCTCAATCTCGATGCTTTCACCGCGAGCGGGCAGATGACCGAAGCCCTGCATCACCAGACCACCAATGGTGTCGACTTCATCGTCGCTGAACTGGGTGCCAAACACCTCGTTGAAATCTTCAATGGCGGTCAGTGCGCGCACCGTAAAGGTGTGACGGTTGAGCTGACGGATATCACGATCTTCTTCGTCGTCATACTCATCTTCAATTTCACCGACGATCAGCTCCAGGATGTCTTCAATGGTCACCAGACCGGAGACACCGCCAAACTCATCAATGACGATCGCCATGTGGTAACGCTGGGAGCGGAACTCTTTCAGCATCCGGTCGACACGCTTACTTTCAGGCACAACCACCGCAGGACGCAGCACTTTCTCAATGCTGAAAGGCTCAGATTCGCTGCTCATAAACGGCAGCAGATCTTTCGCCATCAGAATCCCTTCCACATGATCTTTATCTTCGCTGATCACCGGGAAACGAGAATGGGCGGATTCGATGATGACATCCAGACACTCTTCGAGGCTCTGATTACGTTTCAGGGTGATCATTTGCGAGCGCGGGATCATGATGTCACGCACGCGCTGCTCCGCAATATCCAGTACCCCTTCGAGCATGTCGCGGGTGTCCTGGTCAATCAGCTCTTTGTTATTCGAGTCGCGGATCAGCTCCAGTAGCTCATCACGGCTTTTTGGTTCACCGTGAAAGAGTTGGTTGATCAACAGGGAGAAAAATCCCTTTTTACTACTGGGTGCATCGCTGTTTTGAGAATGGTCGTCGCTCATGGCGGTTTTTATAGATCTCTCTGGTGAGGAATAGGTGCTGTCAGTAGCCTGTACTGACAGCAGGATTGACTGAATTCAGGATTCAGGCGTCTTCTTTCTCCGAAATGTACGGATCAGGATACCCAAGAGCAAGCATTATCTCGGTCTCCAGCCCTTCCATCTCGTCTGCTTCGTCGTCTTCAATATGGTCGTAACCCAGCAGATGCAGCGTGCCGTGTACCACCATATGTGCCCAGTGGGCTTCAGCGCTTTTACCCTGTTCAGCGGCTTCCTGCTCAACGACCTGGCGGCAGATGATCAGATCGCCCAGCAGCGGCAGCTCAATGCCTGGCGGTGCTTCAAACGGGAAAGAGAGGACGTTGGTCGGCTTGTCTTTGCCGCGATAAGTCAGATTAAGCTCATGACTCTCAGCTTCATCAACCAGACGCACCGTAACTTCGCTTTCCGGCTGAAAAGGGGTGACAGCCGCTGACAGCCAGCGATGAAACTGGCTTTCATCAGGCAGGTCAGCGGTGTTGTCACAGGCGACCTGCAGGTCGAGAATCACCTCGCTCATTTGCTCTCCTGCGTGGCGCTCTGTGCAGCCAGTGCTTCACGTTTACGCTCTTCGGCCTGCTGGTCACGACGGGTCTGATCGGCCGCTTCCCAGGCTTCATAGGCAGTGACAATGCGGGCAACTACCGGATGGCGCACCACATCTTCGCTGTGGAAGAAGTTGAAGCTGATCTCTTCAACGTCCGCCAGCACCTCAATGGCATGACGCAGGCCTGACTTGACGTGACGCGGCAGGTCAATCTGGGTAACGTCGCCGGTAATCACCGCTTTAGAGTTAAAGCCGATACGCGTCAGGAACATCTTCATCTGCTCGATGGTGGTGTTCTGGCTCTCATCAAGAATGATAAACGCATCGTTCAGGGTACGACCACGCATGTAGGCCAGCGGGGCGACTTCAATGACGTTGCGCTCCATCAGCTTTTCCACCCGCTCGAAGCCGAGCATTTCGAACAGCGCATCGTAGAGCGGACGCAGATAAGGGTCGACTTTCTGGCTCAGATCGCCTGGCAGAAAGCCCAGCTTTTCACCCGCTTCGACGGCAGGGCGGGTCAGCATGATGCGGCGAATCTCCTGACGCTCCAGCGCATCCACTGCCGCGGCTACCGCCAGATAGGTTTTACCGGTACCAGCCGGGCCGACACCAAAGGTGATATCGTGGTCGAGCACATTAGCGATGTACTGGGCCTGGTTTGGAGTGCGCGGCTTGATCACACCGCGTTTGGTCTTGATATTGACCGCTTTACCATACTCCGGCACGCTCTCAGCGGTTTGCTCCAGTACCCGGCTCTCTTTGATCGCCAGGTGAATCTGATCAGGCTCGATATCCGGGATGTCGCCACGCACAGGCGCGGTATCGACATAGAGGGTTTTCAGAATATCTGCTGCGGCATTCACGCAAAGTGGACGTCCTGACAGCTTAAAAACGTTGTCGCGACGATTGATCTCAATGCCCAGACGACGTTCAAGCTGTTTTACATTATCGTCGAAAGGCCCACACAGGCTCATCAGACGACGGTTATCAGCCGGTTCAAGGGCGATTTCACGAGTTTCGATATTCAAACGAATCCTTTGGGTCACTCAGGGCCAGTTATGGGATGTGTCTGACGCACCGTTAAACTTAACCGGATGCACCATAACGAAATTATTTATGCCGTAACGCCTGGGCGCAAGCTTATGGAGAGATATTTGGGCGACACTTTCAGAAAGCAAGTGGTGCAAAGTGAAATTGGCGACAACGCGATGCGCGCTGCCGCACAGTAAAGCGGGCATCACGGCTGGAACAGACTCACGCCGATTTCATTTTCTTTACGGGTACGGGCGATCACGGACGCCGGGCTTTCCGCCATGCGCAGCCCCATCTCTTCTTCAGTACGCACCAGTTTGCCGCGCAGCGAGTTGGTGTAGACATCGACAATTTCAACATCCACAAAGCGGCCGATCATTTCAGGCGAGCCTTCGAAATTTACTACGCGGTTATTTTCGGTGCGGCCAGAGACTTCCATCACGTTCTTGCGGGAGATGCCTTCCACCAGAATACGCTGCACTGTGCCCACCATGCGGCGACTGATCGCCTGCGCCTGCTGGTTAATGCGGTCCTGCAGGATCCACAGACGCTGCTTTTTCTCCTCTTCGCTGACATCATCCGGCAGGTCAGCGGCGGGCGTGCCGGGACGGGCAGAGTAGATAAAGCTGAAGCTGACGTCGAAATTGATCTCGGCGATAAGCTTCATGGTCTGCTCGAAATCCTGCTGAGTTTCGCCGGGGAAACCAATGATGAAGTCAGAGCTGATCTCAATATCCGGGCGCGCCGCGCGCAGCTTGCGGATAATCGCCTTATACTCCAGCGCGGTATGAGCACGCTTCATCAGCGTCAGAATACGGTCTGATCCACTCTGAACCGGCAGGTGCAGGAAGCTCACCAGTTCCGGCGTATCGCGGTAGACCTCGATAATGTCATCGGTGAACTCAATCGGGTGGCTGGTGGTGAAGCGAATGCGGTCGATACCGTCGATGGCGGCGACCAGGCGCAGCAGCTCAGCGAAGGTACAGATTTCACCATCAAAGGTGGCACCACGATAGGCGTTAACGTTCTGGCCAAGCAGGTTAACTTCACGCACGCCCTGCGCCGCCAGCTGAGCGATCTCCAGCAGAATGTCATCGCTCGGACGGCTCACTTCCTCGCCACGGGTGTAAGGCACCACGCAGAAAGTACAATATTTGTTGCAGCCTTCCATGATGGAGACAAAGGCCGTCGGGCCGTCTGCGCGCGGTTCCGGCAGGCGATCAAATTTCTCGATTTCCGGGAAGCTGATGTCGACCACCGGGCTTTTGGTGCCGCGCACGGTGTTGATCATCTCCGGCAGGCGGTGCAGTGTCTGCGGACCAAAAACGATATCCACGCAGGGCGCACGCTGGCGGATATGATCCCCTTCCTGCGACGCCACGCAGCCGCCCACGCCGATAATCACATCCGGGTTGCGCTCTTTGAGTTTTCTCCAGCGTCCCAGCAGGTGGAATACTTTCTCCTGCGCTTTCTCACGAATAGAACAGGTGTTAAGCAGCAGAATATCCGCCTCTTCAGGAACCTCGGTCAGCGTATAGCCGTGCGTACTGTTCAGCAGATCAGACATCTTGGATGAATCATACTCATTCATCTGACATCCCCAGGTTTTGATATGCAGTTTTTTTGTCATCGCGCTAACCATTGATTCAGTGCAGTGAAGTGCGGGGCGCGTATTGTAATGCTTTGATGCTGTTGTGACCAGCCTCAGGGCTTTTCTGCCAGCAATCCGGTTTTCCGGTACACTTTGCTTTATTCAGACCCGTGTTGCGCAGGCTGGCGGGAATAAGAGAGGGACATAAGCAATGCAGGATAATCAGTTTGATGTAGTGATTGTTGGCGGTGGCATGGTCGGTGCGGCGCTGGCCTGTGGACTGACGCAGCAACATTTTCGCGTTGCGGTCATTGAGCGTGCCGAACCCGCGCCTTTTGATGCCGACAGCGATCCCGATCTGCGAATTTCGGCGATTGGGTCATCCTCGGTGGGGTTGCTGAAGCAGCTCAACGTCTGGCCACGGGTAGAGGCGATGCGCAGCGCGCCCTATCGCAGGCTGGAAACCTGGGAGTGGCAGACGGCGCAGGTGAGTTTTGATGCGGCCTCGCTGGGGCTGCCCGAGCTGGGCTTTATGGTCGAGAACAGCGTTCTTCAGCGGGCGCTATGGGAGGAGATGCAGTCGCTGGGCGTGACCTGCTATTGCCCGGCCACACTGGAGAACCTGCAGCCAGAAAATGGCGGCTGGCGCATCGACCTCAACGACGGCGTTGCCTTACACGCCCGCCTGGTGGTTGGGGCTGATGGCGCGAACTCTCAGGTGCGACAGATGGCCGGGATCGGTATTCATGGCTGGAGCTATGCGCAATCCTGTTTACTGATCAGCGTGACCTGCGAACATCCGGCAGGCGATGCGACCTGGCAGCACTTTACGCCTCAGGGACCGCGCGCCTTTTTACCGCTGTATGGCAACCGGGCCTCGCTGGTCTGGTATGACGCGCCTGCAAGAGTCCGCCAGCTACAGGCGATGCCGATGGCCCAGCTGGAAAAAGAGATAGCCAGCCACTTCCCGGCGCGGCTGGGACGTTTTAAAGCCTATGCGGCTGGCGGCTTCCCGCTGGTACGGCGTCACGCTTCACGGTATGTCCTGCCAGGACTGGCGCTGGTCGGTGATGCCGCGCATACCATTAATCCGCTGGCCGGGCAGGGCGTGAATCTGGGCTATCGCGATATTGATGCGTTGATTAATGTGCTGGTCAGCGCACGCGGTGCGGCGGAGGATTGGGCATCCGAGCGCGTATTGCAGCGCTATCACCGGCAACGTCGTAAAGACAATATGCTGATGCAGGGCGGCATGGATCTGTTCTATTTTGCCTTCAGCAATCAGCTGGCACCGCTGCGGTTTGCACGTAATCTCGGATTGATTGCCGCCGAACATTCCGGGGTACTGAAGCGGCAGGTATTGCGCTACGCGCTGGGGTTATAGCAGATTGCGCATGTTGGCTCGCCATACGGCGGGCCTGCAATCAGGAAATCAGGAAATCAGGAAGGGGAACGACAAAAACAACAAAGCCCGCAAAAGCGGGCCAGGTTGTGCAATTTGGCTGGGGTGCAGGGATTCGAACCCCGGAATGCTGGTATCAGAAACCAGTGCCTTACCGCTTGGCGACACCCCAATAATGGTGTTTTTCAAATTGTCTTTTGTATGGCTGGGGTGCAGGGATTCGAACCCCGGAATGCTGGTATCAGAAACCAGTGCCTTACCGCTTGGCGACACCCCAATTATATGGTGGCTACGACGGGAATCGAACCTGTGACCCCAGCATTATGAGTGCTGTGCTCTAACCAGCTGAGCTACGTAGCCAAATTGTACTGCATTTCAATGATGGCTGGGATACCTGGATTCGAACCAGGGAATGCCGGTATCAAAAACCGGTGCCTTACCGCTTGGCGATATCCCATTCGTCCGTTCTCAGCCTCGAGAATCATCGAAATTGGCTGGGATACCTGGATTCGAACCAGGGAATGCCGGTATCAAAAACCGGTGCCTTACCGCTTGGCGATATCCCATCCACGCTGCCGAATAATGAAATGGTGCGGGAGGCGAGACTTGAACTCGCACACCTTGCGGCGCCAGAACCTAAATCTGGTGCGTCTACCAATTTCGCCACTCCCGCAAAAAAAGATGGTGGCTACGACGGGAATCGAACCTGTGACCCCAGCATTATGAGTGCTGTGCTCTAACCAGCTGAGCTACGTAGCCATCTTTTTTTCGCGTTACCTTCATCGGCGTTGCGGGGCGCATTATGCGGAGTTGACCAGACAGCGTCAACAATTTTTTTACCGTTTTTTGCCAGATAATCGCTGTTTGACTGGCTTATAACCAGCCTGGGTGTTTATTCGGCAATTTTTCAGTGAATACAACGCTAATCGTAAAAAAAATGGGCCACAACGGGCCCATTCTGGTTGCTTTCAGCCGGCTTATTTATAGGCTGACTGATGCACACCCACGGCACGACCAGAGGGATCATCCATGTTTTTAAACGCTTCATCCCATTCAATCGCTTTGGCAGAAGAACAGGCGACCGATGGACCGCCAGGCACACACTCTGCCGCGCTCGCCAACGGGAACAGCTCTTCAAAGATCTCACGATAGAGATAGGCTTCTTTCGAACCCGGCGTGTTGAACGGGAAGCGGAAGTGAGCGGTAGCCAGCTGCTGATCGCTGATTTGCTTCGCAGCCACTTCTTTCAGTGAGTCGATCCAGCTGTAACCCACGCCATCCGAGAACTGCTCTTTCTGACGCCACGCCACGCTCTCCGGCAGGTAAGAGGAGAAACATTCACGCAGAATGTGCTTCTCCATTTTACCGTTGCTGCCGCACATTTTATCGGCCGGGTTGATTCGCATCGCCACATCCAGGAATTTTTTATCCAGGAACGGTACGCGGGCTTCAACGCCCCAGGCGGACATCGCTTTGTTGGCACGGGCGCAGTCGAACATATGCAGCGCCTGCAGTTTACGTACGTTTTCTTCGTGGAACTCTTTGGCGTTTGGCGCCTTGTGGAAATAGAGATAGCCGCCGAAGACTTCATCTGCGCCTTCGCCCGACAGCACCATCTTAATGCCCATCGCTTTAATTTTACGCGACATTAAGTACATTGGCGTAGAGGCACGAATGGTGGTGACGTCATAGGTTTCAATGTGATAAATCACATCGCGAATGGCATCCAGACCTTCCTGCACGGTGAAATGAATTTCATGGTGTACGGTGCCCAGATGCTCCGCCACCGATTTCGCCGCTTTTAAGTCGGGTGAACCTTCCAGTCCTACCGCGAAGGAGTGCAGCTGTGGCCACCACGCATCACTTTTATCCTGATCTTCAACCCGCTTCGCCGCGTAACGCTTGGTCACGGCTGAAATGATGGAAGAGTCCAGACCGCCTGACAGCAGCACGCCGTAAGGCACATCTGACATCAGGTGGCTTTTCACGGACTCTTCCAGCGCATGTTTCAGGCCAGCGGCGTCGGTGGTGTTGTGCTCAACGTTTTTATATTCCATCCAGTCGCGCTGCCAGTAACGGCGGATCTCGCCATCGGTGCTGGAGAGGTAGCTTCCCGGCGGGAACTCTTTGATTGAACGGCAGGCAGGTACCAGCGCTTTCATTTCTGAAGCAACAAACAGGTTGCCATGCTCATCGTTACCCATATAGAGCGGGATGATGCCGATGTGGTCGCGACCAATCAGGTACGTTTTTTTAACGGTGTCATAGAGGATAAAGGCGAACATGCCTTCCAGCTCATCAAGGAAATCGACACCTTTCTCCTGATAGAGCGCCAGAATCACTTCACAGTCAGAACCGGTCTGAAACGCGTAGCGATCGCTGAGTTCAGCGCGCAGTGCCTGATGGTTATAAATTTCGCCGTTAACTGCCAGTACGTGGGTGTGATCGGCGTTGTACAGCGGCTGTGCGCCATTGTTAACGTCAACAATTGAGAGACGTTCATGCGCCAGAATAGCATGGTCATCGGCGTAGACGCCTGACCAGTCCGGGCCGCGATGACGCATTAAGCGTGAACATTCCAGCGCTTTTTTGCGCAGCTCAACAGGATCGGTTTTCAGATCCAGCACACCAAAAATTGAACACATAACTGACTCCTGAGCTCACCTTACGGCGATGTTATCTTTTGCGTTTGTCCGGCAGCCTGATGCTGCGTGATACATAAGAAAATGCGCTATTTGGTGCATTCAATGCAAGAGGAATCGTGATTTACTGATAAAAAGATTGCTTGCATGGCAATAAAATTGAATAAACGATAATTTTAATGCCGTTTCGTTGATGGATCAGCAATAAAATAGCTTTTGTGAGCAGAAATCAGGCAGTAAAAGTGGGATATATAGCGCAAAAAGAGGTGACGCATCACAGATTAGCCGGATGCGTCATAAGAGAAATGAATCAGAACAGGTCGATATCGGCCACAGAAGGGTAGATCCAGTCCGGACGGAACGGCATGGCATCGATATCACTCAGCGTCGAGACGCCGGAGAGCACCAGCACAGTCTCCAGACCCGCCTGAAAACCGGCCAGAATATCGGTTCGCAGATTGTCGCCGACAATCACGGTCTCTTCCGAGTGGGCCTGCATTTTGTTCAGCGCGGCGCGCATGATGTAGGGGCTGGGCTTGCCGACAACAAACGGGCGACGGCCTGATATCTTCTCAATACCCGCACAGAGTGCACCACAGGCAGGAATAAAACCGCGCGCATGGGTATCCGGATTGGTGGCGATAAAGCGAGCGCCATTAGCCACGAAGAAGGCCGCTTTATGCATCATGTCCCAGTTAAACGAGCGCGTCTCTCCGACAATGACAAAATCGGGATTCACATCGGTAATGGTAAAGCCCGCTTTGTAGAGTTCATGAATCAGTGCGCCCTCACCAATCACATACGCCTTTTTGCCCTCCTGACGGCGCAGGAAGTCGGCGGTTGCCATTGCGGAGGTATAGAAAACGGAGTCGGGCACCTCGACACCGGCCGAGGCAAAGCGGTTTGCCAGATCCTGCTCGGTTTGCGAGGGATAGTTCGTCAGCACCACCAGCGGCATCTCTTTGGCCAGAATGCGCTGTAAAAACTCCTGTGCGCCGGGAACGGCCGTGTTGTCGTGCATCAGCACGCCATCGATATCACAAATTACGCTTTTAATGGTCATAGTCAGATCCGATATGGCCCGCCACAGCAGCGGGTTAGCTTAGTCTTCCAGAAGATGTTGCAGCAGAATGCCGTTAAGCATGGCACGTTTAGCGAGCGCAAAGGCGCCAATAGCGGAACGATGATCCAGGGTGGAACGCACGACCGGCAGATTTTTACGGAAGGCCTCTAATGCCTGAGTATTAATGCAGCCCTCAATCGCGGGCAGCAGCACTTTTTCTGCTTCAGTGATCTCACCCGCCAGCACCACTTTTTGCGGATTAAACAGGTTGATCGCAATCGCAATAGCTTTGCCAAGATAACGGCCAACGTGCTCAACCACTTCGCAGGCCAGTGCATCACCCTGATTGGCCGCTTTGCAGATGTGGGATATCTGGCACGCCTCCAGCGTCAGTACGCTGGGATAGCCCTGATTCAGCAGATGGCGTACCCGATTTTCAATGGCGCCGTTGGCGGCAATGGTTTCAAGGCAGCCAAAGTTGCCGCAGTGACAGCGCTCGCCAAGCGGGTCGACCTGAATATGGCCGATCTCGCCAACGTTGCCGTTGCTGCCGAGAAAAATATGGCCGTTGGCAATAATGCCGGCGCCCGTGCCACGGTGTAAACGCACCAGAATCGAGTCAGCACAGTCGCGGCTTGCACCGAAATAGTGCTCGGCCAGCGCCAGGCTGCGAATATCATGACCCACAAAACTGGTAACGTTAAAACGTTTTTTCAGACTGGCGACCAGCGGCCAGCGGCTGACAGAGATGTGTGGCATATAGCGGATCACGCCGTTAATCGGATCGACCAGACCTGGCAGGATCACTGAAATCGCGATCAGCTCGCGAATTTTACGCTGGTGCTGCTCAATGAAGCTGCTGATGGCGTTAAACAGCGCATGTTCCAGCGTCTCCTGAGTGCGTTCCGGCAGCGCATAATCTTCCTGCGCCAGCGATTTACCGCTGAGGTCAAACAGAGTCAGGGTGGCGTCGTTGCGTCCGAGGCGGACGCCGATGGTATGGAAATGGCGGGTTTCAGTGATAATGGAGATGGCGCGGCGACCACCGGTAGACGCCTGCTGGTCTACCTCTTTGATCAAGCCGCGCTCAATCAACTGACGGGTAATTTTGGTGACGCTGGCGGGCGCGAGCTGGCTAAGTTCGGCAATCTGAATGCGCGATATCGGCCCCTGTTGATCAATCAGCCGGTAAACCGCTGCACTATTGAGTTGCTTAACAAGATCGACATTTCCTATTTGTGACTGGCCGCCAGTGGTCATTCAGTGCTTACTCGCTCAGGACGTCGTCTCCGTTGACAAACGTCTTTATGATTTTAAAGTCGCGCGTAAACACAGTCAGGTTCGCGATTTTTCCTGCTTCGATCGAGCCTGACTGCCTTTCCACGCCCATCGCCCGTGCCGGGTAGAGTGTTGCCATGCGCAACGCTTCGTCCAGTGCGATCCCTGCATGCTCAACGCTGTTTTGTACCGCTTCAATCATCGTCAGGGCAGAACCACTTAATGTGCCGTTTTCGTCGACACAGAGCCCATCGCGATAATAGATTGTTTTGCCTGCAAAAATGAACTCGCTTATGTCCGCGCCAGCCGGTGCAGTGGCATCCGTGACCAGCACCAGTTTGTCGCCTTTGATGCGTTTTGCATTGCGCACGTTAGCGTAATGTACATGTAAACCGTCCGCAATAATGCCGCAGTATACATCAGGCGAATCAAACAGCGCACCGATAAGCCCGGGTTCACGTCCGGCAAAGGTGGGCATGGCGTTGTAGAGGTGCGTCGCGAAACTCACACCAGCAGAAAAGCCCGCTTTAGCCTCTTCATAGGTCGCATTCGAGTGACCGGCTGAGACAATAATCCCGGCATCAGTCAATTGACGAATCACATCGCTACCCGCATTTTCAGGGGCAAGCGTGACTTTGGTGATGACGTCCGCGTTGTCACACAGGTACTGCACCATCGCCGCATCCGGCAGGCGGATCAGCGCCGGATCGTGGGTGCCTTTTTTCGCTTTGCTCAGCCAGGGCCCTTCCAGATGCAGACCCAGCGCCTGATTCTGATGTTTCTGCAGGTAGGCGCGCATGGTTTCAATCGCCCGCTTCATCAGGGCGTCGCTGCTGGTTATCAGCGTTGGTAAAAAGCTGGTGCAGCCAGACTTTTCATTGGCGCGCTGCATCGTTTCCAGCGTTTCAATGCTGAGCGCCTCAAGGCTGTCGTTGAATTGCACGCCACCGCAGCCATTGAGCTGGAGATCGATAAAGCCTGGCGCAATATTCGCCCCTGCCATATCCCGCTGCTCCATATCCGCCGGGAGCGCTTCACGCGGACAGACGCGCGCAATACGCCCATCGGCAACCACCACCGCGTGATTATCCAGAACCTCATGGCCACTGTAGATTCGACCGTTAACTAATGCGTACATCTTTCTTCTCCCGTCCTGGCCTGCTGTCACTCAGAGTAACAGCAGGGCATGACAATGTTCTGTTACACGCCTTTCATATTTTCCGCTTCCATTTCGCGGAAATATTTCACGGTTTTCACTTTCAGTTCCATGGTGGCCGGCTCATCGCACACTACCACCGATTTCGCGTGCAGCTGCAGGCAGCTGATGGTCCACATATGATTAACGTTGCCTTCAACCGCCGCCTGTAATGCCTGCGCTTTAACATGGCCGGTAACCAGAATCATCACTTCCTCTGCATCCAGCAGCGTACCGACGCCGACCGTCAGCGCATATTTAGGCACCTGATCAACGTCACCGTTAAAGAAGCGGGAGTTCGCCACGCGGGTGTCATGGGTCAGGGTTTTAATGCGGGTACGGGAAGCGAGAGAGGAAGCCGGTTCGTTAAAGGCGATATGACCGTCGTTGCCAACGCCGCCCATGAACAGGTGAATTTTACCCAGCGCGCGAATTTTCTCTTCGTACTGACGACATTCTGCGTCAATATCGGGGGCATTACCATTCAGCAGGTTGATATTTTCCGGTTGAATATCAACGTGATCGAAGAAATTTCGATACATGAAGCTGTGATAGCTCTCAGGATGCTCTTTTGGCAGGCCAACATATTCATCCATATTGAATGTCACGACGTTTTTAAAACTGACCTGGCCCGCTTTGTGCATATCAATCAGGTGTTTGTACGCTTCCAGTGGTGTACCGCCGGTTGGCAGCCCCAGGACAAAAGGTTTATCCGCCGTCGGGTTAAACGCATTGATACGATTAACAATATGTCGGGCGGCCCATTTTCCCACCTGGGTTGGTGTCGCTAAAGGAATCAGTCTCATGTTTCACCTCAATTGAAAATAGAAAGGGGATGGCTAAGCCGTTGCGTGAGTCACCAATCTGAACAGATGATTCATTGTCGCCATGGCCAGCGCATAATTCAATATTTCGGATCATAAAATAAGTTTACGGTCATAGCCAGATGTTGCCGTATGAAACGATGTTTTTTAGTGATAAAAATCACATTTACCAGGCTTTTAATTTGCGAGGCGAATTAATTTATCATTACACTTCGCTGCGTGATATGAAGTGTATTAACGATCTTTGCAGCTGACATAACAACATTAAGCAGCGCAAAGCGACAAGTCAGGCTCATAGGGGGAAGGGGATATGTTAGGTTACTTACAAAAGGTGGGGCGCGCACTGATGGTGCCGGTAGCAACCCTGCCAGCAGCAGCGATATTAATGGGCGTGGGCTACTGGATCGATCCAGACAGCTGGGGCGCAGGTAATGCGCTGGCGGCATTGCTGATCAAGTCGGGTGCTGCCATCATTGAAAACATGTCAGTGCTGTTTGCGATTGGTGTCGCGTATGGCATGTCGAAAGATAAAGATGGTGCGGCAGCCCTGACCGGCTTTGTGGGATTCCTGGTAGTCACCACGCTCTGCTCACCGGCCGCGGTGGCGATGATACAGAAGATGCCGGTTGACCAGGTGCCTGTGGCGTTTGGCAAAATTAATAACCAGTTTGTCGGTATTCTGGTCGGTATCCTGTCGGCGGAGGTCTATAACCGCTTCAGCCACGTCGAGCTGCCGAAAGCACTCTCCTTCTTCAGCGGACGGCGACTGGTGCCGATTCTGGTCTCGTTCCTGATGATCCTGGTCGCCTTTATCCTGATGTATATCTGGCCGGTTATCTTTAACGGTCTGGTGGGCTTTGGTGAACATATCCAGAAGCTCGGCTCTGCCGGTGCCGGTATCTACGCCTTCTTTAACCGCCTGCTGATTCCGGTCGGTCTGCATCACGCCCTGAACTCGGTGTTCTGGTTCGATGTTGCGGGCATTAATGACATTCCTAAATTCCTTGGCGGTGCACAGTCACTGGCTGATGGCTCGGCAACTGTCGGCATCACCGGTCGTTATCAGGCGGGCTTCTTCCCGATCATGATGTTTGGTCTGCCGGGTGCTGCGCTGGCTATCTACCACTGTGCACGTCCTGAGAACCGCGTCAAAGTGGGTAGTATCATGCTGGCCGCGGCGTTTGCTGCCTTCTTTACGGGTATTACCGAACCGCTGGAGTTCTCCTTCATGTTCGTGGCACCCGTGCTTTATCTGATCCACGCCGTCCTGACCGGTATTTCTGTCTTCATCGCTGCCAGCATGCACTGGATTGCCGGATTTGGTTTCAGCGCCGGGCTGGTGGATATGGTGCTGTCGACCCGTAATCCGCTGGCGACACACTGGTACATGCTGATCCCGCAGGGTCTGGTCTTCTTCGTTATCTATTATGTGGTGTTCCGCTTTACCATCAAAAAATTCAACCTGATGACGCCGGGCCGCGAGCTGGCGGTTGATGGTGATGAAACTGATGGTTATGACGTTAACGTTGATAAAACGGATAACGGTGAAAGTGCCACAGAGTCACTGGCGCGCCGTTACATTGGGGCGATTGGTGGTTCAGCTAACTTAACCAGCATCGATGCCTGTATCACCCGTCTGCGTCTTAACGTGAATGACTCGGCGCAGGTGAATGAGGCGGTTGCTAAGCGTCTTGGCGCGTCCGGTGTGATCCGTCTTAACAAACAGAGCGTGCAGATCATCGTGGGTACCCAGGCAGAAAGCATCGCTTCGGCCATGAAAAAAGTGCTGACCAAAGGTCCGGTCGCTGCAGCGGCTACCAGCAGTGCGCCGGCCGAGCCGGATGTTAAACCGCAGGCGGTGCTGAACAGTGAGAAGCAGGTCATCGCCACGCTGCTGGCGCCGGTCAGCGGTGAAGTCGTGGCGCTGGATGATGTGCCGGATGAAGCCTTTGCCAGCAAAGCGGTGGGTGACGGTCTGGCGATCAAGCCCAGCGACAAATGGGTAGTGGCACCGATTGCCGGTACGCTGGTGAAAATCTTTAACACCAACCACGCCTTCTGTCTGGAAACCGACAATGGCGTGGAGATTGTGGTGCACATGGGGCTGGATACCGTGGCGCTGGAAGGTAAAGGCTTCACCCGTCTGGTTGAAGAGGGGGCCAGCGTGGTCGCCGGTCAGCGAGTACTGGAGATGGACCTTGAATTCCTTAACGCCAATGCCCGCTCAATGGTGAGTCCGGTCGTGGTCAGCAACAGCGACGATTTCGCCGGTCTGACTTTACTGGCACAGGGTCAGGTAATAGCAGGGGAAACCCCGCTGTATGAAGTGAAAGGCTAATCCCCGCAACAGAACCCCACAGGCAGGAAGCGATTCCTGCCTTTTTTGTTTTAAAGGCTTAACAAACGGTTGTTTCCCTCAGACGCTTTGTGGATCATACTCCGTTACTTCGTGGTACAAATCACCCGTTATTCGTATTGAGGATTTTTGAGATGAGTGAGGCTGAAGCCCGCCCAACTAACTTT
This sequence comes from Pantoea sp. PvP021, assembly GCF_054056055.1. Classification (NCBI taxonomy): domain Bacteria; kingdom Pseudomonadati; phylum Pseudomonadota; class Gammaproteobacteria; order Enterobacterales; family Erwiniaceae; genus Pantoea; species Pantoea sp. PvP021. The sequence goes on along the minus strand of NZ_JBSRXX010000001.1, from coordinate 1,628,678 downwards.
ATTCGTCAGATCATTGACGAAGATTTGGCGAGCGGTAAGCACAGCAGCGTGCATACCCGTTTTCCGCCGGAGCCCAATGGCTATCTGCATATTGGTCATGCGAAATCGATCTGTCTGAATTTTGGCATCGCCCAGGATTATCAGGGGCAATGCAACCTGCGTTTCGACGATACCAATCCGGTTAAAGAGGATATGGAATTCGTTGAATCCATCAAGCGTGACGTTCAGTGGCTGGGTTTTGAGTGGAGCGGTGAGGTCTGTTACTCATCAAACTATTTCGATCAGCTCTACAACTATGCCATCGAGCTGATTTCCAAAGGACTGGCCTACGTTGATGAACTGAGTCCGGATGAGATTCGTGAATATCGCGGCACCCTGAAAGAGCCGGGTAAAAACAGCCCTTATCGCGATCGCAGCGTGGAAGAGAATCTGGCGCTGTTTGAGAAGATGCGAAACGGTGAGTTTGCCGAAGGCACCGCCTGTCTGCGCGCCAAAATCGACATGGCCTCTAATTTCATCGTGATGCGCGATCCGGTGCTTTACCGCATCAAGTTCGCGGAACACCACCAGACCGGCAATAAGTGGTGCATCTACCCGATGTATGACTTTACCCACTGCATCTCCGATGCGCTGGAAGGCATTACGCACTCGCTCTGTACGCTGGAGTTTCAGGACAACCGCCGTCTCTATGACTGGGTGCTGGACAACATCACAATTCCGGTTCATCCGCGTCAGTATGAATTCTCGCGCCTGAATCTGGAGTATGCGGTGATGTCGAAACGTAAACTCACTCAGCTGGTGACCGAGAAGCACGTAGAAGGGTGGGACGATCCGCGCATGCTGACCGTTTCAGGTCTGCGTCGTCGTGGTTACACCGCCGCTTCTATCCGTGAGTTCTGCCGTCGTATTGGCGTGACTAAGCAAGATAACATCGTGGAGATGGCTTCGCTGGAGTCCTGTATCCGTGATGATCTTAACGAGAATGCGCCCCGCGCCATGGCGGTTTTAGATCCGCTTAAAGTGGTGATCGAAAACCTGCCAGCAGGCCATAGCGAAATCGTCACCATGCCAAATCATCCGGGTAAACCGGAGATGGGCACGCGTGAAGTGCCGTTCTGCCGCGAGATCTGGATCGATCGCGCGGATTTCCGTGAAGAGGCGAACAAACAATATAAGCGTCTGGTGCTGGGCAAAGAAGTCCGCCTGCGTAACGCCTATGTGATTCGTGCTGAGCGGGTCGCCAAAGATGAAGCGGGCAACATTACCTGCATCTACTGCACCAGCGATGTTGATACGCTGAGCAAAGATCCAGCCGATGGCCGCAAAGTCAAAGGCGTGATTCACTGGGTTTCTGCGGATCACGCGCAGCCAGCTGAGTTCCGTCTGTATGATCGTCTGTTCAGTGTGCCAAACCCGGCTGCTGCAGAGGATTTCCTGGCGGTCATTAATCCTGAGTCACTGACCATCAAAAACGGCTTTGTTGAACCCAGCCTGCGCGATGTGGAACCGACAACACCGTTTCAGTTTGAACGTGAAGGTTATTTCTGCGCCGACAGCGTTTACTCGAAACCGACGCAACTGGTGTTTAACCGCACCGTCGGTCTTCGTGATACCTGGACCAAAACGGGCGAATAAATTTTTTGGGGCTGACCTCATAAAATGACAAAAGGGCGATTTATCGCCCTTTTTTATTGCCCCGATTTTTACCATCGCCGACGTTTATTCTGCACTAACCACAACCGGTTCAATACCGCCTTGTGGGAGTAATCTGAGTTTAAAAAAATTAATCAATTTCAGGATGTGAATTGTCAGCTTTCAGGTAGGCTATCCGCTCTCAGAGGTTGCAAAGCGGGTTACAGAAGGAAAAAAAATGACAGTTCTCGCCCAGGAAGCCAAACACAGTGTCGTCGTTTTACATCAGCTCATTGAACGTATTTTTAATCAGCCAGCCGGATCTGACGACAGTTTCCAGCTGCTGATGTCCTATTTTCATCCTGAATTTCGCATGGTGACCCCACAGGGCAAAGAGTACAATCTGAACGAGGTCGAGGATCTTTTCCAGCAGTTACAAGGGCAGCGGGAAGGGATGCGCATTGCCACCTGTGAACATGTCATTCTCTCTCATCATGAAAAAGAGATCGTCGTACAGTATCGCGAAATGCAGATGATGAACGGCAATAACCAGAGCCGCATTTCGCTGGCCATTCTGGATTGCAGCAGCTCCATTCCACGCTGGCGCTATCTGCAGGAGACGCTGGTCGCGTGAGGTGAGGGCAGAAAACAGACGAAAAAAAACCGGTGAATTCACCGGTTTTTTTATTTCAGGCCGCGCCAGCGTTACTGGTCGTGCAGCGTTTCGTCTTCACGGCAATCGCCCAGCGTACAGTGTCCATAGAGATAGAGGCTGTGGTTGGTCAGCTTGATGCCATGGCGGGTCGCGATTTCACGCTGACGCGTTTCAATCGATTCGTCGCTGAACTCGATAACCTTGCCGCAATCCAGGCAGATCAGGTGATCGTGGTGATGCTGCTGCGTCAGTTCGAAGACAGACTTGCCGCCTTCAAAGTTGTGACGAGTCACAATACCGGCATCATCAAACTGGTTCAGAACACGGTAAACGGTCGCCAGGCCAATCTCTTCGCCAATGTCGATCAGGCGTTTATACAAATCTTCCGCACTGACGTGATGGCACTCAGGTTCCTGAAGCACTTCCAGAATTTTCAGTCTGGGCAGCGTTACTTTCAGGCCAGCCTTCTTTAATGCGGTGTTGTTGTCAGTCATGCGGATTTTGTCCTGTTACTAATATTCACTTTTGTGGCTTATCGCCTTGAATGTCGATCTGTGCTCATTCTCATTTGCGTCTCATTATAGAACTGAAGCGATGAAATGAAAACCAGAGGGCGTGTCTGAATCATCATGGGCTATTGGGGATTCGTCACCGGGCCGGGGAAGATTCTGACAGAGGTCTGTTAGCACATCACTTAGTCTTGCCGCCTGAGAAAATAAGCGGAAGATCGATGCGGGTATTCTACAGATTAAACGGAGAAAGTTAAAAAAATGTGGCTATTATTTCTATAGGCATTTTCATTGCCTCAATGTGAGCTGGCGCTCACATTGAGGCGGGCAGGATCAGGCTTCGATGATCTCTTTCAGCTGCAGTTCATCAAAAATCTGCTTAACCCACTGGTCAACACGCTGGCTGGTCAGCTCAGGCTGGCGATCTTCGTCAATGGCCAGACCCAGGAAGTGGGTATCATCGGCCAGGCCTTTCGAAGCTTCGAAGTGATAGCCTTCAGTTGGCCAGTGTCCGACAATCACGGCACCGTGCGGTTCGATAATGTCGCGAATCGTGCCCATGGCATCACAGAAATACTCTGCGTAATCTTCCTGGTCGCCACAGCCAAACAGCGCAACCAGCTTGCCGTTAAAATCGATCTCTTCCAGCGTCGGGAAAAAGTCATCCCAGTCGCACTGCGCTTCGCCGTAGTACCAGGTCGGAATACCCAGCAGCAGGATATCAAACGCTTCCAGATCTTCTTTTGTGCTTTTTGCGATGTCATGGACTTCTGCAACATCTGTACCCAGCTGTTTCTGGATCATTTTTGCAATGTTTTCGGTATTGCCGGTATCGCTGCCGAAGAAGATGCCTACGAGTGCCATGAGTAAAATAACCTCTTAAATCCTGATGATGAGATGTGTGCCGCAGCACATTTCAGCGAATAATAGCAGACGAGAGAAAACCGGTGAACGGTTAAAGCCCCGACATTTGCCTCTGCGTGCGATTTGCCCGCATTAATCCAGTTTGAGCTGTGCCAGTAGCATCTGTTCAATCAGTTCGCTACGGCTGAGATTGCGCTGTTCTGCCAGCGTATTGAGTGCATCGACGGCGTCACTGTTCATTTTCAGTTCGACACGACGAAGCCCGCGTCCTTTGTCACGTTTCAGTTGATTGCGCTTGTTAATGCGCAGCTGTTCATCACGCGAAAGCGGACTGGTTTTGGGTCGACCAGGGCGGCGCTCATCAGCAAAGAGATCGAGCGTCGTGCGGTCAGTCTGTTCTTTTGCCATGGCTTAGTAAAACTGAATGGGGGCGGGCGCCAGACACTCACCGCGCAAATTATAAATTATTGGCCATTGCCGCAGCAAAACTGACCCGCGGCAAAATTTTAGCGCGCCATCATACTTCACGCTTACGCCGGACGCCAATCCTAAACCTTTGCCGCCATCTATTTGCTTTTAAAGCGCAAAAAAGCGACGGACACTGCGCAAAACGGCATCGGGTTTCTCTGCATGAACCCAGTGTCCTGCGCCACCGATCACATGCGCCTGAGCGGCCGGGAACTGCTGCAGCAACGCATCGCGATAGCTGTTATCCAGATAGCTGGAGTCGCCGCCGCGAATAAACAGCGCCGGGTGATTCCAGGCGGGAACCGGCTGCCAGCCAGATATTGTGGTGTAGTTATCCCACAGCACCGGAACGTTGAAGCGCCACTCCCCCTCCTGGAAGGATTTCAGCAGGAACTGGATCACCCCTTCTTCCTCGATCAGCGTTCGCATGACCTTCGCCGCCTCGCTGCGGGATGAGACGCCCGCATCGGTGACGGCACGAATGGCGGCAAATATCTGGTCATGACGGCGCGTCTGGTAATCCACCGGGGCGATATCGATCATCACCAGGCGCTCAATGCGTTCCGGCACCAGCGCGCTCATGGTCATGGCGATTTTACCGCCCATCGAGTGTCCGATCACCGCGACGCGATCAATGCCATGTGCATCCAGTGTTTCGACCATATCCTGCGCCATTACAGCGTAGTTCATCTCGTCAGATCGTGGTGAAAGTCCGTGGTTGCGGACATCTACCTGCAGCAACGGACCGGCATCTTTCAGCCCGCGCGCCAGCACGCCAAGGTTATCGAGACTGCCAAACAGACCGTGAATAAGCAGGATGGGCAGAGAATCAGCAGGGGATTGTTCAGTTTGCAGACGGGCGTTCAAAATCATAGCAAAGTTCTTAAGTTTGAGACCTGAGCTTAGGTTATCATGGTTTCACCTTTTCAGGCGCGCCGGTTCCGGCGGCATTAGGACATATTCTGACTTTTGCCCGTAAACCGTTTGATTGCTAACAACCCGCCTGACTTTAACTTTATAATCCTGATGTTAGAACCCACACACCCTTTGAATTGCCTGACTATACTCAGAGCTTTTCAGGAAACAGGTGGTTCTGTCATGAGAAAGAACCGTACGGAATAAGATGAAAACGATCGAAGTTGACGAAGAGCTCTACCGTTATATTGCCAGCCACACGCAACACATTGGTGAAAGCGCATCCGACATTCTGCGTCGTATGCTGAAGTTCACGGCCGGTCAGACTGCACCCGCTTCGCCTGCACAGCCAGCCTCAAAAGATGCAGCGAAAGAGTCCCAGCCTGCGTCTGTGGGTTCGCGCCCGCAGGATCGTGTCCGCGCGGTGCGCGAGCTGCTGCTTTCCGATGAATATGCGGAGCAGAAGCGGGCGGTGAATCGCTTTATGCTTATCTTGTCAACGCTCTATCGTCTTGATACCGCAGCCTTTGCTGAAGCTACTGCATCTCTGCAGGGCCGCACCCGCGTCTATTTTGCAGGTGATGAGCATACGCTGTTGCAGAATGGCACCCATACTAAGCCGAAGCATGTGCCCGGCACGCCGTACTGGGTGATCACCAACACCAATACTGGTCGTAAATGCAGCATGATCGAACACATCATGCTCTCGATGCAGTTCCCTGCGGAACTGACCGAGAAAGTTTGCGGCACCATTTAAAACTTAAGCGTCAGGGAGCAGCGCCAATGGCCAATCACCCACGTGCCGGGCAACCCGCCCAGCAGAGCGATTTGATTAACGTTGCACAATTAACGTCACAATATTATGTCCTGCAGCCCGATGTGGCGAACCCGGAACATGCGGTGAAATTTGGCACTTCCGGCCATCGCGGCAGTGCAGGGCGTCAAAGCTTCAACGAGATGCACATTCTGGCGATCGCTCAGGCGATTGCCGAAGAGCGTAAAAAGAATGGTATCACCGGGCCTTGCTACGTCGGTAAAGACACCCATGCGCTGTCTGAACCCGCCATCCTGTCTGTTCTGGAAGTGCTGACGGCGAACGGCGTTGATGTGATTGTGCAGCAGGATAATGGCTATACGCCGACCCCTGCGATCTCGAATGCGATTCTTGAGCACAACAAAGCGGGTGGCGCGCTGGCTGACGGCATCGTGATTACGCCGTCGCATAACCCACCAGAAGATGGCGGCATCAAGTACAACCCACCTAACGGCGGACCTGCTGATACTAACGTTACCAAAGTGGTGGAAGATCGTGCCAATCAGCTGATCAAAGATGGCCTGAAAGAGGTGAAACGTCTGCCGCTGGAGCAGGCGATGGCCAGCGGTCATGTGGTCGAGAAAGATCTGATCCAGCCTTATGTTGAAGGTCTGGCAGAGATTATCGACTTCCAGGCGATTCAGAAAGCGGGCCTGAAGCTGGGTGTGGATCCACTGGGTGGTTCCGGTATTGCTTACTGGCAGCGTATTGCTGAGCACTACAAGCTGGATCTGACGCTGGTGAATGACGCGGTCGATCAGACCTTCCGCTTTATGCATCTGGATAAAGATGGCGTGGTCCGCATGGACTGCTCGTCTGAAAGCGCAATGGCAGGCCTGCTGGCTTACCGTGACAAGTTCGATCTGGCGTTCGGCAACGATCCCGATTATGACCGTCACGGCATTGTGACCCCAGCGGGTCTGATGAATCCAAACCACTATCTGGCGGTGGCGATCAACTATCTGTTCCAGCACCGCCCACAGTGGGGTCAGGATGTTGCCGTGGGTAAAACCCTGGTCTCCAGCGCCATGATTGACCGTGTGGTCAACGACATTGGTCGCAAGCTGGTGGAAGTGCCGGTTGGTTTCAAATGGTTTGTTGATGGTCTGTATGACGGCAGCCTCGGTTTCGGTGGCGAAGAGAGCGCAGGCGCTTCATTCCTGCGTTTCGACGGTACGCCGTGGTCTACGGACAAAGATGGCATCATCATGTGTCTGCTGGCCGCTGAAATTACTGCAGTGACCGGTAAAAACCCGCAGCAGCACTATGACGAACTGGCAACGCGCTTTGGCGCACCAAGCTACAACCGTCTGCAGGCATCAGCCACCTCAGCGCAGAAAGCCGCGCTGTCGAAGCTGTCACCGGAGATGGTCAGCGCTGATACCCTGGCGGGTGATCCTATCACCGCTCGTCTGACTGCCGCGCCAGGTAATGGTGCATCTATCGGCGGTCTGAAAGTGATGACGGAGAATGGCTGGTTTGCTGCCCGTCCTTCAGGCACCGAAGACGCTTACAAAATCTACTGTGAAAGCTTCCTGGGCGCTGAACACCGCGCGCAGATTGAGAAAGAAGCCGTTGAGATTGTCAGCGAAGTGCTGAAAAACGCCTGATTAGTCGGGCAGATGAAAGATACGCTCGGTACCATTAAGGTTGCTGGTAAAGTCCAACCCGGCTAGCTGTTGGATCGTGCCAGCACAGGAAACAGGATCAGATCGGAAAGACGCAAAAGATGTCATCCATGACAGCTCGGCCCGCGCCATCCATGGCGCGGGACGCTTTCCTCCTCTGACCCTGTTCCCTGCGCCTCGGGGTTTATCCGTTGCGGTCAGTATTTGCTCAGATTTGAGTTTGTTTGCAGTCATGAAAGGCGCCTCTGGCGCCTTTTTTTATGGCATAAAGCGATAGCCGATCCCGGTTTCCGTCAGCAGATGAGCCGGTTGTGTCGGATTGGCTTCCAGCTTCTGGCGCAGATGTCCCATATAGATGCGCAGATAGTGGCTGTGCTCAACCGCATTGGGTCCCCAGACCTGGCTCAGCAACTGCCGCTGCGTCAGCACCTTGCCGGCATTGTTAAGCAGAATACTCAACAGACGAAATTCAATCGGGGTAAGGTGAATCTCGCTGCTGCCGCGCTGTACCCGTCGTGCGGCGAAATCGACGCTGACGTCGGCGAACGTCACCCTGGCATCCGGCTGCTGGCCACTATGACGACGCAGCGCAACCCGGACGCGCGCCAGCAGTTCGCCAATGCCAAAGGGTTTAGTCAGATAGTCATCTGCCCCCGCATCCAGTGCGGCGATCTTATCCTGCTCATCGCTGCGCGCTGACAGCACAATCACCGGTATGGCGCTCCACTGGCGCAGGTCACGAATGAAATCGGTGCCATCTCCATCCGGCAGACCCAGATCCAGGATCACTAAGTCCGGCTTGCGGGTCGCCGCTTCAATCAGTCCGCGTTGCAGTGTATCGGCATCAAACACCTTAAGGGCTTCATTTTCCAGCGCCAGCCGGACAAAGCGCCGGATCTCTTTTTCATCTTCAACGATCAAAACCGTGGTCACGCAATACCTGCCTTGAGTGGGGACCGAAGCGCTACTTTATCAACATTTTATGCTGGCGTCCGCGACCATAATCTGTCGGCCCTTTCAACGCTAACGCAACCAGGCGGTAACCTTTTTGTAACTTAATTACAGGTTAATTCTTAAACAGCAAAAATAGCGGCAAATAAGTGGTCAGATGAGTAGTAAAATTACACAACCTGGCGTAAAGTTGAACACAGATCACATTCACACTATTTCACTTACCGGGAGGAGAAACCATGTATCGGGCTTATCCACGTTATAAAATTATTGCGCGACGTACGCTGGTGGTTCTTCTCGGCGTACTGGCGCTTCCTGTTATGCTGTTTCGACAGGATCGGGCACGTTTCTACAGCTATCTGCACCGCGTCTGGTGTAAGACCAGCGCCAAGCCGGTCTGGCTGGCGCAGGCTGAAGCGGGTGGTGGCGCGTTCTGGTGATTTCCCCTGCCGCAAAACAGGCCTGGTCAACTGACCGGGCTTTTTTTTGCGTTTTTTCTGAGAATAAGCGATCCGGAATCCCGTTTTAACCCTTTATTCCTGACCATTTTACGCTACACTTAAACCTCTACAAGATTTCGGAGGTTGTACAAGTATGAGCAACAAAATCCCCGTTGGAATCAGTGCATGCCTGCTCGGCGACCGCGTCAGATTTGATGGTGGGCATAAGCGTCTTACTTTTGCGACCGACGATCTCACCCCATTTGTCCGTTTTGAGCCCATCTGCCCTGAGATGGCGATTGGTCTGCCAACGCCGCGCCCGGCATTGCGTCTGGTGAAGCAGGGCGATGATGAGCTGCATCTCTGCTTCAGCAAAGATGGCGGAGAAGAGGTTACGACGCAGATGCGTGACTGGTCTGCTGAGCGGGTAAAATCGCTGCATCACCTCTGTGGCTATATCCTCTGCGCCAAATCACCCAGTTGTGGCATGGAGCGGGTGCGGGTCTATGAGCCCGATAACAACAATAACCGCAAAGCAGGCACCGGTATTTTTACTGAATTCCTGCAGCGCGAGATGCCCTGGCTGCCGCTGGAAGAAGATGGTCGTCTGCACGATCCCGCCCTGCGTGAGAACTTTATCGGTCGTGTCTGCGCGCTGCATGAATTTAATCAGATGTGGGAAAGCGGTCTGACCCGGCATGGACTGATCGCCTTCCACAGCCGTTACAAGCTGATGATGCTGGCGCATTCGCAGGAGAAATACCGCGAGCTGGGACCCTTTGTCGCCTCCATGAGCCAGTGGGAGTCGCTGGACGCCTTTGCCTTTGAATACCGCAATCGCATGATGGAACTGATGTCACGTCCCGCCTCACGTCGCAATCACACCAATGTGCTGATGCATGTGCAGGGCTACTTCCGCACGCATCTGAGTTCACCGCAGCGCCAGGAGCTGGCAACGCTGATTGACCGCTATCGTCAGGGCACACAACCGCTGCTGGTGCCGATTACCATTCTCAAACACTACATGGCGGAGTACCCGCACCCGTGGCTGGCCCAGCAACGCTATTTCGATCCCTATCCCGAAGCCTTGTGCTTACGCTACGGACAGTAATACAGGAGGAGTATGACCACCCATCTGGTCTGGCTGCGTAACGATTTACGCGTCAATGACAATCTGGCGCTGCACGCCGCCTGCCGCGACAGCGATGCAAAAGTGATTGCGCTCTACCTTGCCACGCCAGCACAGTGGCAGCAGCATGACATGTCACCGAAGCAGGCGGCGTTTATCCACGCCAGTCTGTTGCAGGTGCAGCGTGCGCTGGCGGAGCGGGGCATTGAACTGCACTACCAGGCGTGTCACGCCTTCAGCGACAGTATTGATGCGCTGCTGCAGTTCTGCGCTAAGCAGCAGGTCGATCAGCTCTTCTACAATTACCAGTATGAAGTTAATGAACGCCAGCGCGATGCGGAGGCTGAAAAGCGTCTCGACGACGCGGGCGTGATTTGCCAGGGCTTTGATGACAGCCTGTTGCTGCCGCCCGGCAGTGTGCAGAGCGGCGATCGCTCGATGTATAAGGTGTTTACCCCGTTCAGCAAAGCCTTTGTCCGCCGCTTGCAGCAGGGGCTGCCTGAGTGCGTGCCTGCGCCGAAAGCGCGCGAAGGCGCACCGCTGAAAGCTACCCCGATTCCCGCCTTTGACTATCCAACCGAAGCCTTTAATCAGGATCTGTTTCCGCCAGGCGAAGCGGCGGCATTGAAGCGGTTGCGCCATTTCGCCACGCAACCGGTTATCGACTATCCCGCTAAGCGCGACCTTCCGGCGCTGGACGCCACCAGCCGTCTGTCGGTTTATCTGGCGACCGGCGTACTGTCGCCACGTCAGTGCCTGCATCGCGTGCTGCATGAACATCCCGATGCGCTGGACAACAGCCGCGCGTTCACCTGGCTGAACGAGCTGATCTGGCGTGAATTCTACCGTCATCTGCTGGTTGCCTGGCCGGCGCTGTGCCGACACAAGCCGTTTATCGACTGGACGCGAAACGTTGAATGGCAGCGTAACGACGCACATTTCGACGCGTGGAAAGCGGGTAAAACCGGCTATCCGATTGTCGATGCCGCAATGCGTCAGATGAAGGCGCTGGGCTGGATGCACAACCGCTTACGGATGATCACCGCCAGTTTCCTGGTCAAAGATCTGCTGATCGACTGGCGTGAAGGTGAACGCTATTTCATGCAGCAGCTGATTGATGGTGACCTGGCTGCGAACAACGGCGGCTGGCAGTGGGCGGCCTCGACCGGCACGGATGCGGCGCCCTATTTCCGCATCTTTAACCCGACCACGCAGGGCGAGCGCTTCGATGAGAAGGGGGATTTTATCCGTCACTATCTGCCTGAACTGGCCGGGGTCCCTGACAGTGATATTCACCAGCCCCATGTCTGGGCGGAGAAGCATCATAAGAAACTCGATTATCCGGCACCAATCGTGGATCATAAGGTGGCACGTAAAAAGACATTAGACGCCTTTGAGCGCGCCAAGAGCGCAGCCTGAGGCCTCGAAGGAGCCTGAATGAACCATTACGAATTAGAGACGCTGATCAATCAGCAACTCGATAGCCACAGTTTCAGCGATTACGCCCCCAACGGTTTGCAGGTTGAGGGACGCAGCGAGATCAAAACGATTATCACCGGCGTCACTGCCTGTCAGGCGCTGCTGGATGAGGCGGTGGCGCGTCAGGCCGATGCGATTATTGTCCATCATGGCTATTTCTGGAAAAGTGAACCGGCCGCGATTAAAGGTATGAAGCGCCGTCGTCTGCGGACCCTGCTGGCCAACGATATCAATCTCTATGGCTGGCACCTGCCGCTCGACGCGCATCCTGAATTAGGCAACAACGCCCAGCTGGCGAAACTGCTGGATATCGAAGTGCGCGGCGAAGTGATGCCGCTGGTGTTCTGGGGTGAGCTGGCTGAGCCCCTGTCCGGCGAGCAGCTGGCCCGCCGAATTGGTGAGCGGCTGGGACGTGAACCGCTGCATTGTGGTGACAACGCGCCAGCGCTGATCCGTCGCATTGCCTGGTGCAGCGGGGGCGGGCAGGGCTTTATCGACCAGGCGGCGGCGGCGGGCGTCGATGCCTTTATCACCGGTGAAGTCTCTGAACAGACTATTCACAGCGCGCGTGAGCAGGGGCTGCATTTCTTTGCCGCAGGCCATCACGCCACCGAGCGCGGCGGCGTAAAAGCGCTGGGCGACTGGCTGGCGCAACACCACGATCTTGATGTGACCTTCATCGATATCCCCAATCCTGCCTGACACTCTCCCTTGTCCTGCGCGCCTGCGCAGGACCTAAATCTGTTGACACATCCCTGTCACTTTCGCATAACTGTTTGCTTTACGTAGATAAGCAATGGGCTGCACCGGGCATCCGGTCAGGTCGGCCAGGCGCGATCTCAACTGAGCGGGAGGTAGCTGTTGCAACGAGCACGGTGTTATTTATTGGGTGAACGCGCTGTCGTGCTGGAGCTGGAACCGCCGATCTCACTGGAGAGCCAGCAACGAATCTGGGGACTGAATCAGCGACTGCACGACTATGCCAGCGTGCTGGAGGTGATCCCCGGCATGAACAACATCACCCTGATCCTGCGTGATCCCCAGCAGAGCGCGCTGGACGCAATAGAGCGGCTTCAGCGCTGGTGGGAAGAGAGTGAAGCGCAGTTGCAGGAGTCGCGTCAGGTGGAGATCCCGGTGATCTATGGCGGCGAGTCTGGCCCCGATCTGACGGTGGTGGCGGAACACGCCGCGCTGACGCCCCGTCAGGTGGTTGAGCTGCACAGCAGCAGTGACTATGTGGTCTTTTTTATCGGCTTTCAGCCCGGTTTTCCCTATCTGGGCGGACTGGATCCGCGCCTGCACATCCCGCGGCGTGCTGAGCCCAGGGTTGCAGTGCCCGCCGGCTCGGTAGGCATCGGCGGCAGCCAGACCGGCGTCTATCCGCTGGCTTCGCCCGGCGGCTGGCAGCTGATTGGCCAGACGCGCACCGCGCTGTTTGATCCCCTGCAGCAACCGCCCACGCTGCTCCGTCCCGGTGACAGGGTTCGCTTTGTGCCGCAACAGGAGGGCGTATGTTAAACATTCTGCGAGCCGGCCTGGCCGCCACTATTCAGGATGCGGGCCGTTACGGCTGGCGTCAGTATGGCATCAGCCCTGGCGGTGTGCTGGATCATCCCGCGATGTTCACTGCCAATGTGCTGGTGGGCAATGACCCCGACAGCGCGGTGCTGGAGATGGTGCTCGGCCAGTTCAAAGCGGAGTTTACCCGCGATGGCTGGTTTGCGCTGACCGGCGCAGGCTGCCATGCGGAGCTTGACGGCCAGCCGGTCTGGACGGGCTGGCGCACGCCGGTGAAACGGGGGCAGCTCCTGTCACTGGCGATGCCGCAGCGCGGTATGCGCAGCTATCTGGCAGTGCAGGGCGGTTTTGATATCCCCGCGATGCTCGGCTCTGCCAGCACCGATCTAAAAGCAAAATTTGGCGGATTTCAGGGGCGAGCCTTGCAGGATGGCGATCAGCTCCCGCTGGGTAAACCGACCCGCACGTTTGACCGTAAAGTCGGGGTGCGGCAACTGCTGTGGGGCAACCGCATCCGCGCACTACCTGGCCCGGAGTATCACGAGTTCAGCCGCGAAGCGCAGCAGGCGTTCTGGCGCACCGCATGGAAACTCAGCCCGCAAAGTAACCGGATGGGATACCGGCTTGAGGGACGCAAGCTTGAGCGCGAGAGCCCGCGCGAGCTGCTGTCACACGGCGTGATGCCAGGTGTGATTCAGGTGCCGCCGAACGGACAGCCTATCGTGCTGATGGCGGATGCCCAGACCACCGGCGGCTATCCGCGCATCGCCTCGGTTATCGAAGCCGATCTCTATCACCTGGCACAAATCCGGCTGGGTGAGCCGATTCATTTTATTCACTGCACCCTGCCGGAAGCGATGCTGGCACGTCAGCATCAGCAACGCGCACTGGACCAGATGAAGTGGGGACTCAATGAAAATTGATTTAAACGCCGACCTGGGCGAGGGCTGCGCCAGCGATCAGGCGCTGCTGCAACTGGTGAGTTCCGCCAACATCGCCTGTGGCTTTCACGCAGGTGATGCGCAGACCATGCTGCAGTCGGTGCGCTGGGCACAGGCATCCGGCGTCGCGATTGGTGCACATCCCGCTTTTCCCGATCGGGAGAACTTTGGCCGCAGCGCCATGCAGCTGCCGCCGGAAACGGTCTACGCCCAGATGATCTACCAGATTGGTGCGCTGAAAAGTCTGGCGGAAAGCGAAGGTGCGCGGCTGCTTCATGTTAAACCGCATGGCATGCTCTACAACCAGGCTGCGGCCGATCCGGTGCTGGCGGACGCCATTGCCCGCGCCATCAGGGCGGTCGACAGCCAGCTGATTGTGGTGGGACTGGCTAACAGCGAATCGATTCGTGCGGCGGCGCACTACGGCTTACGCACGCGGGAAGAGGTGTTCGCCGACCGTGGCTATCTCAGTAGCGGTGCGCTGGTGCCGCGCAGCGAGCCGGGCGCGCTGATTGAAGATGAACAGCAGGCTATCAGTCAGACGCTGACGATGGTGCAGCAGGGCAAAGTAAAAAGTATCACCGGAGAATGGGTTGCGGTGAATGCACAGACCGTCTGCTTACATGGCGACGGCGCGCACGCCCTGCAATTTGCACAGCGGTTGCGTGATGCGTTTGCCGATCAGCAGATTCGTGTCACCAGCAACTGAATAACCACACTTAGCCCGGCGTATGCCGGGTTTTTCAACTCTGAGGGAAATCCATGGATAGTGCAGTAAATCTCTGGCCATTACTGGGCATCGCCGCCATCGTCGTCGGCTTCCTGTTACGGTTCAATCCGGTGCTGGTGGTGATTGTCGCCGGGTTTGTGACCGGTCTGGCCGCGATGATGCCGCTGGCGGACATTCTGGAAAAGCTCGGGGCGGGTTTTCTTAACACCCGCAACCTGCCGCTGATCCTGCTGCTGCCGCTGGCGGTCATTGGCCTGCTGGAGCGTCACGGACTGAAAGAGCGGGCGCAGGCGTGGATTGCACAGATCAAAACGGCAACCGCCGGACGGCTGCTGATCGTCTACCTGTTTGTGCGCGAAATCACCGCCGCGCTGGGGTTAACCAGTCTCGGCGGACATCCGCAGATGGTGCGTCCGTTGCTGGCACCGATGGCGGAAGGAGCAACTGAAAGCCGCTATGGCGAGATCTCACCTGAGCTGCGCCATCGGCTGCGCGCGATGTCAGCGGCGACCGATAATGTCGGCCTCTTCTTTGGTGAGGATATCTTCGTGGCGTTTGGCGCAATTATCTTTATGCATAACTTTATGCAGGAGTCCGCCGGGATTCAGACCGAACCGCTGCACATCGCCTTATGGGGCATTCCGACTGCCGTCGCCGCGTTCCTGATCCACTCGGCACGTCTGGTACGGCTGGATCGGCAACTGGCGCGAGAGCTGCAGCAGCTGAACCGTCAGGCGCTGAAAGCCAAAGGAGGTGAGTAATGTTCCAGCAACAATATCTGATGTGGCTGGCGGGCATTATCCTGCTGGTAGTGGCGGTGCTTTCCTGGCGTGACAGCGCGAATCCACGTCGCTTTACCACCGGACTGTTCTGGGCTTTGTATGGCCTGGTTTTTCTGGTCGGTGACTGGACGACGCAACTGATGAGCGCCTGGATGGGTTCAGATGCGGCGGGCACCCGTATGCTGCACATCGGCATCGGTGTCATTGTGGTGGTGATGGCGCTGATTGCCGGGTTTGGCGGTGTCAGGCTGGGTCGCTATCATCAGCGCAGCGATGAAGAGAAACAGGCCAGTGCGCTGCGTCTGCGCAATAAACTGTTTCTGCCTGCACTGTCGATTCCGGTCGTGACCGTGGTCGGTGTGCTGGCGTTTAACCATATTCCCGGTTTGCAGGATGCGGTGTTCGGCCCCGGTAACCACGCTACGCTGGTGACGCTGTTTTCAATGATGGTCGGCTGTGTGATTGGCTGGCTGGTGGCGTTAAAACTGACCCACGAGAAACCGGTGCAGTCGATGCAGGAGACCCGTCGCCTGCTGGATTCGATTGGCTGGGCTTTTATCCTGCCGCAGATCCTCGCCACCCTGGGACTGCTGTTTACCAGCGCGGGCGTGGGCAGCGCCATTTCGCATCTGACAGAAACCTGGCTGGCGGTAGATAATCGCTTTGTCGCGGTCACCGTCTATGCCGTCGGGATGGCGCTGTTAACCATGATCATGGGTAATGCTTTTGCGGCGTTTCCGATAATCACCGCAGGCGTCGGCATCCCGATTCTGGTGTTGCAGCACGGCGGAAACCCGGCAGTGATGGCGGCAATTGGTATGTTCTCCGGCTACTGCGGTACGCTGATGACGCCGATGGCGGCCAACTTCAATATCGTCCCGGCAGCGCTGCTGGAACTGCCCGATCGTAACGCGGTGATCAAGGCTCAGATTCCGACCGGTGTGCTACTGTTAATCGTTAATATTTTCCTGCTCTATTTCCTGATGTTCCTGTGAGGTTGCATGAAAACTGTCCTGATGACCGCCTTTGAACCTTTTGGCGGTGAAACGATTAACCCTTCATGGGAAGCGGTGCGCGCACTGGAAGGTAAACAGATTAGCGGGGCGACGATAGTGATCCGCCAGTTGCCGGTGGTATTCAGCGACGTACTCAGGGTGTTGAATCAGGCGCTGGAAGAGGTGAAACCGGATGCGATTCTGTCGGTGGGGCAGGCGGGCGGCCGTAGCGACATTACCGTTGAACGTATTGGTATTAATGTCGATGACGCCCGTATCCCGGACAACGCCGGTCATCAGCCGGTGGATGAGCCCGTTGTAGCAGGTGGCCCGGCAGCCTATTTTTCCCGTCTGCCCATCAAAGCGATTGTGGCGGCGGTGCGTGAAGCGGGGATCCCCGCTTCAGTGTCGCAAACGGCGGGCACCTTTACCTGTAACCGCGTAATGTACGGCCTGCTGCACTGGCTTGAGCAGCATGACAGTCCGGTGCGGGGAGGCTTTATCCATATTCCTTATCTGCCTGAACAGGCGGCGCAGCATCCGGGCGCACCGAGCATGGCGCTGGCGTCCATTATTCAGGCGCTGGAAATTGCGGTAAAGGTCACGCTGGAGACCGGCGAGGATATCAGACAGGCTGGCGGCGCTACCCATTAAGAGGATGAACGATGCCTGAAGGACCGGAAATTCGCCGCGTGGCGGATAAACTTGAAGACGCCATTGTGGGTCAGCCGTTAACGGAAGCGTGGTTCGCGTTTCCTCAGCTCAAAACCTATGAACCGGCATTGATTGGTGAGCAGGTTAATGCGATTGAGACGCGGGGTAAAGCGCTGCTGACTCATTTCAGCAATGGCCTGACGCTCTACAGCCATAACCAGCTTTATGGTGTCTGGCGCATTGTAAAACCTGACACCGAACTGAATTCCACCCGTCAGTTGCGGGTGCGACTGGCGACGGCGGGCAAAGCGATTCTGCTCTACAGCGCCTCTGATATTGAGCTGCTTAATGCGGATACGCTGGCGGCACATCCGTTTCTTAATCGTATCGGACCGGATGTGCTGAACAGCGCGCTGACAGTGGAAGAGGTGAAAGAGCGGCTGCTGTCACCCCGTTTCCGGCGGCGGCAGTTCAGTGGTCTGTTGCTGGATCAGGCTTTTCTGGCCGGGCTGGGAAACTACCTGCGTGCCGAAATTCTCTGGCTGGCACAGTTGCTGCCAAATCATCGGGCGCAGGATCTCAGTAACGATCAGCTGACTGCTTTCAGCGAAGCGCTGCTTTCAGTGCCGCGCCATGCCTATCGGATGCGTGGAACCATGAAGAAATATCATGAGGAAGCGGCGTTTCAGTTTGAGGTGTTTCATCGACAGGGCAAAAAATGCCGGCGCTGCGGCACTGTGATTGAGAAGGGCACGCTCTCATCACGGCCTTTTTACTGGTGTCCGGGTTGTCAGAGATAGGGGCGACCGCATTGGCGAACAAAACAGGAAAAGGTTCTTACTGCAAACAGCTGACAAACTCGAATCCGGGTGAGTCCAGCCGCTACGAAGAAGTCTGACGCGCAGGGAATACGGTCAGAGGAGGAAAGCGTCCCGCGCCATGGACAAAAACGCCGGGAGCGTTTTTGAACAATGCAACGCGTTGGCCCGGCAACGGGCGCACCTCAGGGATGAGGTGCGTAATCGCGCGGGCCGAGCGGCCATGGATGGTTTAAGCGACTTTCCGATCTGACCGTGTTCTCTGCGCAGGCGCGGTATCACAGCCAACCGCCCCCGGCTTTAAAGCAACATCAGGCGGAGATCCCTCTCCGCTATCCACTGAGCCTTACTTTTTCAGCTGTGAGCTGAATTCGCGCTCGGTATAACCGGTGTAGAGCTGACGTGGACGGGCAATCTTCATGCCTTCGTCGTGCATCTCTTTCCAGTGTGCAATCCAGCCAACGGTACGGGCCATCGCGAAGATCACCGTAAACATGGAGGATGGAATACCCATCGCTTTCAGGATAATACCGGAGTAGAAGTCCACGTTTGGATAGAGTTTACGCTCGATGAAGTACGGGTCGTTCAGCGCAATGTGTTCCAGCTCCATCGCCACTTCCAGCAGGTCATCCTTCATACCCAGCTCATTCAGGACTTCATGGCAGGTATCGCGCATCACGGTCGCGCGTGGATCGTAGTTTTTGTAAACGCGGTGACCAAAGCCCATCAGACGGAAGGAGTCATTTTTGTCTTTGGCGCGTTTAACAAATTCCGGAATATGCTCAACGGTGCTGATCTCTTCCAGCATACGCAGGGTCGCTTCGTTGGCACCACCGTGCGCCGGTCCCCACAGGGAGGCGATCCCGGCGGCGATACAGGCAAACGGATTCGCGCCGCTTGAACCAGCGGTACGAACGGTAGAGGTTGAGGCGTTCTGCTCATGGTCAGCATGCAGGATCAGGATGCGGTCCATGGCGCGTTCCAGCACCGGATTCACTTTGTACTCTTCGCACGGCGTGGCAAACATCATGTGCAGGAAGTTACCCGCATAGGAGAGATCGTTGCGCGGATAGACAAACGGCTGGCCGATAGAATATTTGTAACACATCGCTGCCATGGTCGGCATTTTAGAAAGCAAACGGAACGCTGCGATTTCGCGGTGGCGCTCAATGTTTACATCCAGCGAATCGTGGTAAAACGCAGCCAGTGCACCAGTGACACCGCACATTACCGCCATCGGATGCGAATCGCGACGGAAGCCGTGGAACAGGCGGGTAATCTGCTCATGAATCATGGTGTGGCGGGTAACCGTGGTACGGAACTCATCAAACTGTTTCTGGTTTGGTGCTTCGCCGTTCAGCAGGATGTAGCAGACTTCCAGATAGTTAGAGTGGGTCGCCAGCTCAGAAATAGGGAAACCACGGTGCAGCAGGATACCTTCATCCCCATCGATAAAGGTGATTGCAGATTCGCAGGACGCGGTAGACGTAAAACCGGGATCGAAGGTGAACAGGCCACTTGAACCCAGAGTGCGGACATCAACGACATCCTGGCCCAGCGTACCTTTCAGCACGTCCAGTTCAATAGATGTTCCATCTTGCAGGGTTAGCGTTACTTTTTTATCTGTCATTTTCGTCTCCATAGCGCCTTATGTAGGTAAGGATCTTTAGACACCTGAAACGCGTTCATGTTGCGGTTGGCAAAACTACACAGTATCACTCTGCGGGGGTAAAACGGGTGCAGGGTACAGAGTGAGCGGCGCGTTCCCAGCGGGAACCGGTGAGCCATGGACATGCTGCATATCGCGGTTGTTAAAGATCCGGTCAGGACATAACTTCTTGGTAACCAATAACCTGATGCTTTTTAATGCTCATTATCGCAATGTTACATAACTTGCGCTTAGGGGAAAGTGTATCCCCATAACTTTTGCGCATCATAGGAATTTACAGGCTTAGTTTGTAACTGAATTGTTGAACTATTGTCAAATCAGATAATTAAAATTGTATCAATTGTGAAAATCGTGAGTAGGATCACTGTTCCACCTAAAATATACCAAAGAGTTTGTAGGGGAATTGTAATCAGAATGTGATCCTCCTATACTCCAGGCAGGTCTCCGGAACACCCTGACACCAGGAGCCACCCAGCGTTTACTACCGCGTCAATTAACACTGGATGTTGCTTTTTTGGTGACGGTTAAAGTCTGCCACGCGTTGTGATTAGACTCCGCCTCAGGTCCGGAGGAAGCAAAATAAAAAAGAGCTGTGTGGGCAAAACCGTGAAAAAACAAAGACCTGTCAACTTGGATCTCTCGACGATCCGGTTTCCCGTTACTGCAATATCGTCCATTCTTCACCGCGTCTCCGGCGTAATCACATTGGTTGCCATTGGCATCCTGCTGTGGCTGCTCGGTCTCTCTCTCTCCTCTCCTGAAGGTTTCCAGCACGCTGCGTCCATCATGGATGGCTTCTTCGCGAAGTTCATTATGTGGGGCATCTTAACGGCGCTGGCCTATCACGCGGTGAGCGGGATTCGTCATATGTTGATGGATTTTGGTTATCTGGCCGAAACGCTGCAGGTTGGTAAGCGTTCCGCTCATATGACTTTTGTGATCACTGTCGTGCTGGCAATTCTGGCGGGAGTCCTCGTATGGTAAGCAATGCATCCGCATTGGGTCGCAACGGCATTCAGGACTGGCTGCTGCTGCGGGCAACTGCAATTCTCATTACGCTCTACATCGTCTACATCCTCGGTTTCGTGGTGATGACAGACACGCTGACTTATGACCTGTGGCGTGGCTTCTTCGCTTCCGCATTCACCAAAGTGTTCACGCTGCTGACGCTGTTCTCCATTCTGATCCACGGCTGGATTGGCATGTGGCAGGTGTTAACAGACTACGTTAAATCACTGCCAACCCGCTTGTTGTTGCAGTTTGTGATTGTCGTGGCGCTGTTGTGGTATGCGATTTATGGATTTGTTGTGGTGTGGGGTGTGTAAATGAGTTTGCCAATCAGAGAGTTCGATGCCGTGGTAATCGGCGCAGGTGGCGCAGGAATGCGAGCCGCACTGCAAATCTCCCAGGGCGGCCAGAGCTGTGCCCTGTTATCTAAAGTTTTCCCGACCCGTTCCCACACCGTATCTGCGCAGGGTGGTATTACCGTTGCGCTGGGTAATACCCATGAAGATAACTGGGAATGGCACATGTACGACACCGTCAAAGGTTCCGACTATATCGGCGACCAGGACGCGATTGAATATATGTGTAAAACCGGACCGGAAGCGATTCTGGAACTGGAACACATGGGTCTGCCTTTCTCGCGTCTGGAAGATGGTCGTGTCTATCAGCGTCCGTTTGGTGGCCAGTCAAAGAATTTCGGTGGCGAGCAGGCGGCGCGTACGGCGGCTGCGGCTGACCGTACCGGTCACGCATTGCTGCACACCCTTTATCAGCAGAACCTGAAAAACAAAACCACTATCTTCTCTGAGTGGTATGCACTGGATCTGGTGAAAAACGCCGATGGCGCAGTCGTGGGTTGTACCGCTATCTGCATCGAAACCGGCGAAACCGTTTATTTCAAAGCGAAAGCGACCATTCTGGCCACCGGCGGCGCGGGCCGTATCTACCAGTCCACCACCAATGCACACATCAACACCGGTGACGGCGTAGGTATGGCACTGCGTGCGGGCGTACCGGTGCAGGATATGGAGATGTGGCAGTTCCACCCAACCGGTATCGCCGGTGCGGGCGTGCTGGTCACCGAGGGCTGCCGTGGTGAAGGCGGCTATCTGCTGAACAAACATGGCGAACGCTTCATGGAGCGTTATGCGCCGAACGCCAAAGATCTGGCGGGCCGCGACGTGGTGGCGCGCTCAATGATGATTGAAATCCGTGAAGGTCGCGGCTGTGATGGCCCGTGGGGTCCACATCTCAAACTGAAACTGGATCATCTGGGTAAAGAGGTGCTTGAGTCACGTCTGCCTGGCATCCTTGAGCTGTCACGCACCTTTGCGCACGCCGATCCGATTAAAGAGCCGATTCCGGTCATTCCGACCTGCCACTACATGATGGGCGGCATTCCGACCAAAGTGACCGGCCAGGCACTGCGCGTCAATGAGCAGGGCGAAGATGTAGTGATTCCTGGCCTGTTCGCCGTCGGTGAAATCGCCTGTGTATCGGTGCATGGTGCCAACCGTCTGGGCGGTAACTCACTGCTCGACCTGGTGGTCTTTGGCCGTGCAGCGGGTCTGCATCTGCTGGCGAGTATTCAGGAGCAGGGCGACCTGCGTGATGCCACAGAAGATGAGATCGCCGGGGCGATGGCGCGTTTCAACCGCTGGGAAAACAACACCACGGGTGAAGATCCGGTTGAGATTCGTAAAGCGCTGCAACGCTGCATGCAGAATAACTTCTCGGTATTCCGTGAAGGCGAAGCGATGGCACAGGGTCTGGAAGAGCTGAAAGAGATTCGCCAGCGCCTGAAGTCAGCGCGTCTGGATGACCGCTCACCGGATTTCAACACCCAGCGTATTGAGTGCCTGGAGCTGGATAACCTGATGGAGACGGCCTTTGCCACGGCGGTAGCGGCTAACTATCGCACCGAAAGCCGCGGTGCGCACAGTCGCTTCGACTTCCCGGATCGTGATGATGAAAACTGGCTGTGCCACAGTCTTTATGTCCCGGAAACCGAAAGCATGACGCGCCGTGAGGTGAACATGCAGCCGAAACTGCGCGCGGCCTTCCCGCCGAAAGTGCGTACCTACTAATTTCGGAGACGATCATGAGACTCGAGTTTTCAATTTATCGCTACAATCCGGACGTCGATGACAAACCGCGCATGCAGGATTACACCCTGGAAGCGGAAGATGGTCGCGACATGATGCTGCTGGACGCACTGATTCGCCTGAAAGAGAAAGATCCGACCCTGGCGTTTCGTCGCTCCTGTCGTGAAGGCGTCTGCGGTTCCGATGGCCTGAACATGAACGGTAAAAACGGACTGGCCTGCATTACGCCCGTCTCGGCGCTGGGCAACGGCAAACAGAAAATTGTTATCCGTCCGCTGCCAGGTTTACCGGTGGTGCGTGACCTGGTTGTAGACATGAGCCAGTTTTATGCACAGTATGAGAAAATTAAGCCTTTCCTGTTGAATAATGGGGAAAATCCGCCAGCTCGTGAACATCTGCAGTCGCCGGATGAGCGTGAACACCTGGATGGCCTGTACGAATGTATACTCTGTGCCTGCTGCTCAACCTCATGCCCATCATTCTGGTGGAATCCTGAGAAGTTCATCGGTCCTGCTGGCCTGCTGGCCGCGTACCGCTTCCTGATTGACAGCCGCGACACCGAAACCGAGGCGCGTCTCGACAATCTGAATGATGCTTTCAGCGTATTCCGCTGCCATAGCATCATGAACTGTGTGAGCGTATGTCCGAAAGGGCTGAACCCGACGCGCGCCATCGGCCATATCAAGTCGATGCTGCTGCAGCGCGGCGCATAAGCAGTTTCTGCCGGGAACCTCAGGTTCCCGGTGTTTTACGGAAGCCTCTGTAAGCGCGGTGATTACCACGTTTACAAAGGTTCCCTTACGGGCCACGCGCGCTGCGCAAAGTGCTCGTATCGCTGAACTCACTACGGCAAACCGCGAAAGCGGCAACAAATGAAACCTCAAAAAAGCATAGCAATGCTTAAGGGATCACAATGCAGAACAGCGCGATGAAGCCCTGGCTGGACTCTTCCTGGCTGGCCGGCGCGAATCAGTCTTACATAGAGCAGCTCTATGAGGATTTCCTGACCGATCCTGACTCTGTCGATGCAGTGTGGCGCTCGATGTTCCAGCAGTTACCGGGCACCGGAATGAAACCTGAGCAGTTTCACTCCACCACACGTGAGTACTTCCGTCGCCTGGCGAAAGACGCATCTCGTTACACCTCATCTGTCTCCGATCCTGAAACCAACTCCAAGCAAGTAAAAGTGCTGCAGCTGATTAACGCGTTTCGTTTCCGCGGTCATCAGCACGCCAATCTTGACCCGCTTGGTCTGTGGAAACAGGACCGGGTAGCCGATCTCGATCCCGCTTTTCACGATCTGACCGAGGCCGATTTTCAGGAAAGCTTTAACGTCGGCTCTTTTGCCATTGGCAAAGAGACCATGAAGCTGGCCGAACTGTTCGAGGCGCTGACTCAGACTTACTGCGGCTCGATCGGTGCAGAATATATGCACATCAACAACACTGATGAGAAACGCTGGATTCAGCAGCGCCTTGAGTCAGTCGCGGGCCGTGCAGCCTTCAGCAATGAAGAGAAAAAAGGTTTCCTGAAAGAGCTGACCGCGGCCGAAGGGCTGGAAAAATATCTCGGAGCGAAATTCCCGGGTGCCAAACGCTTCTCGCTGGAAGGCGGCGATGCACTGGTTCCGATGCTGCGCGAAATGATCCGTCATGCCGGTAAGAGCGGAACCCGTGAAGTCGTATTGGGTATGGCGCACCGTGGCCGTCTCAACGTGCTGATCAACGTGCTGGGTAAAAAGCCACAGGATCTGTTCGACGAGTTCGCCGGTAAGCACAAAGAGCATCTGGGCACCGGTGACGTGAAGTACCACATGGGCTTCTCGTCTGACGTGGAAACCGAAGGCGGCCTGGTTCACCTGGCGCTGGCGTTTAACCCGTCGCACCTGGAGATCGTCAGCCCGGTAGTCATGGGTTCAGTACGTGCCCGTCTGGATCGTCTGGATGAGCCAGCCAGCAATAAAGTCTTACCGATCACCATTCATGGTGATGCGGCCGTGATTGGCCAGGGCGTGGTTCAGGAAACTCTGAACATGTCACAGGCGCGCGGTTATGAAGTGGGCGGTACCGTTCGCATCGTCATCAACAACCAGGTTGGCTTCACCACATCCAACCCGAAAGATGCGCGTTCTACCCCTTACTGCACCGATATCGGCAAAATGGTGCTGGCACCGATTTTCCACGTCAATGCTGACGATCCGGAAGCGGTCGCGTTTGTGACCCGTCTGGCGCTCGACTATCGCAACACCTTTAAGCGTGATGTGTTTATCGATCTGGTCTGCTATCGCCGTCATGGTCACAACGAGGCGGATGAGCCAAGTGCGACCCAGCCGCTGATGTACCAGAAAATCAAAAAACACCCGACGCCGCGTAAAATCTATGCCGACCGTCTGGAAGGTGAAGCCATTGCCACGCAGGAAGATGCGACCGAAATGGTCAATCTCTACCGTGACGCGCTGGATGCGGGTGAGTGCGTGGTGCCGGAATGGCGTCCAATGAGTCTGCACTCCTTTACCTGGTCACCTTACCTGAATCATGAGTGGGATGAACCTTACCCGGCTCAGGTCGACATGAAACGTCTGAAGGAGCTGGCGCTGCGTATCAGCCAGGTGCCTGAAGAGGTGGAAGTGCAGTCGCGTGTTGCCAAAATTTACAACGACCGTCGCCTGATGGCTGAAGGCGAGAAAGCCTTTGACTGGGGCGGCGCGGAAAACCTGGCATATGCCACGCTGGTTGATGAAGGCATTCCGGTGCGTCTGTCGGGTGAAGATACCGGTCGCGGAACCTTCTTCCATCGTCACGCGGTAGTCCATAACCAGGCGAACGGCTCAACCTATACCCCTCTGCACCACGTGCACAGCGGACAGGGTCAGTTCAAAGTGTGGGACTCCGTGCTGTCAGAAGAGGCGGTGCTGGCCTTTGAATATGGTTATGCCACCGCAGAGCCGCGCATCCTGACCATCTGGGAAGCGCAGTTTGGTGACTTCGCCAACGGCGCACAGGTTGTTATCGACCAGTTCATCAGCTCCGGTGAGCAGAAATGGGGCCGGATGTGTGGCCTGGTGATGCTGCTGCCGCACGGTTATGAAGGTCAGGGGCCAGAGCACTCCTCTGCGCGCCTGGAGCGTTATCTGCAACTCTGCGCTGAGCAGAACATGCAGGTCTGCGTGCCGTCTACCCCTGCGCAGGTTTACCATATGCTGCGTCGTCAGGCGCTGCGCGGTATGCGCCGTCCGCTGATTGTGATGTCGCCGAAATCACTGCTGCGTCATCCGCTGGCTATCTCCACGCTGGATGAACTGGCTAATGGCAGCTTCCAGCCTGCGATTGGCGAAGTCGATGATCTGGATCCGCAGGGCGTGAAACGCGTCGTGCTGTGCTCCGGTAAAGTCTATTACGACCTGCTGGAGCAGCGTCGTAAAAATGAGCAGACCGATGTGGCTATCGTGCGCATCGAGCAGCTCTATCCGTTCCCGCATCACGCGGTACAGGAAGCATTAAAAGCGTATGCTCACGTGCAGGATTTTGTCTGGTGTCAGGAAGAGCCACTGAATCAGGGCGCCTGGTATTGCAGTCAGCATCATTTCCGTGAAGTTGTGCCGTTTGGTGCCACCTTACGTTATGCAGGCCGCCCGGCATCCGCCTCACCGGCCGTGGGTTACATGTCCGTACACCAACAACAGCAGCAAGACCTGGTTAATGACGCGCTGAACGTTAATTAATTAAAAGGAAAGATAATGAGTAGCGTAGATATTCTCGTTCCCGACCTGCCTGAATCGGTTGCCGATGCCTCTGTGGCAACCTGGCATAAAAAACCAGGCGATGCAGTCACTCGCGATGAAGTGCTGGTCGAAATCGAAACTGACAAAGTTGTACTGGAAGTGCCAGCCTCTGCGGACGGTATCCTGGAAGCCGTTCTGGAAGAAGAGGGCGCCACCGTCACTTCCCGCCAGATCCTGGGTCGTCTGAAAGAGGGCAACAGCGCCGGTAAAGAGAGCAGCGCGAAGTCTGAAAGCAAAGAGTCTACCCCGGCTCAGCGTCAGACTGCGTCACTGGAAGAAGAGAGCAACGATGCGCTCAGCCCGGCTATCCGCCGTCTGATTGCAGAGCACAATCTTGATGCCTCGCAGATCAAAGGCAGCGGTGTCGGCGGTCGTCTGACCCGTGAAGATGTTGAAAAACATCTGGCCAACAAACCGCAGGCTGCCAAAGCCGCTGCGCCAGCTGCTGATGCGGCCGCCGCGCAGCAGCCAGTGGCTAACCGCAGCGAAAAACGCGTGCCGATGACCCGTCTGCGTAAGCGTGTTGCCGAGCGTCTGCTGGAAGCGAAGAACAGCACCGCGATGCTGACCACCTTCAACGAAATCAACATGAAGCCCATCATGGATCTGCGTAAGCAGTATGGTGAGGCCTTCGAGAAGCGTCACGGTGTACGTCTGGGCTTTATGTCCTTCTACATCAAAGCGGTTGTTGAAGCGCTGAAACGCTATCCGGAAGTGAATGCTTCTATCGATGGTGAAGATGTGGTTTACCACAACTACTTCGACGTCAGCATTGCGGTCTCTACGCCACGTGGTCTGGTTACACCGGTCCTGCGTGATGTTGATGCGCTGAGCATGGCGGACATCGAGAAGAAAATCAAAGAGCTGGCAGTGAAAGGCCGTGACGGCAAGCTGACAGTTGAGGATCTGACCGGCGGTAACTTTACCATTACCAACGGCGGCGTCTTTGGTTCACTGATGTCCACCCCGATCATCAACCCACCGCAGAGCGCCATCCTGGGCATGCACGCCATCAAAGATCGCCCGATGGCGGTCAATGGTCAGGTTGTGGTGCTGCCGATGATGTATCTGGCGCTCTCCTACGACCACCGTCTGATCGATGGCCGTGAATCAGTTGGTTATCTGGTTGCAGTGAAAGAGATGCTGGAAGATCCGGCGCGCCTGCTGCTGGATGTCTGATTTTCACCGGGCGCGCCTTGCCGCGCGCCCAACCTCATTACTCTTTTCAGACCTGAATGGATAGAACATCATGAACTTACACGAATACCAGGCGAAACAACTGTTTGCACGGTATGGCATGCCGGCACCAACGGGTTACGCCTGTACTACACCACGTGAAGCGGAAGAAGCAGCCTCTAAAATTGGCGCAGGCCCGTGGGTAGTTAAATGTCAGGTTCATGCCGGTGGCCGCGGTAAAGCGGGCGGTGTGAAAGTGGTTAACAGCAAAGAAGAGATTCGTGCTTTTGCTGAAAACTGGCTGGGCAAACGCCTGGTTACCTATCAGACAGACGCAAACGGCCAGCCGGTAAACCAGATTCTGGTTGAAGCGGCGACCGATATCGATCAGGAGCTCTATCTGGGCGCTGTGGTCGATCGCGCAACACGTCGCGTAATTTTCATGGCCTCAACTGAAGGCGGCGTGGAAATTGAAAAAGTGGCGGAAGAGACCCCGCACCTGATCCACAAAATGGCGCTGGATCCACTGACTGGCCCGCAGCCTTATCAGGGCCGTGAGCTGGCGTTCAAACTTGGCCTGACCGGCAAGCTGGTTGGCCAGTTCACCAAGATCTTCATGGGCCTGGCGACACTGTTCCTGGAGCGCGATCTGGCGATGGTTGAGATCAACCCGCTGGTGATCACCAAACAGGGCGACCTGATCTGCCTGGATGGCAAACTGGGTGCCGATGGCAATGCCCTGTTCCGTCAGCCAGAGCTGCGCGAAATGCGCGATCCAAGCCAGGAAGATCCGCGTGAAGCCCATGCGACACAGTGGGAACTGAACTATGTTGCGCTGGAAGGCAACATCGGTTGTATGGTTAACGGCGCAGGTCTGGCGATGGGCACCATGGACATCGTTAAACACCACGGCGGTCAACCGGCCAACTTCCTTGATGTCGGCGGCGGCGCAACCAAAGAGCGCGTGACCGAAGCCTTTAAAATCATCCTGTCTGACGATGCGGTTAAAGCCGTATTCGTTAACATCTTCGGCGGCATCGTACGCTGCGACCTGATTGCCGACGGCATCATCGGCGCAGTCGCTGAAGTGGGTGTGAACGTGCCAGTTGTGGTACGTCTGGAAGGTAACAACGCCGAGCTGGGCGCCCAGAAACTGGCGGACAGCGGTCTGAACATCATTGCAGCAACCAGCCTGACAGACGCCGCACAGCGTGTTGTTGCTGCCGCGGAGGGTAAATAATGTCCATTCTGATCGACAAAAACACCAAAGTCATTTGCCAGGGTTTCACCGGTGGCCAGGGGACTTTCCATTCTGAGCAGGCGCTGGCATACGGCACCCAACTGGTTGGCGGCGTGACGCCAGGCAAAGGTGGCACGACCCATCTCGGCCTGCCGGTGTTCAACACCGTTCGCGAAGCGGTAGAAGCAACCGGCGCGACCGCCACTGTGATCTACGTTCCGGCTCCTTTCTGTAAAGATGGCATCCTGGAAGCAATCGACGCGGGCATCAAACTGATCATCACCATCACCGAAGGCATCCCGACCCTGGATATGCTGACCGTGAAAGTGAAGCTGGATGAAGCAGGCGTGCGGATGATCGGTCCAAACTGCCCAGGCGTTATCACCCCAGGCGAATGTAAAATCGGCATCATGCCGGGCCACATTCACCAGCCGGGCCGCGTCGGTATCGTGTCACGTTCAGGCACCCTGACCTATGAAGCGGTTAAGCAGACCACGGATATCGGCTACGGCCAGTCAACCTGCGTTGGCATCGGTGGTGACCCGATCCCAGGCTCTAACTTCATCGACATCCTGAAAATGTTCCAGGATGATCCACAGACTGAAGTTATCGTGATGATCGGTGAGATCGGCGGTAGCGCAGAAGAAGAAGCTGCAGCCTTCATTAAAGAGCACGTGACCAAGCCGGTTGTAGGCTACATTGCTGGCGTCACCGCGCCAAAAGGCAAGCGTATGGGCCATGCTGGCGCCATCATTGCCGGTGGTAAAGGTACAGCAGATGAGAAATTTGCTGCGCTGGAAGCGGCAGGCGTGAAAACTGTCCGCAGCCTGGCGGATATCGGTGACGCAGTTAAAGCCGTATTACCTGCTAAATAAGTCAGCGTCATCTGAGACTAAGCCACCTTCGGGTGGCTTTTTTTATGCCTGTAAATGAGAGCTATAACGCAGGAAGCTAAAGAGAAGAGTGCGCGGTTAAATAACCGGTCTGCGGCTCATCACGTTAAGGAAAAGTGTCAAAGGTAAATTATTTCTTCGCGCTTTATTTCATTACTGACATCTCATTAACAAGAAACCTACCTGACTCTATCTGGAAACTTAATGCGTTAATCCAGATCAATTAATCGCGACTTATATCCAACTATATCTCTGGCAAAGCGCAACGCTAAGGGCGTAAATTGCGCTGCATCAATCCAGCCTTTTACACAAATTTTCAAACGTCTGCTCAACCCGGGATAACACCCGCTTTCCTCCTGTTAAAGCACGCGTTAACGAAAGCGCTGATTGACAATTTTCTGAGCTGCTTCATTCGCTACTCGCCTGTTCGGGCAGCTCACAGACCTGTTCTGCGGGTAATAAAAAACTGGAATCAATAAACAGTCGTTGCTGACTCTGATTGCGTTCGATCTGTTCGCGCGCGTGACGGAGACAAAGCGAGGAGCAAGGAGTCCTTATGTTAGATATCGTCGAGCTGTCGCGGTTACAGTTTGCCTTAACGGCGATGTACCATTTTCTGTTCGTCCCTTTAACGCTGGGTATGGCGTTCTTGCTGGCGATCATGGAAACGGTATATGTCCTGAGCGGCAAACAAATCTATAAAGATATGACGAAGTTCTGGGGCAAGTTATTCGGTATTAACTTTGCGCTGGGTGTCGCCACCGGCCTGACCATGGAATTTCAGTTCGGGACTAACTGGTCATATTACTCTCACTACGTTGGCGATATCTTCGGCGCGCCGCTCGCCATCGAAGGTCTGATGGCGTTCTTCCTGGAATCCACCTTTGTTGGCCTGTTCTTTTTTGGCTGGGATCGCCTGGGCAAAGTGCAGCACCTCGCCGTCACCTGGCTGGTGGCGCTAGGCTCAAACATGTCGGCGCTGTGGATTCTGGTGGCTAACGGCTGGATGCAGAATCCGATCGCCTCTGAGTTCAACTTCGAAACCATGCGCATGGAGATGGTCAGCTTCTCAGAGCTGGTGCTGAACCCGGTCGCGCAGGTGAAATTCGTTCACACCGTGGCAGCCGGTTACACCACCGGTGCAATGTTTATTATGGGCATCAGCGCCTGGTACATGCTGAAAGGTCGTGACTTCGCCTTTGCTAAACGCTCGTTCGCTATCGCAGCCAGCTTTGGCATGGCGGCGGTGCTGTCAGTCATCGTTCTTGGCGATGAGTCAGGTTACGAAATGGGTGACGTGCAGAAAACCAAACTGGCCGCTATCGAAGCGGAGTGGGAAACCCAGCCGGCACCGGCGTCGTTTACCCTGTTTGGCCTGCCCGATCAGGCAACTCAGGAGAACCGATACGCAGTACAGATCCCCTGGCTGCTGGGCCTGATCGCCACCCGATCTACCGATACGCCGGTAACCGGCCTGAAAGATCTGATGGCACAGCATGAAGTGCGCATCCGCAACGGCATGAAAGCCTATGCCCTGCTGAATGAGCTGCGCGGTGGCAGCCAGGATCCGGCGGTGCGTGACGCGTTCAACAGTCACAAACAGGATCTCGGCTACGGTCTGCTGCTGAAGCGTTATACCGACAACGTGGCTGATGCAACCGAAGCGCAGATTAAACAGGCGACGCAGGACTCTATCCCGCGTGTCGCCCCGCTCTATTTTGCCTTCCGCATCATGGTGCTGTGTGGCGTACTGCTGCTGGGCATTATCGCGCTGGCGTTCTGGAGCGTACTGCGTAACCGCATCGGCAAAAATCGCTGGTTACTGAAAGCGGCGCTGTTTGGTATTCCGCTGCCGTGGATCGCTATCGAATCAGGCTGGTTTGTGGCGGAGTATGGTCGTCAGCCCTGGGCTATCGGTGAAGTTCTGCCGACTGCGGTAGCCAACTCCTCCCTGACCGTTGGCGATCTGCTGTTCTCCATGATCCTGATCTGCGGACTCTACACAATGTTCCTGGTGGCTGAGATGTACCTGATGTTCAAATTCGCCCGCCTTGGGCCGAGCAGCCTGAAAACCGGGCGTTATCATCATGAGCAGATCACGGCAATCACCCAGCCGGTACAGGGATAAGGAGAGCGACTATGTTTGATTATGAAGTTCTGCGCTTTGTCTGGTGGCTGTTGATTGGCGTGCTGCTGATTGGCTTTGCCGTCGCAGATGGTTTTGATATGGGTGTCGGGATGCTGACACGCATTCTGGGCCGGAATGATACTGAACGTCGTATCATGATTAACAGTATCGCCCCACACTGGGACGGTAACCAGGTCTGGCTGATCACCGCAGGTGGCGCGCTGTTTGCCGCCTGGCCGATGGTTTACGCGGCAGCCTTCTCTGGCTTCTACGTGGCGATGATTCTGGTGCTCGCGTCGCTGTTCTTCCGTCCGGTTGGCTTCGATTACCGTTCGAAGATTGAAGACAATCGCTGGCGCGGTGCCTGGGATTGGGGGATTTTCATTGGCAGCTTCGTGCCGCCGCTGGTGATCGGCGTAGCGTTTGGCAACCTGTTACAGGGCGTGCCGTTCCATGCCGATGAGTATCTGCGCCTGTTCTATACCGGTAACTTCTTCCAGCTGCTGAATCCGTTTGGTCTGCTGGCAGGTGTGGTCAGTGTGGCGATGATTCTGGCGCAGGGTGCAACCTATCTGCAGATGCGCACTACCGGCGAACTGCATCTGCGTTCACGCACCGCAGCACAACTTGCCGCCCTGGTGATGATGGTCTGCTTTATCCTGGCGGGCGTCTGGGTGAAATATGGTATCGATGGTTATGTGGTGACCAGCACCATGGATCACTTCGCTGCTTCTAACCCACTGGGCAAAACCGTGGTGCGCGAAGCGGGTGCCTGGATGGTCAACTTCCAGAACCATCCTGTGCTGTGGCTGTTCCCGCTGCTGGGCGCTGTGCTGCCGCTGCTGACCATACTCTGCTCGCGGGTTGAGAAGGGCGCCTGGGCGTTCCTGTTCTCCTCACTGACGCTGGCCTGCGTCATCATGACAGCCGGCATTGCAATGTTCCCGTTCATCATGCCATCCAGCACGGTGCCGGGTATGAGCCTGACCATGTGGGACGCAACGTCCAGCCTGCTGACGCTGCAAACCATGACCGTTGCCGCCGCTATCTTTGTGCCGATCATTCTGGCCTACACCACCTGGTGCTACTGGAAGATGTTTGGTCGTATCACCAAAGAGCATATTGAAAGCAACAGTCACTCACTCTATTAATTAAGGAGACGTCGCATGTGGTATTTTGCCTGGATTCTCGGCACGTTGCTGGCCTGTGCCTTTGGTATCGTGACCGCGCTGGCGATTGAGCACATTGAAGCGCAGGATGAGCCTCACTGATGCGAACGCTAATTCGGATGCTGTATGATCTGATGGATAAGGGCCCGTTACGGGCCCTTTCACTGCTGCTGGCGCTGCTGACCGCAGGCGGCGTGATGTGGGATCCGACACGCTTTGCCAATCAGGCAGGCCAGTTACCGGCTCTGCAGGGGCTGGTGCTGATCTGGGCGGTCTGCAGTGGGGTAATCCACGGTGTGGGCTTCCGGCCAAAGCAAACCCGATGGCAGGCGCTGTTTGCCCCGTTACCCGCCATGCTGGTGCTATTTATTGCGCTTTACCGTTTTTATCTTTAAGACCCCGCCTCATCGGCGCTGTCAGTGAATTTTTGTCAGCGTCTGGTCAATTAATCTCCCTGAAATCGTTCCGTTTGTTACGGAGCGATAATTATTTTCGCCTGGCTCTGACGAGCCATTCCCAACCCCAATTCTCTTGCGTATAGTAACAACGTTTAAAACGAGGCCGGGATGTAGAGTGAGTACAACGCTGTTTCGCTGGCCGGTTCGGGTCTACTACGAAGATACTGATGCCGGTGGTGTGGTTTATCACGCCAGCTATATCGCTTTTTATGAACGAGCACGTACTGAAATGTTGCGACAGCACCATTTCAATCAGCAGACGCTGTTAGAACAGCAGATCGCTTTTGTGGTACGGCGTATATCGGTGGACTATCTGGCGGCGGCGCGTCTTGATGACCTTCTGGAGATCCAGAGCGAGGTCACATCAATGACACGGGCTACCATGACGTTCACTCAGCGTATCGTGAATACTGAAGGCAAAGTGCTCAATGAGGCAGAAGTCCTGATTGCCTGCATTAACCCACATCTAATGAAGCCGATTGCGCTTCCCAAGTCTATTGTCGCGGAGTTCAAGCAGTGACTGACATGAACATTCTTGATTTGTTCCTGAAGGCGAGCCTTCTGGTCAAACTTATCATGTTGATTTTGATCGGCTTTTCTATTGCCTCCTGGGCCATCATTATTCAGCGCACACGTATTCTGAATGCGGCGGGAAGAGAAGCGGAGGCGTTTGAAGACAAATTCTGGTCCGGCATCGAACTCTCGCGCCTCTATCAGGAGAGCCAGGAGCGCCGGGAAGAACTGGGCGGTTCGGAGCAGATTTTCTATTCCGGCTTTAAAGAGTTCGCCCGCCTGCATCGCGCCAACAGCCATGCGCCGGAAGCGGTCATTGATGGTGCGAGCCGTGCGATGCGCATCTCGATGAACCGTGAGCTGGAAGCGCTGGAAAACCACATTCCATTCCTCGGCACCGTCGGTTCTATCAGCCCTTATATCGGACTGTTCGGCACCGTCTGGGGGATCATGCACGCCTTTATCGCACTGGGTGCCGTGAAGCAGGCAACCCTGCAGATGGTTGCACCGGGTATCGCTGAAGCGTTGATTGCGACCGCTATCGGTCTGTTTGCCGCGATTCCGGCGGTGATGGCGTACAACCGTCTGAACCAGCGCGTGAACAAACTGGAGCAGGGCTACGACAACTTCATGGAAGAGTTCACTGCCATTCTGCATCGCCAGGCTTTCTCCAGCGATAGCGCTAAGTAAATAGAGGTTAATGATGGCCAGAGTACGTGGTCGCAAACGCCGCGACCTGAAGTCGGAAATCAACATCGTTCCGCTACTGGACGTCCTGTTGGTGCTGTTGCTGATCTTCATGGCAACGGCGCCCATTATTACCCAGAGCGTGGAAGTGGATCTGCCTGATGCGACCGATTCGAAAACCGTTGCCAGCGATGATAATCCGCCGGTGATTGTCGAAGTAGCGGGCGTGGGTCAGTACAGCCTGGTCGTGGATCACGATCGTATGGATCAACTTCCACCAGAGCAGGTCATCAGCGAAGCGCAGCGTCGACTGGAAGCGAATCCTAAGACGGTCTTTTTGATCGGGGGCGCGAAAGAGGTGCCTTACGATGAAATTATTAAAGCGCTCAACCTGCTGCACCAGGCGGGTGTTAAATCTGTCGGTTTGATGACGCAGCCGATTTAAAATCGAACCGTTTTTTGGGAACCGAGTGTGTCGAAGGCAACCGAGCAAAACGAGAAGTTAAAGCGCGCGATAATCATTTCGGTGATTCTGCATATCGTGCTGATCGCGCTGCTGATTTGGAGCTCGTTTAATGAGCACATTGACGCCAGCAGTGCGGGTGGCGGAGGCAGTGATATTGATGCAGTGATGGTCGATCCCGGTGCCGTCGTGAGTCAATACAATCGTCAGCAGAACCAGCAAAGTGACAGCCAGCGGGCTGAGCAGCAGCGTAAAAAGCAGGCGCAGCAGCAGGCTGAAGAGCTGCAACAGAAACAGGCTGCTGAACAGCAGCGTCTGAAAGCGCTGGAAAAAGAGCGTTTAGCCGCGCAGGAAACCGCGAAAGAAGAGGCGAAACAGCAGGCTGAGCAGCAGAAAGCTGCCGAAGACGCTGCTAAGCAGGCGCAGGAGCAGCAAAAAACGGCGGAAGCGGCGGCTACCAAAGCCAAAGCGGATGCAAAAGCTCAGGCAGATGCGCAGGCAAAAGCCGCGGCTGAGCAGGCGAAACAGGCCGCAGCCGAAGCAAAGAAGCAGGCTGATCAGCAGGCGAAAGCCGCCGCTGCCGCTGCTGCAAAAGAGAAAGCCGTTGCGGAAGCGAAGGCGAAATCTGAAGCAGATGCAAAAGCCGCGGCTGAGGCCAAAGTGAAAGCGGCGGCGGATGCCAAAGCCAAAGCGGCTGAAGAGGCTAAAGAAAAAGCAGCTGAGGCCAAAGCAAAAGCCGCAGAGGCAGCGAAAGAGAAAGCCGCAGAAGCCGCAAAAGAGAAAGCGGAAGCAGCTAAAGAGGCCGCCAAAGAGAAGGCGGAAGTTGCCGCGAAAGCGAAAGCCGATGCCGCGGCGAAAGCCAAAGCCGATGCTGCCGCAAAGGCCAAAGCGGATGCTAAAGCCAAAGCCGCCGCCGATGCGGCCAACGACAGCGATGTCGATGATTTGCTGGGTGGACTCGCTTCCGGTAAAAATGCACCGAAAAGCGGCACCTCTGGCGGCGCAGCAGGGCAGGGAAACCAGAAGAAAGCGGGTGCATCAGGCGCGGAAATCAACTCCTACATGGGTCAGGTTGTGAGTGCGATTCAGAGCCGATTCTATGATGCGGATCTGTATCGCGGAAAAACCTGTGATTTGCGGATTAAACTTGCGCCTGATGGCTTGTTGATTGATGTTAAGTCAGAGGGTGGCGATCCCGCGCTCTGTCAGGCCGCGATTGCTGCCGCAAAACAGGCACGTATTCCGAAGCCGCCTTCGCAGGCGGTCTACGAAGTGTTTAAAAACGCCCCAATGCGTTTTAAACCGCAATAATGCAGTAACGGGCGGCAAGTTGATCTATGTTTAGCGTGCCGTACTTAAGTTGTACTCGTGGTTTCCAGGAACAGTGCCAATTATCGTGGACTGAGGTTCAGATAAGGGAGATAAAATGAAGCAAGCTCTTCGCGTTACGTTAGGCTTTTTTATCCTGCTGTGGGCAGCCATGCTGCATGCAGAAGTTCGAATTGAGATCACCCAGGGTGTCAACACTGCGCGCCCGATTGGCGTGGTGCCGTTTAAATGGGCCGGTGCTGGCGCAGCGCCGGAAGATATCGGCGGCATCGTTGCAGCTGACCTGCGCAACAGTGGCAAATTTAATCCACTGGATCGCTCGCGTCTGCCACAGCAGCCTGCCAGCGCGCAGGAAGTTCAGCCTGCCGCGTGGAGTGCACTCGGCATTGATGCCGTGGTCGTCGGTCAGGTCGCGTCTAACCCGGATGGCAGCTATCAGGTTTCGTACCAGTTGGTCGACACCGGCGGTGCTCCCGGTACCGTGCTGGCTCAAAACAGTTATAAAGTGACGAAGCAGTGGCTGCGTTATGCCGCTCATACGGCCAGTGACGAAACGTTCCTGAAGCTGACCGGCATCAAGGGCGCTTTCCGTACCCGTATCGCCTATGTGGTGCAGACCAACGGCGGCCAGTTCCCGTATGAGCTGCGCGTTGCTGACTACGATGGTTACAACCAGTTTGTTGTGCACCGTTCACCACAGCCGCTGATGTCGCCAGCCTGGTCTCCGGATGGCAGCAAAGTCGCTTACGTGACCTTTGAAAGCGGCAAATCTGCGCTGGTGGTACAGACGCTGTCGAACGGTGCTATCCGTCAGATCGCCTCCTATCCACGTCACAACGGTGCCCCAGCGTTCTCGCCGGATGGCTCTAAACTGGCGTTCGCGCTCTCTAAAACCGGCAGCCTGAACCTCTATGTGATGGATCTGGCCTCAGGTCAGACGCGTCAGATTACCGATGGTCGCTATAACAGCACCGAACCAACCTGGTTCCCGGACAGCCAGACGCTGGCTTACACCTCCGATCAGGCTGGTGCTCCACAAATCTACAAAGTCGGACTTAACGGTGGCGCGCCACAACGTATTACCTGGGAAGGCGGTCAGAACCAGGATTCGGATGTTGCGACAGATGGTAAGTCTATGGTGATGATTAGCACCAACGGTGGTGCTCAACACGTCGCCAAACAGGATCTGGAAACGGGAGCCGT
Organism: Pantoea sp. PvP021; assembly: GCF_054056055.1. NCBI lineage: Bacteria > Pseudomonadati > Pseudomonadota > Gammaproteobacteria > Enterobacterales > Erwiniaceae > Pantoea > Pantoea sp. PvP021. The sequence continues at coordinate 1,590,937 of NZ_JBSRXX010000001.1, read as the reverse complement.
TCAAACGTTAACGGACACGTTCCTGGATGAAACGCCGAGCCTGGCACCCAATGGCACAATGGTAATCTACAGCTCTACTCAGGGTATGGGTTCCGTGTTGCAGTTGGTTTCTACCGACGGCCGTTTCAAAGCGCGTCTTCCGGCAACTGATGGACAGGTAAAATTTCCTGCCTGGTCGCCGTATCTGTAATGTCTGACAGTTCAGACATCACAAACAATAAACAATAATGGGATTTTGAAATGCAACTGAACAAAGTGCTGAAGGGTTTGATGCTGGCTCTGCCGGTTCTGGCAGTAGCGGCTTGTAGCTCACACAAGAACAACAACAATGACCAGACTGGCATGGGCGCTGATGGCGGCGCTTACGGTGCAAATTCTGGCATGAACGGCAACGGCGGCAACATGTCTTCTGACGAGCAGGCTCGTCTGCAGATGCAGCAGCTGCAGCAGAACAACATCGTGTACTTCGGCCTGGACAAGTATGACGTTCAGTCTGATTACGCACAGATGCTGGATCAGCATGCAACCTTCCTGCGCAGCAACCCGTCATACAAAGTGACCATCGAAGGTCATGCGGATGAGCGCGGTACGCCGGAATACAACATCGCCCTGGGCGAACGTCGTGCTAACGCGGTTAAAATGTACCTGCAGGGCAAAGGCGTGTCGGCTGATCAGATGTCTATCGTATCTTACGGTAAAGAGAAGCCAGCCGTTCTGGGTCATGACGAAGCAGCGTATTCTAAAAACCGTCGTGCCGTTCTGGTCTACTAAGAGAATCACATGGTTAGTAACTTCAGACATCACCTGTTGAGTCTGTCGTTACTGATTGGCGTAGCGGCCCCCTGGGCCGCTAATGCCCAAGCGTCAATCAGTAGCGTTGGCTCCGGCTCGGTCGAAGACCGTGTCACCACTCTTGAACGAATTTCTAATGCCCAGGCTCAGCTGATGCAGCAATTGCAGCAGCAGATGAGCGATAACCAGCGTGATATCGATGCGCTGCGTGGGCAAATCCAGCAAAACACGTATCAGTTGAATCAGGTGGTTGAGCGGCAGAAGCAGCTTTACCAGCAGATTGACAGCCTGAGCAGTGCCAGCACCAGCGGCGGTCAGCAGGCAGCGGGCAGTAATGCCGCAGCGGATACCGGCGCAGCAGCAACCGCAGGCGCGGCAGCATCAACGGATAGCGCACCTGCTCAGACCGGTGACGCTAACAGCGATTACAATGCGGCTGTGGCGCTGATTCTGGAGAAGAAACAGTATGATCAGGCGATTAGCGCGCTCCAGGCGTGGGTAAAACGTTACCCGGATTCGACCTATCAGCCGAACGCCAATTACTGGCTGGGACAGCTGAACTATAACAAAGGCAAAAAGGACGACGCGGCTTACTATTACGCCACGGTAGTGAAAAACTATCCGAAGTCGCCGAAAGCTGCAGAAGCGTTGTTGAAAGTGGGCGTCATCATGCAGGAGAAAAAAGACACAGCGAAAGCTAAAGCGGTCTTCCAGCAGGTGATCAAACTTTATCCAGACACCGAATCTGCTAAGCAGGCGCAAAAACGTCTGACCAGTCTGTAATCTGTACGGTTCAGGCCAGATATCGTGTGATTTCTGGTCTTGCCGTATGAAAGGTAAGCAACTGAAGCATTTAGCAGAAATAAGAGTTGCGCTACCCCGCTAAATCAGTAATATATGCCGCCGTTGCCGGGACACATTGCAAAGTGTCTGGTAAGCCTGAAGATGGGTCGTTAGCTCAGTTGGTAGAGCAGTTGACTTTTAATCAATTGGTCGCAGGTTCGAATCCTGCACGACCCACCATCTTCCTCAGACGCGCTTTTACCGCGCAGTTTTAAGAAGAACACTTCAGCATTGCTTCACAACCTAAGATGGGTCGTTAGCTCAGTTGGTAGAGCAGTTGACTTTTAATCAATTGGTCGCAGGTTCGAATCCTGCACGACCCACCATCTTATCTCAGCCGCCTGGCGTGTTGAACGGTTGTAAGCCCCCAGCGGGTCGTTAGCTCAGTTGGTAGAGCAGTTGACTTTTAATCAATTGGTCGCAGGTTCGAATCCTGCACGACCCACCAATTAAGAAAAAAGCGCCCTCAGGGCGCTTTTTTTGTTTATGCGGCACGGCGTTCCCCGTGCAGGGTGAGAACCTGCAGCAGGTTCGACTGAATCGCCAGGCGATTCAGGCTGATGCGACAGCATCACCCGAAGGGCGAGGCCCCGGATGGGCCGAGGCAATCCTGCACGACCCACCAATTAAGAAAAAAGCGCCCTCAGGGCGCTTTTTTTGTTTCTGCGGTATCTGATTACTTTTTCAAAGCAAAACGTGATTGGTTTTTGAAGTTGTGAGCAAACTCCGGCCCGTTCCGCTGTGAGATCGAGCCTGCGCAGAGAACAGGGTCAGATCGGAAAGACGCCAAAGCCAATCCATGACATGCTCGGCCCGCGCGATTACGCACCTCATCCCTGAGGTGCGCCCGTAGCCGGGCCAACGCGTTGCGTTGTTCAAAAACGCTCCCGGCGTTTTTGTCCCAGGCGCGGGACGCTTTCCTCTTCTGACCCTGTTCCCTGCGCGTTGAGCTTTTTCGTTGCGGTCAGATTCAGTCGGGTGCGAGTTTGTAAGCAGTCTGGAAGAGGCTCTGCATTTTTAGTTTCTGCGATACCGACTATGCAGGTCAGGGCAGACTATCTGCATCCTTACATCAACCGTCACGGCTTTTTCTTTGCCTTTGCCACTGCCAGGCTCTCCCAGATATGCATCACTGCATAGCTGCGCCAGGGACGCCACGACTGCGATCGCGCCTCCGCTTCTTTCGATGACATGCCGCCCAGGTTATTCCGGATGGCAATATCCTCTTTGGGAAAGGCATCCGGCCAGCGCAGGGCGCGCATCGCGATGTAGTGCGCGGTCCAGGGACCAATACCCGGCAGGCTGACCAGTTTTTTGATGACCTCGTCTGGCGCCTGAGCGGCACTGAGACGCAAATCTCCGCTGGCGCAGGCATTTGCAAAGGCGATGATGGCGCGGGAGCGGGCGGCACTGACAATCCCCATCGGCGCGACATCGTCTACCGTCAGTCCGGCGATGCGTTCAGGATGGGCGGTGTAGCGGGTCAGATCGGCGAACGGCGTCTCACAGGGTTCGCCAAAGGCGGCGGCAAAACGGCTGCTGACCGTGGTGGCCGCTTTGACCGTCACCTGCTGGCCGATAATGGCGCGCACGCCCAGCTCAAAGGCGTCGAATGCGCCAGGCACACGCAGACCCGGATGCGAGATCAGGCTGGGTGCCAGCAGTGGGTCCTGCGCCAGACAGGCGGCGATACGCTGCGGCTGTGCGTCGAGATCGAACAGATCGCGCAGACGGCGCAGCAGCAGAGGCAGAACCGGCGTCAGCGAGGTGGAGAGCGTCACCTGCAACGCATTCTTTTGCGGCAGATGCGAAACAGAAACCCAGCCCCGGCAGCGACCCAGCACCACAGTGCGTCGCCAGCTGCCATCTTCCACCGCCTCGACCTCTTTCATCAGATGCGTCTGCAAAAACCAGAGCATCGCCGCCCAGTCGTAGGGAGGGCGATAGGCCAGCCGCAGCGTCACGCGGTCGCCGGGCTGCGCGCACTGAGTGCCCGTATCGTCCCTGCGCAGCGCGCCTGGCGTCATGCGGTAACGCGCCTGGAAGACATCATTAAAGCGCCGCAGGCTGCCAAAGCCGCTGGCATAGGCAACGTCAATAATCGGCAGCCGGGTTTCGGTCAGCAGCTGTTTAGCCAGCAGCATGCGCCGCGTCTGCTTCAGTTCCAGCGGCGAGACACCCAGCTCCTGCTGCACGATACGGCGCAGCTGACGCAGGCTGATACCGAATTCAGCGGCAATCGCCTCCAGTCCTTCACGTTCCTCCAGCATGCCTTCCTCGATACGCTGAACCAGCCGCTCTGCCACACGATGCGGCTGATCAACCGGCGCATTACCGGGTGCCAGTTCGGGCCGACAGCGCAGGCAGGGGCGAAAGCGGGCTTTCTCCGCCGCTTCGGCGCTGCTGAAGAAAAGGCAGTTCTTCTGCATCGGCGCTTTGACCGGGCAGACCGGACGACAATAGATACCGGTTGAGGTCACGCCAACAAAGAAAACGCCGTCAAAGCGGGTATCACGAGAGGTCAGCGCCTGATAGGCAATGTCGGGATCGAGCATGGCAGTTCTCCGGTAAATAAGCGCAGCCTACACCGGTGAATCCCGGCAGACTGGCTGTTTTCGGACAGCACAACAGTTTATCGCCATGACCGAAAACAGCCAGTCAGGCTGATGAAAAGTGCGATAATAGGCGACAGAACCGTGACGGGAGAATCACCATGTACTACTTCAAACCGATAGTCACCCCGGTGGGTGAACTGAAACTGGTCGCCAGCGATAGCGGCCTGGCGGGTATTTTGTGGGAAAACGACGATCCAAAACGCACCCGGTTTTTGCCGCAAACGCGCGATGACGATCATCCCATTCTGATCGAAACTGAGCGTCAGCTCAGCGAATACTTCACCGGTGCTCGTCGCTGCTTTGAGCTGACGCTCGATTTTGTCGGCACTGAGTTTCAGAAAAAAGTCTGGCAGGCGCTGGTGGCTATCCCGTTTGGTGAGACGCGCAGCTACAGCCAGATTGCGCGGGAGATCGGCCATCCGCTGGCGGTGCGTGCCGTCGGGGCGGCCAATGGGCGTAATCCGCTCTCAATTGTCGCACCGTGCCACCGCGTGATTGGAGCCAACGGCAAGCTGACCGGCTTTGCGGGCGGACTGGATATCAAAGCCTTTCTGCTGGCACTGGAAGCGCCGCAAAAACCGCTGGTACTGGCAGATGAAACGCAGCCCGGCAGGGTCGGCGCTGTGATGCAGACAGAATAAATATCGCACGACACAGCCAGGCTTTTCCGCTATCTTGTTTAGCATATAAAACACGATGGCGGATTCTACGCCATAAGTCGCCGGAACAGGCGATTTTCGTTAATTAGACAAAACGAGAGCTGTGTCATGAGTGTGATGTTCGATCCAGAAAGCGCCGTTTATCCCTTTCCGCCCAAACCCGCTCGCCTGAGTGACGACGAGAAGGCGTTCTACCGTGAGAAAATTAAAGCGCTGCTGAAGGCGCGAAACGCGGTGATGGTGGCGCACTACTACACCGATCCGGAAATTCAGGCGCTGGCAGAAGAGACAGGCGGCTGCGTTTCCGACTCGCTGGAGATGGCACGCTTTGGCAGCAACCATTCGGCGACGACACTGCTGGTGGCGGGCGTGCGCTTTATGGGGGAAACCGCCAAAATCCTCAGCCCGGAGAAAACCGTACTGATGCCGACGCTGCAGGCGGAGTGCTCACTGGATCTCGGCTGCCCGATTGAAGAGTTTAACGCCTTTTGCGACGCCCATCCCGATCGCACCGTGGTGGTCTACGCCAATACCTCGGCGGCGGTAAAAGCGCGGGCCGACTGGGTGGTGACTTCTAGCATTGCGGTCGAGTTGATTGAGCACCTCGACAGTCTGGGCGAAAAAATTATCTGGGCGCCGGATCGCCATCTTGGCCGCTACGTTACCCAAAAATCGGGCGCGGACGTGCTCTGCTGGCAGGGCGCGTGCATTGTGCACGACGAGTTCAAAACCCAGGCGCTGCAGCGTATGAAAGCGCTCTATCCCGACGCGGCAGTGCTGGTGCATCCTGAGTCACCGCAGGCGATTGTCGATCTGGCCGATGCGGTCGGCTCGACCAGCCAGCTGATTCAGGCCGCCAAATCCCTGCCACATCCGCAGATGATTGTGGCGACCGATCGCGGCATCTTCTACAAAATGCAGCAGGCGGTGCCGGATAAAGAGCTGCTTGAAGCGCCGACCGCCGGTGAAGGTGCCACCTGCCGCAGCTGTGCTCACTGTCCCTGGATGGCGATGAACGGCCTTAAAGCCATCGCAGAGGCGCTGGAGTCGGGTGGGGTGGAACATGAAATTCAGGTGGATGAGACGCTGCGTGAGGCGGCGTTACTGCCGCTTAATCGCATGCTATCCTTTGCAGCGGAACTTAAACTCAACGTGAAGGGAAACGCGTAAGCGTTTTCCGGACAGGTGCTCAGCATGGACTTCTTCAGCACACATAATATTCTGGTTCACATTCCTCTGGGTGCCGGAGGCTACGATCTCTCATGGATTGAGGCTATCGGCACGCTGGCGGGCTTACTCTGCATCTGGTTTGCCAGCCTGGAAAAAATCATCAACTATCCCTTTGGCCTGATTAACGTCACGCTGTTTGCGGTGATTTTCTTTCAGATCCAGCTCTACGCCAGCCTGCTGCTGCAGCTCTTCTTTTTTGCCGCCAATATCTACGGCTGGTACGCCTGGAGTCGGCAAACCTCCGATCATCAGGCGGCGCTGAAAATCCGCTGGCTGCCGCTGCCTAAGGCGCTGGCCTGGACGGCGGGCTGTGTGATTGCGATTGCGCTGATGACCCTCTATATCGATCCGGTGTTTGCGCTGTTAACCCGTGCGGCCGTCACGCTGATGAACGGCGTTGGCCTGTCGGTGGCGATGCCCGCGCTGCAGCCGGATGCGTTCCCGTTCTGGGACTCCTGCATGATGGTGTTGTCGATTGCGGCGATGGTGCTGATGACGCGCAAATATGTTGAGAACTGGCTGCTGTGGGTCATCATCAACGTGATTAGCGTGATGATTTTTGCCCGTCAGGGCGTCTATGCGATGTCGCTGGAGTATGTGATTCTGACGCTGATTGCGCTGAACGGCTCGCGCATGTGGATCCGCAGCGCGCGGCAACAGGGTTCCCGCGCGCTGTCGGCTCAGTGAGTGTGCGCTTCGCCTTTAGCGTGAGCATGCTCATGGTCGTGTGAATGGCTGTGATCATGGCCGGTGGCGGCAGCGCCGCTTAAGCCGAGTTCACACTCGGCACCGGCACAGGGCTGATACTCCATCTGCACGGTCGCATGCGCAATCTGATAGTGCTGGCGCAGATAGTCGTGGATACGATGCAGCAGCGCATCGTGATCGTAAGGCGGGATCACCTGCGCATGCAGCGTCAGCAGCGGCTTTTCGCCCACCTGCCACAGATGCACATGGTGAACATTGCGCACCTCTGCGATGTTCAGGGTGAGATCACGTATCAGCCGGTTCACATCCAGCGAACGCGGCGCCCCTTCCAGTAACTCCTGCAGACTCTCACGCAGCAGCGCCCAGGCGCTGCGCAGCACCAGCAGTGACACCAGCAACGACAGAATCGGATCGATTGGGGTCCAGCCGGTCAGCATAATAATCACCGCCGCGACAATCGCACCCACCGAGCCAAGCAGGTCGCCCATCACATGCAGCGCCGCGGCCCGCACGTTGAGATTCTTCTCTTCGCTGCCGTGATGCAGCAGCCAGAACGACAGAATATTGGCCAGCAGGCCGCCAATAGCAATCCCCAGCATCAGGCCGCCGGTCACCGGTTGCGGGTCGGCAAAGCGGCGCACCGCCTCCCAGACGATCAGTGCGGTAATGCCCAGCAGCGCAATGGCGTTAACAAATGCGGCCAGCGTGGTCAGACGCAGCAGGCCAAAGGTGTGGCGTGCATTGGGTTTACGGCGCGAGAACTGCACCGCCAGCAGCGCCATCAGCAGCGCTGCGGCATCGGTCAGCATATGCCCGGCGTCCGCCAGCAACGCCAGTGAACCCGAGAGCCAGCCGCCAATCACTTCAGCCACCATAAAGACAACGGTCACCCCGAAGGCGGCCGCCAGACGCGTGCGATTACTATCCTGCCCGCTATGAGTGTGGGTATGTGCCATAAGATTCCAGTTTTTTCAGTAACCTGTTTGCTAATAATATCAGTAATTGCCACGTCTCAGACGTGTCCTGATGCTGTTTTGCCTGCTCCGCCAGTTGCTGGCTGAGCTGTGCGCCATGCTCCAGCCCCACCAGTAACCAGCTTCCTTTCATCCGGTGCGCCGCTTCGGCGAACGGCATCCACGCCTCGCGCTCGCGTGCTTCGCGCATCACGGCCAGATCCTGCGTCACCGTGTTGTGCAGCGTCTGGCTCAGACGGCGGAGGAATTTCTCATTCTGCTGCGCCAGTTGCCACAGATTATCATCCAGCGCCGCCAGCGGATCTTCCTGCCACTCTGCCAGCAGCGCGCTGAGATCGGCTAACTGCACCGGTTTTATTATTACCCGCTCCCGCGCCTCCAGCGGTCGTGACAGCAGCTGGGCATCCGCGGAGCAGAGCACCCGCATCGCCTGACGCTTCCGCTGACGGTCACGCCGCCGCAATATCCGCAACAGCAGTGTGCCGTCAGGCCGCGGCATCATCTGGTCGATAAACAGCAGGTCATAAGGCTGCTGCGCATCGGCCTGCAGCAGCGCGCGTCCCTGCTCAAAGATGTCAGCCTGAATCGCAAAACGCGACAGCTGCTGCTGCATCACCAGCAGATTGGTCGGATGGTCATCGACAATCGCCACCCGCAGCGGTGGAAGGTCGGGCAGGGCGGTTTCATCCACGTGGTTTGCTGGTGCGCAGACCGCCAGTGGCAGCGTCACGGTGACCTGGGTGCCGTGACCGGGTTCAGAGGCGAGCCGGATGTCGCCGCCCATCCGCTGCACCATTTCCCGGCAGATAAACAGCCCCAGGCCGCTGCCCTGCACTGAAACCGATTTACCGGACGGTGCCTGATACCAGGGATCAAACAGCTTCTGCTGTTCCTCTGGCGGAATACCGCTGCCGCTGTCGCTCACCGTCAGAATCAGCTGTTGTTGCTGTGCGGCCAGCGTCAGGCGAATCGCGCCGTGGCGGGTAAATTTCAGCGCATTGGTCATCAGGTTGTTGACCACCTGCTGCAGGCGATCGGCATCGATCATCACGGCATCAGGCAGCGGCGTCAGCGCATCGACGATCAGATGCGGGCCGTCTTCGCGCATTAACGGGTGATAAAAGTGCTGCTGCTGATTGAGCCACTGCGCCAGCGCCAGCGGACGGGGCGCCAGGGTAAAACTGTTGCTCTCGATGCGCGCATGATCCTGCAGATCATTCAGCAACGTCAGCAGCGACTGCGCACTGCTGTGCAGCAGCGTCAGGTTCTGGCTGCTGTGCTGCTGCTTCTCCAGCTCCAGCAGTCCGAGGATCGCCTGCATCGGCGTGCGCAGCTCATGGCTGACGGTCGCCAGGAACTGGCTCTTCATCGCATTGGCGTGCTCAGCCTGTTCACGCTGCTGACGCTCCCGGCGCTGTTGCCAGTAGCGGCGCGCCAGCAGCAACAGCAGCAGCGCAATGGCCGCACCTGCCACCGCCAGCACCATCATCGGCAGCGAACGCATCACCATCACGCTGCCGGGCTGTGGCGGGGTTGACCAGCTGTCGCGCATCTGACTCTGTGTGTCAGCCGGGATCTGCTGCAGCGCGCGATCCAGCAGGGTGCGCAGCACCGGCTGGTCAGGCGTCACACCCAGCGCGATCGGCCAGGCGATGTCGCTGGCGGCAAAGGCGAGATGGATGCGCGCATCATCGCGGCTGGCGATACGCCAGCGGGCGGAGAGCACGTTATCCACCAGCGCATCGATCTGCCCCTTTGCCAGCGCGTCATAGAGGCTATTACGATCGGCAAACTGCTGCGGCTGCAGATCCGCAGGCAGCAGACGCAGCGCCAGGTCATCCTGCAACACGCCGACCCGCTTGCCGCGCAGGTCGCGCCAGTGCGCCAGCGTATCGGGCTGCAGGCTGTAGATGCCCCACAGTGCGCGCCACACCGGCAGCGAGGTGCTCTGCATCGCATCGCCGTTCAGCGGCTGCATCAGCTGCAGCATCGCCTGCTGCTTACCGATCAGCGTGTTCGCCTGACGCGGATTGCTGACCCACACCGGTTCAAACTGCAGGCCGGTGCTCTGAGCTATCGCTTTCAGCAAATCCACGCCATAGCCTCTGGCGGTCCCGCTGGCATCGCGATAACTCCAGGGATAGTTGTCCGGTTCGGCGGTGTAAGTAATACGCGGATGATCGGCAATCCAGGCGCGTTCAGTGGGGCTGAGCATCAGGGTCTGCGTATCCTGATAGCGCGGCAGGGTACTGCTCCAGCGCGCCTGCAGCGTGTTCATCAGTTCTGCTGGCAACTGACGCAGGCTCTGATTAATCCAGCTGATAAGCTCCGGATCGCGGGAGACCGCGCGCAGGTTGAGCTGTCCGGCCTCGATGTGTGAGGCGATCTGATAAATCTGGCCCTGTTGCAGCTGGCTCAGCAGAAAACCGGCGCTGGTCTCATCCGCCACCACATAATCATTCTGCTGATTCAGCAGGGTATAGAGCGCTTGCAGATCACTGCTGTAGCGTCGCCAGCTGTGGCGGGCCGCCAGCGCAGGCGGCAGTTGTGCCAGCGTGCTTTCGCTGATCGCCAGTTGGGCATTCTGGCTGTTAAACATCACGGCACGCTGGTTTTGCTGATTGCGGTAGACCCGAAGCGGGCTGCTGTACCAGTTATCGCTGCTCAGCGCGCCGGCTGGCAGGGGAGAAATCCACATGCCAAGCGCAAAATCGATCTGGCCGCTGTTCAGCGCCTGCATCAGATGCGGCTGATCGCTGTAGAGGTTGAGGCTGAACTGCGCGCCAGTCAGCTGGCGCAGGGCGGAAAGATAGTCAGCATTGATGCCATACAGGTCGTTGCCGATGCGCATCGCCCAGGGGGCGTGGTTCTCTTCCAGCAGGCCAACACGCAGAATTTTGCCCTGCATGGTTTCCGCGTGTGTCACCGGCAGCATCATCGGCAGATTGATGCTGCTCACCGGACGCACCTCAGCCAGAACGGAGCCGCACAGCAACAGCAGCATCAGCAGGAGAGTTCTCACTGCTGCGCCTTCCACAGGTCAGCCAGTTCCACCACCGAACGGGCGCCGGTTTTTTCCAGAATGTTCTTTTTATGGGTGCTGACCGTTTTATTACTGATGTGCAGCTGGGCGGCGATTTGCAGATTGGACAGGCCGCTGGCCAGCAGCGCCAGAATCTGACGCTCTTTCTGGGTCAGCGGGAGTTCCGGCTCATCATCCATCACCGGAAACGCCGTCTGACCGCCCAGCACCGCCAGGATAGCGCTAAGCAGCTGCGCCATGCGCTGGCTCTTCACCACATAACCGGCGGCACCCAGCGCCTGGGCACGACGCACATAGTGGCGGGTCTGCTGAGCAGAGTAGATCAATACCGGACAGTCGGGGCGATGGATCTTCAGGCGACGCAGGAACTCCAGCCCATCGCTATCCGGCAGGCCAATATCCAGCACGATGATGTCCAGTGGCTGCTGAAGCAGGGGACGGGCGGCTTTTTCACTGCTGGCAGAGAGGAGCTGAACCGGAATAGGCGACTGGCTCAGAGCGGCTTCAAGTGCCACTTCAACCAGCGGATGATCGTCAATCAGAAGCAAAACGGCCATGAAGGATTTCCTGTAAAATTCACAGGATTAGCATAGCGGAAGAGTGGGACAGAGGGGAGAAAAACCAGGAGAGCGTCAGCTCTCCTGGCTAAACAGAATTACTGGGTGGTGCCGTCGGTTTTGGTATCTACGTCACCGCCGCCCACTTTAGTCTGAACTTTTTTATTGATGTTCGGACATTTACCATCTTTACACTGGGCGTTCTGGTCCATTTCGTTAGCAGACATATTACCATGGCTGGTGGTGCTGCCAGACGTTGCAGGATTGGTATCGTTGCCAGTGTTATTAATTTTGCTGTTATCGACATTATTTGGCGGCAGATTCTCTTTCGCTCCGCCCGCTGCTGCACCTGCACTGGCTGCCTGATTCGATGTACCGTTATTGCTGCTGCTGTCTGCAGCCAGTACCGCACCGCTGCTCAGTGTCATTGCTGCTGTCAAAAAGAGTAAGGCAAACTTTTTCATCATTATGCTCCCGTTAATAAATGAAGATGCTTTAAGCCCAGAGGTGCAATTTCGGGTAAGAAAATCCCTGACGAAATATAATTCGCCGGTTGGCTTAAACAGGGTGATTTAATTTTGTAAGCGGGACGTTCCTCAGTGCTTACCATTAAAAAGTCTAGTCGCTAACCTGATTAATGCAAATATCACCCGCACATTTAACCCGCAGCGGGAATTTACACCCCAGGCGCTTCGGGCTACATTGGGCAGGTTGTGTCCGGCGGGCGCCGGGCCAGAAATAATATGGAATCAGTATGAATTACCAGAACGATGACTTACGCATCAAAGAGATTAAAGAGCTGTTACCTCCGGTTGCGCTGCTCGAAAAATTCCCGGCGACCGATCGTGCTGCACAGACCGTTTCACAGGCCCGTCAGGCGATTCATCAGATCCTGCAGGGCAAGGACGATCGCCTGCTGGTGGTGATCGGCCCCTGCTCAATTCATGACACTGAAGCGGCAAAAGAGTATGCCGACCGCCTGCTGGCGCTGCGTGATGAGCTGAAAGGCGAGCTGGAAGTGGTGATGCGGGTCTATTTTGAAAAGCCGCGCACCACGGTGGGCTGGAAAGGGCTGATCAACGATCCCTACATGGATAACAGCTACCAGCTCAACGACGGTCTGCGTCTGGCGCGTAAACTGCTGCTGGATATTAACGACAGCGGCTTACCGGCGGCGGGCGAGTTTCTGGATATGATTACCCCGCAATATGTGGCTGACCTGATGAGCTGGGGCGCGATTGGCGCGCGCACCACGGAATCCCAGGTACACCGTGAGCTGGCGTCCGGTCTCTCCTGTCCGGTCGGCTTCAAAAACGGCACCGATGGCACCATTAAGGTGGCGATCGATGCCATCAACGCGGCGGGATCGCCGCACTGTTTCCTGTCTGTGACGAAGTATGGTCACTCCGCCATTGTGGAAACCAGCGGCAACGGTGACTGCCATATCATTCTGCGCGGCGGCAAAGAGCCGAACTATAGTGCGCAGCATGTTGCAGAGGTCAAAGAGGGCCTGGCAAAAGCGGGTCTGCCACAGCAGGTGATGATCGATTTCAGCCACGCCAACAGCAGCAAGCAGTTCCAGCGTCAGATGGTTGTGGCAGACGATGTCTCACAGCAGCTGATTAATGGTGAGCAGGCGATTGTCGGTGTGATGATTGAGAGTCATCTGGTGGAGGGCAACCAGAGCCTGGAGAGCGGCGAGCCGCTGGTCTATGGCAAAAGCGTCACCGACGCCTGTATCGGCTGGGAAGATACCGACAAGGTGCTGCGTCAGCTGGCAGCAGCGGTTAAACAGCGCCGCGGTTGAGTGGGATAACTGACAAGGTCTGACCCGGTTCGCGTTGAGGATTGTGCCTCTGACCGTATTCCCTGCGCTTTGAGCCAATCAGTTGTTGCCTGGCTCATTGATCTCTTTATTCTGACAACGAACACAGTGCACAGCGTCCGTGCGCGCAGCCCAATAAAAAAAGGCCAGACTTTCGTCTGGCCTTTTTGCATTTCAGCGAGAAATTACTTCGCTTTACCCTGATTCGCAACGGCTGCAGCTTTCGCGGCAATCTCGTCCTGGTCGCCCAGGTAGTAGCGTTTCAGCGGTTTGAAGTTTTCATCGAACTCATAGACCAGCGGTACGCCGGTAGGGATGTTCAGTTCGAGGATTTCATCTTCGCTCAGGTTATCCAGATATTTCACCAGCGCACGCAGTGAGTTGCCGTGTGCGGCAATGATCACTTTCTCACCGCTTTTGATGCGCGGCAGAATGGTGTCGTTCCAGTAAGGGATAACGCGGTCGATGGTCAGCGCCAGGCTTTCGGTGGTTGGCAGCTGCTCTGGGGTCAGTTTCGCGTAACGCGGATCATGGCCCGGGAAGCGCTCATCTGAACGATCCAGCTCTGGCGGAGTAACGGCAAAGCCGCGACGCCACTGCTTAACCTGCTCATCACCATATTTGGCAGCGGTTTCCGCTTTATCCAGACCCTGCAGCGCACCGTAGTGACGCTCGTTCAGACGCCAGGTTTTCTCAACCGGCAGCCAGGCCTGATCCAGCTCATCCAGCACATTCCACAGCGTGTGAATGGCACGCTTCAGTACTGAGGTGTAAGCGAAATCGAAAACAAAGCCCTCTTTTTTCAGCAGCTGACCTGCTGATTTGGCTTCGCCACGACCTTTCTCAGAAAGGTCAACATCATACCAACCGGTAAAGCGGTTTTCGTTGTTCCACTGGCTTTCGCCGTGTCGCACCAGAACCAGCTTAGTTACAGCCATAGCTTAACTCCTTAATACTGTGATGTTTCTGTGAGATTGGAAACCTGCTGCTGCCCGCCTGACACGCGAGCTGATTGCGCCATACCATAACGGAAAAGCGGGCAGCGCGTAAGCCTGTGTGTGACGCACTGCGCGTTTTTCAGCCGGAGGCTCAGCGTGGCGTGAAGCGATAACGCGTCACGGATTCCCAGCGATCTCCCGGCTGCAGCCAGCAATCAGGCTGAGGCCATTCATCATGATTAGGCGAATCCGGTAAAAATTCGCTCTCCAGCGCAATACCCTGAAATGCAGTATAGCTCGCCTGTTCACGGGCACGGGTGCCCGCCAGGTAGTTGCCGGAGTAGAACTGCAACGCCGGTGCCGAAGTGGTCACGCTGAGCTGCAGTCTGCCATCTTCCGACCAGAGTTCTGCCGCAGGCTGAGTGTCGTCGCCTGCGCTGTTGAGCAGAAACGCATGGTCATAGCCCTTCACCGCTCGCTGGTCGTCGTCTGCCAGAAACTCCTGTGCCACGACTTTGGCCTCGCGGAAATCAAAACTGGTTCCGACAACCTCTTTCAGCGGCGCATTCGGGATGCCTTCGCTGTCGACCGGCAGATAATGGTCGGCGTGCAGTTGTAAGCGATGCTGGCGGGCGTCGCCATGATGCGCATCAAGGTTAAAGTAGGCGTGGTTAGTCAGATTGACCGGGCAGGGCTGATCGCAGCGCGCTTCATAGCTAATGCTCAGGCAGTTCTGGTCATCCAGCTGATAGCGCAGATCGGCAATCAGATTGCCGGGATAGCCCTGATCGCCATCGGGCGAATCAATGCGGTAGTGCACCTCGCTGTCAGACTGGCTGACAATCTGCCAGCGGCGCTTATCAAAGCCTTCCGGTCCGCCATGCAGCTGATGTGCGCCCTGGTTCGGCACCAGCTGGCGGTTCAGTTTATTCAGTTTTGCCCCGGCGATGCGGTTAGCGTAGCGGCCGACCGTCGCGCCCAGATAGGCATCCTGATGCAGATAGTCAGAGGGCGTGGTGCAGCCGAGCAGCGCTTCACGCACCGTGCCATCCTGCATCGGCACGCGGGCGGAGAGCCAGGTCGCGCCCCAGTCCATAAAGGTTGCCAGCATGCCGTTGGCATTGCGCAGCACCGTTATGCGCCACGGCTGACCGTCGGGCGCATGGGAGTTGACGTCGTTCAGCATTGGCCAGCTCCTTCAGAGGCTTTGCAGACGTAGAAGGTCTCTTTGATGCCGGTTGCTGCTTCATACTGCTCCGCTACGGCGGCTTTGACCTGATCGACCAGATCCAGTGGCATCAGCGCGACGATACAGCCACCAAAGCCGCCGCCGGTCATACGCACGCCGCCGCGCTCACCGATCTGCGCTTTCACGATCTCTACCAGGGTATCGATCGGTGGCACGGTGATCTCGAAGTCGTCACGCATCGAGGCGTGAGATTCGGCCATCAGCTGGCCCATACGGGTCAGGTCGCCCTGCGTCAGCGCATCGGCTGCTTCCAGGGTGCGGGCGTTCTCGGTCAGAACGTGACGCACGCGTTTTGCCACCTGCGGGTCGAGCTGCGCCTGTGCCGCTTCAAACTCGACCAGTTCAACGTCACGCAGTGCCTTCTTATTGAAGAAACGCGCGCCCGCTTCACACTGCTCACGACGCGTGTTGTATTCGCTGCCAACCAGGGTACGACGGAAGTTGGAGTTGATGATCACCACCGCGATATCTTCCGGCATCGACACCGGACGCGTGCCCAGCGTGCGGCAGTCGAGCAGCATGGCGTGATCTTTCCGGCCCAGCGCGGAGATCAACTGGTCCATGATGCCGCAGTTACAGCCGACGAACTGGTTTTCCGCTTCCTGACCATTCACGGCAATGGCGGCGCCATCCAGCGGCAGATTATAGAGCTGCTGCACCACGGTGCCGACCGCCACTTCCAGCGACGCAGATGAGCTGAGGCCCGCGCCCTGAGGCACGTTGCCGCTGATCACCATATCGATACCGCCGAAATCGGCATGTCGCTGCTGCAGATGTTTCACCACGCCGCGCACATAGTTGGCCCACATCGGTTCCTGCAGGCTGACGATCTCTTCATCGAGAGAGAATGTGTCCTGCGCATTTTCATAATCCGCCGCGACCACCCGAATCTGGCGATCGTCACGGCGGGCACAGGCAATCACCGTCTGGTAATCGATGGCGCACGGCAGCACGAAGCCGTCGTTATAGTCGGTATGCTCGCCAATCAGGTTAACGCGGCCCGGTGCCTGAATGGTATGCGTAGCGGCGTAACCGAAGGTGTCAGAGAAAAGCTGCTGCGTGATGGTTTTTAAGCTCATTGTTGTGCCTCACGGAAGTGAACGTCGCTGACAGAACGCAGACGTTCCGCCGCCTGTTCCGCCGTTAAATCGCGTTGGGTTTCGGCCAGCATTTCATAGCCAACCATAAATTTACGCACCGTTGCTGAGCGCAGCAGCGGCGGATAGAAGTGAGCATGCAACTGCCAGTGATCGTTGGCTTCGCCGTTAAACGGCGCGCCATGCCAGCCCATGGAGTAGGGGAATGAGCACTGGAACAGGTTGTCGTAGCGGCTGGTCAGCAGCTTCAGCGCCAGCGCCAGGTCGGTACGCTGCGCCTCATTGAGGTCGGTAATTCGTTTGACGTGCGCTTTCGGCAGCAGCAGGGTTTCAAACGGCCAGGCGGCCCACCACGGCACCACCGCCAGCCAGTGATCGGTTTCCACCACGGTGCGGCTGCCATCCTGCTGTTCGCGAGCCAGATAATCGACCAGCATCGGCGAGCCATGTTTAGCGAAATAGTCGCGCTGATGATCATCTTCACGCTGCGCTTCATTCGGCAGGAAGCTGTTGGCCCAGATCTGACCATGGGGATGCGGGTTGGAGCAGCCCATAGCCGCGCCTTTGTTCTCAAACACCTGCACCCACGGATAGTGCTGACCCAGATCGGCGGTCTCTGCCTGCCAGGTACGCACCACCTCTTCCAGTGCGTTCAGCGACATCTCTGGCAGGGTTTTGCTGTGATCGGGCGAGAAGCAGATGACCCGACTGGTGCCGCGTGCGCTTTCACAACGCATCAGGATATCGTCGCTCTCGGGCGCGTCTGGCGTGTCGGTCATCAGCGCAGCAAAGTCATTGGTAAAGACGTAGGTGCCCGAATAGTCCGGGTTTTTGTCGCCGGTGATGCGGGTGTTTCCGGCACACAGGAAGCAGTCCGGATCGTGCGCCGGTAACGTATTGACCGCCGGGGTTTCCTGCGCGCCTTGCCACGGACGTTTGGCCCGATGAGGTGAAACTAAAATCCATTGATCAATCAGTGGATTGTAACGGCGATGCGGGTGATCGACCGGGTTGAATTTTTCCATGTTAGATCCTGGTAAGCGTCAAAAGCCAAAGAGGCATTGGTAAAAAGTAGCACATCAGCGCGCCCGAAAGCGTGATCAAGTCTGGATAAATGGTATCGTTTACACAAGCTGAATATTCTTATTTCGTGGCATTGTGTGCGGATGTATAGCGTGAAAGGTGATAGGGAATGGTAGCGCTTACACAAGGGCGCTTTAAAACGCCGCAGCAGCGGCGTGGGGTGACGCGTTACATGAGCCTTAGTGCAGGGTTTCCTGCTGATAGTGATAGCCGCCGTCATGGGCGATAAAGCTCAGGCGATGTGTAATGCAGGCGGGCGCATCTTCCGCGTGATGCGAAACAAACAGCAGCTGAGTCCGTCCCTCGCCAATCAGCACATCGACAAAGCGCCGCACCAGCTGGCGGTTAATCGGGTCGAGCCCCTGTAGTGGCTCATCCAGTATCAGCAGCGTCGGATGCTTAACCAGCGCGCGGGCAATCAGCACCAGCCGCTGCTGTCCCCATGAGAGCGAGTGGAACGGCGCATCGGCCTGTCCGTTATCCATCCCCAGCAGTGCCAGCCACTGCTGCGCCAGCGCTTTTTGCCGGTCAGAAGCCGCCTGATAGAGACCAATAGAGTCGAAGAAGCCCGACAGGATCACCGTGCGCACATTGGTGCTGACGCGGTAATCGAGATGCAGGCTGCTGCTGACATAGCCAATATGCTGCTTGATATCCCAGATGGTTTCACCACTGCCGCGACGGCGGCCAAACAGGGTTAAATCATTGCTGTAGCCCTGAGGATGATCGCCGGTCACCAGGCTGAGCAGGGTCGATTTTCCGGCGCCGTTCGGGCCGGTAATCTGCCAGTGCTCGCCGGCGTTGACCTGCCAGTTCAGCCCCTGAATTACTGGCTTATCGTTATACGAGACGGTGCCGTTGCGCAGGATAACGCGCGGCGCATCATCCGCCAGCGATGGCAGCTGATCCGGCGCATCCGCCTCAGGTAACGCCATTCCCATCAGCTGTTCACTGTGTGCCAACTGCGCCACCAGCGCTTCCGTTAAAATGGCCTGGCGTGGCCCGCTGTGGGTGAGGGTGCACTCCGCCAGCACGCCAACCTGCTGAATGAAATCGGGAATATCGTCAAAGCGATTGAGCACCAGCACCAGGGTAAATGTCGGTTGCTGC
The DNA here is from genome assembly GCF_054056055.1 of Pantoea sp. PvP021. Taxonomy (NCBI): domain Bacteria; kingdom Pseudomonadati; phylum Pseudomonadota; class Gammaproteobacteria; order Enterobacterales; family Erwiniaceae; genus Pantoea; species Pantoea sp. PvP021. Next base: position 1,572,214 of record NZ_JBSRXX010000001.1, on the reverse strand, counting down.
AGGCCGCGCAGCGTGTCGGTCAGGCTGGCGCGCGACGCCACATCCAGCCCGTCAAACGGTTCATCCAGAATCAGCAAATCGGGCTGGTTCATCAATGCCTGACAGAGCAGTGTTTTGCGGGTTTCGCCGGTAGAGAGATATTTGAAGCGGCGTGAAAGCAGCGCTTCGATGCCGAACTGCTGTGCCAGCTGCTCGCAGCGCTCGGGCTGCTGCACCTCCGCCTGAATCACCTCTGCCACGGTCAGGCCGGTATCCTCTTCACCTTCGCTGAGCATATCGGTGTTGTTGCGCTGCCACTCCTGCGCCACCAGGGTTTGTAGCTGCTCCAGCGACAGCCGGACCGGCCGTCTGAAGTCGCTGCTGACTGAACCGGCCAGCGGCGGCAGTTCTCCAGAGAGTGCGCGCGCCAGTGATGATTTGCCGCTGCCGTTGGCTCCGACAAACGCCCAGCTTTCGCCGCGCTGCAGTTCCACCTGATTCAGGCTCAGTATCCGGGTATCGCTAAGACGAAATGTGCCTTGCGAAATGTGCAATGAAGCCATGTTCTGTTCCATTTTTTGCATCGTGTCACTGAGTTGTAACCATTGCCCGTAATGAAGTCAAATCAACGGCTAGAGCAGGGTGGCGACGATGGCGTGTTCCGCATTGAAACTGGCGATCACGGCGTCGCCGGGCTGCAGCCTAAGTTGCTGCAGCTGATCTTTGCTCAGGGTCGCGCACAGGGTTTCGCCGCTGGCGAGCTTCATCAGCACTTCACTCATCTGCTCGCCGGGTTCGATGGCACTGACCGTCGCTGCCAGCTGATTGTCATCCTGTGCGGCGTCACGACTGATGCGGATCCACGGCGCCTTGATCAGCACCAGCACCTCTTTACCGGCGGCCAGTTGCAGGCGATCGGCGCTGCGCTGGGTCAGCGCCACATTAAGCTGCGTGACGCCATCGGCCAGTTGAATCAGCAGATGCTGGACCACCTGCTGCGCATCGTTACTGACGACAGTGCCAAACAGCTGGTTACGGGCGCTGGTCTGCAGAGAGAAACGGGCGATGGCCGCCAGCAGACTGTCGAGCGGTAACGTATCCTGCTGCAGCGCATCAAAGGCTTTCTGCTGGATCTGCTCCATCAGTTGGAACAGCTGAATCAGGCGTTCACCGTAGCGGGTGAGCGTTGCACCGCCGCCGCCTTTGCCACCGGTGGCCCGCTCCACCAGCGTTTCATCCGCCATCTGGTTCATCTCATTAATCGCATCCCAGGCACTTTTGTAGCTGATACCGGCCAGCTTCGCACCCTGACTGATCGACCCGGTCTGCTGTACGCGTTTCAGCAGCTCAATACGTCGCGGATCGGCAAACAGTTTCTGTTGTAAACGGATATGAAGGGACAGTTCGGCTTCCATGACAGCTCCGGCAAAGGGTTAAGGCGAAGGCCGATGATAGCGGCGTTTTGTGACCAAAGTAAAAGCACGAAAAGGGCTGCGCAAAATTTTGCTGACCCGTTACAATCTCTTTTTTGTTAGCAGAGTGAGACTCTCCATGCTGGAATTACTTAAAAGCCTCGCCGTTGCCATACTGATGGTGCCTGTCGTGATGGCGCTGATGCTGGGCATGATTTATGGCCTGGGTGAAGTGTTTAACGTCATCTCTAAAATTGGTCATCGCGAAAAATCCTCAGCCCGTTCGCACAATTAATTGCTGCCACGCCCGCCATCTGCGCGGGCGTGGTCGTTTTTATCTCTCCTGATTTAACCTTTTGTTCCCCCTGCCGATAATTTACTGAACCTCACTGACATTGCGCTATATTATCCGCTACACAACGAATAGCCGGAGAAAATCATGTCATTTAAACACTATCGCTGGGGCGTCGCGGCCCTGATCACCGTTTCGCTGGCCGGGCAGGCTGTGGCCGCCGACAACATCACTGTGTTTGCTGCGGCTTCACTGACCAACGCGATGCAGGATATTGCCAGCCGTTACAAGCAGGAAAAGGGGGTGACGGTGGTCTCTTCGTTTGCCTCCTCTTCAACGCTGGCGCGCCAGATTGAGCAGGGTGCTCCTGCCGATCTCTTTATCTCTGCCGATCAGCAGTGGATGGATGATGCGGTGGCGAAAAAAAGTGTGATTATCAGTAGCCGCTATACCCTGCTGGGCAACGATCTGGTATTGATTGCGCCACGCAGTGCCGCCGCGAAAGCGGTGACGCTGGACCCGCAGACTGACTGGAAAACCTTGCTGCACGGTGAGCGTCTGGCAGTCGGCGATCCGGACCACGTTCCTGCGGGCATCTACGCCAAAGAAGCGCTGCAAAAGCTGGGTGCCTGGGAAGGCGTTGCGCCTTCGTTAGCGCCAGCCAATAATGTGCGGGCAGCGCTGGCGCTGGTCGAGCGTAATGAAACGCCCTATGGCATTGTCTACGGGTCCGACGCGGTCGCCAGCGACAAAGTGCAGGTCGTCGGGCATTTTCCGGCAACCAGCCATAAACCCGTAGAATATCCGATGGCGATCGTGAACGATCACGACAACGCTGCCGTTAAAGCGTTTTATGATTATCTGAAAGGGCCTCAGGCCGTGGCTATCTTTAAACATTACGGATTCACACCGACGAAATGATACTCAGCGATCCCGAATGGCAGGCGGTACTGCTTAGCCTTAAAGTCTCTGGCATAGCCGTGATAGGCAGTCTGCCGTTTGGCATCCTGCTGGCCTGGATTCTGGTGCGCTGCCGTTTTCCTGGTAAAGCGCTGCTCGACAGCCTGATTCACCTGCCGCTGGTGCTGCCACCGGTGGTGGTGGGTTATCTGCTGCTGATTAGCCTTGGGCGGCGCGGCATCATAGGCGAAAAGCTTTATGACTGGTTCGGCTTCAGCTTTGCTTTCAGCTGGCGGGGTGCCGCACTGGCCTCTGCTGTGATCGCTTTTCCATTGATGGTGCGCGCCATCCGGCTGGCGCTGGAGGCGGTGGATTGCCGGCTGGAGCAGGCGGCGCGCACGCTGGGCGCCGGACGCTGGCGGGTCTTTTTCACCATTACGCTCCCGCTGACGTTGCCAGGCGTGATCGTCGGTACGGTGCTGGCGTTTGCCCGATCGCTGGGCGAGTTCGGCGCCACCATCACCTTTGTGTCCAATATTCCCGGCGAGACGCGCACGCTGCCGCTGGCGATGTTTACCCTGATAGAGACACCGGGTGCGGAAGGGGCGGCGGCACGGCTCTGCGTCATCGCGATCGTGCTGGCGCTGGCGTCACTGCTGGCGTCGGAATGGCTGGCACGTGCAGGCCGTAAGCGGATGGGAAACTGATGCTATCACTCAACATTATGCAGCAGCAGGGCGATCACGTGCTGGAGGTCGACCTGCAGATCCCGGCCAAAGGGATCACCGCTATTTTCGGCGTGTCAGGTGCCGGAAAAACCTCCCTGATCAACGCGATCAGCGGGCTGACCCAGCCGCAGCGGGGACGGATCCAGCTGCACGATCGCCTGCTGTTTGATGCAGAGCAGAAGATTGCGCTGCCGCCGGAAAAACGGCGTATCGGTTATGTATTCCAGGATGCGCGGCTGTTCCCGCACTATCGGGTTCGTGGCAACCTGCAATATGGTATGGCACCTAAGATGAAAGCGCAGTTCGACAGTCTGGTCTCTCTGCTGGGTCTGGAGGCGCTGCTGCCGCGCTTTCCGCTATCGCTGTCGGGCGGGGAAAAGCAGCGGGTCGCGATTGGCCGTGCGCTGCTGACCGCACCGGATATGCTGCTGCTGGATGAGCCGCTGGCGTCACTGGATCTACCACGCAAACGTGAACTGATGCCCTATCTGCAAAAGCTGGCGAAGCAGGTTGATATTCCGATGCTCTACGTTTCGCACAGTCTGGAGGAGATCCTGCAGCTGGCTGATAACGTGCTGGTGCTGGATGCGGGCAAGGTCAAAGCTTTTGGTCCGCTGGAGCGGGTCTGGAGCAGCAGCGCGATGCGGCCCTGGCTGCCGGTGAGTGAATTGACCAGCGTGCTGCGGGTGCAGGTGCTGGAACAGCATCCCGACTATCCGATGACCGCGCTGTCGCTGGGCGATCAGCACATCTGGGTCAGCCGGGTGAATCAGCCGGTTAAAACTCCGCTGCGTATTCGCATTGCCTCGGCCGATGTCTCGCTGGCGCTGCAACCGCCGCAACACAGCTCGATCCGCAACATTTTACCGGCACAGGTGGTGGAATTGCTGGAGGTCGGGGACCAGGTTGAGGTAAAGCTGCGCATCGGCATCAGCGAACTCTGGGCGCGCATCACGCCGTGGGCGCGGGATGAGCTGGGCATCCGGCCGGATCAGTGGCTTTATGCCCAGATCAAAAGCGTCTCGGTGACGCCCTGATTACAACACGTACTGATAGAGGGTATCGGCAATACCGGTTTCAAGGTTGGTGCCGATCACCATTTTCGCCCGCGCTTTGATCGCCTCATCGGCATTACCCATCGCCACGCCCAGTCCGGCCGTTTCCAGCATGCTGAGATCGTTATAGTTATCACCGAACGCGATCACATCGGACATACTCAGCCCCAGTGATTCAACCCACTGCGCCAGTCGTTTGCCTTTGCTGTTGCCGCCTTTGGCGATATCCACCTGATCGTGCCACGACCATTCGCAGGCCAGTCCCAGTTCCGCTTCCACCCTGGTGGCGAACTGCTGCAGTTCCGGAATGTTGTTGTGCGACAGGGCAAACTTCCAGATCGAACCGGCGTCGCGTGCCGCCTGGGCTAAGTCGGGCACCTGGCGGAACAGTGGACGCTGGTGGGCGGGCAGCGATTCGGCCCACTTCAGGGTGCGCATCACGTGGCCGGTCGGGGTCTGATAGAGCATCGCATCATCCACGTAGAGCAACCCGTGAATCTGCTGCTGATTCAGCATCTCAATCACCTGCAACGCCAGCTGCGGGTCGAGGGGATCGGACGCCAGCACCTTTTTCGCCTGGTAATCATACAAATAGGTGCCATTACAGCAGATTGCGGGTGTATCCAGCTGTAACGCCTGATAAAAAGGGTGGATAGCGCAGTGATGGCGTCCGGTCACGATAGCGACATGAACGCCCGCCTGGCGTGCCTGATTTAGCGCTTCGATTGACTGCGGCAGAATCGTTTTGGCTGGGGTCAGCAGCGTGCCGTCGAGGTCGAGGGCAATTACACGGTAGTTCATTAATCCTCTCGTTTTTCCTGGTTTGCAGGTGCTGAAGTCTACACCTCACCACGGCCTGGAGACAAAAAACAGGGCACAAATGATCCCAGCGCAGGGCAATAAAACAGGCTACAGTGATTCACAGATCATGATCAGGCAGCAAAAAAGGAGAATGCATGAAACAAGTTGTCTACACCGCCAGTCCCGAGAGCCAGCAGATCCACGTCTGGCAGATGAATGATGAGGGCGGGCTGACGTTGCTTCAGGTGACCGATGTCGCCGGCCAGGTTCAGCCGATGGTGGTGAGTCCGAACCGCGATTTTCTCTATGTCGGTGTGCGTCCCAATTTCCGCGTGCTGGCGTTTCGCATTGCCGCCGATGGCACGCTGACCGAAGCGGGTCAGGCGCCGTTGCCCGGCAGTCCGACTCACATTTCCACCGATCGCCAGGGCAGGTTCCTGTTCTGCGGCTCCTACAATGATGCCTGCGTCAGCGTCAGCCCGATTGGCGATGACGGCATTCCGCAGGCCCCGCTGCAGGTGATCAGCGGACTGGATGGTTGTCACTCGGCCAACATCGATAATGACAACAAGACGCTCTACGTGCCGGCTCTGAAGCAGGATCGTATCTGTCTGTTTACGCTGGGCGAAGATGGTCAGCTGACGCCGCGTAAACAGACGCAGGTCACGACGGTAGAAGGCGCTGGCCCGCGTCATATGCAGTTCCATCCGGGCGGCCAGTATGCTTACTGCGTGAATGAGCTCGACAGCACGGTTGAGGTGTGGGCATTAAATACGGGCGAAGGCGAAGCAGAAAGCGTTCAGACGCTGGATATGATGCCGCCTGACTTCAGCGGTACGCGCTGGGCAGCCGATATTCATCTGACGCCGGATGGCCGTTTCCTCTATGCCTGCGATCGCACCAGCAGCACGCTGGCAGTCTTCAGCGTCAGCGACCTGGGCGATGAGCTGACCCTGGAAGGGTTCCAGCCGACGGAAACGCAGCCGCGCGGATTTAACATCGATCACAGCGGACGCTATCTGGTAGCGGCGGGACAGAAATCTCATCACATCGAAGTTTATGCGATTACCGAACCGAAAGGGCTGTTAAAGCCGCTGGGACGTTATGCGGTGGGGCAGGGCCCGATGTGGGTTGTGATTCATCAGTTACAGGCGTAACCCGCTACGAAAAACGCCTCTCCTGTCAGGGAGAGGTATGAGATAGTTGACGAAGTCTGCCGCAGCCCAGCTGTGAGATCGAGCAGACACAGGGAACGGCGTCAGATCGGAAAGACGCAAAAACCGCCATCCATGGCACGCTCTGCCCCCGCGATTACGCACCTCATCCCTGAGGTGCGCCCGTAGCCGGGCCAACGCTTTGCGTTGTTCAAAAACGCTCCCGGCGTTTTTGTCCCTGGGCGTGGGACGCTTTCCTCTTCTGACGCCGTTCCCTGCGTTTTGAGCTAATACGTTGCTGCCAGGTCACCCAGCCTTGGGTTTGCCAGTAGTCTGGCGTGATGAATTACTGATAATTCACGGTCAGCGAGGCGCTCGCCAGTGCGTGGAAATGTACATTAAAGCCGACCATTGCGCCACTGGCGCCTTCATCTACTTCAATCGTCTCCACATCCAGCGCATGCACGGTGAAAATGTAGCGATGGGTTTCGCCCTGTGGCGGCGCCGCGCCACCGTAGCCCGCCTGACCGAAATCGGTACGGGTCTGGATTGCGCCTGCTGGCAGTGACGCTTTGCCGGAACCGGCACCCTGCGGCAGTGACGTCGTGCTGGCCGGAATATTCGCTACCACCCAGTGCCACCAGCCGGAACCGGTCGGGGCATCAGGATCGTAGCAGGTCACTACAAAACTTTTGGTGCCTTCCGGTACCGCTTCCCAGGCAAGATGGGGAGAGATATTCTCGCCCTGATAACCCATGCCGTTGAAAACATGTTTTTCAGGCATCTTCTCGCCGTCATTAAAATCCTGACTAAAAACGCGCATCACATCTCCTTAATTGTCGATGAATAGCCTGTCATCATAACTAAAAGTGTCGCCAGTGCCAGCGGTCAGCCCGCTTCAGGCGGCAAAATGTTGAGAATGCTCCAGCGCGCCGCCAATCGCCTGCACCAGCCTGCTCAGCGCCTGCGGCGTGATGATGTAGGGTGGCATCAGGTAGATCAGCCGGCCAAAAGGCCGGATCCAGACGCCCTGTTCAACAAAGAACTGCTGCAGCGCCGCCATATTAACCGCCTGATGGGTTTCCACTACGCCAATCGCGCCCAGCACGCGCACATCGGCCACCTGCGGTGAACTGCGCAGCGGCAGTAGCTCAGCCCGTAACTGCTGTTCGATCGCCGCCACCTGGCGCTGCCAGTGACCTTCCGCCAGCATGGTCAGGCTCTCCGCCGCGACCGCGCAGGCCAGCGGATTGCCCATAAAGGTCGGGCCATGCATAAAGCAGCCCGCCGCGCTGCGACTGATGGTGTCCGCGACCTCGCGGGTAGTCAGAGTCGCCGCCAGCGTCATCATGCCACCGGTCAGCGCTTTGCCGACGCAGAGAATATCCGGGGTAATGCCCGCATGCTCGCAGGCGAAGAGTTTGCCGGTACGGCCAAACCCGGTGGCGATCTCATCTGCAATCAATAGCACGCCATAGCGATCACAGGCTTCCCGTACCTGCTGCAGATAGCGCGGATGGTAGAAACGCATGCCGCCCGCACCCTGCACAATTGGCTCCAGAATCACCGCTGCCAGTTGCCGGTGATGCTGTTCTATCAGCCTGGCGAAATCATCGAAATCAGGCTGGTGCCATTCATCATCAAAGCCGCAGGCCGGGGCCGCCGCAAAGTGATGCTCGGGCAGATAGCCGCGCCACAGGCTGTGCATCGAGTTCTCGGGATCGCACACCGACATCGCTGCAAAGGTATCGCCGTGATAGCCGCGTTTCAGCGTCAGGAACTGCTGACGCGTCTCGCCACGCCCCAGCCAGTACTGCAGCGCCATCTTCATCGACACTTCCACCGCCACCGAGCCTGAATCGGCCAGGAAGACGCACTCCAGCGCCTCAGGCGTCATCGCCACCAGCTGACGGCAGAGCGCCACCGCCGCAGGATGGGTAATGCCGCCAAACATCACGTGCGACATCTGTGTGACCTGCTCTGTCAGCGCCCGGTTCAGGCGCGGATGGTTGTAACCGTGGATCGCCGCCCACCACGAGGACATCCCATCCACCAGCTCACGGCCATCGGCCAGTTGCAGCTGAAAACCCTGTGCGGCGACCACCGGGTAGCAGGGCAGCGGATCCTGCATCGAGGTGTAGGGATGCCAGATATGCTGGCGGTCAAAGCGGGCATCGTCTGAGGAGAAAACGGGGATAGTCATCGGAGTTGTAAACCAAAATAAAAAAATATAGTTTACAAGTATAACCCTGCTTTTCGTCGGGATGACACCCTTTTTGGAGTAAGTAATGGCTCAACGCTGGACAATTGCACAGGCGCAAGCGCTGTTTGATCAACCTTTTCTTGAACTGATGTTTAAAGCGCAGCAGGTGCATCGGCAGCACTTCGATCCGCGCCAGGTGCAGGTCAGTACCCTGCTGTCGATTAAAACCGGCGCCTGTCCGGAAGATTGTAAATACTGCCCACAGAGCGCGCGCTACAAGACCGGCCTGGAGTCGGAGCGGCTGATGGAAGTGGAAGAGGTGCTGACCTCAGCGCGTCAGGCCAAAGCCGCCGGTTCAACCCGTTTCTGCATGGGTGCCGCGTGGAAAAATCCGCACGAGCGCGATATGCCCTATCTGGAGAAGATGGTGGAAGGCGTGAAGGCGATGGGAATGGAAACCTGCATGACGCTGGGCACGCTCAGCGACCACCAGGCGCAGCGACTGGCGGGCGCGGGTCTCGATTTCTACAACCATAACCTCGACACCTCACCGGAATTCTACGGCTCCATCATCACCACCCGCAGCTATCAGGAACGTCTGGATACGCTGGGCAAAGTGCGCGACGCCGGCATCAAAGTCTGTTCGGGTGGCATTGTCGGCCTGGGCGAAACCGTTAACGACCGCGCCGGTCTGCTGGTGCAGTTAGCCAACCTGCCAACGCCGCCGGAGAGTGTACCGATCAATATGCTGGTGAAGGTCAAAGGCACGCCGTTGGCGGATAACGATGATGTGGAACCGTTCGATTTTATCCGCACCATCGCGGTGGCGCGCATCATGATGCCGACCTCTCATGTGCGCCTCTCAGCGGGCCGTGAGCAGATGAGCGAGCAGACCCAGGCGATGTGCTTTATGGCCGGGGCGAACTCGATTTTCTACGGCTGCAAACTGCTGACCACGCCGAATCCGGAAGAGGATAAAGACCGCGTGCTGTTCCGCAAGCTGGGTCTTAACCCGGAGCATACTCACACGCAGCACGGCGATCAGCAGCAGGAGCAGCAACTCAGCGAGCAGCTATTCCATGCCGACACTGAACAGTTCTACAACGCGGCGCTGTAATGGGCTGGCAGCAACGTATCCGTCAGGCGCTGACGCAGCGCCGGGCGGCCGATGGCTGGCGGCAGCGACGGGTGATCGATCAGCAATCGACCCGCACGCTGCACAGCGGCGGCCGCAGCTATCTCCACTTCTCCAGCAATGATTATCTCGGCTTAACCCAGCATCCGGCGGTGATTGCGGGCTGGCAACAGGGCGCGGCGCAGGCGGGCGCAGGTGCCGGTGCTTCAGGGCATGTCACCGGTTATCACCGTCAGCACGCCGATCTTGAGGCGCAGCTGGCCGACTGGCTCGGCTACGACCGTGCGCTGCTGTTTATCTCTGGCTTTGCGGCCAATCAGGCGGTCATTCATCTGCTGGGCGAGAAAAACGATCGCATCCTGGCCGATAAACTCAGCCACGCCTCGCTGCTCGACGCCGCCAGCCATAGTCCGGCACAGCTACGACGTTTCCATCACAACGCGCCGGAGAGCCTGGCAGCCCGGCTCGCCTCTCCCTGTGAGGGCGAAACGCTGGTGGTGACGGAAGGTATTTTCAGCATGGATGGCGACAGTGCGCCGCTGGCCGCCCTGGCGCAACAGACGCGCCAGGCAGAGGGCTGGCTGCTGGTGGATGATGCGCACGGCATTGGCGTGGTGGGTGAGCAGGGGCGCGGCAGCTGCTGGCAGCAGGGCGTTAAACCGGAACTGCTGGTGGTCACCTTTGGTAAAGCCTTTGGCGTCAGCGGTGCCGCGCTGCTGTGCGACGCAGCCACCGCCGACTATTTCCTGCAGTTCAGCCGACATCTGATCTACTCCACCGCGATGCCCGCGGCGCAGGCGAGCGCGCTGCAGGCGGCGCTGCGTGAAGTTCAGCAGGGCGATGCCCTGCGGCAGCAACTGCAGCAGAACATTGGCCATTTCCGGCGCGGTGCGGCCTCGCTGCCGTGGCAACTGATGGACTCCGGCAGCGCGATTCAGCCGCTGCTGGTGGGCGAAAATGGTGATGCGATGGCGCTCTCCCAGCGGCTGGCTGAGGCGGGCTGCTGGGTCAGCGCGATCCGGCCACCGACCGTGCCGCCGGGGACGGCCCGGCTGCGCATCACCCTGACCGCGGCTCATCGCCCCGAGGATATTGACCGGTTACTGGAGGCGCTGCATGACGCTGCGGGTTGACAAACAGGCGGTGGCACGCGCCTTTGGCCGGGCGGCCAGCCATTACGATGCCCATGCTGCGCTGCAACGCCTCAGCGGCGATGCCCTGCTTGCACTGGCGCCCGCACAGAGCGGTCTGCAGCTGCTGGATGCCGGTTGCGGCACCGGCTGGTACAGCAGGCTGTGGCGCGAACGTGGCAAACAGGTGACGGCGCTGGATCTCTCTCCGCAGATGCTGCAACAGGCGCGGGACAATGACGCGGCGCAGCACTATCTGGCCGGTGATATCGACGCGCTGCCGCTGGCGGATAACACGATTGACCTGGTGTGGAGCAACCTGGCGGTGCAGTGGAGCGAGGATCTGCCCGGCGCGCTGAGCCAGTTCCGGCGGGTGCTGCGGCCCGATGGCACGCTGCTGTTTTCCACTCTGGGCGACGGTTCGCTGCAGGAGGTTCATGAAGCCTGGTCCCATCTGGATGCGCTGCCTCACGCCAACCGCTTTCTCAGCGAGCCACAGATTGCGGCGGCTTGCCACGCAGAGCACCTGCGCTGTACCTCAGAGGTGGTGACCCTGCATTTTCCCGATGCGCTCAGCGCCATGCGCTCCCTGAAGGGGATTGGCGCGACCCATCTGCACCAGGGGCGTGACGGGCAGGTATTAACCCGACAACGGCTCAACCAGTTAGAGGCGCACTGGCCGCGCGATCGGCACGGCTATCGCCTGAGTTACCATTTAATCTATGGAGTAAGTGCATCATGAAACGCCTGTTTATCACTGGCACCGACACCGAGGTCGGTAAAACCGTGGCCAGCGGCGGGCTGCTGCAGGCGGCCGCCGCAGCGGGCTATCGCTGTGCGGGCTATAAGCCGGTTGCCTCAGGCTGTGAGATGACACCAGAGGGCATCCGTAACAGCGATGCGCTGGCGCTGCAGCGCTACAGCAGCGTGCCGTTAACCTATCAGCAGGTCAATCCGCTGGCGTTTCTTGAGCCGACATCGCCGCACATCGTCAGCGCCGAAGAGGGCAGGCCGATTACCCATCTGGCGCTGTCGGCGGGTCTGGCGGCGCTGCAACCGCTGGCTGACTGGATTCTGGTAGAGGGCGCGGGCGGCTGGTACACCCCATTGTCGGAGACGCACACTTATGCGGACTGGGTGGTCAGCGAAAAGCTGCCCGTGATTCTGGTGGTGGGGATTAAGCTCGGCTGCATCAATCACGCCATGCTCACCGCTGACGCGGTGCGGGCAAGCGGCCTGCCGCTGGTGGGCTGGATCGCCAACACCGTCGAACCACCGGGTAAACGCTATCAGGAGTATCTCACCAGCCTGAAAAACAGGTTACCTGCGCCCTGTCTGGGCACCATCCCGTTTCTCACCGATGCGGCGCAGCAGGCGTCCTGTGGTCACTACCTGACGCTGCCCGAGTAACCGCCTGGCCTGGCTATTTTATTTGTCGTGCTGAATCCGGGCAGTGCTCACCATTTTCGCGCGCTGTGTACACGCTCCGGTGGTTCTGCGCGCTCCGTCTCCAGCCTGCCTGCAACACTTACGCCCGGTGGGGCAGGCGCTGAGTGTCAGGCTACCGTCAGCCATTTATCGACGGTGTGGTCATCGAGCTGTTCCATGCTGCCCTGCGCCACATTGCGGCCGCGGTGCAGCAGCAGGAAATAGTCCGCCACGCGACGGATCAGCGACAGGCGCTGCTCCAGCAGCAGGATGGTCAGCCCGTAGTCGAGGTTAAGCCGACGGATCAGATTGCCCATCTCCTCTTCCAGCCACGGCGACATCCCGTCGGTCGGCTCATCCAGAATCAGCAGTTTGGGCTGCAGCACCAGCGCGCGCGCCAGGGCCAGCTGTTGCTGCTGATCGATCGGCAGATCGCCGCTGCGCTGCTGGCGCAGAGAGTAGAGCGCCGGGAAGAGGTCGAACACCATTTCGGGAATGGCGCGATGCCGATCACGCTGGCTGGCACCCGCCAGCAGGGCAATCAGCAGATTATCTTCCACGCTCATCTGGGTAAAAATATGGCGGCCCTGCGGCACATAGCCAATCCCCATCTGCGCCCGCTGTTCAGCCGGTTGCAGCAGCAGATTTTCCGGCGGCGAGCCATCCTCTTTCCAGGAGATAGAGCCGCTGTTAATTGGCAATCTGCCCATGATGCAGTTTACCAGCGTGGTTTTACCCATGCCAGGTCGGCCCAGAATGCCGGTGCAGGTGCCAGGCGACAGATCCAGGTCCACATCCCACAGAATATGGTTTTGACCGTAAAATTGATTTACCGAACGTAAACTCAGCATCTGACACTCTCCTTCCCGATCGTTAGCCTGATTGCTTCCGCGCTCTGTCGTCTGGCAAACAAGTCATCAGCAACGGCAGCCTCGCCATTGCAGCACAGTGCGCGTTTCGCGCGGTGACGCCACTGAACTCCTGCAATTCCCAGGCCAGATCTAAAAACGGCCCTGTTTCCTGCCGGAGCGCCGCGTGTCAGGGAAGAAAGGTGAGAAAAACTTATCAATTCCCCACGGTGACCACGCGCCTGCACTTTTGCAGTGCCCTGGAGCGCTGTTTCTGGTGCAGACGTACTGTAACGTGGCAGGAAGTCCGATTAAGAATCTTAGTATGAGGCGTGCAAATTTGCGTACGGCACCCGGTGACAGATTAAAATTGCAGAATAATCGGTCAGCAGGCAACGCGAAATTTAACGCAAAAAAAATTATTTTCACGGTAGTGAGAAGGCAGGGAAAAATTATACACAGCTGATGGCGTCGGGGCTGCCATCACTTATCCACCATTCCTGTGGATAACCTTGTGCATTAGGTAATGAAAACCAGTTGGAAGCGAGGAAATACGCGGCCTGGTAACATAATGACGAGAATCTGGCCTCATAGCCTTATGTCAGTAAAATCAGTTGTTTATCAAAAAACAAGCCTGAGAATTATCTGTCAGGTAACCGTACTGTAATTTTGTGACACTCTATTGACAAATGTTAAATCAGATCCCTTCCTGGGGATAACATTGCGCAACAAGCTGAGCGATAACGCTGCCAGCCTGCAGGGACATCAGGTGCCATCCTGCTGGCGTTAACATTGCACCAATACTGTTTTTATATCCAGTATTATTTTCTGGCAAAATCACCATAGCAGAGTAAAATAAGTGCCTGCCCGCCGACTTCTCCAGCAGGAACTGCATTCATGAGCAAAGCCTTTAAATTGAACTCCGCCTTTAAACCTTCGGGCGACCAGCCTGAGGCGATACGTCGCCTGGAAGAGGGGCTGGAGGATGGACTGGCCCATCAGACCTTATTAGGCGTAACCGGCTCCGGTAAAACGTTTACCGTCGCCAACGTGATTGCCGACCTCAACCGTCCGACCATGGTGCTGGCACCCAACAAGACGCTGGCCGCCCAGCTCTATGGCGAGATGAAAGAGTTTTTCCCGGATAACGCCGTCGAGTTTTTCGTCTCTTACTACGACTACTACCAGCCTGAAGCCTATGTGCCGAGCTCCGACACCTTTATCGAAAAGGATGCGTCGGTGAACGAACATATCGAACAGATGCGTCTGTCGGCCACCAAGGCGCTGCTGGAACGGCGCGATGTCATTGTGGTGGCGTCGGTTTCGGCTATCTACGGTCTGGGCGATCCCGATCTCTATCTGAAAATGATGCTGCACCTGACCCGCGGCATGATTATCGATCAGCGCAGTATTCTGCGCCGTCTGTCAGAGCTGCAGTACACCCGCAACGACCAGGCGTTCCAGCGCGGCACCTTCCGGGTGCGCGGCGAAGTGATCGATATCTTCCCGGCGGAGTCGGACGATATTGCGCTGCGCGTCGAGCTGTTTGACGAAGAGGTTGAGCGTCTGTCGCTGTTTGACCCGCTGACCGGCCAGATCGATTCGGTCGTGCCGCGCTTTACCATCTACCCCAAGACGCACTACGTCACGCCGCGTGAGCGTATTCTGCAGGCGATGGAAGATATCAAAGTCGAGCTGGCGGACCGCCGCCGGGTGCTGCTGGAGAACAATAAGCTGCTGGAAGAGCAGCGCATTACCCAGCGTACCCAGTTTGACCTGGAGATGATGAGCGAGCTGGGCTACTGCTCCGGCATCGAGAACTACTCACGCTACCTCTCCGCACGCGGACCGGGCGAAGCGCCGCCGACGCTGTTTGACTATCTGCCCGCCGACGGCCTGCTGGTGGTGGATGAGTCGCACGTGACCATTCCGCAGATTGGCGGCATGTATAAAGGCGACCGGGCGCGTAAAGAGACGCTGGTGGAGTATGGCTTCCGCCTGCCGTCGGCGCTGGATAACCGTCCGATGAAGTTTGAAGAGTTTGAGGCACTGGCCCCGCAAACCATCTATGTTTCGGCGACGCCGGGCAAATATGAGCTGGAAAAGTCGGGCGACGAAGTGATCGATCAGGTGGTGCGTCCTACCGGTCTGCTGGATCCGATCATCGAAGTGCGTCCGGTCGGTACCCAGGTCGACGATCTGCTGTCAGAAATCCGTCAGCGCGTGGCGATCAACGAACGTGTACTGGTGACGGTGCTGACCAAACGCATGGCGGAAGATCTCACCGAATATCTGTCTGAGCATGGTGAGAAGGTGCGTTATCTGCACTCCGATATCGACACGGTAGAGCGTATGGAGATTATCCGCGACTTACGTCTGGGCGAGTTTGATGTGCTGGTGGGCATTAACTTACTGCGTGAGGGGCTGGATATGCCGGAAGTGTCGCTGGTGGCGATTCTCGATGCGGATAAAGAGGGCTTCCTGCGCTCCGAACGCTCGCTGATTCAGACCATTGGCCGTGCGGCGCGTAACATCAACGGTAAGGCGATTCTCTACGGGGATAAAATCACGCCGTCGATGGCGCGCGCCATTGAAGAGACCGAGCGCCGCCGTGAGAAACAGCAGCTGCACAACGAAGAGAATGGCATCGTGCCGCAGGGCCTGAATAAGAAGATCACCGATATTCTGGAACTGGGCAAAAACGTGGTGAAAACCCGCGGCAAAGCGAAACCAGCCCGTCCTGGCGAAGCCCAGGCGCTGGCCGATTTCCAGCTGTTAACGCCGCAGGCTCTGCAGAAGAAGATCCACGAGCTGGAAGGGCAGATGCAGCAGCATGCGCAGAACCTGGAGTTCGAACAGGCGGCCAACGTGCGCGATCAGCTGCATGAACTGCGAACGCTGTTTATTGCGGCCTCGTAGCGCCGTTAAAGCCTTGAATGGCGTGTTCCAGCGCCACCCGTAACAGCTGGCGGTCGTGACGATATTGGATATCGGCGGCCTCCAGCGGTTCACGGACAATCAGCCGGTTTTCAATGCCACGGGTGTCCACCGCCGGGCTGACGACCAGCGCATCAATCACCCGCTTGCCGATATAACGCTCCATCATCTGCAGCTTATCAGCCACTGAGAGACTGGCGGCGGCAGGACTCAGCTCGCGGCCCAGATTGCCGATAAAAACCATAGTGGCAGGCGTGCGACGCAAGGCCTGCGCCATCTCTTCCATCAGCAGAATCGGCATCAGGCTGGTGTAAAAGCTGCCGGGTCCAATCAGGATCAGATCCGCTTCACCAATCGCCTGCAGCGCTTCCCGCGTTGGCTGGACGTTGGGATGCAGCATCAGCTCCTGCGGCGGCTGCTTCATCTCGTCAATTGCGGTTTCGCCATAAACCATGTTGCCTTCAACATCCATCGCCACCAAATCCACCGGCTGCTCCGACATCGGGATTAAAAAGGCGTCGACCTTCAGCAGGTTACGGATAATGTTGATCGCTTCCAGCGGACGAACGCTGAGATGATCCAGCGCCCGCAGCATCAGATTACCCAGGTTGTGTCCGGCCAGTTCGCCATTACCGGCAAAACGGTACTCAAACATCGCCGAGGCGACGCTGGGTTCTGCAATCAGCTGGTTAAGGCAGTTACGCATATCGCCCCAGGCGATGCCGCCTTCTGAGCGACGAATACGGCCGGTTGATCCGCCGTTGTCGGTGGTGGTGACGATGCCGGTGAGACGCGAGCCCAGCGAGGAAAGGGCAGACATGACGCGGCCTAAACCGTGTCCGCCTCCCAGTGCCACAACGCGATCAAGATCGGCCAGTGTGCGATTCATACTTCTCCTTAATATCCCTTCGCGTGGCGTGGCTCTAATCGCTAAGCCCGCGCGGATGACTTACGTCAAAATCTGGATCGCATTTTAACGTATCCTGTCGCGAAAATGCGGTGAAAATTCGATATGTATAAGAATATATAGCGAAAACAGCAAATGGAAGAGTGACGAAAATCACGCTACCATCATGCTTACCGCGCTGATCAACGGGTCAGCGTACACTCAAGCCTGAATGCCTACGTCTGCGGATAGGGGGTTCAGGCCGTAGCCATCGAGCTGCCAGGGTGCAGGAAGAAATGACTGCATCTCCCAATCTGGAAAGGTGTTCTGGTGTCACAATTTACTGATGCATACGCGCGTAAGTTCTATTACCTGCGCCTGTCGGTCACGGATGTCTGTAATTTCCGCTGTACCTACTGTCTTCCTGACGGCTACAAGCCGCAGGGAATTCGTAACAAAAGCTTTCTCTCGCTGGATGAAATCCGCCGCGTCACGCGGGCCTTTGCCGCTGCCGGAACGGAAAAAGTGCGGCTGACCGGCGGTGAGCCATCGCTGCGCCGCGATTTCACCGACATCATTGCGGCGGTGCGCGAAAACGCCTCCATTCGCCAGATCGCGGTAACCACCAATGGCTACCGGCTGGCACGTGACGTGAAACAGTGGCGTGACGCGGGGTTAACCGCACTCAACGTCAGCGTCGACAGCCTGGATGCCCGTCAGTTTCACGCCATTACCGGTCAGGATAAATTCCATCAGGTCATGAGCGGTATTGATGCTGCCCTCGACGCCGGTTTTCGCCAGGTCAAAGTCAACAGCGTGCTGATGCGCGATCTCAACAGCCGTAATCTGGCTACGTTCCTCGACTGGATCCGCACCCGTCCGATTCAGCTGCGCTTTATCGAACTGATGGAGACCGGCGACGGCGGCACGCTGTTCCGCGATCAGCACGTTTCCGGCATGGTCATCCGCGATCAGCTGATCGCCCAGGGCTGGCAGCGTCGGGAGAGCGGACGCAGCGACGGCCCGGCGCAGGTCTTTTACCATCCCGATTATGTCGGCGAGATTGGTCTGATCATGCCCTACGCCAAAGATTTCTGTGCCAGCTGCAACCGTCTGCGCGTTTCGGCGCACGGTAATCTGCACCTTTGCCTGTTTGGTGACGGCGGTGTGCCGCTGCGCGATCTGCTGGCGTCAGACGACCAGCAGGCCGAACTGCAGGCGCGCATCGCCAGCAGCCTGGGGCAGAAAAAGCAGACGCACTTTCTGCATCAGGGCAACACCGGCATCACACAGAATCTCTCTTACATTGGCGGCTAATTTCAGGAGGCAGTATGGGTAAACCAGCCAGCGAATTTCAGGCAGTGCAGATTGCGGTGATGACCGTGTCAGATCGTCGCGATGCCAGTGACGATACCTCCGGCGACTATCTGCGCGAAGCCGCAGTGGAAGCGGGGCATGAGGTGGTCGATCACGCCATCGTGCCGGATAATCTCTATCGTATTCGCGCCACCGTGTCGCGCTGGATCGCCAGTGAAGATGTTCAGGTCGTGATTATTAATGGCGGAACCGGCTTTAACCTGAAAAACAGCACGCCGGAAGCGCTGCTGCCGCTGTTCGACCGCGAGATTGATGGATTTGGCGAACTGTTCCGGATGATCTCCTATGAAGAGATTGGCGGTTCGACATTGCAGTCTCGCGCGATTGCCGGTCTGGCTAATCAGACGCTGATCCTGGCCGTGCCGGGTTCCACCAGCGCCTGCCGCACCGCCTGGGAACGCATTATCGCTGACCAGCTTGATGCGCGCACCGCGCCCTGTAATTTTGTCTCACATCTCAAGAAACGGTAAGTATGTCTCAACTCACACACATTAACGCCGCGGGCGAAGCGCACATGGTGGATGTCTCCGCCAAGGCGGAAACCGTGCGCGAAGCGCGGGCAGAAGTGCTGGTGCTGATGCAGCCGGAAACGCTGCAGATGATTATCGAAGGCAGTCACCACAAAGGGGATGTCTTTGCCACCGCGCGCATCGCCGGTATTCAGGCGGCGAAACGCACCTGGGAACTGATTCCGCTCTGTCATCCGCTGATGCTGAGCAAAGTGGAAGTGAACCTGGAGGCTGAACCGGACCACAGCCGGGTCCGCATCACCACGCTCTGTCGCCTGACCGGCAAAACCGGCGTGGAGATGGAAGCGCTGACGGCCGCGTCGGTTGCCGCGCTCACCATCTACGACATGTGCAAAGCGGTGCAGAAAGATATCGTTATCGATCAGCTGCGGTTAATCAGCAAGAGCGGTGGCAAAAGCGGCGATTTCCAGGCGGTCGCGCATGATTAAGGTGCTGTTTTTCGCCCAGGTACGTGAGCTGACCGGCACCTCATCGCTTGAGGTCGGTGCTGATTATACGGATGTGGCCGCGCTGCGCAGTGCGCTGGCAGATCGCGATGACCGCTGGGCGCTGGCGCTCGAGTCGGGCAAGCTGCTGGCGGCGGTGAATCAGATGCTGGTACCGATGAGTCATCCGCTGCACGCCGGTGATGAAGTGGCCTTCTTCCCGCCCGTGACCGGAGGCTAAGATGGAAACGCAGATTCGCGTCGGCCCCGCGCCCTTTGATATGGCGGAAGCGTATCGCTGGCTGGCGGCCTGTGATGAAGATGGTGCGGTAGTGACCTTTACCGGCAAAGTCCGTAACCACAATCTGGGCAACGACGTCGCGGCACTGACGCTGGAGCACTATCCCGGCATGACCGAAAAAGCGCTGCAGGAGATTGTTGATGCGGCGCGCGAACGCTGGCCGCTGCAGCGCGTCACGGTGATCCATCGCGTGGGCGAACTGTTTCCCGGCGATGAAATCGTGCTGGTGGGCGTGACCAGTGCCCATCGTGGCAGCGCCTTTTCCGCTGCAGAGTTCATCATGGATTACCTGAAAACCCGCGCGCCGTTCTGGAAGCGAGAAGCGACAGAGCAGGGCGATCGCTGGGTGGATGCCCGCGACAGCGACCACCAGGCGGCTCAGCGCTGGGACTAAGCTGCATTAACGGCTTAGCGGGCAGAAGTGTCTGCGCCCGCTGAGCCGTTAACCGCAGACACGCCGCGGCCCGCATCCCCGGACATCACGACGCTTAGCGCGGGATTAAGGCTGCTTTAGCTGCTCAGCCGCCCCAAACCCGGTCTGACCGTGGCTGTGTTCGCCGCCGCCGGCGGTGCGCTTCAGCTGGATGACCTGGCCCTGTTGCCAGGCATTGGCACCTGCCGCGGCAGGATGCGCCACGATATCCGCACGCTGGGCGCGGATTTTTTTGCTGTCGACGTCAAAACGACGATCGCGGTCCGCCAGCAGTCGCGAGTCCATCTGACCATCCTCCGTAAAGCCCATCATCAGCGCCGGAATGCCGATCGGCAGCGTTTTGTCGCGATCGGTATGCCAGGTGTGCCAGGTTTTCCCGTAGGTGTTCACAATGCGCTTCATCAGGGCGTGGTCGGCGGCTTCCGGTAAGCCTGGTGCAATCAGCGTGCCCGATTTCACCTCATACTGATGGCTGTGCCAGAGCTTCTTCTCTTCGGGCGGCAGGGTGTTAAACAGCCGTTCGCTGATAATGTACTCCACGCCCATCAGCCGTGCATCGCGCGTGTTGCCGTCGTAAATCACCGCCTGCATCACATCGTCGTTCAGCACGGTGACATAGTGGTGCGCCTCCATCTGACCGTTCTTATCGCCGTTATAAAAATGGAATCCGTCAAGATAGGTGTTGATGGCGTCGATGGGCGGACGTGACTGCATCACGCTGGCGCCGGTCTCCAGCACCTTAAGCGAGGAGGAGGTGGGGGCGCCCGGAGATTTTACCTGGGCAGGCGTATTATTGGCGCCGCAGCCGGTTAATAACAGGCTGAACGCCGCAACAGGCCAGAGTTTAAACATCGTAAGTTCCTTTAACGGTAAAAAAGATAACCTTAGTTCAGTTCTCGCCTGCCTGTGAAACTCTGGCAATGGTAGAGTAGAGCTTTGGTTCATTCTGAGGACAGGCATGTCATCCACCCCGATTCTGCAACGTCTGACACTGGTCGCCGCACTGGTGCTGGCAGGTTGTAGCAGCAAGAAAACCCCTGAGGCGCCGGTGCGGCAGCCTGAAGATGTCAAAGCGCAGATCCAGCGGCTGCTGCCGTCGCACGTCAGCAATAAAGCGGCGTGGAGCGACGATATCTACACCACCTTCCGCACTCAGCAGATCGATCCCAGCGCCAGCAACCTCTGCGCGGTGATCGCCGTGGCGGATCAGGAGAGCAACTTCAGCGCCGAGGCCGCCGTGCCGGGTCTGCCAAAAATCGCCTGGGGCGAGATCAATCGCCGTGCGGCGCAGGTGCACGTTCCGGCATTCCTGGTGCGTACCGCGCTGCAGATCAAATCGCCCACCGGTGAAAGCTACGCCGCCCGGCTGGACAAAGTGCGCAGTGAGAAAGAGCTGAGCGCTATTTTCGATGACCTGATCGATATGGTGCCGATGGGCCAGACGCTGTTTGGTAATCTCAATCCAATCCACACCGGCGGGCCGATGCAGGTCAGCATTGCGTTTGCCGAAGCGCATGCCAAAGGCTACCCGTGGCCGATCGATGGCACCATCCGGCGTGAAGTCTTTACCCGTCATGGCGGGATCTACTTCGGGACGATGCACCTGCTCGGCTATCCGGCTGACTACAGCCAGCCGCTCTACCGCTTTGCCGACTACAATGCGGGCTGGTATGCCAGCCGCAATGCGGCCTTCCAGGCGGCGGTGTCGCGCGCCACCGGCATGAAGCTGGCGCTGGATGGCGATCTGATTCTTTATGGATCGGATGCGGCGGGCGGCACCGAACTGGCGGTGCGCACGCTGTCGAAGCAGATCGATATGAGCAACAGTGACATTCGCCGCGATCTGGAGAAAGGGGAGAAAGCGTCGTTCAGCGACAGCGAACTCTGGAAACAGGTCTTTACCCTGGCGGATAAAATGGCGGGTAGAAAGTTACCGCGTGAAATGCTGCCGGGCATCAAGCTGGAAAGCCCGAAAATTACCCGTAATCTCACCACGGCGTGGTTTGCGCAGCGTGTCGACAGCCGTTATCAGCAGTGCCTGTCGCGACGTTAAGCGGCATGTTGTGGCGCAGTTGAGCTGAGCTGTGCCACACTTAGAGCCAGTTCCGGGCGACTTTTATTGTTATTCTGGCCCTGAACTGTGCGCATCCTCATAAGGCCGTATGAGCCCGTGGCGGTTGTGTCGCGCTGTCGCTGGCCCAACGGGCTGAAACAGAAACAACGTATGCCTGCCAGACCAGGTTATTCATCCGGTTCCCTGTGTGGGGCCGGTCCTAATCCGTTTAACAAGAGGTGCATCATGGACCGATATCCACGAAATGATTCCATCGTTCAATCCGCATCTCGCGGTTTACAAGCCTATATGGCGCAGGTCTATGGCTGGATGACCTGCGGTCTGTTACTGACGGCGTTTGTCTCCTGGTACGCTGCGCGCACGCCAGCGATCATGGAGCTGGTGTTTGCTAACCGCATCACCTTCTTCGGACTGATTATCGTGCAGCTGGGGCTGGTCTTCTTCCTGTCAGGCATGGTGCATCGCCTGAGCGGGGCCGTGGCAACCGGGCTGTTTATGCTCTACTCGGCGCTGACCGGCCTGACCATGGCGAGTATCTTCCTGGTTTACACTAACTCCTCGATCGCCAGCACCTTCTTTATCACGGCGGGGATGTTTGGCGCGATGAGCTTCTACGGCTATACCACCAAACGCGATCTCAGCCGTTTTGGCAGCCTGCTGTTTATGGCGCTGATTGGCATCGTGCTGGCGTCGCTGGTGAACTTCTGGCTGAAAAGCCCGGCGCTGATGTGGGCGATTACCTACATCGGGGTGGTGGTGTTTGTGGGGTTAACGGCCTATGACACGCAGAAGCTGAAAAATATCGGTGAGCAGATCGATGCCCGCGATACGGAAAACCTGCGTCGCTACTCGATTATGGGCGCACTGACGCTGTATCTCGACTTTATCAACCTGTTCCTGATGCTGCTGCGGATTTTCGGCAACCGCCGTTAAGCCTGAGGGAGTAGCGGGGGAGGCGCACTGTCTGCGCCTCCCCTTTTTTATTACGACTTCTGCAACTTCTGCTCGTTCTTCTGACGCAGATGCTTCGCCCGACTCTCCAGCCCCAGATAGAGCACCAGCGCTAACAGCAGCGGCAGGATAAAGTAGAGCACGCGATAAGCCAGCAGCGCCGCAATGATAGTGCCATGCGAAGCGTGCTGACCGCTGAGTAAGGCCAGGAAGACCGCTTCCAGTACGCCAATGCCCGCCGGAATATGAATGATTACCCCGGCAATACTGCTGATCAGCAGCACGCCCAGCACCATCGGATAACCGACGTCTCGTCCCAGCAGCAGCCAGATAATCGCCCCCATCACCATCCAGTTGGCACAGGAAACCGCAAATTGCAGCAGCGCCATGCGCAGCGAGGGCAGCTGCAGCGTCTGGCCTTTTACCGTCCAGCGACGCTGCTTTGAGAAGGCACAGGCCCAGAGGTAGACCGCCACCAGCACCAGCAGAGCGCCACCAATCAGCCGCAGGGTGGTTTCACCAATAAACCAGCCGCTGGGGATCGACACCATGCCCGCACTGAATACCACGCCCGCCAGCAGAATATAGCCCAGCCAGTTAGTGGCGATGCTCAGAGAGAAGATGCGGGTGATGGTGCCGCTATCCAGCCCTAACCGTGAATAGAGCCGGTAGCGCATCGCGACGCCACCCACCCAGGTGCTCAGCGTCAGGTTGAAGGCGTAACAGATAAACGACACCAGCATCACCTGCCGCTTCGCCAGCTTATGGCCGCAGTAAGCGCGTCCAATCAGGTCATAGCAGCCATATACCAGGTAACTCAGCACCACCAGTCCGGCGGCGGTCAGTACCACAAAGCGGTTGTAGTTAACGATGACGTCATAAACATCTTCCCAGTTCACTTTGCGGGCATAGACCACCAGCAGAACCACCACCGCGATGAAAAAGAGTACGGTGAGGATTTTTTTCGCCAGTTGCCAGCGTGGATGTTTTTTTGCCATCAGGATTTTGCTCCCGGGTTATCAGTTTCAACGCGATCCTGCGTCTCCATTTCAGGCTGTACCGGCTCACCCACCTGGGCCAGCAGCGGCGTATGCGCCGGCAGCCAGCCAGCGATGGCCGGGAAATGGCGCAGGAAGTGGAATACCACCACGCTTTTACTCAGTTGCCACCAGTTGCGCGGCGGTAAGCGATCTTCCTGCACGCGCTGGCAATCGTTGGCCAGCAGCGCTTCCAGGTTATCACGCAGCGTCTGGTTAAACGGTCTGTCGTGGATGATCAGATTGGCTTCAAGGTTAAGTGACAGGCTAAGCGGATCGAGATTGCTGGAGCCGACGGTGGCCCAGTAGTCGTCTTTTACCGCGATCTTGCCGTGCAGCGGGCGACGGATATATTCGTAAACTTCAACGCCGCCATCGACCAGATAGTTGTAGAGCAGCTCCGCGCCCACTTTCACAATCGGCATATCCGGTTCGCCCTGCACAATCAGTCGCACCCGGACGCCACGCTGCGCGGCGTTGCGCATCTCACGCAGCAGCCGGTAACCCGGGAAGAAGTAGGCATTGGCGATAATCACATCCCGCTTCGCCTCACGCAGCATCTCCAGGTAGTGGACTTCGATGTCGTCACGATGCTCGTCGTTATCGCGATAAACATAGAGCACCTGAGCATCGCCTGGCGTGGCGTTGACCGCCGGACGATGAGAGCGCGATCCCCACCAGCGGCGGGTATTCTGTTCGCTGCCAATCGCCTGTTGCAGATAGCGGGCGATGTCACCCACCACCGGGCCTTTGACCTGTACCGCATAATCCTGTTTCGCTTCCGGGCCATAATCCGTGTTGTGCTCGGCCGAGAAGTTAATGCCGCCCACAAAGGCCACCACGTCATCCACCACCACGGTTTTGCGGTGCAGGCGGCGGAAAACGTTGGTGCGCATCCCCATCACCAGCGGACGCGGATCGTAATAGATGAAACGCACGCCAGCGCTGGTCAGGCTGTTAACAAATTTGTCGGAGAGTTCGGCAGAGCCATAACCATCGACCATCACTTCGACCCGCACGCCGCGCTGGGCTGCCGCCAGCAGTTCGCGGTGCAGGGCGTTGCCCACGTCATCCTCAAACAGAATAAAGGTTTCGATTAATACCGTACGTTCCGCCCGCTGAATGGCGCCAAAGACCCGCGGGAAAAACGCTTCGCCATTTTCCAGCAACAGCAGCCGGTTGCCTTCCTGCCAGCTAAAATTCATAGGTGAATCTCCACCGCCAGCGGCGCATGGTCGGAAAGATGGGACCAGGGCTTGCGCGGCAGCGCCCACGGATGACTGACGGTGGCGTTGCGGACATAGATGCGGTCGAGCCGCAGGATCGGGAAGCGCGCCGGGAAGGTGCGCGCCGGGCGTCCGGTTTTCATACTGAATACCTCTTTCAGGCCTGCGCCATGTTTCAGAATGGAGTTAGCGCGTCGCTGCCAGTCGTTGAAATCGCCCGCCACCACCACCGGCGCGTCGGGCGGCAGTGAGTTAACCATTTCACATATTTTCTTCATCTGCGCGTGACGATGGGCCACTTTCAGACCCAGATGAACGCAGATGACATGCAGCGTGCCGTGCGGCTCGGGCAGGGCGATCTGGCAGTGCAGCATGCCGCGATTTTCACTGCCCGCCACCGAGATATCCCGGTTCTCATAGTCGGCGATCGGGAAGCGAGACAGCACCGCATTGCCGTGATGCCCCTCCGGATAGACCGCATTACGCCCATAGGCGAAATCGTTCCATATGGTGTCGGCCAGAAACTCATAATGAGGAGAATCGGGCCACTCCTCATGGTTAATGGAGTGGATGGCATGCGTGCCCATCACCTCCTGCAGAAAGACCACATCCGCCTCCGTTGCGCGAACGGCGTCGCGTAATTCGGGCAGGATGAAGCGGCGATTGAAAGGGGCGAAACCCTTATGTGTATTGATCGTCAGGACTTTTATTGAAAATCCTTGCTTGTTTTGTGGCATACTCGCGACGCACTCCTTTTCATCATCAATAGAATCAAAGTGTAGTCTTTGTCACAAATGGGTGGTGAAAGAGGGCGAAAATTAGGGCGTTATCCGAAAATTGTTTTACATTGAGGAAATCGTTTCCGGCTTGTGCCGGTAGCACTTGGGCGACCTGTTGGGTCTGCCAGGAGAACTGAATGAAATGGTCTAATCGTATTCAAATTATCACGGGTCAAACGTTGTTGCATATTGCTATGCATCTGCTGGTGATCGCTGCACTGATCTGGGGCTGGAAGCACAAAGCGCTGGTTGATGTCTGCAGTACGCTGGTGGCGATGTACGCACTGGTTTTTGTTGCCATGCTGGTGACACAGCGCATTGCCCGTTTACGTACTCTCGGCGATTATCTTGAAGAAGCGACCACCACTTACTACTTTGGCGCCGCCATGATGACACTGTTCCTGGTGTCGCGGATTTACCACAACAACCTGCTGCTGGCGTGTCTCGGCGTAGTGATGTTGCTGGGTCCGGCGCTGGTCTCGCTGCTGGTGAAAGAGCCACCGCGACGAATCGAAAACAAACGTAGTTAAGTTGAAGGCCACCGGAAGGTGGCCTTCCTGTTTTCAGGCGGTTAAGTTGTGTCAGGAAATGTGAGCTATCTCGCACACTTCTCTTAAAGCTGTTACACTCGCCCGCTTACGCATCGTAGTTTGCGCCCTTTTCACGCGTCAGCCCTGGCTGGCGTCACTATCCCTCTGAAAACTACACCGTGAATCACGGTCAGAGCGGACCGGAGTAAATCACTTAATGTCTTTTGACTCTCTCGGCCTGAGTGCCGATATTTTGCGCGCGGTCGCCGAACAAGGCTACAGCGAACCCACACCTATCCAGCGCCAGGCGATTCCTGTTGTGCTGGCAGGCCGCGATCTGCTGGCGAGCGCCCAGACCGGCACCGGCAAAACAGCCGGCTTTACCTTACCGATGTTACAAAAACTCTCTGCCACTGCCACGCCCATCCGCGGTCGTCGCCCGGTGCGCGCCCTGATCCTGACCCCAACCCGTGAGCTCGCGGCGCAGGTCGGCGAAAACGTCAGCGACTACAGCAAATATCTCTCGCTGCGTTCCATGGTGGTGTTTGGTGGCGTCAGCATCAATCCACAGATGGTAAAACTGCGTGGCGGCGTCGATATCCTGGTGGCAACGCCTGGACGCCTGCTGGATCTGGCACAACAGAATGCGGTTGACCTGTCACAGGTCGAAATTCTGGTGCTGGATGAAGCGGACCGTATGCTGGATATGGGCTTTATCCACGACATCCGTCGCGTACTGGCGCGTCTGCCGGCCAAACGTCAGAACCTGCTGTTCTCTGCCACCTTCTCTGATGAGATCAAAGGCCTGGCTGAGAAACTGCTGACCAACCCGGAAATGATTGAAGTGGCTCGCCGCAACACCGCCTCCGAGCAGGTCGCGCAGCAGGTGGCTTTCGTTGATAAGAAGCGTAAGCGTGAATTGTTGTCTCAGCTGATTGGCGAAGGCAACTGGCAGCAGGTGCTGGTCTTCACCCGGACCAAACACGGCGCGAACCACCTTGCCGAGCAGCTGGGTAAAGATGGTATCTCCGCTGCCGCGATCCACGGCAACAAGAGCCAGGGTGCACGTACCCGTGCGCTGGCCGACTTTAAGTCAGGCGGAATTCGCGTCCTGGTTGCCACCGATATCGCGGCCCGTGGCCTGGATATCGAAGAGCTGCCACACGTCGTGAACTATGAGCTGCCTAACGTCGCCGAAGATTACGTTCACCGCATTGGTCGTACCGGCCGTGCGGCGGCAACCGGTGTCGCACTGTCACTGGTCTGCGTCGATGAGCATAAACTGCTGCGTGATATCGAACGTCTGCTGAAGCGTGAAATCCCGCGTCTGGCCGTTGAGGGTTATGAACCCGATCCGAGCATCAAAGCGGAGCCGATCATCAACGGTCGTCAGCAGCAGTCTCGCGGCGGTGCAGGCGGCGGTGGCGGCGGCCGTGGTCGCAGCCAGGGCGGACAGGGTGCAGGCGCATCGCGCTCATCTTCATCCGGCGAAAAGCGTCCTCAGGCGCGTCGTCAGAGCCAGGCCGCTCCTCAGGGCGATAGGCCCGCAGCCCGTCCGCGTCGTCCGGCAGCAGCGAAGCGTACCGGAAACGTCTGAGTATGAGGGTTTTACTGGCACCGATGGAGGGCGTGCTGGATTCACTGGTGCGCCAGCTGTTATCGGAAGTAAACGACTACGATCTCTGCATCACTGAGTTTTTGCGCGTGGTCGATCAACTGCTGCCGGTAAAATCTTTCTACCGTCTCTGCCCCGAACTGCATAACGCCAGCCGCACGCCTTCCGGCACGCGGGTGCGTATGCAGCTGCTGGGGCAGCATCCCGAATGGTTAGCCGAAAACGCCGCACGTGCGGTGGAACTGGGCTCATGGGGTGTGGATCTCAACTGTGGTTGTCCTTCTAAACTGGTCAACGGCAGCGGAGGCGGCGCAACTCTTCTTAAAGATCCCGATCTGATCTATCGCGGCGCGAAAGCGATGCGTGAAGCGGTGCCTGAAGATTTGCCGGTAACGGTAAAAGTTCGGCTCGGCTGGGACTCCAGCGCCCGCAGTCTGGAGATTGCCGATGCGGTGCAACAGGCCGGTGCCAGCGAGCTGGCGGTGCATGGACGAACCAAAGAAGAGGGCTACCGTGCAGAGGCGATTAACTGGCAGGCGATTGGCGACATTCGTCAGCGGCTGCGCATTCCGGTGATTGCCAATGGCGAAATCTGGGACTGGCAAAGCGCGCAACACTGTATGGCGGTAACCGGCTGCGATGCGGTGATGATTGGCCGTGGCGCACTGAACATCCCCAACCTGAGCCGGGTAGTGAAATATAACGAACCGCCGATGGCCTGGCCTGATGTGGTGCGGTTATTACAGAAATACAGCCGGCTGGAAAAGCAGGGCGATACCGGCCTCTACCACGTGGCGCGTATCAAACAGTGGCTCGGTTATCTGCGTAAAGCCTATGGCGAAGCCGATGGCTTATTCAGCGAAATCCGTGCGTTAAAATCGTCGGGCGACATTGCACAGGCGATTGATCGTCACGCGCATGTTCATGGTTTGTGATAAAAAATCAGGCGACCCTTTAGCGGCCTGACGGTATAGTGGGAAAAATTTCCTGGACCCCTTGCCTGCTATGTCTGACTCCGCTGTGTTGAGCAACAGCCAGCTCAACAAACGAATCCTCTCCGTTATTATCTTCACCTTCTTCTGCTATCTCTCTGTCGGACTGCCGCTGGCCGTGCTGCCAGGCTTCGTCAAAAATCATCTTGGCTTCAGCTCCTTTATCGCCGGACTGATTATCAGCATTCAATACTTTGCGACGCTGCTCAGCCGTCCGCAGTCGGGCCGTCTGGCCGATCGCCTTGGGCCAAAGCGGGTGGTGATGCTGGGACTGCTCTGCTGCGGCATGAGCGGGGTGCTGACTATCGTGGCCGCACTGCTGAGCGGCTGGCCGTGGCTGAGTCTGGCGCTGCTGGCCATCGGGCGGTTGTTTCTCGGCGTGGGTGAAAGCTTCAGCAGCACCGGCTCAACCCTGTGGGGCATGAACATCGTCGGGCCAATGCAGACCGCGCGCGTGATCTCCTGGAACGGTGTTGCGACCTATCTGGCAATGGCCGTCGGTGCACCGCTGGGCGTGCTGCTGAACAGTGAATTTGGTATGAGTGGATTTGCCGGGCTGATTGCGCTGATGGGCGTGGCGGGCTATCTGATGGCCAGCCGCAAACCGGCGGTGACGGTCAGTGTGGGCGAGCGCATTCCGTTTCACCGCGTCTTCTCCCGCGTCTGGCTCTATGGCCTGGCGCTGGGCTTCGGCACCATCGGTTTTGGCGTTATCGCCACCTTTATCACCCTCTATTTTGCCAGCCGTGACTGGCAGGGCGCGGCCTATGCGCTGACGCTGTTCAGCCTGGGTTTTGTGCTGGTGCGTCTGGGGTTTGGTCGCTTTATTACCCGTTTCGGCGGGCTGCGCGTGTCGCTCTTCTCTTTCCTGCTGGAGTGCCTGGGACTGCTGATTATCTGGCAGGCGGACAGCGCCTGGCTGGTAGGGGCGGGCGCATTCCTCACCGGCAGCGGATTTTCGCTGGTCTTTCCGGCGCTGGGCGTTGAGGCGGTTAAACGGGTTGAGCGTCAGGATCAGGGCTCTGCGCTGGGCACCTATTCCGCTTTTCTCGATCTGGGCCTGGGCTTAACCGGCCCGGTGGCGGGATTGCTTATCGGACACTGGGGGATGCAGTCAGTCTATCTGGCGGCGGCGTTGATGGTGCTGGGAGCGCTGCTGATTACCCTGCGGCTTTACTGGCAGCAGCGGCTTATCGCCTGAATGACGATAAGCCGTAGACCGTTAAAAATGGCTGAACGCCCAGTAGAGCAGGGCAGAGAGCAGAATAGATACCGGCAGCGTTAAAATCCAGGCGACGGCCAGGTTACGCAGCGTCGAGAGCTGCAAGCCGGAACGGTTCGCCGCCATAGTGCCCGCTACGCCGGATGAGAGCACGTGAGTGGTGGAAACCGGTAAACCGAAACCGTCTGCCGCGCCAATGGTCATCATCGCCACCAGTTCGGCGCTGGCGCCCTGGGCATAGCTCAGATGGGTTTTACCGATTCGTTCTCCCACTGTGACCACAATCCGGCGCCAGCCGACCATGGTGCCCAGTCCCAGCGCAATC
Organism: Pantoea sp. PvP021; assembly: GCF_054056055.1. Taxonomy (NCBI): domain Bacteria; kingdom Pseudomonadati; phylum Pseudomonadota; class Gammaproteobacteria; order Enterobacterales; family Erwiniaceae; genus Pantoea; species Pantoea sp. PvP021. The sequence continues at coordinate 1,541,509 of NZ_JBSRXX010000001.1, read as the reverse complement.
GCCACCACCACTTTCACCCACATCGGAATAAAGCGGGTGGCGCTGTCGAGTTCCGTTTTCACAGCCTTGAGATTGCGTTCCGTCTCCTGCGGCAGTCTGACCTCGGCGCTCTGCAGATGCTTGATCGATTCTGACGCCAGATACATCTGGTTGCGGGTATTGGTCACCGCCTGAGCTGGAATGTTTTCCATTGAACCGTAACGACGAATCTCATCACCGACTTCGCGCAGCGTCATCGCCAGCGCGGGCAGCACGTCGGGATTCATGCTGTTGCTGCCAACAAAGCCAGTCAGTACCTCACGGGCCGGAGGAGGGTTCGCCGAAGCGGGTTGCAGTTGCAGCAGTTGATGGGCGGTCACTTCGTTCAGCGCCGCGACGCGCGGGATCTGATCGGGTGGCAGCGATCGGTTCAGGGCGTAGGCGATCGGCATGGTGCCCACCAGGATCAGCATAATCAGCCCCATCCCTTTCTGACCATCGTTGGAGCCGTGCGCAAACGACACGCCGGTACAGGTCAGGATCAGCAGGCCGCGGATCCAGACCGGTGGCGGCTGATTGCTTTCCGGCGCCTGATAAAGCTGGCGATTGCGGATAAACAGTTTCATCACCCACAGCAGCAGCCCGGCGCAGACAAAGCCGACCACCGGCGACAGCAGTAGTGCATAGCCGACCTTCAGTGCCTGATCCCAGTCAACCCCGCTCAGACCGCTGCGTCCGTGCAGCATCGCATTGGCAACGCCGACGCCGATGATCGAGCCGATCAGCGTATGGGACGACGACGACGGTAGCCCTAAATACCAGGTGCCCAGGTTCCAGATAATCGCTGAGAAGAGCAGCGCATAGACCATGGCAAACCCGCTGCCGCTGCTGGCCTGCAGGATCAACTCCACCGGCAGCAGTGAGATAATGCCAAACGCCACCACGCCGCTGGAGAGCAGCACACCCAGAAAGTTACAGAAACCGGACCAGACCACCGCGACGCCGGGCGTCAGCGAATGGGTGTAGATCACGGTCGCCACGGCATTGGCGGTATCGTGAAAGCCATTCACGAACTCAAAGCCGAGCGCAATCAGCAGAGCCAGCCCCAGCAGAAAGAACGGCAGATAGCTGGTGACCGGCATATTGGTCTCTTCAACATCGCTGACCAGATTGAGGCCAGCGAACGCCAGTCCGGCAACCAGCAGAATAAAGAACAGCGGTTTACTGAAACGGCTATTTTTGCCGTTGAAATCGGGGCGACCTCGGGCTGATGAGGAGGAGAGACTGTTTTCGCTCATGGTGTACCTCTGGTGGCTGATGCCGGATGCTGATTTGCACCGGGTCAACGCAGTGTGATACGCGCTTTATATGACAGATTAATGATCGTCGGACGGGGCATTCTGAGCGGAGTGCGGGGAAAAACGCGGAAACGCAGGCAATAAAAAAGCCAGCGACAGGCGCTGGCTTCTGCAAGCAGGGCGGCAATTACGAGCTGGTATTGGCCGCGGCTGCAGGGGCTGCTGGTGTTACCGGAGCGGCCGGTGAGGCTGGCTCAGTGGCCGGCTGCTGTGGCTGCGCGGCATCACTGTTTGCACCCTGAGAGGTGACTGGCGTCATTGGCTCTTCCTGTGGCACAGCCTGCGGGTTTTCCGGCATCGGAACTGGCGCAGTCTGGATGTTGTTCTCCACGCCGTTCACTTTTACTGGCATACCGGTACGGCCCTGAATCGCGCCATTAACCTGATCCTGATTGACGCTGGCATCAACCAGAACTTTGCTCACCGCCTGATTCAGCGTAATCGGCACCAGCTCACGCGAGTTGAACTGCTCTTCGGTGGTCGACAGCGGGTTATGCACTTCTACATACCGTGAACCGTCTGGCTCCACGGTCGCTTTTACCGGCTGATCAACGAACTGTACGCGCGTACCGACCGGCACGTTCTGATACAGCCATTTGATATCGTCAGCGCGCAGACGCACACAACCATGGCTCACGCGCAGGCCGATACCGAAGTTGGCGTTGGTGCCGTGAATCGCATAGAGGCGACCGATATAGAGCGCATACAGGCCCATCGGGTTGTCCGGGCCTGGCGGGAAGACCGCTGGCAGGGTTTCACCGCGCGCCGCGTAATCCGCATGCATGCCTTTGGTTGGCGTCCAGGTCGGGCCATCTTTTTTACGTTCTACCGCTGTGGTCCAGTTAATCGGGGTATCTTTACCCAGTTCACCGATACCAATAGGCAACACCACCACGGTTTTGCTGCCTTTCGGATAGTAGTAAAGACGCATCTCCGCGCTGTTAATCACAATGCCTTCACGCGGTGCGTCCGGCAGGATCAGCTGCTGTGGGATGATCATTTTGCTGCCAGCCTTAGGCAGATAAACGTCAACGCCCGGATTGGCTTCCAGCATATTGCTGAGGCCCATCTGGTACTGCGCCGCAAAAGCTTCCAGCGGCAGTTTGCTGTCTTCAGGGACAGTAATTTCGATATTTTCGCCGATCAGACGACTGTTGGCCGGCGGTAACGGGTAAACCACAGCAAAGGCTGACTGGCTGAAGGCCGCCAGAGCCAGTGCGATTGAAGCGAAAGCGCGAATGATTTTCATATTTTACAATTCTTTATCGCCATATTTCAGGCTGTTCAGTGTGTCGAATTCATGCTGGCCAATGTGACCTGCTGCGCATTATATGTTCATTAATCTGACGTTGTGAATCGGGATTTTAACCTGCCTGCAATACTTTACGTAAATTCACCGCGGATGTTAGCGCATTTCCGGAAAGCAGGGCGCTAAAAATGGGGCTTTCCGGGCTTATCGCTGACTAAGGTTGCCACTGTGTTTGTTCGCCGCTGAGTTTGCGGTTCAGGAAAAAGGCGGCACTGATTAACGCCAGATGGGTCAGCGCCTGCGGCGTGTTGCCCAGCGCATGGCCGTGGCTGTCAAACTCCTCCGCGTAGAGGCCCAGTGGATTGGCGTAGCTCAGCAACTTTTCAAATTCAAAATGCGCTTCCTGAATCCGGCCCGCGCGCGCCAGACACTCGACATACCAGAAGGAGCAGGCTCCGAACGACCCTTCTGAGCCTTTCAGGCCATCGGCGGGCGTCTCATGCGTATTGTAACGGCGCACCATACCGTCGCTGACCAGATTGGTTTTGATCGCATCCAGCGTGGCAATCCAGTCCGGGTCGGTGGCTCCCACAAAACGCACCAGCGGCATCAGCAGCATTGAGGCGTCGAGATGCTCGCCATGACGGGTCGAAGAGAAGTGACCCCGCTCACTGTTCCAGAAGTTAGCCCAGATATCCTCGCGGATCTCCCGGCGCGCCCGATCCCAGCGTTCATAAGGCATCGGCAGCGATCGCTTCATGCCCAGACGCAGCGCGCGATCCATCGCCACCCAGCACATCAGACGCGAGTGCAGGAAATGTTCCGGTTCACCGCGCATCTCCCAGATACCGGCATCGGGCTGATCCCAGTTATCACACAGCCAGTCGATCATTTTGACGACATGTTCCCAGCCGCGCTGGGAGATCGCCTCACCATATTTATTGGCCAGATAGACCGCATCCATCAGCTCGCCATAGATGTCGAGCTGGGTCTGCTGCCAGGCGTCATTGCCGATGCGCACCGGACGGGAGTCGGCATAGCCGGAGAGATTCAGCAGCTCCATCTCGTGCAGTTCGGTGCCGCTGTCCAGCCGGTACATGACCTGCAGGCGCATCTCATCGTGATGGCTGTTTTCAACGCAGCGACCAACCCAGTGGGTAAAGTGTTTGGCTTCATCGATATAGCCCAGCCGCATCAGGGCATACATGCTGAACGAGGCGTCACGGATCCAGGAGGCGCGATAGTCCCAGTTGCGTTCACCGCCCAGCTCTTCGGGCAGGCCAAAGGTCGCTGCCGCCGCAATAGAGCCGTGCTGATGTGAGGTCAGCAGTTTGAGGACCAGCGCCGAACGCTGCACCATTTCGCGCCAGCGTCCCTGATAGTTACTGTGGGCGCTCCAGCGTCGCCAGTAGTTCAGCGTCTCTTCAAAGCAGTGTTCGGTGGTCAGCGCTTCGATATGCGCATCATCCACGCTGCCAAATTCAAACTGCGCATGTTCACCGGGTTGTAACGTGAAGAGGGCGGTCGCGCTCTCATCCTCCAGCGTCATCGCCACGCTGGCGGCGAGGCGCAGCGACGGCTGGCCCTCGGCATGAAAATCGATACAGCCGTTGTGCGCCTCTGCACGGGTCTGCGCCCGGGCGTAGTCGTGACGCGGTGAACAGCGCAGGCTAAAGGTCGCGCTGCCGCGAACCATTTTGACCCGCCGGATCAGACGCGGCAGCTTGTCCTTGTCATCACAAATCGGCATGTAGTCGGTGATCTCCGCCACGCCTTCATCATCCAGCCAGCGGGTCTGCAGGATGTTGGTATCGGGCAGGTAGAGCTGCTGACGTCGCGCATTGGGCCAGTCCGGGGCCAGGGAGAAAAGCCCGGCATCATCGCTGTCGAGCAGGGCGGCAAAGACCGACGGGCTGTCGAGTTCCGGCCAGCAGAGATAATCAATGGTGCCATCATTCGCGACCAGTGCGCAGGTGCGCAAATCTCCGATCACGCCATGGTCTTCAATCTTACGTTTTACCTTACTCATCCTCATCTCCCTGTCAGTGTCCATCCTAACTATAGCTGAGCCATCTGATGCGGCTTCGTTTGGGCACAGATGGTTAACGTACGGTTGAATGAGGCAGGGAAGGGGTGAGGGCGGGTGAGACATGGGAAATCGCCAGCAGGGTCGCCTGGCGCTGCTCAGCGTCGGCGACCCTTACCACCGGTCAGCTCACTCTCATAGACGATGGCGTCTGCTGGCGAATCCGTGGTTCATTTATTCCTGATCGGCACGACGATTGTGCCAGCGGCGGATCACCCAGCGCAGCGCAAAGGCGAATACCACTGCGCCGACCAGCCACAGCAGATGCTTCAGATGCTGGTCGAGTTTATGCAGCCACGGCGCGATGATGCCGCCCGCGAAATAACCCAGGGTGACAAAGATCAGCGCCCAGATGGCCGCCCCGATGACGTTAAGAATAAAAAATTTCATCGGATTAAGGCGGCTGGCCCCGATGATGATTGGGCCAATCAGTCGAAAGCCATACATAAAGCGCACGCCAATCACAAACAGGCTGGGACGGCGTTTAATCAGGCGGTTCGCCTTGACCACTTTATCCTGATGCTTTTTAAAGCGGCGCAGGATCTGTGTGCCCCAGCGGCGACCGACCCAGTAGAGCAGTTGATCGCCGACAATACCGCCACCCATTGCGGCCAGCACCACTCCCACGTAATGCAGCAGCCCCTCATGCGCGGCGACGCCGCCCAGCAACGTAAATGTTTCCCCCTCGGCGATACAGCCAATAAAAAGTGCCAGATAACCGTACTGCGTAATTAATGCGTTGATATCCAGATGCAAAATGACCCTCCCTGTTCAGTGACTGTTTCTTCAAGTCTATACGCGATTTGGCTTCGCTTCCGCCCGTGCCTCATGGGTCCGTTTATTTATGCTGTTTTTTTGTCCGATCACCACGAAAGTTTCGCTGCCGTTTATACTTGAGAGGACGCTGCCCCCAAAGACGGATGCATCATCGGGCGGCCCACTGCATCAGAGGAGTGAATCTATGAATCATGTCTGGGGTCTGCTGGCGCATCCGAATCAGGAAATGCGTCATATCAAGCAAGAGAATGAGAGCGTATCGCACCATTACACCCACCATGTTCTGCTGATGGCGGCGATTCCGGTGATCTGCGCCTTTATCGGTACAACTCAGCTGGGCTGGAATCTGGGCGAGGGGCAATATGTGCAACTCAACCTATTGACCGGGATTGGGCTTGGCATTCTGTTCTATCTGATTATTCTGGGTGGCGTCGCGGTAATGGGACGCGTGATTCACTGGATGGCACGTGATTATCCGCAGCGCCCCGGCGTACAGCGCTGTACGGTGTTTGCGGGCTATGTGGCCACGCCGCTGTTTCTCAGCGGGCTGGTGGCACTCTATCCGCTGGTCTGGCTCTGCGTGCTGGCGGGCGCCCTGGCGCTGCTCTACACCGGCTATCTGCTCTATATCGGTATTCCACTGTTTCTTAATATCGACCGCGAAGAGAGTCTGCGTTTTTCCGGTTCAACGCTGGCCATCGGCGTGCTGGTATTTGAAGTATTACTGGCATTAACCGTGGTGCTGTGGGGATATGGACCGCATCTGTTCTGACCGACCGCTGCCGCCGCTCTGGCGGCAGTTCTCTTTTTACGCCCGGAAACACTCTCACCAGGAAATTTCTTAACCTTACGGGTATGATATCGCCGCCAGCCCGCGCTCCGACCTCACTGAAGCGGGCGGCCTGTGTCGGTCTGACACAGTACATATTCATAACCGGGTTTTTTCTACGATGCCTGCAAAAATTCGTTCTACCCTGCTTTCGCTGGCGCTGCTCGTTTCAGGGCAGATTGTTTCACTGCCGGCGCAGGCGACGACGTCGCTGTCGCAACTGGCGCCGATTGCTCAGCCGCAGATCGCCTCTGGCAGTGCGATGATTGTCGATCTCACGACCAATAAAGTGCTGTTTTCAAGCCACCCTGATCGGGTCAGGCCCATTGCCTCCATCACCAAGCTGATGACTGCTATGGTGGTGCTGGATGCGCATCTGCCGATGAACGAGATGATAACCGTCGATGTCAGCCAGACGCCGGAAATGCGGGGTGTATTCTCACGCGTTAAGCTCAACAGCCAGATCAGCCGCCGGAATATGCTGCTGCTGGCGCTGATGTCCTCGGAAAACCGCGCCGCCGCCAGCCTGGCTCATGCTTATCCGGGCGGCTATAACGCCTTTATCCGGGCGATGAACGCGAAAGCGCGGTCACTGGGCATGAAACAGACCCGCTACGTGGAGCCAACCGGCCTGTCGACGCAAAACGTCTCCAGCGCGCAGGATCTGGTTAAATTACTCAAAGCGACGCGGGAATATCCGCTGCTTGGTGCGCTCAGCACCACTAAAGAGGAGACGGCGGTGTTTGCCCATCCGAGCTATGCGCTGCCGTTCCGCAACACCAACCATCTGGTCTATAAAGATGACTGGCATATTCAGCTAACCAAAACCGGTTACACCGATGAGGCTGGCCACTGCCTGGTGATGCGCACCATGATTAATAATCGTCCGGTGGCGCTGGTGGTGCTGGATGCCTTTGGCAAATATACCCACTTCGCCGACGCTAACCGTCTGCGCAGCTGGATTGAGACCGGTAAAGCGGCGCCGGTGCCGGCTGCCGCACTGGCCTATAAAAAACAGAAGTCGGGCCAGGTTGCCAGTAATGGGGCCAGCAGCGCCGACGTTGAGTAGAATATAGCCGGTGTGACGCGCTGCGGACACTGGCATTACCTGCAGGCTGAGCGGGTATCCGGGATGATGCAGGCAGAGGCGTACAGCGATTTTCACGCTTCTGTCTGCACCGAATTAGCCCGAAAAATGCCCGTTATTCCTATATTGCCATCCCTTGCAAAGCCCTACACTACGCGCGACTGGCGAGGGAAGATCGCCTGATTTAAGCTGCCGGAATCTTACTCATATGTTTAAGCTACGATCCTTTTTTGCATTGTTAATGCTGGCGCTGGTGGCGTTTGCCCCGGCGCTGACGCTGGCCGCGGATGATAAGGCCACTGCTGCTCAGGAACAGGATGCGCCGCCGAAGCTGAATGCTGCGGTTGAACTGCCGAAAATGCAGAAGATCCTCGATAAAATCAAAAGTCAGGTCTCCGTTGATGCTGGCGAAAACAAGCTGACTCAGCTGAATGAAATGGCGCTTGAGCTCTCGGGCAGTGCCGACACGCTGGGCCAGGCGCTGCTCCCCGATCGCCAGCAACTGGAAGCCCAGTTGCAGGTTCTGGGGCCGGCACCTAAAGCCGACAGCGGCGTAAAAGAGACGTCGGAAGTCACGCGCAAGCGTAACGCGCTGGAGAGTCAGAAAAGCAAACTCGACGACCAGATCAAACAGGCCGAAGGCATTAAAAATGGCGCGCTGATGCTCTCCTCGCAGATTGTTAACCTGCGCCGCGATCAGCTGAAAAGCCAGCTGGCGCTGAACTCCGGCACCATTCTGGGGCCGCGCTTCTGGTCACCACTGCTCAATAGTCAGGATCTGGATGGCGAGAAAATCGGTGAATTCCTGCAGGAGTTGCAGGACACCGCGGCACTCTCATGGGAGCCAGGCTGGCGCGTGGGCAGTGTCTTCTGGCTGCTGGCTGCGATGCTGGTGATGACGGCTGGCCGTCGTTACAGCGAAGAGTTTCTGGCCTGGATCAGCATTCACAAACTGCCGGAAGGGAAGCTGCGCCGCAGTTTCCTGGCGGCAGCGATAGCCCTGACCACCCTGGTGGCTGTCGTCCTCACCTTTAACTTTATCGCCCTGGCCTTTACCCGCCGTGATGAGGTTTCTGAAAACGTTCAGGACTTTGTGGATCAACTGGTTCGGCTCAGTGTCTTTTGTGGCCTGATTGCCGGACTGGGACGCGCTTTCCTCTCTACCCGCCGACCCAGCTGGCGGTTACCGACCATCTCCAATGAAGTGGCGATGGCGTTAAAACCGTTTCCACCGATTACCGCCGTGCTGGTCTTTATCTTCCAGACGGTCGAAGCGTTTAACTACAGCGTCGGCACCAGCCTGAATACCACCATTTTTGCCAACGGGCTGACGGCACTGCTGATTGGTACTACCGCGCTGGCGATCAGCATGCGCACCAACCGGGTTCGTCGCCGTATGACCCAGGCGGGCACACCACCAGAGGCTCGTTCTACGCTGGTCGGACTGATCCAGATGGGCCTGACGCTGACCGGCATCGCCATTCTGGTGTCGCTGCTCATCGGTTACGTCACGCTGGCGCGCTTCCTGAGTTATGAAGTGATCTGGTGCGGCCTGCTGTTTGGTTCGTTCTACTTCCTCAGTCATCTGCTCAACGATGGCTGTGAGAGCCTGTTCTCGACCAGTAACGCAACCGGTCGCCGCATTCAGAGTTCGCTTAACATCAATGAGCGTCATCTGCAGCAAACGGCTACGTTGCTGACGGCCATCGGTAAAACCTTCCTGGTGCTGGTTGTGGCGCTGGCGCTGGTCAACGGGACCTTTGCCTCTTCAACGCCGATTGAACTGCTGCAAAAAGTGATTGAGTTCTGGGGCGGTAAAGGGCTTGAATCCCTGAATATCGTCCCGGCGCATATGGTGAATGCGATTATCTGCCTGATCGTCGGCATCTATGTGCTGCGAACGGTGCGCCGCTGGCTCGACACTGATTTCCTGCCGAAAACCACCATGGATGTGGGCATGCGGGTGTCGCTGGTGACGCTGTTCAGCAACATCGGTTATGTACTGGTCATCCTGCTGACGTTGTCGATCATGGGTCTGCAGTGGAATAAGCTGGCCTGGATCGTCAGTGCCTTGTCGGTAGGTATCGGTTTTGGCTTACAGGAGATTGTGAAGAACTTTATCTCGGGGCTGATTCTGTTGACCGAGCGGCCAGTGAAGGTTGGCGATCTGGTGAGCATTAGCGGTATCGAAGGGGATATCCGCCGGATTAACGTGCGCGCCACCGAGATCCAGCTGGGCGATAAATCCACGGTGATTGTGCCGAACTCGCAGTTTATCTCGCAGAACGTGCGAAATGCCACCATGGGTAATGCGCAGGGGGTGGTCACGATTACGCTGACGTTCCCGCTCGACATCGATCCGGCGAAAGTGCGCGATATCCTGCTGGAGGTCTACAACGAAAATGAACGCATTCTGGAGACGCCAGAGCCATCCGTTTCGTTTAAAGATCTGACTCAGCAGGGAATTATACTGAGCGTCACCGGTAACGTGGCGGGTCAGCGCCAGATCGCAGGGGCGAAGAGCGATCTGCTGTTCGATATTCTGACGCGTCTGCGTAAAGAGGGCATTCTGCTCTCCACACCGCAAACCATGATTATCGAGCGCCGTCAGCAGATGGCGGGTGCGGAGCCGGTCCCCGAAGAGAAGCTGGTTTAGGTGTGAAAGGGCCGACTGCTGTCTAATGCTGATCAGTTAAGATCAGATTTGTAAAGGCTGCCACGGTCAAACGTGGCAGCCTTTTTTTCTGGGCGAGCGAGCAGCAGCGGCGCTCAGGCCTTCACTATCGTGCCCTTTTTAACAATACACACTGAAGTTTCAGAGCAGGCTGGGGCCGGGCAGGGGCAGGTAATCCGCAGCGCTGAACAGAATGAGTCTGCCAGGAGAGCCCGCAGGACGCGGGCGAAAGGCGGGGCGGCACAGGATGTGCCATCCCCGGCGGTCCGTCAGGCAGGCGAATGAAGTGAAGGAACCGCGCAGCGGCGCGAGGACCGCCAGCCCCTGCCCGGCACCAGACTGCGTTATCCCCTGTCGCTTAACTGACTGCCATTAGACTTCTGTCGGCCTTTTTCATATTCAAACGCTGGCTTCTCAGCCCGTTCACACTTCGCTTTCTACAGGGATTCAACGCGGCTGGTGTGCTGCCCGTCTCGGCTCACCGAGCGAATTGCCACCGCACCGCTGACCTGCGGCGGTCTGGTGGCATCGTAGCGCTGCCAGTTTGTGCCGTTGTCCAGGCTGTACTCCAGCGTAACGCCCGGTAAGGCCACGTTCATCGACAGGATGCCATCAACGATTCTGGCTCCCGGCACCGGCAGGCGATAATCGATGCCCGCCTTATCCAGCTTCGCCAGTTCCCGCTGTCCCAGCAGATTGGCAAATCGCTGCCAGTCATTCAGACGCGCCTGCTGATCGACCAGATGGGTTTTGCCACCCGCATACTCCTGACCCGCCTTGTAATCCTGCTCCCAGCTGGCGCGGTGCCAGCTTCGTTCCGCTACTGCAAACAGGCGAGGGTAGATCATGTGCTCCATTTGAGCATCAGTGCGCACCGTTTCGCTCCACAGCTGGGCCGAAATGCCGTAAGCACCGCTCCAGGGCTTCTCTGATTTGGCGCTGAAAAAGTTGCCATCGCGATCCACCGAGGTTTCAGCATTCTGCGGCAGGTTATCCGGCGCGAAGCCAAAGATTTTGCGCTCGTCGTTGAAGCGCGTGCCCCAGTAATAGCCGCGTTCCAGCGGGTTAACTTCATACGGAAAATCCAGATAGAGATAGTCGGGGCTGGAGATCACCACGTCGTAGCCTTTCTGTGACCAGTCGCTGGCTGTGTCAAAACCGCCCCAATAGAGGGTGTCCCAGAAGTTGACCGCGACGCGCGGTGTGGCAAAGGCTGCTGAATCTTTGGCATGTTTTAAACCATCCTGCCAGGCCTGCATTTTGCCAATACCGTGTCGGTTAACGATGTCACTGACGGTCAGGGCAAAGTAGCTCGGCAGGTGCGCCAGATCGTCCACTTTGCCGCTCTTCACCAGCGCCTGACAAACCTGCGATTTCGCCCACGGCAGATCTTCTTTACTCCAGTCGCGCAGACCGGTGCCCGGTTTAGGGTCGCGTTTATCCGAGTAGCCAGCACCCAGCCGGATATTCTTCGCTTCGTCACCGCCAAAATGCCAGACGCCGAGCGGCTGTCCCGCTTCCCGGTGCATCGCCTGAACTTCACCGATCACTTTATCGACAAACCGCTGTGAACCCGCAATGCAGGGATTGAGATAGCTGGTGCGATCATAGAGCTGCACCGAGGTGGTATTGGAGTCGTCGGTGGGATCGATCAGGCGATACGCACTGGCCTGTTCAGACTGTCCCTCCTTCATCAGCCGCTGATAGCGCGCTTCCATGGCGATGACGGCGGCACGGGCATGGGCGGGCATATCAATTTCCGGGATCACCTGGATGTGACGGGCCTGGGCATACTTCACAATCTCGATGTAGTCGGCACGACTGAAATAGCCGCTGCCGTTGTTATCGCTGAACGGACCGGAACCGAGCTGCGGCAGCAGGCAGCGCTGTTCGCTCAGGTCATGGCAGCGTTTAGCCCCCACGTCAGTCAATTCCGGTAAGCCGGGAATCTCAATCCGCCAGCCCTCATCATCACTGAGGTGAAAGTGGAAGCGGTTCATCTTCCATGCCGCCATCTGATCAAGCAGCCGCATCACTGCCTGCTTAGTGTGAAAGTTGCGGGCAACGTCAAGAAACGCGCCGCGATAGGCAAAGCGTGGCGCATCATGGGCTTCCAGCGTGGCAATACGCGGCGCGCCTTCGGTGGGTATCAGCGAGAGAATCGACATCAGACCGTAGAACGCACCGGCAGCATCGTAGCCCACCACAATGGCACGGCGTGGGGTGATATCCAGATCGTATGCGCCCGGTTTAGCCTGTTTGCCGCTGAAGTGACCCGGTTTGATCTGCGTCCTGATGGCAAATCCATCAGGATCTTCTTTCAGACCAAGCAGGGTCAGACGCTGCTTTACCGCCTCACCGGTTTCACGGGTCAACCCGGTCAGAGACAGACTGACGCCACGGCTGAGATCGGCATCCTGCGGACGAAGTTTCACCTCAAGCGGCGTGGGTGTGATTTGACCGCGCAGCGCGGAAGCGGGCAGGGTGGCAACATCGCTGTTTTTATCAAACCGGCTGGCGGGTTGCATCAGGATATTCCGGTCATCGGCACTGCGTCGCCAGTTATCCCCCAACGGCAACACAAACTGGCTGGGATCTTCATGATCGGTGCTGGCAATAATTTTGGGGGTGGCCTGCCCGGACGTCACATACCAGCGCGGCATCACATCCGTGGCAAACAGCTGCCAGTATTCGTTAACGATCGGAATCTGCACCGATTCGCCCGCGCCAATGCCGGTGAACTTCTCAGTCGGCTCCAGCCGGGTCAGGTCGCCGACCAGATGGGTCATTTTAAACTGTTCGTTATCGACCCGCAGCGTCTGGTGGACGTTGCTCATGTAGATTGCCCAGTGTTTATCGGTCAGGGCTGGGCCGTTATTGGTCAGGGTAATGGTGGCGCGATTGCAGGCGGCATAGTCGGCACCCAGCGCGGCGCAGTCGGTGCCATGCAGGGCGGCCTGATTATCGTTCACCTGATAAGTGACGCCAAACTGGCTGATCTGATTCACCACCTGCTGCGCTGACGAGCTGGCGTGGCCTGTGGCTGCAGCGCCCAGCAGAGTGAGCGCGATAAGGCTTAACTTAAACATATTGATTCATCCTTGCTGCTGAAGAGATATCCGGGAGTCTGCAGGGCGTCAGAACAGTGTAAACGGCACGATAACCATAAATTTGATGTCCTTCTCGTCCTGAAAAATGTTGCCGTAACCGCCGCTGTAACTGGGCAGATTGCTGTGATTGTCGTAGCGGGTGTAATGCAGTTTAAACAGGGTATCTTTGGCGCGCCCCTGCTGGATTTGATAGATCAGATCAAGGTTCCAGGCGGACTCTTTCAGCCGCTGGCTCTGGTCAACGGTGGGCAGCGTGGCGGGTCTGGCATCCCAGCCCCAGACGTACGATGCGCCTACTTTCCATCCCGCCAGCTGCCACGGCGTTAAGTCGAGCATCGCCCCGGCAAAGATCGCTTTTTCGCCATTGGCGTTCCAGTCGGAACGGGCATCCCACCAGATATCCAGTCGTCCATTGGAGCTGGCGTAGCCTGGCGTCATGCGCTGCAGGAAGAAGCCCTGATTCCCCTCTGCTTTGACCCAGCTACCTTCGAGTCGCAGATCAACCGGGCCGACGGTATAGCCGACCGTGATCGCCTGTAACCAGGCCAGGCCGTCATAGACATCACGGGGATTGGCGGCACCGCCCGCTACTTTGTCGTGCGCCCCGTAAAACTGATAGCTGGTGTAGAGTGCATTGCCGCCGGGCGTGGCTGACCACGAGGCTTTGGCAAAATATTGATCCATATAATCCGCCGCCTGGCCAAATGCGCCCTCAAGCACCAGGTTATTTTTGAAGTCATATTTCATACCGAACGAATGCAGGTAGCTGACAGATGTTTTGCCATCAGCCTGGCGAAAATTATATAAATCACGATACCAGGGCGCTTTATATTTGTCGCTCCACATCCAGGAGAGTGATAATGCACCGGCCTGCTGGAAATCATACAGCGCACCGACTTCGACGCCGCGATAGGTTCCGGGTAAGAAACTCCAGTGTGGCGCAATAATTGTCTGGCCGGTTGGCTGAATATAACCGGCACGCAACCAGTAATCGTTATATTTTAATTTCAGTGCGGCTTTATAAACAGAAGCACCGCCGCTGTCGCCATTCCACTTTTCATCCCAGCGGGTACGCGCCTTACTGAAGCCAATTTCATTGGGTGCGGCGGGGCCGCTGTTGGAAAGCTCAGCAGCACCGAAAATCGCGAGGTCCAGACCAATCCACTCTCCGGCATAGCCGGACTGATAGTCGAGATTACTGTTGAGCGAGGCATGATGTAAATTAGCCCGATACTGCCCCTGATATTCACTGGCGGGATTGGTGTCTCTGCGATCTCGCTGACGCTGCCAGTAAAAAACATTACCTTTAAGCGATGAGTCCTCAATAAATCCGCTGGCGTAAGCCGGTGATGAACTTATTGCAGTTAACGCTATTAATGCGGTGGCTATTTCAACTAACGCTAATGCGTAATTAATTTTTCGCATGATTATTCCTCCCTGAATGCAATCCGGATAATTAAGCAGAATATTATTATTGTGGCGTTAATCTATTTTTCGCGACGCGAATTATCAATTGGCAGCGTGGTGATTTGTGAACTATTGCGCAGAACCCGATGAGATAAAATAAAGCAGGTGCAATATGGGAGGGGAGATTAATTTTCTGATGAAAATGTTAGCTATTGGCAGGACTGTTGCAATGGGAAGCTGGTGGTGCGAACGGGCCTCCCGGTTGTATGACAATCAGCCTGCTCAGATAAGCAGGCTAATCCATAAGGCGATTAAACCTGCTTCACCGCCCATCCCTTTTGCTTACTGGTTTTGCCAATCCCAGGATTGAAGCTGTTGGTGGGATCGAGCTGGCGATAGAACGCCGCCAGCTGCGGTTTGGCCTGATAAAGATGTCCGACGTTATGTTCAGCGGGATATTCCGCGCCCCGCGCCTGAAGAATCTCCAGCATCTGCGCTTTGAGCGCATGCACATCGACGCCTTTTCTGACGATGTAATCCTGATGAAACACATGACAGAAGAAGTGACCATAGTAGAGACGATGGCTCAGCGAGGCGCGGATCTCATCGGGCAGGGTTTCGAACCAGTCCGCATCGTTACGACGCAGGGCGATATCCAGCGCCAGAATGTCCTCGACCTCATCAGAATGCACCGCGTGGTAGCGCACCGCCGCACCCGCCGCTGCGAAGCGATGCAGAAAGGCGTGCGCACCTTCTTTGCCTTCACACTCGAAGAATTCGCCACCGCCTTCACGGAAGTAGTCGCGCAGATAGTTACGCGCTTCCGCCACGCCGTCGCCAGACATCTTCAGCATCAGATGGTGTTCATATTTATCGCGATACTGCTTCATGCGTTTCGGCAGATGCGCCGGGAACAGTTTACTCAGGCGCTGCAACAGGCGATCGCTGAAGTGCGGTTTAACGAAGGAGAGTTTGCTCAGCCAGGCATCAACCCGCCCCTTCAGCGTGAAAAACAGCGGCATCTTGTCGGTGCCCAGCTTGTCGATCATCAGGAAGGTATCTTTGCCGTAGACTTCCGCAATGTCATAGATGTCGCGGTGCATATATTCGCCCGCCACCGGCAGATGGGTGAAATGCGCCAGCATGTGACGGCGGATATCGCTGAGAACGCCGGGTTCGTTGGTGCCGATGTAAAACACCTGCTGCTGCGGTTCGCTGGCGAAGGTATCGAGTCGCACCGCGAAGACCGCCAGTTTCCCGGCACAACCGGATGCTTCAAACAGGCGACGCGCATCGGCGTTATAGCGGGCGGGCGTATCCGCATCTACTTCACGAACCCGGTCGGCATATTCATGATCGGATGCGTGACGGCCATCGTGCTGCACATCCTTGGGCTGCCAGCGGTCGTCATCCAGCCGCCCCAGAATCTCTTCCGGTGACGTCCCAAGATCGATACCGAGATGGTTCACCAGCTTCAGTTTTCCCTGCGCATCAATCTGGGCAAACAGCGCCATTTCACTGTAGGCCGGTCCGCGCTTTATCAGCGATCCGCCGGAGTTATTACAGATGCCGCCCAGCACCGAGGCACCAATACAGGAGGAGCCAATAACCGAGTGGGGTTCACGCCCCAGCGGCTTCAGCGCTTTTTCCAGCTGATAGAGTGTGCTGCCGGGGAACGCCAGCACCTGCTGGCCTTCGTCGATCAGCTGAAGCTTGTCCAGCCGCAGGGTGCTGACAATCACCAGCGGACGATCGTAATCGTCGCCATGCGGCGTCGAGCCTTCGGTCAGGCCGGTATTCGCCGCCTGCATCAGGATAATGACATCGGCATTCACCAGCGTTTGCAGTACCCGCCAGAGCTCCAGCAGCGTACCAGGAAACGCCACCGCCAGCGCCTCGCCTTCGCCGGAGCGAAAGCCTTTGCGATAGCGCGCGGTCTGTTCAGGTTCAGTCAGCAGATGGGTAGGGCCGACCAGGCGGCGCAGGTCAGAAAGCAGGGCAGAGGTTTGTATCATGAGCAATTCCCTTGTCTTATCAGTGCGTCCTAACTGTAGCACGTCAACTCACCTCAACGCAGTGTGACAGCGGCAGCTACCTGCTATTCTCATCTTGTGGCACACTGCCGCCTGTTTATTCGATATTGCGCAGTTACTTAAGAGAACCCAACCTGATGAAATGGATTTACTCTGTTAGTCTCGCTGTCTCCCTCGCGATGCAACCGGCATTGGCTGAGACAGTGCCAGGTAACCACCCGATGACCGAACAGGCGCGGGATGCCTTCGTCAACCAACTGCTTAAAAAAATGACGCTGGACGAGAAGATCGGCCAGCTGCGTTTAATCAGCGTCGGACCTGATAATCCGAAAGAAGTGATTCGCGACATGATTCAGAAGAGTCAGGTTGGCGCGATTTTTAATACCGTAACCCGTCAGGATATCCGCGCGATGCAGGATCAGGCGATGCAGCTCAGCCGCCTGAAGATCCCGCTGTTTTTCGCCTACGACGTTATTCATGGTCAGCGCACCATTTTCCCGATTCCTTTGGCGCTGGCGTCGAGCTGGGATCTGGATGCGGTGAAAGAGGTGGGGCGTGTCTCTGCCTATGAAGCGGCCGACGATGGCCTGAACATGACCTGGGCGCCGATGGTGGATGTCAGCCGTGAACCGCGCTGGGGCCGTGGCTCTGAAGGTTTCGGTGAGGATACGTATCTCACCAGCGAAATGGGTCGCAGCATGGTGCAGTCGATGCAGGGCAAAAGTGCTGCCGATCGCTACAGCGTGATGACCAGCGTGAAGCACTTCGCGCTCTACGGCGCAGTGGAAGGCGGACGCGATTACAACACCGTGGACATGAGCCCGCAGCGCATGTTTCAGGACTATCTGCCGCCCTATAAAGCCTCACTGGATGCCGGCAGCGGCGGCGTGATGGTGGCGCTGAACTCGATCAATGGCGTACCCGCCACGGCGGACAGCTGGCTGCTGAAAGATCTGCTGCGCGATAAGTGGAAGTTCAAAGGCATCACCATCAGCGACCACGGCGCAATTAAAGAGCTGATCAAACATGGCGTCGCCAGCGATCCGCAGGAAGCGGTGCGCATCGCCCTGAAGTCGGGTGTCGATATGAGCATGAGCGACGAATATTACAGCAAGTATCTGCCCGCTCTGGTGAAGAGCGGCGACGTCACCATGGCGGAGATTGACGATGCGGCGCGCCATGTGCTCAACGTCAAATATGACATGGGCCTGTTTAACGATCCCTACAGCCATTTAGGTCCGAAAGAGAGCGATCCGCAGGACACCAATTCGGAAAGCCGTCTGCACCGGGCTGAAGCGCGCGACGTCGCGCGTAAAAGCATCGTGTTGCTGAAAAACCGCCTGGAAACGCTGCCGCTGAAAAAATCGGGCACCATTGCCCTGATTGGTCCGCTGGCAGACAGCCAGCGCGACATTATGGGCAGCTGGTCCGCCGCTGGCGTGGCGAAGCAATCCGTTTCGCTGCTGCAGGGCATGCGCAATGCCACCGAAGGCAAGGCTACGCTGCTCTATGAGAAGGGCGCCAACGTCACCGACAACAAAGGGATTCAGGACTTCCTGAACCTCTATGAGCAGGCGGTTTCCGTGGATACGCGTTCACCGCAGCAGTTGATTGATGACGCGGTCGCCAAAGCGAAACAGGCCGATGTGGTAGTTGCCGCCGTGGGCGAAGCGCAGGGTATGGCGCACGAAGCCTCCAGCCGCAGCGACCTGGTGATCCCGCCGAGCCAGCAGAAGCTGTTAGCGGCACTGAAAGCCACCGGTAAGCCGCTGGTGATTGTGCTGATGAACGGACGCCCGCTGTCAGTGGTGAATGAAGATCGGATGGCCGATGCGATGCTGGAAACCTGGTTCAGCGGCACCGAAGGCGGCAACGCCATCGCCGATGTGCTGTTCGGCGACTACAACCCGTCGGGCAAGCTGCCGGTTTCCTTCCCGCGTTCAGTGGGTCAGATTCCGATCTACTACAACCATCTGCCAACCGGTCGTCCTTACAACTTTGCTAAGCCGAACAAATACACCTCGCACTACTACGACGCGGCTAACGGTCCACTCTATCCGTTTGGTTACGGCCTGAGCTACACCACTTTCACCGTGTCGCCGGTAAAAATGTCCTCACCGACCATGCCGCGTAACGGCAGCATTGAAGCCAGCGTGACCGTGACCAACAGCGGTAAACGCGATGGCGCGACGGTGGTACAGATGTACCTCAACGATCCGGTCGCTTCCATCAGTCGTCCGGTGCAGGAGCTGCGTGGCTTTAAGCGCATCATGCTGAAAGCAGGCGAGTCGCAAACCGTGACCTTTAAAATTGACGTGGATGCGCTGAAGTTCTGGAACCAGCAGATGCAGCATGTTGCAGAGCCCGGCAAATTCAACGTGATGATTGGACTCGATTCCGTTCGTACCGAGGATGGGCAGTTCAACTATTTATAACCGTCAGCCTTTCCCCTGACGTCAGGGGAAGGTGATGCGGCGCGTCGTTAGCGTCCTGCTACGGCGCGCCGCGTCATATCCACTATCAGAGCCATCATGATTAATCTGCGTGACCGCATTCAGCAGCAGGTATTCCGCCTTAACGGCCTGTCGATGAATGAATTTGATCTCTCTCAACCGCCTGGCGATCCCGGCCTGTTTGGCCCGGACAGCGTGATCTGGCGCGTCCACGGTGACTTCACCTCCATGATGTGCGGCGGGATCAGCGCGCTGCTGTTGCAGATGCTGCATCCGGCGGCACTGGCGGGCGTCTGGGATCACTCTAATTTCCGTGAAGATATGATGGGCCGCCTGCGGCGCACCAGTCAGTTTATCGCGGTGACCACCTACGGTAATTCGCAGGATGCACAGACGCTGATTGACCGGGTGAAACGCATTCACCTGAAAGTCAGCGGCGTTGATAGCGAAGGCAAACCCTATGCCGCCAGCGATCCGCATCTGCTGACCTGGGTGCATGTGGCGGAGACCAGCCGTTTTCTGGCCGCCCATCTGCGCTACAAAAATCCACACCTCAGCCGCGCCGGGCAGGATCAGTACTATCAGGAAGCGGCGCAGATTGCCGAAGCGCTGGGGGCGGAGAAGGTACCGAAAAGCGTTGTTGATGTTGCGGATTATCTGCAACAGATGCGTTCAGAGCTGCGCTTTGATCATCGCACTGCCGAAGTGACGCGATTGCTGATGAATGCTCCCGCACCCAGCTGGCAGGCAAAACCGGTGATGAAAATCATGCTGAAGTCAGGGTTCGGGCTGATGCCAGCCTGGGCGCAGGCAATGTCCGGTACGGAGATCGGCCGCTTTCAGCAGGCAATCATTGACCGGAAGATTAATGCGATAGCGGTGGGGTTAAGGTGGTCAATTCAGCGCGGAGCCTGGTATCGGGCGATGGTGCGGATGGGAAGGGATGTGGGGTGAGATGTTCACTGGTAAAAGGGTGGATTGCTTTAGCGCATAAAGGATTACTCAACCGCAGTGTTAGATATCGGGGCCTGGGCAGGTGCTTTTGTGCAGACGTTAACTTATTGGGGGTTAGTTACAACAGGCTGATTGGGGCAGATACTAACATCCGTTTTGTGCCAGCGACGGAAGTTGCCGCATGAGAGACATACGCGTATATAATTGCGGTAGAATGAATGCACATTTTATGGATGAAAGGTGAAGCACCATGAAAGTTAGTGAGGCAGATTTGCTAAAGTCGGGTTTTACTGATGCTGATTTGAAAAAAATTAAAAATAACCTTGAAAGCTATGGCGGTACTCTGGGGGAAGCCGTAGCGGATTTAAAAAACAGATTCAGGGTGCTGTTATGGATTATTTCTGGCTGCACGTTAGTCTTTATATTTCTTCTGTGTTTCTCCACTAAAACATATATTTTAGGCGGAGGCCTGTCTCTGCTAATCGGGGTAGTCATAGTGACGTTTATTCAACCGCCAATGCTGGCCTGGAAGTCATGGCGTTACTGCCGGTTGAATAAAGAGTTAGCGTGATTGCTCGTTTAGGCTGAGTAAATCAAATATCACTTTAGCTTTAACACCCCAGCCAACGATTTTCATGGTCAGCTTCGGACGGCTCATAGTGTCAACTTTACGGAAGTAATCACGGGGCATCCATCTGAACAGCCGCCATGCGCCAGGCTTTCTCGCCAGCCCCCTAATGCTGTAAATATCGGCAGTAAGCGTTACCGTATTATAAAAAGCCAGTCCTGACTCTGGCTTAAAACCCATAAATTCAGCAGCTTGCATTGCACCATCGGCAAACATGCCTTCTGTGTTCTCGCCAGAGAGGCGCGGAATGAGTTCTTTAGACAGCCCATTAAGCCCGTCCATAACGAGAACGGCACCGGCCAGTGCGCCGAGTGGCGTCATTGTCGATATCATCAAAGCACCGCCGACAACAGCAAAACCTGAAATTACAACATGAACAGCGGAAATCATGTAACCCACAATTTTGTTGTTTTCACGCACAAACTCCACTTTGGCGTAGAGTTCTGCTGTCTTTGAACGCAGCAATTGTCCCTGCTCTTCAAGATTTTCTGTCTCTGACCTAAGGTGCTTAACGCACTTCATGCATTCTTCATCAGATTTTGCCTGCCGGGCGGCGGCGAACTGCCGGTCAATAACCGATTTTATTTCCTGGACAAACTGCATCCGGGTTAGCCCATCCCTGAGATAGAAAGCTGACAACCTGTTAGCTGTATCGATAAGTTTCCTGGCTTCAAGGTTGACCATTGTTTCAGCCCAGGCTTTATTCCTCCCGCCTGAGCGCATTATTTCAAGCAATGCTGCGTCCATTTTTTATCTCCCTATACATTACATCATCGATAATACTCTCTGATTATCAGCTGTAAACAACTAAAGGCCGCTCCATTGGTAATCAGCGATGCCATAATAATAAGCAGCAGGCGACTACTCAAGCGATCGCCAGGATAAGCTGATCAATTGCGTCTGCAGCAAATGACTATAAATGGGTTAAAGATTTATACAGTCGGCCAGAAATGTAATTAACGGTTAAGGTAAAAAGGATATTTAATAAACACCGTTATGCTGAATTAAACATACGATTCTGGAATGGCTTGCCCACTTCTCCTGAGTGTCCTCAATATGAGTATTTATTCCGAACTTACGCTCCTCGCTCATAGTGGTCTCTGATACTAACAACGGCCACTCTTCCAAAGCGCAGCACTTCACCAAAAACCCTCACCACACCTCCAACTCCCACACTTTGAGACTATTACCCTTGTCTCAGATAGCCGCAGCCAGGATCCTGCTCTATTCTCGGGGAAAATGGATTCCTCCAGGCTTTGTCGAGGCACTATGACGTACAAATCCCTGATTGCTGAAGTCCACAATCAGCAGCGCACCCTGACCGCTATTGTCGAACAGGATGAGCGCACTGCCTATTTTTACATCTGGCCAACCGACCTGTTCCGCAGCCAGTATGCGGTACGCGGCTGCTGGCTACGAAACCTGCTGCCGGCACCGGCGCAGGAAGATCGCGAGGCGATGGAGCAGGGCATTGCGCCGCTGCTCAGCGCCGAGTATTGCCGTAATCTGGAAGCGGAACCCGCGCTGGATCCGGCGGGTCTGCAGGTGCTGTGGGAGCCGAGCGATGATGGCGCGGCGCTGTGGTATTACGGCCAGCTGCTGGCGGTGATCCCCGGCTGGAGCCTCTATCAGGAGAAGCAGGTGAGCTTCTCCGCGGGCTGCATCAAAAAGAACCGGCTGACGGCACCGCTGGGATCGGCATCAACCAATGACTACTACGCCCGTGCAGAGCATCAGCGTCAGTTCTGGCGCGAATGGCACGACGGCAGCGAGTGGGATAAGGTGCAGAACGATCTGATGGCCTGCTATCAGGCGCGCTTTGGCGAGTCAGTGAAGTATTACGCTATCGATCAGGGCAGCTGGCCGCCGATGGCAATCTCCCAGCACTGGCATCAGGGCGTCTGGTATTTCCTGACCATCGGCATGAGCATCCGGCCGATGCCGCAGGTCGATTATCTGTTTGATGAACTGGCACCGCAGTATCGCCGCATTGAACTCGGCATGGCGGTTGACGGTGAAGTCATGACCGAAGGCAACGCGGTGCAGATGGCCAGCGCGCTGGCGGAATTCGTGCATCTGCCGTGGGCGCGACTGACCTGGCTGGGTGAGGGCCATACGCTGGCGTCGGAAGTGGCACCCGTTGGCTTTGAAAGCTTCCTGCTGGCCAATGAGCTGGCAACCGAACAGGCGCAGTTCTCGCTGCCAAAACGCGACGGCGATCGCCCGACTCTGCTCTGGACTACGCCGATTACTGAAACGGAACGGCAGTTCGCGCAGGCGGATGAACATGGTGGTCAGAAGTTACGTGAATTGTTAACGGCGGATGGCAATAATCACATCTTCCGCCCGCGCCAGCAGGTCGTCAGTTCAGAAGAGTAGGCCAGCAATAATGCGCCTGTTCGCCCATTCCCCGGCGCCCGCCGGGGATGTGATAGTTTCTATGTGAAATTAAATTTTTACAAAAATCAAACATTTCTCAAATATGTGATCCTGCTCATCTCAAGTTCCCGCTTGCCGCGCCGTTAAACCCGATCAGGCAATCGCGCCGCACCAGGTTCAGGGGAACGAAGATGTTTAAAACAACACAATCCCGCTTCACCGCAACAATGATCGCGTTCTTTGTTGCGCTTTTACTCGTTACAGTCTGGGTTATTAATCAGTTTGTCGCGCCACAGCTGGTCGATAGCGAAAGCCGTCTGGTTCGCTATCAGGTGGATTCGCTGGCTTCCGGTATCGTTGAACAGATGAACCGCGTTCAGGCCCAGCAGCGCGCCATTACCGAAGCCGCATCCGTCATGGACAGCGCCACCATCGACACCCTGTTACCGACGCTGGTTAACCAGTATCAGGACAGCAATGTGTTTGGTGGCGGGATCTGGCCACTGCCAAATCGTCGTGACCCGGCCAAAGAGAAGGACAGCAGCTTCTTTGCCCGTAATGCCAGCAATGACTTGCAGGTGAACACCTACTGGAACTCCGACGCGGCTGACAAATACTGGGAGCAACCCTGGTACAAAGATGGCATGGCTGCTCCTAAAGGCCAGTGTGCCTGGGCAAAAGCCTATCAGGATGCCGCCAGCCCGCAGCCGCGCACCAACTGCGCTATGGCCATCTACAAGAACGGCACGGCCTGGGGTGTCGCCACCATCGACGTGACGCTGGGGTTCTTTAACCAGCTGGCGAAGCAGATGGGTGAAACCATTCAGGGCAACGTCCTGATCGTCGAAGCCGATGGTAAAGTCGTGGGCAATGGTGCACTGGTGAATGCCGCACCGAAGCTGGAGAACCTGGCTGACGTGCAGATGCCGATGGCAGCACCGCTGAAAACGCTGCTTAACGGTGTTGGCAATCAGCCGCTGGAAACCACCTATGACAGCAGTGAAGGCGAGCAGACGCTGTTCGTGCAGGCCATTCCAGGCAGCCCGTGGTATCTCGCCAGCAGCCTGCCAACCAGCCTGCTGAAAGCGCAGTCGCATAACATGCTGACCCGCCTGGGTCTGGTGCAGATCCCTCTGGCGGTGATCCTGCTGCTGGTGTCGCTGGGCTTTGTCCGCGCCATGATGAAACGTCTTAACGTGCTGAACAGCAATATCGAAGCACTGTCGACCGGTGGTGCCGATCTGACTCAGCGTCTGCCAGCCAGCAACAGCCCGGAGTTCAACGCCGTCGCGCAGAGCTTTAACCAGTTCATCAGCTATCTGCAGGGGCTGCTCCAGCAGGTGGGCGACAGCGCGCTGGCGATCACCGCCGCGTCGCGGGAAATTGCCAGCGGCAACGCTAATCTCTCCTCCCGTACCGAAGATCAGGCCAGTTCGATTGTAGAAACGGCCGCGTCGATGGAGCAACTGACCGGCACCGTGCGTCAGAACGCCGATAACGCCACCCACGCTAACCAGCTGGCAGGCGATGCCTCGCAGGTGGCCGCACGTGGCACCGAAGTGGTCCGTCAGGTGGTGACCACCATGGGCGAGATTCATCACTCATCCCGTAAAGTGGTCGATATCATCAGCGTGATCGACAGCATCGCATTCCAGACCAATATCCTGGCGCTGAACGCCGCAGTAGAAGCCGCACGGGCCGGTGAACAGGGTCGCGGTTTTGCGGTGGTGGCATCAGAAGTGCGCAACCTGGCACAGCGTTCAGCCAACTCGGCGCGTGAGATTAAAAAGTTAATCGAAGAGTCGGTGGCGAACATCGATACCGGCAGCGCGCTGGTCGAGCAGGCGGGTCAGACCATGGATGAGCTGATGAAGGGCGTGAGCAGTGTGACAACGCTGATGAGTGAAATCATGTCAGCCAGCCGCGAACAGAGCCTGGGCATCGAACAGGTTAACGTTGCGATTACCCAGTTGGATGGCACCACACAGCAGAACGCCGTGCTGGTGGAGCAGGTTTCTGCTGCCGCGCAGGCGATGGAATCGCAGAGCACCCAGCTTGAGCGGGTGGTTCAGAGCTTCCGACTGTAATCCCTCTCCAGGCCAGCCTTGCTGGCCTGATTTTCTCCCTGCTTCATCCGCTTATCTCCGCCTGACCCGGGTAAAAAATCCTCGATGATCCGCCCAAACCGATAATTCTGTGCCAGAATAGTTGGGAATAATCTCAAGGAAACGCCATGTCTGCTATTGAAGTTATCCTCGTTGACCACCTCGATCGTCCCACCGGCAAGATGGAAAAGCTGGAAGTGCATGAAAAAGGATTACTGCACCGCGCGGTGACGGTCTACGTCTTCAATTCCCGGCAGGAGCTGTTGCTACAACGGCGTGCCAGCGATAAATATCATTGTGGTGGCTTGTGGAGTAATACCTGCTGTGGTCATCCTTATCCCCATGAATCAACCCGCGACGCCGCCGAGCGCCGCCTGCGTGAAGAGATGGGGATGGTGGTGACGCTGACGCCGGTGTTTGAGCTGAGCTACAACCTGAAACTGAGCAATGGCCTGACTGAACATGAGTATGGTCACGTCTTCTTTGCCGTCTGCGACAGCCTGCCGCAGCTGAATCCGCAGGAAGCGGATGCCTGGGATTATCGCCCGATGGCGCTGATTGAGCAGCAGATGCAGCAGCAGCCACAGCAGTTCACACCGTGGTTTTTGCATACCTTCCCGCGCATCCCGGACTATCTGGAGCAGTTTCCTTTCCCGGAAGTCACCGCATAAAAAAACCGCACTAAGGTGCGGTTTCAATGCTGGCCGGAGAAGTCGGGCCGGGGTAAACAATGCGCCAGGGTTATAAGCCCGTTTGCTCCCTGAGCCGGCGCGCTATCCACGTCCTGACCATTGATTATCGCTGCAGCTCGAAATCTTCCGCATCCACATCATAACCCGACGGTTCCCAGCGGATCGCCAGCAGCGCCAGCAGGCCCGCCAGTGGTGCCAGGAAGATCACCCAGAACACGCCGGTGCCCAGCGCCGCGACCAGCACCGGAAACAGAAACAGCGAAACGGTAGAGCTGCCGCGCATCAGCGTCTGGTTAAAGCCGACACCCACGCCGCGCAGCGACGTCGGATAGCTCAGCGACGCAAAAGTCATGGTATGCGAACCCGGCCCGAATCCCTGTCCAAACAGGAATAGCGCCAGCATGCCGATCGCCAGCGCGGCTTCCTGACCGCCTTCCGGACGACCAATCAGCGCCAGCCCGAGCAGCGCCACGCACTGACAGGCATAACCCGCCACCGACATCTTCCACGCCCCGAGGCGCGGCACCAGCCGCACTGCCAGTATCCCGCCGACAAAGGCAAACAGCAGATTCAGCGCCAGCGACACCAGAATGGTGGTAAGCATTGACTGGGCAAAGAAGCTGGAGATGATCACCGGCAAGCCAAACGCCACCGCGTTATAAGCAAAAGATGAGGCAATGGAAGTGATGGTCGCCAGCAATGTACGGCGGCGATAAACGCCCTGTAACAACGCACCATAGTTACGCCAGCTCGCCTTGCGCACCGGCGTAGCAGGCGTCAGCGCGACGTCGGGCGCCACCTGGGCATTAATACTCCACGCACTGCGTAAAATCGCCGCGGCACCTTTCAGGTCGCCCTGATTCGCCGCCCAAACCGGGGATTCGCTCATGTAACGGCTACGGATGGCGATGATGATAATCGCCGGAACGGCACCAAAACCAAGGATTAGACGCCAGAGCCAGTCGGTGTGGCTTTCGGGTAACACGGCATAGAGCAGCAGCACCAGCAGATAAGAGATACTGATTGCCGCATACCAGGTTGGGCACCACATCGCCACGCTAGCCGCTTTATTTCCCTTGCCACGCAGTCTGGAAAACTCCGCCAGAAACGCCATCGCCACCGGCAGATCGATTCCGACTCCCAGGCCCATCACAAAACGCGCGCCGGCCAGCACATACTCATTGGGGGCAAACGCACAGGCGATAGCCGCCACCACGAAAAAGAACATATCGGCCATAAACACCCGATAACGGCCAATTTTATCCGTGAGATAGCCGCCGATCAGTGCGCCGATAATGGCCCCGAAGGTGATTGCCGAGGCGACCATGCCGGTGCCGGTCGGGGTGAGATTAAATTCGCGCGTGATGTCTTTGATGCCAAAGGCCAGCGCACCCAGGTCGTAGGCGTCAAGGAAGACGCCCCCCAGCGCAATCGCCACCACAATGCGGGCATTATTACGGGCGCTGTCGCCACTGTTCACTAATCGGGAGACGTCAGCTGCGCTGCGGATCCACTGTGTTTCGCCACCGGGCGAACTCCCTGCTGTTGCCACGTGGGCGGAAGAGGTCAGGTCGGACATGATGTTGTGCGTCTTTTATTATAAAAACAGATTTCGGAGAATAGCCGTTTAGACGCCCAGACGTAAATTCATTTAGGTTATATGAGATGAATTTATAATCTCAAATCGTTATCAATTTGCGATAAAGTCAGCTGCATCGCCGCTGCGCCAGGCTACGCTATTAGGGCAGATAATTTCCGCTGCACGCCTTGCCAGCCTCCCGCAGAGTGGCAGGAGGGCAGCCTGAACGCGCAGGCGCACAACGCCTTGTTAATCATCACGCACGAACAAAACGTAAAAACAACACACTGCGATAAGGAAAAAGCCATGGTCAGAATTCGGGGTTGGATGGGCGTCAGCGCTTTGCTGCTCAGCATGGGGATAGCACAGGCGGCGGACCCGGTGCGGGTCGGCTCAAAAATTGATACCGAAGGATCGCTGCTGGGCAATGTGATTCTTCAGGTGCTGGAAAAGCATGGGGTAAAAACCGTCAATAAAATTCAGCTCGGCACCACGCAGGTGGTGCGCGGTGCCATCACGGCGGGCGAACTTGATATCTATCCGGAATATACCGGCAACGGTGCATTTTTCTTCAATGATGAGAAAGACAGCGCCTGGAAAAATGCCACCGAAGGCTACGAGAAAGTGAAGAAGCTGGATGCGGAGAAAAACCATCTGGTCTGGCTGACGCCCGCTCCGGCTAATAACACCTGGACCATCGCTGTGCGAAAAGATCTGGCTGAAAAAAATCAGCTCAACTCTCTGGCGGACCTCAGCGCCTGGCTGAAAAAAGGCGGCACCTTCAAACTGGCGGCCTCAGCAGAATTTATTGAACGCAGCGATGCCTTACCCGCCTTTGAAAAAGCCTATGGCTTTGATCTCAAGCAGGACCAGCTGCTGTCACTGGCTGGCGGCGATACCGCTGTTACCATCAGCGCAGCGGCACAGCAGACTTCCGGCGTAAACGCGGCGATGGCGTACGGCACCGACGGTCCGGTAGCGGCATTAGGTCTGCAGACGCTCAGCGATCCTAAAGGGGTTCAGCCGATTTATGCGCCGACGCCAGTGATCCGTGAATCGGTACTCAAAGCCTATCCACAGATTGCAGAGTGGCTGAAGCCGGTGTTCAGCGCGCTTGACGAGAAGACGCTGCAACAGCTCAACGCCAGAATCGCGGTCGACGGTCAGGATGCCAGCAGCGTAGCGACCGAATGGCTGCAGCAGAAAAAGCTGCTGTAACCGATGCAGATATCGCGGGAAGCGATACGCCGTCCGGTTGAGCAGCCGGTGGCACTGCTGCTGCTGACGCTGCTGACTCTGGCGCTGGTGGCATTGCCGTTTCTGAACTTCGCCCCGAACCGCCTGGTGGCGGGTGAACCGCTGATGGGCTGGCAGATTAGCCGCTTCGGGCTGTTGCTGCTGCCGCTGGTGACGCTGTGGCTGCTGCTGTGGCGGCATCCGACCCGCATCACGCTGATGCTGGCGCTGCTGGCGGCAGAACTGATGCTGGCGGCGATTATCTGGCTCAGCGGTCATCAGGCCACTTTACTCAGCCAGCAGGGCAGCCGACTGGCGCGCACCAGCTTTGCCAGCGGATTGTGGTGCAGCGGCGCGCTGATTCTGCTGCTGATCACCGATCAGGTGCGGCAACTGACCCGCCATCGGCTGGCACAGCTGCTGCTCAATCTGCAGGTCTGGCTGTTGCCGCTGCTGCTGCTGTTCAGTGGCCAGCTCAGCGATCTCTCCCTGCTGAAAGAGTATGCCAACCGCCACGCGGTGTTTGATGCCGCGCTGAGCCGTCATCTCACCCTGCTGGCGGGAACGGTGCTGCCTGCGCTGATGATTGCGCTGCCGCTGGGCGTCACGCTGTTCCGGCGGCCTGGCTGGCAGGGTGGGGTGTTCGGCGTGCTGAATGTGATTCAGACTGTTCCCTCGGTGGCGCTGTTTGGTCTGCTAATTGCGCCGCTGGCCGGACTGGCTCAGCAGTTTCCGTGGCTCGGCGACTGGGGCATCAGCGGCATTGGGATGGCTCCGGCGCTGATCGCGCTGGTGCTTTACGCCCTGTTGCCGCTGGTGCGCAGCGTGGTGGTGGGGCTGCAACAGGTGCCGCACGAGGTGCGTGAGAGTGCACGTGGCGTCGGCATGAGTGGCTGGCAGCAGTTTATTGCGGTGGATGTGCCGCTGGCGCTGCCGGTCTGGCTGGCGGGCCTGCGGGTAGTGGTGGTGCAGACGCTGGGCATGGCGGTGGTTGCGGCGCTGATTGGCGCGGGCGGCTTTGGCGCGATTATTTTCCAGGGACTGCTAAGCAGTGCGCTTGATTTGGTGTTGCTGGGTGTGATCCCGGTGATTGCGCTGGCGGTGGTCATCGATGCGCTGTTCCGCCTGCTGATCTCACTGCTGGAGAGAAAAGATGATTGAGTTTGACGGCGTTTCCCGCGCGTTTAACGGTAAAGCGGCGGTGAAAGATCTGTCGTTACAGGTGGCGAAAGGGGAATTTTGCGTGCTGCTTGGCACCTCCGGTTCGGGCAAATCGACCACCCTGAAGATGATCAACCGGCTGGTGGAGTTTGACAGTGGTGAAATCCGCTTTGCCGGAGAGTCGATTCGTCAGCTCGATGCCCGCACGCTGCGGCGGCGCATGGGCTACGCGATCCAGTCGATTGGCCTGTTCCCGCACTGGACGGTGCGGAAGAATATCGCCACGGTGCCAGTGCTGCTGGGCTGGCCCCGGGCACAGGTCAATGAACGTATCACGGCGCTGCTGGCGCTGCTGAATCTCGATGCGCAGCTGCTGGACCGCTATCCGCATCAGCTCTCGGGTGGGCAGCAGCAGCGCATCGGCGTGGCGCGGGCGCTGGCGGCGGATCCGGAAGTGTTACTGATGGATGAGCCGTTTGGTGCACTCGATCCGGTGACGCGCGGGGTGCTGCAACAGGAGATGTTGCGCATTCATCAACTGTCGGGCCGCACCATCGTGCTGGTGACGCATGACATCGACGAAGCGCTGACGCTGGCAGACCGTATTGTGCTGATGGATAACGGCGAGATTGTTCAGCAGGGCAGGCCGGTGGAGCTGCTGACCCAGCCGAAAAATGATTTTGTGCGCGACTTCTTTGGCCGCAGCGAAATGGGAGTACGGCTGCTGTCGCTGGAGCAGGTCGGTAATGCCGTGCGGCGCGGCGAGTGGCTGCCGGGCGAACCGATAGCTGCGGCACTGACGCTGCGCGATGCCCTGTCGCAGTTTATCGCCCGGCGTACCGATAAACTGCCGGTCATTGACGATCAGCAGCGGCCGCTGGGCGTGCTCCACTTTGGCGATCTGCTGCAACTGCGCGAGGATTTAACATGCGCAGGCTAAGGGATCCGCTGCTGTGGCTGGTGCTGTTCTACGGCGCGCTGCTGACCCTGATGCCTTACAGCGGGCCGCTGTTTCACCGCTGGTTTCCCGAACTGGCGCGGCCTCTCTATCAGCAGGAGAGCTTCTGGCAGCTGACGCTGGCGCATCTGTTTCTGGTGATCACCGCCAGCCTGCTGGCGATTGTGATTGGCATTGGCAGTGGTGTGCTGGTGACGCGGCGGGCGGGGCGGGCCTTCCGGCCGCTGATGGAAACCATTGTGGCGGCAGGGCAGACGATTCCGCCTGTGGCGGTGCTGGCGATTGCGGTGCCGGTGATGGGATTTGGGGCCTGGCCCGCAGTCGTGGCGCTGCTGCTCTACGGATTGCTGCCGATTTTACAGGGGACGCTGGCGGGTATTGATAGCGTACCGGCCAGCAGTCGGGAGATCGCCATCGGGGTCGGCATGAGTAGCTGGCAACGGCTGTGGCAGATTGAGCTGGCGCTGGCTGCGCCGGTCATCATCGCCGGGATACGCACCTCGGTGATCATCAACATCGGCACCGCTGCCATCGCCTCGACGGTCGGCGCGAAAAGTCTGGGATCGCCGGTGATTATCGGCTTAAGCGGCTTTAATACAGCCTATGTCATTCAGGGGGCATTACTGGTGGCGCTGCTGGCGATAGTCAGCGATCGCCTGTTTGAACGCCTGCAGCGCTGGCTTAGCGTGAGTGAACGATGAGAGAGTATCCCACCAGCATCAGTCCGCCGGTGCCGCCTGCCGCCATAATAAAAAACAGCGTGGCGAAGAAAGCTTTTTTACAGTTCATGGGTAAAACCTGAGCTCGTTAACAGTGAGGCGGGGATAATAGCGCGCGCAAGGCAGCAGGCAAAGTGCCCGGCGTGCGTTTTTGTTATCAGGCGGGATCGTGCAACCGCACGGCATAGCCCTGTTCCTGCCAGTGTGACAGCTGTTCCTGCTGGCGGCGGGTCAGTTTTTTACCGGTAAAGACAAACATATTCATGCCGGGAAAGAGTTCAGGACGCGGTAAATCCAGCGGTTCTGCCAGCACATCAATCCGCCAGCCATGCTGCGACAGACGCCAGCCTTCCAGCCAGATGCGGGTACGATCGTCGATACCCCAGCCAATAATCAGCGCATCTTTACCCGATTTTTTGCGGCTGCCGGTCAGGCAGAACGCGACATAATCGATCAGCAAACCATCCAGCAGACTGCACATGGTGCGGGCGGTGTTCTGATCCAGACTCAGCTTCTGGCGCACCGGCATAAAAACATGATCGATCAGCGCATCAATCGGATGTTCGCGACCAATCGCGGCAATTTTATTACGAAGTTTAGCGGGTCTGACGTGACGCAGGACGCTGATCAGCTCATCCTGGAGTGTGGTCCAGCCGTCATGGGCATCAACATCGCCACCTTCCAGCAGTGCCTTAACTTTACCGACCGGCACGCCGCTTTCAATCCAGCGCATGATCTCTTCGATGCGATGAACATCCTCTTCGTCAAACTGACGATGTCCGCCTTCGGTACGTTGCGGCTTCAGTAAGCCATAACGACGCTGCCAGGCGCGCAGGGTGACTGGGTTTATGCCACAGCGCTCGGCGACGTCACCGATACTGTATAAGGTCATAAATTCCTCTTTCGATTGGTCTGAGTGCAATTACCATAACGAAGCCGACTAAGTTGTACAATACATTTCTCGATGTACAACTTGACTGATACGCCGTTTCTCCGTTATATCTCATAAAAGAGAATTTTTCCCAAATATGAGAAATCACCATGTCAGAGCTGAATACGGAGCAACGACTGGCGGTGAGGCTGGCAGAATTACGCCTGCAACGCGGCTGGTCGCTGGATGAACTTGCTGTCGCAACGGGCATCAGTCGTGCGTCATTATCGCGCATTGAGCGAAGCGAGACCAGCCCTACTGCTGCGCTGCTTAACCGTCTGTGTGTTGCCTACGGATTAACGATGTCGCGCCTGCTCAGTGAAGTGGAGGAGGAGTCCAGTTTGCTGATCAGAGATGACCAGCAGCCCGTGTGGCAGGATGAATCCAGCGGATTTATTCGCCGGAATGTCTCACCCCCTGCGCTTCATTTCCGATGCGAACTGATTGAGGGCAAATTACGGCCTGGTGCACGTATAGATTACGATGCGCCACCCATTCAGGGTCTGGAGCAGCATATCTGGCTACGCGAGGGCGGCCTCATCGTCACGATGGGGGCGCAGCAGTGGGCGCTGAAGCCCGGTGATTGCTTACGTTTTCATCTGGTCGGGAAATCGGCTTTTGAGGCGCACCTGACTGACGGCGCGCGCTATTTACTGGTGGTGGCGAAACCATGATCGATTACACAATACTTCGCGCCGACGAAGCGCAACCGCAATTGGATGAACTCACGGCGGTGCTGCAGGCCTGTGTGGCAGACGGCGCCAGCGTCGGTTTTATTGATGCTGAAGACGAAGAGGTGATAACGCGATTCTGGCAGCAGCGGATCGCCGGTCTGGCAGACGGCGACAGCGAACTATTCGTTGCGCGGCAGCACGGTCGCATCGTGGGCACGGTCATTCTCAGTGGCAGCGCGATGCCTAATGGCCGACACCGGGCGGAGATCAGCAAACTGCTGGTGCATCCGCAGGCGCGCCGTCAGGGCATCGCGCGTGAGCTGATGCAGCGCGCTGAGCAGCAGGCCCGTGCGCAGGGCAAAACGCTGCTGGTGCTGGATACGCGCAGCGGCGATGTCGCCAGCGATCTCTATCGCTCGCTGGGCTGGCAGGTAGCGGGGTCGATCCCGTTTTATGCCGAATCCACCGCAGGCGTGCTGGATGCCACCACCTATATGTACAAAGTGCTGGCGTAGCCAGCCGCTAGCTCATGCGGCTGGCCTTTCTTCGTGCCGGACCGGCCCGGGTTGACGGGCTGCCCGCACGACCCTGAAACGGGCAACTGCTGAAATTTACGACGTCGCACGAAAAATTCGGCGCGAAAGCTGACGCCAACAGGATACTGTGTAAAAATACAGGCCATATTTTCGGTGTGGTAACGCAAATCATGGCCCTGACAGCCGCAGTAAAAAGCCAGATAGCGCAGTGGTATAAAGCGCTTCAGCAGCAGGTGCCTGATTTCATCCCGCGTGCGCCGCAGCGCCAGATGATCGCCGAAGTGGCGAAGTGCCTGGCGGGCGACGATTCGCGCCATCTGGCGGTTGAAGCGCCAACCGGCGTGGGCAAAACCCTCTCTTATCTGATCCCGGGCATCGCCGCCAGCCGCGCCCAGGAGAAGCGGCTGGTGATCAGCACCGCCAACGTGGCGCTGCAGGATCAAATCTTCACCAAAGATCTGCCGCTGCTGAAAAAAATCATTCCCGATCTCACCTTTACCGCCGCCTTTGGTCGCGGGCGCTATGTCTGTCCGCGTAATCTGGCGGCGATGGCGGCTGATGACGATGAGCAGGGCGATCTGCTGCTTTATCTGGACGATGACGCCGTCAGCAGCACTAAAGAGGAGCAGACGCAGTGTGGCCGGTTGCAGAAATCGCTGGATCGCTATCAGTGGGACGGCCTGCGCGATCACAGCGACGAGAACGTCAGCGACAGCCTGTGGCAGCGGCTCTCCACCGACAAAGCGAGCTGCCTTGGCGCACACTGTCGCTGGTATCGTGAATGCCCGTTCTTTGTGGCGCGGCGCGAAATCGAGCAGGTGGATGTAGTGGTGGCGAACCATGCGCTGGTCATGGCCGCAATGGAGAATGAGTCGGTGCTGCCACCGGCAAAAAACCTGATGCTGGTACTGGATGAAGGGCATCACCTGCCGGAAGTGGCCCGCGATGCGCTGGAGATGAGCGCCGACATCACGCCGGGCTGGAGCAGCCTGCAGCTTGACCTCTTTATCAAGCTGGTAGAGAGCATTATGACGCAGATGCGGCCAAAATCGCCGCCGCCGCTGGCTAACCCGGAGCGGCTGAAAGCGCACTGCGATGAGCTGCGCGAACTGCTGACGATTACCGCTCAGGCGCTGAATCCGCTGCTGCCACCGCATAACCAGCCGGGCGAATTCCGCTTTGTGCTGGGCGCGTTGCCGCAGGAGCTGCTGGATCTCTGCGCCCGGCTCTTTAAGCTCAGCGATGCGCTGCGCGGCCTGAGTGAAGGTTTGATTAATGCGCTGAGCGAGCAGACCGGCAAGGTGGATGTGGTGCGACTGCATCGCAATCTGCTGCAGCTCAATCGCCAGTTTGGCTGGTTCGAATCGGTCAGCAAACTGTGGCGGCTGGCGGCGATGGAAAAAGCCTCTGGCGCGCCGGTGTCAAAGTGGATCACCCGCGAGCTGCGTGAAGGTCAGGCGCACCTGCTGTTTCACTGCGCTGGCATCCGCGTCAGCGACCAGCTGGAGAAGATGCTGTGGCGTAAAATTCCGCACGTGGTTGTGACCTCCGCCACGCTGCGATCGCTTAACAGTTTCAACCGCCTGCAGGAGATGTCGGGACTCAGCGAGAAGGCGGGCGACCGCTTTGTGGCGCTGGACTCCCCGTTTAACCACGTGGAGCAGGGCAAGCTGGTGATCCCGCAGATGCGCTATGAGCCGCTGATGACGCACGAAGCGGAGCATATCGCGGAGATGGCCGGTTTCTTCCGGCAGCAGATGGCGGAGAAAAAGCACAAAGGCGTGCTGGTGCTGTTTGCCAGCAACCGGGCGATGCAGCAGTTTGTCGCCTGTCTGCCCGACCTGCGCCTCTCAATGCTGGTTCAGGGCGATCAGCCGCGCAGCCGCCTGGTCGATCTGCATCGTCAGCGCGTCGCCAAAGGGGAAACCAGCATCCTGATTGGCCTGCAGTCGTTTGCCGAAGGGCTGGATCTTAAAGGCGATCTGCTGAGTCAGGTGCATATCCATAAAATCGCTTTTCCCCCGGTAGACAGTCCGGTAATTTTGACCGAAGGCGAGTGGCTGAAAAGCCTGAAACGCTATCCGTTTGAGGTGCAGAGCTTACCCAGCGCCTCTTTTACCCTGATTCAACAGGTCGGACGCCTGATTCGCAGCCATCAATGTTATGGCGAAATCGTCATTTACGACCGCCGTCTGCTGAGCAAATCTTACGGCAGCCGGCTGTTAGCGGCGCTGCCGATCTTCCCGATTGAGCAGCCGGAAACGCCAGAGCCGGCAGCGATACCGGCCACCGTGGTGCCAAAAAACACGGTGCGTAAACGACGTCCCACGCGGCGCTGAGCCGCGCACTTAACCGGAAGCGAGTGATGGAACTGAATAAAATCATTAAAGAGATTGGTCGCGGTAAAAATCATGCCCGCGATATCGACTTTGATACTGCCGTGGCGCTCTATGGCGCGATGCTGGCGGGCGAGGTGCCGGACCTGGAGCTGGGCGGCATTCTGATTGCGCTGCGTATTAAAGGCGAAGGCGAAGCGGAAATGCGCGGCTTTTATCAGGCGATGCAGGCGCAGATGATGCAACTGCAGGCGCCGGAAAACCGCCCGATGCCGGTTGTGATCCCCAGCTACAACGGAGCGCGTC
Organism: Pantoea sp. PvP021; assembly: GCF_054056055.1. Taxonomy (NCBI): domain Bacteria; kingdom Pseudomonadati; phylum Pseudomonadota; class Gammaproteobacteria; order Enterobacterales; family Erwiniaceae; genus Pantoea; species Pantoea sp. PvP021. The sequence continues at coordinate 1,505,273 of NZ_JBSRXX010000001.1, read as the reverse complement.
GGCAGGGCAATCTCACGCCGTTGCTGGCGCTGTTGCTGGTAAAACTTGGCTTCCCGGTGCTGGTGCATGGCGTCAGCGACGACGCGACGCGCATCACCAGTGAAGCGGTGTTTGCCGCGCTGGGTATTACCCCCGTCACCACCGCAGAGGCGGCGCAGGCAAAACTCGATCAGGGCGAACTCGCCTTTATCACCATCGATCATCTCTGCCCGCCAATGGCGAAACAGCTGTCGCTGCGCTGGCGAATGGGCGTGCGTAACAGCGCGCATACGCTGGCAAAACTGGCGACCCCGTTTGCCGAACGTGCGGCGCTGCGTCTGTCGAGCGTGTCGCATCCGGAGTATGTGCCGCGTGTGGCGAAATTCTTCAGTGACATCGATGCGCCTGCGATACTGCTCAATGGCACCGAAGGGGAGGTCTATGCCAATCCACAGCGCTGCCCGGCGATCAGCATGATTCAGGGCGCAGGCGCGGAAGCGGAAGTGTGGGTTGAGCGTCAGCCCGAAGTGGCCGTTGAACTGCCGGCCGATAAGACGGCAGAGGTAACCGCGCGCTGGATTGAGCAGGTGCTGAATCAGCAGCGGCCGGTGCCCGCATCACTGCGACTGCAGCTCGCCTGCTGCCTGCGCGCCAGCGGCCAGTGCGACTCGCTGGCGGCGGCAGAGCAGCAGATCCTCGCCGCCGGTTACTGACTCAGGCTGCTGGCAGCGCCTGTTCAACCAGGTTCTGCCAGAAAGTAATGCCAATTGGCAGCAGCGCGTCGTTGAAGTCATAGCGGGCGTTGTGCAGCGGGGCGGAAGGCGTGTCGCCATCCGCGCCCAGCCAGAAGTAAGCACCCGGACAGGCCTCCATCATGCAGGCAAAATCTTCAGACGCCATCGACGGATTAACCTGCCACTGAACCTGTTCGGCCCCCAGCGTCGCCAGCGCCACCTCGCGTACCTGCTCAGCCGGGGCCGCATGGTTGGCGGTCACCGGATAGCCCGGTAACCACTCAATCTCACCGCTGACGCCAAACGGACGTGGCAGGGTAGCGACAAACTCATCAATCAGCCCGCGCACTTTTTCGCGCACGCTGGTCTGCAGGCAGCGCACCGTGCCGCGCAGCACAATCTGTTCCGGGATCACGTTGATCGCTTCGCCACCGTGGATCTGCGTCACGCTGACCACCGCCGAGGCGAGCGGCGAGAGGCGACGTGACGGAATCGTCTGCAGCGCCAGAATCAGCTCAGCCGCCACCACCATTGGATCGGCACCGCTTTCCGGCATCGCCGCGTGGCAGCTTTTGCCGTGCAGGGTAATCTCAAACGAATCCAGCGACGCCATCATGGCGCCAGGGTTAACCGCCAGTGACCCCAGCGGCAGGCCCGGCCAGTTGTGCATCGCATAGATCGCATCCATCGGGAAGCGCTGGAACAGTCCCTCTTCCACCATTTTGCGCGCACCGCCCAGGTTCTCTTCGGCAGGCTGAAAAATGAAATGTACCGTGCCGCTGAACTGGCGTGTGGTGGCCAGCTGTCGGGCGGCGGCCAGCAGAATGGCGCTGTGACCGTCGTGCCCGCAGGCGTGCATCACGCCAGGGGTGGCGGAGCGCCATTCAGTGTCGCCTTTTTCCGTAATCGGCAGCGCATCCATATCCGCACGCAGCCCGATAACCGGGCCGGGACCGTTTTCCAGCGTGCCGAGCACGCCGGTGCCCGCCAGACCACGAAACACCTGCAATCCCGCCCGCTCTAACTCATCAGCGATAAACTGGCTGGTTTGCTGTTCCTGGTAACCTAATTCGGGGTGGCGATGAAACTCACGGCGCCAGCGCAGGGCATCTTCAAGCAGGGCAGGGGAAAGGGTCATGCAGAGTCGCGCTCCATACAGAATGAGAAGATTTCACTTTAGAGGTCGGGTGGCGCTGCGTCTATCGCCGGCAGGACGAAATCTGGCTATAGGCTAAATCAAAATGGAATAAGTAATAAGGAAGTGATGTCCGGGCAGGGCTTCAGAAGGGAAAAACGCGAAGAAAACGGGGCAAGTCGCTGCCCGCCCCGTTCAGCGTATTACTTCTGCATCGGCAGGTTCAGTTCATGCTCTGCCGCGCAACTTTGTGCCAGCTCATAACCCGCGTCGGCATGACGCATCACGCCGGTGGCCGGGTCATTCCACAACACCCGACCCAGACGCGCATCCGCCTCTTTGCTGCCATCACAGACAATCACCATACCGGCGTGCTGCGAGAAGCCCATACCGACACCGCCGCCATGATGCAGGCTGACCCAGGTCGCGCCGCCTGCGGTATTCAGCAGCGCGTTGAGCAGCGGCCAGTCTGAGATCGCATCCGAGCCATCCTTCATCGCTTCGGTTTCACGGTTAGGTGAGGCAACCGAGCCGCAGTCGAGATGGTCGCGGCCAATCACCACCGGCGCTTTCAGCTCGCCGTTGCGCACCATTTCATTGAACGCCAGACCGGCAAGATGCCGTTCGCCCAGTCCCAGCCAGCAGATACGTGCTGGTAGTCCCTGGAAGGCGATGCGCTCCTGCGCCATATCCAGCCAGCGATGCAGCGTTTTGTGGTGCGGAAACAGTTCTTTGAGTTTTGCGTCGGTCTTGTAGATATCTTCCGGATCGCCGGACAGCGCCACCCAGCGGAACGGGCCTTTTCCTTCGCAGAACAGCGGACGGATGTAGGCCGGTACAAAGCCAGGGAAGTCGAAGGCGTTGCTGACACCCTCATCCAGCGCGACCTGACGGATATTGTTGCCGTAGTCCACGGTCGGGATGCCCATATGACAGAAGTCGAGCATTGCCTGCACGTGGACCGCCATTGAGGCACGCGCCGCTTTCTCCACTGCCTTCGGCTGTGAGACGCGTTCCTGCTGCCAGCGCGCCAGATCCCAGCCAGCCGGCAGATAGCCATTAATTGGATCGTGTGCCGAGGTCTGATCGGTCACGATGTCCGGTTTTGGCCCGCCCGCCCGGGCGCGTTTCACCAGCTCCGGCAGGATCTCGGCGGCATTGCCCAGCAGCCCGACCGAAATCGCTTTTTTCGCCGCGGTCGCTTCGCTGATTAACGCCAGCGCTTCATCCAGCGTGGTGGCTTTGTAATCTACATAGCGGGTACGCAGGCGGAAATCGATGCGCGACTCCTGACACTCAATCGCCAGCACACAGGCCCCGGCCAGAACGCCCGCCAGCGGTTGCGCGCCGCCCATGCCGCCCAGCCCGGCGGTGAGGATCCAGCGTCCGCTGAGGTCGTTGTTGTAGTGCTGACGTCCCGCTTCCACGAAGGTTTCGTAGGTGCCCTGCACGATGCCCTGCGCGCCGATATAGATCCAGGAACCGGCGGTCATCTGGCCGTACATCATCAGGCCCGCTTTATCCAGCTCATGGAAGTGATCCCAGGTCGCCCAGTGCGGCACCAGATTGGAGTTCGCCAGCAGCACGCGGGGTGCATCCGCGTGGGTGCGGAAAATGCCGACCGGCTTGCCGCTCTGGATCAGCAGGGTTTCATCCGGCTGCAGTGCCCGCAGCGAACGCAGGATCTGCTCGAAGCACTCCCAGTTACGCGCCGCCTTACCGATGCCGCCATAAACCACCAGATCTTCCGGCCGCTCGGCAACATCGGGATCGAGGTTGTTCTGAATCATGCGGTAAGCGGCTTCAATCAGCCAGTTTGCGCAGTGCAGCGTAGTACCGTGAGGCGCGCGAATTTCACGTGCCACAGCCTGAGAAAGAGTTTCGCTCATGAAAGATTCCTTAATTCAAGAAGTTGGGCGCATGCTCGGCAGCAGCGCGGTCAATGCCTGAGGCCAGTCAGTGCGGCTTGCCCACTGACGCATTGCCTCGATATCGGGAGCCAGCAGACGATCCTCCTCAAGGAAGGCGACCCGCTCGCGAATGGTGTCGATGGCCTGCTCAATCAGCGCAGAGCTTTTCAGCGGCCGGTTGAATTCAATGCCCTGTGCGGCGGCCATCGCCTCAATGCCGACTACCGCGGCGCTGTTAAAGCACATGCTGCCGAGGCGGCGGGCGGCGTAGGTTGCCATCGAGACGTGATCTTCCTGATTAGCGGAGGTCGGCAGGCTGTCGACGCTGCCCGGATGGGCCAGCGATTTGTTCTCAGAGGCCAGGGCTGCGGCGGTCACCTGGGCGATCATAAAGCCGGAGTTCACGCCGCCGTCGCGCACCAGGAAGGGCGGCAGGCCCGACAAGCCGCTGTCCAGCAGCAGCGCCAGCCGCCGCTCGGAGATGGCCCCGACTTCGGCAATCGCCAGCGCCAGGATGTCCGCAGCAAAAGCCACCGGCTCGGCGTGGAAGTTGCCGCCGGAGATCACATCGCCGCTGTCGCTGAACACCAGCGGGTTGTCAGAGGCCGCGTTCGCTTCGATTTCCAGAATCCGCGCGGCGTGGCTGAAGTTGTCCAGGCAGGCACCCATCACCTGTGGCACGCAGCGGATGGAGTAGGGATCCTGAACGCGGCCGCAATGCGTATGCGACAGCACTATTTCACTGCCCTCAATCAGGGTGCTGACGGCAGCGGCGACCGCAATCTGACCATGCTGACCGCGCGCCTGATGGATACGGGCGTCGAACGGTTTTAGCGAGCCTTTAATCGCCTCCAGCGACAGCGCACCGGCCATCAGACCAGCGGCAAACAGGTTTTCACCCTCAAACAGGCCGCGCAGCGCCAGCGCAGTTGAGACCTGGGTGCCGTTAAGCAGCGCCAGTCCCTCTTTCGGGCCGAGTACAAACGGCGACAGACCTACGCTTGCCAGGCCTTCGGTTGCCGGGATCAACTCACCCCTGAGCCGGACCTGACCTTCGCCCAGCAGCATCAGGGACATGTGCGCCAGCGGCGCCAGATCGCCGGAGGCACCGACCGAGCCTTTTTCCGGGATGCAGGGCATGACACCCGCATTGAACAGCGCCAGCAGCGCCTCAACCAGTTCGATTCGCACGCCAGAGTGACCGCGTGCCAGGCTGATGATTTTGGTGGCGACCACCAGGCGGGTAACATTGTCGGGCAGCAGATCGCCCAGCCCGACGCTGTGTGACAGCACCAGATTACGCTGCAGATCCGCCAGCCGGCTGGCCGGGATTTGCGTCTGCGCCAGCTTGCCGAAGCCGGTATTAATGCCATATACCACGTTGCCAGAGGCGACAATCGCATCCACGGTCTGCTGCGCCGCCGCAATTGCCTGACGCGCGGGCTCATCAAGCGTCAGCGTGACGTTTCCCTGATAGATAGCGCGTAATGTGGCGAGGTCCACCTCGCCTGGCACCAGGCGCAAAACCTGAAACGAACCTGACATAGTCTACTCCTGTCTATACAAGTGTGCTGGTGTGGCTAAACTGCTCTCCTTGCCCTGATCCAGCGGAATAATACGAGTGAAACATAAGCGTTAATTCTTGTCTATGCTTGTCTATACAATCAAAGAGAGCAAGCAAGTGCCGTGCCAGGCCGATCACAAAAATCGATTGCCCGTCCGCTGCGGGTTGACTATTTAGCGCTACTCAGAGGCTGCACCATCAGGATGCGCAGGCTGCACCATTGGGGAACCGCGCAGCGTACTGGATGTATATACATTCACACGGTGAGACAGTAAACTTAGGGGACTTTCAGCATAAGGAACAGCAAATGGTTGAGCATACGGCACTGGCACAACTGGCGGCGGCAATGAGCGATGAGCCTGCCCCGATTTATCAGCGGGTGAAGCAGGCCATCGTCAGCCAGATCCGTGAAGGGTTGTGGAAAGCGAATCAGCGTGTGCCATCAGAAAGTGAACTGGTTAATGAACTGGGCGTCAGCCGCATGACCATTAACCGGGCGCTGCGTGAACTCACCAGCGAAGGCTTTCTGGTGCGGATGCAGGGCGTTGGAACCTTCGTGGCGGAGATGAAAGGCTACACCGCCATGCTGGAGGTGCATAATATCGCCGATGAGATCGCTCAGCGCGGCCATCAGCACAGCTGCAAAATCCTCGCCTTCGGCCAGGACAAAGCCGATCCTGAGCAGGCGGCGGTGCTGGGACTGACCACCGGGCAGACGCTCTATCATTCGCTGATTGTGCATTACGAAAATGACCTGCCGGTGCAGCTGGAGGACCGTCTGGTCAATCCGCTGGTCGCACCCGATTACCTGACGCAGGATTATCAGCAGATGACGCCTTACACCTATCTGATGCGCGTCGCGCCGCTGACGGCGGGCGAGCACATTGTTGAAGCGGTGTTGCCCGATGCGCGTCAGCGTAAACATCTGTCGGTGGATGAGCACGAACCCTGCCTGCTGATTCGCCGTCAGACCTGGAGCGACACTAAAATCGTGACCTATGCGCGGCTGCTCTATCCCGGCTCACGTTACAAATTACTGGGCCGCTTCAGAGGACACGGTTAAGACGGGTAAACAGCAGCCGGGCATCGGTATCGCACGGGCTGAGTGCTGTTTCTTCATCGACCCACCACGCGCCCTGCTGCGCAGTCAGCCGTTCCCCGTCAGCCGTCTGCCAGGCGCCAGCCAGCACCCAGGCAACGCCATGCAGAGTGCTGACCGGCGTGGTCACCATCTCCACCGCTGCCTGCCATTCCCCGCGCCGCGTCATAATATTAAAATCTTCGCTGACGCTGCCCTGCAGCTTTGCCGTTAAGGCGAGTTCGCCGGCAAACGCCCAGGGCTGCTGAGGCGTCAGTAAGTGCTGCACGCCCGGCGCGGTCAGCAACACCGGATCGCCATGCAGCAGGGTAATCACCCGGTCAATGTCAGGAAAGGCTGAGAAGGGACCATCCTGCGCCAGCGTCGCAATGCTGGCGCGCCAGCCGAAGCGCTCCGCGCCGGGTGGAAAGCTGATGATTTCGCGGGTTTCGCCGCCGCCGTTGCGCCAGCGGCTGACCGCCAGCTCCGCGTACGTGAACCGGGCGATCATCGCAGCGCCTCCATCGCCTGAGCAAAGCGGGCGGCACACGCCGTCTGGTGCGGATGCACCCCATCTTCTACCACGGCTTTACCCGCCACATAAACGTCCCGAATCTGATCGCGCTGCCCGGCAAAGAGCCAGCGGTTGAGGACGGCGTGCGACCCGACGCTGCCGAGCCACGCCTCATCCCGCAGCACCAGCCAGTCGGCACGTTGTCCCACCGCCAGCGTGCCCTGCTGAATGCCACACGCCTGCGCACCGCCCGCTGCTGCCTGTTGCCACAGCAGATCGCCTACCGACGGCTGGCCGGGCAGGGTAATCCGGTTGCGGCGCTGGTCGCGCAGTCGCTGAGCATACTCCAGCCAGCGCAGCTCTTCCTGGGCGCTCAGCGAGACGTGACTGTCAGAGCCGATGCCCCAGCGTCCGCCCTGCGCGATGTACTCCACTGCCGGAAAGATGCCGTCACCGAGGTTGGCTTCGGTGGTCGGGCAGAGACCCGCCACTGCGCCACTGCGGGCGAGACGCGCCAGCTCACTCTCATCCAGATGGGTGGCGTGGATCAGGCACCAGCGCGCATCCACCTCAAAGCGGTTCAGCAGCCAGGCCACCGGACGCTCGCCGCTCCACGCCAGCGAGTCATTCACCTCTTTCTGCTGTTCAGCCACATGGATATGTACCGGCAGTGTCAGATCACTGGCCGCCAGCACGTCCTGCATCTGGCTTTCACTCACCGCCCGCAGTGAATGGAAACAGAGGCCACGGTTCAGCAGTGGCCTTTGCTGCTGCCACGTATCAAGCCGCGCCTGCTGTTGCAGATAGCGGTCGGTCTGCTGGATAAAACGCTTCTGACCCGCCGACGCTGGCTGGCTGCCGAAGCCGCTGTAGCTGTAGAGCACCGGCAGCAGCGTCTGGCCGATACCGGCGATCTCCGCCGCTTCAATCAGCTGTTGCAGCATCGCATCATCACTGTAGGGCGCACCCTGTGTGTCGTGGTGCAGGTAGTGAAACTCTGCCACCTGGGTGTAGCCGCCTTTCAGCATCTCGATGTAGAGCAGGGCGGCAATATCGCCCACCTGTTGCGGCGTCAGGCGCTGCACCATGCGGTACATCAGATCCCGCCACGTCCAGAAACTGTCCTGAGGATCGCCCGCTACTTCAGCCAGACCCGCCATGGCACGCTGGAAGGCGTGCGAGTGCAGGTTGGCGATTGCCGGGATCACCTCGCCGTTGAGCCGGATAGCCTGATCAGCGTGGCTATCCGGAGTAATAGAGTCGATAAAACCGGCCTGATTGACCGTGATACGCACCTGCTGCTGCCAGCCCTCCGCCAGCAGGGCACGCGAGGCAAAAAAAGTCGCCATGGTTGATCCTCATCGGATGTGGTTGTATATACATATACATACTTTGAGGCACAGTGTAAACGGCGGAGGCATGAGGTAACGATGGCAGAAGAGATGCGCGTAGAGACGGTGTGGACCGGGGCTGACCTGGTCACCATGCGTGACGGAAAGTACCATCTTATCCCGCAGGGGGCGCTGGTGGTGCGGGCGGGCAGGCTGGTGTGGGTCGGGCCGCAGGCGGAGATGCCCGCGTTCGTCGCCGATCAGCATCATCATCTGCCGGGCGGCATCGTGACCCCGGGGCTGGTGGATTGTCATACTCACCTGGTGTTTGGCGGCGACCGCAGCCAGGAGTTTGAACAGCGCCTGAATGGCGTCAGCTATGCAGAGATTGCCGCGCAGGGCGGTGGCATCCTCTCAACCGTGCGCGCTACCCGCGCCGCCACTGAAGAGGAACTGGTGGCATCGGCTCGCTGGCGGCTAAACCGCCTGCTGGCCGAGGGCGTCACCACCGTGGAGATCAAGTCTGGCTATGGCCTGGATGAAGAGAGCGAACTGCGGATGCTGCGGGCGATTCGTCAGCTGGGAGAGAGCGTAGCCGCTGACGTCCGTGCCACCTGTCTGGCGGCACATGCTTTTCCGCCGGAGTTTAAGCACGACCCGGATGGCTGGGTCGATATCATCTGCGAACGGCTGCTGCCGCAGGTGCAGGCACTGGGACTGGCGGATGCGGTGGATGCGTTCTGCGAGCATCTCGCCTTTTCACCGCAGCAGGTGGCGCGGGTGTTTGACCGTGCAGTGGCGCTTGGCATGCCGGTGAAACTGCATGCGGAGCAGCTCTCGGCGTCAGGTGGCGCAGCACTGGCGGCGCGCTATGGGGCGCTCTCTGCCGACCACCTTGAATATGCCACCGAGGAGGATGCCATAGCGATGGCACAGCATGGCACCGTGGCGGTGCTGCTGCCTGGTGCATTTTATCTGCTGCGGGAGACGCAGCGTCCGCCGGTGGATCTCTTCCGGCGCTATGGCGTGCCGATGGCGCTGGCCAGCGATGCCAATCCCGGCACCTCGCCTGCGCTGTCGCTGCGTCTGATGCTTAATATGGGCTGTACCCTGTTTGGCATGACGCCGGAAGAGGCGCTGGCGGGCGTCACGCTGTGGGGGGCAAAAGCGCTGGGGCTGGCTGACAGTCACGGCTCGCTGGAGGCGGGAAAAGTGGCGAACTTCGTTCACTGGCCGCTGGCCCGTCCGGCAGAACTGGTTTACTGGCTGGGTGGTGAACTGCCCTGTACCGTTATCTATCGTGGAGAACCGCAATGAACCCTTTCCATTTTACCCAGGGCAGTCTGCCGCTGCTGGTCAGCATTCCCCACGCCGGTACCGAGCTGACGCCCGACGTGGAAGCCGGACTGAGTGAGGCCGCGCGCGGCTTACCCGACACCGACTGGCATATTCCCCTGCTGTATGATTTTGTGCGTGATCTCGGGGCCAGCGTGTTAATCGGCCGCTACTCCCGCTTTGTGGTCGATCTCAATCGCCCGCCCGATAACCAGCCGCTCTACACCAGCGCCACCACCGGCCTGTTCCCGGAAACCCTGTTCGACGGTACACCGACCTTTGCACCAGGCAAAACACCCGACGACACGGCGCGTCAGGGCTACATCGATCAGATCTGGCAGCCCTATCATCAGCAGATTCAACAGGAGCTGGCGCGGCTCAAAGCGCAGCATGGCTATGCGCTGCTGTTTGATGCCCACTCTATCGCCAGTGAAATTCCCCGCCTGTTTGACGGCCGTCTGCCCGATATCAACATCGGCACCAACGACGGCGCAAGCTGCACGCCTGCAATGAGTGCGGCGCTGGAGGCCGTGTGCGCGGCGCAGAACGACTACAGCTGGGTGATTAACGGGCGCTTTAAAGGCGGTTACATCACCCGTGCCTACGGTCAGCCGCAGCAGCAGATTGAGGCGGTCCAGCTGGAGCTGGCGCAGCTCAACTATATGGATGAAACCCCACCTTACGCCTGGCAGCAGGCGCGTGCCGCCCGGTTGCAGAACGTGCTTAAGGCACTGATCCACGCCATGCTGGCGCAGGCTAAATCGCAATAAAACTCACCAGAGCGATGCGCCACTCCGGTGCATCGCTGCCCTGATTGGGTGCAGCGTCAGGCAGGTCGCCTGCCCGCTCCCAGACTCCCGCCGCCTTTTTCCGCCTCTGCAGAGCTGGCATAACCTTTGCTTGGTTGTATGTACAAGTGCAGCAGCACCGCCATCTGCGTAATAAATTCTGTCTGGCTCACAAAACGATAAAGCCGGCAATGAACTGCGCTGCGTTAACTTGTATATACATGACATATCATCCTGTGAAATTTATGTTAAATCTCGTCAGGGCGATCACCAGGCCGCTACTTTCAGGAGAACCGTATGACGCACCCTCTGACTCTTCGTCGTTTATGTCTCACTACGCTGGTTTCCAGCCTGCTGCTCTGTGGCGTCAGCGCCCAGGCCAAAGAGTGGAAGTCGATCACCATTGCCACCGAAGGCAGTTATGAACCCTGGAACCTCACCCTGCCAGGCGGCAAGCTGGGCGGTTTTGAACCGGAGCTGATGGCCGATCTCTGCCAGCGCATGGCGATACAGTGCAAGCTGGTGGTGCAGAACTGGGATGGAATGATCGCCGGTCTGAATGCCGGAAAATATGACGTGATCATGGATGCAATTGTGATCACCCCCGATCGCAAGAAAGTGATCAATTTCACCGTGCCCTACGCCTCAACGCCCGCCACCTTCATCACGGTGAAAGGGTCGTTGCTGCCTGCCGACAGTAAGATCATCAAACTCACCGACGATGAGAAAACCGTGGAGCCTGCCATCGCACCCCTGAAAGCGGCGCTGAAGGGCAAAACCATCGGTATCGCCTCCGGCACCGTCTACACGCCGTTTATCGACAAGTACTTCAAAGAGGTGGCGGATGTGCGGGAATACACCAGCTCAGCCGATGCGATCCTCGATTTGCAGGCGGGGCGAATTGACGCAGTGTTTGACGATGTGACCTTTGCGCAGTCGATGCTGGCGCGACCGGATAACCGTAACCTCAGCTTTAGCGGTCCGCAGCTGGGCGGCCCAATCTGGGGTGAGGGCGAGGCGATGGGCGTGCGCATGGCAGACAACGATCTGAAAGCCCGGCTGGATCAGGCGATCAAAGCCGCGCTGGCCGATGGCACAGTGAAAAAGCTGAGCGAGAAGTGGTTCAAAACTGACGTCACACCCTGAGTGAGGTAACTGATGATAAGCCTGCTGAGTTTTGGCCCGGAGGGCTGGGGACGGTTGATTCTGAGTGCCACGCTGACGACGTTGCTGCTCTCATTTGCCGCGCTGCTGGTCGGTGCGGTAGTGGGATCGGGCGTCGCCGCTGCGAAGTTATCCACGCACCGCGCGGTGCGCTGGGCAGGGGAAGGCTACTCGGTGATCTTTCGTGGCATTCCTGAGCTGCTGGTGATCTACCTGTTCTACTTCGGCGGATCGGGATTGATCACGCAGATCGGACAACTGTTTGGCGCGGACGGGTTTATCGAAGCGCCGCCGTTTCTGATCGGGGCGCTGGCCATCGGGCTTATTTCCGGCTCTTACCAGGCGGAAGTCTATCGTGCCGCACGGCTGGCCCTGGCGAAAGGGGAGATCGAAGCCGCTGTCGCTATTGGTATGCCGCGCTGGCGCATCCGGCAACGCATCCTGCTGCCGCAGGTAGCGCGCTATGCGCTGCCCGGCCTGTCAAACGTCTGGCAGATGAGCCTGAAAGACTCGGCGCTGGTGTCAGTGACCGGCATTGTCGAGCTGATGCGGGCCAGCCAGATTGCGGCCGGCTCCACCCGTGATTACTTCTCCTTTTATCTGGTGGGCGGTGCCTGTTATCTGCTGCTGACGCTGCTGTCGAACCGCGCCTTTCTGCGGGCTGAATCCCGTCTTGGTCGCGCCTGGCAAAGCCGCACCGCTGCACAGCATTAAGGAGATTTATGATCGATTTCGCGTTCCTCACTGACACCTTCCTGAAACTCAGCGCCGCGTTGCCGGTTACGCTGGGCCTGTTTATCAGCGCCTTCCTGTGCGGCGGCGTGCTGGCGGTGGGTATTCTGGCGCTACGCATGAGCCGCTGGCGTCTGCTGAGTGCTTTTGCCCGTGGCTACATTCTGGTGTTTCGCGGCTCGCCGCTGATGATCCAGCTGTTTCTGATCTACTACGGTCTGGGGCAGTTTGGTGTGATCCGGCACAGTCTCTTCTGGCCGTTTCTGCGTGAGCCCTTTACCTGTGCGGTGCTGGCACTGTCGCTCTGCACCGCCGCCTACACCGCGGAGATCCTGCGCGGCGCGCTGCTGACTGTGCCGCCCGGTCAGGTGGAGGCGGGGATGGCGTGCGGCATGTCGCGCGGGCTGCTGCTGCGGCGCATTATCGCGCCGGTGATGCTGCGTTATGCGCTGCCCGCTTACTCCACCGAGGCGATTCTGCTGGTGAAGTCGACCGCGCTGGCCAGTCTGGTCACGGTCTGGGATGTCACCGGGGTGGCGCAGCAGATTATCCAGCGTACTTACCGCACCATGGAGGTGTTTCTCTGTGCGGCGGCGATCTACCTGATCCTCAACTTCATCATTGTGCAACTCTATGCCCTGCTGGAGCGGCGCCTGACGCCGGTTCATAAACCGGAAAAAAAGCCGTTACCGGCCGCTAAGCCGATTCCTGGAGGAAAATAAACATGTCTGAACTGCCACCCGTCACGCTGTCGGCCAGCGATATCCATAAATCCTTTGGCGCCATGGAGGTGCTAAAAGGCATCTCGCTGCAGGCGCACCAGGGCGATGTTATCTCAATACTCGGTGCCAGCGGCTCGGGAAAAAGTACGCTGCTGCGCTGCATTAATCTGCTTGAGACGCCTGATGCGGGCGTGGTCAGCGTGGGCGGTGAAACCATTGAGATGAAGCGCCACGCCCGGGGACACCAGCTGGCGGCTAATCCGCGTCAGATTGAGCGGCTGCGCTCCCGGCTCGGCATGGTGTTTCAGAGCTTTAACCTCTGGTCGCACCTGACCGTGCTGCAGAATGTCATTGAAGGGCCGCACTACGTCCTCAAGCGCGATAAAAAAGCCTGTATTGCCCAGGCGGAACAGCTGCTGGATCGGGTCGGTCTGCTGAATCGCAAAGATTTCTATCCCGCCCAGCTTTCAGGCGGTCAGCAGCAGCGGGTGGCGATCGCCCGGGCGCTGGCAATGGACCCGGAGGTGATGCTGTTTGATGAGCCAACTTCGGCACTCGATCCGGAACTGGTAGGCGAGGTGCTGAAGGTCATGCGCAGCCTGGCGGAAGAGGGCCGCACCATGCTGGTGGTGACCCATGAGATGGGTTTTGCCCGCAACGTCTCTAACCGGGTGGTGTTTATGCATCAGGGCACTATTGATTGTCAGGGCACGCCAGAGGCGATGTTTGGCGAGGCGGGATCGGCGCGCTTTAAGCAGTTTATCTCCAGTCATCATCAGGTGGAGCCGGTGGTATGAGCGACGTAATACGTCAGACGCTGGTCTGGGGCGATGGCCCGCTGAGATGGCAGGCGCTGGTGCAGGTCGCCCGGCACGGCGCCACCCTGACGCTGAGCGACAGTGCCTGGCAGCGAATTGCGCAGAGCCGTGAAATCGTCGGTAATATCGTGGCGGCGGGGCAGGTGGCTTACGGCATCAATACCGGGCTGGGGGCGTTGTGCAACATCACCCTGTCTGAAGATGAACTGAGCCAGTTGTCGCGCAATACCCTGCTGAGCCATGCCTGTGGCGTCGGGCCGGTGCTGGCAAAACCCGAGGTCCGCGCCATTCTGTGCGCTGCGATTGCGAACTACAGCCACGGCAAATCGGGTGTTTCAGTGGCGCTGGTGCAACAGCTGCTGGCGCTGCTAAACCTACAGATTACCCCACAGGTACCGTCGCAGGGATCGGTGGGGTATCTGACCCACATGGCGCATATCGGCCTGGCGCTGATTGGCATCGGCGAGGTGGAGTGGAAGGGCGAAATCGTTCCGGCGCAGCAGGCGCTGGCCCAGGCGGGATTAGCCCCTTACCGGCCTGGTGCCAAAGAGGGGCTGAGCCTGGTCAACGGCACGCCCTGCATGACCGGCTTAGCCTGTCTGGCGCTGGACGATGCCGAACGGCTGCTGGACTGGGCAGACGTCACCGGTGCGATGAGCTTTGAGGCGCTGCGCGGTCAGCTGGTGGCGTTTGACCCTGAGGTGCTGGCGCTGAAGGCCAGCCCGGGGATTCAGCGCAGTGGCGAACGCCTGCGCCAGTTGCTGAGTGACAGCCCGCTGCTGAAAGCCAGCGTTGGCATCCGGACTCAGGATGCACTCAGTCTGCGCTCGATGCCGCAGGTGCACGGCGCCTGTCGCGATCAGTTTAGTCACGCTGTCCGTCAGGTGGAGAACGAACTCAACGCCTGTACCGACAATCCGCTGGTGCTTGGGACGCCGCAGGCCTGGCGCGTGGTGTCACAGTCCAATCCGCATGGCGAGTCGGTGGCAATGGCCTGCGACCTGCTGGCGATTGCGATGGCGGAGCTGGGCAGCATCGCCGAGCGACGGCTTGATCGGCTGGTGAATCCGCTGGTCAGCGGCCTGCCACCGTTTCTGGTGGCCGAGCCGGGCGTCAATTCCGGCATGATGATTGCGCAGTACGTGGCGGCATCACTCTGCGCGGAGAACCGTCAGCTGGCGCAGCCTGCGGTGCTTGATAACTATGTCACTTCAGGATTACAGGAGGATCATCTGAGCCTCGGCACCGGCTCGGCGCTGAAGCTGCTGAAACTGGTCAGCAATGTTGATCACATTATCGCGATTGAGTATCTGCTGGCGGCGCAGGCGCTGGAGTTTCACGGTGAGTCACAGCTGGCAGCAGGCACGCGGCGCGCCTGGCAGCATTTGCGGCAGGTTGTTGAGCGCTGGCAGCAGGATCGCTGGCTGGCACCCGACATCGCCTGCGCGGTAGCTCAGATTAAAGCGCACCGGGCCGATGCGCTTGTGGGGTGAGGATTACCTGCGGCGTGCGTCCGGACGGACTAAATCAAAACGTTGCGCTTCGCTGATGCCGTAATAGGCGCTGGGGCCGCCCGCGCGCAGAATCGGCTCGGCTTTAGCGGTCTGATAAATGCCCTCTTCCAGCAGCGATTCATCGATGTGAATCGCCACCGCTTCCCCCAGCACCAGCCAGCTGTCGATCAGATTGCCGCTGGCATCCTGCAGCTGAATCAGTTGCGTCAGGCGGCACTCGAAGTTGACCGGGCTCTCTGCCACCAGACTGGCGCTGACCTGTGAAGCCGCCAGCGGCGTTAAACCGGCAAAGGCGAACTCATCCTGATCGGCAGGCAGCGAGGCGGAACTTTCGTTCATCGCTTCCGCCAGCGGACGCGTCGCCAGGTTCCAGACAAACTCTTTGGTCTCAGCAATATTTCTCACGCTGTCTTTCCAGCCACTACTGGCGAAACCGATAATCGGTGGATGATAGTTGAAACAGTTAAAGAAGCTGTAAGGTGCCAGATTGTGCTGGCCGCTGCTGCTCACTGAGCTAATCCAGCCGATCGGGCGCGGCCCGATAATGGCGTTCAGCGGATCGTGCGGCAGACCGTGACCAGCACGGGGTTGATAGGAATAGCGTTTCCGGGTCATAACTTCTCCAGCAGGGAATTTTATTTATCTTAGCCCGACAGCATCGCCCGACGGAATCGGAAAGAGGTAAGCGGATGGTGCGGGTTTATTTTCCGCCGCCTACAGCGTATTGTACGCGCGCCTGAATAATTGAGAGAACGTATGAAAAAGTCAGCCAGCACGTCGCCCTTCCACGCCCGCAATCGCCATCAGGGCGAATACGATTTTGCCGCGTTAACCGCTGCCCATCCGCCGCTGAAAGCCAAAGTCCGGCCCAATGGGTATGGCGTGCAGTCCGTGGATTTCGCGGACCCGGAGGCGGTGATGCTGCTGAACCAGGCGCTGATCAAACTATTTTACGACATCGACTGGCAGCTGGCTCCCGGCTCACTCTGCCCGCCCGTGCCGGGACGCGCCGATTATCTGCACTACCTTGCCGATCTGCTGGCGCTGGATAACAACGGCGTGATCCCAACGGCGGACGTTCTGGATGTCGGCTGCGGTGCAAACTGCATCTATCCGCTGATTGGCGCGGCAGAATATGGCTGGCGCTTTACCGGCACCGAAGTCGATGAAGCCGCCATCAAAGCCGCTAACCGCATTGTTGCGGCCAATCCGCGCCTGACGCGCCAGATCCGTCTGCGTCGTCAGAAAAACAGCGATGCAGTGCTGGCTGGTGTGGTCAGTAAAACTGAATTTTTCAGTGCAGTAATGTGTAATCCGCCGTTCCACGCGTCGGCGGAAGAAGCGGTATCGGGATCGCAGCGTAAGGTCCGCAATCTCGGACTGGATAAGAGTGCGCCGCTCAACTTTGGCGGCCAGCACAATGAGCTGTGGTATCCCGGTGGCGAAAAAGGTTTTATCGGCAAGATGATCGCCGAGAGCGTGGCGTTTAGTCGTCAGATCGGCTGGTTTACCTCGCTGGTGTCGCGCAAAGAGAACTTACCGGCGCTGGAAAAACAGCTGCAGGCGCTCGACGTGGCGGAGATGCGCGTGGTTAATATGGCGCAGGGTCAGAAGCAGAGTCGCTTCCTGGCGTGGAGTTTTATGCCTGCCGCCCAGCGCACTAAACTACTGAGTCGCCTGGGGAACTGAGGTGTCGCTTTACATGGGTAACAGGTGTATCTGTGGGCGAAGAGTAAAATAGAACGGGCCGCGATGCGGCCCGTTTTGATTGTTGACAACGCCCGACTCGGTGGAGGTAAGACCGAGCTGGCACAGGGAACCCGGTCAGATCGGAAAGACGCAAAGGCTGTCATCCATGACACGCTCGGCCCGCGCCGTCCCTGGCGCGGGACGCTTTCCTCTTCTGACCGGGTTCCCTGTGCTTCGGGTTTATTCGTTGCTGCCAGATTTACCCTGGTTTGGATTGTCATCAGTTTTAACGGGCCGCTTAGCGGCCCATTTTGATCAGGAGACGTGCTGCAGGAATTCGCGCAGACGCTCGCTCGGTGGGTTGCTGATCAGGCTGTCGGGATCGCCATCTTCCGCAATCCGGCCTTTATCGATAAAGATCAGCCGTGAGGCCACCTTCTGTGCGAAGCCTACTTCGTGCGTCACAATCACCATCGTCATGCCTTCTTCCGCCAGATCCTGCATCACCTTCAGCACTTCGTGACGCAGTTCCGGGTCGAGCGCTGAGGTTGGCTCATCAAACAGCATCATTTTCGGCTTAACTGCCAGTGCACGGGCAATCGCCACGCGCTGCTGCTGGCCGCCGGAAAGCTCAGACGGAAAGTGGTGCGCGCGCTCGGCGAGGCCCACTTTGCCCAGCAACTCACGCGCCAGCTGGCGTGCCGCCTCTTTGCTGGCACCGCGCACACGGATAGGACCAAAGGCGACGTTATCCAGCGCACTCATCTGTGGGAACAGATGAAACTGCTGAAACACCATGCCCGCTTCCTGACGAATCAGGCGGTCATCGACTTTCGGATCATTGACGCGCAGGCCATCGACAATCAGTTCGCCACTGGTGATCTCTTCCAGCTTGTTAATACAGCGCAGCAGGGTTGATTTACCGGAACCGGATGGGCCGATAATCACCACCACTTCGCCCTGGTTAATCTTCAGGTCAATATTGTGCAGCACCTGGGTCTGGCCAAAATGTTTGGAGACATCTTTAAATTCAATCACAGGATTTTCACCCTTTTCTCAATGCGGCGCAGCACAAAGCTCAACACCAGCGTAATAACCAGATAGATAATCGCGACGGCGCTCCAGATTTCCAGCGCGCGGAAGTTACCGGCAATAATCTCCTGACCCTGACGGGTCAGTTCAGCCACACCAATAACGATAAACAGCGAAGTATCTTTGATGCTGACAATCCACTGGTTGCCCAGCGGTGGCAGCATGCGGCGCAGCGCCAGCGGCATAATCACGTAGCGCAGCGTCTCGCGGCTCGATAGGCCAAGCGCCAGTCCGGCTTCGCGGAAGCCCTTGTTGATCGACAGCACGGCACCACGGGTAATCTCGGCAATGTAAGCGCCGGAGTTAATCATGATGGTCACCACCGCCGCGCTGAAGGGATCAATGCGCAGGTCGGGGAACGCCATCGGCAAAGCAAAATAGATAAACATCACCTGCACCACGATAGGGGTGCCGCGAATGATTTCGATAAACACCAGTGCGATGTTATTGGTGATCCAGCCACCGTAAGCGCGGGCAAAGCCCGCTACCAGGCCGATGAAGAGGCCGCCAACCAGTCCAATAATTGAGATAATTAAGGTCAGTTTAGCGCCTTCAAGCAGCGCCGGCATGGCGGGCCAGATGACGCTCCAGTCAAACTCCATGGTGTCACTCCAGATATGTTGCGATGGAAAAAAGCAGGGAAAAAGTTTCCCTGCTGAAATCAGATAACGGTCAAATTATTATTTAGGTTCGGTGCCGAACCATTTTTTATAGAGCGTGTTGTAGGTGCCGTTCTCTTTCAGGGTTTTCAGTGCGCCGTTTACTTTTTCACGTAAATCGTCGCTGCCTTTCGGGAAGGCGATACCATACTGCTGCGCTTCAATTGAATCGCCTACCGCTTTAAAGCGGCCTTTACCGGCGGTATGGATGAAGTAAAGGATGTTTGGCGTGTCGTGCAGCACGGCGTCCGCACGGTTGGTGCCCAGCTCCATATAGGCGCTGTCGATATTCGGGAACTGACGCAGATCTTTGGATTTGATGTTGGCTTTCGCGTATTCCACGGAGCCGGTGCCGCTTTTCACTGCGACCACTTTACCGTTCAGATCGCTGATGCCTTTGATGTCGTTTTCATTGTTACGCACCATCACCTGCAGACCGCTTTTGTAATAGCCGTCAGAGAACTCAATCGCTTTTTTACGTTCCTCGGTAATGGTGATACCCGCCAGTGCCAGATCGACATTGCGCGTTTGCAGTGCAGGGATAATGCCGCTGAAGTCCATTGGCTTCAGGGTGTAATCGAGCTTCAGCTCTTTCGCAATGGCATCCCACAGATCCACATCGAAGCCGACATATTTATCACCCTGTTTAAATTCAAACGGAACAAAGGCGGTATCCGTGGCGACGACCAGCTTTTTGTCTGCTGCAGTGGAAGAGAGAGAGAAGGCCAGCGCCAGCGCGGCCACAGAAACTTTTAACAGTGACTTCATCATTTTTCCTTTTTTTACTACCAGGCGGCAGGGCCTGCGTTTGCGGCTTGTCATATGAAAGAATTATGCCAACTTTGCAAAATCCGCGAAATCAGAGAGTTAAATAACATAGCTGACACGATTTTGCAGTTAATTCTGCCATTGCACCAGTTTGGTGCTCAGTTTTGGTGCAGGTGGCTGTTTTGGTGCAAGCGGTAGTGTGCCTCAGATGTTAAGGCTGTGAAGCGGAGGAGGGAAGAACTGTTAACAGGGTCATAAAAATGCGGTAACACAGACGTAAAAAAGGCGGGTTTCCCCGCCTGACAGACTGCATTGAGTCTTATTCGATGTTCGCTTCGATAAACCACAGGAATTTATCAAGGTCACGTGATGCCGCAGTAAAAATATCAGCGGTATCTTCGTCTTTCACTTCAGTGATTGCTTTACGGGTGTCATTCGCGACAACGCTGTAACGGTCTGCCAACGCTTTCAGATGATCCTGAACGCTGTGAATATTAAGCGGATAGCTCTTCAGCGGAGTCGTATCGTTAACGACCTGCGTGGTGCCCAGTGCCACGCCACCCAGCTGAACCACACGCTCGGCAATAGTATCCTGATGATCGGTAATCGCGGTGCGGAAGCCGTCCAGCATCTCATGCACACCGATAAAATTAGCACCGCGCATGTTCCAGTGCGCCTGCTTAGTGATCAATGACAGGTCAATAAACTCGACTACCAGACGGTTTAACACCGCGATGGTGGCTTTTTTATCGTCTTCGGCCACATCATTGCGGGTATAAATCAGGTCAGAAGATTTAGTTTTAACCAATTTAGCGGTACTCATCGTTTCAGTCCTCTCTTTGATGGTTGTCCTAATCAAGTACCGGATAAGTATAGCAGCGCTTTTCAGCTTTGCAGAAACGACTTTGTCGATGGATGAAATAGCGTGCGTCTTTAGTCAGAGCAGAGCTGGGCTAAGAAGGTTAATGCCATGTTAAAATATAAAACCAAATAAATAGCTATTTAAATCATGTTGTTATTCTATTATGTAAATAACTGGTAAGTGTCTGTTTCAAAATAGGCAACTCAGGAAGGAGCGAAGATTAGGAATAATTCTCATGATGAGCATGATTATTATTTAGCCCCGCCTGCAGGCGGGGCGGATAGCGTTTATTTTTGGATATCGTCTGATAATTCAACGCTGTTTAACTGACTCTTTTTCGGCCGCATGGTCAGCGTTGAACCTGCCGAGGCGATGATGATCGCCAGCAGCGCCAGCCACTGAAGCCCGGTCAGGGTTTCCCCCAGAAACAGCATGCCTGAAAAGGCAGCCATGGCGGGTTCCAGACTCATCAGCGTGCCGAAGATGCGCGCCGGTAAGCGGGTGAGGGCGATCATCTCCAGCGAATAGGGGATGGCGCTGGAGAGCAGGGCAACCAGCAACGCGATCGGCATAACTGCCCATGTCCAGATACCACTTTCTGCGAACGTCAGCCCCAGCGGTACAAAAATCACTGAGGCAATCAGCGACCCGATAGCCACTGTCGCCGGGCCATGTTCTGCGCCTGCCCGCTGTCCCGCCAGGATATAGATCGCCCAGCAGGCGCCTGCGCTCACTGCCAGCGCAGCGCCCAGCGGATCAATCGCAGTCATGCCTGTGCCAAAAGGCAGCAGGAACCACAGACCAATCACGGCCAGCAACACCCAGACAAAATCCAGTGGCCGGCGCGATCCGAATAGCGCCAGCGCCAGTGGGCCGGTAAATTCCAGTCCCACCGCCACACCCAGCGGCACGGTACGAATCGCCAGATAGAACGTGAAATTCATTGTGCCCAGCGCCAGTCCATACATCAGGAGTGGCAGACGTTGCTCCCGGCTAAAGCGTAAACGCCAGGGTTTGAAGATAATACAGAGTATCAGGGTGCCAAATCCCAGACGCAGCGCGGTGATGCCGGTAGCGCCAACGGCAGGAAACAGGCTTTTCGCCAGCGAAGCACCGCCCTGAAGCGACAGCATCGCAATCAGCAGCACGGCAATCGGCATCACTATCGGGGCAAGGTTTTTAGAAGAGGGAGAGGCAGACATCCTGTGTACTTTTCCTGGTCATCAACGTAATGAGTCAGCCAGTGTAAAGGAAATAGCAGGCAAAAAATCACGGAATGGAGTTTTAAATTTCTCTCAACTGAGCGATTTTTGGCCAGAATCAGGGCCATTTAGGTAAAGAAATGTCAGGTTTTTTTAGGATTTAACTTAAAGAACGAAATGAGCACAAAATGATTATTGCAGAAAGATGACGGATTTTATAAGAAAAATGAATGACATAGGTTGTCGCATTAACTTCCTGTTACACCAAACATTCTGTTAGACAACAAAATCCGGGCAGAGTTTCTCGCTATTTTTTGTTATATTTTCAGCGTTGTCAGGAGAGAAGTATTTTCACATTTGAGGTGGTTATGAAAAAAATTGCATGTCTTTCAGCATTAGCCTGTGTACTGGCAGTATCTGCAGGTTCAGCAATGGCACAGAGCACCGTAACTGGTGGCTATGCTCAGAGCGACTATCAGGGCGTAGCTAACAAAGCTAACGGCTTCAACCTGAAATACCGCTACGAAGACGGTTCTAACCCACTGGGTTGGATCGGTTCATTCACCTACACAGAAAAAGATAACACCGATTCTGGCATTTATAACAAAGGCCAGTACTACGGTGTGACCGGTGGTCCTGCTTTCCGTCTGAACGACTGGGCAAGCATCTACGGTGTTGTGGGTATCGGCTACGGTAAATTCCAGCAGAACGATACTTCATCACGCGATAAAACTGATTCAAGCGACGTAGGTTTCTCTTACGGCGCAGGTCTGCAGTTTAACCCAGTTCAGGACTTCGCAGTTGACGTTGGTTACGAGCAGAGCCGTATCCGTAACGTTGACGTTGGCACCTGGATTGCTGGCGTAGGTTACAGCTTCTAAGTTTAGCTTAGCTGACCTGCAAAAAAGCGGCCCCTTGTGGGCCGTTTTTTATTGTGCTGATTTACTCACCCTTCTTTCGTATCTGCACGTTTCCCGACTTTTCCGGATCGCTGTAGCCGATCAGCAGCCATGCTGGTTGAAGCCGCAGGTCATATTGATTCGATGGGGAAACAGGAAAAAAAGAGAGCAGAAAGGGAGAGTGCGCCTCTCAGCCAGCGGCTGAAAGGCATAGAATCAGGATTAGCCGCGCCAGATCAGATTCTGACAGCGACGATCGTCAGGCTTATGGCCCAGCAGTTTTTCCAGCAACATCAGACGCAGTGTGAACGGTGAACGCGTCAGCAGGCACAGCCAGGATTTCATCTCCGTGGTTGTTTTCTTCTCAGCCTGGAAGCATTTACTGCAATCTAAGCAACATTTCAGGGTGCTCATAGAATCACCTCCCAATCATTGTCGACGCGGTAGTCAGCAGCCTGCGGTGAGAGGCGTCATCATCACCGGAGCAACAGAGGATCAACTGGGATCGCTCTTTTGCTGCTTACATTATCGTCAAATATAGCACTGGCTATATCCTTTAGCCAAGGCTAATGACGAAAAATTTGAGCTTCTTTGCGGCTGGTTTACAATGAGCGCAGCTAAATCCGTACAGCAGTGACAGTACGGGAAAAAATAATGAGGAAGCTGAATGAGTCGTCGTGCTAAAAGCGTGGTTTCTGCGCCAAAAGGACCACTGAAAGATATTGAAGAGCATGTCGAAGGTTTTCGGCAGGTGCGTGAAGCGCATCGTCGGGAATTAATTGATGACTACGTTGAGTTAATCTCTGATTTGATTGGTGAATTTGGCGAAGCGCGTCAGGTTGATATGGCGGCCCGCCTGGGCGTTTCACAACCTACCGTAGCGAAAATGCTGAAGCGGCTTGGCAGTGCCGGGCTGGTTGAACAGGTGCCTTACCGCGGTGTCTTTCTGACCGGTGAAGGGGAGAAACTGGCAGAGGAGAGTCGCGCCCGTCATCACATTGTTGAAAGTTTTCTGCTGGCGTTAGGCATCAGTCCCGAAACTGCCCGACGTGATTCAGAAGGGATTGAGCATCACGTCAGTGATGAAACGCTGGCCGTATTTAAGAAATTCTCCGAAACCCGCTAACGCTAAGGCGTACCTTCATCATGCCTCAACTGCTTCGATCTTTTTTGCATGACTCTGTTTTGCATTTATTAATCGTGATTGGTGTAGTTCTGGCATTTCTGGCGGATTTTCGCTGGGCCGATCTGCCCGGTGCCGTAGACTGGCATACCATTATTACGCTCACCGGATTGTTGATCCTGACCAAAGGGCTGGAAACCAGTGGCTACTTTGACGTGCTGGGGGGACGACTGATTGCGCGTTTCCGGCACGAACGTGCGCTGGCGCTGTTTATGGTGCTGGCTGCCGCGTTGCTCTCTACGTTTCTGACCAATGATGTGGCGCTGTTTATTCTGGTGCCGCTGACGCTGACGCTGCGAAAGTTCTCTCACTTACCCATCTCGCGACTGATCATCTTCGAAGCGCTGGCGGTCAACGCCGGATCCCTGCTGACGCCGGTCGGCAACCCGCAAAACATTCTGCTGTGGAGCCACGGCAAACTAAGTGTTGTCGCGTTTATTGTGCAGATGCTGCCGCTGGCCGCCTGGCTGCTGCTTAGCCTGATGGTATTAACCTGGTTCAGCTTTTCAAAGCGGTCGATTGATAAGCATGACAACCCGGAACAGCCGCAGTGGCAGAAGCCGCTGTTTATTGTCAGCGTGGTGCTATACCTGCTGTTTATCGCCGGCCTGGAGCTGGAAATCACCGGTTGGGTCCTGCTGCTGATTCTTGCCACGTTCCTGGTGATGGCGCGTCCAGTGCTGCTGCGCATCGACTGGAGCCTGCTGGCGGTGTTTATCGCCATGTTTATTGACGTCTTCCTGATGACGCGTCTGCCGGTGATGCAGGCTCACTTTGATGCGGTTTCTCATTTCGGTCAGGGGCAGCTCTACCTGCTGGCGATTGGTCTGTCACAGGTGATCAGCAACGTTCCGGCGACGATTCTGCTGCTGCAAAAAGTCCCGCCTGGAGATGTGCTGGCCTGGGCGGTCAATATTGGCGGTTTCGGCCTGCTGCCGGGTTCGCTCGCTAACCTGATTGCCCTGCGTATGGCGAAAGATCGGGCCGTCTGGTGGCATTTCCATCTCTTTTCTCTCCCTCTGCTTGCCTGGTCGATGGCCAGCGGCTGGCTGCTGTTGCGGCTGCTTAATTAGGCCCGACGCATCCTGCTACCCGCCACAGGTGGCAGGATGTGCGCCATTTCTCAAGTTTCGTAAAGTTGCGCTGGATTTTGTCAGTTTCCGATATAAGGTTAACAGGACCTTTATGCCCGGGAATTAGGGCCTTAGCCAGTGATGGGAACTATGAGCGAGAATAACCAACGCGATCCACACCAGCAGGACGCAGAGAATGCGACGGATAAAAACCGTCAGTCAGAGGAAAATCAGGACAACGACCAGCAGCCTGAGCGTAAACGCCCCGGTAAAAAGCCACTGATTATTCTGGCGGTAGTGGTGGTGATTATGCTGATTGTCGGCTTCTGGTTCTGGTTCACTACCCGCAATATTGAAACCACCGACGACGCCTTTACCGAAGGCGATGCCGTTACCATTGCGCCTAAAGCCTCCGGCTATGTCGTGAAGCTGCTGGTGAAAGATAACCAGCGGGTGAAGAAGGGCGATCTGCTGGTGGAGATCGATCCCAGCGACAATCGTGCCCAGCGTGAACAGGCTAATGCGCAGCTCGGTTTAGCTGTCGCACAGCTGCATCAGGCGCAGGCTCAACTGGCGCTGTCAAAGGTACAGTATCCGGCACAGCGCGATCAGGCGCTGGCGGATCAGGCGAAAGCCGAAGCGAATCTGCTCAATGCGCAGGCGGATTATCGTCGCCAGCGCGGCGTCGACCCGCGTGCGACCAGTCAGCGTAATATCGACAGCGCATCCGCGCAGTTACGTTCAGCGCAGGCGCAGTTACAAAGCGCGAAAGCACAGGTTGAAGTGGCGTCACAGGTTGCTCTGCAGATTCGCCAGCAGGAGACCAATGTTGAAGCGCGTCAGCAACAGGTTGAGCAGGCGAAGGCGCAGTTAAGCACGGCCGATCTTAATCTCTCCTATACCCAGGTTCGCGCGCCCTATGACGGGTTTGTCACCAAGCGTAACGTTCAGCTGGGCACACTGGTGCAGGCGGGATCGTCGCTGTTTTCGCTGGTCTCGCCTGAGATCTGGGTCACCGCTAACTTCAAAGAGTCTCAGCTGCAACACATGAATCCTGGCGACAAAGTTGAAATCAGCGTCGATGCCTGGCCGGATATGAAGCTGGAAGGGCATGTCGACAGTATTCAGATGGGCTCTGGTTCACGCTTCTCGACTTTCCCGTCAGAAAACGCCACCGGTAACTATGTGAAAATCGTTCAGCGCGTGCCGGTGAAAATCGTCATCGACAAGGGCCTTGATCCGAACCATCCTCTGCCGCTGGGTCTCTCTGTTGAACCGAAGGTAACGGTGGAATGAGTACGGCGCAGAGCTGGAAACCCGCCAGTAATCCGTGGTTAGTGGCGATCACGGTCACGCTGGCGGTGTTTATGGAGATCCTCGACACCACCATTGTTAACGTGGCGCTGCCGCATATCGCCGGTTCGCTCTCCTCCAGTTACGATGAGTCAACCTGGGTGCTGACCTCCTATCTGGTGGCGAACGGCATTGTGCTGCCTATCTCTGCGTTCTTCAGCCGACTGTTTGGCCGTAAACAGTTTTTCCTGATCTGCATCGTGATGTTTACCATCTGCTCCTTCCTGTGCGGCATCGCTACCGAACTGTGGCAAATCATTCTGTTCCGCGTGCTGCAGGGCTTTTTTGGTGGCGGATTGCAGCCGGTTCAGCAGTCTGTGCTGCTGGACTACTTCAAGGCGGAAGATCGCGGCAAGGCATTTGGGCTCTCCTCTATCGCCATTATTGTCGCGCCGGTGATTGGTCCGACATTAGGTGGCTGGATTACCGACAACTACAGCTGGCGCTGGGTGTTCTTTATCAACATTCCGGTCGGCGTACTTACCGTGCTGGCGATCTATCAGCTGCTGGAAGATCCACCGTGGGAGCGTAAATGGGCCAAAGGTAAACTGAAGATCGACTATATCGGTATCAGCCTGATTACCTTAGGACTGGGTTGTCTGCAGGTGATGCTGGATCGCGGAGAGGATGAGGACTGGTTTGCCTCGCACTTTATCGTGCTGTTCGCCATTCTGGCCTTGATTGGCATCGTCGGTGCCATCTACTGGCTGATGTATGCCCGTAAGCCAGTGGTCGATATTCTGGTGATGAAAGACCGCAACTTCTGGGTCGCCGGGCTGTTGATGGCGGGGATGGCGATGATTCTGTATGGCAGCTCCGTAGTGCTGCCACAGCTGGCGCAGCAGGATCTGGGGTACACCGCCACTTGGTCAGGTCTGGTGTTGTCGCCTGGCGCGGTGCTGATTGTGCTGACCATACCGCTGGTGCTGAAACTGATGCCAATCGTTCAGACGCGCTACATCATTGCCTTTGGCTTTAGCTGTCTGGCCGTGGCGTTTCTCTACTCCGCCACCTTAACGCCCAACGTCGATTTCACCACTTTGGTGTTGATGCGCAGCGCACAGTCAATCGGGCTGGGTTTCCTGTTTGTCCCGCTGACGACTATCGCCTTTGTCACCATTCCGCAGCGGCTTAATGCTGACGCCTCGGCGCTGTTTACCATGTTCCGTAACGTGGCCGGATCGATTGGGATTTCACTCTCGACCGCTGCCATTACCGAGCGCGAACAGGTGCGGTCAGCGCACATGGTGCATAACATGACGCCGCTGAATGAGCCGTTCAACATTACGCTTCAGCACTGGGCGCAGGCGATACGCGACTTTACCTCGGCGGTGGGCGATCCCGTCACGCTGGCAACCGGTCAGCTCTATCAGGAGATGATTGCGCAGTCGCGTATCCTCGCTTACATCGATGTCTTCTCAGGCCTGAGTATTGTCGCCCTGATTTTGATTCCATTTTGTTGGCTGTTGTCGCCGATTAAGAGCGAAGGCAGTGCAGGAGCACACTAACATGAAGGTTTTTTACACTCATCGCCTGAAACCCCTGAGTTTACTGCTGGCCCTCGGGCTGGCGGGCTGCGCCGTCGGACCTGACTATCAGGCGCCGAAACCTGCCGTGCCGGGTGGCTACAACACCCTGGATTCGCAGGAGGCGTCAAAGCCACAAAACGCCGCGATTAATTCACGCTGGTGGCGCAGCTTCAATGATCCGCAGCTCGACAGTCTGATTGAACGGGCGATTGCGGGCAACCTGAGCCTGCAGCAGACGGTGCTGCGCATTGCCGGTGCACGTGAACAGCTGACGCAGGCGCAGGGCAGCCTGTTCCCCACCCTGGGCGGTTCAGCCAAAGTGACGCGTCAGCAGCTCGGGCTGGAAGGCTTGCTGAAATCCAATGGCGCAACCGATCAGCTCGACAGCAACGTGGCCAGCCAGCTCAATGGATTGACCCAGCCGGTTACCCTCTATCAGGGCAGCTTCGATGCCAGCTGGGAGCTGGATCTGTGGGGCAAAGTGCGCCGTCAGGTTGAGGCAGCTAATGCCCAGCAGCAGGCAGCGATAGAACAGCGCAACGATGCGCTGGTCTCACTGGAGGCCGAAGTGGCGCGAGCCTGGCTGCAGCTGCGTGGCGCGCAGAGCACGATTCAGACGCTGCAACAGCAGATTGAGGTGGCGCAGCAGACGACCGAGCTGACCCAAAGCCAGCAGCGTAATGGCCTGGCCCCGCTGACCGATGTGGAAAATGCGCGTGCCCAGCTCAGCACGCTGCAGGCGCAGCTGCCGCAGTATCAGTCGCAGGCACGGCAGGCGATGAATGGGTTAGCGGTGCTGCTCGGCAAGACGCCGGGGGCGCTGGATGCTGAACTCAGTACGCCAAAAGCGTTACCCCCGCTGCCACAGTTTGTCCCGGTAGGCATTCCTTCTACGCTGGCACGTCGTCGTCCTGATATTCGTCAGGCTGAAGCGACGCTGCATGCACAAACCGCTGAGATTGGGGTTTCTGTCGCGCAGCTTTTCCCGAGCCTGTCACTGACCGGCCAGCTGGGCGTGCGCAACACCGATGTCAGCTATCTGGATAACTGGAGCAGCCATTTCTACAGTTATGGCCCGTCGTTATCGATTCCGATTTTCCAGGGCGGACAGCTGGTGTCGAGCGTGAAGTTAGCGCGGGCACAGCAGGCCAGTGCCGCGCTGGATTATCGCCAGACGGTGCTGACGGCGTTGCAGGATGTGGAGAATGCGCTGGTCAGCTATCGCGCCGATCAGCAGCGGGTCACCGCGCTGGATGAGACAACCGGTGCGCTTCAGCGCGCCTTTGATCTCGCCAGCGACAGTTATCGCCAGGGGCTCTCGACCTTCCTGGAGGTGCTGGATGCGCAGCGTCAGCTGGCTCAGGCAGAGGAGCAGGCGACACAGGCGCGGATGCAGAGTGCACTCGATTTAGTGGCGCTCTATAAAGCGCTGGGCGGCGGCTGGGAGACTTACCAGAACGTGGATATGCCGCAATATCCGGTATTTGGCCCGGCCACGCAGGCGAATTAGTTATCCGGCGGTAGCTGCCTCTGCGCAGTTACCGCTTTATCTCTCCTCCGGCAGCGTTAAACCGATGCTGCCTTTCTCTCCATGTTGTTCATCATGATCTAACTCGTTGATAAAGAGAGCTTCTCAGCATCACTGGAACGGGTGCAGCCAGCAGAAAATAAAACAGTGGTAATCGCAGGGTTATTATCAGCGTCTCCGGCGAGCGATTATTTTCATGTTGCTGGCACTTTCCGCATTCAGGTTTTTGAGCTCTGTCACCTTTCTCAGTTTATTTCTTTGACGTTTTTTTAAGGCAACTTACGACTGAACGAGTGGGGGCGCGTGAGGCTATTCAATCAGCCTGAGCCGGGCGGAACTGTTATTGCGCAGCTAAGCGATCTGCGAATAATCCGACTCTGCTATAAATCGCAGCGGCAAAAATGGTTAACAGGTGGCAAAGGGCATAATTAAAAAAGCTACCAGAGCGTTAATTCTTTTGCGCTATTTAACGGTGCCGGGGGTGGCTTTTTAAGCATAATCTGTAAGCTGGTGTGACTGGGGTCACGGGCAGGCACATTTTTAATCTGTTATCTCCGGCCCGTAAGCGTAAATAATGAGGCTGCATGGCCCGCATTTAGTTGATAGCGTTAACTGCCTTATGCCGGGATAATCTGCCTGAAATCGTTTTCAACTCCTGAGTAAAAGTGCCATTTGTTGTTAATTCAGCGTTAATAAAAGGTCAGGCACGCCCGATTTTAATAGCTCTGTTTTGCCCGAATTAATACTTAGGAATTATCTGTAGCGTAAAAATAATTTATTTTTTTATTTGAATTAGGTAGTCTTGGCGCTACAGTTTTATTAACCCCCCTTAATCAAGGACATTGTGATGAGTGACGCATTTAAGGTACTGAACAATATTCGCACATTACGTGCCCAGGCTCGTGAACTGCCACTGACCGATCTTGAAGAGATCCTGGAAAAATTAACGGTTGTTGTTACTGAGCGCCGTGAAGAAGCAGAAGCGGAAGAGACGCAGAATCGCGAAAAAGAAGAAAAGCTTTCTAAATATCGCGAAATGCTGCTGGCTGACGGCATCGATCCTAATGAATTATTAGGTGCACTGGAAAGCGGGAAAAAACGTACCAAGCGTGCGCCGCGTCCGGCTAAATATTCTTACACCGACGAAAATGGTGAGCAGAAATCCTGGACTGGCCAGGGCCGTACCCCGGCAGCGATTAAAAAAGCGCTGGATTCCGGTAAAAGCCTGGACAGTTTCCTGATCGATTGATCGACACAATCCTTGTAAGTGGGAGCCGGGGGGCCATCATGGCCTTCCGGCTTTTTTATTTCTGCCGGGATATCAATCACCCCGCAAGGAATCCACGGCTGACGCTGGCGTGCGCTGCGTCACATCTGGCATAATAGCCGCCGTTTTTTCATCCATTCTCTTCACAAAGGTCAATGCCGTGTTAGTTAGCAGCAATATCACCATGCAGTTTGGCAGCAAGCCACTGTTCGAAAATATCTCCGTTAAATTTGGCGGCGGTAATCGTTACGGTTTAATCGGTGCGAACGGCAGCGGAAAATCCACCTTCATGAAGATTTTGGGTGGCGATCTGGTGCCTTCAGGCGGCAATGTTTCTTACGATCCCAACGAGCGCATCGGTAAGTTGCGTCAGGATCAGTTCGCCTTTGAACAATTTAGCGTACTGGACACCGTTATCATGGGTCACCATGAGTTATGGGAAGTGAAGCAGGAGCGCGACCGTATTTATTCTTTGCCAGAAATGAGCGAAGAAGAGGGGTATAAAGTCGGCGATCTTGAGGCACTTTACGGTGAGATGGACGGCTATAGCGCGGAGTCTCGTGCCGGTGAGTTATTACTCGGCGTCGGCATTCCGGTTGAGCAGCATTATGGCCCGATGAGCGAAATTGCGCCGGGCTTTAAATTACGTGTGCTGCTGGCGCAGGCGCTGTTTTCTAATCCTGATATTCTGTTACTCGATGAACCGACGAACAACCTGGACATCGATACTATTCGCTGGCTGGAGCAGGTGCTGAACGAGCGTGACAGCACCATGATTATCATTTCGCATGACCGTCACTTCCTTAATATGGTCTGTACGCACATGGCTGATTTGGATTATGGCGAGCTGCGGGTTTATTCCGGTAATTATGACGAATATATGACCGCGGCGACCCAGGCGCGTGAACGTCTGTTATCCGATAACGCCAAGAAAAAAGCGCAGATTGCTGACTTACAATCGTTCGTCAGTCGTTTTAGCGCCAACGCCTCTAAATCGCGTCAGGCGACATCACGCGCTAAGCAGATGGATAAAATTAAACTGGATGAAGTGAAAGCCTCCAGCCGCCAGAACCCGTTTATCCGCTTTGAGCAGGACAAGAAGTTGTTCCGTAATGCGCTGGAAGTGGAAGGTTTGACCAAAGGATTTGATAACGGTCCGCTGTTTAAGAATTTAAATCTGCTGCTGGAAGTGGGTGAGAAGCTGGCAGTGATCGGTGCCAACGGTATCGGTAAATCAACACTGTTAAAATCGCTGGTGGGTCAGCTGACGCCAGATAACGGCAGCGTTAAATGGTCAGAGAATGCACGTATTGGTTATTACGCTCAGGATCACGCCGATGATTTTGCCAATGACCTGACGGTATTTGACTGGATGAGTCAGTGGAAACAGCCTGGCGATGATGAGCAGACCATTCGCGGTATTCTGGGTCGCCTGCTGTTTTCGCAGGATGATATTAAGAAGCCGGCCAAAGTGCTTTCCGGTGGAGAGAAGGGTCGTATGCTGTTCGGTAAGCTGATGATGGAAAAACCGAACATTCTGATTATGGATGAGCCGACCAACCACCTCGATATGGAGTCGATAGAATCGCTCAATATGGCGCTGGAGATGTATGAAGGCACGCTGGTGTTTGTTTCACACGACCGTGAATTTGTCAGCTCGCTGGCAACCCGCGTGATAGAGCTGAAAGCAGACCGCGTGGTGGACTTCACCGGTAATTACGAAGATTACCTGCGGAGTCAGGGTATCGTCTGATTGAAACGGGGTGGCGCAGGCCACCCTGTTTTTTTTGGTGGCAATGAATGAGTTATATGCTTTTAGCTTGTTAGATGGTGTGGGTTGGGCAGGATGCCAGGCTCAGGGATTATCTGGCAGCAACGCATATACTTAAGGCGCAGGGAACACGGTCAGAGGAGGAAAGCGTCCCGCGCCATGGACAAAAACGCCGGGAGCGTTTTTGAACAACGCAACGCGTTGGCCCGGTACGGGCGCACCTCAGGGATGAGGTGCGTAATCGCGCGGGCCGAGCGCCCATGGATGGTTTAAGCGACTTTCCGATCTGACCGTGTTCCCTAAGCAGGTAAAAACTTCACCACGGTGCGGGCTTCATGAAGCACAGGCGTTCCTGCCGACGCTACGCGCTACCACCACACACTTCACAGTGCGCATCCTGCGCCACCTTCATGCTGCGGAACTCCGCGCTCATCGCATCGTACATCAGCAACCGGCTGGTGGCGGGCGTGCCAAATGCCGTCAGCACTTTAATCGCTTCCATCGCCTGCATCGCACCAATCACGCCAACCAGCGGAGCCATGACGCCCGCTTCCACGCAACTCAGGGTTTGTTCCCCAAACAGGCGGCTGATGCAGCGATAGCAGGGTGTGCCGGGCTGCCAGTTGAATACGCTGATCTGACCTTCCATCCGAATCGCGGCGCCGGAGACCAGTGGCACCCGCTGCTGACGACAGAGCCGGTTAAGCTGCTCACGCACTGCAACGTTGTCAGTGCAGTCCAGCACCACCTGCTGCCGGGCGATCAGCGCCAGCAGCGCTGCATCGTCCAGCTGTCCATTAACCGGATGCAGCTGGCAGTGCGGATTGATGGCGGCCAGGCTTTGTGCGGCGGAGTCCACTTTGGCGCGGCCAATGTCAGCATCGTGATGCAGGATCTGCCGTTGCAGGTTGGAGTGCGACACGGTATCGAAGTCGAGCAGCGTCAGGCTACCGACACCGGCAGCCGCCAGATAGGGCGCAGCGGCGCAGCCGAGTCCGCCCAGCCCCACGACCAGCGCATGACTCGCTTTCAGCCGCTCCTGACCGTCGAAATCAAAGCCGCGCAATACAATCTGCCGGTTGTAGCGCAGCATCTCCTCATCGCTTAATTTAGGCAGCATTTACGCCTCCAGCAGGGCGTTGAACGGTTCCACCTCGACCCATTCGCCCGGTTCAACATTGCCGCGATCCCGTTCCAGCACAATAAAACAGTTTGCCTGGGCGAAGGAGCTGAAGACGTGTGAACCCTGCATCCCCGTGGTTTCCACCTCCAGTTCGCCCTGTGCGTTCTGTCGCAGGATGCCGCGCTGGAAATCGAGCCGGCCTGGTGACTTTTTCAGCCGCGAGGCGCAGCGCACTTTCTGACGTGGCGGCAATGCTGATTTTTGCTGGCCGGTGAGGGTGGCAAGCAGCGGCTGAACGAGCTGATAAAAGGTCACGGCGGCGGAGACCGGATTCCCTGGCAGGCCGCAGAACCAGCTGCTGTTGAGGCGGCCAAAGGCAAATGGCTTGCCAGGCTTGATCGCCAGCTTCCAGAAGCTGATGGCACCAAGCTCTTCCAGCATCGTTTTGGTGAAGTCCGCTTCGCCCACCGAGACGCCGCCGGTAGTAATCACGACATCCGCCTGCCGATCGGCCTCGGTGAAAGCAGCACGCAGTGCGGCCGGGTCATCTTTGATGATGCCAAGGTCGATGACTTCGCAACCCAGCTTATGCAGCATCAGTGATACCGCAAAGCGGTTGGTGTCGTAGATCTGGCCTTCGGCCAGCGGCTCGCCTACCGGCTGGAGTTCATCACCGGTGGAGAAGATAGCGACCCGCAGTTTTCGCAGCACGCTGACCTGTGCGATACCCAGTGAGGCGAGCAGTGGCAGCTCCGCGGCACCCAGACGCGTTCCCGCTTCCAGCACCACGGTGTCTGGCTGAATATCATCGCCGATGAGACGAATATTCTGTCCGGGACGGACCGGCGCGGTGATCATAATCGCATCACCCTGTCTTTCGGTCTGCTCCTGCATGACTACTGCTTCACAGCCTGCGGGCACCGGCGCACCGGTCATGATGCGAATCACGCTGCCCTGCGGCCACTCACCGCTAAACGGTGCGCCGGCAAAGGCTTTACCCGCCACTGGCAGCGGCTGACCGCTGCTGGCGTCTGCCAGCCTGACGGCGTAGCCATCCATCGCAGAGTTATCAAATGGCGGCACGGCAATCGGTGAAGTCACCGCTTTGGCGGTGATACGCCCGACCGCTTCGGCCAGCGGCACGCTAAGAGAGTCGGTGACGGGCGTCAGCTGTGACAGCATTTTTTGTTGTGCCTCCTTAAGGGAGATCAAGCCTGCAGTAAAACTTTCCATGGATATTCCAGCCTGGTTATCTCAGATGCTGCCTATTATGGTGGGAATTAGCCGCTGAGTCACATCGGTGTCGGCCTGACTTGCCTGTTGTTGTGGCCAAAGTGAAATATGGCGGTAAGAAAAGGTTATAACCACAGGAACAGTTTCCGCTTTACAACACTTAGCAGGCTTTCTATAGTCAAAAATCACCAAAAATGGGTGAAAACCATTTTAAATCAGTGTTTTTCGTCCTGATGCAACCACAGGGTAGATCGTTATGGTCAATGCAGTGATCGCCATTCATGGAGGCGCCGGTGCCATTACGCGCTCAGCAATGAGCGCCGAAAAAGAGCACCTCTATCGTCAGGCGCTACACGATATTGTCACTCAGGGCCAGCAGATACTGGCTCAGGGCGGCAGCGCACTCGATGCGGTGACCGAAGCGGTGCGGCTGCTGGAAGAGTGCCCGCTGTTCAACGCCGGTAAAGGCGCGGTATTTACCCATCAGGGCACCCATGAACTCGATGCCTGCATCATGGATGGCCGCACCCTGAGTGCAGGGGCGGTCGCGGGCGTAACGCGGGTACGGAATCCGGTGCTGGCGGCACGTGCCGTGCTGGAACATAGCGAGCATGTCCTGTTTATCGGCGAGGGCGCAGAGCAGTTTGCTGAGGCGCACGGGCTGGAAACGGTCACGCCTGATTACTTCTCGACCCCGGAACGCTGGGAGCAGTTGCAGCGCGCGCTGAACAGCGATACGGCGGTGCTGGACCATGATGGTGCCGCGCACAGCGATGACCCGCTCGACCCGGACCGTAAGTTTGGTACGGTGGGGGCCGTCGCGCTGGATCTTGAGGGCAACCTCGCGGCCGCCACGTCAACGGGCGGTATGACCAACAAGCAAGCCGGGCGGGTCGGCGACTCGCCGCTGCCGGGCGCAGGCTGCTACGCCAGTAACGACAGCGTGGCGGTCTCCTGTACCGGCACCGGTGAAGTCTTTATGCGGACGCTGGCGGCCTATGATGTGGCAGCGCAGATGCGCTATGCAGGGCGATCACTGCAGCAGGCCACGGTTAATGTCATTCATGACAGTGTGCTGGAGCTGGGCGGCAGCGGGGGGCTGATTGCCGTCGACCGCGCAGGCAACGTAGCGCTGCCGTTCAACAGCGAAGGGATGTATCGCGGTGTGGCGCGGGTTGGCGAAGTGGCAGACGTCGCTATCTATCGCGAAAATTAAGGAGCAGAGATGAGCGACAGGCAAACGTTACCGCCGCTGGCCCCTGAGCAGGTCCTGGCGGTGCGCGATCTCAATGTGCGTTTTCAGCACGAAACTACCGTCACTGACGCGGTGCGTCATTTGTCACTCGATCTGTTTCGCGGCGAAACGCTGGCGCTGGTGGGGGAGTCAGGCTCGGGGAAATCAGTGACCTCGCTGGCGCTGATGCGGCTGATTGAGCAGGCTGGCGGGAGGGTCAGCGGCGAGGTGCTGTTGCGGCGTCGCAACGGCGACGTGCTGGATCTGATGCGCGCCTCAAAAGGTCAGATGCGCCGGGTGCGCGGTGCGGATATGGCGATGATCTTTCAGGAGCCGATGACCTCACTGAATCCGGTCTTCTCCGTGGGCGAGCAGATCGCGGAATCCATCCGTCTGCATCAGGGCCTGAGCCACGCCGGCGCGCTGGCCGAGGCGCGCCGGATGCTGGATCTGGTACGAATCCCCGATGCGCAAAATGTATTATCCCGCTTCCCGCATCAGCTGTCGGGCGGGATGCGTCAGCGCGTGATGATCGCCATGGCGCTCTGCTGCAAACCGGCCCTGCTGATTGCCGATGAGCCGACCACCGCGCTCGACGTTACCATCCAGGCGCAGATTCTGCAGCTTATCCGCGTGCTGCAAAAAGAGATGCAGATGGGGGTGATTTTTATCACTCACGATATGGGCGTGGTCGCCGAAATGGCCGATCGGGTTCAGGTGATGTATCGCGGCGAAGTAGTAGAAAATGCCCCTGTAGCCAGTCTGTTCAGCGCCCCGCAGCAGCCCTATACCCAGGCGCTGCTGGCGGCGGTGCCAAAGCTCGGTTCGATGCAGGGCCAGCCCCTGCCAGCCAAATTTCCGTTGCTGCACAGCGATGCCGTTGATGACGTACCGCAGGATACGGTTCGCCGCCTGCAGCCACCCATTTTGCAGGTGCGCGATCTGGTCACCCGCTTTGATATTCGCGGCGGCCTGCTGAACCGCGTCAAAAGCCGGGTGCATGCCGTCGAAAAAGTCAGTTTTGATCTCTATGCCGGTGAGACACTGGCGCTGGTGGGGGAGTCTGGCTGTGGTAAATCGACCACCGGACGATCGCTGCTGAAGCTGGTTGCCAGTCAGGGTGGCACCCTGACGTTTGACGGGCAGCGGATAGACCATTTGTCGGGTGCCGCGCTGGCCCATCTGCGACGCGACATTCAGTTTATCTTCCAGGATCCCTACGCCTCGCTCGATCCCCGGCTGACGGTTGGCTTCTCCATTATGGAGCCGCTGCTGGTCCACAAGGCGATGCCGCGGCGTGAGGCGGAGCAGCGCGTCGCCTGGCTGCTGGATAAAGTGGGTCTGCTGCCGGAACATGCTCAGCGCTATCCCCATGAATTTTCCGGCGGCCAGCGTCAGCGCATCTGTATAGCTCGCGCGCTGGCGCTGAATCCCAAAGTGGTGATCGCCGATGAGTCCGTTTCGGCGCTGGATGTGTCAATTCAGGCGCAGATAATTAATCTGATGCTCGACCTGCAGCGCGAGTTTGGCATCGCCTTCCTGTTTATTTCTCACGATATGGCGGTGGTGGAGCGTATCAGCCACCGCGTGGCGGTGATGTATCTCGGTCAGATTGTCGAGATGGGGCCGCGTCAGGCGGTGTTTGAGCAGCCTCAGCACCCTTACACCCGAAAACTCATGGCAGCGGTGCCGGTAGCCGATCCGGCTCACCGGCGTCGCGAACGAGCCTTACTGGTCGATGAGATCCCCAGCCCGATTCATGCGTTAGGGGATGAACCTGAAGTGGCGCCGCTGATGGAGGTGGCACCGGGCCATTTCGTCGCCCGCCACGTTATCAGTGCGACCTGAACAGTGACGATGTCGCCCCGGCGACCAACCCGACAGGGATTACAGGAGAACAAGATGCAGATTACGATGCGTAAAGGGTTACTGGCGGCTGGCGTGTTAAGCAGCGCAATGGCATTGCCCGCCTGGGCAGCACAGGATGCGGTGATTGCCGTCGCGTCCAACTTCACCACTCTCGATCCCTATGACGCCAACGACACGCTGTCGCAGGCGGTCGCGAAATCCTTCTATCAGGGCCTGTTTGGCTTTGATAAAGAGATGAAGCTCACCAACGTGCTGGCTGAGAGCTATCAGGCCAGCGCCGACGGCCTGACCTATACCATTAAGCTGCGTTCCGGAGTTAAATTCCAGGATGGCACTGACTTCAATGCGGAAGCGGTAAAGGTCAACCTCGATCGCGCCAGCAATCCGGATAACCATCTCAAGCGCTACAACCTGTTTAAACATATCGCCAGCACCGAAGTGGTGGATCCAACTACGGTAAAAGTAACGCTGAAAGAGCCGTTCTCCGCCTTTATCAACATTCTGGCCCATCCGGCGGCGGCGATGATTTCACCCACCGCGCTGAAAAAATATGGCAAAGAGATCGGTTTCCATCCGGTAGGAACCGGCCCGTTTGTGTTCGAAACCTGGAACCAGACCGATTTTGTGAAGGTGAAAAAGTGGGACGGCTACTGGAAGCCGGGCTATCCGAAGCTGGACAGCATTACCTGGCGACCGGTGGTGGATAACAACACCCGCGCGGCGATGCTGCAGACCGGCGAAGCGAACTTTGCTTTCCCGGTGCCCTATGAGCAGGCAAAACTGCTGGAGAAGAACAGCAAGCTTGCTGTGGTAACCACGCCATCGATTATGCAGCGTTACATCAGCCTTAACGTCACTCAGAAGCCGTTCGATAATCCGAAGGTGCGTGAAGCGCTGGAATATGCCATCAACCGTCAGGCGCTGGCGAAAGTGGCGTTCTCCGGTTACGCCACGCCTGCTACCGGCATCGTGCCGCCCACCATCGACTTCGCTCAGACCTATCCGGCCATCAGCTACGATCCGGCCAAAGCGAAAGCCCTGCTGAAAGAGGCGGGTTACCCGAACGGGTTTGAAACCACGCTCTGGTCGTCACACAACCACAGCACCGCGCAGAAAGTGTTGCAGTTCACCCAGCAGCAGCTGGCGCAGGTTGGCGTGAAAGTTAAAGTTACGGCGATGGATGCGGGTCAGCGTGCCGCTGAAGTAGAAGGCAAGGGCCAGAAAGAGAGCGGCGTGCGCATGTTCTACACCGGCTGGTCCGCCTCCACCGGCGAAGCGGACTGGGCACTGACGCCACTGTTTGCTACTACGGCCTGGCCACCGGCGATCTTCAATACCGCGTTTTACAGCAATCCTAAGGTCGATAAAGATCTGGCAGATGCGCTGAAAACCACTGACCGTGCCGAGAAAGCGCGTCTCTACAAAGATGCGCAGGATACCATCTGGCAGGATCACCCGTGGATCCCACTGGTGGTTGAGCAGCTGGTTTCTGCCAACAGCAAAAACCTCAGCGGTTTTTATGTGATGCCCGATACCTCATTCAATTTCGATGAGGCAACTCTGAAGTAACGGAGCCGGCCAGCCCGCGAGGCTGGCCGCAGCTGCAGGATGTTGCATGTTTAACTATTTTCTCAAACGACTCTTTGGGCTGATCCCCACGCTGCTGATTGTGGCGGTGCTGGTGTTCCTGTTTGTTCACCTGCTGCCGGGCGACCCGGCGCGTCTGATCGCCGGGCCGGAAGCCGATGCCTCGGTGGTGGCGTTGGTGCGTCAGGAGCTGGGACTCGACCTGCCGCTTCCGCAGCAGTTCTGGCACTTTATGCTGAATGCGCTGCAGGGCGATTTCGGCCAGTCGATGGTCTCGAAGCGGCCGGTCGCGGAGGAGATCGCCTCACGCTTTATGCCGACCCTGTGGCTGACGCTGGTCAGCATGATCTGGGCCGTGATTTTTGGCATGGCAATCGGCATCGTTTCTGCTGTCTGGCGCAATCGCTGGCCCGATCGACTGGGGATGACGCTGGCGGTGTCGGGCATTTCGTTTCCCGCCTTTGCGCTGGGCATGCTGCTGATGCAGGTCTTCTCAGTTGAACTGGGATGGCTGCCAACCGTCGGTGCAGAGAGCTGGAAACATTACATTCTGCCCTCCATCACCCTGGGTGCGGCGGTGGCGGCGGTGATGGCGCGCTTTACCCGTGCCTCGTTCGTGGAGGTGATGCAGGAAGATTATATGCGGACCGCCCGGGCCAAAGGGGTGCGCGAGTCGCTGGTGGTGGTCAAGCATGGCCTGCGCAACGCCATGATCCCGGTGGTGACGATGATGGGGCTGCAGTTTGGTTTCCTGCTGGGGGGATCGATCGTGGTCGAGGTGGTGTTTAACTGGCCGGGCCTGGGGCGACTGCTGGTCGATTCCGTGGCGATGCGTGACTACCCGGTTATTCAGGCGGAAGTTTTGCTGTTTTCACTGGAGTTTATTCTGATCAACCTGTTTGTCGACATGCTCTATGCGGTGATTAATCCCGCTATTCGCTTTAAGGAGTCGCGATGAAAAACTGGCGACGCGAAGCGGCACTGAAAACGATGCCGCTGATTGCGGAGAATCGGGTGCGAACGCCGTGGCGTGAATTCTGGCGGCGTTTCAGAGGGCAGCCGGTGGCGCTGCTGGCCGGGCTGTTTGTGCTGGTACTGATTGTGCTGGCGGTTATTGCCCCGTGGATTGCGCCGTTCGACGCAGAGAACTACTTCGATTATGACCGGCTCAATGACGGCCCCTCGCTGATGCATCTGTTTGGCGTCGATTCGCTGGGGCGTGACATTTTCAGTCGGGTGCTGGTCGGCACGCGGATTTCCCTGATTGCGGGCTTCTTTTCGGTAGTGATCGGCGCGCTGATCGGCAC
Source organism: Pantoea sp. PvP021 (assembly GCF_054056055.1). Lineage (NCBI taxonomy): Bacteria > Pseudomonadati > Pseudomonadota > Gammaproteobacteria > Enterobacterales > Erwiniaceae > Pantoea > Pantoea sp. PvP021. The sequence continues at coordinate 1,464,727 of NZ_JBSRXX010000001.1, read as the reverse complement.
ATTCTTTGGTCTGTTAGCCGGCTATTACGAAGGCTGGTGGGACCGCATCACCATGCGTATCTGCGATGTGCTGTTTGCCTTTCCCGGCATTCTGCTGGCGATTGCGGTGGTGGCGATTATGGGCAGCGGCATGAGTAATGTGATTGTGGCAGTCGCTATCTTCAGTATCCCGGCTTTTGCCCGGCTGGTTCGCGGCAATACGCTGGTGCTGAAGCATCAGACCTATATTGAGTCGGCACGCAGCATCGGCGCTTCTGACTGGACTATCCTGATGCGGCATATCCTGCCCGGCACGGTATCGCCGATTGTGGTCTATTTCACCATGCGGGTCGGTACCTCAATCATTACCGCGGCCAGCCTGTCATTTCTGGGGCTGGGCGCACAACCGCCTACGCCGGAGTGGGGGGCGATGCTGAATGAGGCGCGGGCCGACATGGTTATCGCGCCTCACGTGGCAATTTTCCCCAGCCTGGCCATCTTCCTCACCGTTCTGGCATTTAATTTACTCGGAGACGGGCTGCGCGACGCACTTGATCCTAAACTAAAGAGATGAAACCTTTCGATTATGATCAGGACTTCAGCACTATCGACTTCCGCCAGCACCCCGAGCTTTATCAGGTCGGGCGTGGTGAGCAGGGCGTGCTGATGGTCGAGCCTTATAAAGGCGAAATACTGCCACACTGGCGTTTTCGTACCGTTCCCATTGCTGAAGAGTCGGCTGAGAAAATCATGGCGCTGTTTGAGGAGTATCGGCGCAAAGATGATTTTGTCGGCATGGATATGGCGCGTAAATTTATTCAGATGGGGTATACCCGTGCGCGCCGTTACAGCAACCACAAGGGCGGACGTAAGTATGACGCAGATGGCAAGGAGCTGCCGCGCGGCGTCAACGAGGAAAAAGCCGCGGCGGCGGCTGTTTTCAAAGGCTACTGGGACAAACTTCGTGCAGATGAAGACTATCTGCGACGTAAAAAAGCGCATCAGCAGCAGTATGGCTAAGCGTTAATCCTGCTCTCCCGGCAGCCGCTACCCCCTGCCGGGGTTGTTTTAATGACCCCGTCCTGCTCAATCCTATCCCTCATTTCTTGCCTGCAACGGTTCTGGCGCAGCGCCCGTGCTGACAGATGCGCAGCCGTTTCGCCACGCCCTAAAACACCATAGCCCGCCACGCTTGCCAGATAAGGTCAGACGGCAGCAGAAGAGAAATCTTTTCTGCTGGCGAGCCGGGGGCGTAAAGTAGTGAAAAAACGCGTAAAAGCCGATCCACAGCACAGGCAAAAAAACGGGCGGTTCAAACCGTGCTTTTTCCAATAACTTCCCGTGCTATAAAAAGAAATTGGCTGCGGAGCCTCTGACTGATGAACAAGCGAAACGCTGACAGTGGCCGCTGTTTAGAGCATCCGGTAAAAGGCGGGTTGATATTCACTTGTTTTCATTAATAATAAACGGGCAAACCCCACTGAGGGGGCTATGCCCCTCAGGTAATGAAATGGATAATGTGAGAGCTAAATAATGAAAGAGATCATCAACGGATTTCTGAATTTCCAGCAGAATGTGTTTCCTGAAAGGAAGGATCTTTTCAAAAGCCTGGCATCAAATCAAAATCCGAAAGCGCTGTTCATCTCCTGTTCAGATAGCCGTCTGGTGCCTGAACTGGTGACGCAACAGGAGCCAGGAGAGCTGTTCGTTATCCGCAATGCGGGCAACATCGTTCCCTCATTTGGCCCGGAGCCAGGCGGTGTCTCCGCCACTATCGAATATGCGGTGGTCGCGCTGGGCGTCTCCGACATCATCATCTGTGGTCACTCTAACTGTGGTGCCATGAACGCCATCGCCTCCTGCGCCTGCATGGATACCATGCCTGCGGTTGAGCACTGGCTGCGCTATGCCGATGCGGCAAAAGCGGTGGTTGAGCAGCGTGAGTATGACTCGCCAGAGAAGAAGCTGAACGAGATGGTCAAAGAGAACGTCATCGCCCAGCTGAACAACATGAAAACCCATCCTTCCGTCTCCGTCGCGCTGCGTAACGGTAAGCTGCGTCTGCACGGCTGGGTTTACGATATCGAAAGCGGCACCATTATGGCGCTGACCCAGGGGGGCAAACAGTTCATCACCCTGTCTGAGAATCCTGACACCTGCTTTGAGTAATCTTTTTCGCCCGCTGTGCTCTGCAGCGGGTTTTCCTGCTATTTATTCTGCATAACAGCGTAAAACCGCCTCTGTTATTCTGCATTTCCCCTCTGGCTTATCTATGCTTGCTTAAACCTTCCTGATACAAGCGAGTTGATGATGCGTAAAACTTCCGTTGCTGCTCTTCTGGCGGTCTCTGCCGTGCTGCTCAGTGGTTGTACTTCTCATGTTGCTGATAAGCAGCAATATTCAGGTTTTTTAAGCGATTACAGCCAGTTGCAACCGACGTCGTCAGCCAGTGGTGAACCGACTCTGCGCTGGATATCACCCGACTATCAAAGCAGCCATTATAAAGATGTGCTTTATACATCGCTGATCTACTACCCGGCGGCGCACCCCACGCCACGCGTCACTCAGCAAACGCTGGATCAGGTGCTCAGTTACACCGAGATCCAGCTAAAAGGCGCGATAGCCACCCGCCTGCCGCTGGTGAATCAGGCTACGCCGCATACCCTGAAGGTAAGGGCCGCCATTACCGCCGTGTCAGCAGAAAATCAGGGCGTGCAGTTTTATGAAGTGGTACCGGTTGCCGCGGTCGTTGCCAGCACCATGGCGGCGTCAGGGCATCGTACTCAGAACAGCGAACTGTTTCTGGAGATAGAAGCCAGCGATGCGGTGACGGGCAAACCGATGATCCGGGTGGTTCGCAAAGCCTTTGGCAAAACGGTCAGTAACAGCAATACGCCGATCACCTTTGACGAGCTGAAGCCTGGGATCGATACGATGGTGCGTGACACGGTAAGTTTTAACGCGCCCTGACTCTGACGGGCGACAGCAGAGCGCTGTCGCCCTGATTAATCTTTTGTAAATCCTCAACATCATTGCAGAGGGGCTGACTACGCTTAAGGGCATTCTATCCCGTCAGGAGATCGTTATGGCCCGTTTCTCAACTGCCTTGTTGCTAAGTGGCTCCCTGTTCTGTACCGCCCCCCTGTTTGCCGCCGACGTAAAGGTCGAGGTATTACAGGATAAGTTACAACATCCATGGTCCGTCGCCTTCCTGCCCGACAACAAAACGCTGCTGATTACCGAACGTAGCGGACAACTGCGCAGCTGGAGCCCGGAGAGCGGCCTGTCGCAGCCGATCCAGGGCGTGCCAAAGGTCTGGGCAGAACGGCAGAGTGGCCTGCTGGACGTGGTGCTGGCACCCGATTTTGCCACCAGTCGTCGCGTCTGGCTTAGCTATACCGAAGCGAACAGCAGTGGCAAAGCGGGCGCGGTGGTAGGCGTGGGCACGCTGAGCAAGGATAACCGGCAACTCAGCGATTTCCGCGAGGTGATTCGGCAGACGCCGATGCTCTCCAGCGGCAACAACATCGGTACCCGGCTGGCGTTTGATACCCAGGGCTATCTCTGGATCGCCTTCGGCGATAACTTTGCCAGCAGCGCTGCGCAGGATCTCGATAAGCTGCAGGGCAAACTGCTGCGGCTCAACGCCGATGGCAGCGTGCCGGACGATAACCCGTTTGCGAAACAGCGCGGCGCACGGCCAGAGATCTGGGCCTATGGTTTGCGTAATCCGCAGGGGCTGGCGCTTAACCCCTGGACCGGCAAGATATGGGAAAATGAACATGGCCCGCGCGGCGGCGATGAAGTGAATATCATGGAGCGGGGCAAGAATTACGGCTGGCCGCTGGCAACCTACGGCATCGACTATAGCGGTGACAAAGTGCCGGAGTCACAAGGCACACAGGTTGCGGGTACCGAACCGCCGCTTTATCACTGGAAGGATTCTCCGGCCATCAGCGGCATGGCGTTCTACAATAGCGCCCGTTTTCCGCAGTGGAAAAACTCGCTGTTTATCGGCGCTCTGAAAGAGAAAAACCTGATTCGTCTGAGTATCAACGGCGAGAAAGTGGTGGAAGAGCAGCGTCTGCTGGACGATCAGAAGGCGCGCATTCGCGATGTGCGGCAGGGGCCGGATGGCTGGCTCTATGTGCTGACCGATGAGGCCAATGGCAAGCTGCTGAAAGTGGGATTAGCGCAGGACGCTGGTGCGTCCCGCGGCTAAGAGCCTGTCCCCGGGCTATTTTATTGGTCAGTCTGGGCCTGGGCAGTGCTCACACAGGCTGCTTTAGCAACCTGAACGCCCGTCAGGGCGGCCCTGAAGGGGCGAGCGCAGCGAGTAATCCTCACGGACTACGTGTCCGTTTCGGTTGTGCCGCGCTGTCCGTGTCCAGGCTGCCAGCAACAGTTACGCCTGATGGACCAGGCTCTGAGTCAGCGCGCCCAGTGATAAACCTGCCAGCCGCGGTTTAACGCTTCCTTGTGTAACTGTTCGTCAGGGTTGATGACATGGGCATGATCGGCCTGTTCCAGCAGCGGCAGGTCGTTCATCGAATCGCTGTAGGCCCAGGTGCGGTCAAAGGCCTCGTCCTGCTGCAGCGCTTTCCAGTCACCCAGTCGCGTGACTTTGCCCTCTTTATAGGTCATGGTGCCGTAAGTGTTGCCGCTGTAGCGCTCGTCCACGATTTCAACGCCAATCGCCAGCGCGCCGCAGGCACCCAGCTTCTCTGCAATCGGCACCACCAGATGCTCGCCGCTGGCGGAGATGATCATGACCTTGTCGCCACGCGCCCGGTGCCACTCAATCCGCTCGCGGGCTGCAGGATAAACGCGTGGCATGATGTCGCGGTGAATGAAGCGGCGCACCCAGCCTTCAACGGTAAGCGTGGCCATGCCCGCCAGGGGGGAGAGTGTTTTATTCATATACTCTTCAATCGACAGCGTACCGGCATAGTACTGGCTCATTAATGCCTGTTCCTGATCAATCAGTTCACTGGGAGCGAATCCCTGTGATACCAGCCAGCGCAGCCACAGGCTGGTGCTGTCTTCACAAATGAGTGTTTCATCCAGATCAAAAAGGGCTAAGTCCATGGTCGGTCTCCTCGGCTGACTGGCGTTCAGGTTAACTGATATTTGTGACGGGCTTAACTCTTCTGCGAAAAATCGGAATTTCACGCAGTTTTGATAGCGACAGAAGCGGGGAAAAGCGGCACGCGCGCGGCACTTATGCCAGGGTTACTCTACTAAACTCTAAAAAACTTTACGATTCGACGGTTTTTTTCGCTGCCGTCAAGGGTTAGCGTTTGAGTGAGAATTTTCTGCCCCTGGAATTTCGATTTAACAAGGACAATCCGGCCAAGCCCATGACAAACACTCGCTTCACATCTCGCCTGCGGCACCTTGCTGCCACTTCATTACTGATTCTTGCCCCCGTCAGCGTTTTTGCTGAGCAGGCTCCCGCCGCGCCAGGCATTGATGCTAAAGCGTGGATTCTGATCGACTACGCCAGCGGTAAGGTGTTAACCGAATCCAGTGCCGATCAGCGCCTCGACCCCGCCAGTCTGACTAAAATGATGACCAGCTATGTTGTGGGTCAGGCGATTAAAGCGGGCAAAATTAAGCCGGATGACCTGGTTACCGTCGGACAGGATGCCTGGGCCACCGGCAACCCTAAGCTGCGCGGCTCGTCGCTGATGTTCCTCAAGCCGGGCGATCGTATTCCGGTGCATGAGCTGAATAAGGGAATCGTGATCCAGTCCGGCAATGACGCCTGTATTGCGCTGGCGGATTATGTGGCGGGCAGTCAGGATTCGTTTATCGGCCTGATGAACAACTACGTGAAGGCGCTGGGACTGCAGAATACCCACTTTATGACGGTACACGGTCTGGATGCAGAAGGGCAGTACAGTACCGCGCGTGACATGGCGCTGATTGCTCAGGCGCTGATCCGCGATGTGCCCGAAGAGTACGCGCTGAATAAAGAGAAAGAGTTCACCTTCAATAATATTCGCCAGATCAACCGCAACCGCCTGTTGTGGAGCACCAATCTCAAGGTTGATGGCGTCAAAACCGGCCACACCTCAGGCGCGGGGAATAATCTGGTCGCTTCAGCAACCGAAGGGGATATGCGTCTGATCTCGGTGGTGCTGGGCACCGCCAGCGATGCGATTCGTTTCCGCGAAAGTGAAAAGCTGCTGACATGGGGCTTCCGTTTCTTTGAAACGGTCACGCCGATTAAAGCGGATGCACCGTTTGCGCAGCAGCGGGTCTGGTTCGGTGATCGCAGCCAGGTCAATCTGGGCGTAGCGAAAGATGCTGCGCTGACCATCCCTAAAGGGCAGATGAAGAATCTGAAGGCGAGTTTCAGACTCACTACGCCGCAGCTGGAAGCCCCGCTGAAGAAGAATCAGGTAGTCGGCACCATCGATTTCCAGCTGGACGGGAAAACCATTGAGCAGCGGCCGCTGGTGGTGATGCAGGATGTGCCGGAAGGCGGGTTCTTCAGCCGGATGATTGATTTCGTGATGATGAAATTCAATGGCTGGTTCGGGAAGTGGTTTTCATAAGTAAGCAGGGACGCTGATATGTTCCTCTCAGACGAGCGCTGTTTCTAAAACAGGATCTAACCGCAACGCATTAGCTCAGCGCGCAGGGAGCTGGGTCAGAAGAGGAAAGCGTCCCGCGCCAGGGATGGCGCGGGCCGAGCATGCCATGGATGGCGGTTTTTGCGTCTTTCCGATCTGACCCAGTTCCCTGCGCAGGCTCGATCTCACCGCTGTCAGGTGCAGTTTTTTTCCGACAGCTTCAGGGACGCTAACGCGTCCCTTTCTTAATCCTGCGTCCAGCCTTTGCGAATCGGCACGGCAAATAGCGACCGATAGAGTGGATTGATTACCGCCAGCATCCGCTCGCCATAGAACTGCCACGCCAGATGCGAAGCCAGACAGCTCAGCAGACCCACCAGGAACCCGCCCAGCATATCCATTGGCCAGTGAACGCCAAGGTAGACCCGCGACCAGGCAATAGCGCAACCGGCCACCATCAGAACCACACCTGACCAGAGGCGATGCCAGAAGATAAAGGCCAGTGCAAAGGTGAATATCGTGGTGCCGTGATCGCTGGGATAGGAGTCATCGGCGGCGTGATGCAGGAACTGATAACCAAAACCGATAGCGAAAGGGCGGGGATGCGGCAACAGCTGGCCCACAGACCAGGAGATCGCCAGCGCATAGATCAGCGCCATACCGGTTTTCAGTACCAGCACCCGCTGCGAAGACACCTGATCACGCGGTCCCCAGAGCCACATCGCTACGATTAACAGCGGCACGATGGCGATCAGATCTTTGGCAAAAAACGTCGCCAGCTGCAGTAACCAGGCGGGTGAAGCCGGTGTGGCATTAATGGCAGTAAACAGTGAATGGTTCAGCTCTTCCATTTCGGGATAAATTCCTCAGCAGACAGTCCGGTTAACGGCAGCTGGCAGCATCCCGCCAGCCCGGCCCGATAACAGCGGCAAAAAAAACGGTCAGCGACAACTCGCTCACCCAATCAGTCAGCACAAATTGCTAACTAAACAGCGGTCTATCCTGCTTTTTACCGTTTTGTTCGTCTATAGAAAGGCTCTTAATCTGCCGTTGAGTTGTGTAACGGTTTAAGTTTTATGACACATGCAGTTGTGAATCAGGCGGGGAATGGCGGGCAGGGACGAAAAAAGGGCATAAAAAAACCCGCCGGGAAAAAGACCAGCGGGCTCCACAATTTGGGGATTTCAAAGAAAAGCAGTGGCACTTATTATGACTATCCCTTAACAATAAAGTTCTGGACGCAGGCAAAAAAATTTTATAGGGGCAATATCGGCCAGATAATCACAATCAGCGTTCCCGCCAGCGTCAGCAACACGTTGGCGATGGCATAGGTCCCGGCATAGCCCAGCGCCGGGATATTGCTGCGTGCCGTATCACTGATGATCTCCATGGCCGGTGCGCAGGTACGTGCGCCCATGATGGCGCCAAACAGCAGGGCGCGGTTCATCCGCAACACATAAGCACCAAACAGATAGCAGATGATCACCGGAATCAGGCTGACCAGCAGGCCGCACAGCAGCATCAGCGCACCATCGCTGCTCAGGCCGTGATTAATGCCGCTACCGGCACTCAATCCCACACCCGCCATAAACACCATCAGACCGAACTCTTTCACCATAGTGAGCGCGCCCTGCGGAATATAACCAAAGGTCGGATGGTTGGCACGCAGGAAGCCGAGCATAATACCGGCAAACAGCAGGCCCGCTGCGTTACCAATACCAAAACTGAAATTGCTGAACTGGAAGGTGATCAGACCAATCATCAGACCCACGATAAAGAAGGCGCAGAAGGCTAAAAGATCGGTCATCTGACTGTGAATCGCGATAAAGCCAATGCGATCCGCCACGCTTTTCACTCGTCGTGCCTCGCCGCTGACCTGCAGCACATCACCTTTGTTCAGCATGATACTGTCGTCGATCGGCATCTCTATCTGACTGCGTATCACCCGGTTCAGGAAGCAGCCGTGATCGGTGAGGTTTAACTTGCTGAGGCGTTTATTTACCGCATTGTGGTTTTTCACCACGATCTCTTCAGTGACGATGCGCATATCCAGCAGGTCGCGGTCAAAAACCTCTTTGCCGTTGCGGAAGCTGGGGTCGAGCCGGGCGTGAGCATCGGGATAGCCCACCAGCGAGATATCATCACCGAGCTGTAACACCGCATCGCCATCGGGACTGGCGAGAATGCCGTTGCGGCGGATGCGCTCAATGTAGCAACCGGTCTGCCGATAGATACCCAGTTCGCGCAGGTTTTTGCCGCCGCTCCATGCCACCAGTTCCGGACCGACGCGATAGGCGCGGATCACCGGCAGGAAAACTTTGCGCTGGCTGTCCGCATCCAGACCGCGTTCCCGGGCGATCTGCTGGGCGCAGGTGGGCAGATCCTGATGTTGCAGACGGGGCAGATAACGTGCGCCGAAAATCAGACTGACCAGGCCTATCAGATAGGTCACGGCATAACCGAGGCTCAGCTGATCCTGCATCAGTCCAAGCTGCTTCGGATCGCTGATGCTTTGCCGCAGGGTATCGCCCGCCCCGACCAGCACCGGCGTTGAGGTCATCGACCCGGCCAGCATGCCGGCGGTGAGACCGATATCCCAGCCAAAGAGTTTGCCCAGTCCCAGCGCCAGCAACAGTGCGCTGACCACCATGACGATGGCGAGCATGAAATAGTTTTTGCCGTCGCGAAAGAAAATGGAAAAAAAGTTGGGACCGGCTTCGACGCCGACACAAAAAATAAACAGCATAAAGCCCAGACTCAATGCATCGGTATTGATCGTAAAGTGCTGCTGGCCTAATAAGAGCGAAACCACTAATACGCCAATCGAATTTCCCAGCTGAACCGAGCCCAGACGCAACTTACCCAGACAGAGGCCGAGCGCTAAAACGACAAACAATAACAAAATGTCATTTCCGCTTAACAATCCTGCGACGTTAATATTCACTGTTTAACTTCTTGTTAACATGTAACCTATTGAAGAATAGCCTGTTTTTCGCTATCGTGAGCAGGCCGTTGAGGTGCTGTTGCATCAGTACTGCAAATGGAACCTTTACCGCGGCGCTATTCTAATCACAAATATCTTTCACAGCCATTGGCTGTTTTCATTCGTTGCCACAGCGAACTGTTTCTTTTTATTTCCATCTGAACGCATCAGGGTTATCAGCAGGTTATTGTCGGGGTTACTTTTAATCAGTGGGGTGGTATGCCGCAGCGTTCTTATCTCTGGACTACCCGCCTGTGCGGCGTGGTGTTGTACAGTCTGGTGTTTGTCTTTACCTGTCATTTCTGGCAGGTCGGTCCCGGCCCGCTTCGTGGTCAGCCCGAATTACTGCTCTTTATGTTGCCCGGTATTGTGATGGCATTGGTGCAGGTGAAAAGCCCGTTAAAAAGCACCCTGCTGATGGGACTGTGGGGAACGTTACTGGCAGCACTGCTGTTAAACAGCAGCCTGTTTATCCACAGCAACGCACTCTTTGTGGTCGCATGGAGCCTCAGCGCGCTGTTCTGGGCAGGCTGCGGGGCCTTGCTGGTACGGTTGATGCAGATAGTGATGGCATCACTCAATTAAACAGTGTTGGGCGATGGATGACCGGCAGAGCGTAAAAAGGCGAGACAGGAAAACCTGGCTCGCCTTTTTCATTCCGGCTATCAGCGCTTACGCGGCAAATCCCAGATTCTCTTTGGTCCAGGCCGCAAACTCGGTGTAGCCACCGATATGTTTTTCGTCAACGAAAATCTGTGGCACGGTGCTGACCGGTTTACCGGCGCTCGCTTCCAGGTCGGCTTTAGTAATGCCTTCTGCGTTAATATCGACATACTGGTAGCTAAAATCATCACGTTCAGCGGTTAGTTTGTCGGCCAGTTCATGGGCACGCACACAGTAGGGACAGCCCGGACGACCAAAAATAACAGCAATCATTGAGAACTCCTTGCAGCGACTATTATGTGATGTGTATCACACAATGAAACAGAGAATGGCAACCATGATGCCCGCTCGTATCGCTTAAGGAAAGCAGGATTTGCCTGTTAGTCTGATGCCCGCACGCTATCGCTGCCCGGTCAGGAAGCCTCTGAATCAGAGGCTTTTTCGCGCCGGCAGCCCGTGTATCTCGCGCAATTTTTGGGTTGTTGACCATAATTGACGCTCAGTCAGCCGCTAAGGCAGGAGGATATCATGCAGAGTGTAGCCAGATTACCCCGGTTTGTGGTGGTGCTGGAGGCGGCTGGCGGCCTGTTAGTCGTGGCCGCGCTGCTGCTGATCAACCACTGGCTTCCGCTGCCAGACAAGGCGGATGTAAAAACGCTGGCCACTGTGCTGTTTATTGCTGGCGTGGTTCTGATGCTGCCTGCTGCCTGGCTGTTAATGTGGCGCACCGCGAAAGCGATAGCACCACAGCTGTTTAATCAAACTGACAAAAAAAGATAATGTTGCTGGAGACTTTATGACACCGACCATTGATTTACTGTGCAGCCATCGTTCAATCCGCGCCTTTACTGACCAGCCGGTCAGCGAAGCACAGCGTGAAGCGATTATTACTGCGGCGCAATCGGCGTCCACATCCAGTTTTTTACAGTGTTCTTCCATTATCCGTATCACCGACAAAGCCCTGCGCGACAAGCTGGTGACGCTGACGGGCGGACAGACCTGGGTCGCGGATGCGCCTGAGTTCTGGATCTTCTGCGCTGACTTTAATCGCCACCTGCAGATTTGCCCTGATGCGCAGCTGGGTCGTGCCGAGCAGTTGCTGCTGGGCTGCGTCGATACCGCGCTGATGGGTCAGAATGCCATGGTCGCAGCGGAATCGCTGGATCTGGGCGGCGTCTTTATCGGCGGAATCCGTAACAGTATCGTGGAAGTAACCGAACTGCTGGGCCTGCCGAAATTTGTTCTGCCGTTGTTTGGTTTTTGCCTGGGCCATCCGGAGTCAAAGCCGGACGTCAAACCGCGTATGCCGCACGCGATGCTGGTGCATGAGAACCGCTATCAGCCGCTGGATCCGGCGGTACTGGCCGAATACGATAGTCGCACAGAGCTCTATTATCAGCAGCGCGACAGCAACCAGCGCAGCGAAACCTGGAGTGAGCTGATCCAGCGCCTGATCATTAAAGAGACGCGTCCGTTTATGCTCGATTATCTGCATCAGCAGGGCTGGGCCACGCGTTAAGCCAGTAAGGGAGAGCAGCGATGAAGATAGCTATCCTGTCACGTGATGAGACGCTCTACTCCAGTCGGCGACTGCGTGAGGAGGCCGCCGCGCGCGGCCACCAGGTTCAGATCATCGATCCGCTCTCCTGCTATATGAATATTAATCCCGCCTCACCGGCGGTTCACTACTGTGGTGAACCGCTGGGCCATTTTGATGCGGTTATCCCGCGGATCGGCAACCCTATCACTTTTTATGGCACGGCCGTGCTGCGACAGTTTGAGATGTGCGGCAGCTATCCGCTGAATGAGTCCGCCGCCATTACCCGCACCCGTGACAAATTGCGCTCGCTGCAGCTGCTGGCACGGGAAGGCATCGACATGCCGGTCACCGGCTTTGCCTCCTCACCCGATGACACCGCTGATCTGATCGCCCTGGTCGGCGGTGCGCCGCTGGTGGTCAAGCTGGTGGAGGGCACCCAGGGCATTGGCGTGGTGCTGGCGGAAACGCGGCAGGCGGCAGAAAGCGTTATCGATGCCTTTCGCGGCCTGAATGCCCATATTCTGGTGCAGGAGTTTATTAAAGAAGCGCAGGGTCGTGATGTTCGCTGTCTGGTGATTGGCAATCAGGTGGTGGCAGCGATTGAGCGGGTGGCGAAAGAGGGCGACTTTCGCTCTAATCTGCATCGCGGCGGCAAAGCTTATCCGGTCGTCATTACGCAACAGGAGCGGCAGATCGCCGTGAAAGCGGCGGCTACGCTCGGGCTGGAAGTGGCGGGCGTCGATATTCTGCGCGCCCATCGCGGCCCGCTGGTGATGGAAGTTAACGCCTCGCCCGGTCTTGAAGGCATTGAAACCAGCAGTGACCTTAACATCGCCGCCCTGATGATCGAACGGATTGAGCAGCAGGCCATCCCCGGGCTCCGTCCTAAAACCGCTGGCTGACACGCGCTTTTCAGCGGTTTTCATGGCATCGTCGCGCATTTTTCCGTAAGCTAAGTCGCCTGTTTATCACCCCACTGGGATTTTACGATGGATTCTCTTGTCGTTCCGGATATCGACCTGCTGCGTCGCTGGCTGGATCAGCAAAATATCACCTGGTTCGAATGCGATGCCTGTCAGGCACTTCATCTGCCGCACATGCAAAACTTCGATGGGGTGTTTGACGCCAAAATCGATCTGGTCGACAACGTCATTCTGTTTTCGGCGCTGGCTGAAGTGAAGCCGACGGCGCTGATTCCACTGGTTGGCGATTTGTCGCAGATCAATGCCAGTTCGCTGACGGTGAAAGCATTTATCGACATTCAGGATGATAATCTGCCGAAACTCATTGTCTGTCAGTCAATGATTACCACCGCCGGGTTAACCTTTGGTCAGTTCTCGCACTTTATGAAACAGAGTGAAGAGCAGATCTCCATGGTGATCCTGGAAGCCTTTGCCAACAATCTGTTAATCGTGGGCGAAGAAGAAGAGCACGTTCCGGTGACCAGCGTTCATTCTGTGCTGCACTAAGCCCGACATGGTCACACACTGAGCCGTCCCTGAGACGGCTTTTTTATGCCCGCCATCCGCTGCCGCGATAATTTTTTATTCTGCATTTTGCCCTTTAACGCCAGATATTAGTCGTGGTTTATGCCATCAAAGCCGAACCTCATAGCTCAAACATGCATAAAATATCGCTTTCAGGCGTTTTTTACGCTGGGGTCTGGTGAAGCCTGACCGGGGGGGCTATGCTTGCGGGGCTGTAACAGGCGCGTAACTGCGCCTCAGCTATAGGTTTTTGCTATTAAACTCCCGCTGAATAATGATTCATTGTGTCACTGACGTCTTGTACAGAACGCAATGCAGGGATCTCTGGTTTGCAGCGTTGTAATGACCCGCTCAGGAGGATGGAAAAATATGTTCAACTCACGTCAGAAATGGCTGTCAGCTGTGGTAGCTGCTGCGCTAATGGCCGCATCGGCCAGCAGCATGGCGGAAGATAAAACGCTGCACGTCTACAACTGGTCCGATTATATTTCGCCAGATACCGTGCCGAACTTTGAAAAGCAGTCCGGCATCAAAGTGGTCTACGATGTGTTTGACTCCAACGAAGTCCTGGAAGGCAAACTGATGGCGGGCAGCACCGGCTATGATGTGGTGGTGCCATCCTCCAGCTTCCTGGCGCGTCAGCTGCAGTCCGGGGTATTCCAGCCGCTGGATAAGAGCAAACTGCCTAACTACAAAAACCTCGATCCGGCGCTGATGGAGAAAGTGGCGCAGCACGATCCGGGTAATAAATATGCCATTCCTTATCTGTGGGGCACCACCGGTATCGGCTACAACGTCGACAAGGTCAAAGCCGCACTGGGTGCCGATGCGCCGGTCAACAGCTGGGATCTGGTGCTGAAGCCGGAAAACCTGGAGAAGCTGAAAAGCTGCGGCGTCTCCTTCCTGGATGCGCCAGAAGAGATTTTCGCCACGGTGCTCAATTACCTGGGCAAAGATCCCAATACCTCTGATGCCAAAGAGTATTCCGGCGCGGCCACTGACCTGCTGCTGAAACTGCGTCCGAATATCCGCTACTTCCATTCGTCGCAGTACATCAACGATCTGGCCAACGGTAATATCTGCGTCGCCATTGGCTGGTCGGGCGATATTCTGCAGGCGAAAAACCGTGCTGATGCGGCGAAAAATGGCGTGCATCTGGGCTACAGCGTACCGAAAGAGGGCGCACTGGCCTTCTTCGATATGATGGCGATCCCGAAAGATGCGAAAAACCTCGATGGTGCTTACGCCTGGCTGAACTACATCATGGATCCGAAAGTGATCGCCGATGTCTCCAACAAAATGAACTACGCCAACGGCAACAAAGCGTCGCTGCCGCTGATCAATGCCGACGTCCGCAACAACCCGGGTATCTTCCCGACGCCAGAAGCGATGTCGAAATTGTTTGTGCTGAAAGTCCAGGATCCTAAACTGGATCGTGTGCGTACGCGCGCATGGACTAAAGTAAAAAGTGGTAAGTAATTCGTCCTTAACGGATTGACCTGTCATGTATCAGCAACAGAGGCGCGGTGTCGGCCTCTGTTGTGCCATTTTTAGCGGCAAATTTTGTCGCCATGTTCCGCCTGGCTCCGGAGAGAACCTTTGTGAACGATGCCATTCCCCGTCCTCAAAATAAAACCGCAAAGGCGTTAACGCCACTGCTGGAAATTCGCAATCTGACCAAATCCTTTGACGGGCAACACGCCGTGGATGATGTCAGCCTGACAATTTATAAAGGTGAGATCTTTGCCCTGCTGGGCGCATCGGGCTGTGGTAAATCAACGCTGCTGCGCATGCTGGCCGGTTTTGAGCCGCCAACCAGCGGGCAGATTGTGCTGGATGGCCAGGATCTGTCCCACGTTGCTCCCTATCAGCGCCCGATCAACATGATGTTCCAGTCCTACGCGCTGTTTCCCCACATGACGGTGGAGCAGAATATCGCCTTTGGTCTGAAACAGGATCGGCTGCCGAAAGGGGAGATCACCAGCCGGGTAGCAGAGATGCTGGCGCTGGTGCATATGCAGGAGTTTGCTAAACGCAAACCGCACCAGCTCTCCGGTGGTCAGCGTCAGCGTGTGGCGCTGGCCCGCAGCCTGGCGAAACGGCCGAAACTGCTGCTGCTGGATGAGCCGATGGGGGCACTGGACAAGAAGCTGCGCGACAGGATGCAGCTGGAAGTGGTCGATATTCTGGAGCGTGTTGGCGCCACCTGTGTGATGGTGACGCACGATCAGGAAGAGGCGATGACCATGGCGGGCCGTATCGCGATTATGAATCGCGGCAAGTTCGTACAGATTGGTGAACCGGAGGAGATCTACGAGCATCCTACCAGCCGCTACAGCGCGGAATTTATCGGTTCGGTTAACGTCTTCGAAGGCTTACTGCGTGAACGTCAGGCGGATGGCCTGGTGATCGACAGTCCCGGCCTGATGCATCCGCTGAAAGTCGACTCCGATGTCTCGGTGGTGGATAACGTTCCGGTCCATGTCGCACTGCGCCCGGAAAAAGTGATGTTGTGCGATGAGGTGCCTGCCGATGGCTGTAACTTTGCGGTGGGTGAAGTGGTCCACATCGCCTATCTCGGCGACCTCTCTATCTTCCATGTCCGTCTGCACAGCGGACAGATGATCAGCGCACAGTTGCAAAACGCACATCGCTACCGCAAAGGGTTGCCGACCTGGGGTGATGAAGTCCGCCTCTGCTGGGAATGCGACAGCTGCGTGGTGTTGACGGTTTAAGGAGCGGCTATGAGCCAGATTTTCCAACGCGCTAAAGCGCCTGCCCGACTGGTCGGCACGCCGCTGCAACGCTGGGCCACGCGGATAAAAATGCAGCATGGCCGCAAGCTGGTGATCGCCTTGCCTTATGTCTGGCTGGTGCTGTTGTTTCTGCTGCCGTTTCTGACGGTGCTGAAGATCAGCTTCGCGGACATTGCGCGTGCGATTCCCCCCTACACCGAGCTGGTGAGCTGGGCTGATGACCAGTTCAGCATTGTGCTCAATTTCGGCAACTACCTGACGCTGACCGACGATCCGCTCTACGTCGATGCCTATCTGCAGTCGCTGAAAGTGGCAGCGATCTCCACGGTGATCTGTCTGCTGATTGGCTACCCGCTCGCGTGGGCCGTGGCGCACAGCAAGCCATCCATGCGCACCATTCTGCTGCTGCTGGTGATCCTGCCGTCATGGACCTCATTTCTGGTCCGCGTCTACGCCTGGATGGGGCTGCTTAACAACAACGGTATTCTGAACCGGTTCCTGCTGTGGCTGGGGGTGATCGATCATCCGCTGGTGATCCTCTACACCAATACAGCGGTCTATATCGGTATCGTCTACTGCTATCTGCCGTTTATGGTGCTGCCAATCTACACCGCGCTGACCCGCATTGATTACTCGCTGGTGGAAGCCTCACTGGATCTGGGTGCGCGTCCGCTGAAGACCTTTTTCAGCGTGATTGTCCCGCTGACCAAAGGGGGCATTATCGCCGGATCGATGCTGGTGTTTATCCCGGCGGTGGGGGAGTACGTGATCCCTGAACTGCTGGGTGGCCCTGACAGCATCATGATTGGCCGTATCCTGTGGCAGGAGTTCTTTAACAACCGCGACTGGCCGGTGGCCTCCGCGCTGGCGGTTATCATTCTGCTGATCCTGATTCTGCCGATCATCTGGTTCCACAAGCATCAAAACCGTGAAATGGGAGAGAAGGCATGAATAATTTGCCAACCATTCGCTCACCCTGGCGTACCGGTATTCTGGTCTGCTGCTTCCTGTTCCTCTATGCGCCGATGCTGCTGCTGGTGGTTTACTCCTTCAACAGCTCACCGCTGGTGACGGTGTGGGAGAGCTTCTCGTTCCACTGGTACAGGGTGCTCTTCCAGGACAGCGCGATGATTGACGCCGTGCTACTGAGTCTGAGTATTGCCGGTCTCTCCGCCACCATGGCGGTGGTGCTGGGCACGCTGGCGGCGGTAATTATCGTGCGATTTGGTCGCTTCCGTGGCCACAATGGTTTTGCCTTTATGCTGACCGCGCCGCTGGTGATGCCCGACGTCATCACCGGACTGTCGCTGCTGCTGCTGTTTGTGGCAATGGGCAACGCCTTTGGCTGGCCGAGCGAACGCGGCATGCTGACCATCTGGCTGGCCCACGTCACCTTCTGTACCGCCTATGTGGCCGTGGTGATTAACTCGCGTCTGCGTGAGCTGGACCGCTCCATCGAAGAGGCGGCGATGGATTTAGGCGCAACGCCGCTGAAGGTCTTTTTTGTGATTACCGTGCCCATGATTGCACCGGCTATTGTGACCGGCTGGCTGCTGGCGTTTACCCTGTCACTCGACGATCTGGTGATTGCCAGCTTTGTGACCGGGCCGGGTGCCACCACATTGCCGATGGCGATCTTCGCCACCGTGCGACGCGGCGTTAACCCGGAAATCAATGCGCTGGCTTCATTGATCCTGTTTGTGGTCGGTTTAGTGGGTTTTATCGCCTGGCGGGTGATGGCACACGAAGAAAAACAACGTTTAAGCGATATTCAGAAAGCTAAACGTGGCTGAAATCCGTAACCTTTGCCACTATATGAACGGGCCGGTCTGACCGGCCCGTTTTTCGATCAGGTGGAGTCACGGACTATGTCAGAAATCTTCAAAAGCAGTGCCACGCTTTCAATCGCGCCGGTTCCGGTGACGGTTGCGGGCATTGCTATTATTGCGACCCGCTGCCTGAGCGTCCTGATGCTGGCAAACGAGCTGGGTTACAGTGAACTCGCCAACTTTGTTCACCGCAGCGCCCAGTCCTGGGACGCGACACTCATCTTTGTCGCCAGCCAGCTGATCTTCCTGTTCGAACTGCGCTGCGCCTTTACCCTGATGCGCGGCAGTAACCGTGGACGCTGGGGCTATGTGGCGACGCAGGTGATTGTGCTCAGCTATATGCTGGTCGCCTCGCTGGGCTGGATCTACCCCGAGATTTTCAGCATTGATGGCGACAATAACGTCCAGATTATCCACCATACCCTGTCGCAGAAAATCCCCGATCTGCTGGTGCTCCTGCTGCTGTTTCTGCCTGCCAGCAGCCGCGCTTTTTTCAGGAAGCGATGATACAATCGCGTTCCGCCCGACCCGATCGTTAAGGCTTTACCATGCACTGCGCGCTTTATGACGCTAACCGTTGCCGCTCCTGTCAGTGGCTGGAAAAACCCTATCCCACTCAGCTGAACGACAAACAGTCGATGCTGGAACAGTTACTGGCTGAGCAGCCGGTCGCTGCCTGGTTGCCGCCGGTCACCTCACCGCAGCAGGCATTTCGTAATAAAGCCAAAATGGTGGTGAGTGGCAGCGTAGAGCGTCCGGTGCTGGGATTAATCCATCGTGATGGTGAAGCTGTGGATCTGTGCGATTGTCCGCTCTATCCCGCCAGCTTCCAGCCGGTTTTTGCTGCACTTAAGCCCTTTATCGCCCGTGCCGGACTGACGCCCTATAACGTGGCGCGCAAACGCGGCGAACTCAAATTCCTGCTGATAACCGAAAGCCAGCAGGGTGGCGTGATGCTGCGCTTTGTCCTGCGTTCAACCGCGAAACTGGAACAGCTGCGCGCCGCATTGCCGTGGCTGCAACAGCAACTGCCGCAGCTGGCGGTGATCTCTGCCAATATTCAGCCGGTGCATATGGCGATTCTGGAGGGGGAAGAAGAGATTGCGCTGACGCCCGCGCAGTCGCTGGCAGAGAACTTCAACGGCGTGCCGCTGTGGATCCGCCCGCAAAGCTTCTTCCAGACCAACCCGCAGGTTGCCAGCGCACTCTATGCCACCGCGCGCGACTGGGTCAGGGCGCTGCCGGTCAACAGCATGTGGGATCTCTTCTGCGGCGTGGGCGGTTTTGGTCTGCACTGCGCGACAGCGGAGATGGAACTGACGGGCATTGAGATCAGCGCCGAGGCGATTAAATGCGCCCAGCGTTCCGCTGAGATGCTGGGGCTGGAAAAAGTGCAGTTTGCGGCGCTGGATTCTACGGCGTTTGCGACCGGACGCGACGCGGTGCCGCAGCTGGTGCTGGTTAATCCACCGCGTCGTGGAATTGGTGAGGCGCTGTGTGACTATCTCAGCCAGATGGCTCCGGATTATCTGCTCTATTCAAGCTGCAATCCGCAGACCATGGCGCAGGATATTGCCCGACTGAGCGCCTATGAGGTGACGAAGGTGCAACTGTTCGATATGTTTCCCCACACCGCCCATTTTGAAGTGCTGACGCTGTTAACCCGCCGTCAGCACGAGTCCGGGAAAGCATCGGCAGAGGCTGCCTCAGCCGGTAATTACTCCGGGAACCACTTCTGATTAAGCTGCTGCCAGCTGCCGTTGGCTTTCAGTTCGTTCAGCGCCTGATTGAACTGATCGCGAAGCGCCGTATTGCCTTTACGCACGGCAATGCCGAGACCGGTGCCAAAGTAGTCCGCATCCGTAACATGTTCACCGACAGTGGCGAGATCCGCATTGGTCTTCAGCCACTGATTCACCACTGCGCTGTCGCCAAACACGCCATCCAGCCGGCCACTCTTCATATCCAGAATCGCATTCTGATAGCTGTCATAGGCCACCACTTTCACTTCCGGATGCTTATCCTGCAGGTACTTCTGGTGAGTGGTGCCGTTTTCCACGCCGATGCGTTTGCCCTTAAGCTCAGCAAAGTTGCTGAACTGGCCTTTACGGGCGATCACGATGGCGGAGTTAGCGTAATAAGGCTGGGTAAAATCGACCTGCTTGCTGCGCTCAGTGGTGATATCCATGCCGGAAATCACCGCGTCATAGCGGCGGAACTTCAGTGACGGGATCAGGCTGTCGAAAGCATTGTTGGTAAAGGTACACTCCGCTTTCATCTGCTGGCACAGCGCTTTGGCCAGATCGATATCGAATCCCACCAGGTTATTTTCCCGATCCAGGGATTCAAACGGCGGATAAGTCGCTGAAGCGGCGAAGCGAATCTTTTCCGCTGCCTGGGCGGTAAGTGCCAGCGAAGCCAGCGCAGCGGCAACAATCCATTTTTTCATTTATGATTCCTGTGATGTGGTCAGCCAGAGAAGGCGATACCCTGCCATAAAATGCATTTTTATGCAATTAGTGTGATTTTTCAGGCGAAAAGGGCGAGGGGCCTCGCCCGGATATCAGTTACGTCGTTCGAAGGCCAGGGCGCGCTTTTCGATCAGCCGCATCATCAGCGTCAGCAAACCGTTAACGCAGAGATAAACCAGACCCGCCGCGGCATAGACCGTGATGTCGTAGGTGCGGCCATAGAGCAACTGACCGTGGCCCATGACTTCCATCAGGGTGATGGTGTAGGCCAGCGAGGTGCCTTTGAACACCAGCACCACTTCATTGGAGTAGGAGGAGAGGGCGCGTTTAAATGCATACGGCAGCAGAATGCGCAGGGTATCTTTGCAGCTCATGCCGAGCGCGGCACACGATTGCCACTGTCCGGAAGGAATCGCACGCACCGCACCGTAAAACAGCTGCGTGGTGTAAGCCGCGCTGTTCAGCGACAGCGCCAGCATCGCGCACAGCCAGGGCTGCGACAGTAAATGCCACAGCCAGGGGATCTGCTGGATCGAGGGAAACTGTCCCGGACCGTAATAGATCAGGAAAATCTGCACCAGCAGCGGTGTGCCGGTAAACAGCGTAATAAAGCCTTTGACCAGCGGGTTGAACACCGGCGTTTTCAGCGACAGCACCACGGTGAAGAGCAGCGCCAGCAGCAGGGCCACGACCAGCGAGGCTGCCGTCAGCGTCAGGCTGGTATGCAACCCTTTCAGGAGTTCAGGCAGATAGGCCAGCATTAGCTGTTCCCCCGTTCAAAGCGGGTGGTGCGCAGTTCGATGCGGCGTAACACCGCCTGGCTGAAGAGCGTGATCACTAAGTAGATAGCGGCCGCCACCAGGAACCAGGTAAACGGCTCCTGCGTGCGGGTGGCGATACTTTTGGTTTGCAGCATCAGATCGTTGACGCTAATCAGCGAGACCAGCGCAGTATCTTTCAGCAGCACCAGCCACTGATTGCCCAGACCGGGCAGGGCGTGACGCCACATCTGCGGCATAATCAGCCGGAGAAAGATGGCCGATTTTTTCATGCCCAGCGCCTGACCCGACTCCCACTGACCCATCGGCACCGCTTTCAGCGCGCCGCGCAGCGTCTGCGAGGCATAGGCGGCATAGAGCATCGCCAGCGCTATCACACCGCACAGGAACGGACTGACGTCGAAGTTTTCAATTTCAACCTGAATCGGTAACTGAAACAGGCCGAAATTCAGGGTGAAGCCGTCAGAGAGGGTGAGCAGCAGCTGTGAGGCGCCAAAATAGATAAACAGCACCACCAGAATTTCCGGCAGGCCGCGGATCAGCGTTACCAGGCCGGTGCCAATCCACGCCAGCGGTTTCAGGCGCAGTGACTCCCAGCCAGCGAAAATCATCGCCAGCACCAGGCCAGCGATGAGAGCACAAACAGCAAGGCCGACGGTCATGCCGGCGGCGCTTGCGAGGGTCATCATTTCATTCATCAGAGATTACTGCTGGAACCATTTGCTGTAGATGGTTTTGTACGTGCCGTCTGCTTTGATCTTATCCAGCGCGCCATTGAACTTGGTTTGCAGATCGGTGTTACCGGTACGTACCGCAATGCCCAGGCCGGTACCAAAGTAGGCTTTGTCCGTGACTTTCTCACCAACGGCAGCCAGCGCGGCATTCTGCTTCAGCCATTCGTTGACGACTGCGGTGTCACCGAACACAGCATCAATACGGCCATTTTTCAGATCCAGCACCGCATTCTGATAGCTGTCGTAAGGAACGGTGGTGATCTCGCTATGTTTCTCAGTCAGGTATTTCTGATGCGTGGTGCCGTTCTGGACGCCAACCCGCTTGCCTTTCAGCGCTTCCACGCTGGCGACTTTGCCTTTCTGGGCAACAAACAGCGCGGAGTTGTCGTAGTAAGGCTTGGTGAACAGGACCTGTTTTTCACGATCTGGTGTGATATCCATGCCCGCCATCACCGCATCAAAACGACGGAATTTCAGGCTTGGGATCAGGCTGTCGAACGCCTGATTGGTGAAGGTGCAGGTCGCATCAATCTCTTTACACAGCGCATTGGCCAGATCGACATCAAAGCCCTGAATCTTGTTGTCCGCATCCACAAACTCAAAAGGAGGATAAGAGGCTTCGGTCGCAAAACGAATCGTCTGTGCCGCCGTAGCGCTCAGGCTAAAACCAGCAAGCAGTGCAGCAAGTACCATTTTTTTCATTTTTAGCATCCTGACTTAGTGCGAAAGATAGTGAGCAAACGCCTCGGTTTGCGGCTGTGTAAAGCGGCTGGCATCGCCCTGTTCCACAATGTGACCGTTCTCCATATAGACGACGCGGCTGGCCGTTTTACGTGCCACCTCCACTTCATGGGTCACAATCACCTGGGTAATGCGGGTCTGGGCCAGTTCGCGAATGATACTGACAATCTGTGCGGTAATTTCAGGGTCCAGCGCGGCAGTCGGCTCATCGAACAGCAGCACCTGCGGCTCCATCATCAGCGCGCGGGCAATCGCCACACGCTGCTGCTGACCACCGGAGAGATGCAGCGGAAAGCGATCGCTGTAGGGCGTCAGGCGCAGCCGGTCAAGCAGCTTGTCGGCGCGGGCGCGGGCGTCACTTTTGCTGAGGCCCAGTACCCGGCAGGGCGCTTCAATCAGATTCTGCAGCACGGTAAGATGCGGCCAGAGATTGTACTGCTGAAACACCATACCGACGTTCTGACGCAGTTCGCGAATCGCAGCATCGGAGGGTTTCTGGCTGAAGTCGAACTGATTACCGGCAATCTGCAACTGACCTGAACGCGGTTGCTCCAGCAGGTTAAGCACCCGCAGCAGCGAACTCTTACCCGCACCGCTGGGACCCAGCAGCACCAGGGTCTCGCCTTGCGGACACTCAAGGTTAATGTCGAACAGCGCCTGATGAGCACCGTAGAAGCAGTTTATTGCGTTTAGTTGAATACTCATGCGCCAGATTTGAATAGCTATTAGTGTCGCGGATTTTAACGTCACCAGAATAGTTATGCAAATAAGGTGGGTTAAAATTTCTAAAACAGCAGGCTAACCGCAAAAGCTTAGCACAATATCATGCACTGCCTGGGAGCAGCGCGCTGCAGCGGGACGGGCGGCGGAAATAAAAAAAGCGCAGCGCCCGGGGGCGACTGCGCTTCTCTGAACGGTTAAGCCTGAGGTTATTTTTTCGATTTCTCAAGCATCTGGCTCAGGCTGCCACCCTCTGCATGCGCAGGGTTGGCCATGTAGCGCACATCATCCACCACCCAGCAACTGCCCTGATGGATCATCAGCACTTCATCCTGCCACTGCTTGCCGTCGCGGCTCAGGTCGACCCGCAGCGGGATGTTGCGTGCATCGCGGTTCGGAATGGTGGAAGCATCAGCGACGCTGGCGGCGGTCGGACCCTGTGACAGGCTGGAGAAGAGATCGCCATTGCGCCACTGTGCGCCTGCATTGCTGCCGCTGGCCGCCTGCAATGAGTGGTACAGCGCATCACTCAGGTAAGGGCGATATTTTGCCAGGGTGTTGCTGTCGGGCAGACCCTGCGTAGGCTGTTCGATACGCAGGTCGTAAAACTGCTGGGCCACCTGGTCAGGACCGCCTTCAATGCACGGTGCGGTACGTGGGCCATTATCCTTAATCACTGGCTCAACGGTGGTACAGGCGCTGAGCAGCAGGGCCGCCGGGATCATTAGCGCAAACGCGTTGTTTCTCATCTCGATTTCCTTATGGTTCTCTGGCAAGGTGCCCTTTTTAGCATAGAGTATAGCCGTGCTTTTTAGTCGAAAGAGCCTTAGCCCGGTTTTCAACAAGGAGAATGCGATGAAATTTTCAACAACCCCCACGCTGGAAGGTCACAGCATCAGCGAATATTGTGGCGTCGTCACCGGTGAAGCGATTCTGGGTGCCAACATCTTCCGTGACTTTTTCGCTGGCATCCGTGATGTGGTCGGTGGCCGCTCCGGTGCTTACGAGAAAGAGCTGCGTAAAGCGCGAGAGATCGCGTTTGAAGAGCTGGAGGAGCAGGCAAAAGCGCTGGGCGCCAACGCAGTAGTCGGTATCGATATTGATTACGAAACGGTCGGCAAAGATGGCAGCATGCTGATGGTGAGCGTCAGCGGCACGGCGGTGATCATTCGTTGAAACGGTGGCTGTGGCTGATACTGTCGCTGCTGCTGGCGGGCTGCCAGTTCGGGATAGAATCCCGTGACGGCTACTGGGCCGATCTGCGGCATCCGGCGCAGGGCGCGCGACCGCGGGTGAAGGTGATTGTGATCCACTACACCGCCGAAGATTTTTCTTCGTCGCTGGCGACCCTGACCGATCGGGAAGTCAGCGCCCACTATCTGATCCCCCGCCAGCCGCCACAGCGCGCCGGGAAAGGTGTTATCTGGCAACTGGTGCCGGAGCAGCAACTCGCCTGGCATGCCGGCCCAAGCTTCTGGCGCGGAGCCAGCCGCATCAATGACACATCGATTGGTATCGAACTGGTGAACCAGGGTTATCGCCGGACCCTGACCGGTCTTGAATGGCAGCCGTTTACCGCCGAGCAGATCACCACGCTGGAGGCGCTGCTGCGCGATATTGCACAGCGCTACGGCATCACACCGGAAAATATTGTCGGTCACAGTGATATCGCGCCGCAGCGTAAGCAGGATCCCGGCCCACTCTTTCCGTGGCATCAGCTGGCCCTGCGCGGAATGGGTGCCTGGCCCGATGCCGGACGAGTGCAGTTTCATTTAGCGGGTCATGATCCGCACGCGGTGGTACCCGTGGAGCCACTACTGGAAAGTTTGCAGCGCTATGGCTATCCGGTGACGGCAGAGATGAGCGCGCGTGAACAGCAGAGGGTAATCGCCGCATTTCAGATGCATTTCCGGCCTGCGGATTATCGCGGGCAGCCCGATGCAGAAACCGCCGCGATAGCTGCCGCGCTACTGGATAAATATGGCGCGGCGCAATAGCGGGTTATTGGTGTAAAAACGCCTTCCAGTGGGCGACGACCTGCGCCAGTGCCGCACGATCAGCATCCAGATGGGTGACCAGACGGGTGCGGGTTCCTGCGCTGATTAACACCCCGCGCGCCTTCATCCACTCACCTAATGGTTTGACCTGGGCTTCCGGCACCGCCACAAACAGCATGTTGGTCTGCTGATCGATGACCTGAACGCCCAGCTCATGCAACTGCTGTCCCAGCCAGGCGGCATTGTCATGATCCTCCTGCAGCCGCGCCACATTGTGTTCTAACGCATAGAGACCCGCCGCTGCCAGAATACCGGCCTGGCGCATGCCGCCGCCGGTCATTTTACGCCAGCGACGTGCGCGCTCAATCAGCGCCGTGTCGCCACACAGCAGAGAACCGACAGGCGTGCCCAGACCTTTAGAGAGACAGATGGTCAGGGTGTCGCAGTAGCGGGCAATCGCCGCCAGCGTGGCCTGCTGCGCGACTACCGCATTGAAAATGCGTGCGCCATCAATGTGCAGCGCCAGCTGGTGCTCGCGGGTAAAGGTCCACGCCTGTTCCAGATACGCCAGCGGCAAAACTTTACCGTGATGCGTGTTCTCCAGACTCAGCAGGCGGGTGCGGGCAAAGTGAATATCGTCCGGCTTGATGGCGGCCGCTACTACGTCGAGCGGCAGCGTACCATCGTCGGCGGCCAGAATCGGCTGTGGCTGAATACTGCCCAGTACCGCCGCACCGCCCGCCTCATATTTGTAGTTGTGCGCCTGCTGACCCACGATATATTCATCGCCGCGTTCGCAATGGCTGAGTAGCGCCACCAGATTCGCCTGGGTGCCGGTCGGGAAAAACAGCGCCGCTGCTTTGCCGCTCAGCCGTGCGGCTTCCGCCTCCAGCGCATTTACGGTGGGGTCGTCACGGTAGACGTCATCACCGGTTTCGGCAGACATCATCGCGCTTAACATGGCGGCGCTGGGCCGGGTTACGGTATCACTGCGTAAATCGATCACCCTATGCTCCTGAACGTGGCGGAAGAAAAAAAAGGCGGGCATCGCGCCCGCCTGGATGGAGTCTCTGTTTTACCGCAGCCAGTTGGTTTTCGCCAGTTCTACCACCTCATCACCGCGACCATTCATGATGGCGCGCAGCATGTAGAGACTGAAGCCTTTAGCCTGCTCCATTTTGATCTCGGGCGGCATCGCCAGTTCCTCTTTGGCGGTAATGACATCCACCAGCACCGGGCCATCGTGGGCAAACGCCTGCTCCAGCGCGCCATTGAGATCAGATGCCTTTTCCACCCGGATACCCCGGATACCGCAGGCCTCGGCGATAGCGGCAAAGTCAGGATTCTCCAGCTCGGTGCCATCGGTGAGATAGCCACCCGCTTTCATCTCCATCGCCACAAAGCCCAGCACGCTGTTGTTGAAGATCACCAGTTTGACCGGCATTTTCAGTTGCGCCAGCGAGATAAAATCCCCCATCAGCATGCTGAAGCCGCCGTCGCCACACAGTGCCACCACCTGACGATTGCGATCAATCGACTGCGCGCCCAGCGCCTGTGGCATCGCGTTCGCCATTGAGCCGTGGTTAAACGAACCCAGCAGGCGACGTCTGCCGTTCATCTTCAGATAGCGCGCCGCCCAGACGGTCGGTGTCCCGACATCGCAGGTAAAGATGGCGTCATCACTGGCGTAGTGGCTGATCTGCTGTGCCAGATATTGCGGATGGATCGGCTGCTTATCGTTGGGCTGCGCCAGTTCGTCCAGACTTTTGCGCGCCTCGCCATAGTGCTTAACCGCGCTGTCGAGATGGCTGCGATCGCTTTTGTGTGTCAGTTGCGGCAGCAGCGCCTGCAGTGTGCTTTTCACATCGCCGACATAGGCCTGATCGACGTGACAATGTGACCCAAGGCTGCCCGGATTGATATCAATCTGGATGATTTTAGCCTTTTCCGGATAGAAGGCGCGATAGGGAAACTGCGTGCCCAGCAACACCAGCGTCCCGGCATTCATCATGGCGTGGAAACCGGATGAGAAACCGATCAGACCGGTCATGCCGACATCATAAGGGTTGTCATATTCGATGTGTTCTTTGCCGCGCAGCGCATGGACGATAGGGGCTTTCAGCGCTTCTGCCAGCGCTACCACCTCCTGATGCGCTCCGGCGCAGCCACTGCCGCACAGCAGCGTAATATCGCTGGCTTCGTTCAGCGTCTGCGCCAGCTGCACCAGTTCGGCGGGCTGTGGCAGGACTTGCGGCAACTGTGGCGGATACCATTCCGCGCTGGCGCTCTCTGGCGCCAGTTTAAGCGCGACATCCCCAGGCAGCACCACCACCGAGACACCACGATTCAGAATCGCTTTACGCATCGCGATGCCCAGCACCTGCGGGAGCTGCTCAGGGTTCGAAACCAGTTCGCAGTAGTGGCTGCATTCGCGGAACAGCTCCTGCGGATGGGTTTCCTGAAAATAGCCGCTGCCGATTTCGCTGGAGGGAATATGTGCCGCAATCGCCAGAACAGGAACGCGGTTACGATGGCAATCGAATAGACCGTTGATCAGATGTAAGTTGCCTGGCCCACAGGAGCCGGCGCAGACCGCCAGTTCACCGCTGATGTGCGCTTCCGCGCCCGCTGCGAATGCGGCGACTTCTTCATGGCGCGTCGGCATCCATTCAATGGTGCCCATGCGATTAAGACTGTCGCTCAGGCCGTTAAGGGAATCCCCGGTGACGCCCCAGATGCGTTTTACGCCCGCGCTTTCCAGCGTTTTGGCGACCAGCGCCGCGACGGTTTGTTTCATGCTCTTCTCCTTTGTCGGCCCGCCCTGAAGAGTGACGTGACCAGAACCGAAAAAAGAAGCGTAGACGACACGGCAGAAAAGCAGGCGTGAAAAAATGCGCTGGCAGAGCTCAGCGCATATCAGACAGGATTCAGGCGGAGAAGAGGGCGATAAGAATCGGGGCCAGCAGGCTCATCACAAAGCCGTGCACAATGGCGGCCGGGACGATCTCATTGCCGCCCGCCCGCTGCAGCACCGGCAGGGTAAAGTCCATTGAAGTGGCGCCACACAGGCCGAGTGCGCTGGAGCGATGACGGCCAATCAGCGCCGGAATGAGCATGATTGCCAACAGTTCACGTATCAGGTCGTTGAAGAAGGCGGCGCTGCCGATGACCGGACCAAAAGCTTCGGTCATCAGAATGCCGGAGAGAGAGTACCAGCCAAAACCACTGGCTAACGCCAGACCGGTTTTCAGCGGCACGCCCAGCAGCAACGCCGCAATCATGCCGCCGATAAGCGCGCTGACCAGCACCACGCTGGCAACCAGCAGGCCACGACGGTTCAGGATAATCTGACGCAGCGTCATGCCGCTGCCGCGCAGCTGAATGCCAACCAGAAACAGCAGGAAGATCAGCGCATATTCGCTGGCCGTTGAGGCGTGGTGCAGCAGTGGCCACTGGGTCAGGCCAAGCAGAAAACCGATGACAACCACGCCGCACAGCTTCAGAGAGTCCAGCGCCATATGCAGCCGCGAGGGCAGTTTCTCCTGCCGGTGCGCATGCTGCCAGGGGGCATATTTTTCCAGCCCGCGCAGCGCCAGCAGGTTGCACAGCAGAATGCAGAAGGCCGCTACCAGCGCGGTGTGAAATACCGCCAGCAGATTGCTGCTCAGGTTGTCGAGAAAGGCCAGGCTGATGCCCATAAAGAACAGAATGACGTAAACCATCCAGCCCAGCAGCTGATTGACCCGGCGCAGGGTTGAAGTTTGACGGAACGGTAGCAGCCAGCCGGCGATCAGCGGCAGAAGAATAATCAGGAGTCCGGAGTACATAGCGATAAGGGCCATCCATGGTGGAAGAGGCCACACGCTAGCGAAAAAGCGTAACGGAGTAAACCCTGAGAAAGCGGCTTGACCGGCTCGCTGGCGGCAACCATGCTGTTTATAAACTGAGGATGGACGCCTATGATTCTGGAACATATCGACATTCGCGGTTTCCGCGGCATCAATAAGCTCTCACTGCCTTTAACCCAGACCAATCTGCTGATTGGTGAGAACGCCTGGGGCAAATCCAGTCTGCTGGATGCCCTGAGCCTGTTACTTTCGCCCCATGAACCGGCCTATGTTTTTACCGAGGCTGATTTCCATTTCACCCCAGGCGATGTGACCGATGCGATGCGCCATCTGTCGGTGGTGTTCCACTTTCGCGATGACGGCAACGACCCGGATGCGGTGCTGTCGACCTTCTGGCAGCGTGATGCTCAGGGCCAGCGTCAGCTCTGTTACAGCGTCAGCGCCACCTGGCGTGACAGCGGTATCGAAACCCGCCGCCGTTTTGTTGACCTGAACTATCAGCTGTTACCTGAGCAGAACTGTGCGGCGGCCATCGATCTTTTGCTGAAACGGTATCCGGTTCTGCGATTGCGCGATGCGCGTTTCAGTAAGCGGACGCGGAGTAGTGCACCGCTCCCCACCGCACATCCTGAGCTACTGGCGGGTATGGAGACGCTGGTGCGCGATCTGGAGCACCATCCGCAACAGCTCAGCGATGAGGTGCTGCGGCAGGGGCTGAAGACGATGCAGCAACTGATGCAGCACTACTTTCTGGTGCAGCCGCCCGATGCGGGCAACGAGGTCAGGCTACGGGACCCGCAGACGCGCGAGGGGGGACAGGGATGGCGGGCGCTGGATCACCTGAATCAGCTGATTGCCGGAACCGACTCCCGCAGCCGTCAGCTGATACTGCTGCAGATGTTTACCCTACTGATTGAGGCACGAGGAGACGTCCCGCTGGCCGCCGGTGCACGCCCGCTGCTGCTGATTGAAGATCCGGAAACCCGGCTGCATCCGATTATGCTGTCGGTAGCATGGAATCTGCTGAGGCTGCTGCCGCTGCAAAAAATCGCCACCACTAATTCGCCGGAGCTGCTGTCGCAGGTGCCGGTGGAAAACGTCTGTCGTCTGGTGCGTGGACCCTCGCGCGTAGCGGCCTGGCGCATCGGTCCGGAGGGACTGAGTGCCGAAGAGAGCCGGCGCATCGGCTTCCATATTCGGGTCAACCGGCCTGCCGCGCTGTTCGCCCGTTGCTGGCTGCTGGTGGAGGGAGAAACCGAAGTCTGGATCATGAATGAGCTGGCGCAGCAGTGCGGTTACAACTTCGCCGCTGAAGGCGTGAAGGTGATTGAGTTTGCGCAGTCGGGGTTAAAACCGCTACTGAAGTTTGCCCGGCGCATGGGTATCGCCTGGCATGTCCTGACTGACGGTGATCAGGCGGGGAATAAATATGCCAGTACGGCACGCACTCAGTTACAGCCGGGTGAACCGGAGCCGCGTTTTCTGACGCAGTTACCGGCGCTGGATATGGAAAATTTTCTCTATCAGCACGGCTTTCAGGATGTCTATCATCAGATGGCGCACCTGCCGTTAAACGTTCCGATGAGTTCCAGGCGTATTATTACTAAAGCGATTCACCAGAGCTCCAAGCCGGAACTGGCGATCGCAGTGGCTACGTCGGCGGCGGAACGCGGGCCAGAGGCCATCCCGCCATTGATGCGGCAGATGTTTGCCCGGGTGATTGGACTGGCGCAGGGCCAGGCAGATTAGGTGACATCGAACAGGAAAATGCCAGCGGCACTGGCTGGCATTTTTGGGTCTTTGTTCAGAAAGGCGATATGTGTCAGGCCACAGCCTGCACCTCGACCGGCACGATCAGGCTGGCGTGATTGCCTTTCGGGCCTTCGTGGACATCGAACTGAACCTGCTGGCCTGCCTTAAGCGTGCGGTAGCCTTCCATCTGAATGGTGGAGTAGTGCGCAAAAATATCTTCGCCACCGCCAATCGGACAGATAAAGCCAAAGCCTTTGGAATTGTTGAACCATTTAACTGTGCCCGTCTCCATGCTTTTACTTCCCTCGCAAGACATTTTATAAGTAGGTGAGGTCATCGAAGCTGTGAGTCGGATTTGATTAAAACTCAATCAGCCTGTGCAGCTAGAATGTAGAGAAAGCGCGGCTGACGTCAAGCAAACCACCGGGCCAGGTGGGGAAAAAATCATCAAAATTTGAGGCAGTTAACGCTATTGCGAATTTTGTGATGCAGGTCGCGCAGGGGAATTTCTGAATAAATTTTCAGCAGCGGCATGCGGCTTGACAGGCATGTTAAACTCTCAATATGTAGCTACTTAAAGGCTAAAAGCAAAATCTCAACGGAACACTATGGCAAACGCAAACGACTGGCTTAACTTTGAACATCTGGCCGACGATAAAGTACGTGAAGGGTTAAAGCCGCCTTCTATGTATAAAGTCATTCTGAATAATGACGATTATACACCTATGGAATTTGTTATTGACGTTGTACAAAAGTTCTTTTCTTATGATGTTGAACGTGCAACGCAGCTGATGTTGAAAGTTCACTATCACGGCAAGGCGATCTGTGGTGTATTTACTGCAGAAGTCGCCGAAACAAAAGCGGCCCAGGTGAACAACTATGCACGGGAAAATCATCATCCGTTGCTGTGTACGCTGGAAAAGGCCTGAACCCGTCTCCATATAGGAAACAGGTAAGGGCGATAATTGGGGGAGGTGCCTAATGCTCAATCAAGAACTGGAACTCAGTTTAAATATGGCTTTCGCCAGAGCGCGTGAGCACCGTCATGAGTTTATGACCGTCGAGCATCTGTTACTGGCGTTGCTCAGTAACCCGTCGGCCAGAGAGGCACTGGAAGCCTGTACGGTGGACATTGTGGCTCTGCGGCAGGAACTCGAAGCCTTCATCGAACAAACTACGCCCGTGCTGCCTGCCAGCGAAGAGGAGCGTGATACACAACCCACGCTTAGCTTCCAGCGCGTCCTGCAGCGTGCGGTTTTCCATGTCCAGTCATCCGGTCGCAGCGAAGTCTCCGGTGCGAATGTGCTGGTCGCCATTTTCAGCGAGCAGGAGTCGCAAGCGGCTTATCTGCTACGCAAACATGAAGTGAGCCGCCTTGATGTGGTGAACTTCATCTCTCACGGTACGCGTAAAGATGAGTCCGGCCAGGCGCCAGGCGCAGAAAATCCGGTTAACGAAGAGCAAGCAGGCGGGGAGGAGCGTATGGAAAACTTCACCACCAATCTTAATCAGCTTGCTCGCGTCGGTGGTATTGATCCACTGATTGGTCGCGATAAAGAGCTGGAACGTACCGTTCAGGTGCTATGTCGTCGCCGTAAAAATAACCCGCTGCTGGTGGGTGAGTCGGGTGTGGGTAAAACCGCCATTGCTGAAGGTCTCGCCTGGCGCATAGAGCAGGGCGATGTACCGGAAGTGATGAAAGACTGCACGATCTACTCGCTGGATATCGGTTCGTTATTAGCCGGCACCAAGTACCGTGGTGACTTTGAAAAACGTTTCAAAGCGCTGCTGAAGCAGCTGGAGCAGGACGAACACAGCATTCTGTTTATCGATGAGATCCATACCATCATCGGTGCGGGTGCTGCATCCGGCGGCCAGGTCGATGCTGCGAACCTGATCAAACCTCTTCTTTCCTCTGGCAAGATTCGGGTGATGGGTTCCACCACCTATCAGGAATTCAGCAACATCTTTGAAAAAGACCGTGCCCTGGCACGTCGCTTCCAGAAGATCGATATCACGGAGCCTTCACCAGAAGAGACCGTGCAGATCCTGAATGGCCTGAAGACCAAGTACGAAGCGCATCACGATGTGCGCTATACCGCTAAAGCGGTGCGCGCAGCCGTGGAACTGGCGGTGAAATATATCAACGACCGTCATCTGCCTGACAAGGCGATTGATGTGATTGATGAAGCGGGTGCGCGTGCGCGCCTGATGCCAGCCAGTAAGCGCAAGAAAACCATCAACGTCTCTGACATTGAAACGGTGGTGGCTCGTATTGCCCGTATTCCTGAGCAAAGCGTGTCAGCAAGCGACCGCGATACGCTGAAAAATCTGGGCGATCGTCTGAAGATGCTGGTGTTTGGTCAGGACAACGCCATTGAGGCGCTGACGGAAGCGATCAAAATGAGCCGTGCAGGTCTGGGTCAGGATCGTAAGCCGGTCGGTTCCTTCCTGTTTGCCGGGCCTACCGGTGTCGGTAAAACGGAAGTCACCGTGCAGCTGGCGAAAGCGCTGGGCATTGAGTTGCTGCGCTTTGATATGTCCGAGTATATGGAGCGTCACACCGTCAGCCGTTTGATTGGTGCGCCTCCGGGTTATGTCGGCTTTGATCAGGGCGGCCTGCTGACGGATGCGGTGATTAAGCATCCTCATGCGGTGGTGTTGCTGGATGAGATTGAGAAAGCACACCCGGATGTCTTCAACCTGCTGCTGCAGGTGATGGATAACGGTATGCTGACCGACAACAACGGTCGCAAAGCGGACTTCCGCAATGTGGTGCTGGTCATGACCACTAACGCCGGTGTCCGCGAGACTGAACGTAAGTCGATTGGCCTGATTCATCAGGACAACAGCACCGATGCCATGGAAGAGATCAAAAAGATGTTTTCTCCAGAGTTTCGTAACCGTCTCGACAACATTATCTGGTTCAGTCACCTGTCACCAGAGGTGATCCATCAGGTGGTCGACAAGTTCATTGTCGAGTTGCAGGCGCAGCTGGATGCCAAAGGCGTGTCGCTGGAAGTCAGCGATGAAGCACGCGACTGGCTTGCTGAGAAAGGCTATGACAAAGCGATGGGCGCTCGTCCGATGGCGCGCACCGTGCAGGACAGCCTGAAGAAACCGTTAGCCAATGAACTGCTGTTTGGTTCGCTGGTGGATGGCGGCTCGGTGTCAGTGGCGCTGGATCGTGAGAAAGGTGAACTGACCTATCACTTCCTGAGTGCTGAAAAACGCAAAACCGAAGGCACTGTGCATTAATCACCTGCTGCAGATATGAAAAAGGCCGGATTAAAATCCGGCCTTTTTTTTCGCTGCAAATTGCAGAGCGATGAGATTACTGCAAATTAGCGACTACGGAAGACAATGCGGCCTTTGCTCAGGTCGTACGGGGTCAGCTCAACGGTCACTTTATCACCCGTCAGGATGCGGATGTAGTTTTTGCGCATTTTACCGGAGATATGAGCAGTAACCACGTGTCCGTTCTCAAGTTCTACGCGGAACATGGTGTTAGGTAACGTATCCAGTACGGTACCTTGCATTTCAATATTGTCTTCTTTGGCCATCGAATCCTCTGGGTGTACTACCTTTCAGTTGAACCGGCAAGATAATGCCCAATTCAACGATTTATGTAAAGAACCGTCGGCGATTTTGCCAACGCTTTGCCGGGGTGCACGTCAGTCGCGCGCATCCGGTAAAATTAGGGTGTTTATGTGACGTCTGCGGGGGATTAGCGGGCTAAGAATCTGTATCAACCGGTTACACGCGCACGATTGAAAACAGTTCCGAGAGTGCGTTGAGATTCCCAGCCTGGCAATTCCGGCTCGTTATTGCGAAGCGCGGACGACATACCAAACTCGACCATTATACCACTTAATACGCCTTTATGTGTGCAAAACATCTCTGTGCGACTAAAAAAGGGTTTGTGTCTGCCAGCAGCCATCGCTGACAGGCTGGCACGCAAGGCTTTGTACATATTGCAGATAGTCAGCGCGCGGTATCTCCTGCGCCCCCAAAGAGGCCGTATGAGGGTTAAGTACCTGACAATCCACCAGACGGCCCTGATGTCTGAGGAAATGCT
The DNA here is from genome assembly GCF_054056055.1 of Pantoea sp. PvP021. NCBI lineage: Bacteria > Pseudomonadati > Pseudomonadota > Gammaproteobacteria > Enterobacterales > Erwiniaceae > Pantoea > Pantoea sp. PvP021. The sequence continues at coordinate 1,429,789 of NZ_JBSRXX010000001.1, read as the reverse complement.
GACAAAATACCCAAAGTGCGGTTTTTGACGCATTCTGCTGACGGCTGAACATTGATTCGCCGCAGAAGATTTGCCCCATCGCCAGCCCATACATGCCACCTGCCAGCTGATGTTCGTCCCATACTTCAATGGAGTGGGCGTGGCCCAGTTCATACAATCGCAACCAGGCGCGCTTCATTTCAAAGGTGATCCAGGTGCCTTCCTCACGACCGGCGGCACAGCCCTCGATCACCTCGGCAAATGACTCATTCATCGTCACCCGATAGGGCGAACGGCTGTGGAAACGCTTCATGCTCCGGCTGAGATGAAACTGCTCAGGCAACAGCACTGCACGGGGATCGGGCGACCACCAGAGAATCGGGTCGCCAGAAGAAAACCACGGAAAGATGCCGCGCTGATAAGCGTTAAGTAACCGGGCAGGGGAGAGATCACCCCCCATGGCCAGCAGGCCGTTTGGCTCGCGCAGCGCCATCTCCGGTGGGGGAAATTGCAAAGATTCCCGTGACAGTTGTACCAGTCTCATCGCGTTTTGTTACCTATCAGCATTTCGCTAAGACTATAGCGCAATCCGCTGCCGGAAACGCCAGTACCGACCCGCTTTTGAGATTAATTCGGCATGACTTCCCTGTTCCACAATCACGCCATTATCCATCACGCAGATGCGATCCATCTGCTCCAGGCCGCTGAGCCGGTGGGTGACCATTATTACGGTCTTGCCAGCGGTCAGCCGCTGCAGCAGGGTGAGGATATGCTGCTCGGTTGTGGCATCCAGTCCTTCGGTGGGTTCATCCAGCAGCCAGAGATCGCCGTTATGCAGTAACGCACGCGCCAGCGCCAGCCGACGCAGTTCGCCGCCTGACAGCGGGCGACCGCCTTCTCCCATCCAGGCGTTTAATCCTTCCGGGCTCTCAAGCAGGCGCTGCAGGCCGACGTCATTCAGCACGCGGCTTAACTGCTCATCAGTAGCATCGGGACAGGCCAGCAGTAGGTTATCACGCAGGCTCTGACTGAAGAGATGAACCCGCTGAGTCACCACGCTGATGCGCTGACGCAGCGCTGGCTCTGACCATGCGGTGATCGGCAGGTCATTCAGGCTGATAACACCGTGCTGGCTATCCCAGCCACGGGTTAACAGCGCCAGCAGAGTGGATTTGCCGCAGCCGGTCGGCCCCAGCAGTGCAATGTGTTCACCGGCTGCCACCTTAAGGGTAAAGCGGTTCAGCACCTTATCCGGGCGGTCGGGATAGCTGAAGTCGAGCTGATCGATAGCAACCGCGAGTCGTCCTGGCCGGGCGTCTGAATCTGCCGGAAAGGTGATAGCGGGTGACTGATCGATAATGTCATTGACTCGCTGAGCGGCATTTATCACCTGCGACATGGGCAGAAAGGCCCCTGCAACCGGTGCCAGCGCCTCGAAAGCAGCCAGCGCGCAAAACACCACCAGGGCAATCAGCGAGCCGGGCAACTGCTGCTGGCTGATTGTCGCCGCACTGAGCCAGAGCAACAGTGTGACGGTTACGCCGCTGATCAGCAGCAGCAGGCTCTGTGCCGCAGCCTGCAAGCGCTGTTGCTGGCTCTGAGCCTGCTGCCAGCGCTGTTCATCTTCATCAAGTTGCTGACGCCAGTCCCGCGAGGCACCGTACAGGGTGAGCTCAGCCTGAGCCGCCAGCCACTGCATCAGCTGTAAGCGCCAGCGGGCGCGCCCACGGGCAATCGCGCCGCCTGCGGGCGATCCCAGACGGTAAAACAGCGCTGGCATCACCACCAGCGTACTCAGCATGATGCCGCCCAGCGTCAGTGCCAGCTGAAGATCGATGAAGCTCATTCCGAGGGTAACCACGACAATCACCACCAGTGCGCCGATCAGCGGCGAGATGACGCGCAGATAGAGGTGATCCAGCGTATCGACATCGGCCACGAAGCGGTTGAGCAGGTCCGCCTGCCGGAACCGCGAAAGCTGGCCTGGCGAAAGGGCCATCAGGCGGCTGAAGGTGTGGACACGCAGATGCTGAAGAACCCTGAATGTTGCATCGTGGCTGACCAGCCGTTCAGCATAGCGTGCGGCAGTGCGAATGATGGCGGCGCCACGTACGCCTGCCGCAGGCAGCATATAGTTGAAGGTATAGAGACCGGCTACGCCTGCCACTGACGAGGCGGCCAGAAACCAGCCTGAAAGCGTCAGCAGGCCGATGCTGGCCAGCAGGGTAACAATCGCCAGCACGATGCCCAGCACCAGGCGATAAGGGTGGCGCAGCCAGAGACGAAGAAAAGGACGCAAGGCGGACATCAGCGAATCTCCTGTTGACGATGCTTCAGCATCTCACTGAAAGCACCCGGCTGTTGCGACAGCTGCTGCCAGTTACCCTGTTGCACCAGCTTACCGGCTTCCATTACCCAGAGGGTCTGCCAGTGACTTAGCGTATCAATCTGATGGGTTATCATCAGCGTGGTCTGGCGGGCTGCCGCCTGGTTCAGCGCCAGCATCACATGACGTTCACTGAGCGCATCCAGGCTGGCTGCGGGTTCATCGAGCAGCAAAAAATGCGAGGATTTATAGAGTGCGCGCGCGACCGCGACCCGCTGCGCCTGACCCACCGACAGCTGATTACCGCCATCGCCTGGCAGGGTGTCAATGCCCTGGGGCAGCCGAGGCAGGAACTCATTAATGCCGCACGACTCCAGCAGCGCCGCAAAACGCTCGTCATCCCAGGCCGCATTCATCACGATATTGTCGCGCAAGGTGGCGGCCGGTAACTGAGGATTCTGTCCTACCCAACTGAGTTGCTGATGCCAGTCACTCCGTCGTATATCGCGAAGTTCAACGCCATTCGCTTTCAGCGAACCCTGATAAGGCAGAAAACCGAGCAGGGCGTTCATCAGGGCCGTTTTACCTGCCCCGCTTTGACCGACCAGCGCAATCTGTTCGCCAGGGACGACAGTAAAAGAGAGCGGGCCGCACAACACCTGACCATCAGGCGCACAGACACGCAGATCTTCGGCGGTAAGTGCGATTGAGCGATCGGCAGTGAAGGGCAACTGGCCTTCCTGCGGCGCGGTGGCAGGCGTCGCCTGCATAAAGGCTTCAAGGGCATCGGCACCGCCTACAGCCTGGGCTTTGGCGTGATAGAAAGCGCCGAGATCGCGCAGCGGCTGGAAAAACTCCGGGGCGAGGATCAGCACCAGAAAGCCGGCAAACAGCGTCACGCCCTGGCCGTAATCACCAAAATGCAATTCGCCCAGATAGGAGAAACCAAAGTAGACGGCCACCACGGCAATCGCCAGCGAGGCAAAAAACTCCAGCACGGCAGAGGAGAGAAAGGCTAAGCGCAGCACTTCCATGGTGCGCTGGCGAAAATCGGTGGTGGCGGCGGCAACCGCCTGCTGCTCCGCTGCGCCACGATGAAACAGCCGCAGCGTCTCTCTGCCGCGCAGGCGGTCGAGAAAGTTACCGCTCAGGCGGGCCAGCACCAGGAAGTTCCGGCGGTTGGCCTCGGCCGCACCCATCCCGACCAGCGCCATAAACAGCGGAATCAGTGGCGCGGTGGCAAACAGGATCAGACCCGCCGTCCAGTTGAGCGGAAAAATAGTCAGCAGAATGCAGCAGGGGATCAGCACCGCCAGGGTCATCTGCGGCAGATAGCGCGCGTAATACTCCTGCATCTCTTCGATCTGCTCCAGCAGCAGCGTCGCCCAACTGCCGGCTGGCTTTCCCTGAATCCACGCCGGCCCCAGATCAGACAATCGGTCTAATACCTGCTGACGTAAAGCCTGACGGATAGCCTGTCCGGCACGATAACCGGTCAGTTCACGGGCATAGTTAATCAGGGCGCAGAGCACAAAGCAGAGCAGTAACAGCAGGATGCTGACAGTCAGGGATTCACGCGGCTGCTGGTCAACAATCAGAGCCTGCAGCAGCGAGGCCAGTAAACCCGCCTGAGCAATGATCAGAAGTGCACTTGCCATGCCCAGCAGGGTGTTGAGTCGCAACCAGCGACCGGCGAAATGACGTTGCTGACGAAGCCAGCGGGTAAGATGCTGCTGCCGCGATTTGTCCATGCGAGACCATGATGAATGTCGATGACGGGTGAAAATGGAAAGACATTTCCATCTCTTCAGGCGCAAGAATCTAGCATGAGAGCAATAAAAAAGGCGACGGAAAAACCGTCGCCTGGAACATTTGAGATCAGAGGGTTAACAACTTACTGATCGTTTTTAACCAGTCCGTCAAGAAAGCGCTCAGCGTCTAACGCGGCCATACAGCCGGTGCCGGCAGAGGTAATCGCCTGACGATAGATATGGTCCATCACATCGCCTGCCGCAAAGACGCCAGGGATGCTGGTCTGAGTGGCGTTGCCGTGCAGACCTGACTGAACTTTGATGTAACCGTTCTCCAGCGCCAGCTGACCCTCAAAAATGGCCGTATTCGGGCTGTGTCCGATAGCAACAAAAAGACCCGCCACCTCCAGCGCTTCTGTCTCATCACTGTTCTGGGTAGAACGCAGTGTCAGACCAGTGACACCCATCTGATCGCCCACCACTTCTTCCAGCGTGCGATGGGTGTGCAGCACGATATTGCCATTGCGCACTTTTTCCATCAGGCGGTCGATCAGGATCTTCTCTGCGCGGAAGCTGTCACGACGGTGAATAAGGTGCACTTCAGCCGCAATATTCGCCAGGTAGAGCGCCTCTTCCACAGCCGTGTTGCCACCGCCAATCACCGCGACTTTCTGGTTGCGATAGAAGAAGCCGTCACAGGTTGCACAGGCAGAGACGCCTTTGCCTTTAAAGGCCTCTTCGGAAGGCAGACCGAGGTAGCGCGCTGACGCACCGGTGGCGATGATCAGGGCATCTGCCGTGTATTCGCCGCTGTCACCCGTAAGGCGGAACGGACGGTTCTGCAAATCGACGGTGTGAATGTGATCGAAAATGATCTCAGTATTAAATTTTTCGGCATGCTCATGCATCCGCTCCATCAGCGATGGACCTGTCAGATCGTGCGGGTCGCCCGGCCAGTTCTCCACCTCGGTGGTAGTGGTCAGCTGTCCGCCTTTTTCCAGACCCGTAATCAGTACCGGGTTCAGGTTGGCGCGTGCAGCATAAACGGCTGCGGTATAACCCGCTGGGCCGGAGCCCAGAATGAGTAACTTACTGTGTTTGGCCGTACTCATGCGTTCCTCAGTTTCATTCGGCTGACATAGCCTGCGATTGTAGGGAATATCCGGCGACAATGACAAGGCTTAGGCAATTTTGTTAACGATAGCTGCAAACGGCGTAGACGATGAGCGACGGTTTTGCCTGGCCAATGCGCCAAAAGGGGGCAAAACTCGGGTTAGAGGGGTGCAATAGTGGAAAAATAGTCATTTAAAAACAGATACCCAGCGGACTGTCTGGCATCTTGTCCTGAATTTGGTGATTTTACTTTGACAATCGCCTGCGCTTTTGCGAAAACATTATCAGAAGCGAATAACATTTATCGGAACAAAACAGGTTTTCATCGCCCGTTTTGCACGTAACGCCGAATAAAAGCAGCCTGATATGGATAATGACGCATGCTGTGGACAGACAACATGCGTCATATCGATAGGTGTCAGAACACAGGCTCTGTTAGCTCACTTCAGAAATGCCCCGAACAATGAGCGTTTTCAGGGCGTGGCAGGTAAAGGGAAGGAATTAAGAGAGACAATAATAATGGTAGACAATAAGAAACGCCCCGGGAAAGACCTCGACAGAATTGACAGGAACATTCTGAATGAACTTCAGAAAGATGGTCGCATTTCAAACGTAGAGCTTTCCAAACGCGTAGGCTTATCGCCTACGCCATGTCTTGAACGCGTGCGTCGTCTCGAACGTCAGGGATTTATTCTTGGCTACACCGCGCAGTTGAACCCGCACTATCTGGATGCGTCGCTGCTGGTGTTCGTTGAGATTACTCTGAATCGTGGTGCACCGGATGTGTTTGAGCAATTTAACGCCGCTGTGCAAAAACTTGAGGAAACTCAAGAGTGTCACCTCGTTTCCGGCGATTTCGACTACCTGCTGAAAACGCGCGTACCAGATATGTCAGCCTACCGTAAGCTGCTGGGTGAAACCCTGTTGCGCCTGCCGGGCGTAAACGACACGCGTACGTATGTGGTGATGGAAGAGGTTAAACAGAGCAATCGACTGGTGATCAAAACTCGCTGATGCGGGGCAGGTGCAAAACCTGTGAGATTTCGGTACACTCCTGTGCATTCATACAGGATCAGCGTCGGGCTCGCCCGGCGCTGTTGCTTCTTACTTTACAGGCACCTGGAGAGTCCTCTTGAGCCAGGAATATACAGAAGATAAAGACGTTTCGTTACAATCGATGAGCAGTGGACGTCGTCTGCTGGAAGCAATGCTCATTCTGGTGGCGCTGTTTGCCATCTACCTGATGGTTTCTCTGGTCAGTTTTAACCCTTCCGACCCGAGCTGGTCGCAAACGGCCTGGCATGAACCTATCCATAATATCGGCGGCAGCGTCGGTGCCTGGCTGGCTGACACCTTACTCTTCATCTTTGGTGTGATGGCGTATGCCATTCCGCCCGTCATCCTGGGACTGTGCTGGATTGCTTTCCGTCAGCGCGACAGCCAGGACTACTTTGACTACTTTGCCGTCGGGCTGCGCTTAATTGGCGTCCTCGCGCTGGTGGTGACGACCTGTGGTATGGCGGCGCTGAACGCCGATGATATCTGGTACTTTGCCTCGGGCGGCGTGATCGGCAGCCTGGTCAGTAATGCTATTGCACCCTGGTTCAGTCCGGCTGGCGGCACGCTGATGCTGCTCTGCGTCTGGGCGGCGGGCATTACCCTTTACACCGGCTGGTCATGGCTCACCATTGCAGAAAGAATTGGTGGCGTAGTCATGGGCGTACTGACGTTTGCCAGCAACCGCTCTCGTCACGATGAACCCTGGCAGGAAGAGGATGACGAGCGGGACGCGCGTGAATACGCGGATGTGCCTGAGCTTCATGCCGCCGATCAGGATGATGATGTGCTGCTTTCTGCCCCACGTGCAGCTGCTGAGCCTGCGGCGTCACAGCAGGATCCGCTGCTGGCTAAAGCTGCAGCAGCCACCAGTGCGGCAGTCGCGGCCACCGCTGAAGCCGCCGAGGTGACCCTCGCCCCTGCAGCCACGGTGACGCCAGCATCTGTCGCTGCACCTGCTGCTGCGGTTACAGCTTCGGCGCCTGCCGCGTCAGCGACATCCATCCCTGCATCGCCGTCTGCACAACCTGCGCCTGCGTACGCACAGAGCGCGCCAGCTCCGCAGAGTGTGGCGAATTCCCCGACGCCGGCGCAGAGTGCTTCTGCACCCGCAGACTCACCACCGCTTTATCACTTTGAAATGCCAGACGACGCTCCGGCTACGCCGTCGTTCAGTGCTTACGACGATGATGAACCTAAAATGGGTAACTGGCGGGATACGTCAGCCATCCCTGCGGCATCGGCGGCAGCGGCATCCGCTGCAACGGCAGCCCAGGCAACAACGCGTACTGCGCCTGTTTTTGATTTAGCCCCTGAAACCAATCTCAATCCGCAGGTTAAACAAGGTATCGGCCCGGCACTGCCGCGTCCTAACCCGGTAAAACTGCCAACCCGTCGTGAGCTGGCCTCTTATGGCATTAAGCTGCCTTCTCAGCGCATGGCAGAAGAGAAAGCGAAAACGGAAGAGACCGAACCGGTTAGTGCTGGCTCCGTTTCCTCTGCTCCGGATGCTGAAGAGGCGCTGCAGCAGGCTGAATTGCGACAGGCTTTCCAGTCTGAACAGCAGCAGCGTTACGGCACCAGCTGGCAGCAGGACGAGGAAGATGAACAGGATGCACAGCAGCAGGATGCACTGGCGCGTCAGTTCGCCGAGCAGCAACAGCAGCGCTATGAGCCAGAAGTGAAAAAAGAGCCGGTATTAAATATTGATACCGCCTCAGCGTTTGATTTTTCACCGATGAAAGATCTGGTGGATGACGGTCCTTCTGAACCGCTGTTTACCATTGCGGCGACGCCAGAACCTGAAGCCCCAGCGGTTTCACACGAACCCTGGCAGCAGGTGAGTGAAGTTTCAAGACCTCAGGCTCCGGCTCATGTTCCTGCACCAGCCAGCTTTGCTCCGGCAGAGTCTGCCTATAGCGCCCCGGCAGCACCGTCTGAACCTGACTATGCTGCGCCTGCGGCAACCTCTGCGCCCGCTTATGGTGCCCCTGCGGCTCCTCAGGCTCCGGCGTACGCTGCGCCTGCCTATGGCACGCCAGCGGCAGCGCCGGTTCAGCCGGTGGAAGAGGCGAAACCTTCACTGCATGACAGCCTGATTCATCCGTTCCTGATGCGCCATGAGCAGCCGCTGGAGAAACCTTCCACGCCACTGCCTTCGCTGGATCTGCTGACCGCACCGCCTGAAGAGGAAGAGCCGGTTGATATGTTCTCGCTGGAGCAGACTGCCCGTCTGGTGGAGTCGCGCTTAGGCGATTATCGCGTCAAAGCGGAGGTGGTCGGTATCTCGCCTGGCCCGGTTATTACCCGTTTCGAACTCGACCTGGCACCGGGCGTGAAAGCGGCGCGTATCTCCAACCTGTCCCGCGATCTGGCGCGTTCGCTGTCGACGGTAGCGGTTCGTGTGGTGGAAGTGATCCCAGGCAAACCCTACGTGGGTCTGGAACTGCCAAACAAGCATCGTCAGACCGTCTATCTGCGTGAAGTGCTGGATTGCCCTAAATTCCGCGACAACCCTTCACCGCTGGCCGTCGTGCTGGGCAAAGACATTGCCGGTCAGCCGGTGGTGGCCGATCTGGCGAAAATGCCACACTTACTGGTCGCCGGTACCACCGGTTCCGGTAAATCTGTGGGCGTGAACGCCATGATTATCAGCATGCTGTATAAGGCGACGCCGGAAGAAGTTCGCTTCATCATGATCGACCCGAAAATGCTTGAGCTGTCGGTCTATGAAGGTATTCCGCATCTGCTGACCGAAGTGGTCACAGACATGAAGGATGCTGCCAATGCGCTGCGCTGGAGCGTCGGTGAAATGGAGCGTCGCTACAAGCTGATGTCGGCGCTGGGCGTGCGTAATCTGGCGGGCTACAACGAAAAAGTGGAACAGGCCGAAGCGATGGGTCGTCCGATTCCCGATCCGTTCTGGAAGCCGGGCGACAGCATGGATATGACGCCGCCGGTTCTGGAGAAGCTGCCTTATATTGTTGTGATGGTCGATGAGTTTGCTGACCTGATCATGGCAGTCGGTAAAAAGGTGGAAGAGCTGATTGCCCGCCTGGCACAGAAAGCCCGTGCTGCCGGCATCCATCTGGTACTGGCGACACAGCGTCCATCCGTGGATGTCATTACCGGTCTGATCAAAGCGAACATTCCGACGCGTATCGCCTTTACCGTTTCCAGCAAAATTGACTCACGTACCATTCTCGATCAGGGCGGCGCGGAGTCACTGCTGGGTATGGGTGACATGCTCTACATGCCGCCAAACTCCTCGCTGCCGATTCGTGTTCACGGTGCGTTTGTTCGTGACCAGGAAGTGCATGCAGTGGTTCAGGACTGGAAAGCGCGTGGTCGTCCGCAATATATCGACAGCATTACGGCGGGCGAAGAGAGCGAAAATGCCGGTGGCATCGACAGTGATGAAGAGCTCGATCCGCTGTTCGATCAGGCGGTCGGTTTTGTGGTCGATAAGCGCCGTGCGTCGATTTCAGGCGTTCAGCGTCAGTTCCGCATCGGCTATAACCGCGCGGCACGTATCATTGAACAGATGGAAGCGCAGGGCATCGTTTCTGCACCAGGACACAATGGTAACCGTGAAGTGCTGTCGCCACCGCCACACGATATGTAGTGGCTAAATGTTTTGAAACACAACGCAATGAGCCAGTTCCGACTGGCTCATTGTTTTTATGCGGTTAAACCCCATATCTGAATCAGCTTTCGGTTTTTTCCTCTGTTCTGATGGCGGAACGGCGGCCAGGCTTAATGCAGTTATCGATGGGAACGTTTAAATAAGGAATTGAAGCAGATGAAATTACGCGTAATCGCTCTGGGCCTGTTGGCCACCTTTTCTTCAGCCAGCGTTCTGGCTGATGCTTCCAGTGATCTGCAACAGCGCCTGAACAAGGTCAGCAGCTTCCACGCCAGCTTCACCCAAAAAGTGACCGACAGCAGCGGCGCGAATGTGCAGGACGGCGAAGGCGAATTGTGGGTAAAACGTCCCAGCCTGTTTAACTGGCACATGACCGCGCCGGACGAAAGCATCATCATCTCCGACGGTAAATCGCTGTGGTTCTACAACCCGTTTGTTGAGCAGGCGACAGTCAGCCTGTTGCAGAATGCGACCAGCAACACGCCCTTTATGCTGATTGCCCGCAACCAGTCAAATGACTGGAAGCAGTACAATATCAAACAGCAGGGTGACAATTTTGAACTGACACCTAAGAACAGCGACGGCAACCTGAAACAGTTCACCATCCAGGTGACGTCCAGCGGGACCATCAACCGCTTCAGTGCTATCGAGCAGGATGGCCAGCGCAGCGATTACCAGCTGAAAAGCCAGCAGAATGGCGCTATCAGCCCGGATAAATTCACGTTCACACCGCCAAAAGGCGTGACGGTGGACGACCAACGTCAGTGAGGTCACGGTGAGTAACCTGTCCCTGGATTTTTCCACCGAAAATTTCAAACCTCTGGCCGCGCGTATGCGGCCAGAAACATTGAAACAGTACATTGGTCAGCAGCATCTGCTGGGCGCAGGCAAACCTCTGCCGCGCGCGATTGAAGCAGGGCACCTGCATTCAATGATCCTGTGGGGACCTCCCGGGACCGGCAAGACCACGCTGGCTGAGATCATTGCCCATTACGGTAACGCCGATGTGGAGCGTATTTCGGCCGTCACCTCCGGCGTAAAAGAGATCCGTGAGGCGATTGAGCGGGCCCGTCAGAATAAACATGCCGGGCGGCGCACGATCCTGTTTGTGGACGAGGTCCATCGGTTCAACAAGAGCCAGCAGGATGCCTTTCTGCCCCATATCGAAGATGGCACCATTACCTTTATTGGTGCGACCACCGAAAACCCCTCTTTTGAACTTAACTCTGCGTTGTTGTCACGCGCCCGCGTTTACCTGCTGAAATCACTAACCCTGGAAGATATTGAGCAGGTGCTGGATCAGGCGATGCAGGATAAAGCGCGAGGTTATGGGGACAGTGACATCGTGCTGCCGGACAACACACGCAGGATGATCGCTGAACTGGTTAATGGTGATGCACGTCGGGCGCTGAACACGCTGGAGATGATGGCTGATATGGCCGAAATCACCGCATCAGGTCAGCGAGAACTGACGCCGCAGCTGCTTAACGAAGTCTCTGGTGAGCGATCCGCGCGGTTTGATAATAAAGGCGATCGTTTTTACGATCTGATTTCTGCACTGCACAAATCGGTACGCGGCTCCGCACCGGATGCGGCGCTCTACTGGTATGCGCGCATTATCACTGCGGGCGGCGATCCGCTCTATGTGGCTCGTCGGTTGCTGGCAATCGCCTCCGAAGATGTCGGCAACGCCGATCCGCGCGGTATGCAGGTGGCGATTGCGGCCTGGGATTGCTTCACGCGCGTCGGTCCGGCAGAAGGGGAGCGTGCGATTGCCCAGGCCATTGTTTATCTGGCTTGCGCGCCTAAAAGTAATGCGGTCTACAACGCGTTTAAAGCCGCAATGCGTGATGCGCGCGACCATCCCGATTACGATGTGCCGGAACATCTGCGCAATGCCCCGACTAAGCTGATGAAAGAGATGGGCCTGGGTAAAGAGTACCGTTATGCCCATGATGAAACCAACGCCTATGCCGCGGGTGAAGTCTATTTTCCGCAGGAACTGGCCAGCGCGCGCTATTACACCCCAACCCAGCGCGGGCTTGAAGGCAAGATTGGTGAAAAGCTAAGCTGGCTGGCTGAGCAGGATCAAAATAGCCCGACAAAACGCTACCGCTGAAACAGACGTTACGGTAATGTGGGCAATGTTTTCAACGCATTCCGCTGGAATGCGTCCCTTCTTTCAACCAACTTTTTATACACAGGATAAGCATGCTCGATCCCAATCTGCTGCGTAACGAGCCAGACGCAGTCGCAGAAAAACTGGCACGCCGGGGATACAAACTGGATGTGGAAACGCTGCGTTCGCTTGAAGAGCGTCGCAAAGTGCTGCAGGTGGAAACAGAAAATCTGCAGGCAGAGCGTAACTCCCGATCCAAATCCATCGGTCAGGCCAAAGCACGTGGGGAAGACATCGAGCCGCTGCGTCAGGAAGTGAACGCGCTGGGCGAACGCCTGGATGCCGCAAAAGCAGAACTGGATGAACTGCAGAATCAAATCCGTGACTTCTCACTGGCACTGCCGAACATTCCGGCCGATGAAGTGCCGCTGGGCAAAGATGACAGCGAAAACCAGGAAGTGAGCCGCTGGGGTACCCCGCGCGAGTTCAGCTTCCCGGTTAAAGATCACGTTGAGCTGGGTGAAGCGGCTAAAGGCCTGGATTTTGCGTCTGCCGTGAAACTGACCGGTTCACGCTTTGTGGTCATGCAGGGGCAGATTGCCCGCCTGCACCGTGCACTGAGTCAGTTTATGATTGACCTGCACACCGAGCAGCATGGCTACCTTGAAACCTACGTGCCTTATCTGGTTAACCACGAAACGCTTTACGGTACCGGACAGCTGCCTAAGTTTGGCGAAGACCTGTTCCACACCCGTCCGCTGGAAGAGGAGTCAGACAGCAGCAACTATGCGTTGATTCCTACTGCGGAAGTGCCGCTGACTAACCTGGTGCGTGATGAGATCCTCGAAGAGGATAGCCTGCCGGTTAAACTGACTGCGCATACGCCGTGCTTCCGTTCTGAAGCGGGTTCTTACGGTCGTGACACGCGTGGCCTGATCCGTATGCACCAGTTCGACAAAGTTGAGATGGTGCAGATCGTCACGCCGGAGCAGTCAATGGATGCCCTGGAAGAGCTGACCGGTCACGCTGAGAAAGTGCTGCAGCTGCTGAACCTGCCATATCGTAAGGTTTTACTCTGCACCGGCGATATGGGCTTTGGATCGACTAAAACTTACGATCTGGAAGTCTGGCTACCGGCGCAGAATACCTATCGTGAAATTTCATCCTGTTCCAACATGGGTGATTTCCAAGCGCGTCGTATGCAGGCGCGTTGCCGCAACAAACAGGATAAGAAACCGCGTCTGGTTCATACCCTGAATGGCTCAGGGCTGGCCGTAGGCCGTACCCTGGTGGCGGTGCTGGAAAATTATCAGCAGGAAGATGGCCGCATCACTGTGCCTGAGGTTTTACGCCCCTATATGAATGGCGTCGAAATTATCGGCTAAGCAACAGTAACTCTCTGAACCCGGCCATGGCCGGGTTTTTTTATGTTATTGCTCCGGAAAAACTCTTCTGTCAGGCCTCATTTTAATCACAAATAAACGTTATCGATATCAGCCAGGCCGGAATGGCTAAAAACCTAGTTTTTCATAGAGATAGCATTTAGCGACCTGCCGCTTCTTACGATTGTAACCCACTGAAGATTAGTAAATTAAATTGTCGCACAGCAAAATGTGCTGCCGTTAAAGTTCGCCCATTGACTTTAAAAAGGCCAGTGGCAAACTGCGCGCAATTTCCTTCATTTGCTCTGGTTTCTATCCCCTATGTCAACCTGGTCACGCCCCGTGATATTGCTGCTTTGCGGCCTGATGTTAATGACGGTCGCAATCGCCGTGCTGAATACGCTCGTTCCACTGTGGCTGACGCATGACTTACTGACAACCTGGCAGGTGGGCATCGTAAGCTCCTCCTATTACACCGGTAACCTCGCAGGAACTCTGCTGGCTGGCTGGTTAATCAGGCATTACGGCTTCAACCGCAGCTACTACCTGGCTACCTTGATGTTTGCCGTCGCAACCCTGTGCCTGGCGATGATGTCGGGTTTCTGGGCATGGAGTTCAATGCGTTTCATCGCCGGTGTCGGCTGTGCGCTGATGTGGGTGGTGGTCGAGAGCGCACTTCTGTGCAGCGGAACGGTACGTAATCGGGGACAGCTGCTGGCGGCCTATATGGTTGTCTATTACATAGGCACCGTGACAGGCCAGTTGCTGGTCAGCAAACTGTCTACGGAATTACTCAGCGTGATCCCGTGGGTGACGTCGCTGGTCTTCTGCGCCGTGCTGCCGCTGGTCTTTACTCGCGTCTCCGCCAGCGGTGAAGCGACAGAAGCCGCTCCGGCCCGCATCTGGCCGATGCTGCGTCGCCGTAGCTCACGCCTGGGCATCAATGGCTGCATTATCTCTGGCATCCTTCTGGGCTCGCTTTATGGCCTGATGCCGCTTTACCTGTCACATCAGGGAATGAGTGATGCCAATGTGGGTTACTGGATGGCGTTGCTGGTCAGCGCAGGCATTGTGGGCCAGTGGCCCATTGGCCGTCTGGCCGATCGTTTTGGTCGCATGCTGGTGCTGCGAGTCCAGGTCTTTGTAGTTATCCTGGGTGCGATGGCCATGTTAACCAATGCCGCGATGGCACCAGCGCTGTTTGTTCTGGGGCTGGCAGGCTTCACACTCTATCCGGTGGCGATGTCCTGGGCTTGCGAGACGGTCGCACATCATGAACTGGTAGCGATGAATCAGGCACTGCTGATGAGTTATACCGTGGGCAGTCTGGCTGGACCGGCAATGACCTCTGTTCTGATGCAGAATTATTCTGACCAGCTGCTGTTCGTGATGATCGCTGCTGTGGCGCTGATTTATCTGGTGATGCTGCTGCGCAAAGCGAATCATCAGGCTACGCCAGTGGCACATGCCTGATCGCTGAACAGCAAAAAGGGAGCGTTAAGCTCCCTTTTTTTGTGGCAGATTCTTCAGTACATCACTTCGTGGCCATAGCTGGCGAGAATGTTTTTCACGCGATCCATTGTCTCTTTGCTCGGTGGCTTCACCCCGTCCAGCTTGTACTCTTCACCCATCGCAATCCATTTATGCTTACCCAGCTCATGATAGGGCAGCAATTCAATCTTCTCAACGTTCTCCATGTCACGCGTGAATTCACCCAAGCGATGCGCGGTGTCATCATCGTCGGAATAGCCGGGCACCACGACAAAACGGATCCATGTCCGTTTGCCTTTTTTCTGCAGGTAACGGGCAAAGTCCAGCGTACGGTGATTGGAGACACCCACCAGAATCTGATGCACGTCGTCATTCATCTGTTTCAGGTCGAGCATCACTAAGTCGGTAACGTCGAGCAGTTCATCGATCACCGGATCATAGCGGCGTACGAAGCCGTTGGTGTCGAGACAGGTATGAATACCTTCGGCCTTGCAGGCACGGAACCAGTCGCGCACAAATTCAGCCTGGAGAATGGCTTCACCGCCTGAGGCCGTGACGCCGCCACCAGAGGCGTTCATAAAATGGCGATAGGAGAGTACATCCGCCATCAGCGCTTCGACGCTGATCTCTTTGCCACCGTGAGTATCCCAGGTGTCGCGGTTGTGACAGTAGAGGCAGCGCATCAGGCAGCCCTGGAAGAAGGTGATAAAACGGATACCGGGACCATCGACGGTGCCGCAGGATTCAAATGAGTGGATACGACCGTTAACTGACATTGCGATGTTTTCTCCAGTAAGTCTGCCGGGACAGACGGCGCAATCTCTGTTGCGCTCAGGGCAGGAAATCGATTCTGGTGGGAACCTTGATGGAGATGACCACCAGAACAGACTTTTAATTAAAAGGCTCCGCGAGGAGCCTTTTTTATCAGGTAGAGCAGTAATTACAGTGACTTAGTGAAGGTTCGGGTAATCACATCCTGCTGCTGCTCTTTAGTCAGTGAGTTAAAGCGCACAGCGTAACCGGAAACGCGAATGGTCAGTTGCGGATATTTCTCTGGATGTTCCATCGCATCCAGCAGCATTTCACGGTTCATAACGTTAACGTTGAGGTGCTGACCGCCTTCGATGCTGGCTTCGTGATGGAAGTAACCATCCATCAGACCGGCAAGGTTGGTTTTCCGCACGTTATCATCTTTACCCAGCGCGTTTGGTACGATTGAGAAGGTATAGGAGATACCATCTTTCGCATAGGCAAACGGCAGTTTCGCGACGGAAGTCAGTGAGGCAACTGCACCTTTCTGGTCACGACCATGCATCGGGTTAGCACCTGGTCCAAACGGCGCGCCAGCGCGACGTCCATCTGGTGTGTTACCGGTTTTCTTACCATATACCACGTTCGAGGTAATGGTCAGAACAGACTGAGTTGGCACGGCATTACGATAGGTGTTCAGCTGCTGAATTTTCTTCATGAAGCGTTCAACCAGATCGCAGGCCAGGTCATCTACCCGTGAGTCGTTGTTACCGAACTGCGGATATTCGCCTTCAATGTCGAAGTCGATGGCCAGACCATCTTCGTCACGAATTGGTTTCACTTTGGCATATTTAATGGCAGAAAGTGAATCCGCAGCGACGGAGAGACCCGCGATACCACAGGCCATAGTGCGGTAGACATCCCGATCATGTAAGGCCATCAGCGCCGCTTCGTAGCTGTATTTATCATGCATGTAGTGAATGATGTTCAGCGAAGTCACATACTGTTTTGCCAGCCAGTCCATGAAGTGATCCATACGCTCCATGACGGTGTCGAAATCCAGTACGTCGTCGCTGATTTTGTCGCCTTTCGGTCCAACCTGCATTTTCAGCTTTTCATCCACGCCGCCGTTGATTGCGTAGAGCAGCGTTTTCGCCAGGTTGGCACGTGCGCCAAAGAACTGCATTTGTTTGCCGACAATCATCGGGCTCACGCAGCAGGCGATTGCGTAGTCATCATTGTCGAAATCAGCACGCATCAGGTCATCGTTCTCATACTGCAAAGATGAGGTATCGATAGAGACTTTAGCGGCATATTTTTTGAAATTAATTGGCAGTTTTTCTGACCACAGGATGGTCATGTTCGGCTCAGGTGAAGGACCCATGGTGTAGAGAGTATTCAGGAAGCGGAACGTACTTTTTGAGACCAGGGTACGACCATCAACGCCCATACCAGCCAGGGATTCCGTTGCCCAGATTGGGTCACCTGAGAACAGCTCATCATATTCAGGTGTACGCAGGAAGCGAACCATACGCAGTTTCATCACCAGATGGTCAATCAGTTCCTGAGCCTGCTCTTCAGTCAGTTTACCGGCTTTAAGGTCACGTTCGATATAAACATCAAGGAAGGTTGAGACGCGGCCAAATGACATGGCAGCACCGTTTTGTGATTTAACTGCAGCCAGGTAGCCATAGTAAGTCCACTGTACTGCTTCAACCGCATTGGTAGCCGGACCGGAGATGTCATGGCCATATTTTGCTGCCATCTCTTTAATCTGGGCCAGCGCATGATGCTGATCAGAAATCTCTTCACGCAGACGAATAGTCGCTTCCAGATTAACGCCATTCTCTAAATCTTCCTGCAGTGAGGCGAACTGAGCGAATTTATCCGCCATCAGGAAATCGATGCCGTACAGCGCCACACGACGATAGTCACCGATAATACGGCCACGGCCATAAGCATCAGGAAGGCCGGTCAGGATACCTGATTTACGGCAGCGCAAAATGTCCGGTGTATAAACATCGAACACGCCCTGGTTGTGCGTTTTGCGATATTCGGTGAAGATTTTTTTCAGTGAAGGGTCGAGTTCACGGCCATACACTTTGCATGACCCTTCGACCATTTTGATGCCGCCATAAGGAATGATGGCGCGTTTTAATGGCGCTTCGGTCTGCAGACCAACAATTTTTTCCAGTGGCTTAATGATGTAACCCGCGTCGTGCGAGGTAATGGTTGAGGCGAGATCGGTGTCGAAGTCGACTGGCGCGTGGGTGCGGTTCTCAATTTTGATGCCTTCCAGCACGCTTTCCCACAGTTTGGTGGTCGCTTCGGTGGCACCCGCCAGGAATGACTCGTCACCTTCATATGGGGTGTAGTTTTTCTGAATGAAGTCGCGCACATTGACGCTATTCTGCCATTCGCCTTCAGCAAATCCTTCCCATGCTGAAGCCAGTTTTGCATTAAGTTCGGTCATAATATACCTGCCTTATATGAGGAGACTTTACGGTCGGGCACAGCCAACTTCCTGTGCCGTCAAAAATGCGTTTAATGAACCTGGTCACCTTTACGGAGATAGATAACCCAGTAGGTCAACCCAACCAGAACGCCGCCGCCGATAATGTTTCCGATGGTCACGGGAATCAGGTTGTCGATAATAAAGTTACTGAGGGTCAGCGAGTGAAACTGTGCCGCCGTGGTGCCAGCTGCCTGCCAGAATTCAGGTGTCGCGAAGTCACGAATAGCAATGGCATAGGGTATAAGAAACATGTTGGCGATACTGTGTTCGAAACCGCTTGCGACAAACATCGCAACAGGCAGAATCATCACGACCAGCTTATCGGTCAGGGTGCGGCCTGAGTAACTCATCCAGACGGCGAGACAGACCAGCAGATTGGCCAATGTACCCAGACAAACCGCCTCTATGAAGGTGTGATGCATCTTGTGGTCGGCGGTTTGCAGGACATTTAATCCCCAGGCACCATTCGCGACCATGTGCTGTCCGGCAAACCACATCAGGGCGACAAAGAAGAGTGCACCTGCAAGGTTACCGGCGTAAACGTTAATCCAGTTGCGGGCCAGCTGTCCCCAGCTGATGCGGCCACTGGCTTTGGCGACAACGATTAATACAGTAGAGGTAAAAAGGTCGGCACCACATACCACGACCAGCATTAAGCCGAGTGAAAAGCAGATACCTCCAATCAGTTTGGCTATGCCATAGGGCATCGCGCCGCTACCGGTGGTCGCTGTAATATAAAAAACGAATGCGATTGAGATAAATACGCCGGCGTTTATTGCCAGAAAGAAGGTCGTAAAAGGATGTTTGGTTGCTTTATAGATACCCGCGTCTTCGGCCACTTTCGCCATCGCGGCGGGTAATAAAAGATTAAAAGGGTTGTCAGTTTTCACACTAACTTACTCCTGAAGTTGTCTGAAAAAATACTAACAAAGGAGTATAGGTCAGTAATTGATATGGATCATGTTTGCCAGGGTGGTAACCCACTGGTCGCAAATTAATGAGAAAATAATGAGCTAACCAACTGAATATAAACAAATAAATTTATTTTAAAAATACAAAAATATTTTAATATAAAGTGATGCGCCACTTTTTTTGTTCAGGCTGTGTTATTAATTAATGGCTTATATGTTAATTAAAATGATGTGATGTAATAGGAAGGAATTTTAAAGTAGCTAATGTTTCATAGAGAAAGTGGGGAATGATGGCACCAGATAAATCCAGTGCCATGGTTAGCCGTCTGCTTTCAGTCTGACGCGTTATGGCTTACGCGTTTTTCCAGTAGTGACGTTTGGCGTTTTGCAGTTTTTCGTAGGCGGCAAGCAGAGACTGATGGGCAGGGAAGGCCTGCAGCTCATCATCAACAGCCTGAAGGCCATTAAACGGATTCTCACCACTGATCGCGGCGGAGGCTGCTTCCATTGCGCTCTCACCATACATCCGCAGGAAAGCGTGATGATACTGCAACGGATCACGCTCATCTTCCATAGCCAGTAACAGCAGGGTCTGCAGGCAACGATAGTAGTTAGCGCGCTCTGGCGTAAAGATTGAGCTGTTAAACTCCATCGTCCATTCTGTCCAGATCAATGCCTGATCCAGATCGCCGCCCGCCAGCGCCAGCATCGCTTTTAATTCGCCAACACGCAGCGTGTACCAGCCATTATCTTTACCGGTCGCCAGACCCAGCAGCTCACGAACGCGGGTGAAGTCATCAAAGCCTTCATCATCAAGCTGTCCAATCAGATCCAGATACTCTTCCGGGTTCCAGTTGCTGTCAGGCAGGGCCAGCAGGGTTTCACGCATGCCCGCTCCCATGCTGTTGTTCGCCAGGAACAGATCTTCTGCCGGGTAGATATCAGACATGCCTGGCACGATGATGCGGCAGGCATAGACACCCAGATGCTCGTAGTCTGCAATATAGACTTCCTGATCTTCCGAGGCGAAGATTGCCATCAGCGTGGCGAATTCCTGTTCGGTGCTGCCCGCGAATGACCAGTCGACAAAAGGATAATCCGCAGTTTCTTTAAACAGATCCCAGGAGATCAGGCCGCTTGAATCGATGAAGTGTGTTTCAAGGTTGGCATGCTCAGCCACTTCTTCGTCATCAAAGGTCGGTGGAGTAAACACATCCAGATCTTTGAGGCTTCGGCCCTGCAGCAACTCGGTAACGGTACGCTCCAGCGCCACACCGAAATCAGGGTGAGCACCAAATGAGGCAAAACAGGTTCCGTTGGTTGGGTTAAACAGCACCACGCAGATAACCGGATATTTACCGCCGAGAGAGGCGTCATAAGCGAAAATCGGGAAGCCTTCCGCTTCAAGACGTGCAATGGCTTCGATCACCTCAGGATAACGCTGCATCACGTCATCAGGAATCGCAGGCAGGCTGATCGCTTCAGCAATAATGCGGTTTTTAATATAGCGCTCAAACACTTCAGACAGCCCCTGAACACGCGCTTCGTTCGCGGTATTACCTGCCGACATGCCGTTTGAGACATAGAGGTTGCCGATAATATTCATCGGGATATAGACAGTCTGCTGGTCGGACTGACGGGTAAAGGGCAGGGCGCAGATACCACGTTCAGTATTCCCGGACTGCAGATCAATCAGGCCGGAAGCCGTCAGGGCATTATCGGGATCGTAAAATGCGCGCAGGCGTGGATCCAGAATACCTTCAGGTAAGGACTCATCATCAGGTAACGCAAACCATTTTTCATTGGGATAGTGAACAAAATCGCCGTTAGCGATCTTTTTTCCCAGCCAGAAGTCAGCAAAGAAATAGTTAGTTGAGAGACGCTCGAAATACTCGCCAAGCGCGGAGGCCAGCGCCGCTTTTTTACTGGCGCCCTTGCCGTTGGTAAAACAGAGCGGGCAATCGCGGTCGCGGATATGCACTGACCAGACATGGGGGACAGGATTCAGCCAGGATGCTTCTTCAATGTTAAAGCCAAGATCCTGCAGCTTGTTCTGGAAACGCGCAATGGAGTCTTCCAGTGCGGCATCTTTGCCCGGGATAAATGTTTGCGTCATAGTGCCGCTCTCTCAGTTGTCATAGGGTGCGTAAAGCGCGCAATGATACGGATTTTGCTAACAGACCGCTATCAGGGCGGGACATTTTTACCGGCTTACTTTACCGGCTTAGTTTTCATCACTTTCGCTCTAAGGCCAAACGCGAATTAATGGCGCTGGATAAAGCCTCACAAAATTCCGCGCAGATTTGCATTGGTAACATAACCTCCGGCGAGCCAGATTCAGAAAATGTGACCGCTCCCTGATTTATGATTGCAGCTATCAGAATGCAGTGATAAAACCGGATGGTTATTCATAACCGTTCGATATGACAGTGGTGAGGGGAAATGACGCAAGTTTATAATTTTAGCTCTGGCCCGGCGATGCTACCGGTTGAAGTGCTTCGTCGTGCAGAACAGGAACTGACGAACTGGCGCGGTCTGGGTACCTCTGTAATGGAGATCAGTCACCGCAGTAAAGAGTTTATTCAGGTGGCTGAAGAAGCGGAGCAGGACTTCCGTGATCTGCTAAAAATACCGTCGAATTACAAAGTTTTATTCTGTCATGGCGGGGCGCGTGCGCAGTTCGCTGCCGTACCGGGAAATCTGCTGGGTAAAGCGACCAGTGCCGACTATGTTGATGGCGGTTACTGGGCGCATAGCGCAATAAAAGAAGCGGAAAAGTATTGTTCCCCACGCACGCTTGATGTCAAAACAACGCGCGACGGTAAACGAGCCATCCTGCCGATGAGCGAATGGGAGGTGAGTGAGACGTCCGCTTACCTGCATTTCTGCCCGAATGAAACCATTGATGGCATCGCGATTGACGAACAGCCCGACTTTGGCAGTAAAACCGTTGTTGCTGATTTCTCATCCACCATTCTGTCACGCCCTATCGATGTGAGTCGTTACGGTGTGATTTATGCGGGTGCGCAGAAAAATGTGGGCCCGGCCGGATTAACGCTGGTTGTCGTTCGCGAAGATCTGCTGGGTCAGGCGCACACCTCTGTGCCCTCAATCCTCGATTACAAAGTGCTGGCCGATAACGATTCGATGTTTAACACCCCGCCGACTTTTGCGTGGTATCTCTCAGGGCTGGTGTTTAAATGGCTGAAAGAGAAGGGCGGTGTGGCTGAAATTGATCGTATCAATCAGGCAAAATCTGACCTGCTTTATGGCGTAATCGATCACAGTGGCTTCTATCGTAATGATGTGGCAACAGAAAACCGCTCACGCATGAACATCCCTTTCCAGCTGGCCGATGCTTCACTCGATGCGCTGTTCCTGGAAGAGTCGTTTAAGGCGGGATTACACGCGCTTAAAGGCCATCGTGTAGTAGGCGGTATGCGCGCCTCTATTTATAATGCGATGCCGCTGGAAGGTGTGAAGGCCCTGACCGATTTCATGGTCGATTTTGAACGCCGTCACGGCTGATTATTAAGATATCAGCATTGATGCTGATGCCAGACCTCGTCACACGGCGAGGTCTCTGTATTTTTTGAGGATTTCGTTTCACATGCAGGACTCCCTGACTCTCCAACCGATTGCGCGCGTCAACGGCACGGTAAATCTGCCCGGCTCAAAGAGCGTTTCCAATCGTGCATTGCTGCTGGCTGCTCTGGCTAAAGGTACAACCCGTCTCACCAACCTGCTCGACAGCGACGACGTTAAGCACATGCTGAATGCGCTGACCGCACTTGGCGTAAGCTATACGCTTTCCAGCGATCGCACCCTGTGTGAAGTGACGGGAAATGCCGGACCACTGCACGCATCTCAACCGCTGTCACTGTTTCTGGGCAATGCCGGAACCGCAATGCGTCCGCTGGCCGCGGCGCTTTGTCTGGGCCAGCACGATATCGAACTGACCGGCGAACCCCGCATGAAAGAGCGTCCAATCGGGCATCTGGTTGACGCACTTCGTCAGGGCGGAGCAACCATTGAGTACCTGGAAAACGAAAACTACCCGCCGCTGCGTTTACGCGGTGGTTTTACCGGGGGTGAAGTCAGTGTGGATGGCAGCGTTTCCAGCCAGTTCCTGACCGCGCTGCTGATGACCGCGCCGCTGGCACAGCAGGATACCTGCATCACCATCAAAGGTGATTTGGTGTCGAAACCTTACATCGATATTACCCTTAATCTGATGCAGTGCTTTGGCGTCGAGGTTGAGAATCAGAACTATCAGCGCTTCCTGATCAAGGGACAGCAACAGTATCAGTCGCCGGGTGATTACCTGGTTGAAGGCGATGCCTCTTCCGCTTCCTATTTCCTGGCCGCTGCCGCTATAAAAGGCGGAACGGTTCGCGTCACCGGGATTGGACGCCAGAGTGTGCAGGGTGACATCCGGTTTGCTGACGTGCTGGAAAAGATGGGCGCGACGATTGAGTGGGGCGATGATTACATTGCCTGTACGGCCGGCAAACTGCAGGCCATCGATATGGACATGAACCATATTCCGGATGCTGCAATGACCATCGCGACTACGGCGCTATTTGCAGAGGGCACCACCCGGTTACGCAATATTTATAACTGGCGGGTAAAAGAGACCGATCGACTGAGCGCAATGGCCACAGAGCTGCGTAAAGTCGGGGCAGAAGTCGAAGAGGGCCATGACTACATCCGCATTACGCCGCCAGCGACGCTGATTCATGCGGATATTGGCACCTACAATGACCACCGCATGGCGATGTGTTTCTCTCTGGTTGCACTTTCTGATACCCCGGTGACCATTCTCGATCCTGGCTGTACTGCAAAAACCTTCCCGGACTATTTCGTTCAACTGGCTAAAATCAGCCAGAGCGCCTGATATCTCCCTTTCCGGTGCGGTTCGCACCGGAACTCCCCTGATTTTATCTGGCTGTAACAGGCCAGAGATCCTCTGAATTGACTAAGATTACGAACCTGATCAGTGCGAAAGGGTAACCAAGCCGTGCTATGCAGCGTATAATGCTAGTCATTAATGGTGACCGAAAGGTCAGGAAGCACGCAGCAACAGGAGGGAATAATGACAGTAACTGCCCCGGTCATAACTATTGATGGGCCAAGTGGAGCGGGAAAGGGAACCCTGTGCAAAGCGATGGCGGAATCGCTGCAGTGGCATCTGCTGGACTCCGGTGCTATTTATCGCGTGCTGGCGTTGGCCGCATTGCATCATCAGGTGGAGATTGAATCTGAAGAAGCGCTGGTGCCGATTGCCGCTCACCTGGATGTGCGCTTTGTGTCACAAAATGGTGAAATGCAGGTCATACTTGAAGGTGAAGATGTCACCGGTGAAATCCGTACTCAGGAGGTCAGCAACACCGCTTCTCGTGTTGCCGCTTTTCCCCGGGTACGCGAAGCGTTATTGCGCCGCCAGCGCGGTTTCCGCGAGATGCCTGGCCTGATTGCTGATGGCCGTGATATGGGCACCGTGGTTTTTCCGGATGCGCCAGTGAAAATTTTCCTTGATGCCAGCCCGGAAGAGCGTGCTCAGCGCCGTATGCTACAGTTGCAGGATAATGGCTTTAATGTTAACTTTGACCGCCTTTTAGCCGAGATAAAAGAACGCGACGACCGCGATCGTAATCGCGCAATTGCGCCTTTAGTAGCCGCTGGCGATGCATTGGTTCTGGACTCTACCGAGATGTCTATCGATCAAGTCATTGAAAAAGCGCTACAATATGCCCGCGAGAAGCTGGGTATTACGGCTTAACTGAATCTACCACCCTGTACCATGGATCCGGTGCCGGGCATGTGAAACAACCCCATCCGACATGAAGTCAGATGGACGTTAAATTGAAGAATCCTGAAGATTATCAATATGACTGAATCTTTTGCTCAACTATTTGAAGAATCCTTAAAAACAATCGAAACCCGCCCGGGTTCTATCGTTCGTGGCATCGTCGTTTCTATCGACAAAGATGTCGTTCTGGTTGATGCGGGTCTGAAATCTGAATCTGCAATTCCTGCAGAGCAGTTCAAGAACGCAGCCGGCGAACTGGAAATCCAGGTAGGCGACGAAGTTGATGTTGCTCTGGATGCAGTGGAAGACGGCTTCGGTGAAACCCTGCTGTCCCGTGAGAAAGCTAAGCGCCATGAAGCATGGATCACGCTGGAGAAAGCTTACGAAGACGCTGAAACTGTTACCGGTGTTATCAACGGCAAAGTTAAAGGCGGCTTCACAGTTGAGCTCAACGGTATCCGTGCGTTCCTGCCAGGTTCACTGGTAGATGTGCGTCCGGTGCGCGATACGCTGCACCTGGAAGGCAAAGAGCTTGAATTCAAAGTGATCAAGCTGGATCAGAAACGCAACAACGTCGTGGTTTCACGTCGTGCGGTTATCGAATCCGAAAACAGCGCAGAGCGCGATCAGCTGCTGGAAAACCTGCAGGAAGGCATGGAAGTCAAAGGTATCGTTAAGAACCTGACTGACTACGGTGCATTCGTTGATCTGGGCGGCGTTGATGGCCTGCTGCACATCACTGACATGGCATGGAAACGCGTTAAGCATCCAAGCGAAATCGTCAACGTGGGCGACGAAATCACCGTTAAGGTGCTGAAGTTCGACCGCGAGCGTACCCGTGTTTCTCTGGGTCTGAAGCAGCTGGGCGAAGATCCATGGGTTGCTATCGCTAAACGCTATCCGGAAGGCACCCGCCTGACCGGTCGTGTTACCAACCTGACTGATTACGGCTGCTTCGTGGAAATCGAAGAAGGCGTTGAAGGTCTGGTACACGTGTCTGAAATGGACTGGACCAACAAAAACATCCATCCGTCTAAAGTTGTTAATGTAGGCGACGTGGTTGAAGTTATGGTTCTGGACATTGACGAAGAGCGTCGTCGTATCTCCCTGGGTCTGAAGCAGTGTAAATCTAACCCATGGCAGCTGTTCGCTGAGACGCACAACAAAGGCGATCGTGTTGAAGGTAAAATCAAGTCAATCACTGACTTCGGTATCTTCATCGGCCTGGATGGCGGCATCGACGGTCTGGTTCACCTGTCTGACATCTCCTGGAACGCGACTGGCGAAGAAGCCGTTCGTGAGTACAAAAAAGGCGACGAAATCGCTGCCGTTGTACTGCAGGTTGATGCAGAGCGCGAGCGTATCTCTCTGGGCGTTAAACAGCTGGCAGAAGATCCGTTCAACAACTACATCACTTTGAACAAGAAAGGTGCCATCGTCACCGGTAAAGTGACTGCAGTTGATGCTAAAGGTGCTACAGTTGAATTAGCAGACGGCGTTGAGGGTTACCTGCGCGCTTCTGAAGCTTCACTGGACCGCATTGAAGATGCAACTCTGGTTCTGAACGTTGGCGACGACGTTGAAGCTAAGTTCACCGGCGTTGATCGTAAAAACCGTGTCGTAAGCCTGTCTGTCCGTGCGAAAGACCAGGCTGATGAGAAAGAAGCTATCAATACTGTTAACACCAAACAGGAAGAAGGCAATTTCTCTAGCGCTATGGCTGAAGCGTTCAAAGCGGCTAAAGGCGAGTAATCGGCCTGAAGCACCGGGTGGGCAACCACCCGGTTTCGGTAAAAGCTGTCATACATTCCCATAGGGATAAACCGGAGGTTACATGACCAAGTCAGAACTGATCGAAAGACTGGCGGGACAGCATACTCATATACCGGCGAAAGTCGTTGAGGATGCAGTAAAAGAGATGCTTGAGCACATGGCCACTACGCTGGCACAGGGCGAACGCATCGAAATCCGGGGATTCGGCAGCTTTTCTTTGCACTATCGCGCTCCGCGTACTGGACGTAACCCGAAAACGGGTGACAAAGTGGATCTGGAAGGTAAATACGTTCCCCACTTTAAGCCGGGCAAAGAGCTGCGCGATCGCGCAAATATCTACGGCTAAGCCGATACCGAACCAGATAAACGACATCTCCGGATGTCGTTTTTTTTTGCCTGCGATTCAGGCTCAGACCTGACATCCGGATTGCTGTCATCAACACTGCAACACCGCACTCTCTTTGTGAGAGCGCTCCAGCCTGCCTGATCATCCGCTGTTACTTTCATCTCCTTTGCCCAGAATAATCGAACTGAATCAATGGATACGATTATGCTGACATGGACCGTTCTGGCGCGACTGGCGATCGTTGCAACGTTACCGCTAATGCTGATGGCCCGGCTGCCTTCCGGTGAGGTGATGTGGGGCTTCCTCCTCACAGGACTGGCTCTGCTGCATTGCCCTTACCAACCCGTCCGTCTGGCCGGTATTACTCTGCTGTTGCTGGCATGGGCCTGTAACGACGCCCGTCTGATAGTGCGGGATATCGAAAAGTTCTCGGCGCGTCCTGCCACCTACACCCTTCAGATCAGTGAACTGCGGAAAGAGCGGAAGCAAATCCGGGTTCGTCTGCTGAAAGAGGAGGGCAGGATGATTTTTCCGCCTCGCTTTGCCTGGATCTGGTTTGATGCTGATCCGGAGGTCTACTGTCCAGGACAACGCTGGACGATGCAACTACGTCTGCGACCGGTACATGCCCGCCTTAATGAGGGCGATTTTGATGCGCAGCGTTTTGCACTGGCTAATAATACGCCGCTTCAGGGACGAATCCTTAAGCAGACTGCGGTAAGCGATCGCTGTGATAGCCGCTGGCGATTTATTTTATGGCATCGTGACAGGACCCGTGCAATGCCTGCACGTGCAACGCTGGAGGCACTGGCTTTTGGCATTCGGGATGAGATGAGCCAGCAGACGCGTCAGCTACTGCGGGATACCGGTACCGCGCATCTGATGGCGATATCGGGCATGCATATCGCCCTGGCCACCAGCACCGGCTGGATGATTGCGCGTGGGGTGCAATTTATCTTGCCAGCCCGTTATATCAGCTATCTTTTCCCCCTCATCGTGAGCTGGCTGTTTGCTGCAATCTATACCTGGCTCTCCGGTGCACAGCCTCCCGCAGAGCGTTCGCTGCTTGCCCTGACGCTATGGGCGATAACACGGTTTGCGGGTGTTCAGCTGAATAGCTGGCAGGTCTGGACGTTCTGTATTGCGTTGCTGCTGGTAACCGACCCGCTGACCGTGCTCTCTGACAGCTTCTGGCTCTCGGTACTGGCTGTGGGCATGCTGCTGGTCTGGTATCACTGGTTCCCGCTGCCTGCGGCGTTCCGTCGGCAACGGCGCTGGATTCCGGTACAGTTGCTGCATTTACAGGCGGGCATGATGATTTTAATGGTGCCGTTGCAGGTGGCGATTTTCAACGGCATCAGCCTGACTGCGCTGGTGGCGAATGTTGTCGCGATTCCGGTCGTCTCGTTTATTACCATGCCTCTGGTGACGCTCGCCCTGCTGCTGCCGGTGGCGCATTTATCTGGCATCTTCTGGGGAGCGGCCGATCTCTCTTTACGTGCACTGTTTCATTGCCTGACGTTGCTGCCACCAGGCTGGTGGCCGCTGAGTGGCACAACCTGGGTTACAGTCATGGTATGGGGCGGTCTGATTCTCTGGCGTGCGCAACTCTTTTTCTCTCTGCCGTTAAGCAGCGGCGCCTTAGCGCTGGCAATGATACTGAGTCGCCAGCCAGAACAGGAGCAGGGCTGGCGCATCGATATGCTGGATATCGGGCACGGTCTGAGTCTGGTGATCAGCCAGGGCGACGAGGCCGTGATGTATGACACCGGCCCGCGCTGGCAGAACGATAATGCAGGGAGTCGGGTGATCATTCCGTGGCTGGAGCGCAGGCAGTTACGATTAAAACAGGTCATCCTGAGTCATAAACATCTGGATCATACTGGCGGGCTGGAGGCGATTACTCAACGCTGGCCAGCGGTTGAAGTCAGAAGTGCGCTGGCTGATGAGGCACACTTACCCTGCGTACGGGGCACGCAGTGGCGCTGGCGGCAGCTCCACTTTCGGGTGGTCTGGCCGCTGACGGCCCCCCTGCCGGGCGGAAATAATGACTCCTGTGTGGTGATCGTCGATGATGGTCAGGTTCGTCTGATGTTAACCGGTGATATTGAAGCGAAAGCGGAACGCCAGCTGGTGGCGCTGGAGAAGCAGGGGTTGAAGGTCGATATTCTGCAGGTCCCGCACCACGGCAGCCGGACGTCGTCGACCTCATTGCTGCTGCGTAAAGCCGCAGGCCACACCGCTATCGCCTCGCTGGCACGCTACAATGCATGGCGTATGCCCGCGAAAAATGTGCTGGAAAACTATCGAACGGCCGGTTTTCACTGGCTGGATACGGGCCAGTCAGGACAAATCAGTATCAGGATAGAGCAGGGCAGAGCGCAGGTTTCCACCCTGCGGGAACAATTAATGCCCCGTTGGTATCATCAGTGGTTTGGCGTCAAACGCGAATCCAGGTAGAATGGCCGGCTATTTCCAACAGCGTGAATAAATAATGCATCAAGATAAAGATCTCTCTACGTGGCAGACGTTTCGCCGACTCTGGCCGATGATCGCGCCTAATAAAGCGGGATTAATTGCGGCCTCAGTCGCCCTGATTATTAATGCTGCGGGCGACGCCTTAATGCTCTCACTGTTGAAACCGTTACTGGATGATGGTTTTGGTAAAGCTGACAGATCGGTGATGCTGTGGCTGCCGTTAGTGGTTATTGGCCTGATGCTGGTACGCGGAGTCACCAGTTATATCTCCAGCTACTGCATCTCCTGGGTCTCTGGCAACGTCGTGATGAATATCCGCCGTCGTCTGTTCAGCCATATGATGGGCATGCCGGTTTCGTTTTTCGACCAGCAGTCAACCGGCACCCTGTTGTCACGCATTACTTACGATTCTGAGCAGGTCGCCTCCTCTTCTTCGGGCGCGCTGGTCACCGTAGTGCGTGAAGGGGCTTCCATTATTGGCCTGTTTATCATGATGTTCTACTACAGCTGGCAGCTGTCGCTGATCCTGATTGTACTGGCACCTATCGTCTCCTTTGCTATCCGCACCGTTTCTAAGCGCTTCCGCACCATCAGCAAAAGTATGCAGAACACTATGGGGCAGGTGACAACCAGCGCCGAACAGATGCTGAAAGGGCACAAAGAAGTGCTGATTTTTGGCGGACAGGACATTGAATCGGAGCGCTTTTCCCGCGTCAGTAACCGGATGCGTCAGCAGGGAATGAAACTGGTTTCAGCCTCCTCCATTTCCGATCCGATTATCCAGCTGATCGCGTCGCTGGCACTGGCTTTTGTGCTCTATGCCGCCAGCTTCCCCAGCGTCATGGATACCCTGACAGCCGGTACCATCACCGTGGTCTTCTCCTCGATGATTGCCCTGATGCGCCCGCTTAAGTCTCTGACCAACGTCAACGCCCAGTTCCAGCGTGGGATGGCGGCCTGTCAGACACTGTTCTCTATTCTGGATAGTGAGCAGGAAGTGGATAACGGTACGCGCGAAATCACCCGTGCTAAAGGGGATATTGAATTCCGTGATGTCACCTTTACCTACCCAGGCCGTGAAATTCCGGCACTGCGTAATATCAATCTGTCGCTGCCGGCAGGAAAAACGGTGGCGCTGGTGGGCCGTTCCGGTTCCGGTAAGTCTACGATGGCGAGCCTGCTGACCCGCTTTTATGATATCCAGCAGGGCGAAATCCTGCTGGACGGTCATGATCTGCGTGAGTACAGCCTGCGCTCATTGCGTAATCAGGTGGCGCTGGTGTCACAGAATGTGCACCTCTTCAACGACACGATTGCCAATAACATCGCGTATGCCCGCAGTGAGCAATACAGTCGTGAAGAGATCGAGCAGGCGGCCACCATGGCGCATGCCATGGACTTTATCAATAAAATGGATAAGGGCCTGGATACGATGATTGGCGAGAATGGCGTGCTGTTATCTGGCGGTCAGCGTCAGCGTATTGCCATTGCCCGTGCGTTGTTACGTGATTGCCCGATCCTGATCCTCGATGAAGCCACCTCGGCGCTGGATACCGAGTCTGAACGCGCGATTCAGTCTGCACTGGATGAGTTGCAGAAGAACCGTACCTCGCTGGTGATTGCGCACCGACTCTCTACCATCGAGAAAGCGGATGAAATCGTGGTAATTGAAGATGGCCAGATTGTTGAACGCGGTACGCATCAGGTGCTGTTAGCAGAACGCGGTGCCTATGCACAGCTGCACAAGATGCAATTCGGCCAATGATTGAACGTATCTGGAGTGGTCGCTCACCGCTATGGCTGCTGCTATGGCCATTCAGCCTGCTGTATGGTGCGATCACGGCCCTGATACGCTTCAGTTACAGGCGCGGCTGGCGTAAAAGCTGGCGTGCGCCTCTGCCGGTCGTGGTGGTAGGTAACCTGACTGCTGGCGGGAATGGAAAGACGCCGGTGGTCATCTGGCTGGTCGAGGCGTTACAGCAGCGCGGCCTGCGCGCTGGCGTGGTCTCCCGAGGATATGGTGGCAAGGCGGACCACTATCCCTTGCTGGTCACGGCGCAGACCCCCACCGAACAGGCCGGGGATGAGCCGGTATTGATCGCCCAGCGCACCGGGGCGCCGGTCGCGGTCGCCCCTCAACGGCGTCGGGCGATTGAGGCGTTACTGAAACAGGGTTCGCTGGATGTGATCATCACGGATGATGGCCTGCAACATTACGCCCTGCAGCGCGATCGCGAGATCGTGGTGGTTGATGGGGTCCGTCGTTTTGGTAATGGCTGGTGGTTGCCTGCCGGTCCGATGCGTGAACGTGCCGATCGTCTGCAGCAGGTCGATGCCGTGATCATTAACGGCGGCGAAGCACAGCCCGACGAGATTGCCATGCAACTTCAGCCCGGGCTGGCCACCAATCTGCTGACCGGTGAAACCTGCCCGCCGGAGCAACTGTGTGCGGTAGTCGCCATGGCCGGTATTGGTCATCCCCCGCGTTTTTTCACCACGCTGAAACAGCAGGGTATAACGCCGGTCGCAGAGATCGCCTTTGCCGATCATCACGCCTACAGCAAAGATGAACTGACCCGATTACTCCAGGCGGGGCAGCAACTGCTGATGACCGAAAAAGACGCGGTGAAATGCCGTCACTTTGCCCAGCCTGACTGGTGGTATTTGCCGGTCGATGCCCGTTTGACCGGTAACGCCGTGACGCCGTTACTGGATGACATTGAACAACTCTGTCGCCATATTTCCTGATACCCGCCCCCGTTCAGGTGAAGCCTGATAAGGAAGAGGATGAACAGTACGCATTCACTTTCGTTACAGCAAGCACGCCACCTTCATCTCGCCGCGCAGGGCCTGCTGCGAACTCCGGCAAAACGTGCTGTTTATCAGGATCTGATTGACTGCATTTCCCGCATGTCGCTGCTGCAAATCGATACCATTCATGTGGTGGCCCGCAGTCCGTATCTGGTGCTGTTCAGTCGCCTGGGGAACTATCCTCAGGTATGGCTGGAACAGGCTCTGGCACAGGGCGAACTCTTTGAGTACTGGGCGCACGAAGCCTGCTTTATTCCCCGTGCCGATTACCGACTTCTTCGTCATCGCATGCTGTCGCCGGAACGTCTGGGCTGGAAATACAATGCGCAATGGGTCGCTGAGCACCAGCAGGCCATTGCCGAATTACTGCAGCAGATCAGAGACAACGGCCCGGTACGCGCCGCCGATTTTACCCATGCCGATAACCCGAAGTCAGGCTGGTGGGCATGGAAACCGCACAAACGTCATCTGGAGAATCTCTTCAGCGCCGGTGAGCTTATGGTCACCGAACGCCGTAATTTTCAGCGCGTCTACGATCTGCGCAGCCGCGTAATGCCTGACTGGCAGGATGCGATACATGGCATCAGTGAAGCGGAGGCAACCCGTCAGATGCTGATGAACAGCGCCCGCAGCTTAGGGGTTTTCCGCGCGGCCTGGCTGGCGGATTACTACCGCCTAAAGCGGGCACCCGTGAACGACTTTATCGCTGACGCCCAGGCTGCGGGCGATCTGGTCGCCGTCAATACAGAGGGACTGGGTGAGATGTGGCTGCATCGTGACTACGTGCCGTTGCTGGAGACACCGCTGCAGGCGACGCACAGCGCGCTGCTGTCGCCGTTTGATCCGGTAGTCTGGGATCGCAAGCGTGCGCGGGAGCTGTTCAATTTTGACTACCGTATTGAGTGCTATACCCCGGAGGAAAAACGTAAATTTGGCTATTTTGTTTTGCCCATCCTCCATCGCGGCCAGATAAAAGGGCGGCTGGATGCCCGCATGCTGCGTCAGGCAAAACAGCTGGAGATTAAAAATATCTGGCTGGAGGAGAAGACCCGCGTTACGGCGCGATTTTTGCTGGATATCCGGCGTGCTATCGAACGCTTTGCGACGTGGCAGGGTGCTGAAAGTGTCGCTATCCTGCAGGCACCCGACGCGCTTAACGATCAGTGGCCAGCCCTGTGGACGCTGGATTAATCAATTTTGCGGCAGCCGCTGCGGGATAGCGTTTTACCCCATCCCGCACGCGCCGCGCTATGGTATGCTTGAATCCTTAAGCATTCGGTCCCTGATGGAGGACATATGGATCATCGTTTACTCGAAATCGTTGCCTGCCCGGTTTGCAATGGCAAACTCTACTTCAACAATGCTCAACAGGAGCTGATCTGCAAACCTGATGGCCTGGCCTTCCCGGTCCGGGACGGCATTCCGGTGCTGCTGGAAACCGAAGCCCGCACGCTGTCAGTTGAAGAGATTCATCCATGAGTTTCACCGCTATCATTCCTGCGCGTTATGCGTCAACCCGCTTACCCGGCAAGCCGCTGCTCGATATCCACGGTAAACCGATGGTCGTGCATGTAATGGAGCGGGCCCGTGAATCGGGTGCCAGCCGGGTCATTGTTGCCACCGATCATCCCGACGTGGCGCAGGCAGTGGAAGCGGCAGGCGGCGAAGTCTGCATGACGCGCGCCGATCACCAGTCTGGCACTGAGCGACTGGCGGAAGTGATCGAAAAATATCAGTTTGCCGATGATGAAATCATCGTAAACGTGCAGGGCGATGAGCCGATGATTCCGGCCGAGATTGTGCGTCAGGTGGCGACCAATCTGGCGGGGTCGGCGGCCGGGATGGCGACGCTGGCGGTGCCGATCACCGATGTGGAAGAAGCTTTTAATCCGAATGCGGTGAAAGTCGTCATGGATGTGAATGGCTACGCGCTCTATTTTTCACGGGCGACCATACCCTGGGATCGTGAACGGTACGCCGCATCGCGCGAGCAGATCGGTGATACGCTGCTGCGCCACATTGGCATCTACGCCTACCGTGCTGGTTTTATTCGCCGCTATGTCGCCTGGGCGCCTTGTCCTCTGGAACAGATTGAGCTGCTCGAGCAACTGCGTGTTTTATGGTACGGCGAAAAAATTCATGTCGCCGTCGCGAAAACCATTCCCAGTGTGGGTGTGGATACGCCAGACGATCTGCAACGCGTTCGTGATGCCATGCAGGCCTGACAAATGGGGAGCCTGTCTCCCCGTTTCAGCGCAACGTTCTTGATCCGCCGCTAAACTTATCTCCAACACTTCCTTCAGGATATTGTGATACTCATCTGAGGAGGATGCCGCATGGAACAGCTTAAATCGGAACTCACGCTGGCGCTGGGTGAAACCATCAGCCGCCTCGAAATGATCAGTGAACATCCACCCACCCGGCTTTATGCGTTATACGATCGGGACGGGCGCCCCATGCCGGTGGTGGCGAAATATTTTCGTCATCAGGGCCGGGCGGCGATGGAAGCCAGAAAGCTGGCGCTGCTGGGCCAGGCCGGACTGATCGCCGTGCCAGCGGTCTATGGTCTGGTGATGAGCCAGCAGCCGCCGGTGCATGAAATGCTCCTGCTGGCGCGACTGAATGGCGTGACGGCGGAAGCGCCTGCGCGGGATGCTCAGCGCTGGCAACAGTTTTGCGAACAGGTGGTCGAGGGAGTGCTGGCCTGGCACCGGCTCGACAGCCATGGCCTGGTCGGTACGGTGGACAGCACGCAGCAGAACAGCTGGCCCGCCTGGTATGCACAACGGGTTGAAGTGCTATGGGCGACCCTGAGCTATCTGCGTCCTCCAGCCTTTACGCTGGAAGATCGTCAGATTCTGTTTCGCTGCCGGGCACGACTGGCGCATCTGTTTCGCGGCTTCGACGATCCCTGCGTGATGGTTCACGGCAACGTTCAGCTGCAGAGCATGCTGAAAGATAGCCGCAGTGACCAGTTAATCGCGATGACACAGCCGGGCACCATCCTCTGGGCACCCCGTGAATACGATCTTATCCATCTGGATACCTCGCCTGCCGAAACGGCGCTGCTGCACAGCTACCTGCAACGGGCGCCGGTTTCAGAGGGTTTTGTCTGGCGTCGGTGGGTTTATCAACTGTGGGACTGCATTGAGCATCTGGTACAGACCGGCACGTTTAATCGTCCGCGTTTTGACCATGCACGCGCGCAATTACTTCCCTGGCTCGGCTGAGTCCGACTCCTCGCCTTTCAGCCGTTGCAATAGTGTGCCAAGCGTTTCGTAGACCGCACGTTCGCTGTGACTCAGCCAGATCGATGAGGGTATCGCCCGCTCCCATCCATTCAGCGGTGACGTAATCGCCAGCTGATTCGCGGGAGCGGCCATTGGCTTCAACCCGATCGCGTGGAAAAAGCGTATTGCGCGCGGCATATGATTCGCGGATGTGACCAGCAGAAACGGGCGATCGCCCACCACGGTTTTGACCGCCTGCGCTTCATCCGCGGTGTCGCGGGGCTGGTCGAGAATCTGAACATGTTCGCGGGGAACGCCCAGACTTTCCGCCACCTGTGCCGCTACCCAGGCGCTACTCTTTGGATTGGTGCCGCCCGCTGCGCCGGTAAAAATCAGCTTCGACTGCGGATTCCGCTGCCACTGACGAACGCCTTCTGCCACGCGCGGCAGACTGTTATTCAGCAGGTTCGAGCTGGGTGCCCACGCCGCGTTAAAGGTGTAGCCTCCACCCAGCACCACAATGAACTCCACCTTCTCTGATCCGTTCCAGGTCGGATAGCGGCTATCCAGCGGCAAAAGCAGACGATCGGCCAGCGGTTGCAGGCTCAGCAGCAGCAGTAACAGCCAGCTGACGGAGATCACGGTTTTGCCGCTTTTCTGCCAGCCAGTAAACCAAAGCAGTAAAATGCCAAGCGCCATCAGCAAAAGCAGAAACGGCAGGGGTAAAAGCAGCCCGCCGATAACTTTTTTAAGGGTAAATAACATCAAAAAAGAGTCCTGTTGTCCGAAAATAGAGCACCCGGAAGGGAAGATGGGGATGAAAGGTTCATTCTTCTGGTGCCTGTGACAAAATAGCACAAGTCTCACCGCAGCATACCGGAGCGCATGCCATGCAGGATCGTAACTTTGACGATCTCGCGGATAAATTTTCGCAAAATATTTACGGCACCACTAAAGGGAAGATACGCCAGGCCATCCTCTGGGATGAGCTGGAGAAGATACTGCCCGGTCTGTCACCGCACCCGCTGTCGGTGCTGGATGCTGGCGGCGGTGTCGGCCAGGTCTCCAGCGGGCTTGCTGCGCAGGGCCATCAGGTTCTGCTGTGCGACCTGTCCAGCGAGATGCTGCGCCGGGCCGGGGAAAATGCGGCGGCGCAGGGTGTGAGCCACAACATGCAATTCAGACAAATTAGCGCTCAGCAGGTGGGTGAACATTTGGATAAGCCGGTGGATCTGGTATTGTTCCACGCTGTGCTTGAGTGGGTCGCTGAACCGGAGAAGGTGCTGAAAGCGCTGTACGATCTGCTGCGTCCGGGGGGCGTCATGTCGCTGATGTTTTACAATCTGCACGGCCTGACATTGCGCACCTTAACGCTGGGTAACTTCGGCTATCTGCGCACCAACCTGACCAAACGCAAAAAGCGAACGCTGTCGCCTGACTATCCGCGCGACCCCGAGCAGGTCTATCGCTGGCTGGAGGCGTGTGGCTTTGTGATTGAGCAGCGTGCCGGGATCCGGGTGTTCAGTGACTACATGAAGCCGCCGAAGGGCGAGCCAAAAAGCGACGACGAAATTATTGAGATGGAGCGGCGTTACTGTTGTCAGGAACCCTTTTTGAGCTTAGGGCGCTACATCCACGTGACCGCGCGTAAACCCGGGCAGAAGGACGAATTATGAGTGAATTTTCCCAGACGGTACCTGAACTGGTCTCCTGGGCGCGCAAAAATGACTTTTCCCTTGCGCTGCCAGTGGAACGTCTGGCCTTTTTGCTGGCTATCGCCACCCTCAACGGTGAGCGGATGGATGGCGAAATGAGCGAAGGCGATCTGATTGATGCTTTCCGTCACGTCAGCAAAGCTTTCGAACAAACCCATGAAACCGTATTGGTTCGTGCCAACAACGCCATCAACGACATGGTGCGACAGCGCCTGCTCAACCGTTTTACCAGCGAAATCACGGAAGGCAATGCCATCTATCGCCTGACGCCGCTGGCGATCGGCATCACCGACTATTACATCCGCCAGCGTGAGTTCTCGACTCTGCGCCTGTCGATGCAGCTGTCGATTGTGGCCAATGAGCTTAAGCGGGCAGCCGATGCCGCGCAGGAAAACGGTGATGAGTTTCACTGGCACCGCAATGTTTTCGCGCCGCTGAAATATTCCGTGGCGGAGATCTTCGACAGCATCGATATGACCCAGCGTCTGATGGATGAACAGCAGCAGGCGGTTAAAAATGATATCGCCGAACTGCTGAACAAAGACTGGCGCGCGGCCATCTCCAGCTGTGAAATGCTGCTTTCTGAAACCTCAGGAACGCTGCGTGAACTGCAGGATACGCTTGAAGCCGCGGGCGACAAACTTCAGGAAAATCTGCTGCGCATTCAGGATGCCACGCTGGACAGTCCCGATCTGGGCTTTGTCGATAAGCTGGTGTTTGATCTGCAAAGCAAACTCGACCGTATTACCAGCTGGGGCCAGCAGGCGATTGACCTCTGGATCGGCTATGACCGCCACGTCCATAAATTTATTCGTACCGCCATCGACATGGATAAAAACCGCGTCTTTGCGCAGCGCCTGCGGGTATCGGTGCAGAATTACTTCGACGCGCCCTGGGCGCTGACCTATGCCAACGCCGACCGCCTGTATGACATGCGTGATGAGGCGCTGACGCTGCGTAACGACGAAGTGATGGGTGAACTGCCGCCGGAGATGGAGTACGAAGAGATCAACGAAATCCGCGAACAGCTGGCAGCGATGATTGAAGAAGCGCTGCAGGTCTACAAATCGCAACAAAAACCGCTCAACCTCGCGTCAGTGATGCGCGACTACCTGGCCCAGTATCCCCGAGCCCGCCATTTCGATCTGGCGCGTATTGTGGTGGATCAGGCGGTGCGCCTTGGCGTAGCGGAAGCTGATTTAGCCGGTTTGCCTGTGGAATGGCAAGCCATCAATGATTACGGAGCCAAGGTGCAGGCACATGTCATCGACAAATATTGAACAAGTGATGCCGGTTAAGCTGGCACAGGCACTGGCCAACCCGATTTTTCCCGCGCTGGACAGCCAGTTACGCGCCGGACGCCATATCGGTATCGAAGAGCTGGATAATCACGCTTTTCTGATGGACTACCAGTCGTTTCTCGAAGAGTTTTACAGCCGCTATAACGTTGAGTTAATCCGTGCGCCGGAAGGCTTTTTCTATCTGCGTCCGCGTTCAACCACGCTGATTCCGCGTTCCGTGCTCTCTGAACTGGACATGATGGTCGGGAAGATTCTCTGCTATCTCTATCTCAGCCCGGAACGACTGGCCAATGAAGGTATCTTCACCCAGCAGGAGCTGTACGACGAACTGCTCTCTCTGGCCGATGAGAACCGCCTGCTGAAGCTGGTCAACCAGCGTTCAACCGGTTCGGATCTGGATCGCACCAAACTGCAGGAGAAAGTGCGCGCCTCTCTGAGCCGCCTGCGTCGCCTTGGCATGGTGTGGTTTTTCGGCAACGACAGCAGCAAGTTCCGCATCACGGAATCGGTGTTCCGCTTTGGTGCCGACGTGCGCGGCGGTGATGACGCCCGTGAAGCGCAGCTTCGTCTGATTCGTGATGGCGAGGCCATGCTACTGGAAAACGCGACAGCACCGGTCGACACCGATGACGGTGAAGGACAGGAAAGCGACGCGAGTGAGAACGCAGAGGAAGAACAGGCATGATTGAGCGCGGAAAGTTTCGTTCGCTTACGCTGATCAACTGGAACGGCTTTTTTGCCCGTACTTTTGATCTCGATGAATTAGTGACCACGCTGTCAGGCGGTAACGGTGCGGGTAAGTCCACCACGATGGCGGCATTTGTCACCGCGCTGATCCCCGATTTAACGCTGCTGCACTTCCGTAACACCACCGAAGCGGGCGCGACATCAGGATCCCGTGACAAGGGTCTGCACGGTAAACTGCGGGCTGGCGTCTGCTACTCCATGCTGGATGTGGTGAACTCACGCCATCAGCGTGTCGTGGTCGGTGTCCGTCTGCAACAGGTCGCCGGACGCGATAAAAAGGTCGATATTAAGCCATTCAGTATCCATGGCCTGCCCACCGACACCAACCCAACCGATATGCTGACGGAAGTGCTTAACAGCCGTCAGGCACGCGTATTACCGCTGAACGAAGTCAAAGAGCGGGTTGAGGCGCAGGAAGGGGTACAGTTCCGCGCCTATAACTCAGTCACCGATTATCACGCCATGCTGTTTGATCATGGTGTGGTGCCGCGTCGTCTGCGCTCTGCCAGCGATCGCAGCAAGTTTTATCGTCTGATTGAAGCCTCGCTGTATGGCGGTATCTCCAGCGCCATCACCCGATCGCTGCGTGATTACCTGCTGCCTGAAAACAGTGGCGTGCGCAAAGCGTTCCAGGATATGGAAGCCGCGCTGCGCGAGAACCGCATGACGCTGGAGGCGATCCGCGTTACCCAGTCTGACCGCGATCTCTTCAAGCATCTGATCTCCGAGGCGACCAGCTACGTTTCGGCTGACTATATGCGCCACGCCAACGAGCGTCGGGGACACCTCGACAGCGCGTTACAGCTGCGCAACGAGCTGTTCAGCAGCCGCAAGCAGCTCGCCACCGAGCAGTATCGTCATGTTGAGATGGCGCGCGAACTGGCTGAGCACAGTGGTGCAGAAAACGATCTTGAAGTCGATTATCAGGCCGCCAGCGATCACCTGAACCTGGTACAGACGGCGATGCGTCAGCAGGAGAAGATTGAGCGCTACGATGCGGATATCGAAGATCTGACGCTGCGGCTGGAAGAGCAGACCGAAGTGGTCGCCGAAGCGCGTGAAATTCAGGAAGAGAATGAAGCGCGGGCCGAAGCGGCTGAGCTGGAAGTAGATGAGCTGAAAAGTCAGCTGGCCGATTTCCAGCAGGCGCTCGACGTGCAGCAAACCCGCGCTATCCAGTATCAGCAGGCATTGCAGGCGCTGGAGCGCGCCCGCACGCTCTGCCAGCTGCCCGATCTGAGCATTGAAAATGCGGCTGAATGGCAGGAAAGCTTCCAGGCAAAAGAGGAAGAGGCGACAGAACGGTTGCTGCGCCTGGAGCAGAAGCTGAGCGTAGCGGAAGCGGCGCACAGTCAGTTTGAACAGGCGCTGGCGCTGGTGACCAGCATTGCCGGTGACGTGACCCGTCAGGACGCCTGGCAAACCGGCCGCGAACTGCTGCGTGATGCCAGCAACCAGCGTCATCACGCCGAACAGCTCTCTTCGCTGCGTCTGCGTCTCAATGAGCTGGAGCAGCGTCTGCGCGAACAGCATGAGGCGGAACGTCTGCTGGCGGAATTCTGCAAGCGTCAGGGGCAGCATTATGAAGCGGATGCGCTGGCAGGCCTGCAGCAGGAGCTTGAAGCACAGATTGAACAGCTGAACAGCAGCGTCTCCGACGCCGGTGAGCAGCGCATGATGATGCGCCAGGAGCTGGAGCAGCTGCGTGAACGCATCACCAGCCTGACCGCCCGTGCGCCACACTGGCTGGCGGCGCAAGAGATCCTGACTCAGCTCAGCGAACAGACCGGCCAGGCGCTGAACAGCAGCCAGGACGTCACCGAATATATGCAGCAGCTGCTGGAGCGTGAGCGTGAAACCACCGTCGAGCGCGACGAAGTGGCCGCTCAAAAACGTGATATCGAGCGGCAGATTGAACGTCTTAGCCAGCCAGGCGGTGCGGAAGATGCGCGCCTGACCCAGCTGGCAGAACGGTTTGGCGGCGTGTTGCTGTCAGAGATTTACGATGATGTGACGCTGGATGATGCGCCTTACTTCTCGGCGCTCTACGGTCCGTCGCGTCATGCGATTGTGGTGCCGGATCTCTCCCGCGTTCGTGAGTTGCTGGATGGTCTGGAAGAGTGTCCGGAAGATCTCTACCTGATCGAGGGTGATCCGCAGTCGTTCGATGACAGCGTCTTCAGCGTCGATGAACTGCAGAATGCGGTGGTGGTGAAGGTGGCAGAGCGTCAGTGGCGCTACTCCCGCTTCCCGAAAATACCGCTGTTTGGCCGCGCGGCGCGTGAGAATCAGCTGGAGCTGCTGCACCTTGAGCGCGATAAGCTGGCCGAACGCTACGCCACGCTGTCGTTCGACGTGCAGAAAACGCAGCGTCTGCATCAGTCATTCAGCCGCTTTATCGGCAGTCATCTGGCCGTCGCCTTTGACGCCGATCCGGAAGCGCAGATCCGTCAGCTGGGCGCGCGCCGGGGTGAGCTGGAGCGCGCGCTGAATCAGCATGAGAGCAACAATCAGCAGCAGCGTCAGCAGTATGAGCTGGCCAAAGAGGGCGTATCACAGTTAAACCGGCTGCTGCCACGCGTCAATCTGCTGCTGGACGACACGCTGGGCGATCGCTGCGAAGAGATCCGCGAGCAGGTCGATGCGGCACAGGAAGCGGCGCGCTTCCTGCATCAGCATGGCGCTAAGCTGGCGAAACTGGAACCGATCATCGCCGTGCTGCAGAGCGATCCGGAACAGCATGAGCAGTTACAGGCGGATTATCAGCAGGCGCAGCAGCAGCAGCGCAACGCCCGTCAGCAGGCCTTTGCCCTGACAGAAGTGGTGCAGCGTCGCGCCCACTTCAGCTACGACGACTCGGCCAGCATGCTCAACGGCAACAACGACCTCAGCGATAAGCTGCGTCAGCGTCTGGAGCAGGCTGAGGGCGAACGCAGCCGCAGTCGTGATCGCCTGCGTGAACATCAAGCGCAGCTGACGCAATACTCCCAGGTGCTGGCCTCGCTGAAAAGCGCCTATGACGCCAAGCGTGACATGCTCAAAGAGCTGCAGCAGGAGATGCAGGACATTGGCGTCCAGGCTGACAGCAGCGCGGAAGAACGCGCGCGTGTTCGCCGTGACGAGCTCTACACGGCACTGAGTCACAACCGCGCACGCCGCAATCAGCTGGAGAAACAGCTTACCTTCTGCGAAGCGGAGATGGATAACCTGCAGAAGCGACTGCGTCAGCTGGAGCGTCAGTATCATCAGGTGCGTGAACAGGTGGTCAGCGCCAAAGCGGGCTGGTGTAACGTACTGCGTCTGGTGAAAGAGAATGGCGTTGAGCGTCGTCTGCATCGCCGTGAACTGGCCTACCTGAGCGGCGATGAGCTGCGCTCTATGTCGGATAAAGCGCTGGGTGCGCTGCGTCTGGCGGTGGCGGACAACGAACATCTGCGCGACGTGCTGCGACTGTCGGAAGATCCAAAACGTCCGGAACGTAAAATTCAGTTCTTTATTGCGGTTTATCAGCATCTGCGCGAGCGTATTCGTCAGGATATTATTCGGACTGACGATCCGGTCGAAGCGATTGAGCAGATGGAAATCGAGCTGAACCGTCTGACGGAAGAGCTGACGGCACGTGAGCAGATGCTGGCAATCAGTTCGCGCAGTGCGGCCAACATCATCCGTAAAACGATCCAGCGTGAACAGAACCGTATCCGCCAGCTCAACCAGGGCCTGCAGACCGTCAGCTTTGGTCAGGTACGCAGCGTGCGGCTCAACGTGAACGTGCGTGAAACCCACGCCATGCTGCTGGATACGCTGTCGGAAGAGCACGAGCAGCATCAGGATCTCTTTAACAGCAATCGGCTGACCTTCTCGGAGGCGCTGGCGAAGCTCTACCAGCGTCTTAATCCGCACATTGATATGGGGCAGCGTACGCCGCAGACCATCGGTGAGGAGCTGCTGGACTACCGCAACTATCTGGAGATGGAAGTGGAAGTTAACCGTGGTTCCGATGGCTGGCTGCGCGCAGAGAGCGGGGCGCTCTCAACCGGTGAAGCGATCGGTACCGGGATGTCCATTCTGGTGATGGTAGTGCAGAGCTGGGAAGAAGAGTCCCGTCGTCTGCGCGGCAAAGATATTTCGCCATGCCGACTGCTGTTCCTTGATGAAGCGGCCCGTCTGGATGCCCGCTCCATCGCCACGCTGTTTGAACTCTGTGAGCGACTGGAGATGCAGCTGGTGATTGCAGCACCGGAGAATATCAGTCCGGAAAAAGGCACGACCTACAAACTGGTGCGTAAGGTGTTTAATAACACCGAGCATGTGCATGTGGTCGGTCTGCGTGGTTTTGCTGCCGATCCTTCGCCGGTGCGGGCGGGAAGCGACGCAGATGCGCTGCCCGATTTAACCGCTGAAAATTCGCAGGCGGAAACGTAGTCAAAAACTGAACCATTCGTTAATCTGGTTACGGCATTTGTCGCATGAGGCAAATGCCGTTTTTGTTTGTATACTCACATGATGAGTCACAGCGCGGTCGCAGTGGATACAGGGAACACTGCGAAGTTGAAAAACAAGGGGGCAGGGATGTTGCTGGTAAAAAAATTAAATCATCATCGCGTTCTATCATTGTTAGCGCTGGCGCTAACCGTTGTTCCATTTACGCTACCGCAGGCCGCTGTTATCGCCGCTTTGCCCGGGACAACGCAGGCGGCTATCTCCGTTTCCGAAAGTCAGCAACGCATCCGGCAGGCGTTTTCCAGCGCCGATCAGCCGTTTTATCTGGCACCGCTGGCGACGCTCTATGCATCCCGCCATATGCAACCGCTCTGGCAGGATCCCCAGGCGATACAAAAATTTCAGCAGCAGCTGGCTGAAGTGGCGCTTTCTGGTGTTCAGCCACAGTTCACGCGCTGGATTGAGCGTCTGACTAACCCGGCGATCACCGGCTTTGCCCGGGATGTCGCGCTGTCCGATGCGATGCTGGGCTATCTGCAATTTGTTTCTAATGTGCCGACGCAGGGTGAAACCTGGCTTTACAGCAATGTTCCCTACCGGCTGACACAGCCGTCGGTGGCGGTCGTGAATCAGTGGCAGAATGCGGTCAATGCAGGATCGGGCAACACGTTTATTGCGTCACTGCAGCCGCAGCACCCGCAGTATCAGCCGATGCACGCCGCGCTGAAAACCCTGCTAGGTGATAAACAACCCTGGCCGCAGCTGAAAAGCAGTGAAACGCTGCGCCCGGGACAGGTCAGTGACGATGTGCCGGCGCTGCGTGAAATCCTGCAGCGCAGCGGCATGTTAACGGCGCAGGTTAATGCACCTGCACCGGATGACGATGCGGTGCCGGTGGCCGCCTCACCAGTGACCCACAGCGACCAGCCGGTTGCGGTCAGCCCTTCTGCCGCGCCAGTCACCGATTTGTCTGCGCCTTCACTG
This sequence comes from Pantoea sp. PvP021, assembly GCF_054056055.1. Taxonomy (NCBI): domain Bacteria; kingdom Pseudomonadati; phylum Pseudomonadota; class Gammaproteobacteria; order Enterobacterales; family Erwiniaceae; genus Pantoea; species Pantoea sp. PvP021. Next base: position 1,385,113 of record NZ_JBSRXX010000001.1, on the reverse strand, counting down.
CAATCGCCGGGTAACGTTCAGAGTCAGACGCTGGAAGGGAACACCGCCAATGTCTATGACGAGACGCTGGTGGCGGGTGTGAAGCGTTTCCAGCAGTGGCAGGGACTGGATGGCGACGGTGCTATCGGTGCCAGAACGCGGCAGTGGCTTAACGTCTCTCCGCAGATGCGTGCTTCGTTGCTGGCGCTGAACATTCAGCGACTGCGCCTGCTGCCGGACGATATGCACAACGGCATTATGGTGAACATCGCCAACTACTCGCTGATTTATTACAACAACGGTAACAAGATCCTCTCATCACGGGTCATCGTCGGGCGTCCGGATCGCAAAACGCCGTTGATGCGCAGCGCGCTCAATAATGTGGTGCTGAACCCGCCGTGGAATGTGCCAACCACGCTGGTGCGTAAAGATATCATTCCTAAAGTGAAGCAGGATCCGACCTATCTCTATAAGCATGGCTATACCCTGCTGTCGGGCTGGAGCGCTGACGCTGAAGTGATCGACCCCAGCATGATCGACTGGCGCATGGTCACCGCTTCATCGTTCCCCTATCGGTTGATTCAGGCACCGGGTGTGGCGAATGCGCTGGGCCGCTATAAATTTAATATGCCCAGCTCAGATGCGATCTATCTGCACGACACGCCGAACCACAACCTGTTCCAGCGCGATATCCGCGCGCTCAGCTCAGGCTGCGTCCGGGTAAATAAAGCGTCGGAACTGGCAGGCTTATTACTGCAGGACGCGGGCTGGAACGATGCCCGCATCTCCAGTACGTTAAAAGAGGGTGACACCCGCTACGTGCCCATTCGGCATCGTATTCCGGTCAATCTCTATTATCTGACGGCGTGGGTCGCTGATGATGGCAAACCACAGTTCCGCACAGATATTTACAATTATGATGACACCGCGCGTTCGGGCAGCCAGGCTTTGAGTCGGGCTGAGCAATTGCTGCTCTAGTGATTGATTTTAAATCGTTAGCGGCGGGCCGGTTATTCAGAAAAATATTATCAAATGGCGATTCCTGCAGGGATCGCCACGCAAACAGGTTGCAGATGGGTTGACGCTCTACTGAGAGAAAGTTATGGTTCGGGCTGTGCGCTTTTTGCACATTTCTATGGCTTCACTCTCAGGTAAATCGTTACATGTCTACTATTGATTCTTTTCGTCGCAAACTACTGCTGTGCGGTAGCGCCGCCGCCGGTCTGGCATTATTACCCGCTTCTGCAAGGGCCTCGCTTTCTACCTCTCGCCCGCGTGTATTGATGCTTAATAATCTTCATACCGGTGAAACCCTTAAAACTGAGTTTTTTAATGGTAAGAGTTACGACAAGGATGAGTTGTCACGATTAAATCACTTTTTCCGTGACTATCGCGCCAATAAAGTGAAAAGCATCGATCCGCACCTGTTTGATCAAATCTTCCGCCTGCAGGCGCTGCTGGGAATGCGTAAACCGATACAGCTGGTTTCGGGCTACCGTTCACTGGCAACCAACAACATGTTACGTGAGAGCGGTCCTGGGGTGGCAAAGCACAGCTATCATACCAAAGGCCAGGCAATGGATTTCCATATCGAAGGGGTTTCTCTGGCCAATGTACGCAAAGCGGCGTTATCTCTGCGTGCGGGTGGTGTAGGATATTATCCCCGCAGTAACTTTGTACATATTGATACCGGGCCGATCAGGCACTGGTAATGACACCGGCAACGCTGCGTGAGCCGGTCATGGAGCGTTATGAATTACCACATTATTCCTGTTACCGCGTTTGCCCAGAACTGTTCAGTTATCTGGTGCGAGTCCACTCGTGAATCCGCGCTGGTTGATCCAGGCGGCGATGCCGATCTGATCAAAGAGACGCTGGAACAACGCCAGCTTAAACCTTCCCGGATTCTGCTGACCCATGGGCACCTTGATCACGTCGGGGCCGCCGTCGAGTTGGCTGCCTTCTGGCAGATTCCGATTGTCGGACCACAAAAGCGTGATGCATTCTGGCTGGAGGCGCTGCCTACCCAGAGCCGGATGTTCGGACTTGATGAATGCGCGCCTTTTACCCCCGATCGCTGGCTGGAAGAGGGGGAGAGCGTACAGGTAGGGCTGACCACGCTGGAAGTCCTGCATTGTCCGGGCCATTCGCCTGGCCACGTGGTGTTCTTCGATCGGCCAGGAAGGTTACTGATTTCAGGTGACGTGATTTTTAATGGTGGTGTGGGACGCACAGACTTCCCGCAGGGCGATCATCAACAGTTAATCGATGCTATCCGCACGAAACTGCTGCCGCTGGGCGATGATGTCACTTTTCTGCCCGGTCACGGCCCGATTTCTACGCTGGGGCATGAACGCATCAGCAATCCTTTCCTGCAATAAAAAATGGGCCAGCAGGCCCATTTTTCAATTCGGTCATCCTGCTTACAGCACGGCGACAATGGCTTCGCACAGCGCCGACATATTGTCTGGCGTCATGCCCGCCACATTCACACGCCCTGAGTTCACCGCGTAGACGCCAAACTCTTCACGCAGGCGAATGACCTGGTCTTTGGTTAAGCCACTGAACGAGAACATGCCGTTCTGCTTAATAATAAAGCTGAAGTCGCGCTGTGCGCCTTTCTCCGCCAGCGTGTTTACGAAGAGCTGGCGCATGCGCTGAATGCGCTGACGCATGTCCGACAGCTCCTGCTCCCAGATGGTACGCAGGGTATCGTTGCCCAGAATGGTGGCGACGATGGCGGCGCCATGTGCCGGCGGATTGGAGTAGTTCGCGCGAATGGTGTACTTCACCTGACTGAACGCGGTATCAGCCACACTCGCATCGGCGGCAACCAGCGTGATGGCACCGACACGCTCGTTATACAGGCCGAAATTCTTGGAGTAAGAGCTGGCGACGATCAGTTCCTGATGCGAGGCGGCAAAAATACGCAGGCCTTCAGCATCTTCCTCCAGACCACGGGCAAAACCCTGGTAAGCGAAGTCGAACAACGGCAGCCAGCCGTTGGCCTGTGACAACTGCGCCAGCTGTTGCCACTGCTCAGCAGTCGGGTCGATACCGGTCGGGTTATGGCAGCAGCCGTGGAACAGCACCACATCGCCTGGCTGAACCTGTTTCAGTGACGCGACCATGCCATCGAAATCCAGCGTATGGTTTGCCGGGTCGTAATAGTGGTATTCACAGACCTCAAGACCGGCAGCGTTAAACACGTTGTTGTGATTCGGCCAGCTCGGATTGCTGATCCAGACCCGCTTCACCGATGTTTGCGTGGCGAGGAAATCGGCTGCAACGCGTAGCGCGCCTGTACCACCCGGTGTCTGAGCCGTGCGAGCGCGGCCAGCGGTGATTAGCGGGCTCTGGTTGCCGAACAGCAGGGCCTGTGTGCAACGGGCAAAATCAGCCAGACCATCAATACTGAGATAGTTTTTGGTGGTTTCATTTTCCAGCAGATATTGCTCAGCTTTTTTAACACTGGTCAGCACCGGGGTCTTGCCGGTTTCGTCTTTATAGACGCCGATACCCAGATTGATTTTTTCCGGGCGGTCGTCAGCACGAAACAGATCGGCCAGCCCAAGAATAGGATCGGCGGGTGCAGCAGAGATCGATTCAAACATGTGTCAGGTCCATTAGCGTGAACTTTAGCGAAAAGAGCTCTCAGGTTAGCGTCCGGCCAGGCAAATGCCAACCGTTTGCGAGACAAATTCATACATTTTGCGGTGCGGATTGCGCGACGGGGAAGTACAGACGTTTTAGCGGAGTAGAAGGGCGTGAGGAAACAGAGTTCTGGTGAATAACAGCCATAAAAAAACGGGACCGTAGCCCCGTTTTTCAACATGTTTAAGCAGGATTAGAACTGGTAAACCAGGCCTACACCAACCACGTCGTCTGAGTTCATACCCAGTGCGTTGTCGTCATCCAGCTGGTTGATTTTGTAATCAACATAGGTAGACATGTTTTTGTTGAAGTAGTAAGTCGCGCCAACATCGATGTATTTGTACAGGTCAGCATCGCCCACGCCTTCAATATCTTTGCCTTTCTGCTGCACGTATGCGATGGATGGACGCAGACCGAAGTCAAACTGATACTGAGCAACTAACTCAATAGTCTGGCTTTTGTTAACATAGGCAGTGCCATTAGTGGTTGAGCCAGGGAGAGCGCCAGCGGCGGTGTTAGGTACGGTAGCGTCATAAAATGAAGAGTTACGGCCTTCGCCATACATTGCCGCCAGGTAAACGTTGTTCGCATCATATTTCAGCGCAGTTGCCCAGTTCTCTGCACGTTTGCCCTGACCGATTACGTTACCGTTCGCGTCAGTAGTACCCGCTGCCTGTGCATTAGTACGGTCGCTGCTGCTGTATGCACCAACGATGCCTACACCGATTGGTGAGGTGTAAGAAGTTGAGAACGCGTAGCCGTCGCCGTTAGAACGACGCACACCGTCGCTGTTACCGTCACGATCGTTTTTACCCTGATACTGAGCAGCAAAGTCCCAGCCATCAACCAGACCGAAGAAGTTGGTGTTGCGGTAGGTCAGCAGGCCGCCGCTACGACCGTTCATGAAGTTATCTGAGTTACCCCAGTCACCACCAAATACTGGCAGCATATCGGTCCAGCCGATTGCATCGTAAACCAGACCGTAGTTACGGCCGTAGTCGATTGAACCTGCATCGCCGAATTTCAGACCGGCAAAGCCCAGACGGGTTTTGTTGCCGTCTTGTGCGTCAGAACCTTCAGAGTTGTTCGCCTGAACGTTGTATTCCCATTGGCCGTAACCGGTCAGCTGGTCATTAATCTGGGTTTCGCCTTTGAAGCCGAAGCGCACATAAGACTCATCGCCATCATCACCAGCGCTATCAGAGAATTGGTGACGCGCATCCACTTTACCGTACAGGTCCAGTTTGTTGCCGTCTTTGTTATAGATTTCTGCAGCGTTTGCTGCGCCAGCTACTAACAGAGCAGGGATAACCACTGCAAGAATATTGCGCTTCATCATTATTCATTACCCTCATTGGAGTTATTTGTACACCTGCCACTGCCGTCAGGAAATCTTTACAGAACCCTGAACGAAGTTTGGTGTCTTCCTGTGTCTGCACGCATCTTTCCATCCCACCCGCCGTAATTCTAGCGCTTAAATGCTACTAAACTCGTAATCTTGTTTCAGTAAGAAAATATGTATTACAAAATGTAAAAAACACGGAACTTTGTGAGAGAACTCAAAATTTACAAAAATAAAAAAAGGCCGGCAGTGCCGACCTCGTTATATATATGAATTTCTTATATTTAATGCCGAATATCAGAAACTCGCGTTGCGTGGGGTGCGCGGGAAGGGGATTACGTCCCTGACATTTTGTACGCCGGTGACATAGGCGATTAAACGTTCAAAGCCTAATCCAAAGCCAGAATGTGGCACGGTACCGTAGCGACGCAGGTCACGATACCACCAGTAATCTTCTTTATTCAGACCCATCTCTTCCAGACGCGCATCCAGGACATCCAGACGTTCTTCACGCTGTGAACCGCCAATGATCTCACCAATGCCTGGCGCCAGAACATCCATCGCCGCCACGGTTTTGCCATCGTCATTCAGGCGCATATAGAACGCTTTAATGTCTTTCGGATAGTTTTTCACCACCACCGGCGCTTTAAAGTGTTTCTCCGCCAGGTAACGTTCATGCTCAGAGGAGAGGTCAATACCCCAGGAAACCGGGTTTTCGAAGGTCTGACCGCAGTTCATCAGGATCTCAACCGCATCGGTGTAATCCACCTGCGCGAAATCGGTGGTGATGAAACGCTGCAGGCGCTCAACCGCCTCTTTATCTACCCGCTCAGCAAAGAAGGCCATGTCATCGGCACGCTCTTCCAGCACCGCGTTGAAGACATACTTCAGCATTGATTCGGCCAGTGCAGCGGCATCATCCAGTGAGGCAAAGGCGATTTCCGGCTCCAGCATCCAGAATTCCGCCAGATGGCGGCTGGTGTTGGAGTTCTCTGCGCGGAACGTCGGACCGAAGGTGTAGATCTTCGACAGGGCGCTGGCATAGGTTTCGCCATTCAGCTGACCTGAAACGGTCAGGAAAGCCTCTTTACCAAAGAAATCTTCGCTGAAGTCAACTTTGCCCTGATCGTTACGCGGCAGGTTTTCCATATCCAGCGTAGAGACACGGAACATTTCGCCGGCACCTTCGGTATCGGAGGCGGTAATCAGCGGCGTCGAGACCCAGAAATAGCCATTTTCATGGAAGAAGCGATGCAGCGCCTGCGCCAGGGTGTGGCGAACGCGGGCGACCGCGCCAATCAGGTTGGTGCGCGGACGCAGGTGAGCCACTTCGCGCAGATACTCGATGCTGTGGCGTTTCGCCGCCATCGGGTAGCTGTCGGGATCTTCCACCCACCCTACGACTTCCAGGCTGGTCGCCTGAATCTCAAACGCCTGGCCCTGACCCGGCGAGGCCACCACTTTACCGGTGACGATAACGGAACAGCCCGTGGTCAGACGCAGCACTTCATCCTGATAATTATTCAGAGAATTATTGACGACAGCCTGAACGGGATTAAAGCAGGAGCCGTCATAGACAGCGATGAAGGAAAGACCGGCTTTGGAATCTCTTCGGGTACGCACCCAACCACGTACGGTGACTTCACTGTCAACCGCGACGCGACCGTGCAGTACGTCCGCTACAGGCACTACGCTCATAAATATCTCTCTATATAGAAGAAGTGAGTAAAAAAGTTGCCCCATCCGGGGTTTTGCTATGTTACTTGCGAGTCTTCAGGAAACAAGCAAAATTCAGGGGGAAAGCAGATTTATTACAGCAGAGGCGGGGCGTATCAACGCCCCGATAAGAAGAGGATTAACTCGCTTTTTTCACCAGCGGCAGATCAAAAGCTTTACGCAGGGCTCTGACAAAGGCTTTATCCTGGCAGATAGTTTTGCCCGGGCTGTCTGAGAGTTTCGCCACCGGCTTGCCATTGCACTGCACCAGTTTGATAACGATGTTCAGTGGCGTCACGCCCGGAATATCGCAGGTGAGGCGGGTACCGATGCCGAACACGACGTTAATCCGCTGGCCAAAGTGGCGGTAAAGCGCCAGCGCTTTGTCGAGATTTAAGTTGTCAGAAAAGACCAGGTGTTTGCTTTGCGGATCGATACCCAGCTTCTGGTAGTGGGCGAGGGCTTTCTCGCCCCATTCGACCGGATCGCCGGAGTCGTGGCGCAGTCCCTGGTAGCGGCGGGCAAACACCGGACCGAAATCACGCAGAAAGGCGTCCATAGCGATGCAATCGGTCAGGGCGATGCCCAGCTTATCGTCATACTCATCCAGCCACGCCTGCAGCGCAGCGCGCTGGCTGTTGGCCAGTACCGGACTGATCTGCTGGAAGGCCTGGAACCACTCATGCGCCTGTGTTCCCACTGGCGTCAGTGACAGACGGCGCGCCAGATCATAGTTACTGGTGCCAATCAGCCACGGAAATTCCTGTTTCAGCGTTGAGACGATCGACTGCTGCACATCCTGCGAATAGCGACGACGGGTGCCAAAATCCATCAGGCGGAAGCGTGACATATCAAGGTCAGCCACCTGGGCTTTAAAGTCGCCGAGTTTCTGATGTAAGTGGTCAAGTGCCTGCTGAGTAGTGACCTGCGGCGTGCGATGACGATGCACAATCTCACTGATCAGCGCCAGCAGCGGCACCTCCCACATGATCACTTCTCGCCACGGCCCCTGAATACGGAGTTCCAGCTTGCCATGATGATTACGCACCTCAACCTGATCCGGGTTATAGCGGAACTGGCGTAACCAGCTGAGGTAATCCTGCCGGAAGAAGGGAAGGTGAGACAACCAGGTCGCTTCATCATCAGTCAGCGCCAGGTGTTGCATTGCGGTTATCGCGTCACGAATTTCGTCAGCGTAGAGACCCAGCAGTTCGTCGCCGCGGCAGCGAAACTCCGCCGCCACCGTTATGTCATGATAGCGGTGGAAAACGGCCTGCTGCATATGGAGCTTATAGGCGTCCGTATCCAGCAGCGAGGTCAGTATCGGGGAAGCATGTCCTGTCATGGCGCGTTTCAGCATCCTGTTCGGTGGCGCAGAGCCCGGTGTTGTACACAGTCATAAAGACGCAAAAGTATAATTCACTATCTGAAGCCGATCACAGCATATTTCAGACGGGCGGGTCGAGGCCAATCTGTGCCATTGTTAACAAAGTGTAGCCATTTCACCCTTTAGGTGCATTGTGCGTGGCAAGCTTGTAGTAACAAGCTTAGACTTTGCCGGTAAACTTATAACAACGCGAGACGCAATATGACGCAACAGCCCCAAATCAAGTATCGCCACGACTACCGTGCGCCTGAGTACACCATCACCGATATCGATTTAACTTTTGAACTGGATGCGTCCACCACCCGCGTAACGGCCATCAGCCAGGTTAAACGACTGGGCGACAGCCAGGCTGAGCTGCGACTGGACGGCGAAGCGTTAACGCTGATTGCGCTGGAGGTCGACGGGCAAGCCTGGACGGCCTTCCGTGAAGAAGAGGGCGCACTGGTCATCAGCCAGCTGCCGGAAAGCTTCACCCTGAAAATTATTAACGATATTCATCCGGATCAGAACACCGCGCTGGAAGGGCTGTATAAATCGGGCGAGGCGCTCTGCACCCAATGTGAGGCTGAAGGCTTCCGTCATATTACCTGGTATCTCGATCGCCCCGACGTGCTGGCGCGCTTTACGACCACCATCTATGCCGACGGTGAGCGCTATCCATTCCTGCTCTCCAACGGTAACCGCATTGACAGCGGCCGGGATGAGCAGGGTCGCAGCTGGGTGAAGTGGCAGGATCCGTTCCCGAAACCCTGCTACCTGTTTGCGCTGGTGGCGGGCGATTTCGACGTGCTGCGCGACAGCTTCACCACCCGTTCAGGACGTGATGTGGCGCTGGAGATCTTCGTCGATCGCGGTAACCTTGACCGTGCCGACTGGGCGATGACCTCGCTGAAAAACAGCATGAAGTGGGATGAAGAGCGTTTCGGTCTGGAGTATGACCTCGACATCTTTATGATCGTGGCGGTGGACTTCTTCAACATGGGCGCCATGGAGAACAAAGGCCTTAACGTCTTCAATGCCAAATATGTGCTGGCTAAAGCGGAAACGGCGACGGACAAAGATTACCTGGGCATTGAAGCGGTTATCGGTCACGAATATTTCCATAACTGGACCGGTAACCGCGTGACCTGCCGCGACTGGTTCCAGCTCAGCCTGAAAGAGGGACTGACAGTGTTCCGCGATCAGGAGTTCAGCTCTGATCTAGGTTCACGCGCGGTGAATCGCATTGATAACGTGCGTATCGTACGCGGTGCGCAGTTCGCCGAAGATGCCAGCCCGATGGCACACCCGATCCGTCCGGATCAGGTCATCGAGATGAACAACTTCTATACCCTGACGGTGTATGAAAAAGGGTCAGAAGTGATCCGTATGATGCACACCCTGCTGGGTGAAGAGAATTTCCAGAAGGGCATGAAGCTCTATTTTGATCGCCACGACGGCAGCGCCGCCACCTGTGATGATTTTGTTCAGGCGATGGAAGATGCCTCGAATGTTGACCTGTCGCAGTTCCGCCGCTGGTACAGCCAGTCCGGTACGCCAGTGCTGACGGTGCGCGACGATTACAACCCGGAGCTGGAGCAGTATACGCTGCACGTCACGCAGCACACGCCTGCGACTGCCGATCAGAAAGAGAAGCTGCCGCTGCATATCCCGCTGGATATTGAACTCTACGATGGCGAAGGCAAGGTGATCCCGCTGCAGAATAATGGTCATCCGGTGCATCATGTGCTGAATGTCACCGAGGAGTTCCAGACCTTTATTTTCGATAACGTCTACTTCCAGCCGGTGCCGTCGCTGCTGCGCGAATTCTCTGCTCCGGTTAAGCTTGATTACAAATGGAGTGATGCTCAGCTCACCTTCCTGATGCGTCATGCACGCAACGACTTCTCCCGCTGGGATGCGGCTCAGAGCCTGCTGGCGACCTATATCCGTCTGAATGTCGCCCGCTATCAGCAGGGCCAGCATCTGTCACTGCCGCTGCATGTCGCCGACGCCTTCCGCGCGGTGCTGCTGGATACCGACTGCGACCCGGCGCTGACCGCGCTGATCCTGACACTGCCGTCGGAAAATGAGATTGCCGAGCTGTTTGATACGATCGATCCGCAGGCGATTGCGCTGGTGCGTGACGCGCTGCAACGCACGCTGGCACGCGAACTGGCCGATGAGTTTTTTGCGATCTACAACGCCAATCAGCAGCCTGAATACCGCGTGGAGCATGACGCGATTGGTCAGCGCAGCCTGAAAAATATCTGCCTGACCTATCTCGCCTTCAGCGATGCGCAACTGGCGGATAAACTGGTGCAGACGCAGTATCACCAGGCGACCAACATGACCGATGCGCTGGCGGCGCTTTCTGCTGCGGTTGCGGCACAGTTACCGTGCCGTGATGCGCTGCTGGCAGCTTACGATGAGCGCTGGCATCAGGATGGTCTGGTGATGGACAAATGGTTTGTGCTGCAGGCGACCAGTCCGGCCGCTAACGTGATGCGCAATGTGCGTCAGCTTCTGAATCATCGCTCCTTCACCATGAGTAATCCGAACCGTGTTCGCTCGCTGGTGGGTGCCTTTGCCTCGGCTAACCCGGCCGCCTTCCATGCTAAAGATGGCAGCGGGTACAAGTTCCTGGTGGAGATGCTTACCGACCTTAACACCCGCAATCCGCAGGTTGCGGCACGGATGGTGGAGCCGCTGATTCGCCTGAAACGTTATGACGAAGGCCGTCAGGCGATGATGCGCCAGGCGCTGGAGCAGCTGCTGGAGCTGGATAAACTTTCTGGCGACCTCTACGAGAAAATTACCCGGGCACTGAACGCCTGATAATTAAAAAGGGGAGTGTCTGAGACACTCCCCTTTTTTAGCGCTGCTGCGCGTAACGAACCGGCTGCGGTCGTTCCGTACGCTGCATGACCCGATCCAGAACCTCTGCTTCCAGCTCGGCCAGCCGTGCCGATCCGCGACGGCGAGGACGGGGCAGATCCACCAGCAGATCCAGCCCGATCTGACCCTCTTCGATCAACAACACGCGATCTGCCATCACCACCGCTTCACTGACATCATGCGTGACCAGCAGTACGGTAAAGTGATGCTGCTGCCACAGTGACTCAATCAATCCCTGCATTTCAATGCGGGTCAGGGCATCCAGCGCCCCCAGCGGTTCATCCAGCAGCAGTAAACCGGGCCGGTGGATCAGCGCTCTGGCCAGTGCGACGCGCTGTTTCTGGCCGCCGGAGAGGGCGGCTGGCCACTCATCAGCCCGATCGGCGAGGCCTACCGCCGCCAGCGCATCCAGCGCCGCGCTGCGCCATTCGCGTCCGCGCAGACCCAGCCCGACGTTATCGATCACTTTTTTCCACGGCAGCAGTCGCGCATCCTGAAACATCAGGCGGGTATCTTCACGAGCCGACTGCAGCGGCGCATTGCCTGCCAGCAGTTCACCGCTGGAGCTCTGTTCGAGACCGGCCAGCAGGCGCAGCAGCGTGCTTTTGCCACAGCCGCTGCGACCCACCACCGCCACAAACTGACCTGAGGGAATATGCAGGTCAATCTTATTCAGAATGGTGCGGCTGCCATACTGTTTGCTGACGCCGTTAACGCCAACCGGGGTGCCGGTGTTGAGGCGCGCCGGTGAGAGAGTCTGGCTCATGCGTTCTCCTCCTTCAGTTGATAAGCGGGATGCCAGCGCAGCCAGACACGTTCAAGTAACAACGCGGCGACATCCGCCAGTTTGCCGAGCAGGGCGTAAAGAATAATGGCGACCACCACCACATCGGTCTGCAGGAATTCACGCGCGTTCATGGCCAGATAGCCGATACCCGCGTTGGCAGAGATGGTCTCTGCCACAATCAGCGTCAGCCACATCAGGCCCAGCGCGAAACGCACGCCGACCATGATATTGGGCAGCGCGCCGGGTAGGATCACCTGAATAAACAGGCTCCAGCCGGAAAGGCCATAGCTGCGCGCCATCTCAACCAGCCCGCGATCGATGTTGCGGATGCCGTGATAAGTATTCAGGTAGATCGGGAACAGCGTCCCCAGCGCCACCAGAAAGATCTTGGCGGACTCATCAATACCGAACCAGAGGATTACCAGCGGGATCAGCGCCAGATGCGGCACATTGCGCAGCATCTGTACCGAGGTATCCAGCAGTCGTTCACCGGTTCTGGAGGTGCCGGTAATCAGCCCGAGCAGCAGGCCGATAGAGCCGCCGATACTGAAGCCGATCAGCGCCCGCCAGCTACTGATCGCCAGATGCTGCCAGAGTTCACCACTGGCGGTCAGCTGCCAGAAGGTGGTCACAATTTTCTCCGGTGCGGGCAGAATACGGGTCGACAACCAGCCGGTTTGCGAGGCAATCTGCCACACCACGACCAGCAGCGTCGGCAGCAGCCAGGGCACCAGCGTATCAGCAAGGCGTTTTCGGGTTCTGGTCATCATGCTCTCCTCAGCCCCGGGCGACTTTTTTCTCAGGGGTAAAATCGTTGGCTACCGCTTCACCGTGTGCCTGAACCACGCGCGGCTGGGGCACCAGTGGAACCTGCAGGTCAAGATGCGGGAACAGCAGTTCGCCGACGCGATAAGCCTCTTCTAGGTGCGGATAACCCGACAGGATGAAGGTCTCAATGCCCAGCGCTTCATACTCTTTGATGCGTGCGGCCACGGTCGGGCCATCGCCGACCAGCGCGGTCCCGGCTCCGCTGCGCACCAGGCCGACGCCTGCCCACAGGTTAGGGCTGATTTCAAGCTTGTCGCGGCGACCGCCATGCAGCGCGGCCATCCGGCGCTGCCCCACAGAGTCTGCCCGCTGGAACGCCGCCTGCGCTTTCGCGATGGTGGCGTCATCCACATTGGCAATCAGTTTGTCTGCGGCCTGCCAGGCCTCTTCATTGGTTTCACGCACGATCACATGCAGACGGATGCCGAACCGGACGGTGCGTCCCTGGGCTGCCGCTTTCGCACGCACCTGATCAATCTTCTCTTTAACCTGCGCAGGGGGTTCGCCCCAGGTGAGGTAGACATCGACCTGTTCGGCCGCCAGTTCCTGGGCGGGTTCAGAAGAGCCGCCAAACCACAGCGGGGGACGAGGCTGCTGCACCGGTTTAAACATCAGACGCGCACCGCGAACCTTCACGTGCTTGCCTTCATAATCGACGGTTTCGCCTTCCAGCACCCGACGCCAGACGCGGGTAAACTCGGCGGATTCCGCGTAACGCTCGCGGTGATCCAGGAACACACCGTCGCCCGCCAGCTCTTCCGGATCGCCGCCGGTCACCAGATTAAACAGCGCACGTCCGTTAGAAAGACGGTCCAGCGTAGCGGCCTGACGCGCTGCCTGGGTTGGTGAAATCACCCCAGGACGCAACGCCACCAGGAATCGCAGGCGCTGCGTCACCGGAATCAGCGAGGCGGCAACCAGCCAGGCATCTTCACAGGAGCGGCCGGTCGGGATCAGTACGCCACCAAAACCGAGGCGGTCAGCGGCCTGCGCCACCTGTTGCAGATAGGCGTGATCAACCGGTCGCGCCCCTTCGGCGGTACCAAGATAGTGGCCGTCGCCATGCGTCGGCAGGAACCAGAAAATGGATACGCTCATTGTTGCTCCTTATTGCGTCACGGTATGCGGATGCCAGATGCGATCCTGAATCGTCACTTTTACTGGCAAGAGATGATTGGCATAGAACAGGTCAGCGGTGCGCTGCTGAGCTGCGGCAGTTTCGGCACTGACCGGCGAAATGCGGGTGGGTGGCCGATGGCTGAGGTAGCTGGCGATAACCGGTTCCGGCAAGCCCATCGCCTGTGCCAGTAACGTGGTGCTCTGCTGACGCTGGCTGATTGTCAGCGCGTCAGCAGAGCTGAAGGTGTCGAGCACCTGCTGAATAAACGCGCCATGGGCTTCGGCATAGCTGCGGGTCGCTAAATAGAAGGAGCCGGTCAGGTTAAGGGAGCTGCCATCAATCAGCAGGCGCGAATTCCCCTGCAGCAGCACCGATGAATAGTAGGGGTCCCAGATTGCCCAGGCATCAACGTCACCCTGCTGGAAGGCGGCGCGCGCATCGGCGGGAGTGAGATAAACCGGCGTGATGTCTTTAAAGGTCAGACCCGCCTGCTGTAAGGCACGCAGCAATAAATTATGTGAGCTGGAGCCTTTCTGGAAAGCGACTTTTTTCCCTTTCAGATCCGCGACCTGTTTCAGCGGGCTGCTTTTCGGCACCAGAATCACTTCTGCTTTGGGTTTGGGCGGCTCCGCGCCAACATAGAGCAGATCCGCGCCCGCGGCCTGGGCAAACAGCGGGGGAAGATCACCGGTACTGCCCAGGTCGATGCTGTTGATGTTCAGCGCTTCCAGCATTTGCGGACCTGCAGGGAACTCGATCCACTTAATCCGGGTATGGGGAAAACGCTTCTCCAGTAACTGATGTGACTTCGCCAGCACCATGCTGACCGAACCTTTCTGATAGCCGATGCGAATCTCAGACGGATCGGATTCGGCGGCCTGTACCTGAAGGCCGGCCAGCAGAAGTCCGGCCACCAGCCACTTTCCTAATCTCAGCTTCATCGATCGCTTCCTTATACCGCTTGCGCAACGGGGTGGTGGTGACGGGTCAGTGCCAGCCAGAAGGCGGAGACGGCCTCATCCAGGCGCTGTGACAGTGAATCCTGCAGTTCGGGCTGACGGTCGTAATGACTGATCTGATGATCCTCGGCATAAACACCATGCAGGATCTCCTGCGCCTTTAAGGCGTTGAGCACCGGCTTCAGGGCGTAGTCCAGCGCCAGCATATGACCGGCACTGCCGCCGCTGGCCAGCGGTAACACGACTTTGTGTTCCAGTGCGCGTTCAGGCAGCAGATCGAGCAGCGTCTTCAGCGCACCCGAAAACGACGCTTTATAGATAGGTGTCGCAATAATCAGTCCATCAGCCGAAGCCAGATCGTCACGCAGGGCGAGAAGCGCAGGTGCATCAAAACGCGCATTGATTAAATCGTCAGGCTGAAAGTTGTGAATATTCCACGGAATGACTTCAATACCACGCGCCTCCAGCTTGTGCTGACACAGCGTCAGCAGTGAGGTTGAGCGGGAGGGGAATCGTGGGCTGCCTGCCAGCGTAATAACTCGCATCATCACTCCTTATAACTAAAAGTTATTGATTATCAAATGTTGAGAACTTATGCCTTCATACTGTCAGAGCAGGGGAGTGGGCTTAAATGATTTATCCGGCAAAGTAAGGGTGAAATCTGCAAATAGAAGGCGTTGCGACAGATGTCAGCATCGCCGCTTCCGATAATTCTTAAATTAAGCGCTGACAGCGGAACAATTCATTAAGGGGCATGATACGAGATCGTCAAAATGTGTCGGTTGAGCAGAAAAAATATCTTTCGTCTGATTGCTTAATCATTTTTTCTGAGAGTGGCGCGGCCATAAAGCGCAACGGCTGACAAAATAGCGCTGCGAAGCAGCACAGAATCAGCTTATCTGCGGCAGCCTCTGCCAAAGATTAAGATTTATTGCAGAAAGCAAACTGTAATAATAATGAAGGAATGCTGAACTTATTCATCGTTTCAGATGTTCGCTTACAGATTTCTGAATCTGGTTACGTCTGCTTTGCAGGGCTAATTTAAATCGATCCTCAACGGTTTTAACATTACTGCGGGCTATAGATGCACTTTCGTTAAGAGTGATGCTCACATGAAACATTAAGATGATTTTTACGGCTGGTCTTTTTTCGCATTACAGGTTTAAGATAATCGGGCTCAATGAAAGCAATCATAATAATCGCGCCTTACTCTTTTCGACGTTTCGCCTCTGGTCAGAACCTGCATCAGGCAGGTGAATCGTATTGTCATTTTCTAACAGCAGAGAATTGCATATGTCTGACATCCTGTTATCCGTTATTATTCCAACCTACAATGTTGAGAAATATATTGTAGAGTGCGTCGATTCGTTATTACGCCAGGTTAAAGCGCCCAATGAAATAATCATTGTGAATGATGGATCTACTGATGGAACATTAGCCTTAATTGAACAGAATTATGCGCACCTTTCTCAGGTGAAAGTGATCACCATTGAAAATGGCGGCCTCGGCAATGCACGGGACACCGGCATTGCACTGGCAAAGGGTCAGTTTCTCTTTTTCTGTGACCCGGATGATGTCGTGGTTGATGGCCTCGTCACTGAGCTGGCAATGGTGGCGGAGAAGCATCCTGAAACGGATCTTTTCTGTTTTAACTCCTGCGTCTATGAAGATGGCCACATTGATATCACCTCGCCAAAAGTGAAGCATGACCAGTTTGGCCAGCAGAAACCACAGGAGGTCTTTCTGCGCCTGCTGCGTAATGGCAGATATACCTCTGCCGTCTGGAATTACGCCTTAAGAAAAAGCGTCATTGAACAGCATAAGTTGCGCTTTGTACGTCGGATTCATGAAGACCACAACTTTACGCTCTCCGTGTTTATGAAATGCCAGCACGCATGGGTCAGCCGTCAGGTCTATTATAAGCAGCGCATCCGCAGTGGTTCACTGACCAACAGTACCAAAGGCAATGAGTTTTTCTATCAGCGCTATGACGCTTTTATGCATGCTTATAATACGTTAACCAGTTCGCTCCCTAAATCAGCCTGGCGTAGTTCGCTGGAAAAATCTTATTTACTTCACTCGTTCCGTCTGATGATCTATTTGTCTCTCTATAATAAAACGCCGGTGCCGGAATATGTCTGTAATGCCATTCGCTTTATGGGTCGTAATGTAAAATCAGAAAATCTTAAAGAGTGGTTGTTGTTTAATCGCCCGGAACTCTTTATTGCGCTGCAGCATTACAAGGTTAAAAAAGAGCTTAAGCGCGCAGCCTGATTCTGAAAAATGTGAAGCGATATTGTTTATGCCTTAGCGAAATGAGAAGGTGAGACATGCAATGTGTATAAGGTTGTTGCGACATGGCAAAAGTACTCGATAAAAGTCTGGTTATTAATATTTTCTCGCTGCTGGCTTACCGTGGCGCATCGTTTCTGTTTCCGCTGGCCACGCTGCCCTATCTTGCCCGCGTTCTGGGCGTAGAGCAGATGGGTACGCTGGCGCTGGCGATCGCCTGCGTCCTCTATTGCAGCACCATCTCCGACTGGGGATTCAATGTCTTTACCACCAAAGATATTGCTCACCATCGTGATGACAAAGAACGCGTTAGCCAGCTCTTCTGGTCAACGTTTAACGCCAAGCTGATGCTGCTGGTGGTCACCAGCGGCACGCTGCTGACTGCGACGTGGTTCAATCCCTCCTGGCATCCTCTGTTCTTCATCATTCTGGCGAACTGCACCACGCTAGTCGGCTCGCTGTTTTCATTCGGCTGGCTGATGCAGGGCTTTGAGAAGTTGGGTAAGACGGCGATGATCGCCACCTTCGGTAACTTCTGTGCGATTCCGCTGACCTTTTTGCTGGTGAAATCTCCGCAGGATACCTGGCTGGCTGCCCTGATCCCTGGCGCGGTCTCCATTATCAGCGCGGCGATTACGCTGAAGTTTGTGCTGGAGATGAAAGTCATAGGCCGCTATCGCTTTGAACCACGCGAAATCAAACAGCGCATCACCGACAGCATGGATGTATTTATCGCCATTGCCGGCGCTAACCTTTTCAACAGCGTCAACGTGGTGATTCTCGCCACCTTTGCTTCTACTTACATGGTCGGGATCTACAACGGCGCCGATCGCCTGCGTAAAGCGGCCAACTCTGTGCCGGAGCAGATCGGCAGCGCCTTCTTCCCGCGCGTCAGCCACCTGTTCGGCCGGGATAAACGGGCCGCGATTGCCGCGACACGCAAAAGCCTGCTGCTGTCGTTTTCCCTGAGTCTGTCGATTGTAATCTTCACCTGGTTCTTTGCTGACCTGGTGGTCTCAATATTGCTGGGTAAAGACTTTATCCAGTCAGCGGATGTGCTGCGCGTCTTTGTGCTCTGCTTCCTGTTTGGCAACATTGCCTACCCGGCTGGATTACAGATTCTGATCCCACATGGTCTGGCCCGCCAGCGTATGTGGGTGATGATGGCCGCTGGTGTGGTTAACGTGCCGCTCTGCTGTTTCCTGGCGTGGAAGTTTGGCGCAATCGGTGCCGCATGGTCGATGGTCGGGGCTGAAGCGTTCGTCTGTCTCGGTATTTTTGGCATCATGCAACGTCACGGCATCCTGCGGGAATATCTCTTTCCCTCTGAGGTGAAAAATCAACCCGTAAACGATTCCGCCGCGTAAGATCAAAGCATTTTCAGTTAACTTCACGCTTCCCCGCTGTTCGATTTACTTTTGCGCCAGAGCACTTTACCATTCTGGCGCACAATTTCCCGTGCACCGACTTTCACGATCGCTTCCGTCCTTCAGGAGAGTGCATGTTTTATCCTATCGTCCGACCGGCGCTGTTTAAACTTGATCCCGAACGCGCACACGAACTCACCTTTCAGCAACTGCGTTTTATGAACGGCACCCCACTGGAGATGTTTTATCGCCAGAATCTGCCGTCGCGTCCGGTCACCTGTATGGGACTGACCTTTAAGAATGCCCTGGGCCTGGCAGCGGGTCTGGATAAGAACGCAGAGTGCATCGATGCGTTTGCGGCGATGGGCTTTGGCTTTGTTGAAGTCGGCACCGTCACGCCGCGCGCCCAGGTGGGGAACGATAAGCCACGCATGTTTCGTCTGGTGGAAGCGGGCGGAATTATCAATCGGATGGGGTTTAATAATCTGGGTGTTGATCACCTGGTTGAAAACGTGAAGAAAGCGCGCTTTAACGGCGTGCTGGGGATCAATATCGGTAAAAATAAAGATACGCCGGTCGAGCAGGGCAAAGATGATTATCTGATCTGCATGGAAAAGGTTTATGCCCACGCCGGTTATATCGCCATCAATATTTCCTCACCTAACACCCCAGGTTTACGTTCGCTGCAATATGGCGAGGCGCTGGATGATCTGCTTTCTTCCATCAAACAGAAACAAAAAGAGCTGGAACAGCGTCATCTGAAATATGTTCCGCTGGCCGTAAAAATTGCGCCCGATCTCTCTGAAGAAGAGTTAATTCAGGTCGCGGACAGTTTAATTCGTCATCAGATTGATGGCGTGATTGCCAGCAATACCACGCTCGATCGTTCGCTGGTGAGCGGTCTTAAGCATGCTGAGGAAGCGGGTGGGTTAAGTGGACGGCCAGTGCAGTCGCGCAGCACGGCGGTGATACAGCGCCTCTCTCAGGAACTGCAGGGACGGTTGCCGATTATTGGCGTAGGCGGGATCGATTCTCTGACGGCAGCGCGTGAAAAAATCGCCGCCGGGGCAACACTGGTTCAGATTTATTCAGGCTTTATTTATCAGGGGCCAGGCTTAATTAAAGATATCGTCACCCATCTCTAAGACAATTCTCACAATCATTGGCCGGGGGGTTTATTTATCCCCTCGGCTCGTTTATATTTTGTCCTGTTGCACGCTTTTTCAGCTTTTCCTTATGTTTCTTTTTTCGCTGAATTCTGCGTGATTTTTGGCGCAGCGGTAAATACAGGGCACACGATGAAAATTAAACCCGATGATAACTGGCGTTGGTATTTTGACAGCAGCCACGACCGAATGATGCTCGACCTGGCAGACGGTATGCTTTTTCGTTCCCGTTATTCCCGCAAAATGCTCACGCCGGATGCCTTCACTGAATCGGGTTTTTGTGTCGATGACGCCGCCCTTTATTACACCTTTGAAGAGACCTGCCGTCAGTGCAAACTCAGTGGCAGCCATCGCGCCGAACTGGTGTTAAATGCGCTGGTCGCTGCACGCTTCCTCAAGCCACTGATGCCAAAAAGCTGGCATTTCGCCTCTTATGCCCCGGCAATGCAGCCCCGTCCCGGTGAAATGGTACAGGTTACGCTGGCAGAAGAGGGAACGCAGGCACGACTGCTGGTGGTTGAGAGTGGCGATAATGCGGCGCTCTGCCTGCTGGCGCAGCCGGGATTGACGCTGGCCGGAAAAAACATGGTGCTCGGCGATGCCATCAAGGTGATGAACGATCGCCTGCAGCCCCTGTATCAGGATGTCGCGCCGCGCTACGCCCGCGCAGTCTGACTACCTTAGTTCTACATCGCCAGCCGGAATACAGCTGCAGCTCAACAGCGTGCCGTCCTGACGCAGGGCGCTCTGTTTCAGCGCCTTAACCTCACCCGCGACCAGACTCAGCTTGCAACTGCCGCACAGTCCCGCCCGACAGGAGTAGGGGATCCGGAAGCCCTGCATCTCCAGCTGATCCAGTAATACCTGCTGATTATCCCCGGTGAACGTCTGACCCTGAAACGTGATAGCCACGGCATCTGGCGCCTGCTGCTTTGGTTTCAGTGTTTCGACCACTTCACCGGCACCATAGCTGCGCGGTGCATGACGTTTCAGAACAATCATCTCATCACCAGCGCGCACCACCCCACTGTTGCGCGCCACTAAGTTCAGACCGAAATCAATATCCCCGCTGCCATCCAGGGCGGTGCGGAACGTCTGCAGCGTGGCCAGCGGATGACCGGCAGGATGCTTAACGCCGGTCTCGGTGCTGACAGTGGTGAGCACGCAGCGACTGCATGGCTTAGGCACCTCGAATATCACGTCGCCAATCTGAATCTCCGCCCAGCTGTCTTCATCCCATGCGGCAGCGCCGCTGACGACCAGATTCGGACGAAACTGTTCGGCACGGACGCTGGCCGGGCAGCGCTGTTGCAGATCATGCAGCGACGCGTTGTTGATCAGCAAAAACGGAAAGCCGTCGGCAAAGCTCAGCGGAATATGATTAAACGCTTTAACCCGGCGGCTGGGTTGCGGCCCGACCCAGCGCAACTGAACCTCACGCGGAAAGAACTGGCTCAGCCATTGGTTAATCGCAGGCGGCGCTATGCGCGCGGTGAAATGATTTCCCCAGACTTCGGTGGGGTGATCCTGCTCATCGAAATCGCTGAAGCGGATCAGGGAGTGACTGCCATCCGGGGCCGTCAGCAGCAGGCCATCCGGTAAAATCGCGGGCGTGAAGCGCACCATCTCCGGGTGCTGACGCGCGGTAATAAAGGTGCCATCAGGTTCGGTCACCATAAACAGACGATCAAATGCCAGTCCGCTGTCAGTGACCAGCGCGTGTGACAGCGCTAATCCCCGCATCGACTTCACAGGATGAATAAATAAGCGGGAAAGCGTGATCATGGTGTTCTCCTTGAACCCGACGCGCAGCACAAAAGAAGCTAACTTTATGACATAGGTCTCCGATTCGCTATAATGCGCGACAATTTTCTCAAGAGTTAAAAAGTGACGATATGAATTCTCTGTTTGCCAGCACGGCGCGTGGGCTCGAAGAGCTGTTAAAAAGTGAGCTGGACGCGCTGGGCGCGCAGGATTTGCAAGTAGTGCAGGGAGGCGTTCACTACGAAGCCGACGATCGCACCATGTACCAAAGCCTGATGTGGAGTCGTTTAGCATCACGCATCCTGTTGCCGCTGGGAGAGTTTGGCGTCTACAGCGATCTGGATCTCTATCTGGGTGTGCAGAGCGTGGACTGGCCGACGATGTTCGGCAGCGACAAAACCTTTGTTGTGCATTTCAGCGGCACCAACGATTCGATTCGTAACAGCCAGTTCGGCGCGCTGAAAGTTAAAGATGCCATCGTGGACAGCTTTACCCGTCAGAATCTCGAACGACCCAACGTCGATCGTGAGCAGGCAGATATCCGTGTCAACGTCTGGCTGAATGACGATCGCGCCAGCATTGCGCTTGATCTCAGCGGCAGCTCGCTGCATCAGCGTGGTTATCGCCAGCAGACCGGTCAGGCGCCGTTAAAAGAGACCCTGGCGGCGGCCATCGTGCTGCGTTCTGGCTGGGAGCCGACGACACCGCTGATCGATCCGATGTGTGGTTCCGGTACGCTGCTGATTGAAGCCGCACTGATTGCCTGCGATCGTGCGCCTGGCCTGCTGCGCAAGCACTGGGGCTTCACCGCCTGGAGCCAGTTTAACGCTGCGTTGTGGCAGGAGGTTAAAACTGAGGCGCAGAACCGTGCCCGCACTGGCACGGCTGCCACCCAGGCGCGCTTCTTTGGCTACGACAATAATGGTCGGGTGCTGGAGTGGGCGCAGGCGAATGCCCGCCGCGCTGGCGTCTTTGAACTTTTCACCTTCGGCCAGCAGGATCTGCTGAAGCTGACTAATCCGGTCGATCCGGCGGTTCACGGTACGGTGCTGAGTAATCCTCCTTACGGTGAACGTCTGGAGAGCGAACCAGCCCTGATTGCGCTGCACAGCCAGCTCGGACGTCTGATGAAGCAGCATTTTGGCGGCTGGAACCTGTCGCTGTTCAGCGCCTCGCCAGAACTGCTGAGCTGCCTGCAGCTGCGTGCCGATCGCCAGTTTAAAGCGAAGAACGGTCCGCTGGATTGCGTGCAGAAAAACTATAAGCTGGCGGTTAACAGTCATGAAAGCGCCGGACAGATTGCGGAAGATTACGCTAACCGCCTGCGTAAAAACGTGAAGAAACTGGAGAAGTGGGCGCGTCAGGAAGGCATTGAATGCTACCGTATTTATGATGCCGATCTGCCAGACTACAACGTTGCTGTCGATCGCTATGGCGACTGGGTGATTATCCAGGAGTACGCGCCACCGAAAACCATCGATCCTGATAAAGCGCGTCAGCGTCTGTTCGATGTCATCAGCGCAACGCTGAGCGTGCTGCAACTGCCTGCCGACCGTCTGATTATGAAAACGCGTGAACGCCAGAAAGGCAAAGCGCAGTATCAGAAGCTCAGCGAGAAGGGCGACTATTTCGAAGTTAAAGAGTTTAATGCGCGTTTCTGGGTGAATCTGACCGACTATCTCGATACCGGCCTGTTCCTCGATCACCGCATTGCCCGTAAAATGCTGGGCCAGATGAGTCAGGGCAAAGATTTCCTGAACCTGTTTGCCTATACCGGTACCGCCAGTGTGCATGCCGGTCTGGGTGGCGCGCGTTCAACCACTACGGTAGATATGTCGCGTACCTATCTGGAGTGGGCGGAGCGCAACCTGCGTCTCAACGGACTGACCGGGCGTCAGCATCGTCTGATGCAGGCCGACTGCCTGAGCTGGCTGAATGAGAGTGACGAGAACTTTGACCTGATCTTTATCGATCCGCCAACGTTCTCCAACTCAAAACGTATGGAAGAGAGCTTCGACGTTCAGCGCGATCATATGATGCTGATGCGTAACCTGAAGCGCCTGCTGCGTCGCGGCGGCACCATCATGTTCTCCAATAACAAACGCGGTTTCAAAATGGACATGGATGGCCTGAAATCACTGGGCCTGCAGGCGCAGGATATTACCCAGAAAACGCAGTCGCAGGACTTCGCGCGTAACCGTCAAATTCACAACTGCTGGCTGATCACTCACGCCGGTAAGGAATAAGCTTACATGTCATTAATCAGTATCCACGGCGCTTATCTCTCCTTCAGCGATGCGCCGCTGTTAGACAATACCGAACTGCACATCGAAGAGAACGAACGCGTCTGTCTGGTGGGCCGTAACGGTGCGGGTAAATCCACGCTGATGAAAATCATCAATGGCGAACAGCCACTGGATGATGGCCGCATTATTTATGAAACCGATCTGGTCGTGGCGCGTCTGCAACAGGATCCGCCGCGCAATATTACCGGTTCGGTGTATGACTTCGTGGCCGAGGGTGTTGAAGAGCAGGCTGAGCATCTGAAAGCCTATCACGCCATTTCCCATGTGGTGATGGAAGATCCCAGCGATAAAAACCTCAACGAGATGGCGCGTCTGCAGAGCATTCTCGACCATCAGAATCTGTGGCAGCTGGAGAGCCGCATCCATGACGTGCTGGAGCAGATTGGTCTGCAGCCCGATACCGAGCTGTCATCACTCTCGGGCGGCTGGCTGCGTAAAGCGGCACTGGGTCGTGCGCTGGTGAGTAACCCGCGCGTCCTGATGCTGGATGAGCCAACCAACCACCTCGATATCGAAACCATCGACTGGCTGGAAACGTTCCTGAAGAACTTCACCGGCAGCATCATCTTTATTTCCCATGACCGTTCGTTTATCCGCAACATGGCGACGCGCATTGTCGATCTGGACCGGGGCAAGCTGGTCTCCTGGCCAGGCAACTACGATCTCTATCTGGAAGGCAAAGAGGAAGCGTTGCGCGTTGAAGAGATGCAGAACGCGGAATTTGACCGTAAGCTGGCGCAGGAAGAGGTGTGGATCCGTCAGGGCATCAAAGCCCGTCGTACCCGTAATGAAGGTCGTGTGCGTGCGCTGAAAGCGCTGCGTCGTGAACATTCAGAACGTCGCGAAGTGATGGGCAAAGCCAACATGCAGGTGGGCGAAGCGTCCCGTTCCGGCAAGATTGTCTTTGAGCTGGAAAATGTCGACTACGCGGTCGATGGCAAAGTGCTGGTTAAGGACTTCTCAACCCAGGTACAGCGTGGCGACAAAATTGCGCTGATCGGGCCAAATGGCTGCGGGAAAACCACCTTACTGCGCCTGATGCTGCAGCAGCTGAAAGCTGACCATGGCCGCGTGCATTCCGGTACCAAGCTGGAAGTGGCCTACTTTGACCAGCATCGCGCTGAACTGGATCCGGATCGCACCGTGATGGACAACCTGGCCGAAGGCAAGCAGGAAGTACTGGTCAACGGCAAACCGCGCCACGTACTGGGCTATCTGCAGGACTTCCTGTTCCATCCAAAACGTGCCATGACGCCGGTGCGCGCCCTTTCGGGCGGTGAACGAAACCGTCTGCTGCTGGCACGCCTGTTCCTGCGTCCCAGCAACCTGATGATTCTGGATGAACCGACTAACGACCTTGACGTCGAAACGCTGGAACTGCTGGAAGAGCTGATTGATGGTTATCAGGGCACCGTGTTACTGGTGAGCCACGATCGTCAGTTCGTCGATAATACCGTTACCGAGTGCTGGATTTTTGAAGGCAACGGTGAGATTGGTACCTTCGTTGGCGGTTATCATGATGCTCAGCAGCAGCGCGCCGCCTACCGGCAGCACAAGGCGGCAGCACCGGCGAAAGCGACGGGCAACGCCTCTAAGCCTGCAGCCGAGAAGGGTGATGCGAAGCGTAGCGTGAATAAACTCAGCTACAATCTGGCGCGTGAGCTGGAACAGCTGCCGCAAAAACTGGAGCAGCTGGAAGCGCGTATCGGAGAACTGCAGGCGAAGATGAGTCATCCCGACTTCTTCAGCCAGGCACACGATCAGACGCAACCGGTGCTGGATAATCTGGCTCAGACTGAGCAGGAGCTGGAAACCGCTTTTGCGCGCTGGGAAGAGCTAGAGTCACTGAAAAACGGCGCGTAGGGCAGGGCTAACGGATGTGTTCAGCAGTGAAAAGTAACGCGTGGATGCTCTGTCCACAATGCGATTTAATGATTAAACTGCCGGACATTCCCGTTGGCAGCCGTGCGTCATGCCCGCGCTGCCACACCTCCCTGACGGCCAACTGGCACGAACCGCGTAAACGGCCAACGGGCTATGCGCTGGCAGCGCTGTTTATGCTGCTGCTGGCGAATCTGTTTCCTTTTGTCTCAATGAAGGTGGCAGGGCTGACCAGCCAGATCACGCTGGCCCAGATACCTCAGGTGATGGTGACGGAAGATTACAGCAGTCTGGCGACGCTGTTCCTTCTCTTTGTGCAGGCGGTTCCGGCCTTCTGCATGATCACCATTATCCTTCTGGTCAATCGGGTCCCGTTGCCGACTGGACTCAAAACTGGTCTGGCACGTATTCTGTTTCAGCTGCGTAACTGGGGCATGGCAGAAATCTTTATGGCGGGCGTGCTGGTCAGTTTCGTCAAGCTGATGGCCTATGGCGAGATCGGCCTGGAGACCAGCTTCTGGCCGTGGGTTCTGTTCTGTCTGCTGCAGTTGCGGGCCTTTCAGTGCGTTGATCGACGCGGCTTGTGGGACAGTCTGTCACCCCGACCTGCGCTGCCCCATCCGCCCGAAGTGGGCATCAGTGGTTTAGAGCAGGGTCTGCGCTCCTGTCCCTGCTGTACGGCCATTCTGCCGGAAGCAGAGCATAAGTGTCCCCGCTGCGGCGTCACGGCCGAGGCACGGCGTAAGCACAGCCTGCAGTGGACGCTGGCGCTGTTGTTCACCTCCATACTGCTTTATATCCCGGCCAACCTGTTGCCGATTATGGTGACGGAAACCCTCGGCACTGCCTATCCCTCCAATATCATGGCGGGGGTGATTGTGCTGTGGGGTGATGGCTCCTATCCGGTGGCGTTGGTGATCTTTATCGCCAGTATCATGGTGCCTACGCTGAAAATGCTGGCGATTGGCTGGCTTTGCTGGGATGCCAGCGGACGCGGACAGCGTGACAGCCACAGGATGCACAAAATTTATGAAGTGGTCGAATTTGTTGGCCGCTGGTCAATGATCGACGTGTTTGTTATTGCCGTGCTCTCTGCGCTGGTGCGCATGGGGCAATTAATGAATGTTTATCCCGCGTGGGGGGCAGTATTGTTTGCAATGGTGGTGATTATCACCATGATTGCTGCCATGACCTTTGACCCGCGATTAACCTGGGATCGTGTACGCGAAAACAATATGAAGGAGTCGCGCCTTGACGGAAACTAATCACGGCCATGCAAAGGTGGAACAGATTAAGCGCTGGTCGCCGGTCTGGATTGTCCCCATCGTTACGCTGTTAATCGGCGGATGGATCCTCTTTTATCACTTCAGCCATCAGGGGCCGGAAGTCACCCTCATCACCGAAAACGCCGAAGGCATTGTTGCGGGTAAAACCACGATTAAAAGCCGCAGTGTGGATGTCGGTGTGGTGGAAAGCGCGGTGTTAAGCGACGATCTTCACCATGTGGAAATCAAAGCGCGCCTGAATTCAGGCATGGAAAAACTGCTGCACAGCGACAGCGTTTTCTGGGTGGTGAAACCGCAGGTGGGTCGCGAAGGGATCAGCGGTCTCGGTACTCTGTTATCCGGTGCCTATATCGAATTACAGCCGGGCACTAAAAGCCAGGCACCCGAGCAGTTTAAGCTGCTGGATGCGCCGCCGTTAGCGCCACCGGATGCCAAAGGGATTCGCATCGTGCTGGACAGCAAGAAAGCGGGCCAGCTCAATCCGGGGGATCCGGTGCTGTTCCGTGGCTATCGCGTCGGTACGGTCGAGACCAGTGCTTTTGATACCGAAAAACGCATGATGACCTATCAGCTGTTTGTCGCTGCGCCTTACGATCGCCTGATTACAACCAACGTTCGCTTCTGGAAGGATAGCGGCATCGCCGTGGATATGTCCGCTTCAGGAATGCGGGTGGAAATGGGATCGCTGACCACGCTGTTCAGCGGCGGCGTCAGTTTTGACGTGCCGGATGGCTGGGAGCTGGGTCAGCCTGCGCAGAATAAGTCTGATTATCATCTGTTTGACGATCAGCGCAGCATTCAGGATTCGCTCTACACCAACCATATTGATTACCTGATGTTCTTCACCGACTCCATCCGTGGTCTGCAGGCGGGTGCGCCGGTTGAATTCCGCGGCATTCGCCTGGGTACCGTCTCAGAAGCGCCATTGATGAAAGCCGGTCTGGACCAGGCGCTGAACAATGATTACCGCGTGCCGGTGCTGATTCGCATCGAGCCGGATCGCTTTATCAGCCGACTGGGTGAGAACTTCGATCTGCAACAGCAT
Source organism: Pantoea sp. PvP021 (assembly GCF_054056055.1). Classification (NCBI taxonomy): domain Bacteria; kingdom Pseudomonadati; phylum Pseudomonadota; class Gammaproteobacteria; order Enterobacterales; family Erwiniaceae; genus Pantoea; species Pantoea sp. PvP021. Next base: position 1,357,357 of record NZ_JBSRXX010000001.1, on the reverse strand, counting down.
CTGCAGGATGGTAAAAAACGTGGCCTGCGTGCGACGCTGAAAACCGGCAGTCTGTTGTCGGGTGCGCTCTATGTCGATCTCGACTTCTATGACAATGCACCGCCTTACAAAGGTCCGCAGAAAGTCTCTGGCTATGAAGTTATCCCAACGGTCAGCGGTGGCCTGAGCCAGATTCAGCAGAAGCTGATGGCGGCGCTGGATAAGATCAACAGTCTGCCACTGAACGGTATGGTCAATGAAGCGACAGGCACGCTGAAAGAGAGCCAGAAAACGATGCGTGATCTGCAGCGCACCATCGACAACATCAACAAAGTCACCGCCAGTCCGGCTATGAAAACCCTGCCGGAAGACCTGCAGCAAACATTGCGCGAGCTGAACCGCAGCATGAAAGGCCTGCAGCCAGGTTCACCAGCCTACAGCAAGCTGGTGGGGGATATGCAGCGCCTGGATAAGGTTCTGCGTGAACTCCAGCCGGTGTTAAGAACGCTTAACACCAAGAGCAATGCGTTGGTATTTGAGGCAAAACCGGGACAGGATCCCCAGCCGAAGAGGGCGAAACAGTGAATAAAGGATTGATACTTTGTGCCGCGCTGGTGTTGAGTGCGTGCAGTAGCAGCGTTGACAATACCTGGTATCAGCTGCCCTCCGGGGCGGCTTCCATGCAGGTCAGCAGCAGCCAGCTGAATGAAGCGCAACCGATGTTATGGGTGCAGCAGGTGACGGTGCCGGACTATCTGGCAGGCAACGGACTGGTTTATCAGACCAGCGATGTCAAATACGTTATCGCCGCGAATAATCTCTGGGCCAGCCCGCTCGATCAGCAGTTGCAGCAGACATTGATCACTAACCTGAGCAAGGCGCTGCCAGGCCGGCTGGTAGCCGGTTCACCTTTAGGCGCGCAGCACGATACGCTGAATGTGACCGTGACAGGCTTTCAGGGACGCTATGATGGCAAAGCAGTCGTCAGTGGCGAATGGACGCTGGAACATCAGGGCCGGCTGACCAAACAGGCGTTTAACCTGGTACTGCCGCAGACCGAAGATGGCTACGATGCGATGGTCAGAACGCTGGCGGCGGGCTGGCAACAGACAGCACAGAAGATTGCCAATAGTGTGGTTGCGTTAAATTAAGATTGATGTGAATAAATAAGCTAAGCCCCTGACCGATTGTCGTGCTTTTTCGACAGGGGTCAGGGGCTTTTTTATTAGCTTAATCAGAAAGATAGTGTTGTCGCATGCATCACAGAACGTCATTATTTTTACCGATTAAGGTCACATTTATGACACTGGCATGAAGATTGGGCATTGATCTTTGGGTGCGCAGGAGGTAGAACATAAGGGTGGTTGAACATTAATTCACCACTTTTCTTTCCACCAGATTCCACAGACCTTACATGAGGGACACGGAGTATGAAGAGACAGAAACGAGACCGCCTCGAACGCGCCCATTCACGTGGTTATCAGGCAGGCATTACTGGACGCTCAAAAGAGATGTGTCCGTATCAGTTGATTGACGCTAAGTCTCACTGGTTGGGAGGTTGGCGACAAGCCATGGAGGACAGGTCGGTAGCTGCATAACCGGATGTCACTGAAAAGGGAATATAACCTCCGCCATGCGCGGAGGTTTTTGTTTCCGGGGGAAACACTTAGAAAGCGGCGGTATCTTTAAACAGGCCGACTTTAAGATCGCTGGCGGTATAGATCAGATTACCGTCAACCAGCACTTCACCATCTGCCACGCCCATAACCAGTTTGCGGTTAATAACGCGTTTGAAGTGAATGCGGTAAGTCACTTTCTTCGCATCTGGCAGGACCTGACCGGTGAATTTCACTTCACCCACGCCCAGCGCACGACCTTTACCTTCGCCGCCCAGCCAGCCCAGATAGAAACCAACCAGCTGCCACATGGCATCAAGGCCCAGACAACCCGGCATCACAGGATCGCCTATAAAGTGACAGCCGAAGAACCAGAGATCAGGATTGATATCCAGCTCCGCTTCAACAAAGCCTTTGTCATATTTGCCGCCGTCTTCGGTCATTTTGACCACGCGGTCCATCATCAGCATGTTGCCGGATGGAAGCGGCGGACCATTTTCGCCAAACAGTTCACCACGACCTGACAGAATCAGATCTTCTTTGGTATAGGATTCGCGTTTATCTACCATGTTTTCAATAAGCCTTGTTTTAGTGAATCACGAATATTAGCGAACAGTTGTACGCTGAGCAAATCGGATTAACGGTGGTTGAACCAGTTAAGCCAGCGCAGCGCCCAGGGACGTTGCGGACCGTCCGGCTGGTTGAACAGGCTAATGCGTTCCTGGATGGTATTCAGCAGGCAATCGCCCAGGCCATCCTCGGTACTCCAGATTTTACCGGTCAGCAGCGGTAGCGCTTCATCGGCACGGTCAATTGCCCAGATATGGAAATGACCCTGTTCAACCGCACTGACAACCGCCTGGCTGAGGCTGAGATGACGGACATTGCTGGCGGGAATAATCACACCCTGCTGACCTGTCAGTTCTCGCTGATGGCAGATATCAAAGAAGCCTTCGATTTTCTCGTTCAGTCCGCCCACCGGTTGTACGTTGCCGAACTGATCAACCGAGCCGGTCACCGCAATTTGCTGATTGATGGGCTGATTAGCCAGCGCGCTGATTAAGGCACAGAGTTCAGCCAGCGAAGCGCTATCACCATCCACCTCGGAGTAAGATTGCTCAAAGACCATTGAGGCCGAGAAGGGCAGTTGCTGATCGAGTTCCAGTTCGGCAATCAGGTAAGCCTGCATAATCATCATGCCTTTGGCATGAATATTACCGCCCAGCTCCGCTTTACGCTCGATATCCATGAATTCACCATCGCCGGGATGTACCACGCAGGTAATACGCGATGGATCGCCCCAGGCACGGGGATGGCCAGGATATTCAACGACCGACAGGCCATTAATCTGACCAACCACTTCGCCTTCGGTTTCAATCAGAATCTGTCGCAGCAGGATCTCGTCACGCATCCGCTCATTAAGATAATTCTCGCGCCACAAACGCGCTTCCAGCGCATCACGCAGCGCTTCAGCGTTCAGTTCATCGCCCATCAGGGCCGATTCGCGCATCTGGCGTTGTAGCCAGCGGGGGCAGAGTGGCAGCGTTTCCTGATCGCCGCTGTAGCGGACGCCTTCTTTAATCAGTTCTGGCCAGAAGTCCGCTTCCGGCTGGGGCAGACCCGCCTGTTGCGCCAGTTCGATGTTCCAGCGACACCAGGCAAGCATGTCATCTTCATCCAGAATCTGAATATTCTCTTCAAATTCAGTATAGATGGCCATTTCGTGAGCTTCGGGATCCAGCTCCTGAAATTCTGCCAGCGCTTCCCGATCGCCACACAGGACCAGTTTCAGATTGAGCGGCAAGGGAGGAATCGAGACTGGCAGCGGCCGGCGTTCATCCTGAGATGTCCACTCAGCATAGCCCTGCTCAACACACTTCTTCAGGCGCAACCAGAGAATCGGCTGCGTCATCAGGCTACGCAGTGAAAGCAGCAGCGTGCCGCCATTAGCACGATGGATCAGGCCCGGTTCCAGCTGGATGCGATCTTTATACTGGCGCACGCAGCCAAACAATTGCTCCATCTCAGTCCATTCAGCAAAGTGAATACCACCCTGACTGGTGAATGGGCGTTGAGGATCGGAGGGGGGCTGGAGCGTGACGTTGTCGGCCATGATATGGTAATCACCGCCGAATAGAGTGGTACTGTCGGCCATAACCCGCTCTGCGGCCTGGGCAATGAATGTCAGATAATCGCGATTCTCCTGGCTACGAACCAGCAGTAACGGGAACCCCTGCGTCTGATGGTGTAAGTGCGCCAGTGCATTCAGCAACCGGGGCTGTACCGTTGCCAGAGCATCAGTTTCTTCATCAGCAATTCGGGAGAAAACGGATTGGTATTGCGCGCTATCTGGCTGTAAGGTCTGCCACGTAAGTTGAGTGCTGGTCAAAATAATCGCATTTGTCTGTTTTAAGAAAAGCGAGATTATACAGGATTCACCCTTGTTAAGCACTGCAGACTTCCTGTTGAAGATGTGATGGTGACAGCATGTTTTTCGTTGCTGCATCCGGGAAAAAAGCTGTTATTCTTAGTTCGTTACGTGATCACGATGAGATTCCGATGAAATACCAGCAACTCGAAAATCTTGAATGTGGATGGAAGTGGAAATACCTGGTGAAAAAACATCGGGAAGGTGAACTGATCACGCGTCACCTTGAGTTAAGCGCGGCGCAGGCAGCAGTGGATAAGCTGCTGGCAATGGAAAATAATCCGGTTACAGTGAATGAATGGATCGCAGAACATATTCACGCTGATCTGGATAACCGACTGAAGCAGACCATCCGTGCCCGACGAAAACGCCATTTCAACGCTGAACATCAGCATACGCGAAAAAAATCGATAGACCTGGAGTATCTGGTCTGGCAGCGACTGGCAGGTCTGGCACAGCGGCGCGGCTGCACGCTCTCTGAAACGATTGTTCAGCTGATAGAAGATGCAGAACGTAAAGAGAAATATGCCACTCAGATGTCGAGCCTGAAGCAGGATTTGCAGGCGATTCTGGGTAACTCCGGTTCAGAGAGCGAATAATCGGGCAGGGCAATCAAAGCCTTCATCTCTCAGTCCGGTTTTATTACCGGCATAAAAAAACCCCGCCTTAGCGGGGTTTTTTATTACGTGTAAACTTAAGCCTGTGGCTGAGTTACAACGTCTTTGATACCTTTAACGTCGATTTCTACACGACGGTCCGGCGCCAGGCAGTCGATCAGGGCATTACGGCCTTTCACGCTGTCACAGGTGTTGCCGGTAACTGGGTTAGATTCACCCATGCCACGTGCAGAGATCTTGTTAGAAGGAATACCTTTAGATACCAGGTAATCTACGACTGACTGAGCACGTTTCTCAGACAGTTTCTGGTTGTACTGCTCTGAACCGATGCGATCGGTGAAGCCCAGTACGACAACGGAACCATCTTTAGGATCCATTGAGCTCAGCTGGCTGTACAGCTGATCCAGAGCCTGCTGGCCTTCTGGCTTCAGGGTAGATTTGTTGAAGGTGAACAGAACGTCAGACTTCAGAGTGAAACGCTTAGTTTCAACAACTGGAGCTGGTGCTGGAGCCGGAGCTGGCGCCGGAGCAGCGACGTCATCCTGACCGAAGCGGTATGAAACGCCTACGCTCAGCATGCCGTTGTCTGGACGAGTACCAACGGTCTGTGCATCACCGATGTTGTTAACCCACTGGTAATCCAGACGGGTAGCCCAGTTTTTGGTCAGCGCATATTCAACACCAACAGCAGCCAGCGGAGATACGCCGGTGTCGTGGTCGCTGATGCGGCCAGTAGTTGGGTTAGTCTGCGTTGAGTCTGCACGCCATACCATGCCGCCCAGACGAGTATACACGTCCAGATCGTCATAGATTGGGTAGCTCAGTTTAGCAGCCAGCTGAACGCCCTGTGCTTTGAATGCGCCGTTAGTCACGTTGCCTTTGTTAGGCATGCGACCCAGCCAGTCATAGCCCAGCTCGAAGCCCAGGTATGGATTTGCCTGGTAACCAACGAATGCACCTGCACCCAGCTGGCTTTCATGAGTTGGACCGTCATTGTTTTCGTAACCGTTACCGTAGTAACCAGTGTCGTGATACTGAGACCAGCCCAGTTTAGCACCGGTGTACCAGGTGTCATCTTTCGGAGCGGCCTGCGCTACGGTAGCGAAGCCAGCCAGTGCCACTGCAATTGCGATAGCTGTCTTTTTCATTTTGCGCCTCGTTATCATCCAAATAGGCAATGAGCAAAAAGGTTGCTCTTGGTTTAAATCCTTCGCCGGGTCAAAACGCTCGCTTATGACTCTACCGCAAAAAACGGAGGTTATTGAGCACCCTGGCGAGCTAAAGTCTACAACGAGATTGGAAACTTACAAGTATGATGTGAGGCGCTTATGTAAAAAAACAGCGATTTATACACAATTTCTAACAATTAGGCTGGTCTTATTGCCGCGGCAAAAAGCCCTAAAAACTTGCTAAACCATTGTCAACGCTCGAACTAACAGAATCAGTGGTTTAGCTGCGACAGATAAGAAAAATAGCTTGGGAAACTTCTGATTTTTACTTAATGAAACAAATCCGACTGAATTTTTATCGCAGTTTGCGGTCTGAGAGGCGCTTCTGATGTCCCGCTTGCACGCAAAATCAATCCTAACGCTTCACCCTCTGCCGCCGCATTTTCAAGTTGACGTCGTTCATCTTCGTCAAGATCGTAAGGAATCCATGCCAGAACGACACTGTAATTTCCTGTACGCAATGCTTTAACCATCGCTTCAACCGCATTCAGACGTTCAGAATCGGCGATATGCATACTTTTATCCAGTGGTAATCCTGATTCCTGCAGCCAGGTGCGATTCAGTTTATATGCCGGTGTTAACCACAACTGCCAGCGCGATTGCTGACTCAGCTGCTGCAATAAAGGCAACAGCAACATCTGCATCATACCGGGCTGTTCGCTGTAGCGTAACTCAGTAATTCCACCGCCCTGAGAGGCCGGAACGGAAGAGGACGCATAATGATGAGCATAGCGTGAATTATTAGGATGTTGTGTTCGCATAAGTTAATCACCAGCAGTGGACTGTATGAATATACAGTACTGTCATCCTGGATAAAGATCAACCCAAATTTCTGAAAACGCCTCGCAAAATCGCGACAAGATTAGTTGAAACGCTATTTATTCATTGAACCCGTTGACGCTTTTTTTTATCTTCTAATTACCTGATACCCAAGGTAATTTACGATATATTTCTTACATGGAGGTGGTGCAATGAAAAAGGTGAATCCGGTTGTAGAGCGCTCCAGAGCGCGCCTGGCCCCATTAGGAACAATAGAGTCGCGCACCCAGTTCGGAGGCTATGCCCTGGCTGTAGAAAGTGTGGTTTTTGCCTTAATTAATAAAGACGAACTCTATCTGCGTGCCAGTGAACCTCTGCGGGAATACCTTACAGATCGTCCGCTGCAACCCCTGATTTTTCGCAAGCGGGGCAAGCTGGTGAGTCTCAATTACTTTCGGGTCGATGAGGCGTTGTGGCGCGACCCTGACCATCTGCTGGCGCTCTCCGCTGCCTCTTTAGAAACGGCGCAGCTGGAGTTGCAGGACCGACAATCCTCACCGCGGTTAAAAGATCTGCCAAATCTCAGCGTACGTATGGAGATGATGCTGTACGAGGCGGGCGTCATGAGCGTCAATCATCTCTACCAGATGGGGGCTAAACAGTGCTGGCTGAAGCTAAAAGCGATCAACCAGCACGTTGGGTTCCAGACATTACTTGCGCTGCAGGGGGCCATCACGGGCCACCATGCCGCCGCGCTGCCGCAGGCGACACGGGCGGAGCTGAATGCGTGGTTCCAGCGCACGCTTTTATCAAACCCCAATCTCAGAAACGGCGAAGGCTAATCAGTGATTAGCGTGCGGCGCAGGCGAGCCACATCGGGCATTAATGCCACCAGCAGACCGAGTTGCTGGAGCACCAGCGGCGCACGCGTATCCGCATCTGCGGCCAGCTGGCTGATTCGCTGAGCCAGTTGATGGCGCATCGTTTCTACGTGCTCATCGCTGACAACTTCCGTCTGCAGCACATCCTCCACATAGCAAACCGTATCATCCAGCAATGTCAGCAGTTCGGGTGCGGTAATTTTATCGCGGTGAGCGCCCAGCGCAGAAATGTAACTCAGAAACGAATGGTTGGAGCAAAGCAGCTGAAAAGCCGAATCGCGCAGCTTCTGGCTGGTGCGACTTTCACTGCTCATGTTTGAGACCACTGACGCCAGTTCAGCATCCGCGTTATGCGCATCACGCCGTGCAATGCGATAGGCGAGACGGTTATCTTTGCCCTGATGATATTGCTCCATGATCGCGTCCAGATAGCGGCAATTCGCTTTCAGCGTTCGTTCTGCCACGGCAGGTAACTGACGAAAGCGCCAGTCAGGCCAGATAAACGCGACAGCCAGCCAGGCCAGCCCACAGCCCAGTAGGGTATCCACTACCCGCGGCAGGGCAACTTCAAATCCTTCACCCAGCAGGTTAAAGCAGAGCAGCACCAGCAGAGTGATAAACAGCGTGGCCTGTGCATACTGCACCTGCCTGAAAGCGAAGAACAGTACGCCCGTGATCACTATCAGGATTAACTGACCTTCAATCGAAGGCACCAGCCATAAAACGGGCAGACCAATCGCAATCCCCGCCAGCGTTCCGCCGATGCGCAAGGCCAGTCGTCGCTGCGTTGCATTGTAGTTGGGCTGGCAGACAAACAGGCTGGTCAGCAAAATCCAGTATCCCCGCTCCAGCCCGGTTACCTGAATAAAACCATATCCAATACAGAGCACCACAGACATCCGAACCGCATGCCGGAACAGCGCCGATGCGGGCGAGAGGTGTCGGCTGAAGCGCAGCCGGATATCACTCCAGCCACTCAATCCTTCGCGTGACAGCAGATTGTCACTGTGCTGAGGATCTTCACCGGCCAGCGTCTGTTCTGATTCGATCGAAGCAAGCTGTGCGTCGATGGCGCGCAGGTTGCGCAGCAGCCAGAAAAGAGCACGGGTATGCGTAGCGTCAGGATCATGCTGCTCCAGACGTTCTATCGCTTTCTGTAATCGTTCAAATGCACGCTCAAAACGGCTGTCATGCACCCACCTTTGACGCATCAGAATGCAATGTGCCAGCTGGCGACAGGCCTGAGCCTGCATATTCAGCAGGCGCTGAAAGCGAAACAGAATTTCGTTGTAGCGCCAGTCGCCGCGCAGCAGATGATATTGCAGATGGGAAGAGCTGGCCCGTTCATGAATATCCTGCGCCACAAAGTAGTAGTGCAGACTACGGCGGGTGCCGCGCGACCCGCGATCGCCGCGCAGGCGACTCTGCAGTGTGGTCTTGGTCAGATTAAGTTGCGCCACTAACTGGCTGTTGACCATCGCCGCATCAATAAACGCGGCATCATCCTGATCGCCCGCGTCGGGATCGAAAAGATTCGCTTTGGCATCAAGGTAACGCGCCAGTTGTGAAAAACTTCCGGCCAGTTGCTCCTGCACCGGCCGGACCGGAAACATCAGATGGCCCAGTAATGTCAGCAGGTTGTACCACAACGCGCCGACCAGCAGCAGCATCGGCTGCATATACCACTGGCTGAACAGTCCGATGCCGAGCATGGTATAGACCGCAATCAGCAGAGCACCAAAGGCGATAGTCGCATAGCGCTGGCCAAGAGCGCCCAGCAGAATAAAGCCCCAGGTCGAGATTGCCAGCCCGATAATAAAGGCGAACGGATAGGGAAACAGTAACTCGACTGAAACCGAGGCGATGCAGAAGCAGAGCAGGGTAATCAGCAGATTCTTCAGGCGACCGGCCAGGCGATCATCGAGATCGGCCAGCGCAGCAGCGACCACGCCCAGGGTCAGAGGGATCGTCCACTCAATCTGATGCAGCCACCAGGGAATGGCGGCGCAGCCACTCAGTGCAAACAGGATCCGCAGCAGATAGCGCCACGTACTGTTAAACAGATATTTGCGCCAGCCTGGCACGGCATCAGACATCATATTAGTAGCGGCGGACATTGGCTTCGCGCGCGGCACGCGCCTCTTCCACCGACACCACCCGACGGCCAACCGGCCAGAGCGCGATAGCGGCGATCTTAAAGTTCGCAATCCCTACCGGAATACCGATAATACTGATGCACTGCACAATCCCCACGGAGATGTGCGAAAGGCAGAGCCACCAGCCAAAGAAAATCAGCCAGAAGATATTCAGAAAGGTGCCGCCGGTATTCAGAATATGACTCTTACTTTCCGGACGCAGCACATCAACATGCACCGCCTCGTTGCCAAATGGCAGCAGCGAGAGTTTGGTGATTTCCCAGCAGGAGCGGGTCAGCGGCAGGGTAAAAATCAGCACGATGCTGATTAACGTGGCAAACAGCCAGCTCAGGGTGGTGAAAAAACCGCCCAGAACAAAATTAAGAATATTTAAAACGGTGCGCATGATCTTCTTTTCCTTTTGCATTCCGCAAGATGTGACGCCAAGTTTAGCCTGTTTTAAGGCTGGAGCGCTAAGGGTCTGACAGGTAAACTCCCCCTAATCCTATTCTCTGACGTTGGTGTCGGCGTGGAACTGAAAGCAACCTCGATGGGCAAACGGCTTGCCCAGCATCCTTATAATCGTGTCCGTTTGATGGCGGCAGGCGTCGAAGTCAGCGGCGATAAGCATGAGTATCTGATCCCCTTTAACCAGTTACTGGATATCGCCTGCAAGCGCGGGCTGGTGTGGGGCGAGCTGGAGTTTTTGCTGGCCGATGAAAAAGTGGTCCGCCTGCATGGCACGGAATGGCAGGAAACGCAGCGCTTTCACCACTATCTGCTGCAGGCCTGGCAGAGCTGGAGTCTGGAGATGAGCGCAGTGTGCCGCGAGGTGCTGCAGGCGCTACGCGACGAAATCGAGGCGTTTGGCGCGCAGGATCGCTGGCTGAATCGCCACGAGTTGCAGGCGCTGAAAACCAACATCCTCAAACAGTTCGATGCGTTGCCGATGCCGCTCTCACGATTAAAAGATTTTGCTGACTGCCGGGACAACTGGCAATTCTGTCAGCGCTGGCTGGAGCAGGGCGAAACGGCGTTGCGGCAGCGAAACCGTGACTGGACGGCCGCCATGCTCACCCGCTATCAGGATTTCTTTGCCAGCGTCGAGAGCACGCCACTCAATCAGTCGCAATGTGAGGCGGTGGTTAATGGCGAGAATTCTCTGCTGGTGCTGGCAGGCGCGGGCAGCGGTAAAACCTCGGTGCTGGTGGCTCGTGCAGGCTGGTTAATGCAGCGCAAGCTGGCCAGCGCCGATCAAATCCTGTTACTGGCATTTGGCCGCCAGGCGGCTGAAGAGATGAACGCACGTATCCAGTCGCGGCTCTCCGCCGCTGACATCCAGGCGCGGACTTTCCATTCTCTGGCGCTGCATATTATTCGTGAAGGCAGTAATAAGCAGCCGGTTATCAGCAAACTTGAGAGTGATGCCGATGCGCGTCGCACGCTGCTGATCCAGCAGTGGCGGCAGCAGTGTCATGAGAAGAAGGCGCAGGCAAACGGCTGGCGTCAGTGGCTGCGTGATGAACTGGAGTGGGAGTTACCCGAGGGGCCATTCTGGGAGGACGACAGGCTGGCAAACCGGCTGGCGTCACGGCTGGAGCGCTGGCTTGGTCTGATGCGCATGCATGGCGGTGCGCAGGCAGCGATGATCGCCGACGTACCCGAAGAGATCCGGGATCTCTTCAGTAAGCGCATCAAACTGATGGCACCGTTGCTGAAAGCGTGGAAGAGCGCATTAAAAGAGGAGGGCGCGGTCGATTTCTCAGGTCTGATTCACCAGGCGATTGCCATTCTGGAAAAAGGACGGTTTATCAGTCCGTGGAAACACATTCTGGTGGATGAATTCCAGGATATCTCGCCTCAGCGTGCCGCGTTACTGAGCGCATTGCGCCAGCAGAATAAGCGTACCGCACTATTTGCTGTTGGGGATGACTGGCAGGCCATCTACCGCTTTAGTGGGGCGGAGATGACGCTGACGACGGCATTCCATCACTATTTTGGTGAGGGAGACCGCTGCGTACTGGACACAACCTACCGTTTCAACGACCGCATCGGCGACATTGCCAACCGGTTTATACAACAAAATCCGCAGCAGCTGGCAAAACCGCTGAACAGCATTACCAAAGGCAATAAAAAGTCGATTTCGCTGCTGGCGCAGGATCAGCTGGAAGCCTTGCTGAACAAACTCAGCGGTTACGCGAAGCCTGATGAGCGAATTCTGCTGCTGGCGCGTTATCACTATCTGCGGCCGGATTTACTGGATAAAGCCAGAACCCGCTGGCCGAAGCTTAATCTGGAATTTATGACGATTCATGCCAGCAAAGGTCAGCAGGCAGATTACGTCATTTTGCTGGGATTACAGCAGGGTAAAGAGGGCTTCCCGGCAGAGGCGCGCGAATCGATTATTGAACAGGGCTTATTACCGCAGCCAGAAGCGTTCCCTGATGCAGAAGAGCGCCGTCTGGCCTATGTGGCACTGACGCGCGCGCGTCAGCAGGTTTTTCTGATGTTCGATAAGGCAGCGCCGTCACCGTTTGTCGATCACTTCCGCGAGCTGGGTGTGCCGGTGCTGCGTAAAGCCTGAGTTACTTCAGACGATCGGCCAGATAGCGCTGATAGTCGGGGATCATAATCTCTACACTTTGCGCAAACAGTGGCGACTGAATGATAAAGTCAGCCGTGGAACGGTTAGTGGCTACCGGGATATTCCATACGGTAGCCAGACGCAGCAGTGCTTTGACATCCGGATCGTGCGGCACTGCGTTGAGGGGATCCCAGAAAAAAATCAGTGCATCGATCTTCCCTTCCGAAATCAGCGCACCCACCTGCTGATCGCCGCCCATCGGGCCGCTCAGCATGGCTGTCACATTCAGACCCGTATCGCGATTGATCAGATTCCCGGTAGTGCCGGTGGCATAGAGGATGTGCGATTCCAGCGCGGGCTGGTTTTGTTTCACCCAGTCAAGCAGGGCGGCTTTGCAGTGGTCGTGGGCGACCAGCGCGATATGTTTTGTGGTGCCGAGGGTACGAACAGTCTGTTCCATAAAGGCGTCCTGGTAAGGCTCATGCGCAAGAAGAGAGAGCACGAGTGTACCTCTGGCCTTTCGACTCTATCAACTCGTACGTAGCATTTTGACCAGCGTCAGAAGCTGCTGACGCGTGGCTTCATCGAAGCGGTGAAACCAGCGGTGCAGCGAGGGCAGTTCGGCCTGAGTAGTCCAGTCCAGATCGGCGGTAAGCCGGACGGAAGAGGGCGTTGCAGAAGGGGTATTTGCAAACCGCGGCACAGAGGCAATCTGGCGGGTGCGATTATAATTCAGCATCGCTTTTTCCATATCTGCGGATGTGGTGACCGGCAGGTGGTCGCGCACGCTGGTAATCTCCGTGCCTTTTTCATCCACCAGCTGAAAGTTCAGGCTACGGTCAAAATGATAACGCTCGCGTTTTGTCTCCAGCGCAGGCAAGCGAATGGTAATGGTTTTGGCAACCGCGGTGAACGTGACGATCATCGGTACCGACTGATAAGCGATGACGTTCTCATTCTGACCTTTGCGCTGCTGCTCGACCCGAAACAGAAACTGATGCTGACCGCGGTCCAGCTCCAGGCTGTCTGCGCCTTTGAGGAGGGAGCCTGAAATTTTTCGACCATCCAGCACCAGCAAATCGATCTGAGGATCGAGCTTTAATGTGATGGCAGAACAGGACGCCGAAACGAGGAGGGTAATTAACCCCGTTACAGCCAGCGACAGCTTCATTTCAACTCCGGTAACTGAAGACACAAAGGATGGTGTGTAGCAAATTCTTACATTATGGCAGTTAATTTACATTTAAACATATTTATTCGTGCGCGGGTTCAATTAATTTCGCTGAGGACTTACCCGCTAAAGGGCACGCCAATCTACACTCAACACTGGCCTGAAAGGAGTTAAACATGAACGATCAGACAATTCGTGAGGTGCTGACGCGCACCCAACGTATCGCCTTAGTCGGAGCAAGCGATCGCCCCGAACGTCCCAGTTACGGTGTGATGAAATATCTGCTCGACCAGGGATATGAGGTGATCCCGGTCAGCCCGAAACTGGCAGGGAAAACGCTGCTGGGGCAGCAGGGGTATGCCAGCCTGGCGGATGTACCGGGCAAGATTGATATGGTGGATGTCTTTCGCAATTCTGAAGCCGCGTGGGGCGTGGCGCAGGAGGCTATCGCCGTGGGGGCAAAAACATTATGGCTGCAGCTGGGTGTGATTAATGAGCAGGCGGCGGTACTGGCACAGGATGCGGGCATGACGGTGATTATGGATCGCTGCCCGAAGATTGAAATTCCGCGTCTGGGAATAACGCGTCAGAAATGATGAGTGTGGCGGCAGAGCGTGCCGCCACAGATTAATGTCGCAGATGAGGTGCCTGTAATTGCTGACGTACCGATGCTGCCAGCTCATCCATTGAAGGCTGCTCAGGGTGTTCAATGCTGGTTTCGCCGGAAAGCTGAATCTCAGCAACATAGGTATGTACCTGATCGCCTTCCTCATCTTCCATCACCACATGATACCAGGGCGCGGTGCGCATTTTCTCTTCCGCGCCAACATCTTCAATTTTAGGCTCATCTAACGAGTATTCAGGATCGACATCGACGATAACGCCCAGTACGCCGGACAAACGATGACGAACCTGCTGACCAATACCAAATTTACTGGCAATCATTGTGACCTCCCAAAAAAAAGCTCTCTTACCAATATGGGGGCAGGAGCCGTTTTTTCAAGTCACATGACGCGGCAGGCGAAACCTTTCAGGTAGAGACCTTCCGGATAGCTGGCGATCACCGGATGATCTGCGGCCTGGCGGAACTGCTCAATAAACTGCACTTCACGGCCCGCATCCAGCGCGGCATCGGCGATGATCTTCTGGAACAGATCGGTGGCCATCAGACCGGAGCAGGAGAAGGTCATTAATACGCCGCCCGGATTCAGTAACTGAATGGCGAGCATATTAATGTCTTTATAGCCGCGACAGGCGCCCATCAACTGGCTTTTGTTTTCGACGAACTTTGGCGGATCCATAATGATCAGATCAAATTTCTCGCCACTGTCACGATAACGGCGCAGCAGTTTGAAAACATCATCACGCTCAAATTGCGCGCGGGAGAGATCCAGCTCATTGAGTTCAACGTTCTGACGGGCAACGTCCAGCGCCTCCTGGGAGGTATCCACGCTGATCACTTCTTTACAGCCACCCATCAGCGCCGAAACCGCGAATCCACCGGTGTAAGAGAAGCAGTTAAGGACGCGGGCATCCTGTGCGTAACGACGCGTGGCGAGACGGCTGTCACGCTGATCAAGGTAATAGCCGGTTTTGTGACCGCCCTGGATATCCACCAGCAGCTTCATGCCATGTTCAGTAATCGGCAGCAGCGGCGGCGGCAGTTCACCGGTAACGGTGCCCTGCGTCAGCGCCAGACCCTCTTTCTTACGAACGGCGACGTCAGAACGGTCATAGATGGCGCAGCCAGGGAAACAGTGCTGCAGGGCGGTGATGATCGCTGCACGCTGATATTCTGCGCCTGCTGAGAGCAGTTGCATCACTAAAAAGTTGCCAAAGCGGTCAATGGTGACGCCCGGTAAACCATCAGATTCACCGGCGATCAGGCGATAGCTGTCCAGACCATCGCGGACCGCCAGCCATTCGCGCCACTGCTGCGCCTGTTCAAACCGGCGGACAAAGAAGGCGATATCGATGGATTCATCGGCCTGCCAGCTCCAGACGCGGGCGCGGATCTGCGACTCGGGTGAATAAGCGGCGCGAGCCAGCCATTTACCGTTGCTGTCACAAACGTCAATGGTTTCACCCAGTTGCGCTTTACCTTCCAGACGCGCAACGGCACCTGAAAAGACCCATGGATGGCGACGGAGCAGGGACTTTTCACGTCCCTTTGCGAGAATCAATCTGACTGTCATAGTTTGCTATGCTTACCTGAAAAAATGAGGCGCCATTGTCCGGTGGATAACGGGAAATTGCAACGAACAGCAGCAGGAGAGAATAATGTCAGCAGCCTGTTTTAAAGCATGGGTTCATGGCCGCGTCCAGGGCGTCGGGTTTCGTTACAGTACTCAGGCAGAAGCCAGGACGCTGGGCGTACTGGGCTATGCGCGAAATCTGGATGACGGCAGTGTCGAGGTGCTGGCCTGGGGTGAGGCGGAGCAGGTCGATGCGCTGATCGCCTGGCTTAAAGCGGGCGGGCCACGCAGCGCGCGCGTTGAAAAGGTGCTGGTGGAGCCGCACCAGCCCGCGGAGCCGCCCCGCGATTTTACGACCGGTTAATTACAGACATTTCGCCGGTTTAGGCAGGCCGGCGATTTTCGTCGCCTGTTTAGCCGGCCCTTCAGGGAACAGGCGGAACAGATAGCGGCTATTGCCTTTCTCTTCGCCATATTTCTGCGCCATCGCCTTCACCAGCATTCGCACGGCGGGTGAGGTGTTATATTCCAGATAAAAGGCGCGCACAAAATGGACCACTTCCCAGTGTGCTTCAGTCAGGGTCAGGCCTTCCTGCTCAGCGATGTGGACAGCCAGTGCTTCACTCCAGTCGCCGGGATGCTTCAGATAGCCTTCGGCATCGACGGCGATTTCGTTACCGTTTAAATTCACGTGACATCCTCTTAGTAAATGACGGCGCAGTTTATCAAACCTGGCGGGCAGTAAAAGCAAAAACCCCGCCGAAGCGGGGTTTTACAGGCTACTGTCACTGCGGATTAGTTACTGCGGGCAAACCCCAGCAGGCTCAGCAGGCTGACAAAGATGTTATAGAGCGAAACATAGAGGCTGACCGTCGCCCGGATGTAGTTGGTTTCGCCACCGTGAATGATGTTGCTGGTTTCCCACAAAATCGCACCGGCTGAAAACAGAATGAACAGGGCGCTGATGGCCAGATGCAATGCAGGCAGCTGCAGGAAGATGTTGGCTACCACAGCAACCAGCAACACAACGAAACCTGCCATCATCATGCCGCCGAGGAAGGACATATCACGACGGGTGGTCAGCACGTAGGCCGAACAGCAGAAGAACACCAGCGCCGTGCCGCCCAGCGCCAGCGCTATCACGTCACCCATGCCTGCGGTTAAGAATGAGCTCAGGATAGGCCCCAGGCAATAACCCAGGAAGCCGGTAAAGGCAAAAGCGGCCAGAATGCCCATCGGGCTGTTAGCCAGACGGTAGGTTAAAAACATCAAGCCATAGAAGCCAACCAGCATCAGGATTAAACCCGGCGCAGGCAGGGCCAGCAGGGTGCTGGCGGTAGCCGTAACGGCCGAGAAGGCCAGGGTCAGTCCGAGAAGAAAATAGGTATTGCGCAGAACTCTGTGCGTAGACAGCAGTGAGGACTGCGATGAGGTGACAATTCTTTCCATGTTGCGCTCCTTTAAGCAGAACACCAAATATGTGCCGAGAATACGCAGGCCATTAAAGAGGGAAAAGGCGTTTTACCCTTCTTTACGCGCTAAACTGCTAATTGTTTGAGCAGAGTGGCGATTTTGACACCGAAAAATCACAATCTGGCTGTTTTTCAGGCGAATAGACAGATAGGTGCTTTACATCCCTAAACGGGGTGTTTATAGTGCGCGTCATTGCGGAGGGGTGGCCGAGCGGCTTAAGGCAGCGGTCTTGAAAACCGCCGATGGGAAACCATCCGAGAGTTCGAATCTCTCCTCCTCCGCCACTTTATCTGCCCTGGGCAATAAAGCGGCAAAAATAGATGTTTTGCCAATGCAGTACATTTTCAAAACGGAGGGGTGGCCGAGCGGCTTAAGGCAGCGGTCTTGAAAACCGCCGATGGGAAACCATCCGAGAGTTCGAATCTCTCCTCCTCCGCCACATTTTACAGGCCAGCACGCAGTGCTGGCCTGTTTCGTTTCTGCTCTCTCTGTAACTTCTTCCTGTCTGAAAAAAGCGTGCCACTCTCTGTGACGCGTGGCTGCGCATTCATCTCTCCGGTGCATCTCTGCTATAGTCCACTCACCGTTTTTGCAAACATCTGGCGCTTTTCTGAGGCGAGCTGAGTTACACTGTTGATTACATCGCTCTGAGGCGAGCTAATGGGTTGATAGCCAGAGTGTTTCTTTACTGAATGAATGGAATAGGCACAATGATCAAGAAACTGAGTCTTTGCGCATTGTCAGTGCTCGCTGCATTGCCGGTCGGAACGGTAGCATTTGCTGCTGAGGGTGATATGCAGCTGCAACAGGTGCTGATGTTAAGTCGTCACAATCTGCGTGCACCGCTGGCTGATAATGGCAGCGTGCTGGCGCAGTCGACCAAAAAAAGCTGGCCGCAGTGGGATGTTCCCGGCGGACAGCTGACCACGAAAGGTGGTGTGCTGGAAGTCTACATGGGTAACTACACCCGTCAGTGGCTGGCACAGCAGGGCCTGGTGAAGAACGGCAGCTGTCCTGACAGCAATAACGTCTTTGTTTACGCCAACAGCCTGCAGCGCACTGTGGCCACCGCCCAGTTCTTTGTTAATGGCGCCTTCCCGGGCTGTGACGTCGCTGTTTCTCATCAGGATGAAATGGGCTCCATGGATCCTATCTTCAATCCGGTTATTACAGATGGCAGTGAAGCATTCAATAAGAAAGCGCTGGCTGAGATGGCCGCTGCGAATGAAAAACTGTCGCTGAAGCCTGCCTTCCAGCGCCTGGAAAAGATTGTTGACTACAAAGCATCGCCTGCCTGCAACAATAAAAAGCAGTGCGATCTCAGCAGTGGTCAGAACACCTTCAGCGCTGAAAATGGTAAAGAACCGAATGTCAGTGGCCCGCTGAAAACGGGGAATTCCCTGATGGATGCGTTCACGCTGCAATATTACGAAGGTTTTCCGCTGGATCAGGTTGCATGGGGTCAGATCAAAACGCCTGAGCAGTGGAAAGAGCTGTCAGCGATTAAAAATGGTTACCAGGATGCGCTGTTTACCAGCCCGGACATTTCCCGTGAAGTGGCGGCACCGCTGGTGGACTACATCCGCAGTCAGTTAGTGGACCAGGACAAAGCCAACGCGCCAAAAATTACGCTGATGGTAGGCCATGACTCAAACATCGCCTCGCTGCTGAGCGCGTTGCAGGTCAAGCCTTATGAACTGCCTGATACCTTCGAAAAAACGCCGATTGGCGGTCAGGTTGTTTTCGAACGCTGGCATGATGCCAAAAATGATAAAGACCTGCTCAAAGTTGAGTATGTCTATCAGAGCGCCGATCAGCTGCGCAACGCAGACGTGCTGAGCCTGAAGAACCCACCGAAGCGCGTTACGCTGCAGCTGGCGGGTTGTGAGACCGATGCAAACGGCTATTGCAGCTGGGATCAGTTCTCTCAGGTGCTGAATGCTGCGCTGCAGGGCACGCCAATGCAGCCAGCGGCGGCACCACAACCGGCAGCCCAGTCTGACGACGACAGTGCGAAAGCCGCAGCGACCAATGATGCTGCTGCTGATAAGGCTGAAGCGGATAAAGCGACCGCGGCGAAAGAGAAGGCTGACGCCGATAAAGCTGCCGCTGAGAAGTCTGAAGCCGATAAAGCCGCCGCTGAAAAAGCAAAAGCGGACAAGGCAGCAGCCGATAAAGCCGCAGCCGAGAAGGCAAAAGCGGATAAGGCAGCAGCGGATAAAGCCGCCGCTGAGAAGGCAAAAGCAGACAAGGCAGCAGCGGATAAAGCCGCCGCTGAGAAAGCGAAAGCGGACAACGCGGCAGCGAAATCAGCCAGTGCCGATAAAGGTGCGGCTGACCAGGCTAACGCCTCGAACACGCCTGCAACAGCGCACAACGACGAATCAAAGTCAGCAGCTGTGGCAACTCAGTAATCGTGCTATCCGGCTGATAATAAAAAACCCCGTCGAGACGGGGTTTTTTTATGGCTGTAAGGCGATTAACCCGCCACGACCACCAGTTTCTGGTTAGCAAACTCTTTGATGCCCAGATCAGACAGCTCACGGCCATAACCTGAACGTTTCACGCCACCAAAGGGCAGTTCCGCTGAGGTGTCGCTCTGAGAGTTGATAAACACCATGCCGGTTTCAATGGCGGAGGCCAGTTTACGACCGCGTGCAATATCGCGTGTCCAGACCGAGCCGCCCAGACCATAGTGAGAGTCGTTCGCCAGCGCCACAGCCGCCTGATCGTCCCCTATGACATAAACCTGCGCGACCGGACCGAAGAACTCCTGATAATAGGCGGGATTATCCGGGGTAATGCCAGTGAGAATGGTTGGCTGATAGTAGCAACCTGCACCTTCAACGGCTTTGCCGCCCGTGACCAGTTTTGCGCCATTGGCGACGGCTTCGTCTACCTGTTTCACCAGGCGGTCACGCGCGTCAGCGGAGGAGAGCGGGCCAAGCGTGGTCTTCTCATCCAGCGGATCGCCCAGCGTAGCGGAACTCAGTGCAGCGCTGAACTGGCTGATAAAGCGATCGGCAATCTTCTCATGCAGAATAAAACGTTTTGCGGCGGTACAGACCTGTCCGCAGTTGCTGAGGCGAGCCTGCACGCCCTGACGTACCGCTTCATCAAGATCGGCATCATCCAGCACCACAAACACGTCATTGCCACCCAGCTCCAGCGTCGATTTCTTAAGATGCTTACCGGCCTGCTCAGCCACGGCGCTGCCCGCGCGCTCGGATCCGGTCAGGGCGACACCCTGTACGCGGTCGTCAGCAATCAGATCGGCGACCTGATCGGTGGAGATGAACAGGTTAGTCCAGGCCCCTTCAGGTGCACCCGCTTCACGAACCAGCTTCTCAAAGACATCGGCACAGTGCGGCACGATATTGGCATGTTTTGCCAGCACCGGGTTACCCAGCGCCAGGTTAGGTGCCAGCACGCGCATCAGCTGATAGTAAGGGAAGTTCCACGGCTCGACGGCGACTAAAACGCCAATCGGGTGATACTCAACCCAGGCTTCGCCCAGATCGCTGGGATAGGACTGCGGCTGCAGAATACGTTCCGCATTCTCTGCGTAGTAGCGGGCAATCTGCGAGCAGATTTTCACTTCTCCGCGGCTCTGACCAATCAGTTTACCCATCTCTTTACTGGCGATGGTGGCCAGTTCTTCCGCGCGGCTATCAATCAGGTCAGCCAGTTTTTTCAGTACCTGCAGACGCGGCTGAATATCACCTTTGCTCCATGAAGAATGGAAAAGGCGATCGGCCACTTCGAGGGCATGGCTGACGGCGGCTTCATCGTGTGACGGCCAGCTTTTCAGCAACTGGTTGTTTGCGGGATTAATGCTTTGATAGGAAGACATAGCGTACTCCTTGGTGAGCTAAAAATTGAGGGCGGGAAAGTCCCGCCCCTGAATCAGACGTTCTTACGTTCTACGGGCTTGTCATCCCAGGTCAGGAGATCTTTATCGGTTTTTTCAAAGGCGCGAATCAGCACGTCATCACTGCCTTGCTGACGCCAGATCTCTTCTGCCAGTTTTTCATCGTAGTTAGCCACTTCGAAAATGGCCTCGGCAATTTCAGGGGAGGTATGACGCAGACTTGCCCATTCGCCAACGTGATGTGCTTTCGATTGTTCAGTAGACATACTTTTCTCCTTTGATTAAATCAGTCCTGCAGTTTGACGGTCAGTCCGGCAACATGTTCGCCCTGAAAACGGGCGATATTCAGTTCCGCTTCGGTAGGCTGACGCGAACCATCGCCGCCCGCCAGGGTGGTGGCTCCATAAGGCGTTCCACCGCGAACCTGTGAAATATCGAACAACTCTTTGGTTCCGTAGCCGATTGGCACAATCACCATGCCGTGATGCGCCAGGGTGGTCCAGACAGACGTGATGGTCTGTTCCTGTCCGCCGCCGGTGCCGGTTGAGGTAAAGACGCTGGCAACCTTGCCAAACAGCGCGCCTGACGCCCAGAGTCCGCCGGTGCGATCCCAGAATGTCCGCATCTGTCCGGCCATGTTGCCGAAGCGGGTCGGGGTACCGACGATAATCGCGTCATAGTGCGGCAGCACCTCAGGCGTGGCTTCTGCTGCCTGCTGATCGGTTTTGCCGCCCACCTGGGCAAAGCGATCGGCCTCCATCGTTTCTGGTACCCGCAGGATATCCACTTCCGCGCCGGGAACCCGACGAGCGCCTTCTGCAACCGCGTTCGCCATTGTTTCGATATGTCCGTACATCGAATAGTAGAGCACCAGAATCTTAGCCATTGATCTCTCCAGATGGTTTTGACGTCCAGAAAAAGTATAGAAGAGCTTTCGTTTTACGCAGGCGATGCCGAAGCCGGAACGGAGGTGTCGGGCAATAAATCAGCAGCTAATCGGTTGTAAGTCGGCAGAGTGTTCGTTGTTTAGCCAAATTTCTGGTGATTACTCTGTTGCTAAATGTGACTGGCGGACGAGTGAAAGGATAATCTGGCTATTATTTAAACATGGGCTGAGCTCGGGTTTCGGGCCGTCAGCCCTCTGTTTTTAATTCTTAATTATCGCACTACGCGACAGGAGCAAATCATGACAACACATCGTGGGGGTTCTGGAAATTTTGCTGAAAACCGTGAACGTGCCGCAGAAGCGGGACGTAAAGGGGGAAAAAACAGCGGCGGTAATTTTAAAAACGATCCGCAGCGCGCCGCGCGTGCCGGGGAGAAAGGGGGACGCAGCAGTCCTAAAAAACCGGACGCATAACCCCACACTGCCGCCGGTTGAGACCGGCGGTTAACGTCGTTGCTTTTCCCCCTCGCTCTCCCCACAATATTGTCCGGACACATCATCAGGTGAATTATGTCGGACACACTCCGCGGTTTAACCCTGCGCCTGACGCGGCAGGAGCTGGTATTACTTTTCATAACCATGATCTGGGGCGGCACCTTTCTGGTGGTGCATCGTGCGATGCAGCACTCCGGCCCGTTCTTCTTTGTCGGCCTGCGTTTTGCCACCGCGGCACTGCTGCTGGCGCTCTTTTTCCGCCGCTATCTGGCAGGCATGACCTGGCTGGAGGTGAAAGCGGGCGCGCTGATTGGCCTGTCGATCGCCGGGGGCTATGGTCTTCAGACGTGGGGAATGCAGACCATTTCCAGCAGTCAGTCCGCCTTTCTCACCGCGCTCTATGTCCCTGTCGTGCCGTTGCTGCAATGGCTGTTTCTGCGCCGTCCGCCGGGATTGATGTCGTGGCTGGGGATTGTACTGGCGTTTACCGGCCTGCTGCTGGTGGCCGGGCCGCAGGATGGTCGCATCACTCTGA
Source organism: Pantoea sp. PvP021 (assembly GCF_054056055.1). NCBI lineage: Bacteria > Pseudomonadati > Pseudomonadota > Gammaproteobacteria > Enterobacterales > Erwiniaceae > Pantoea > Pantoea sp. PvP021. Next base: position 1,334,503 of record NZ_JBSRXX010000001.1, on the reverse strand, counting down.
ATGCAGGTGAAATAGCGACGCTGATCAGTACCCTGGCGATCGCCGCCGAGATCATCTTAATCAGCCGCTATGCCGGTAAGGTCGATGTGCGCCGTGTGACCCTGATCCAGCTGGCGGTGGCATCGCTGTGCGCCTTTGGTCTGATGATCCCCAATGGGGAAACGGTGCCTGCCATCTCAACGCCGCTGCTGCTCAGCGCGCTGGGGCTGGGTGCGGCCAGCGCCCTGATTCAGGTCACCATGAACTGGGCGCAACGCAGCGTTTCGCCAACCCGCGCTACGGTGATTTATGCCGGGGAACCAGTCTGGGCTGGCGTCGTGGGGCGTATTGCGGGTGAGCGCCTGCCTGCGCTGGCGTTGCTGGGCGGCGCGCTGATCGTCTGCGGGGTGATCGTCAGTGAGCTGCGGCTGAAACGAAAAAAAGCGGTGCAGCCTGCTGCCACACCGCTGGAGTAGGTCGTTAACCCTGCTGTCGCGCCAGTGGCTTGTCCTGCTTTGCCGCACTGCGTCGGCGCAGAATCGCATTGAGGATAATCGCGCCAAAGGTGGCGGTACCGATACCCCCCAGTGTGAAAGAACCGATTTTCAGCGCGAAATCACCGGCACCGAGCACCAGTGTGGTCGCCACCATGATCAGGTTACTGTTCTGGCCTAAATCAACATGGTTCTGTACCCAGATGCGGGCACCCGCTACCGCAATCAGCCCGAACACCACAATGGATGCGCCGCCAATCACCGGGGCCGGAATAGTGTGGATCAGCGCACCAAACTTCGGCGAGAAACCGGCGAGGATGGCGATAACCGCCGCGGCGACAAACGCCAGCGTAGAGTAGACTTTGGTCACCGCCATCACCCCGATATTTTCGGCATAGGTGGTAACGCCACTGCCGCCGATCGATCCGGAGAGCATGGTGGCCAGGCCATCGCCAACAAAAGCGCGTCCCATGTAAGGATCGAGATTGCGTCCGGTCATGCCCGCCACCGCTTTCAGATGCCCGAGGTTTTCAGCCACCAGAATGATCGCCACCGGGGCGATCAGCACCATCGCCTGCAGATCAAAGGTGGGTGCAGTGGTGTGCGGCAGACCAAACCAGGCAGCCTGTGACAGCAGCGTAAAATCGACCGGCTTACCCAGCCCCAGACCGTTGGTCAGCAGTGCATAGATCGCCCAGGCCAGAATCAGGCCGACCAGAATCAGCAGTCGCTGAATCATCCCGTGGGTAAATACCGCTACCAGACCAATGCAGAGTACGGTCATCACCGCAACCCAGCTGTCGAACGACGAGGCGGAGACGCTGTGAACCGCAATCGGGGCCAGATTCAGCCCGATAGCCATCACCACTGCACCGGTCACGACCGGCGGCATCAGATTTTCAATCCAGCGCGTGCCGGACTTCATCACCACCAGACCAATCAGCGTGTAGAGCAGGCCGCAGGCTATCACGCCGCCCAGCGCCACGCTGAGATTGGGATTCAGCCCCTGACCGCTGAAGCCGGTTACCGCAATGACCACGCCGACAAAGGCAGCGCTCGACCCGAGATAACTGGGCACCCGACCGCCGGTGATAAAGAAGAACAGCAGCGTGCCTATACCCGAGACCAGAATGGCCAGATTGGGATCCAGCCCCATCAGCAGGGGCATCAGCACCGTTGCGCCAAACATCGCTACCGCATGCTGTAAACCCAGCACCAGCGTCTGCCCCAGAGGCAGGGTCTCATCCGGGGCGATAATACCGTTTTCTGTTAATGCCGACTTCTTTTGCCATTGCGGAAACCAGGATCGTGCCATCGTCTACTCCAGAGCGTTATGAATGCCGGTGGGATTCAGGGAAGCGTTAACAGGCATCCTGCCGCAACAGGGGATGGTATCCCCGGTCAAACCACGCCAGACCGTGGGTGTCATCATTGCGCACTAACCCCACGACTTCGCAGAACAGCGTGTCATGCGTACCGACGCTGAAAATCTGAGTAATGCGACAGTCAAAGGACGCGACGGCGCCGCTCAGCACCGGCGAGCCGGTCACGGCCGTTGACCACTCAGCGGCAATAAAACGATCAGCCATTGGGGTTTTGCCGCCGAACAGATTGGAGAGCGTTTCATGGCCCGCCGCCAGCGTATTGACGCAGAGCTGCATATTTTCGCGGAACACCGGGTAAACCGAGGCAGAGCGGTTAAGGCAGACCAGCAGCGTCGGCGGCGAATCCGTGACGCTGCACACCGCCGAGGCCGTAAAGCCTGCGCGTCCGGCCGGGCCTTCAGTGGTGATGATGTTGACCGCAGCACCCAGCCGCGACATCGCATTACGAAACTCAGTTTTCTCAACGGCAGGGGTAAGGGTATCCAGGCTCATCGTGTTCTCCGCGAAAAGGTTATCCGACGACGCGCTGCAGCGGCTGCACGTCATCAGTCTGATCCAGCCACTGCAGCAGCAGGGCATTAAAGTTTTCGGGGGCGGTGACGCTCATGGCGTGGCCGCCCCAGGCCATCATCTGTTCAGTCGCATTGGGCAGGGCCGCGGCCAGCTCAGTTGAGCAGCTCCACGGCACCAGCAGATCGTCCTGGCTGGCGATCACCAGTACCGGTTGTGGAATGGCAGCAGCCCGCGCGCTGAAGTCGGCGCTCATCAGGGCGTGCAGCCGGCGCATCAGATTTTCCATCCCCTGAAAATGTGCGACGTGATGGCTATCTTCCTGCTCCAGCCGCGTCTGATGCTGCGCCATCCACTCCGCAGGATAGAGAAACAGCGGCTGAGCGCGGACAAATGCCTCGACGCCGACGTTGAGCAGCAGGTCCTGGCGTACCTGAAAGCAGCGACGGGTATGGGGATGCAGCGCCAGCCAGCCATTGATCACCGCGATCCGTTCGATCCGATCCGGATAATCCAGCGCCAGCTGCATCCCCATCAGACCGCCAAGCGCGTGACCGATCAGGCTGAAGCGCAGGATGCCGTGCTGCGCCAGCGCGGCGGCCAGTTCTGACGCCATCATCGCCATGCTGTAGCCTTCCGGCAGGCTGTCAGCGCTGCGACCGGTGCCGCGCTGGTCATAGGTCACCACCCGATAGCGTGCCGTTAGCGCGGCCAGCTGCGGCTGCCAGAAACCTGCCACGCCGCCCAGACCGGATGAGAGCACCAGTGTCGGTGCATCGGGATTTTGCAGACCCAGAATATCCAGCTGCATCAGACCTCCGCTTTGCCGATGTGCGCCACGCTGGCGATCTCAATCAGCGCATCAGGCTTGACCAGACCGCACTGAATACAGAAGCGCGCCGGTTTTTCGCCGGGAAAGAACTCGGCATAAACCTGATTCACCGCGGCGTAGTTCGACCAGTCGGTGATAAAAATCGAATTAAACGTCACATCGGTCATGCTGCCACCGGCGGTCTCGATCACCTTTTTAATGGTTTCCAGCACGTGGCGGGTCTGCGCTGCGGCATCACCCACATGCACCACGTTGTTGTCAGCATCAAACGGCAGCGTACCCGAGACATAGACCACGCCATCCGCCAGCGTGCCGGGAACGAACGGGGCAATGGGGGTGGAGGTGCCTGGCGGAACAATAATACTTTTCGGCATAGCGTCGTCCTTATCGTGGATTAGCGGGCATTCAGGCTTTCGCAGAAGGTATCGACATCCGATACCCAGCCAAAAAAGGTTTCGATATTGAACAGGGCAGCCTGCTGAGCAAAGGGCGGGCCGGCCTGATAAGTGGCGTCTTCCAGCACCACGCCGAAGTACTCCAGAAAGAAGCCGTCGCGCAGCGTCGATTCAACGCAGACGTTGGTCGCGATGCCGGTAAACATCAGATGACGGATCCCGCGGCTGCGCAGCATGCTGTCGAGCGGGGTGTTATAGAAGCCGCTGTAACGTGATTTCGGCAGCACGATGTCACCGGGTTGCGGCACCAGTTCATCGACCAGCGCGTAATCCCAGCCGCCTTTTGACAGCAGCGACCCCTGCAGTTCAGGCCGTTTACGCATGGTTTTCAGGGCATTCGATTTGTGGAAATTGGGGGAACCGGCGTCGCCCGCTTCTACATAGTCACTGTCCCAGCCGTTCTGGAACCAGATGATCTGAACGCCTGCCGCACGGGCCGCCGTCACCGCCTGATGGATTTTCGCAATCACCGGCTTGGTGGCGGAAACATCGAAGCCCGCCAGATCGAGATAGCCGCCTTCAGTGGCGTAGGCGTTCTGCATATCCACGACAATCAGCGCGGTCTGGCCAGGCGGAAAGGCGATCGGCTCTGGCCGCGCCGGCAGTTCAACCTGGGGAACATCCGGCGTGTGAGCACAATAAACGGTAGCCATCATGCCACCTCCTGCTGTGCGTCGAGCAGGGCGCTGCGACAGGCCATCAGCGGCTGAATGTGCTGCCCGAAGTTCTCGATACCCTGCAGGAAGTCATCAAACGTCAGCAGCACGCCGTGGGTGCCTTCGACCTGCGCAACCTCATCCAGCATCCGCGCCACGCTGGCATACGACCCCACCAGGGTGCCCATATTGATATTGACTGCCGAGGTCGGATCCGCCATCTGGCGCACATTGGTGTCGCTGCCCGATTTGGTGTCCTGCTGACTCTGAGTGGTGAGCCAGGAGAGCGCCTCTTCATCCGCACCGGCTTTGTAGTGTTCCCACTTCGCCCGCGCTTCTTCGTCCGTTTCAGCAGCGATGATCATAAACAGCACATAGGAGCCGACATCGCGGCCCGCTTTTTCAGCGGCCTGCTTCATGCGAATCGAGGTAGAGCTGAACGCGGCAGGCGTGTTAACACCTTTACCAAAGCAGAAGTTGTAATCGGCGTGCTGAGCAGAGAAGGCCATACCGGCATCGCTCTGTCCGGCGCAGATCACCTTCATCGGGCGCTGCGGCTGCGGACTCACCCGGCAGTCGTTCATGGTGAAGAACTCACCTTTAAAGTCCGATTTTCCGGTGCCCCACAGGTCGCGCAGCACGGTAACGTATTCGGTCAGATAAGCGTAGCGGCTGCTGAAGTACTCATCGCCAGGCCACATTCCCATCTGTTCATATTCCGGCTTCTGCCAGCCGGTCACCAGGTTGACGCCAAAGCGACCGCCTGAAATGGAATCGATGGTGGAGGCCATGCGCGCCACAATCGCCGGAGGCAGCGTCAGGGTGGCGGCGGTGGCGTAGATCTCAATGCGTGATGTCACGGCGGCCAGGCCTGCCATCAGGGTGAACGACTCGAGATTATGATCCCAGAACTCGGTTTTTCCGCCGAAGCCGCGCAGTTTGATCATCGAGAGCGCAAAATCGAAATGGTAATGCTCTGCTTTCAGCACGATCGCTTTGTTCAGTTCAAAAGTCGGCATGTACTGCGGCGCATTGGACGAAATCAGCCAGCCATTGTTACCAATCGGAATAAAGACGCCTATCTTCATGTGAAACCTCGTTGCGATGGGGGAAAGGTGTTTCACGCGCTGCACTGCATCCTGCATCGTCCGTGTGGGCCGCGCTCAGTCACAATTCTGCAAACTGTGTGCCACTTTTTTTATTCTTTTAGATAACAATGAGTTAAAATTAACCCGAAAGAGGTAAGTGGAGTAACTGGTCCATTTCAGACCGTCTGGTCAAAATTCGCTGCACGTTTTCCATGCAGGCTGAGCAAAAAAGGTGCAGGGCGCGGATTGGGCAGCGATGAATCCCTTTGCTATGATGCGCTGACACCAGAAGGATGAGGTAAACGTGTGAATACCGATGAAAAAAAGCCAACGCGACGTTCGCGTGCGGTCGCAGCGAAGCGGGCCGCCATACTGGAAGCGGCATTAACCTTCTTCTCACAGTTTGGCATTCACGGCACCAGCCTCGATAAGGTGGCCGAGCTGGCCGATGTCTCTAAAACCAATCTGCTCTACTATTTTCCCTCTAAAGAAGTGCTGTATGTGGCAGTGCTTAAGCAGATTCTGGATGTCTGGCTGGCACCGTTGCGCGCGCTGGCGCACGATCAGGATCCATTGGTCGCGATTCGTCGCTACATCCGGCTGAAGCTGGAAGTGTCGCGCGATCATCCTCAGGCTTCCCGGCTCTTCTGTCTGGAGATGTTGCAGGGTGCTCCGCTTCTGAAAGGGGAGCTGGCAGGCGATCTTAAGCAGCTGGTGGATGACAAAGCGGCAATTATTGAACGCTGGATTGATGAAGGACGACTGGCGGGCGTACAGCCGCAGCATCTGATCTTTATGCTGTGGGCCACCACGCAGCATTACGCCGATTTTGCCACTCAGGTTGAGGCCGTTACCGGCCAGACGCTCAGCGATCCGGCGTTTTTCGATCAGGCTGTTGATAACGTGCAGCGCATGATCATCGAAGGGATTCGCGTACGCTAATTCAGGATACATCCACGGTTCAGGTACGGAGTTAATCAATGGATTCTGTTTCGCAGCTGGTGCTGGGTGCCTCAGTCAGTGTCGCAGTGATGGGACGTCGGGTGCCGGTCTGGCAGGCCGCGCTGGTGGGCGGCGTCTGCGGCACCTTACCCGATCTCGATGTCTTTCTTGATCATGGCGATGCGATACGCAACATGACCCTGCATCGCACGGAAACGCATGCGCTGCTCTGGCTCACGCTGCTCTCGCCACTGATTGCATGGCTGGTGGCGGGTCTGTTTCGCCAGCGGGTGAAGTGGGCAGCATGGTGGCCTGCCATCTGGCTGGCGCTGATTACCCATCCGCTGCTCGATTTGATGACGATGTATGGCACCCAGCTTGGCCTGCCGATCACCGATTATCCTTATGCCATCGGCAGTATCTACATCGTCGATCCACTCTATACCCTGCCGCTGCTGGCAGGCCTGGGCGTCGCGCTCTGGCGGCGCAGTGATAAAGGGCTGCGCGGAAACCGGCTCGGGCTGATGCTGAGTACCCTTTATCTGGTCTGGAGTGTGGTGATTCAGGGCGTCGCAGGCTGGCAGATCAGAGCGTCGCTGGCGGAGCAGGGTATTCCGCACAATAAAGTGCTAGTGACGCCCACGGCCTTTAATACGCTGGTATGGCGCAGCGTGATTATGACGCCGGATCGCTATGGCGAAGTTTACTGGTCGCTGTTGTCGCCCTCACGGCCACTGCAGGTGGCGTGGTACCCGCGTCATCCTGAACTATTCGACGCCTTTCGGGGCAGCTGGTATGCAGAACGTGTCGCCTGGTTCAGCCACGGCTTCTACGCGCTGCGTGAGCAGGACGGGCAGACGACGATTGCCGACCTGCGCATGGGCGAAGGCGATAAGTATACCTTCACCTTTGGTCTGGGCACGCCTCAGCAGCCCGATCCCCGGCCGCAGCGCTTACCTTATGAACGCCCCTCTTTATCCGCCATTTTCTCTGCGCTGGGCGATCGCCTGTAAAAAAAAAGCCCGGTCATCTGACCGGGCTTTTTTCATGATATTACCGATTAGCGGCTACGACGATTACGCAGCATCCAGCCCACACCCAACAGGGCAAACCAGAGTGGCGTAACCATCAGCGCCTGGCGCGTATCTTCCTGCAGCGTCAGCAGCACCAGCACAAATGCGAAGAATGCCATGCAGACCCAGCACATGAATTTGCCCAGCGGCATCTTAAATGCCGACTCCGCATGGCGCTGCGGATGCTTTTTACGGTAGGCCAGATAGCTGCACAGAATGATGGTCCAGACGAACATAAACAGAATGGCCGAGACGGTGGTCACCAGCGTGAAGACCTTCATCACATCCGGGATCAGGTAGATCAACGCCACACCAATCAGCAGGCACAGGCAGGAGAAAAACAGGCCGGTAGTCGGCACCGCACGGGCAGAGAGTCGGCCAAAGGCGCGGCTGGCCACACCCTGCTGCGACAGGCCATAGAGCATACGGCTGGTGGAGAAGATGCCGCTGTTGGCTGAGGAGGCGGCAGAAGTCAGCACCACAAAGTTAACGATACTCGCAGCAGCAGGCAGACCAATCAGAACGAACATCTCAACAAACGGACTGCGATCGGCCATCACCTGGGTCCAGGGCGTTACCGCCATAATCACCATCAGCGCCAGCACGTAAAACATAATGACCCGCAACGGAATCGCATTAATCGCGCGCGGTAACACTTTATGCGGATTGTGGGTTTCAGCCGCTGCCGTGCCCACCAGTTCAATGCCGACAAAGGCAAACACCGCAATCTGGAAGCCGGCAAAGAAGCCGCTGAGGCCTTTCGGGAACATGCCGCCGTGATCCCAGATGTTGCTGAGTGACGCTGTGCCGCCGCCCGGTGAGGGGTAGTGAATCGATACCAGCACAATCCCGGTTACGATCAGTGCCACAATGGCGACGATTTTAATGATCGCAAACCAGAACTCCATCTCGCCAAACAGCTTGACGGTGGCAATATTGAGCGCCAGAAAAACCACCACGCAAAGCAGGGCGCTCATCCAGATCGAGAAGCCCGGAAACCAGAGCTGGAAATAGGCGCTGATTGCCACCACGTCGGCAATGCCGGTTACCACCCAACAGAACCAGTAGGTCCAGCCGGTAAAGTAGCCGGCCCACGGGCCAAGCAGATCAGCGGCAAAATCGCTAAAGGATTTGTACTCAAGGTTGGAGAGCAGCAGCTCCCCCATGGCGCGCATCACAAAGAACAGCATAAAACCGATGATCATATAGACAAAAATGATCGAGGGGCCAGCCAGGCTGATGGTTTTACCTGAGCCCATAAACAGGCCGGTACCGATAGCGCCACCAATGGCGATCAGCTGGATGTGACGATTGTGCAGATTGCGCTGGAGTTTATCGGGCGTCTCGTGGGTGCTTGCGGTTTCTTTAGATTGATCAACCATAGAATTGTCTTTCCTGTCGTGATGTTGTGTTCAGCTCTGCTGGCTGTTAGTCAAGGCGTCTGCCTGAGGGCAAGTCGGCATAAGATAGAGGAAGAGAGCCGGAATCGGGTAACGCTTTTTTACCAATTGTGATGCCTGCCGTCCCGGAAGCGGCAATAAAGCGCGATTTTGTTCAAACCTTCGTCAGCCTGGGTAATTATTCATCACGTTATGTCAGTCAGGCGGCGTGAAGGGCGATGCGCTTCTACACTTTTTGTTTGCTAATCATCATGCTGCGAGAGGGACTATGCGCACGCTTATCCTGTTTTTGCTATTGCTTGCGCTGGGATGGGTCAGCTTACCCTGGCTTAAGCAGCATCTGCCGCCGCAGTTTAATCCCTTTACGCCACTCTCTGTTACCGATCCGCCGGGCTGGATGACGCAGATTAAGATGAAAAGGCTGGCCAGCGATCCTGACGCATGTCTGGCGGTGATGCGCCGCGCTCAACAGGCGGGCTGGGTCAGCTTCAGCGAGCGTCCGGACGTCACGGGTCACTGTCCGCTCAGTCATCCGCTGCGGGTTCAGAAATTTGGCCCGGTCAGCCTCAGCAGCAGCTTTCTGGCCAGCTGTCCTATGGCCGTCGCCAGCACCATGTATGCTCTGCGCAGTCGTGAACAGACCGCCAGAGAGATGCACAGTCCACTGGTACGAATTACGCATGTCGGCAGTTACGCCTGCCGTAATATTTATCATCGTGCCCAGGGGCGGCTCAGTGAACATGCCACCGCCGATGCCTGGGATGTGACAGGCTTTCAGCTGGCTGATGGCCAGCGGCTTGAGGTCAGTCGTCACTGGCAACAGCCGGAAGAAAAAGCGGCAATGCTTCATACGCTGTGGCGTGGCGGCTGTGAGGTATTCGGCAATGCGCTGGGGCCGGACTATAACGCCGCTCACGCCTCACATTTTCATCTGGGTATGCGAGGTGCAGGCTACTGCCGATAAATCATCAGACAGGATTAATACCGTGTTTGATTAAGAAATGTTCTTATGGTGCCAGTAAAACCCATCCAGTTATCATTGCTGAACCTGATCCCTTACTGAAATAGTCTGACAACAGTTCAGGATGCTCCTAAAAAAACCGATTTCAGGGCCATCTGTAAGAATAAAACGATGCCTGCGGGATAAAACCCTTGTGCAGATTCTCAGCCTCATTTGCTCAGCGCCTGTTGGCGGCATGATGAAATTATTTCATGATTACGCTGGCAGAAATAAGGGAAAGGTATCGCATAAATAAAGCGTGCGTGATTGAGAAAAGAACGGATTTTCCTGCAAATTTATTTTCATATGATTTAGTTGCGTGACTATCGGGAAAGTGATTTAACTGATTAAAATAGAGTCAGTGTTGAGCATTACGCCATAAATAGTGATCTCCGCCACGTATTGCGGTCAGACAGCAAAGTAAGTAAACGAGACTTTTACGGACGCGCTGTCCTGGATCAGGTATTTGCAGTCAGATAAGTCGATAAACCACAGCAGCATGTGAATCGACTGGCACAGAGCACGGTCGGGCAGGAGAGAGCAGAAAAGGTTTATTAAACAGCACATCGTTACGCTTACAGGGCTGCCACTGAAAACCGGGACAGGTCTGTCACCGGCAAGCGCGTGGCGCGGTCAGCAAGCCGGTTAGCGGCCTCAACAGACGCCACAGGGGCTGCGGGGTCGTCTGACGAAACCGGTCCTGATGCTGCAAAGAGAGAGCCGGGCTTATTTCCTGATAAAAAATATGTCAGAAATTTGTCACTGCCGCTTCGCTTATAACGGAGTAATTAACGCCTTGTTTACTCGTTATTTACCCAACAATCAGCATCGCGATTCAATATTTTCAGCAGACGTTTCGGGTATGAGATAAAATTGCACTGGAGGTCAGGGATTGAAATCCTATCAGAAAAATCTTATTCTCCTGGGGTGATTGAAATTGCTGTGATCGGCCTCACCTTGTAAAGGCAGGAACACTTTTTCACTCCGCTCCAACGGTGAAAGGTTAAATGCGCTGTAGATCGCGACAGATTCGTCCTGAACGATAAATTAATTTTCTTCTGCAAATTTATTTTATCCGATGAATCCGAATGAATATTACCGGAAGGGCGAGTGAAATTAACGCTGAGGCAATATGAGCACTGAAAATTATTTCGCCTGGCGACATGAAGCGAAAGAACAATTTCAGGCATTAACGGTTTCTTCTGAATTGAAGCCGTTATTGCAACAATTTACTGAATCATTAGGCTTCGATTATTTTGCCTTTTTGATTCAGCACCCGGTGCCTTTTAACCGACCGCGCATTCATTTACATAGCACCTATCCCAGATTATGGGTTAAACGCTATGAGAAGCAGAATTATTACGCTGTCGATCCGGTGCTCAGGTTGTGTCAGCGACCGGGCAAAGGCATGGCGTGGACGGAGGAACTCTTCGCCGACGCCGGCAATTTGTGGCATGAGGCGAGAGAATATGGGCTGCAGAGCGGATTTTCTTGCTCTGCAATGGCACCAAATCGCGTCATTGGTATATTATCTATATCGTCGCAACAGCCCATTTCTGTCCAGCTCTGCCATGCTGAGCTGGAGGTGAAACTACACCTTTTAGCGGAACTAAGTCTGGATACGCTGGAACGCTTTAGCGATGATGCAATGATGGTACTAAAAAAAGAGTTTAGTCAGCGCGAGCTGGAAATTTTGAAATGGACAGCTGAAGGAAAAACGGCGGTCGAAATTTCACTTATTTTATCCATCTCTGAACATACCGTTAACTTTCACCAAAAAAATATGCAAAAGCGTTTCAATGTTTCCAATAAAACGCAGATTGCCTGCTATGCAGCGGCAATCGGACTGATCTGAACATAAAGCAACGGCTACACTTCGCCGTTCCTTTGCACAGGTCTGTTGTCTACCCTGCGCCGGGACTTTGCCAGGCTGGCGCAAAGAAATCATTGCAAACATGGGGATGTCAGAGGCGCATGATGAAAATAGTGCAAACGCAATTAAAGGATATGCCATCCTCTTTGCTTGCCGAACTCGGCAGCTACCGATACAGCGTCTTTGCGCGCGGCGAAGGGTGGTCAATTCCGCCACGCCTGAGCACGCCAGGACAGGAATATGATCGCTACGATCGTTCAGATGTCACCTGGCTGATCGCATGGAATGCGCGGGAGGGCATCAGCGGCTGTGCGCGTCTGATGCCCTGGTTCGAACCTGAACTGAGTGAAGGCATCGTACTGCCTTTCAGCCATGAGAAAGTGTGGGAAATGTCGCGCTTCTCGGCACGGCTGGATGTGGACGCTGAACTGCCACTGAATATTCTCTGGCACGCCGTGCAGCTGGCAGAATTGAACGGTATGGAATACATCATCAGTTCGGCAACGCCGATGCTGGAGAAGATGTTTGAAGAGCATCAGGTGGTGTATGAGCCGCTGACGCCGGGACTTATTCTGTCAGAAGATAATCTGTTTGCGATCCGTATTCCGGTGGTTCAGCCAGCGCTGGCTGAAAAGTATCGGGGAACGCGGCGCTTTAGTCCGGAAGAGGTGCTGCCTACGCTGGGCGTTTCGGTTAACTGGCAGGCGCACAGTTAATTAATTTGCCCCCGCGGCTGTGGGGGCAAGCAAGCTTACTGACGGTAGGCTGTTTTGATCTGCTTAATGGTATTGCTGAATACTTCCGCCTGAGGCTTGTCGCCCAGCGTCTGTACATAGCGTTCCATGTTGATAATCACTTTGCCGGCATCAGCCTGGCCCATACCTTTCAGGATCAGGGTGATCATCATCTTCAGACCCGCGATTTCATCCGCTAATTTCCGGGCTTCCTGCGAAGTTGCAAAATCTTCATCGCTCATGCGTTTCTCCTTGGTGAATGACAATGTGTCGGCAATCTGTCCGAACAGCAGTGCGTGAGTATATCACAGGGTCAGTAAGTTGCTGGAGCAGCCGGTTCGCTTCGCTATAAACAGCTGGTTTGTCCAGTACAACTAATCAATCGCTGAAAGTAATTACAGGTGTTGCCGGGCCAGATATCACAAGGGCCTGCAGCGATAAGGCACAGCAAAGTCTGGTGTTAATACCATGAAATAGTAAGAGTTTAAGGATTATTCAGTACGCCTGTCGGTTGTAAGAAATCTCTGTTATTGCTGGCTGCACGGGGCTGGAAATCGTTATGCGAAGCGTCGACTGTTTTGCTTTGTTGATGTGCTTTTGAGGTAAAAGCGGGTATGATTATCGCCTGTATTCGTTAATTGATTCCTCTTTTTTTAGCCTCTGGAGTTTCCCCGTTGATCAGTGTGCTTCTTGTTGATGACCATGAACTTGTCCGTGCCGGAATCCGTCGCATCCTGGAGGATGTCAAAGGTCTGGCCGTGGTCGGAGAGGTCAACTGTGGCGAGGATGCCGCTAAGTGGTGCCGTGCCAATCAGGTTGATGTGATCCTCATGGATATGAACATGCCGGGCATCGGTGGACTGGAGGCGACGCGCAAAATCGTGCGTTACAATCCCGATATCAAAATCATCATGCTGACCATTCACACGGAAAATCCGCTGCCTGCGAAAGTGATGCAGGCGGGGGCTGCAGGCTACCTCAGTAAAGGGGCTGCGCCGCAGGAGGTGATCAATGCGATTCGCTCGGTCAATGCCGGACAGCGCTACATCGCTTCAGATATCGCTCAGCAGATGGCGCTGAGCCAGATTGAGCCACAAAAAGCGGAATCCCCCTTCAGCTGTTTGTCGGAAAGGGAATTGCAGATTATGCTGATGATCACCCGTGGACAAAAGGTGACGGAAATTTCCGAGCAGTTAAATCTCAGTCCTAAAACCGTTAACAGTTACCGCTACAGGATGTTCAGCAAGCTGAATATCAGTGGCGATGTAGAGTTAACGCATCTGGCCATTCGACATGGCCTCTATAATGCGGAGCCGTTAATCAGTAGTGAATGACGTTTTTGATTCCAAAGCCTTTCTGAGTACGGTAACCAGCAAGCCCGGTGTTTACCGCATGTATGACGCCTCAGGCACCGTCATCTATGTGGGCAAAGCCAAAGACCTGAAGAAGCGTCTGACCAGCTACTTCCGCACTCAGGTCGGCAGCCGCAAAACCGAAGCGCTGGTTAGTAATATCCAGCACATCGATGTCACCGTAACCCACACCGAAACCGAAGCGCTGCTGCTTGAGCATAACTACATCAAGCTCTACCAGCCGCGCTACAACGTGCTGCTGCGCGACGATAAATCTTACCCCTACATCTTTCTTAGCAGCGATACTCATCCGCGACTGGCGATGCACCGTGGTGCAAAGCATGCCAAAGGCGAATACTTTGGCCCGTTCCCCAACGGCTATGCGGTGCGTGAAACGCTGGGGCTGCTGCAAAAAGTTTTCCCTATCCGCCAGTGCGAAAACAGCGTCTACCGCAATCGCTCCCGGCCCTGTCTGCAATATCAGATTGGTCGCTGTCTGGGTCCCTGTGTCGCGGGACTGGTCAGTGAGGAGGAGTATGCACAGCAGACCGATTACGTGCGCTTGTTCCTGGCGGGGAAAGACGATCAGGTTCTCAACCAGCTGGTCAAACGGATGGAAGAGGCGAGCACGGGCCTGCGCTTTGAAGAGGCGGCACGCCTGCGCGATCAGATTCAGGCTGTGCGACGGATCACCGAAAAGCAGTTTGTCTCGAATCAGAGTGATGACCTTGATGTGATGGGTGTGGCTTATGAAGCGGGCATGGCCTGTCTCCACGTGCTGTTTATCCGTCAGGGCAAAGTGTTAGGCAGCCGCAGCTACTTCCCGAAAGTGCCCGTCGATACCGATCTGGCTGAGGTCGTTCAGACCTTTGTCGGGCAGTTCTACCTGCAGGGTAGCGAGGCACGTACGCTGCCTGGCGATATTCTGCTGGACTTTACCTTGCCAGAGCGTGAACTGCTGGCAGAGTCCCTCAGTGAGCTGGCCGGGCGTCGGGTGAGTATTCAGAGCAAGCCGCGCGGGGATCGCGCCCGTTATCTCAAACTGGCGCGCACCAACGCCGCGACGGCGTTAACCACGCGTCTGTCACAGCACTCCACAATTCATCAGCGGCTGATGGCGCTGGCGGAGTTTCTTGAGCTGGACAAAATTAAACGCATGGAGTGTTTCGATATCAGTCATACCATGGGTGAGCAGACCATCGCCTCCTGCGTGGTGTTCGACCAGAATGGTCCGCTGCGTGCCGATTATCGTCGCTACAACATCAGCGGCATTACACCGGGTGATGACTACGCCGCCATGAATCAGGTGCTACGCCGCCGTTATGGTAAAGCCATTGAAGAAGATAAGATTCCGGATGTGATTCTGATCGATGGCGGTAAGGGCCAGCTGTCTCAGGCGAAGCAGGTCTTCGCGGAACTGGATGTGCCCTGGGACAAAAGCCGGCCGATTTTACTCGGCGTAGCGAAAGGCAGCGATCGTAAAGCCGGACTGGAGACGCTGTTCTTTGAAGCGGAAGGTGAGGGCGTTTCGCTGCCACCCGATGCGCCAGCGCTGCATGTGATCCAGCATATTCGTGATGACGCTCACAATCATGCCATTTCAGGCCACCGTAAAAAACGGGCCAAAGTAAAGAACACCAGCGCACTGGAAAGCATCGAAGGGGTGGGGCCGAAACGGCGTCAGCAACTGCTTAAGTACATGGGTGGCCTGCAACCGCTGATGAACGCGTCGGTGGAGGAGATCGCCAATGTACCCGGTATCTCACATGCTCTGGCAGAAAAAATATACTACTCGTTGAAACACTAGCATTGAAACGGGGGGGGCAATGTAGGAACATAGGCTAAATTCTACCTATATCCAGACAGTTACCGGCATATGCAATTAAACATCCCGACGTGTCTCACCCTGTTTCGAGTCGTGCTCATCCCGTTCTTTGTGCTGGCTTTCTATCTGCCGTTCACCTGGGCGCCGCTGGCGACTGCACTGATTTTTGTTTTTGCTGCCATCACCGACTGGTTTGATGGCTTTCTGGCGCGCCGCTGGAAGCAGACAACACGCTTTGGTGCGTTTCTCGATCCGGTAGCGGATAAAGTGATGGTGGCCATTGCGCTGGTGCTGGTGGCGGAATATTTCCACGCCTGGTGGATTACACTGCCCGCCGCCACCATGATTGCACGCGAGATCATTATCTCTGCGCTGCGTGAATGGATGGCGGAGATTGGTAAACGCAGCAGCGTGTCGGTTTCCTGGATTGGTAAAGTGAAAACCACTGCCCAGATGTTCTCACTGTTTGCCTTGCTGTGGCGTCCTGATGCCACCGTCGTAGCGATTGGTGTGGTGGCGTTATACATTGCTGCCGTGCTGACTTTCTGGTCTATGTTCCAGTATTTAAGCGCCGCGCGCGGTGATCTGCTCGAACCGTGATCGATACGATTTAAAAAGCAGCAAACGGACGCGCTGTGAGGATAATTTTATTGACTCATTGCGTCATCTAAGTAGAATGCATCGCATCGAACGGCAGCCAGGCTGCCAGAAGATAAATAAAATCAGCAGGTTCGACGAAATTGCTGAATTGCGGGAATAGCTCAGTTGGTAGAGCACGACCTTGCCAAGGTCGGGGTCGCGAGTTCGAGTCTCGTTTCCCGCTCCAGATTCGCAGGTCAGGTTAACCTGACGGCACATCAGTTTAAGGCGCGTTGGCAGAGTGGCTATGCAGCGGATTGCAAATCCGTGTACCTCGGTTCGACTCCGGGACGCGCCTCCAGTTACACCCTGCCCGGGTGGTGAAATCGGTAGACACAAGGGATTTAAAATCCCTCGGCTGTAAGGCTGTGCGGGTTCAAGTCCCGCCCCGGGCACCATATTTCTGCCGAAGAAAATCTAATAAAATAAAAGCAATATGCAGTAATGTCGTAACCGCCCAAGGGCGGTTTTTTTGTGCCTGCTATCTGGCGGATACGGCGACTGCAACCTCTGTTTAGCGGTATAAGCCGGCATCAGCCCCGGGAGCTGAACACCAGCTCATCATCAGTGTCACTTACCAGCACCATCCGTTGCGCCTCACCACTGGAAGAGACAAAGGTCACTTCATGGCCGATGCTGATATCATCAAAGGCCTCAGTCGGCTGTGACTGCTTCCGGATCTCCAGTACCATCCGCGAGGGGTAGGGTTTATCATTAACCGTATCAATATGATAATTGGCGGTAAAATTCAGTTCGGGTTGATCAACCACGTAAAATTGTCCTGACGGCATAGTCTTGACCTCTGCAAAATGTTGGCCATAAGTCCCGGTCGGAACAGGCTGCCTGAAACTTAAGGTTAGCTGAATAATCAATGCCTACAGGCGGCGGCGCCTCTTTTTTGATTTCATACGACGGTTGCAAAAATACCTGCCGCTTGCGCTTGTCTGGTCAGAGAGTCGTACTACGCTTCTTGTTCACACAGCGCGGCTTTTCCAGGCACGCCATTCGGGCATGGTATAAAGGTATTACTGCAACTCTTAACGGGTTGACGATGCGGGTTCAACTCCTGCTGCCCGGTCCCTCTCCTGCATCTACGTTAACGCCAGCCTTATCCCTTTTGGGTTTCTGCCGATCCATCCCAATTACATCCGATTTCACTCATTTTTGCGGCCTGTGTCGAACTCTGTAACCTGTTGAAACGTTGTGGTTTACCGTATTGTGGTGGCTATTGTTTGCCGTCGCAGAGAATTAATGCCAATGATTACACCTTCCACACCTGACTTAACTGAACCGGCGGTCCCTCCGGTTATCGGTGTTGTCGCCAGCCAGTTGCTCAATCCGTATCAACAAAAAATGCTGGACGAAGTGATGCGCCAGCTTAACGCGCGCGGTGTTATCTCGGTGCTACTGAGTGCCGAAACCGACGTCACACTGACCGCACTCATCCGGCAGGCTACACCACTCGGGCTGCGTGGTTTGCTGTTACTCCCCGGTAACCGCGTTACTGATGCCTGCAATTTGCCAGTGCTTCAGATTGACGCTGAGCCTGAACTGCAGGCGGATGCACTGCGGGCGGGTGAGGTGACAGCGGAATTATTGCTTAAACAGGGGCATCAGCGGTTTGGCTTTATGCAGGCTCAGCCAGGCGAACTGGCGCAAAAACAGGGCTATCGCGCCGCCCTGCTGGCGGCGGGCACGGCGTTGAACGCCGAACTGACTGTGGGCAGTGATGATCGTGACTGCGCTTATCAGGCGATGATGTCTTACCTGAAAAAGACACGTGCTGCTGAGCGTATCCAGGCACTCTTCTGTGAAAGCGATCTGATGGCCTTTGGAGCAATGCAGGCGATTCGGGATTTTGGTCAGGGTATCCATCTGGCAGTGGCAGGTTTTGGCGATAGTGAAGAAGCCCGCAGCTCAACCTGGCATCTTACCAGCTGGTCACCTGACATCCGGCAGATCGCTGGCCGCGCGCTGGATCGCTGGCTGGGACAGCAGGCAGGCAACAGCAGTGCTGAAGAGCAGGAGCAATTACAGCGGCGTCACTCTCACGCAGGCAAAGTGCTGCCGGGTGAGATGTCAGCCTGCGGCTGCGCCTTCCGGCATTAACCAGCCCGCAACGCAGGCTGGCAGAATAATGTCAGGCCTGCGGTTGTCCTGCCGGGCCGCTGCCGCCGGGTGCGCCCACCGGCTGCTGCCCGCCAGGTGGTGGCGGTGGCGGGGCATCTCTGCCCGGTGGCGGCGGTGCACAGGCCGTAAGCGTGGCGAGGATAGCCAGTGTGGATAACAGATAAGCAGTACGTTTCATCGTAATTCCCCGATCAGGTAAGCGGAACGTTGAGTATAGAGAATTGCAACAAAACCGCCCGGACAGGACTAAATCATCAATACGCATGGCAAATTGTCGACGATTATTTGAGACGCCTCGCAACTCGTGCATGCTGGCAATGCGTTTCAGGCCGGAGCGCGCTAAGGTAGCGCTTCATTTAAGAGGAGTCGTTATGAATGGCATGATGAAGTTCGTCCGCGGGTGGCTGGTGTTCTGTGTACTGTGGGGCGTATTCATGTGGTTTATGTCATGGCATCAGCAGGGCAAAGAGCCTGGTCTGGCGATTCTGACAAGTCTCTACGCCGGTTTAATCTACCAGGCGCTGATTACCATGGTTGGCCGCTACCGCGCGCGGCGGCAACAGGCTGAGTGAGTTCTGCTGCCGGAGAGGCAGCAGAACGGCGTTTTTAGCCGAAATTACCGGTCAGACGCTGATGGAAGTCCGTGCTGCGTGGATCCAGCCCCTCAATGGTCACCTCTGCACCATAACGCTGATAGCGATACTCAATGCCGTCCAGCGCCGCGACGCTGGACGCATCCCAGATTTGCGCGTGCGTTAAATCGATAGTGACCTTTTTAGGGTCATGGGCATAATCGAAATGCTCAAACAGATCGTTGCTGCTGGCGAAAAAAAGCGGGCCGCGCACCACATAGCGCACCGACTCGCCATCTTCGCTCAGCTGACGCTCCGCATGAATAACGTGCGCAATACGGCGGGCAAACAGCAGCATAGCCAGGATTACCCCAGCCAGAACGCCCAGTGCCAGATTACCTGTCCAGACAGTCACCGCTACCGTCAGCACCATAATCAGCGTCTCTGACCACGGCATACGTTTCAGGGTAGCGGGTTGCAGGCTATGCCAGTTAACGGTTTTCACGGCCACCACCATCATGATCCCGGCCAGTACCACCATCGGGATTTGCGCCATAATCCGGCTCAGTCCGGTCACCAGTAACAGCAGCACCAGACCGGCGG
The DNA here is from genome assembly GCF_054056055.1 of Pantoea sp. PvP021. Lineage (NCBI taxonomy): Bacteria > Pseudomonadati > Pseudomonadota > Gammaproteobacteria > Enterobacterales > Erwiniaceae > Pantoea > Pantoea sp. PvP021. Next base: position 1,314,961 of record NZ_JBSRXX010000001.1, on the reverse strand, counting down.
CCACGGTGGAGACCCGGCTGCGCGCCCGGCCCAGCTCAACATTGACGATGGTCTGACCTATCATCGCGCACCCGGCGATACCGCCATAAAAACCCGCTAGAATATTCGCCACGCCCAGGCCCCAGGATTCACGACGCTTACTGGAGGGGGTATCGGTCAGGTCATCGACCAGTTTGGCGGTCAGCAGTGACTCCATCAGCCCGACAAAGGCGATGCTCAGGGCCGTGGGCCAGATAATCTGCAGGGTCTGCAGGTTAAGTGGCACCAGCAGGCTGTTAAAACCGGGCAGACCGGGACTCATCGGCCCTTCATCGCCCACGTTCGGCATGCGATAGCCCATTAGCAGCGCGACGGCAGTTACTACCACAATGGCAACCAGCGGTGAAGGAACACTTTTTATCAGACGCGGCAACAACAGCACGATAGCCAGTGTGACGGCAAAGAAGATCCACACCAGTGATGACTGTCCCCAGACGTGCGGCACCTGAGCAAAGAAAATCAGCACCCCGAGCGCATTCACAAATCCCAGCATCACCGAACGGGGAATATAACGCATCATGCGCGCCAGACCGGCCACACCAAACAGAATCTGAATGACGCCGCCCATCACCACCGCAGGCAGAATATATTCAACGCCATGCAGATGGACCATCGGCCCGATAACCAGCGCCACTGAACCCGCAGCCGCTGTTACCATCGCAGGACGTCCGCCCAGTATCGACAGAGTCAGGCAGAGCACCACCGAGGCGACGAGGCTGACTTTAGGGTCTACACCGGCAATAACGGAAAAGGAGATCACTTCAGGGATCAGCGCCAGCGCGGTAATCACCCCGGCCAGGCATTCGCGGGTCAGCAGCGCAGGCGAACGCAGAACGCGCCCTACGCTGATATCGCCCGCCACAACGTCGGTTGCGGCAATATCATTGGTTTGAGTCATAAAGGATTGCAGGCTCTTTAGTTATTTTGCTCCCGCGCGAGGGGCGGGAAGATCAGGATAAACACTGAGGGGCAGATAGTACCGGGCGACTGGCGAAGATACCAGAAAAAGGCGGATGACTCCTTCCGTGGAGTCGATGCTACAGTGAAAAATCGTCCGGGGTTTTATGGACCACCAGTTCAAGCAGCTGTCGGTAGATATCCAGTAATTCCCTGTCGCTTTCCAGCTCCAGCCGATGAATAAGCTTTGAGATAATCGCTTTATTGTTCACTGGCATGCCTGACTGCAAAATTTCTGCAACCAGGATACCCAGCATCTCCATCTCGCTGGCGGGTTTATTGGCGGCAGGATTAAAATAATCAGCAATTTCCTGATTGGTCCGGGGAAGAATATATTGCATGTGTAAGCCCTTCAGAACAGCCCGATTCCGGTTCGGATGTCAGGACAAAAGCGATCAAAAAAACCACCGCATGGACAGATGCGATGGTACCAGTGTCACAAATTGAACAGAAAAAATAACCTCTGAAGGTGGAAATCCACTGACACCTTCAGAGGCGACGCAAGTGCATCATTCGTTACAGAGTCGCATGACAACTCGTGGCAGTAAACTTATACAATGAAGCCCAATCTGTACAATCGGATTCTTTAACAAAATGTGCTATTTGACACTTATCAGCAGCTTATAAGGACTATTCCGAAACGAAAGCTGTACAAGTAACCTGTACAAATGGCGGGGCCGAGGGGCGGGAGGGGAAAAAAAGGAAGCCATGACCAGCTTCCCGCAAAAAGATTAGCTGAATAGCGCCAGTTTTGCCGTCAGCTTTCGCAGGGCTTTTTTATCGCCGACGATGGCGACGCCCAGCAGGCGCCACTGCTGACGCGGTTGCTGTCGCAGGACGGCGCTCAGCGCCTGATAATCGGTAGTGGTCTGGCCCTCTTCCGGAAACAGCACCAGATCGTATTCAGCCTGTTCGCACTGTTCCCGCAATGCACTGAGCTGTTCATCAGTCGCGGCCAGCACCGGAATCCCGGTGGTGATCAAACCGGGAGAAGGGCGCCTGTCAGCATCCTCCAGGGTGTCGCCAACCAGCGCCGGATGTCGCTGTCCCAGGGTTAATGCCATCACGGCGGCAGCATTGGTGGCTTTGCCAGGCGGCAGAGCGGCATTGAGTATCATTACACAGCGTGGGTCTTGCATTGCGCTTCTCCTGACTAAAAAAAAGCATTGTGGCAAGTGGCTTAACCCAGGTCTGGAAGATTTGTGCAGGCGTGCTGATAACGGGAAGGGGTAAGCTGGCAGGCGCGTTTGAACCAGCGGCCCAGGTGACTCTGATCGGCGAAACCCAGCGCGGCTGCCACATCGGCGACGGGCTGGCCCTGCGCCAGCTGACGACGCGCCTGGCTCAGCCGCCACTGCACCAGCCAGGCGTGGGGCGGCAAACCCCAGTGAGCCTGGAACAGACGCGATAACCGGAAGCGATCCACCTGCAGATGCTGCGCCATCTGCTCCAGACCGGGATTATCCGCATGATGGGCAATCAGCCAGTCACGCGACTGCAGTGCCAGCCGGGCATCTTTATCCGGGGGCTGAGCGGGCAGTGACCACTGCCGGTGCGGGATGAGCTGCCCAAACATCCGGTCCAGCGCCGCCTCTTTGATGATGTCGGGATGGTTGTGCCACAAGGCATCAAACGCATGCCAGACGGCATAAGCCAGTGGACGCTCGTCGCGCAGCGTGGCGGCAAAACGTAGCTCACGCAGTGAGGGTTTATCAGCCAGCATCGGAGCCAGGTGCTGCGCAATCTGCTGCGGCGAAAGATAGAGCATCCGGTAGGTAAAACCGCTGTCGTTGATGGCATCACCATCATGCAGCTCCTCCGGCTCCAGCATAAAGACCGTGCCTGGTCGGCTCTGATGCTGTTTGCGCCGTGAATGAAACTGCTGTACACCTTGCTCGGTCACGCCAATCAGATAACTGTCGTGCCAGTGAGGATCATAGGCGTGTCCGGTAAAATGGGCGCGTAGCGCCTCAATACCGCTGACGGCGTCACGGCGCAGATCGACCCAGTTTGCTGATGCCTGTTTCATGTTATCCGGCTCCCGGTTGCGGCCTCTGGACATTCTGCCGCGATCCACTAATTTTTAACAGACCGGACGCTTTTCATTGGCGTTTCGCTTTGCGTATAATAACGTCACCACTCAATTAGAACTCTTACTATTAGGCTGCTAACATTTGTCTCAGCACACGCGTACCTTTACCCACTTATTGCATCTGACCGCACATGCCTGGCGCCTGGCGGTGGATCGTCACCTTAAAGATAGCGGCTTAAGCATGAGCAGCTGGATGGCCATCGGGCTGATTGCCAGTGAGCCGCAACGCATGACCCAGACCGAGCTGGCACAGCTGCTGGGGCTGGAAGATGCCAGCATGGTACCGCTGGTGGATCGGCTGGTGAAACAGTCACTGCTGATGCGGGTACAGCCGCCAGAAGATCGACGTAAGCGTCACCTGGTGCTGACTGATAAGGGTAACGAAGCGTTCGCCAAAGTGAAAACCGAGGCTGACGCACTCCGTACTGAAATGCTGGCCGATATTGACCCTCAGGATCTGGCCGTGACCGAGCGCGTATTGCAACAACTCCTGAGCCGCATGGGAAGTATGTAGCAGTGGCAAAGCGAAATCCCTACGCTGCACGCGAGTGGTTGCCGCACGAAAAACCGATGCTGCCGGGATCGCCCTCGACGCCGCTGCATCCGATGCCAAAACGCCTGGCGTTTGGCCTGATCGGTTTACTTATTTCGCTGACCGGTGCGCTGAGTAACGCGCTGGTCACGGCGAATCTGGTCAACCTGCAGGGTACCTTTGGTGCCTGGTCGAATGAGATTGCCTGGCTGCCCGCGGTCTACGTGATGGGAAATATCTCTATTAACCTGCTGCTGGTGAAATTCCGCCAGCAGTTTGGCCTGCGTGTCTTTACCGAGGCGTTTCTGGTGCTGTATGTACTGGTGGCGTTTTTCCATCTCTTCGCCAACGATCTCAGTTCGGCAATCATTGTGCGCACCGCTCACGGTATGGTGGCGGCGGCGCTCAGCTCTCTGGGCATCTACTATCAGGTACAGGCCTGGCCTGCGAAACATCGCCTGAAAGCGCTGGTGATTGGCCTGACGGTATCGCAACTGGCTATCCCGCTGGCCCGCTTATTCTCTTCGGAATTGCTGCAGCTCAACGAGTGGCGCGGTCTCTATCTGTTTGAACTCGGTCTGGCGCTGATTGCGCTGGGCGGGGTACTGCTGGTGAAACTGCCACCGGGCGATCGCATCAAAACCTTTGAAAAGATGGATTTCGTCACCTTTATCCTGCTGGCACCCGGTATGGCGTTGCTGTGCGGCGTACTGACGCTGGGCCGTATTGAGTGGTGGTTTACCACGCCCTGGCTCGGTATCTGTACCGCGATCGCCCTGACGCTGATTGTCGCTGCGATTGTCATTGAGCATAACCGGCGCAACCCGCTGATCAATACCCGCTGGCTCAGCAGCGGCATGATGGTGCGGCTGGGCATTGTGATGATCATGATCCGTATCGTACTGGCGGAACAGAACACCGGTGCAATCGGCTTTCTGCAGCAGATTGGCTTGCAGAACGATCAGATGCGCGGTCTGGCGCTGGCGATCATGGCCGGGGTTATTGCGGGCATTGCCGCCAGTGCGCTGACTATCAAGCCCAATCATCTCAACTGGCCGATTGTCACCTCGCTGGTGGTGATGATTATCGCCTCGCTGATGGATGCGCAATCCAGTCCGCTGACCCGCGCCAGCAATATGTATTTCAGCCAGTTTCTGCTGGGCTTCAGCAGCGCCTTTTTCATGGCGCCCGCGATGCTGATGGGTATTGGCAGCGTGGTGACTCAGCCGAAAAATCTGGTGAGCTTTGTGGTGCTGTTTGGCATGAGTCAGAACCTCGGCGGGCTGATCGGTTCCGCTATTCTTGGCACGTTTCAGGTCTGGCGGGAAAAATATCACTCCAGCCTGCTGGGCGATCAGCTCTCACTGCTCGATCCCAACGTCACCGAACGGCTCAGCCAGTATAATGCGCTGTTTAATTCGCTGGTGGGTGACGACGTTCTGCGCGGCGCGCAGAGCACCAGCCAGTTACAGGTAATCGCCACGCTGCAGGCCAACGTGCTCGCTTATAACGACACCTACCTGTTAACTGCCGCGCTGGCACTGGTCACCCTGATGTGGGTGATCTGGCGTTTGACCCGTCGTCGATATCTTGACTGGCGTCAGGCGCAATTTAACCTGCGTGAGCAGCAACAGCTGGCCGCATTACAGGAATCAACGGAGAAACAATGAGTCAGCAGGATGAGCTTCAGGCGGCGGAACGCGAACGCGCGAATCGCCGCCGTATTCTTTCTATCGCCGCAGGCAGCGGCATTGTGGTGATTGGTGTACTGGTTATTCTTTATGCCTGGCAACTCTGGCCCTTCACCAGCGCAATACAAAGCACCGAGAATGCCTATGTGCGCGGTCAGGTGACCTTTATCAGCCCGCAGGTTAATGGCTATCTCACCTCAGTCGAGGTGATCGATCTGCAGCCGGTGAAAAAAGGGCAGTTGCTGATGACGATTGACGACCGTATCTATCGCCAGCGGGTGCATCAGGCGCAGGCGCAGCTGGCGATGAAGCAGGCGGCGCTGAACAATAACCTGCAGCAGCGTCGCAGCGCAGAAGCGACCATCCAGAGCAATAAAGCGGCACTGGAGAATGCCAAAGCACAGGCGCTGAAAAGCGGCTTCGATCTGAAGCGTGTCGAAAATCTCACGGCGGATGGATCCCTGTCGGTGCGCGAGCGCGATGCCGCCCGGGCCGCAGACGCCCAGACGCAGGCGCAGGTACGTCAGGCTGCGGCGCAGATCGCCGTCGCCCAGCAGAATCTGCAAACCGTCATCGTTAACCGTGACGCGCTGAAAGGCGATGTCGACAGCGCCCGCGCCGCGCTGGAGCTGGCGGAGATCGATCTGGCGAATACCCGGATTACCGCGCCCGATGATGGCCAGCTCGGCCAGCTGGCGGTGCGCACCGGCGCCTATGTCACGGCAGGTACGCGCCTGACCTCGGTGGTGCCTAATCACAAATGGATTATCGCGAATCTGAAAGAGACCCAGCTGGCAAATATTCGTCCTGGCCTGCCGGTGACGATTCGGGTCGATGCGCTGGATGGCAAACGCTTTACGGGTCAGGTTGAATTTATCTCTCCGGCCGCAGGCTCAGAGTTCAGCGCGATTTCGCCCGACAACGCCACCGGTAACTTCGTTAAAATTGCGCAGCGCATTCCGGTTCGCATCCGCATCAATGACCAGGATATGCATCAGTTACGCCCGGGTATGTCGGTCGAAGTCAACATCGACACTGCCGCACAACCCGCTGGTGAGGGCGCGCCATGATACGGCGCGGCTTAATGGTAAGCGCACTGGCACTCCTTCTGACCGGCTGTGCCACGCAGGTTGAAAAGGCACCGGCCTCTCTGCCGATCCCTGACGCCTGGCGCAATAGTGTCGGGCCATCTGCTGCGCCGGAGGCGGAGTGGTGGCGCGCTTTTCATGATGAAAATCTCAACCGGCTGGTGACGCAGGCGCTGCGCAATAACCCCGATATCCTCACGGCGCGATCCCGGGTTGATCAGTATCGCGCCCAACTGCGCGCCACGCAGGGCGATAACTTTCCGACCCTGAGCGCCGGTGTGGCCGCGACCCGGGAGCGTACGCTCTCGTCAGTGACCGGCCAGCCCTATGAAACCGATATTTTTCAGGGCTTATTACAGGCGAACTACGAGGTCGATCTCTGGGGAGCACGCAGCAGCAGCATCACAGCATCGCAGGCGAGTCTAGCGGCGCAGCAGGCCGCTGCGTCTGCCGCCGAGCTGACCATCGCCAGTTCGGTGGCGTCAGGTTATCTCAACCTGTGCGCGCTGGATGAGCAGTTACGGGTCACGGAGGCAACGCTGGCGACCCGCAACAATTCGCTGAAGCTGGCACAGCGTCAGTTTGAAACCGGCTACACCTCCAGGCTGGAGTGGATGCAGGCCGCCTCGGAATATCAGTCGGCCAAAGCGCAGATGCCTCAGTTGCAGCACCAGATCACCCAGCAGGAGAATGCGCTGAGCCTTCTGGTGGGTATGAACCCGCGCAGCATCGCCCGTCGTCAGCAGTTTGACCAGATTTCACCGCAGCGGATGCCGTCACTGCTGCCATCCGAGCTGCTCAATCGCCGTCCGGATATTGTGCAGGCTCAGCGCCAGTTACTGGCCGCAGATGCCAGCCTGGCATCGTCGCGCGCTAAGCTGCTGCCTGGGCTTAACCTCACCGCGACCGGCACCCTGCAGAGTTCGGTGCTGCACCAGTTAGCGGATGATCCGTTCCGGCTGTGGAGCGTGGGCGGCAGCATCCTGGCACCGCTGCTGAACCGTGAAGCGCTGACGGCGCAGGTGGATGTCTCAATGGCGACGCGAAATCAGGCACTTTATGGCTATGAAAAAGTGGTGCGCAACGCCTTCTCGGAAGTTAACGATGCAATAGACGCCATCAGGCAGCGTGAGGCACAACTTCAGGAGCTGCAAAAGCAGGAAGCCTATGTGACGGAGGCGCTGCGCATTGCCCGCAATCGCTATCAGAACGGCTACGCCTCCTATCTGGATGAACTGGATGCGCAGCGCACCCTGTTTTCAACGCAGCTGAATCGGGTGACTGTCAAAAATAACCTGCTGCTGGCGCAGATCGATCTCTACCGCGCGCTGGGCGGTGGCTGGACACCCGCCTCCACACAGTAATCCCCAGACCGATCCAGCCGCAGCCAGAGTTTCTGCGGCCGGGATCGGCCTCTGCGCTGTCGCGGCGACTGCGTATATTCCCCGCTTTAATCCCCCAAATAACCCCCTAAAACCCATGCATACTTCTGCTTACCTGTCTTTACATTCGGTGGTATCATGCGCGGGTTTTAAGCCAGCCAGATGGAAAAGCGCACTGAAAGCTTAGCCTGCGCGAGACGGATTATCCGTTTAACTTACTGATATAAAAATAAAAGAAGGGATTCATCATGAATAAAAAAACTATTTGCACGCTGGCCGTGGTCGCTGCGTTATTAACCGGCTGCGCGCGCACTGCACCGATTCATAACGTGAATCAAACGCTCACTCAGCGTTACAGCGACAACCAGATGAAACTGGCGATCATTGAAGCGGGTATTGGCCGGAAATGGGTGATGACTCCCGTTTCGCCTGGCGTGATCAATGGTCGTCTGGCCCAGCGTGATTTCGTGGCGACTATTCGCATCACGTATACCAGCCAGAACTACCGCATCGATTATGTCAGCAGTGAGAACCTGAAAGCGGAGCAGGGCGAGATCCACAATAACTACAACCGCTGGATTGCCAATCTCGATCAGGATATTCAGTTACGACTCTCTGCTCTTGCCGCTCAGTAATGCGTGCGCTGTCGCAATGATGTGTCGACAGACGATCAAAGCATAAAGATCTCCGGCAGCCGGCCGACAAATCAGATGAGCTGCTATTGCTGAACCACTGAGTAACCCTCTACCGTGAAGGCCTGATGCGGAATCGGCAGAGGGTTTCCCGGACGCACTTTTTTTGCAGAGGGCCGGGATGACGCCCCGATGAACGCCGACGCCACACATATGACAAAAAGAGTGTTGAGATGAGACTCGCTTACTCACTGGTCGACTGGCAGGCTCTGGCTCCAGGATTACACGGGGGCGAGGGCTGGCAGCACTGGGCGCAACAGGGCACCGTCATAGACCCTAAAGAGGCGATGGCAAAGCCGCAATTTTTACCGATGATGACTGCACGTCGTCTGAGCGGCGGCAGTCGTGCGGCGGTAGAGTGTGGGCTGGCGCTGCTCGCGCGTCAGCAGGTTGACGCTATCGTGTTCACCAGTCGTCATGGTGAACTGGAACGTAATCTGCGTATCCTCACTACGCTGGCCGATCAGCAGTCAATGTCACCCACGGATTTTGCCATGTCAGTTCACAATTCGGCGGTCGGCAGCCTGACTATTGCAGCCAAAGCACCACTGGTCTCCACCTCAATCGCCGCCGGAGTCGACTCGTTTCAGCAGGGATTGATCGAAGTCAGCGCGCTGCATCAGGCGGGTTATCAGCAGGTACTGCTGGTTGATTTCGACGGCATCGTGCCTGACTACTATCTGCCGTGGCTGCCGGAGCAGCGTGTGAACTTTCCCTATGCGGTGGCGCTGCTGCTGCGCCCGGGCGACCAGCTGCACTGCACTGGCCGTGCTGGCAGAGAGGAGAGGGCAGAAACAGGGTTACCGCAAAGCCTGCGCTTTCTGCAGCAGTGGCTGGCGGAATCGCCCACCTTCAGCCTGCCGGGCGAACGCCTGACATGGCACTGGGAGATTCATCATGGCTGATTGTTCACAACCGGCGCACTACAGCGGCAGCCGCATGAACTATTGCTGGCGGCTGGTGATGACGGCGGTGAGTTTTACGCTGTTTGGCATAGGCGGACTGCTGCTGTCGCTGATTGGCTTCAACCTGCTGCTGCTGGTACAGCGCGATTCGCTGCGCCGCCGCCTGCTGGCCCGACGCGCTATCGCCTTTAGCTTCCGTTGCTTTCTGCGATTCTGCCGGATGACCGGGGTCTATGACTACCGGATTGAAGGCGCAGAGCTGCTGCAACAGGATCGCGGATGCCTGATTGTCGCTAATCATCCATCACTGATCGACTACGTGATGATCGCTTCGGTACTGCCAGAGATGGATTGTCTGGTTAAAGCCGATCTGCAAAAGAACCCCTTTATGCGCGGGGTGATCCGCGCCGCGGACTATCTGATCAACAGTGAAGCGGAGACGCTGTTGCCGGACAGCCAGCAGCGACTGGCGCGCGGCGACAATATCCTGATCTTTCCGGAAGGCACCCGCACCCGCTACGGTCATCCACTGACTCTGCAGCGCGGGGCAGCCAATATTGCGGTGCGCGCCGGATGCGATCTGCGTGTGGTTCACATCACCTGTAGCCAGCGTATGCTCGATAAACAGAGCCGCTGGTATCAGATTCCGCCGGTTAAACCACTGTTTACCGTGCGTGTACAAACGCGAATCGACAGTCAGTCGTTTTGTGAAAGCAATCCCGACGCGCAGCCGCTGGCCGCGCGTCGCCTGACCCGCCATTTACAGCAGGCGCTGGTCCCCCAGAACAGGTAAGACGAAAACCGGTATGGATTCATTAATTAACGATATCAAACAGATGATTATCGACACGCTGAACCTTGAAGATCTCAGTCCCGATGATATAGAGACCGACGCTGCACTGTTTGGCGACGGACTGGGGCTGGACTCGATTGATGCACTGGAACTTGGCCTGGCAGTGAAAAATCGCTACGGCGTGGCGCTGTCCGCTGAGAGTGAAACCCTGCGCGCCCACTTTTTCTCTGTTGCGACGCTGGCTGCGTTCGTCAACCAACAGCGCGGCTGAAAGCGGAGACAACCTTATGATGAACAAAGAACAGATCTATCAGGAAGTGGCTTCGCTGCTGACCAGCCTGTTTGAAATTGCGCCTGAGGATATCCATCCCGAGGCACGTCTGTATGAAGATCTCGAACTCGACAGCATTGATGCCGTCGATATGGTGGTTCATCTGCAAAAACGTACCGGCCGTAAAATTAAACCGGAAACTTTCCGCGCAGTGCGCACCGTGCAGGATGTGGTGGATGCCGTGGAACAACTGATGCGCGAAGACGCCTGATCCCGCCGTGCCTGCTGCTACGCTTCGCCTGCTGAATCTGCTTACGCTGCTGGCCTGGCCACTGCTGGTCTGGCTGGCGCTGACCCAGCCGCGCTGGCAGGGGCTTTTCTGGCTGCTGGCACTGCTGTTTGGCCTGCGCTGGCTACAGCTGCGTCGTCAGAAAAACGCCATGGGCGCGGTCATGGGCTGGCTGGCGCTGCTCGGTGCACTGCTCTGTGTCAGCAGCCAGCTATTACGCACTCAGCATCTGCTGCTGTGGTATCCGGTGGCGGTCAATCTGGCGATGCTGCTGGTGTTTGGCGCCTCACTCTGGAGTGCGATGCCGCTGGTGGAACGCATCGCCCGGCTGCGTGAGCCCGTGCTTCCCCCTGCGGCAGTGCGCTATACCCGCCGCGTCACCCAAATCTGGTGCCTGTTTTTTATCGGCAACGGCAGCATGGCGCTCTATACCTGTTTGCTGGGCGATCTGCGGCTCTGGACGCTGTGGAATGGCGGCATAAGTTATCTGTTAATCGCAGCGTTGATGAGTGCTGAATGGCTGGTACGTCAGCGCGTGAGGCGAAAAGCATGAGAGTGGCCGACTGGCTGACGGGAGACGATCGCGAGGTTGCCTGGCGCGGCGATCAACGTTTGATGCTCAGCGCGATGCATCGTCAGGTCGTGGCGCTCCGCCAGCGCTTGGCAGCACAACCGGGCAGCCACTGGGCGCTCTGTTTTGATGACAGTTACCGTTTTTGTGTGGCGCTGCTGGCATGCTGGTATGCCGGTAAAACGCCGGTGATGTCGGGTCACTGCCGCGCCGCGCTGCTGGATGAGAGGCAGGATCGGCTGGATGGCGTGCTGTGCGACATGCCGCTGGCGGTCAGCCTGCCGCTGCTGGCGTGGGACGACGCAGAAGCGCAGGGGCAACTGCCGCCGCTGCCGGAGAGTGCAGAACTGGTGCTCTTCACCTCGGGATCCACCGGCGCACCGCGTCAGGTAGTGAAGTCGCTGGCGGTGATGGAGCAGGAGAGTCGCTGGCTCAGCAGCCTGTGGGCCGAACCGTTGCGGGGGTGCCGGGTCATCGCCTCGGTCAGCCATCAGCATCTCTACGGTTTATCGTTTCGACTTTTCCTGCCGATGACGCTCAGGCTGCCGTTTGCCGCCCAGCCGCTGTTTTACGGTGAACAACTGGCCCAGCTTCCGCGCGACGTTCGCTATGCCTTTATCAGCAGCCCGGCCTTTTTATCGCGGCTGGACAGCACGCTGAAAGCGCCCGCCTGTGAACTGATTGTCTCTGCCGGTGGCGCACTGCGCGACTCTGATGCGGAGCAGGTCTGGCAGCGCTTTGGCTGTCAGGTCAGTGAAATCTACGGCAGCACCGAAACCGGCATTCTGGCCTGGCGTCAATGCGATCGGGCGGAGGCGCCTTGGCGCCGCTTCCCGCAGGTCAGGCTGGAGCAGGTGACGCCCGATCGCTGGCAGGTCTGGTCGCCGCTGATTGCCGGTGACAGCGGGCTGCAGCTCGACGATCGACTGACTATGCAGCCGGACGGCGGATTTCAGCTTGCAGGACGCCACGATCGCATCGTAAAAATCGGTGACAAGCGCATCTCATTAAGCGAGTTAGAGCGCCGTCTGACCGACCTGCCGGAAATCGAGGATGCCGTGGCGCTGGTGGTCACGCGTCATGAGCGTCAGGCGATTGGCGTCGTGCTGGCGCTGAACAGCGCACTGGATGAGGCGGCTCTGCATCAGCGCAGGCAGCATTGGAAACGCCAGCTGCAGCGCTGGCTGGAACCGCTGGCGATGCCGCGCTACTGGCGGATTGTGGCCACTATTCCGGTGACCACCCAAAGCAAACGCGCCTGGCCGCAAATAGAGGAACTTTTTCATGTTGCCGATTGAACGCAGCCGGGAGCTGCGGGCTGACAGCGTCACGCTGACCCTGCAGATAGATGCCGGACTCTTCTGGTTTCAGGGCCACTTTCCGCATCTGCCCATTCTGCCCGGTGTGGCTCAGCTCGACTGGGTGATGCACTACGGCGTATCACTGCTTGCGCCCGGCAAAGAGTTTGCCGCCGTTGATAACATTAAATTTCAGCAGCCGGTATTACCCGACTCGCTATTGCAACTGCATCTGGACTGGGACGCTGAAAAATCCCGCCTGAGTTTCCGTTACAGCCTGCTGAAGAACGACGGCGAGCAGATCGCCAGCAGCGGGAAGATCGCGCTGTGTTAAGCGCCCCGTTTTCACCCTGCGTGGTGATCCCCTGCTACAACCACGGCGCGATGATGGCGTCAGTGCTGGCACGGCTGGCACCCTTTAATCTGCCGGTAATCGTGGTGGATGATGGCAGCGATGCGGCCACACAGCTTCAGCTGGCGACGCTGCACGCCCCGCAGCTCAGCCTGCTGCGACTCGACAGCAATCAGGGTAAAGGCGCGGCGGTGATCCACGGACTGCGGGCCGCGGCGGCACGCGGCTTCACCCATGCGGTGCAGCTTGACGCGGACGGCCAGCATCAGGCGGAAGATCTGCCGCTGATGCTGGCGGAAGCGGAGCGTTATCCCGACGCGCTGATCTCCGGTCAGCCGCTCTATGACGACTCGATCCCCAAATCACGCCTTTATGGTCGCTACATCACCCACTTCTGGGTCTGGATTGAAACGCTGTCGCTGTCGATCCGCGACAGCATGTGCGGCTTCCGCGTCTATCCCCTGGCCGCGACGCTGGCGCTGTGCGATCGCCGGGCCATCGGTCAGCGCATGGATTTTGACACCGAGATCATGGTGCGGCTCTACTGGCAGGGAACCCGCAGTCGCTTTATCCCGACCCGCGTCACCTATCCGGCCAGCGGGCTGTCACACTTCGATGCGCTCTACGACAACCTGCGCATCTCCTGGATGCATACCCGGCTGTTTTTCGACATGCTGCCGCGCATTCCTCGTCTGCTGGCGATGCGTAAACCGCCAACGCACTGGTCTGCGGAAACGGAGCGGCGCGGACAGTGGGGATTACGTTTTATGCTGGCGGTCTATCGCTACGGCGGGCGTCTGCCCTTTACGCTGCTACTCTGGCCGGTAGTGGCGGTCTACTGGCTGAGCGGTCAGCGCGCGCGACGCGCTTCCCGGCAGTGGCTGGCGCAGGTCACTACCGCCGCTCAGCAGCAGCAGATTGCGTTACCGCCACGGCTTAACAGCTACCGCCATTTCCTGCGGTTCGCCGGGGCAATGCTGGATAAAGTGGCCAGCTGGCGCGGCGATCTGCGCTGGGGACGTGATATCGATTTTGCGCCAGGCGCAGAAGCGGTGATCCGCACACCCACGCCGCAGGGCAAGCTGATTCTCGCTTCCCATCTTGGTGACATTGAAGCCTGTCGCGCGATGGCGCAGCAGGTCAGCGGACTGGTGATTAATGCGCTGGTGTTTACCGACAACGCCCGGCGTTTTCGGGCGGTGCTGGAAACCATCGCCCCGCAGGCGGGGGTGAATCTGATGCCGGTGAGCGATATCGGGCCGGAGACCGCTATCCTGCTGCAACAGAAGCTGGATGCGGGCGAATGGGTGGCGATTGTCGGGGATCGCACCGCGGTCAATCCGCAGCGCGGCGGCGAGCGGCGGGTGATCTGGAGCGACTTTCTGGGCCGCGCCGCGCCCTTTCCACAGGGGCCGTTTGTACTGGCGGCCGCGTTGCGCTGTCCGGTGCTGCTGATGTTCGCCCTGCAGCAACAGGGTAAACTGCGTATTCACTGTGAGCCCTTCGCCGATCCGCTGCTGCTGCCGCGTGCGCAACGTCAGCAGGCACTGCAACAGGCGGTCGATCGTTACGCAGCGCGGCTGGCCCATTACGCACTGCTGGCGCCGCTCGACTGGTTTAACTTTTTCGATTTCTGGACGCTGCCTGATCAACAGGCGCACCACAAGGAGTCTGACCATGACTGAACATCATGCTGAAGTCGTGCTGACCGTCTCATTCCACGACTGCGATCCCATGGGCGTGGTCTGGCACGGCAACTATTTCCGCTTTTTCGAAGTGGCGCGTGAAGCCCTGCTGCGCAGCATTAACTACAGCTATGGCGAGATGGCCGCCAGCGGCTACGTCTGGCCGGTGGTCGATACCCGGGTCAAATACCGCCAGCCACTGCGCTGCGAAGAGACGATCCGCGTCAGCGCCCGGATTACGGAATATGAGAACCGTCTGCGCATCGACTATGAAGTGCGAAATGCTGCCGGCCAGATCACCACCAAAGCGCATACTCTGCAGGTGGCGGTGGAGCAGGAGAGTCAGGCGTTGTGCTTTGTTTCACCCGATATTTTACTGGAACGTTTAGGAGTGAAAGGATGCTGAAAATTGTGCTTACCAGCCTGCTGCTGTGGGCCAGTGCCGCCAGCGCGGTCACGCTGGATCAGCTGCAGCAGCGTTTTGCCAGCCAGCCTGTGATTCGGGCAGACTTTATCCAGACGCGCACCATTTCCGGCATGCGTCAGCCGCTGGTCTCGCACGGGCAGATGCTGATCGCTCGCGAGCAGGGCTTATGGTGGCATCAGCAGACACCCTTTGTGATGACGCTGCTGCTGGATGATAAACGCATGGTGCAGAGCCTTAGCGGCCAGAAGCCTCAGGTGATCACCGCCGACAGCAACCCGCAGATGTTTCAGTTCAACCATCTCTTGCGGGCGCTGTTCCAGGCCGACCAGAAAGTGCTGAACGAGAACTTCAGCGTGGCCTTCAGCGATCGCGGCAACGGAGCCTGGACGCTGGAGCTGACGCCCAAAGCAGCGCCGCTCAACAAAATCTTCAACCGTATCTCGCTGGCGGGCAGCGCCTTCCTGGACAGTATCAATCTGGATGATAAGCAGGGCGATAAAACGCAAATAGAGCTCAGCAACACCCGAATTGAACCGCCGCAGTTAAGCGACGAGGAGCAGGCGCGTTTTGCCGGGCCGTAACGATCGGCTGCTGGCCCTCCTGTGGCTGGCCCTCTGTCTGCTGCTGGCGGCTGCGCTCTCTTTTTTGCTGCCGCGCAGTCAGCTCAACAGCAGCGTGCTGGCGCTGCTGCCGCAGCAGAATCTGGGGGCGGCACCGCCTGCGCTGCAGCAGGGCTTTATGCAGCGGCTGGATCGCCAGCTGGTGTGGCTGGTTTCACCCGGTGAGCAGGACGATCCCCAGGTCGCCGCCTGGTGGCTGGCCCAGCTGCGCGCGCTGCCTGACCTGAAACAGGTGCAGGGTGATCTCGACGGGCAACAGCAGCAGCAGTGGGGCCGCTTTGCCTGGCAACACCGTAACGGCCTGATCGATGAGGTGACGCGCGACCGCTTGCAGAACGGCGGCGAGGCGCAGGCTGACTGGCTGCTGGCGCAGCTCTTTTCGGCCTTCTCTGGCGTCAGCAGCAAAGAGTTGCAGGGCGATCCCCTGATGCTGGTGCGGGGTTCGCAGCTGGCGCTGGCACAAAACGCCGGGCGCATGACGCTGCATGATGGCTGGCTGACAGTAAAAGATGCACAGGGTCAGCAGTGGTATTTTCTGCATGGCGAACTGGCGAACAACGCCTTCAGTATGCAGCAAAGTCATGCGCTGGTTACCCGACTCAGCGCGCTGGAGCAACAGCTTAAAAGCCGCTGGCCGCAGGCGAAACTGCTGACGCGTGGCACGGTGCTGTTCAGCGACAACGCCAGCCAGCGTGCGCAGCATGACGTTAAAACGCTGGGCAGTGTGACGCTGGGTGGCGTCGTCCTGCTGGTGCTGCTGGTCTTTCGCTCACTGCGCCCGCTGTTGCTGACGGTCACGTCTGTGGCCATCGGCGCGATGGCGGGCACGGTGATGACGCTGCTTTGCTTCGGTGAACTGCATCTGATGACGCTGGTGATGAGCCTGAGTATTGTCGGCATCTCTGCGGATTACACGCTCTATTATCTCACCGAGCGCATGGTTCACGGCGATCAGCAGACGCCGTGGCAGAGCCTGCGAAAAGTCCGCGGCACGCTGCTGCTGGCGCTCGGGACCACCGCCATCGCCTGGCTGCTGATGCTGCTGGCACCGTTCCCGGGGCTGCGGCAGCTGGCGGTGTTTGCCGCCAGCGGATTAACGGCTTCCTGTCTGACGGTGATTCTGATCTATCCGTGGCTGGTACGCGGATTACCGGTGCGTCCGGTGCCGCTGATGGTGCCGCTGGCGCGCTGGCTTGCCGCCTGGCGTCGCCAGCGCGGGCTGCGCGTCGGATTACCGGTGGCGATGGCGATCTTCGCGCTGGCCGGTATCGCCCAGTTAAAGGTGGATGATGACATCGCTCATCTGCAAAGTGCGCCTGCGCATCTGCTGGAGCAGGATCGCCAGCTGGCAACCCTGACCGGACAGCGCGCCGATCAGACCTGGTTTGTGGTCTGGGGCGATGACGCGCAGCAGACGCTGCAGCGGCTGGAAAAACTGGCACCGGATCTGCAACAGGCGCAGCAGCAGGGCTGGCTGCAGCACTATCGTCTGCTGCCGCTGACGTCGCTGGCGCAGCAACAGCGGGATCTTCAGCTGTTGAAACAGGCAGTACCGGATATTACGGCCCGCCTGCAGCAGGCGGGTATCACGCTGCCGGCACCGGATCTGACCCCGATGCCGGTAACACCAGAGGCGTGGCTGGCGAGTCCGCTGAGTGAAGGCTGGCGACTGCTGTGGCTGACGCTGCCAGACGGGCGCAGCGGTGTTTTGATCCCCACCAGCGGCGTAAAAAACAGCGCTGCACTCGCGGAGCTGACCAAACAGCATCCGGGCGTCAGCTGGATTGACCGTAAATCAGGTTACGATTCGCTGTTCAGCTTCTGGCGCACCCTGCTGAGCGGGTTACTGGCGCTGGCGCTGCTGCTGATCACCCTGAGTTTTGTCCTGCGACTGGGGTTAAAGGCGGGCTTACGCAGCGCGCTGCCGTCAGTGCTGTCGCTGGCGATGGCGCTGGCAACGCTGGGCTGGATCGGCGCGTCGCTGAATCTGTTTGCCCTGCTGGCACTGATTCTGGTGCTGGGCATCGGCATTAATTACACGCTCTTTTTCAGCAACCCGCAGGGTACGCCGCTGACCTCGTTGCTGGCGGTGTCGCTGGCGATGATTACCACCTTACTGACGCTGGGTATGCTGGTATTCAGCAGCACCAGCGCGATTGCCAGTTTTGGCACAGTGTTATGCAGCGGCATCTTCAGCGCTTTCCTGCTGTCGCCGCTGGCGATGCGACCCACCCGATCAAGGAGTAAACGATGATCCGCGCCGCTCTTATTCTGCTGACGGCTCTGCTTCTCAGCGCCTGTGCCGGACCTGCACCCGACAGCAGCCGTCCCACCGCCTGGCTGAAACCGGGCGTGAAGGTGACGCTGCCACCGCCGGGCATCCGTCCCGCCTTCCAGCAGCAGCAGTTGCTGACCGGACAGGTGAAAGGCCAGAGTCAGTCACTGCTGGTGCTGCTCAGCGCCGATGAACAGCAAATTGATCTGGCCGGACTCTCCTCGGTGGGTATTCGTCTGTTCAGCCTGCGCTACGATGCCAGCGGTATTCACACCCAGCAGCTGATGCCGCTGCCGCAGATGCCGCCTGCCAGTCAGGTGCTGGCGGATATTATGCTCAGTTACTGGCCACGGGAGCTGTGGCAAAAACAGCTGCCGCCAGGCTGGACGTTGCAGGATCAGGGGTTAAAGCGACGGCTGATCGATGCCGATAATAAGCTGGTTACAGAAATCGATTATCTGCAACGCGGTAATCAGCGCCAGCCCATCAGCATTCAGCAGCATGCGTTTGGCTATCAGATCCGCATTCAACATCTGGACGGCTCATGATTTACATCTCTGCCATCGGCATGCTGAATGCCCTGGGGAACAACACTCAGCAGATTGCGGCCAGCCTTACCAGGGGTGAGGCACCCGGCATGCAGCTGCGTCATGGCTGGCTGAGCGGCGACCGCGCCTGCTGGCTTGGCAGGGTTGAAGGCGATTTGCCATTGATTCCTGCTGCCCTGAGCGCGCACAACACCCGTAATAACCAGCTGCTGCTGGCCGCGCTGGCGCAAATCCGTCCGGCGCTCGATGCGGCGATTGCGCACTATGGTGCCAGCAGAGTGGCAATTGTGTTGGGAACCAGCACCTCGGGCGTGGATGAGGGCGATCAGCAGATTGGCGGCAGTCAGTCCGGTTATCACTATCAGATGCAGGAGCTGGGCGATCCCTCCCGTTTCCTGGCTCACTATCTGCGCCTGGATGGCCCGGCCTATACCATTTCAACCGCCTGCTCCTCCAGCGCCCGCGCCATTATCAGTGGTGAGCGGCTGATCGCGGCGGGGCTGGTGGATGTGGCGCTGGTGGGCGGTGCGGACTCGCTGAGCCGGATGCCGATCAACGGATTCGACAGCCTGGAGTCGCTCTCTGAACGTCGCTGCGCCCCTTTCAGCCGCGATCGCGACGGCATCTCGATTGGCGAAGGGGCCGCACTGATGCTGCTGACGCGGGAACCGCAGCCGCTGGCGCTACTGGGAGCTGGCGAATCGTCTGACGCCTGGCACATGTCTGCTCCCCATCCGCAGGGCGAGGGCGCTGAACGGGCGATGCGTATGGCGCTGCAACAGGCGAATTTGTTGCCAGAGCAGGTGGGTTATATCAATCTGCACGGCACCGCGACGCCGCTTAACGACCAGATGGAAGCCGCCGTGATTCAGCGCCTGTTTGGCAATGCGGTGCCGTGCAGCTCGACCAAACATCTGACCGGCCATACGCTCGGCGCGGCAGGAGTGTGTGAAGCCGCTCTCAGTGCGCTGATCCTGCAAAACAATCTGCCGCTGCCCGCGCAGGATTTCAGTGAGATGGCGCCGGATGAGACGCTGCCGGATTGCGGATTGTTATTACAGCCGCAGGCGCTGCAACGGCCGGTCATCGCTTCTAACTCCTTCGCCTTTGGCGGCAACAACACCTGTCTGATTCTGGGACGCCAACATGGTTATTAATTCTCCCGCGGCACGCTGGCTGCCGCATGCTGCGCCGATGCTGCTGCTTGATCAGCTGATCGCCGTTGATGATGAGCAGGTCCACTGTCAGGTGTCGACCTGCGCCGGTGGCGTACTGACACCGTTTCTGACGCCTCAGGGTGAACTGCCCGCCTGGTTTGGCGTCGAGATGATGGCGCAAACCGTGGGCGTCTGGTCGGGCTGGCATGCAAAGCAGGGCGGCGCCACCCTTATCCCGCCCGGCATGCTGCTGGGCGGACGCGGCTGGCGGGCAGAGCGATCCCTCTTTCCCGCCAGTGTTACGCTGGATATCAGAATGACGCTGCTGATGCGCGATGACCGCATGGGCAGCTTTGAGGGCGACATTCATTACGGCACCCAGCGGCTTGCCAGCGGTCGTCTGAATACGTATCAACCCAATGAAGCAGAATTACAGCAATTGATGTCACAAGGAAATCAGCCATGACAGATTCGGTATTAGTGACGGGCGCCAGTAAAGGGATTGGCCGCGCGATTGCGTTGCGTCTCGCCCAGGATGGCTATCAGGTTATCGTCCATTTCAACCGTGACCGCGCAGGCGCTGAGCAGTGCCTGCAGCAGATCGAAACCGCAGGCGGCAGCGGCCGTGTGCTGGGATTTGATGTGGCCGATCGGGCGGCAACCCGCGCTGCGCTGGAGGCGGATATTGAGCAATATGGCGCCTATTATGGTGTGGTGAGCAACGCCGGTATCACCCGCGATGCGGCGTTTCCTGCCCTGACGGATCAGGAGTGGGACAGCGTCATCCACACCAATCTCGACAGTTTTTACAATGTGATCCAGCCCTGCGTGATGCCGATGATCGGTCTGCGGCGCGGCGGCCGCATTATCACCCTCTCGTCGGTGTCGGGGATAATGGGTAATCGCGGTCAGGTGAACTACAGCGCGGCGAAAGCGGGCATTATTGGTGCCACTAAGGCGCTGGCGATTGAGCTGGCGAAACGCAAAATCACCGTTAACTGCATTGCGCCAGGCCTGATTGATACTGGTATGGAGGGGCTGGAACCTCAGGTGATTGAGGAAGCGATGAAGATCGTGCCGATGAAGCGCATGGGCGCGGCTGAAGAGGTCGCCGGACTGGCGAGCTATCTGATGTCCGATATCGCAGGCTACGTAACGCGTCAGGTCATTTCTATAAACGGAGGCATGCTGTGATCCAGCGGGTAGTCGTAACCGGCATGGGCGGCGTAACCGCCTTTGGTGAGTCCTGGGCTGAGGTTTCGGCACGGATCCGTGCGGGCCGCAATGCGGTGCGCTTTATGCCGGAGTGGCAGATCTACGACGGGCTGCATACGCTGCTCGGCGCACCGGTGGATGACTTTGTGCTGCCGGCGCACTATACCCGCAAGCGCATCCGCGCCATGGGCCGCGTTTCGCTGCTGGCAACGCGCGCGACCGAGCTGGCGCTGACCCAGGCGGGCCTGATTGACCATCCGGTGCTGACCAGCGGAGAAACGGGTATCGCCTACGGTTCTTCCACCGGCAGCACCGGGCCGGTCAGCGAGTTCGCCACCATGCTGACCGAAAAGCACACCAACAATATCACCGGCACCACCTATGTGCAGATGATGCCACACACCACGGCCGTCAATGCCGGGCTCTTTTTCGGCCTGCGCGGCCGGGTGATCCCGACCTCCAGCGCCTGTACCTCTGGCAGCCAGGCGATTGGCTATGCCTGGGAAGCGATTCGTCACGGGTATCAGACGGTGATGGTGGCTGGCGGCGCAGAAGAGCTCTGTCCGTCGGAAGCCGCGGTGTTTGACACCCTGTTTGCCACCAGCCAGCGTAATGACGCGCCGCACACCACACCTGCACCTTTTGATCAGCAGCGCGATGGTCTGGTAATTGGCGAAGGGGCGGGCACGCTGATCCTTGAGTCGCTGGAACATGCCCTGGCACGCGGTGCAACGATCTACGCCGAGCTCACCGGTTTCCATACCAACTGCGACGCCGCCCATATTACTCAGCCGCAGCGGGAAACCATGCAGATCTGCATCGAGCGGGCGTTGCAAAGCGCCGGTATCACGGCCGCAGACGTTGGTTATGTAAATGCGCACGGCACCGCCACTGAACGGGGTGATATGGCCGAAAGTCTGGCGACGGCGGCGGTGTTTGGCGAAACGACGCCGATCTCCTCGCTGAAGTCCTATTTTGGCCATACGCTGGGTGCCTGTGGGGCGCTGGAAGCCTGGATGAGCATTGAGATGATGCGGGAAGGGTGGTTTGCGCCAACCCTGAACCTGACGCAACCGGCAGCAGATGGCGGCCAGCTGGATTACATCATCGGTGAGCCGCGTGAGATTGAAACCGACTATATCCAGAGCAACAACTTTGCCTTTGGTGGCATTAACACTTCACTGATCTTCAAACGCTGGCGCGGCGTCTGATCTCAGGCCCGTGCCGCGCTGGCACGGGCCAGTTTATTTTTCGGACGAAAGAACCGGACGATAATCAGCCTTTCATCTACACTGTCACTCACCGCATCACTCCCGGCGGCCCATGTTTTTCACAGGATAGTTATGTCTTTACCCTTGCCACCCGACGATCACGATGAGCCAATTCGCCAGTCACTTGACGATGCGCACTTTGCGATAGTGGTGCTTGCGGTGACCTCGGTAACGCTTATAATCTTTGTCCTGATGATTACGCTCTGGATGAGCTGACACGCACAGGGATTCAACGGATTGAATAAGGAGAAGGCGATGGACTCCGGAGATGACAAATTAATCGCAATTATCGGTTTGCTGGCGGCCTGCCTGATCGGGGTGACCTTCCTGTTTACCATGGTCTGGCTGACCGACGTACGTCATCCTGCCGATCCCTCTCTCGACGTTCGCTCCTGTTACCCTAAAAAGCCATCTTCTCAGCACGTCTGATTTCGTGTCGCAAACTTAATCTGCTGACTGCGCAATACCAGCGCCAGCGGCTCATGCAGATTACGGTTGCCATTGGGATCGGCTAATCCCAGCAGCGGGCCAGGGGAACGCCGGTCATCGGCCCAGGCGGGATACTCCACTACCGGATAGAGCGAAATCCCCTCCACCGCAATGCCCTGATCCAGCGCCAGCGCCACGTTTTCACTGATCTCCTGCAGCCAGGGGGCGCGCGCTTCACCCTCAGCGCCGGTTTCGGCAATCAGCATCGGACGCTGGTAGCGCTGCCAGCACTGCGCCAGCAGGATATGCAGCGGCACACGCTCCGGATCCTCCAGCGACATCGGCTGGTCGGGGAAAAACCAGTGGTTATCGGGATAGTAGTTCAGGCCGAGGATATCCAGGCAATCTTCACTGCCGCCTAGCTCCTTATCGACGCGACCGGCCAGCATGTCCCAGGCTTCGAACTGCGCCTGATGCTGCGCATCGGCATAGGGTTTGCTGTCCGGATTATCGGGATGATGAGCGATCTGCACCAGCGGGTCAGTCAGCACAAAGCGCGCCTCCGGATAGACCTCGCGAATGGCATGTATCGCCGCCAGCGAGGCGCGGACCAGCTGGCGCTTCAGCTCTTTACCACGCTGCGCCGCATGAGGATTAAACCAGGCCACATCCGCCCCGGCCCATGACCAGAATGAGATTTGATTAACCGGTGTAAAGAAGGGGCGTTCGATGCCCTGATCGCGCATCAGTTGTGCCATCGCACGGGCGAAACGACTAAAATGGTCAACAAATTCGGCTTTCCAGATATTAAGATGATCGGGATAACCGAAATGAGCCAGCTCCCAGATGATCTCCATCTGCTGACGTCGCGCGGCGTCGACCATTGGCAGAAAGCTCTGCCAGTCATACTGGCCAGGGATCTTTTCGATCAGATGCCAGCGCGCACCGTCGCGGGCGGTGAGCAGATGCTGCTCAGCCAGGGCGGCATAATCTTTTTCCAGCAGCATATCGTGTCCGCTGCTGATCACCATATCCAGCCGTTTACCGGGCGTACGGCAGGCAGTGGAACAGGGGAAACTGCCCTGGAAAAAGCTGCGAAACAGGCTGGGATGATAGCGCTGGCGGGCATCTGTAAGGGATTGATGAGACATATTCCTCTCCTGCCGGGATAATGCCGGTCACAGATCGTCCGGTTAAGTCTAGACTAAAAAACGCCCGTGACCCCTCACTAACTCAGAACAGAGGAATAGCATCAGAGGTCGGACCGGGGAATAATAAAAATAACTGCATTTTACAGGGAAATGTCATGACCGAAGCGTTTGAGCTCTCCCAGCCATTGGAACGGTCCAGCTGGCTGGAAACACAGCTGGAGCCAGAGTGTCTGCGCCATCCGGGTCTGAGCGGCGTCCATCAGCTGAGCGACGGGCTGGATGCTTTTGCTGCCCGCTATCTGCTGATGCAAAAAGCGGAGCGTTCACTCGATATCCAGTATTACATCTGGCAAAACGATCTCTCTGGCCGGTTGCTGTTCAGCGCCGTGCTGGAAGCTGCCCGACGCGGCGTGAAAGTGCGGCTGCTGCTGGATGACAACAATACGCCGGGCCTGGACGACACGCTGGCCCAGCTCAACCGCCATCCCAACATTGAGGTGCGGCTGTTTAATCCGTTCTCGTTTCGCACCCTGCGCGCGCTGGGTTATCTCACCGACTTTGCCCGTCTGAACCGCCGCATGCACAACAAAAGCTTTACGGTGGATGGCGTCACGACCGTGGTCGGTGGGCGCAATATCGGCGACGAATATTTCGGCACCGGCAATGAACCGCTGTTTGCCGATCTCGACGTCATGGCAATAGGCCCGGTGGTTAAAGAAGTCGCAGAGGATTTTGAGCGCTACTGGCGCAGTAAGCCGGTCTCGCCGCTGCAGCAGGTGCTGGATGAAGAGGAGCCGGAAGAGGACAGTGTGAGTCTGCCAGCAGAATGGCGTCACAGTGAACCGGTGCAGCGCTATCTTCAGCGGCTGGAAAATTCTTCGCTGCTACAGGAGCTGGAAGAGGGCACGCTGGCTCTGACCTGGGCAAAAGCGCGCCTGCTGAGCGATGATCCGCGTAAAGGGCTGGGCAAAGCGCGTGCCAGAAGCCTGCTGCCGCAGCGAATGCTGGAGGTGATAGGCACGCCGCAAAAGCAGTTCGACATCATCTCGGCCTATTTCGTGCCGACCCGCGCAGGGGTCGCTCAGCTGCTGTCGCTGAAGCGCAAAGGGGTAAAAATTGCCATTCTGACCAATTCGCTGGCGGCTAACGATGTGTCGATTGTCCATGCCGGCTACGCTAAGTGGCGTAAAAAACTGCTGCGTCATGGTATTGCCCTCTATGAGCTGAAACCGCAGGCGGGCGTGCCTGATGCCCCGCACGACCGGGGATTAACCGGTAACTCCGGCTCCAGCCTGCATGCCAAAACCTTCTCAGTGGATCAACAGACGCTGTTTATCGGCTCGTTTAACTTCGATCCCCGTTCAGCGGTGCTGAATACGGAAATGGGACTGGTGATTGAGAGTGCGGCGCTCGCCGGAGAGACGCATCAGCGTTTCAGCCAGTCAATGCGCGATCGGGCATGGACGCTGCGGCTGGATAAGTGGGGCAGGGTAAACTGGCTGGAGTATCCGGGTGAGCCGCAGCAGATTGTGCATAAACACGAGCCGGGCTGCTCCTGGTGGCAACGGCTGCAGGTGCGGTTAGTGTGGCGACTGCCGATTGAGTGGCTGCTTTAAGCTGGACCTTGCCTGGGTACAGGCGCTGGCTCAGGAAGCATACGCCCTCCGCAAAGACGCAAAACCCGCCATCCCTGGCGGGCTCAGCGCGGGCGATTACGCACCTCATCCCTGAGGTGCGCCCGTTGCCGGGCCAACGCGTTGCGTTGTTCAAAAACGCTCCCGGCGTTTTTGTCCCTGGCCCGCTATGCTTTGCTACTGGCGTATGCTCCCATCGCTTTAAACTCTTAAGCTGTCTGTGAGACACATCATTTATAGCCTGACCTCACTTATGGCCCGAGGTCACTGATCGCCTGTCATTGTGCTTGTTTACGCTCAAATTTCCCCGAGAACAGGAACCGCAGCAGCGGGATGCGCAGGTGAATCTCATACAGCAGAAACGCGATGCCAAACACCATCAGCAGGCCAACGAAGAAGCCCAGCGTGTTATTTTCAATCCGTGGCGTCACGTAAATGCCATACAGTAGCGTCAGCGGATGGTGCACCAGATAGATAAACAGTGACGCATTGACCAGATACATAATGCGCGGCGAATGTGAATTCAGCAGCTTATGACCAAAGCAGAAGCAGACATTCAGCATGCAAATGCCCATCAGCGTCGAGATAATCGCATCCAGCTCATACAACCAGCCCTCACCGCTGCTCAGTCGCTGGTTGGCGCAATAGGCCGCAAACATCAGCAGCGCACCGACCCACATCACCAGATTGAAGCGGACAAACAGCTGCTTCAGCGGGGGATGTTTCCACGCCAGCGCTCCCAGCATAAAGAACGGCAGATAGAAGAGTGTCTGCATCACTATGATGCTAAACAAACCATCCATCAGCCACGCAGGCTGGAAAATAAACACCAGACGCCGGAACACGCACCAGAGCAGTGCCCACGCCAGTACGCCCGCCGTCAGCGATCCCCAGCCAACCCGCGAATAATCAATGGTGCGATGCTGATCGCGCAGCCAGCGGAAGGTCACCATCCCCAGCGTGGTCAGCATCACCAGCACCACCAGGAACCACAGGTGTGAAATCAGCTCCCACATCAGGTTATTAAACTTCTGATAGGGCGTGAAACGGGGCCAGTCAGCCAGCTTATCCGTCCACTCTTTCAGCATAAAAAATTGCGGCAGCGTCAGCAGCGGAATGGCGGTCAGCATTGGGATACCTACCCGTTCCAGACGCACCTTCAGGAAGCGACGTGGCTGATAGCGCAGATACAGCATGTAGGAGAAATAGCCCGAAATGACGAAAAACACCTGCATACGAAACGCATGAATAAAATCATTCAGCAGCGTCAGCCATAACGACGCTTCATGACTGTTTACTGCCCATTTCTGCGCAGAGTAGATGAGGGAAACGTGAAACGGCACCCCCAGTAACATCAGATACGCGCGGATGGAGTCGAGGAAGTATTCACGTTCAGGTTTTACAGTACTCATAAAGTTCCAGTTCGTTAGTACGTTTAACCGGTTTCACCCTGAAACCGGATTATGCTCTGTGAAAATTCTACCTGGGATAAACCAGGTATACTATCAGTGGAATCCGTAGTGTCTAATTGTCCTAAAAGCAGGGTTAAGCCTGACGAAATGCGGGAACAATGTTGCGCATAAGCTGTCGGAAAACCGAATAATCCTTTAAGATAAACGGGTTTGATTTAAGCACACGAAAGGGGGGGATGTGCTGACTAAAGAAAAAAATAAAGCCGGACTGATGAAGGTACGCTGGATTGGTACTGCAGTTCTGCTGGCGTTGTACGCCAATAACAGTTGGGCGTTTAACATCGACGATGTTGCCAAACAAGCCAAAGCGTTGGCAGGGAAAAGCTTCGAAGCGCCTAAAAGCAATTTACCCTCTCAATTTCGTGAAATGAAATTTGCTGATTATCAGCAGATCCAGTTTAACCACGATAAAGCGTATTGGGGCAAACTGCGCACGCCGTTCAAGCTGGAGTTTTATCATCAGGGAATGTATTTCGATACCCCGGTGCAGATCAACGAAGTGACCGCCAGCGCGGTGCGCGAGATTAAATACAACCCCGATTATTTTAATTTCGGTAATGTAAAACATGACGCAGATGCGGTAAAAAACCTCGGTTTTGCCGGTTTCAAAGTACTTTACCCACTCAACAACAAGGGTAAAAACGATGAGATCGCCAGCTTCCTGGGCGCGAGCTATTTCCGTGTCATCGGTGCCGGTCAGGTTTATGGCCTGTCGGCGCGTGGACTTGCCATCGATACGGCGCTGCCGTCCGGTGAAGAGTTCCCGCGCTTTAAAGAGTTCTGGATTCAGCGTCCTAAACCACAGGACAAACAGCTGGTGATCTACGCACTGCTCGATTCGCCGCGTGCGGCGGGTGCGTATCGCTTTGTGCTGCATCCGGGTGACGCTTCAACGGTTGATGTGCAGTCAAAAGTTTACCTGCGTGATAACGTCGGCAAACTGGGTGTTGCACCGCTGACCAGTATGTTCCTGTTTGGTCAGAACCAGCCATCGACGGTGAACAACTTCCGTCCGGCACTGCATGACTCTGACGGTCTATCTATCCACAACGGCAACGGGGAGTGGATTTGGCGTCCGCTGAACAATCCGCGTCATCTGGCAGTGAGCACCTTCACCATCGAGAATCCGAAAGGGTTTGGTCTGCTGCAGCGTGGGCGTGACTTTAACAACTATCAGGATCTTGATGACCGCTATGATCTTCGTCCAAGCGGCTGGGTTGAGCCAATAGGCGACTGGGGTAAAGGCCGGGTTGAACTGGTTGAAATCCCGACGGCAGATGAAACCAACGACAACATCGTTGCGTTCTGGACGCCGGAGACGCTGCCAGAGCCTGGCAAAGAGATGAACTTCAAATATCGTCTGCACTTCTCGCGCGACGAAAACCAGCTGCACTCCGATGATACCGCCTGGGTCAAAAATACCCTGCGTTCAGCGGGTGACGTGAAGCAGTCTAATCTGGTGCGTCAGCCGGATGGCACCGTGGCTTTCACCATCGACTTCGTGGGTAAAGACATGAGCAAGATGGCGGAAAACAGTCAGGTGGCACCGCAGGTCAGCGTGGGTAAAAATGCTGATGTGGTTGAGCAGAGCGTACGTTATAACCCGGTCACCAAAGGCTGGCGTCTGGTGTTGCGTCTGCGTGTGAAAGATGCCAAGCAGTCCACCGAAATGCGTGCGGCCTTGATTAGCGGCGACAAGACATTGACGGAAACCTGGAGCTATCAGTTACCTGCCAATGAATAAATCGACTTTTACACCTCAACGTTATGTGGAATCTCTGCCGCTGGATGCGGCAGGGAAGGCCCGACTGAGCGTCTCATTGCAGAATGCCAGCGAGTTCCACTTCATCCATGATGTGCTGGGCAGGGATGTCGCAGCCAGTGACCGTCCCGACGATGCGCCGTTAAAATCGGTCTCATCGCGGGTTGAAATGGCCTGGCCCGATTCGCTGGCCGAAGGTCAGCAGTTGGGTAAAGATTACCTCGACCGCACCACGCTGAAGGCGATGCCGAAGGTCAAACGCTCACTGATGTTCCCGGAAGCCTGGCGTACCAACCCGGTCGCCCGTGCCTGGGACTCACTGCGTGGACACAAATCGGTGCCGCGTTATAGCAATGCCGAAGAGCGGCGTGCCGAGGAGAAGTGGCGTCATGTCGGTTCAATTCGCCGCTACATTCTGCTGATCCTGACCATTTTCCAGACCGTGGTCGCCACCTGGTACATGAAGAGTATTCTGCCGTATCAGGGCTGGACGCTTCTGGATCCGATGGAGATGATCAATCAGAACTGGCAGCAGTCAGTGATGCAGATCCTGCCTTATTTGTTGCAGACCGGCATCCTGTTCCTGTTCGCCATACTTTTCTGCTGGGTCTCTGCTGGTTTCTGGACGGCCCTGATGGGCTTCCTGCAGCTGCTGATTGGACGTGATAAATACAGTATCTCTTACTCAACGGTCGGAGATGAACCGCTTAACCCGGAACATCGTACCGCGCTGATTATGCCGATCTGTAATGAAGACGTTGAGCGTGTTTACGCCGGTCTGCGTGCGACCTGGGAGTCGGTGGTTCGTACCGGTAACGCTGAACACTTCGACGTCTACATCCTCAGCGACAGTTACGATGCGGATATCGCGATTGCCGAACAGAAAGCCTGGATGGAACTGGTGCGGGATGTTGGCGGGGCAGGCAAGATTTTCTATCGCCGTCGTCGTCGTCGCGTGAAGCGTAAAAGCGGAAACATCGATGACTTCTGCCGTCGCTGGGGCAGCAACTACAGCTACATGGTGGTGCTGGATGCCGATAGCGTCATGAGCGGAGAGTGTCTCACCGGTCTGGTACGCATGATGGATGCCAACCCGAATGCCGGGATCATCCAGTCGTCGCCGAAAGCATCGGGTATGGATACGCTTTATGCGCGCTGTCAGCAGTTTGCGACCCGCGTCTACGGTCCGTTATTTACCGCCGGTCTGCACTTCTGGCAGCTGGGCGAGTCTCACTACTGGGGTCACAACGCCATTATCCGCGTGAAACCCTTTATTGAGCACTGTGCCCTGGCACCGTTACCGGGAGAGGGCTCCTTTGCGGGTTCAATCATGTCGCATGACTTCGTAGAAGCTGCGCTGATGCGTCGTGCCGGTTGGGGCGTCTGGATTGCCTATGACCTGCCGGGATCCTATGAAGAACTGCCACCGAACCTGCTGGATGAGCTGAAACGTGACCGCCGCTGGTGTCACGGCAACCTGATGAACTTCCGCCTGTTCCTGGTGAAAGGGATGCACCCGGTTCACCGTGCAGTGTTCCTGACGGGTGTGATGTCCTACCTCTCGGCTCCGCTGTGGTTTATGTTCCTGGCGCTCTCCACTGCCCTGCAGGTAGTGCATACGCTGATGGAACCGACCTACTTCCTGCAACCGCGGCAGCTCTTCCCGGTCTGGCCGCAGTGGCGTCCGGAACTGGCAATAGCGCTGTTCTCAACCACTATGGTGCTGCTGTTCCTGCCGAAAATGCTGAGTGTCGTGTTGATCTGGTTTAAAGGATCGAAGGCCTACGGCGGACCTCTGCGGCTGCTGGCTTCACTGGTGCTGGAAACGCTGTTCTCGGTGCTGCTGGCACCAGTGCGTATGCTGTTCCATACGGTGTTTGTGGTCAGCGCCTTCCTCGGCTGGGAAGTGGTGTGGAACTCACCGCAGCGTGATGACGATGCGACACCGTGGAGCGAGGCGTTTAAACGTCACGGTTCGCAGATGGCATTGGGTCTGGTGTGGGCGATTGGTATGGGACTGCTGGATCTTAACTTCCTGTGGTGGCTGGCACCGATCGTCTTCTCACTGATTCTGTCGCCGTTTGTCTCGGTCATGTCGAGCCGCGCAACGCTGGGCATTAAGAGCAAGAAAGCGAAGCTGTTCCTGATCCCGGAAGAGTACTCACCGCCGCAGGAGTTGGTGGATACCGATCGCTATGTGGTACTGAACCGTGAGCGCGCGCTGGAAAATGGCTTTATGCATGCCTTATTCCATCCTGCCTTCAACGCGCTGGCAACGGCACTGGCCACATCGCGCCACAAGCAGAGTCAGTTACTGGACTATGCGCGTGACCGTCGGGTTGATCAGGCGCTGAGCGATGCGCCGGATAAACTGGGCCGCGAACAGCGTCTGCAGTTGATCAGCGATCCGGTGGTGCTGGCCCGTGTTCATACCCGACTGTGGGAAGATGCGGACAAGTATCATCAGTGGGTTGAGAGTTATCAGAAACTCACGCTCAACCCCAACGCGCTGGCAAACAACGCGTAATCTGAAAAAGCGGCAGCGATGCCGCTTTTTTTATCGGATTAAAACAGCGATTCGCTGATAAATTTATTGCTGGCAGTCACCGCGAGCAGCGCGTGACGATCTCAATGGCTGTTTCTTCATGGCGGATATGTGTGGTGAAAGGGTGCTTAAAGGCGGCTGTTATCGTCGCGGCTGTGCTCTGCTTAAGCGGATGCGGCAGTATTATCAGCCGTACCATTCCCGGGCAGGGGCACGGTAATCAGTACTATCCCGGCGTACAGTGGGATGTTCGCGACAGCGGATGGCGGGTCCTGACGATCCTCGACCTGCCGCTGTCGCTGGTGGTTGATACCCTGTTGTTACCGGTGGATGCCAGCCACGGTCCTTACGAGTAACTGCGATCGGAATCGCTGTTATCATCTTCCCACTCTTGCGCGGCGGCTTCACCCTCTTCGGTGTCCAGCGGCGGCTCCAGCTGGAACTCGCCGTCATCCCACTCGTGCAGGGTATTTTCTGCTAACCACTCCTGACGTAGTTCAACTTCGTCAAAATCTGCATCAAAAATGGCCTGTGCCGCTTCACCGCTACGATAAGGCAGACATTCGCCTGCTTCACCTTCTTCTGCCATGAATTCAGCCTGCCACATGATATCGCCATCCTGCATCACATACTTTTGCAGACCAAACTGGCTGATTGATGCATCCCCTTCCTCAAGCTCCGGGTGGTTAGCGAGGAACTCTTCACGTGCAGCATCGATGGCTTCCTCTAAGGTACTGTACATGCTCATCGCTCTTCTCCTTCACGGGTCTTTGACTATGGATTTATTTGATTTCAGTGAAGGATAGACGAAATCTGAAGGAGGGAAAGGTCAGGCCGGTGCAACTGGCGGGAAATAAGCCATTTCCCGCCAGTCAGGGTCAGATCATCTTTTGCGGGAAATGCAAAACCGGTTGAACGGACTCATGAATCACGGGGGCTGAGTAGCGGATACAACATTTTATACATGGCTTAACTTTCTTAAAATTAATTCTGGCGATGGAGAGGGCCTGACTCAAATTATATAACGTGCCGATAAATATGACCTCTTCTTTATCAGGCATACGCTTGCACCCTTTACGATGAAGAAAGTGATAATTTTCCTGATCGGTACCGATTGTAACGTAATAGTAGAGACCTTTGTTCATATTAACTGTCCCATTAGAGGTTTGCTGTGTTGTCTTTTTTATAATTCTGGCCAGAGCCCTTAAAGGCCTGACTGTTACAAACGAAACTACCGATAAGCATTAATGAGTTCAAATTCCATAATGGTCTATCGGGGTGTTAAAAAAATGTAAAATGGAATATAAGCTAAATCAGCAAGGCAATCGCTTGTAAAATAAGTTAATTTTTATCGATTCATAAGCGGTGAGACACCGTTAAGACCAGCTAAATAGGATTAGGCCTGGCGTGCAGAATAATCAGCGCCATAACAGATTTAATAGCACTCGCTGCAATATTAATTAATAAATAGCGAAACAGGCTGAATGCCGCCTGCCGTCCTGTTAATTGATTAGCTTTTTTAAATTTAAACAGAGAGAAATTATATTATGAATATAGGTGTTTATTAATTACTGGACCTGCGGTTTCGCTTACAGGCTGAGTCAGCCATGAGTGATTTATTTAAGAGGGGAGTAAAACGCGCTAAATGCCTGACAGACATTTAGCGCGAACAGATTAATAACGGGAGGGTTCGCCCTCGGGGCGCGTTTTAAAGCGGCGGTGGAGCCACATATACTGTTCAGGTGCTAGCAGCACACCCTCTTCAACAACCTGATTCATTCTGGTTGCGGTTGCGACATCACTTTCCAGCGTAAATTCGCCGCTGATGTCAGGCAGTATCATCAGTTCATAGCCGCGACCCCCAGGCAGACGACGCGGCACAAAAGGGATGACAGCCGGTTTACCGGTGCGGATCAGCAGATGGGTGCCCACCGTTGTGGCCGCTTTTTCCACGCCAAAGAAGGGGACAAAGACGCTGCTGCGCGGGCCATAATCGTGGTCGGGCGCATACCAGATAATGTCACCCTGTTTCAGTGCGCGGATCATTCCTTTGAGATCTTTACGATCGAGCATGCTTTTATTTGACCGCATCCGACCTTTGACCTGAAGCCAGTCGATCAGTTTGTTGTCATTCGGGCGATAGACGCCAATGCCAGGGTTATGGATACCAAACATGCGTGCACCAATCTCCAGCGTCAGAAAATGCATGCCGATAAGCAGCACGCCGCGCTGGCTATCGCGCGCCTGCTGAATATGCTCCAGCCCCGACGGCGTATGCCATTTATTGATGCGCCAGTCAGGCCAGAACCACGCCATACCGGTCTCAATTAATCCCATGCCGACCGATTCGAAATTGTGTTTAACCATCGCTTCGCGTTCATTTACCGGCATATCCGGAAAACTTAATTCCAGATTACGCCGGGAAATACTGACGCGGTGTTTCATAAAACGCATCCCAATGCGGCCAATATTACAGCCGAGAACATAAAGCAGGGGATAAGGAAGTAGCACCAAAAGATAAAGAGAAGCGACACCCAGCCAGGTCAGCCAATAGCGCGGGTGGAGCAGTTCTCGTGAAAACTGAGGCAACTGAGTCATGTGAAGGTTAATTTTCCTGCGTCGCGCACCGTGCGGTGCTGATATCTCGTTGATTTACGCCATTGTGCCAGTTTTTGACGTGCGCTTAAATATCACTATCGGAACGTGCCATCAATGAACAAAGGTTAATAGTCCAATGTTGCTGCAAAAAACGGCAACAGGCGATCAATCTGGTCACTGGCCTTTGCATCCCGGTGAAATCAGGTATCATGTGCGCGCTAAATTTCTTCTATTGATAACAGGACGAACACCATGCCAGTGTTACATAACCTCGTTTCCAATAAAGAGCTGAAGGCGCGCATGCTGGCTGAAACCGAGCCGCGCACCACTGTCTCTTTTTATAAATATTTCCAGATTGCCGATCCCAAAGCATTCCGTGACGCGCTCTATCTTGGCCTGACAGCTCTTAAGGTCTTTGGTCGCGTCTACGTGGCCCACGAAGGCATCAATGCGCAGATCAGCGTGCCAGCCAGCCAGTATGAAAAGATGAAAGAATGGCTGTATGGCTTTGATCCGGCGCTGAACAACCTGCGGATGAATATTGCGCTGGATGATGATGGTAAATCGTTCTGGGTGCTGCGTCTGAAAGTGCGCGACCGCATTGTCGCGGACGGTATCGAAGACGACAGTTTTGATGCCAGCGATGTGGGTCAGTATCTTAAAGCGGCGGACGTAAACGCCATGCTGGACGATCCTGACGCCCTGTTCGTGGATATGCGTAACCACTACGAATATGAAGTGGGTCGCTTTGATAATGCGCTGGAAGTGCCTGCTGACACCTTCCGCGATCAGCTGCCGATGGCGGTTGAGATGCTGCAGGATCAGAAAGACAAAAAGATCGTGATGTACTGCACCGGCGGGATCCGCTGTGAAAAGGCCAGTGCCTGGATGCGGCACAACGGCTTTGAAGATGTCTATCACATTGAGGGCGGTATCATCGAGTATGCCCGACGTGCCCGTGAGCAGGGATTACCGGTACGTTTCAAAGGCAAAAACTTTGTTTTTGATGAGCGGATGGGTGAGCGGATCTCTGACGATGTGTTGTCGAACTGTCATCAGTGCGGCGAACCCTGTGATACCCACGTTAATTGTGTCAATGACGGTTGTCATCTGCTGTTTATTCAGTGCAAAAGCTGCGCGGAGAAGTTTGAGAACTGCTGTAGCCCGATCTGCCAGGAAGAGGCGAAGCTCTCACCGGAAGAGCAGCGCGCGCGTCGGGCAGGACGTGAAAATGGCAACAAAATCTTTAACAAGTCGCGTGGCCTGTTAAACATGACCATTCCCTCGCCGCTGAAGAAATAAGCGTGGCCGCCTGAAGTCAGCTTCAGGCGGCTTACTGTTTTACTGGCGTACACCCTCAACCGAAATCATCAGCTGAACCTTCTGCGAAGCTGGCCCCAGATCTTTGGTGATGTTGAAATCTTTCAGTGCAATTTCCCCTTCAGCCTCAAAGCCAGCGCGGTAGCCGCCCCACGGATCTTTACCTTCACCCAGCATTTTCGCCTCGAGCGTTACCGGTTTGGTCACGCCATTCAGCGTAAGATCGCCAGTAATCTTCAGCTCATCACCCTCTTTTTCCACCGCTGTGGATTTGAACGTGGCCTGCGGGTTTTTGCTGGTGTTCAGGAAGTCGGCACTGCGCAGGTGCTTGTCACGTTCAGCATGGTTAGTATCGATGCTGCTGGTGTTAATGGTGACGTCGACTTTATCTGCGGCAGGATTCTTCTCATCAAAGGTAAAGCGGCCATCAAAATCCTTAAAGGTGCCGTAGAGCCAGCTGTAACCCAGATGCTGGATACGGAACTGAATAAAGGCGTGCTGGCCCTCTTTATCGATTTTGTAGTCAGCGGCAGAGGCGGTGAGTGAGCCGAGCAGCAGACTGGCACCGGTCATCGCCAGCAGGGTCTTTTTAAACATATTATTTATCCTTTTCAGAGGGAGAGGTGAAACGCAAACCCGACATCCGTTTTAAGGTGATATCGCGATCGATAAAGTGATGTTTTACCGCAGCCAGCCCATGCAGCAGTGACAGGACCACAACCGTCCAGGCCAGCCAGAGGTGAATGTCGCCCGCAAGATCAGCCTGTTCGCCAGCACCGCTGAACAGCGCGGGCAGGGTGAACCAGCTGAATACCGAGATGGGTTTGCCATCGGCGGTGGAGATCAGATAGCCGCTGATCAGAATCGCCAGCAGCAGGGTATACAGTAACAGGTGGGCCACCACCGAACTGATGCGTACCAGCGGGGAATAACTGCTAAGCGGTTTTGGCGGCGGTGAAATAACGCGCCACAGCAGGCGAACGATCAGCGTCAGCAACAGGATCACGCCGATGCTTTTATGGATCTCAGGCGCGTCGTGATACCAGCTGTCGTAATAGCCGAGGCCGACCATCCATAATCCCAGCGCAAACATGGCGTAAATTGCCAGCGCCATCGACCAGTGCAGCAGCACGGCAACCAGGCCAAACTGATGAGATGAATTACGTAATAACATAATGAGGTTTTCATGAAGTAATAATCTGAAATAAGCATCCACATTATGAAATATAAAAGCAATCATCCTTACGCTTCTATAACTTTAATTTTATATTGTGAAAAGGTTGAATAAATCAGGTGTGAAATGCGCAATATTACTGAATGAGTTATTTGTGAGGCGCTGGTCGTTAACTAAAAAGAGCCGGAATTAACCAAAAGGGCGAAATATATTCTGACTTTATGTCAGTAAGAGTCAATTTTCGTCAAAGTCTGTCAGTCGGGCGGCATCAGGCTGATACCACCCTTTATCGAGTCAGAAACGTGAGAGGCGGAAGGGTGTCAGATCAAAAGAGAACGGTTTTTGCTGGGCAAATTCTGCAGCCAGTTCGCCCAATACGCTGGCGAATTTAAACCCGTGTCCACTGAGCCCGGTAATTAACAAGCGGTCTGGTTCACCCGGCAGGGTATCAATTATAAAGTCTTCATCCGGGCTAAAATCGTAGCTGCAGGCTTCGCCATGCAGACAGACACCGACGCCAGGTAAAAACTGACGGAGGAATCCAAAAGCTTCGCTGCCATCGGCCGCCACCGCGCCAAAAGGCTTACGATCCTCAGGCTGCTGCATCAGCTGACCGCCATCATGACGACCCACTTTCAGGGCGTTGTTATCCGCCGGGAAGCCATAAAACTGGCTGCCATCGCCCATTTCCACCGTAAAACCGGGAAACTTATTGTTCTCACTGTAGCGGCCATCTGCCTGATACCAGGCGAACACCTTGCGGGTGGGCGCGACCGGCAGGTCAGGAACTAATTTGCCAACCCATGTGCCCGCACTGATCAACATTTTGCGGCCCCGGTAGACGCCATCCAGGGTAGTGACCTGCTGCAGATCGCCATCGCGACCCAGCTCTGAAACCGGGCAGTTAAACAGCTGCGCGCAGCCCGCCTGCTCCGCCAGCTGGATCCAGCTGCGTACCGCCTGTTCACATTTCAGATAGCCGGACTGCGGCTCAAATACGCCCAGATAGCCCTCAGGCACATTGATTTGTGGCCAGCGCTTGCGCACGTCATCTGGCTGCATCACCTCAATATTGAGCTGCCAGCGGGTCGCGCTGTCGATGACGTTCTGAATAAACGGCGACTGATTCGGGGCGAGGTTAAGTACGCCACTGCGATGCATGATGCGCTCACCGGCACGCTGTTCCAGCTCATCCCACAGCGTTTGCGCCCGCAGGACCAGGGGAACATAGCGTTCACCTTCACCATAGGCGTGACGAATCAGCCGGCTCTCGCCATGATGTGTGCCCTGATTATGGGGAGGATGGGCGCTGTCGATCATTAACACTGATAAACCCGCCTGGGTGGCATAGTAGCCTGCCGCCGCGCCCACGGAACCGCTGCCAACGACGATAAGATCATAAATCATGGTAACTACGCTCTAAGAGACAGATAATCAAAAGCATACCAGAAACAGAAACGAAAAAGGCACCCCTGAGGGCGCCTCTTTGATGCGGCAGAAATTAATGCTTTTTGAGGAGTCGTTCTATCTGCTCGGCTGATTCTATCTTGGCGATGCCTGCTTCGAGGATCGAGATAAATTGCCTTGCCACATCCGTTGTCAGCCAGTATGTCGGGCCAACATCCGCTTCTTCTTCTTTTTGATCCTGCGACGACAACGAGTGCAGGCGGATCATCATGGCGTCATAGCTGTCAACGGTACTGATATCCCAGCCCACCAGTGGGTGAGTCTGTATAACATCTTTTCTTCTGTCCATTATAACCTCCTTATTACTCGTTAAACGAAGTGCATGATGAGGTTCAATGCGGCTTTTTTATTCCAATAGCGAAACAATTATAACAGTAAACGAGGGTATCACTGTTTAAAAAATGCCGTGAGTCAGCTTCTCACAGAATATTTGCGTTTGAAAGGCGGGCGTAAAAAAATAAAATGCCTGACGGGCAGGCATTTTTATCAGCAGTCAAAAGACAGGCAAAAAGCGGGCTTAGCCGCGTGAGCGGACTCAGAGAGCCGGCGTTTCTGGCACTACGCCGCCGCCGCGTTTTTGCAGTGTTTCTGCCAGACGGGCAAAGTGCTGCTGAAGCTGCTCATCATGGTTTTGATTTTGGGCTTCCAGCGACAGATTGTGTACCAGTAGCTGACTGGCACGATCGTCAAGACAGAATATCAGACTGGAAAAGGCATTTTCCAGCACCGTTAAACGACGCTTCTGATCACCAATCAGTGCTAACAACTCACCAAAGGTCATCGCCTCTTCCGGTTTATCAGTAGTCATGGTGTCGCACCTCCTGTTATGCGTGACGAGCGCAAGGATAGGGCATTGATCATTAAGAGTCTAGATGCAGGACGGGGTAAGTGCGAGAGGGGAGAAAAGATAAAAAAACCGGGTGGCGACACCCGGAAAAAAAGCACAGTGGCGGTTAATCAGTATTGAACCAGTCGTCAGCGCTTTCCCACGTCTGCTGCAGGATCTCGCTGATCTGGTCGCGCGTCTCTTTTCCACCGCCCAGCACGCTGAGATTATTGGCACTGGCATAACGTACCTTGACGTGATTGGTCGAGTCAGGGAACTGTTCATCAATGCGGCGCGATAATTCATCGCTCAACGCTTCTATCGCACCAGCAGGAAGAGGTCGGGTATTTGATACGGTAATTTCAACGCGCATAACAGCCTCCGTTTAAGATACTGTATATATTTACAGTATCAGCAGGCCGGAGGCAAGTAAAATTATGCGATGCGCCAGTTTAGTGTTTCACCCGCCAGGAACGGCACCAGTGAATGGCTGCCGAGCGCGATGGACTCTGGCACCTGCCAGGACTCACGCACCAGGGTAATCGTCCCTTCATTCAGCGGCAGGCCGTAAAAACGCGGGCCATTCTCCGAACAGAACGCTTCAAAATGTTCCAGCGCGTTCAGCTCTTCAAAAACGGTGGCGTAAGCGGGTAACGACGCTGGCGCATTAAATACCCCCGCGCAGCCGCAACTGGCCTCTTTGAGATGACGCAGATGCGGTGCTGTGTCGGTGCCGAGGAAGACGCGCGGATGACCACTCGCCACTAATTTGCGCAATGCTTCCTGATGCACGTTGCGTTTAAGAATCGGCAGGCAATAGAGGTGCGGACGAATACCGCCCACCAGCATGTGATTGCGGTTAAACATCAAATGCTGCGGGGTAATGGTCGCGCCCAGCGTCTCATCGGCGGCGGCAACATATTCTGCGGCGTCCTGAGTGGTAATGTGCTCCATCACCACTTTCAGTGCCGGAAACTGGCTGCGCAGCGGCACCATAACCGTTTCGATAAACCGGGCTTCGCGGTCAAAAATGTCGACATGCGCATCGGTGACTTCGCCGTGGATCAGCAGTGGCATACCGAGCTTCTGCATCCGCTCCAGCACGCGGGCAATGGAGGCGATATCGGTAACGCCATGGCTGGAGTTCGTCGTAGCGTGCGCCGGATAGAGCTTAGCCGCGGTAAACAGACCGGAGGTGAAACCGCGCTCAAGCTCATCAGGATCAAGCGAGTCGGTCAGATAGCAGGTCATCAGCGGCGTAAAGGCGTGTTCGGCGGGCAGCGCCGCCAGGATGCGATCGCGGTACGCTTCACCTGCTGCCACGCTGGTCACCGGTGGCACCAGGTTAGGCATCACAATGGCACGACCATTCACCGCGCTGGTATAGGGCAGGACCGTGTTGAGCATCTCATCGTCGCGCAGATGAATATGCCAGTCGTCAGGGCGACGCAGGGTAAGTTGCTGAGGTTGTGCTGTCATCAGTGAAGCTCCGGCAGAAGGGAAACAAAAGGCGTGTTTTGGCCGGGGTCTAAGCATAAGGATTCAGGCAACCGTTTGCACCTGCTTTTTATGCTGATAAAGAAAATCCGCTGCCCAACAGGGTAATGCTGGTCAGTTAAGATTAGATTCGTAAAGGCTGTCACGGTCAAACGTGGCAGCTTTTTTCCGGGCGAGCGAGCCGCAGTGCGGGCCAGTGCACCGCTGCTGCTGCCGGGCCGTCCTCGCGCCGCTCACGCGGTACCTTCGGCTTTGACGTCGTGCCGAAGAACCGTTCGGGGATCGGCCCTCCCTGGCCGGCCCCGAACTGTCCACGCTTCCCGGCGTGGACTTCTGGCCCACCGTCACGCCTCAGCGCTGCGGATAGCCCTTTCAGCAGCAGAGGCGCTCAGGCCACCACTTTCGTGCCCTTTCTGACAACATTCACTTAAGTTTCAGAGCAGGCCGGTGGCGGGCAGGGGCAGGCAATCCGCAGCGCTGAACAGAATGAGTCTGCCAGGAGAGCCCGCAGGACGCGCGCGAAAGGCGGGGCGGCACAGGATGTGCCATCCCCGGCGGTCCGTCAGGCAGGCGAATGAAGTGAAGGAACCGCGCAGCGGCGCGAGGACCGCCAGCCCCTGAGCGGCACCAGACTGCGTTGTCACCTGTCGCTTAACTGACTGGCATTACTGCGTAAAGGGAATAACCAGTTCGCCAGGTTTCACTTCCAGTCCTTTGGCAAATTTCTTCGCCAGCGACTCGCCTTTGCTGCGGTCGGCGCTGAGCACGTAAGCCGGCTTTTGATCAAAGTAGTTTTTCAGCGACTGATTCAGATAAGGCGTCAGCGTTTTCATAATGGAGGCCATTTTTTCCGGAGCAACCTGCGCATCAACAATTTCCAGATCGCGCAGATAGATTGCACCCTGCTGCTGGTCATAGACCGGCTGAGCACGCATCTTCAGTTGCATATCGGCCTGCTGCGGACCAAACAGTGACGTCACATTGATTTTAGCATTGCCAGAGAGCGTCACTTTACCTGGCTCTTCACGGCCAATCTGACTGGTCAGGTTGTTCAGGACGATGTGCGCATTAACCAGCCCGGAAACGCCAATATCTTT
The DNA here is from genome assembly GCF_054056055.1 of Pantoea sp. PvP021. Taxonomy (NCBI): domain Bacteria; kingdom Pseudomonadati; phylum Pseudomonadota; class Gammaproteobacteria; order Enterobacterales; family Erwiniaceae; genus Pantoea; species Pantoea sp. PvP021. The sequence goes on along the minus strand of NZ_JBSRXX010000001.1, from coordinate 1,273,839 downwards.
CTCATAGTTGTTGTGCTTCTGCAGCGCCTGGTTTACTTCCTGTTCGCTGATGGTGTATTGCGTCAGTTGATTACAGCCGCTCACCAGCAGCGCGATCAACAGGGCAGTCAGCCCGAAAAAAGCCTTTTTCATCGATCTTTATCCTGAATATCAGAGCCAATAAACAGGCCATAGCCTGCCTGAATGCATAGCGGGTGTCATCAGGAAAGAGATGAGAAACGCCGCAGCGTCTCTCATCGGGAGGGGTTAGTGAGCTATTGAGGAGAGCAGATTCACCTGGGTCTGTTTGGCCATGTTATCGCGGTAGTCAGCGACCCGGCTCGGCCAGTCGATTCCGGCCACCAGCGTCAGAGAGCGCAGCAGCGGGAAGAGATTAAAATCATCTTCGGACAGCTCGCCATTCACCGCATTGGGCTGGGCGATTAATTTGTCCAGCTTGCGCAAATCGTCGCTGACGTTTTTAATCAGGCCGGCAGAATGACTTTTCAGCGTGTCGAAATCACCGATGCTCGCCTGCTTTTTGTTGCGGAAATAGTCACGCGCCTCCGGCGTCGCAAATTCGGCAAACGCCGCCTCTGCAATGCGCGGCAGCAGCAGTTTATTGACATAGCTGTTCATGTGACGCAGCCAGTCGCCGATCGCCGGATTCAGCGCGCCGATGATCAGCGGTTCGCCATCCTGCTGATCGACATAGTGTACGATCTCCATACTTTCAGACATCGCGCTGCCATCCTGCTTCTGCAGAATGGGCGCCATTTTCTGTCCGATCAGTCGTTTCGGCGTCTCTTCATCGTCGTTGAGCATTACCACCAGCTCAACCGGTTTGTTTTTCAGGCCAAAAATCATTCGTGCTTTAACGCAGAAAGGGCAGTGGTCGTAGATATAGAGCTTCATCCTGATCTCCCGGGTTTTACAGGTTTAATGTTTAACAGAGTGAATCAATTCATCCTGCTTTCGGGCTCGTAAAAAGTATGGAAGAGATTACTCCACAGGGCAAACCTGCCTGTCAGGCGCGCTGCAGGATCCGCTGGTGATGCCGCCTGCAGCAGGGGTTATCCGCGGTGCGACCCGAGCAAAATCAGCCTCTTTATCACTAAACCGCTGTAACGTTTTACCGCAGCCCAGGCGGCGGTTATAGTGAAAGCCGGGTAATGACGGCTCATCTCTATCAGCCATTGATTTCAGGAGTCAGGATGTTTGGCTATCGTTCTGCCGCGCCCAGGGTGCGATTAACCACCGATCGGCTGGTGGTCCGTCTGGTTCACGAGCGTGATGCCTGGCGAATGGCAGATTACTACGCGGAAAACCGCCTGTTTTTAAAACCGTGGGAGCCGGTGCGTGATGACAGCCACTGCTACCCCTCGGGCTGGCAGGCGCGGCTTGGGCTGATTTCCGACATGCATAAGCAGGGTTCGGCCTTCTATTTCATTTTAATGGACAGCGATGAAACCGAAGTGAGGGGAGTGGCGAACTTCAGCAACGTGTTGCGCGGATCCTTTCATGCCTGTTACCTCGGCTATTCACTGGGTGAAAAGTGGCAGGGGCAGGGGTTCATGTTCGAAGCGTTGCAGGTGGCAATCCGCTATATGCAGCGCCAGCAGCATATTCACCGCATCATGGCTAACTACATGCCGCACAACCAGCGCAGCGGCGATCTGCTGGCGCGACTCGGTTTTGAGAAAGAGGGTTACGCGAAAGATTATCTACTGATCGACGGACGCTGGCAGGATCACGTGCTGACAGCCTTAACCCTGCGGGAATGGACGCCTGACCGGCGTGGATAATAATGAGGATGCGAGCATGAAGATGACTTTATCGGCGCAGGCGATGCGCGTGCTGGGCTGCCTGCTGGAGAAGCAGGTCACCACGCCGGAACAGTATCCGCTGTCGCTGAATGGCGTGGTGGTGGCCTGTAACCAGAAATCGAACCGCGAGCCGGTGATGGAGCTGAGCGAAAGTGAGGTACAGGATCAGCTCGATCAGCTGGAAAAACGGCATCTGATCACCGCCAGCAGCGCCGCCGGGCAGCGGGTCGTGAAATATGAGCAGCGTTTCTGCAACTCCGCGTTTGGCACGCTAAAGCTTAACAGCGCAGAAGTCGCTCTGCTGACGCTGCTGTTACTGCGCGGGCCCCAGACGCCAGGCGAGCTGCGTACCCGCAGCGGCCGTCTGCACGAGTTCAGTGATGTCAGCGAAGTTGAGCAAACGCTGGAAGGATTGATGCAGCGCGACGACAGTGCTCAGGTGATCCGTCTGTCGCGTGAACCTGGCAAGCGCGAAAGCCGCTTTATGCATCTGCTGGGCGATGAGCCTGACCAGCCGCAGGCCGCAGACGCGTCGGAAGAGCAGGGCGAACTGGCGGCGCGCGTCGCAACGCTGGAACAGCAGGTTGCAGCGCTTCAGACACAACTCACCCAACTGCTGCAACCGGAGAGCTGAGATGACCTTACGTATTGGCATGGTGGGATTAGGCGGTATCGCGCAGAAAGCCTGGCTGCCGGTGCTGTCGGCGGCGACGGACTGGACCCTGGCTGGAGCGTTTTCCCCGAACCAGGCCAAAGCCCGACCGGTCTGTGACAGCTATCGCATGCCATGTTTTGGTTCGCTGAATGAATTAGCCGCTGCCTGCGACGCGGTCTTTGTCCACAGCAGCACCGCCACGCACTATGAAGTGGTCAGGGCGCTGCTGCTGGCAGGAAAGGATGTCTGCGTCGATAAGCCGCTGGCTGAAACCCTGGAACAGGCTGAGGCGCTGGTGGCGCTGGCGGAAAAACGGCAGCGTAAACTGATGGTGGCGTTTAACCGGCGGTTTGCCCCGCGCTATCAGCAGCTACGGGCGGAGATGGCGGACGCCGCTTCTCTGCGGATTGAAAAGCACCGTAGCGACAGCGTCGGGCCACAGGATCTCCGCTTTACCCTGCTCGATGACTATCTGCATGTGGTGGACACCGCCCTCTGGCTGGGCGGGAAACCCTTTCGCCAGGTTCAGGGACGCATCGACACCAACGAACAGGGGCAGATGCTCTATGCTGAGCACCATTTCGCTGTTGAGGGCTTGTCGATTACCACCAGCATGCACCGGCGCGCAGGCAGTCAGCGCGAGCGGGTAAGCGCAGTATGTGACGGTAAGTGCATCGACATCAGTGAGATGCGCGACTGGCAGGAAGAACGGCGTGACGGGCTGCTGATTACGCCACCGCCCGCCTGGCAGAGTCATCTGACCCAGCGCGGTTTCAGCGGTGCGGCTCGCCATTTCATCGACTGCGTACAAAATCAGACGAAGCCTGAAACCAGCGGTGAGCAGGCGCTGATGGCGCAGCGTGTGGTGGAAAAATTGTGGCGTGAGGCGACGCAGGAATAACGCCTTGTAACACTCCGTGCTGGTCATTTCCCTCCGTGGCAGTAGACTGTCGCCGGGCATCTTCTGGGTGCCCGCGCTAATTCTCCTTTTTTGCCGATTCTTTTCAGGATGCGCCGTCAATTATGAATTTGTTGAAATCGCTGGCAGCGGTCAGTTCTATGACCCTGTTTTCCCGCGTACTGGGCTTTGCCCGTGATGCCATCGTGGCGCGGGTGTTTGGCGCCGGAATGGCGACCGATGCGTTCTTTGTTGCGTTTAAACTTCCCAATCTGCTGCGGCGTATTTTTGCTGAAGGCGCCTTTTCTCAGGCCTTCGTGCCCATTCTGGCTGAATATAAAAGCAAGCAGGGCGAAGAGGCGACGAAACTGTTTTTGGCTTACGTCTCGGGCCTGCTGACGCTGGCGCTGGCGCTGGTCACGGTGGCGGGCATGATTGCTGCGCCCTGGGTCATCATGGTGACGGCCCCCGGCTTTGCCGACAGTCCCGATAAGTTTGCGCTCACCAGCTCGCTGCTGCGGGTGACCTTTCCCTACATTATGCTGATTTCGCTGGCGTCACTGGCGGGTGCGGTGCTGAACACCTGGAACCGCTTCTCGGTACCGGCCTTTGCACCGACCCTGCTGAACGTCAGCATGATTGGTTTTGCGCTGTTTGCCGCGCCGCACTTCCACCCACCGGTAATGGCGCTGGCCTGGGCAGTGGTAGCAGGTGGCGTGCTGCAACTCGGCTATCAGTTGCCACACCTGAAGAAACTCGGGATGCTGGTGCTACCACGCCTGAATCTGCGTGATGCGGGCGTCTGGCGGGTCATGCGTCAGATGGGACCTGCCATTCTGGGCGTTTCTGTCAGTCAGATCTCGCTGATCATCAACACCATCTTCGCCTCGTTTCTGGTCTCAGGTTCGGTCTCCTGGATGTACTACGCGGACCGCCTGATGGAGTTCCCCTCGGGGGTGCTGGGCGTGGCGCTGGGCACCATTCTGCTGCCGTCGCTGGCCAAAAGTTTTGCCAGCGGCAACCATGATGAATATTCCCGGCTGATGGACTGGGGTCTGCGCCTCTGTTTCCTGCTGGCGCTTCCCAGCGCGGTGGCGCTGGGCATGCTCTCCGGCCCGCTGACCGTGGCGCTGTTCCAGTACGGCAAATTCACTGCCTTTGATGCACTGATGACGCAGCGCGCCCTGATCGCCTACTCCGTCGGACTGATGGGGCTGATCGTGGTCAAGGTGCTGGCTCCGGGCTTCTATTCCCGTCAGGACATCAAAACGCCGGTTAAAATCGCGATTATCACGCTGATCATGACGCAGGTAATGAACCTGGCGTTTATTGGTCCGCTGAAACACGCCGGTCTGTCACTGTCGATTGGGCTGGCAGCCTGTCTGAATGCGTCGCTGCTCTACTGGCAGCTGCGTAAGAAGAATATCTTTATGCCGCAGCCGGGCTGGAGCAGCTTCCTGATCCGCCTGCTGATAGCCGTAGTGGTGATGGCAGGTGCGCTGTTTGCCATGCTGCAGTGGATGCCAGCCTGGGAGCAGGGATCGATGCTGTGGCGGCTGCTGCGCCTGGCCGCGGTCTGTGGTGTGGGCGGCGGGGCTTACTTCCTGGCGCTGGGACTGCTGGGCTTCCGGTTGCGCGACTATGCGCGTCGCACCGCTGTGTAAAGCTTGCCGCAATAAATAAATTCAACGCGCAGGGAACAGGGGCAGAGGAGGAAAGCGTCCCGCGCCATGGACAAAAACGCCGGGAGCGTTTTTGAACAACGCAACGCGTTGGCCCGGCAACGGGCGCACCTCAGGGATGAGGTGCGTAATCGCGCGGGCCGAGCGGCCAGGGATTGGCTTTAGCGTCTTTCCGATCTGCCCCTGTTCCCTGTGCAGGCTCAATTTTAAAGCTCATCATGGTGAAGGAAAAAACGCACCAATAAAAAATCCCGCACCAGGCGGGATTTTTTTTCGCTACTTTCCGGTTCAGGCTTTGCGACTTAACGTCGCCTGGCCTTTACCCATCCCATCCGGGCCGTAAAAGGCCTGGGTCTGATGCGGCTTCAGCACGTCAAGCGCATCCTGGGTGTAGCGGATCTGGTGTTGCAGCAGCAGGCCGTTATGAACATTGGCATCCTGCAGACGACGGCTATGCTGCTGGATAGTGTCCCAGCGGCGCGCCATGTCGTTCTGACCACGATAAGGTGCCGATGTCGCCTGACTCTGTTCAGCGGTGCGGCGCATCTCATCCAGATAGTTCAGCGTACTGAGCAGCGCGCTTTTATCTTCGGTAATACGCTGCAACAGATTGCTGTTAATGTTTCCGGCTGCCAGCTGCTGCTGCTCTTCTTCCAGCACGGCTGACAGCGACGCCAGCACATCCTGCATCTTATCTAAGGTGGTCTGCAAATTACTCATGGGAACTAATTACCCTCTAAATACGCCTTGGTGTCGGCAATCAGCGCATCGGCGATTTTGCCGGTATCCATCTTCAGTTCGCCATTACGAATGGCGGTTTTCAGTTGTTCAACGCGCTCGACGTTAATATCTTTGCTGCTCGGCTGCATCAGCTGCGACTGCGCGCTGCTCAGGCTGACCTGGGCTGCTGCAGGGGTCGTGGCTGCTGCCACCGGGCTGGCGCTCTGGCGCACTTTGCTGCTGCCGGACTCACTGCTATCGCGGCTCTGTACGGTGCTGGCGGGTTTCAGAGGTTGCGTTCTGTCAATGCTCATGTTCGGGCTCCTGTACGGTCAGGGGAAGTCTGCCACCTGAATCAGAATAGCGTTATCGCTTCGTTGATTCTTCTATCGGCAGCACTACTGGCTTCTTTAACACTTTACAGCGTTATAAGAATATTCCCATCCTCGCGTACCTTACCGCTGACAATCTGGCCATTTCCCATCCTGACCCGGACCGACTGCGATCGGGCGGCGTTATTCAGCGCCTTGCCCTCACCGCTGGCGTCAAAGCCGTCACCGCTGGCAATCACCATCACATTCTGACCCGCCTTCACACGCCACGGCTGACGCAGCGTGGAGGGATTAATCGGCTGTCCTGGCTGGATATCGCGCAGCACCACGGCGTCTGCCACCGAGTCCGCATTCAGCAGGGCGCGGGCAGGCAGAGTATCGAGGCGGCCGGTCTGCAGAGTGAAATCACTCTCGCTCACGCTACTGCCCTGGCTCAGCAGCCGGTTCGCCACCAGATAGGAACCGGTGACCTGCACCTGAACCTGAATATAACGGCGGTTCTCGCCACAGTTTGCCGCCACGCTCATATTGCCCCACAACCGGCTGTTGCCGGGCAGGGTGAACTGTGGCGCCTCACAGGCTGGCCACTGTTCCTGCGGCGTGCGTACCACCACGACCATGCCATCAGCATGCTGGGCGTCACGCGCTTTAAAAAATTGATTCAGTTGTGCATTGAGATCCCCGGCGGAAACCGGCAGGGCGATCGCGACCAGCAGGCTGGTCAGCAGGGTCAGATATCGACGCATTGTGCATTTCCTCACTGATGATGGCGACGAGTGTACTCCCTTAAGAAAAATCCTTAATTGTCAAAATAGCGGTCATTTGAGGCCTTATTCAGACGATGACCCCTTGCGTTTTCAAATTAAGCTGCGAGCTCGAAATTCTCATACGCGGAGGAAACATGCTCGACAAACTGGATGCGGCGCTGAAATTTGGTACGGAGGCCCTCAACCTGCGTGCTCAACGTCAGGAGATCCTGGCGTCAAATATTGCCAACGCCGATACCCCTGGTTATCAGGCCCGGGATATCGACTTTGCCAGCGAGCTGAGTCGGGTGATGTCCAATGGTCGTGCGGAAGGCAGCAGCATGGCGTTAAAAGTCACGTCAGCTCGCCATATTGAAGCACAGACAAACGGCGTGCCATCAATGGATATGCTTTATCGCATTCCTGACCAGCCTTCTGCCGACGGCAACACCGTAGATATGGACCGTGAGCGTACGCAGTTCGCGGATAACAGCCTGAAATATCAAACCGACCTCACCCTCATCAGCAGCCAGATCAAAGGCATGATGAGCGTGTTACAAGGACAATAATTATGGCCTTGCTGAATATTTTTGACATTGCCGGTTCAGCGATGACCGCGCAATCACAGCGATTAAACGTCAGTGCCAGTAACCTGGCGAACGCCGATAGCGTCACCGGCCCCGATGGCAAGCCTTACGTGGCAAAGCAGGTGGTTTTCCAGACCGATGCGGCACCAGGCTCAGCCACCGGCGGCGTGAAAGTGGCAAGAGTCGTGGATGACCCTACACCGGCCAAGCTGGTCTATGACCCGGGTAATCCGATGGCAGATGCCAAAGGCTACGTGAAGATGCCGAACGTGGATGTGGTCTCTGAAAGCGTCAACACCATGTCGGCGTCACGCAGCTACCAGGCCAACGTCGAAGTGCTCAACACCGTGAAGTCGATGATGATGAAAACCCTGACGATCGGGCAATAACGGAGAAAAATTATGGCTATCGCGGTAGGCGTTAACGAAAGACTGGACCCCACGGTCCTTAGCTCTTCTAACACCAGTGGCACCGGCAACAATGCGCAGGATCTGCAGAATCAGTTCCTGACCATGCTGGTGACGCAGTTAAAGAACCAGGATCCCACCAATCCAATGGATAACAGCCAGCTCACCACGCAGCTGGCACAGATCAATACCCTGAGCGGCATTGAAAAACTGAATACCACGCTGGGATCGATCTCCGGCCAGATCAGCACCAGCCAGTCGCTGCAGAGCTCCACGCTGATTGGGCATGGCGTAATGGTCAATGGCGGACAGGTTCTGGTAGGCAACGGCACCACAACGCCATTTGGCGTTGAGCTGGCCTCCGCCTCAACCGGCACATCGGCCACCATTAAAGATGCCAGTGGCACGGTGATCGACACCGTCGATCTGGGCGCGCTGAGCGCTGGCGTGCACACCTTCTCGTGGGACGGCAAGCTGACAGATGGCTCTGTCGCCCCGGATGGTAAATACAGCGTTGCGATTGCCGCAAGCAATGGCAACGCACAACTGGTGGCACAACCGCTTAACTACGCCTACGTCAATGGGGTGAGTACTGCGAACAACACCACAAAACTGGATCTCGGCACCATGGGCTCCGCCACCCTTGACGACGTACGTCAGATTCTCTGATTAACCTGTAGACAGGAAACAAACACATGTCATTTTCCCAAGCGGTCAGCGGCCTTGGTGCTGCTTCAAGTAACCTTGATGTCATCGGTAACAACATTGCCAACTCCGCCACTGCGGGCTTTAAATCGAGCACCATCGCGTTTGCCGATATGTTTGCCGGTTCTAACGTCGGCCTCGGCACCAAAGTTGCTGCGGTAATCCAGAACTTTAACGACGGCGCTACCACCACGACCAGCCGTGGCCTGGACGTTGCGCTGAGCGGTAACGGCTTCTTCCGTATGACCGACAGCAGCGGCGGCGTCTTCTATTCACGCAATGGTCAGTTAACGCTGGATGCCAACCGTAACCTGGTCAACACCCAGGGTCTGAACGTGACCGGCTATCCGGCCAGCGGTTCACCGGCCACAATCCAGTCAGGTGCTAACCCGGTGGCGCTGCGTATTCCTACCGAGCAGATGTCAGCCCGCGCGACCACTACCGCCGGTCTGGTTGCCAACCTGAACTCAACGGACAAAACGCCATCTGTGGCCACCTTCTCGACGGCGAACGCAGACAGCTACAACAAGAAAACCACGGCAACCGTGTTCGACTCGCAGGGTAATGACCACGCGCTCGACATGTATTTCGTGAAAGACACCACCAGCAACAGCTGGACCGTGCGCACCATTGATGGCAACACCGGCAGTTCAGCGGGTGACTTCAGAATGGCGTTTGACACCAGCGGTAAGCTGACCAGCGTCTCTAAGCTGGATGCCACCGGCGCTGTCGTCAGCACGACTACCGATGGCACCGTCGGCCTGACACTGAACGTGGGCGGAGCCAATGGCGCAGTCGCCAATCAGCCGATCAACCTGAGCATGCTGGGCAGCCTGCAGCAGAACACCGGCGCCACCACCTTTGGCAGCCCGACCCAGGATGGTTATGCACCTGGCGATCTGACCAGCTACGCGATCAATGATGACGGCACCATCACCGGCAGCTACTCCAACAAGAAAACCCAGCTGCTGGGTCAGATTGTTCTGGCGAGCTTCTCTAACCCGGAAGGTCTGCAGTCACAGGGTGACAACGTCTGGTCTGCGTCAAGTGCATCCGGTCAGGCAGCAATCGGTCTGGCGAATACCGGCACCTTTGGTTCACTGACGGCTGGCGCACTGGAATCTTCCAACGTCGACATGAGCAAAGAGCTGGTGAACATGATCGTCGCGCAGCGTAACTATCAGGCGAATGCGCAGACCATCAAAACTCAGGACCAGATTCTCAACACGCTGGTTAACTTACGTTAATTCGCTAACAGGATTGCCATATGGATCACGCGATATATACCGCGATGGGCGCGGCCAGCCAGACGCTGGATCAGCAGGCGGTTACCGCCAGCAACCTCGCCAACGCCTCTACACCGGGTTTTCGTGCACAGCTGAATGCGCTGCGCGCCGTGCCGGTGAGTGGCTGGTCGCTGCCAACCCGTACGCTGGTCGCCGCCTCGACACCGGGCGCCGACATGAGTCAGGGCGCGATGGATTACACCGAGCGTCCGCTCGATGTGGCGGTGCAGCAGGATGGCTGGCTGGCGGTGCGTACCGCTGACGGCAGCGAAGCCTATACCCGCAACGGCAATATGCAAATCAGTCCGACCGGTACGCTGACGGTTCAGGGCAATCCTGTGATGGGCGATGGCGGTCCGATTGTGATCCCGCAGGGCACTGAAATCACCATTGCAGCCGACGGCTCGATCACCGGGCTGAATGCCGGTGATTCACCGAACGCCACGGTTCAGCTGGGCAAGCTGAAGCTGGTCAGGGCAACCGGGCAGGAGCTGCAGCGCAGTGATGACGGCATGTTCCGGCCTACTGCGTCGACGCAGGCGACCCGCGGTGCCGCGCTGCAGGCTGATGCCACCATGCAGGTGATGCCTGGCGTGCTGGAAGGCAGCAACGTCAAACCGGTAGAAACCATGGTCGATATGATCGCCAACGCCCGACGTTTTGAGATGCAGATGAAAGTCATCACCAACGTCGACGAAAATGAACAAAAAGCCAACCAGCTCCTGAGCATGGGCTAAGGCACGAGGATAACAACATGATTCGTTCTTTATGGATCGCTAAGACCGGTCTTGATGCGCAGCAGATGAACATGGACGTCATTGCCAACAACCTGGCAAACGTCAGCACCAACGGCTTTAAGCGTTCACGTGCCGTGTTCGAAGATCTGATGTACCAGACCATGCGCCAGCCGGGCACCCAGTCATCAGAACAGACAACGCTGCCATCGGGTTTGCAGATCGGTACCGGTGTACGTCCGGTGACCACTGAACGTCTGCATACGCAGGGCAACCTGTCGCAGACCAGCAACTCAAAAGATATCGCCATTAACGGCCAGGGTTATTTTCAGATTCAGATGCCGGATGGCACCTCTGCTTATACCCGTGACGGCGCGTTTCAGGTTGATCAGAACGGCCAGCTGGTGACCAACTCCGGTTTCCCGGTACAGCCAGGCATTACCATTCCGGCTAACGCCACCAGCATCACGGTGTCGCGTGACGGTGTGGTCAGCGTAACGCAGCAGGGACAGGCCCAGGCCGCGCAGGTCGGTCAGTTAACCCTGAGCACCTTTATGAATGACGCCGGTCTCGATAGCGTGGGTGAAAACCTCTACAAGGAAACGCAGGCATCGGGCGCTCCGACGGACAGCACGCCAGGCCAGAACGGCGCGGGCCTGCTCTATCAGGGCTATACCGAAACCTCGAACGTTAACGTAGCGGAAGAGCTGGTCACCATGATCCAGACGCAGCGCGCCTACGAAATCAACAGCAAGGCGATCAGTACCTCTGATCAGATGCTGGCGAAATTAACTCAGCTTTAATCCCGAACAGGGCCAGCGCGTGCTGGCCTGGATGACAGACATTAATAAGGTCGTGACGCCGTGGCGAAGCAACAGATTCTCAAGCCTGGACATTGGTTAGTCGCCTCATTGCTGCTAACTCTCAACGGATGTGCCCTGGTCCCGCGTACCCCGCTGGTCGAAGGTGCAACTACAGCGCAACCAATGCCGTCCGCGCCACCGGTGGTCAACGGCTCTATATTCCAGGGCGTCGCGCCGCTTAACTACGGCTATCAGCCGCTGTTTGAGGATCGCCGTCCACGCAACATTGGCGATACCCTGACCATTACGCTGCAGGAAAACGTCAGCGCCAGCAAGAGCTCCTCAGCCAATGCCAGCCGCGATGGCAGCAACAGCTTTGGTGTGAGCGCGGTGCCGACCGGTCTGGCAGGCCTGGTGGGTGCAGGTGGTGAAAAAGCCAACCTCAGCGCCGAAGGCAAAAATGATTTCGCAGGTAAAGGCGGCGCATCCGCCAATAACACCTTTACCGGCACCATTACCGTCACCGTGGATCAGGTGTTGTCAAACGGCAACCTGCACGTGGTCGGTGAAAAACAGATCGCCATTAATCAGGGCACGGAGTTCATTCGCTTCTCGGGCGTGGTCAACCCACGCACCATCAGCGCCAGTAACGCCGTGTTATCTACCGCTGTCGCCGATGCACGTATTGAGTACGTCGGAAATGGTTACATCAATGAGGCGCAGACCATGGGTTGGTTCCAGCGTTTCTTCCTGAACATCTCGCCGATGTAAGAGGTTTCAATGAAAAAGTTAACGCTGTTACGCGCCGGGCTGGCGCTGCTGCTGGGCGTCAGCCTGCTGGCAAAAGCCGATTTGATTCGTGATTTAACCACGGTTCAGGGCGTTCGTGATAACCAGCTGCTGGGCTACGGCCTGGTTGTGGGGCTGGATGGCACCGGTGACCAGACTACCCAGACGCCATTTACTACCCAGACAGTGAGCAACATGCTGTCGCAGCTTGGTATTACCGTTCCCACCGGGACCAACATGCAGCTGAAGAACGTGGCGGCCGTCATGGTCACCGCAAAACTGCCCTCGTTTGCCCGTCAGGGTCAGAACCTGGATGTGGTGGTCTCGTCACTGGGTAACGCCAAAAGCCTGCGCGGCGGCACGCTGTTAATGACGCCGATGAAAGGGGTCGATAACCAGGTTTATGCGCTGGCGCAGGGTAATATCCTTGTCGGTGGCGCGGGTGCGTCAGCGGGCGGCAGCAGTGTTCAGGTTAACCAGCTGAACGGTGGCCGTATCACCGGCGGTGCAACCGTTGAGCGTGAACTGCAGAGCAACTTTGGTACGCAGAACACCATTAACCTGCAGCTTAACAGCGAAGATTTCTCAATGGCGCAGCGTATTGCTGATGCTATTAACGCCCGTGGCGGCTACGGCGCAGCACAGCCGCTGGATGCCCGTACCGTGCAGATCCGCGTGTCGCCTAATAATGGTGCGCAGGTACGTCTGCTGGCTGAGATCCAGAACATTAATGTGTCTATCCCGGTTGAAGATGCCAAAGTCATCATCAACTCCCGTACCGGTTCGGTGGTAATGAACCGTGAAGTGACGCTGAATCAGTGTGCGGTCGCGCAGGGCAATCTGTCGGTGACGGTTAACCAGCAGCAGAACGTCAGTCAGCCTGATACCCCACTGGCCGGTGGTCAGACGGTGGCGACGACGCAGACTCAGATCGATCTGCGCCAGACCGGCGGTGCGCTGCAACGCGTCAACGCCAGCGCCAACCTGAACAACGTGGTGCGTGCGCTGAATGCGCTGGGTGCGTCACCTATCGAACTGATGTCAATTCTGCAGTCGATGCAGAGTGCCGGCTGTCTGCGTGCCAAACTGGAAATTATCTGATGGCTGATATGCAATCTCTGACGAGTTCGGCTTTCGACAGCCGTTCCCTGAATGAACTGAAACGCCAGGCCAGCAACGATCCGAAAGGACAAGCGTTGCAGGTGGCGCGTCAGGTCGAAGGGATGTTTGTACAGATGATGCTGAAGAGTATGCGCGAGGCGTTGCCGCAGGACGGCATTATGGGCAACGAGCAGACCAAACTCTTTACCTCTATGTATGATCAGCAGATTGCACAGGAGATGGGGAAGCGCGGCCTGGGCCTGGCGGAAACCATCGTCAAACAGATGCAGCCCGCCACCGCGCCGGATGAAAAAGCCGGTACGGTGCCGATGAAGCTGGATAACAGCTTTATTCTCAGCACCAGCGGGGCAACACCACTGCCCACGCAGCAGCTGGAGCAGATTGTGCGTAAGGCAATGCCGCGTCTGCCGCCGGTCGCTTCACCGACGGGTCTGCCCAGTGACAGCCGCGAGTTTATCGCCCAGCTGACGCAACCGGCGCAGGCTGCCAGCCAGCAGAGTGGCATTCCTCATCACCTGATTCTGGCGCAGGCTGCGCTGGAGTCGGGCTGGGGCCAGCGTCAGATCCTGACCCGCGACGGCAAACCGAGCTACAACGTGTTCGGGATTAAAGCCAGCGGCGACTGGAAAGGTGACACCACCGATATCATGACCACCGAATATGAGCAGGGCGAAGCGAAGAAAGTGCGTGCCAGCTTTCGCGTCTATAACTCCTATTTCGAGGCGCTGACCGACTACGTCAAACTCCTGACCAAAAACCCACGCTATGCGGCGGTGACGAACGCCTCAAGCGCAGAGCAGGGTGCGCAGGCCTTACAGGCGGCCGGTTATGCCACCGATCCAAAATATGCGCAAAAGCTGGTGGGAATGATTCAGCAATTCAAAAGTATGGGCGACAAAGTCGTCAAAGCTTACAGTCAGGATATGGGCGACCTGTTCTGATCATTGCGCCTCAAGTTTCACTTTAGCAAGCCGATAACATCCCTATAGCCAGAAGCGTTTTCGCCTGCTGGCGCCCACTTTGATGTCTGCCAGCCCGGTTGACGGGGAACGTAAGGAACCGAGATGTCCAGCATAATTAACTCCGCGATGAGCGGATTGAGTGCCGCGCAGGCCGCTCTGAGCACCACGAGTAACAACATTTCCAATTACACCGTGGCGGGCTATTCACGTCAGACCACGGTACTGGCGCAGGCGAACAGTACCCTGCAGGGCAATAGCTATTATGGTAACGGCGTGAATATCACCGGTGTACAACGTGAATATGATGCGTTTATTGCTACGCAGCTGCGCGGTTCCAGCGCGAACTACAGCGCGGTAAGCACCCAGCACAGCCAGATTTCTAACATTGACGATCTGCTGTCGACTTCGACTACCAGCCTGTCGACCTCGCTGCAGGGCTTCTTTACCAACCTGCAGAACGTGGTCAGCAACGCCAACGATCCGTCGGCGCGTCAGTCGATGCTCAGCAATGCGCAGGGGCTGGTCAGCCAGTTCCAGACGTCAGCACAATACCTGAACAATATGCAGAACAGCGTCAATGCCGATGTCGATTCCAGCATCAAGCAGGTCAATACCCTCACCAGCCAGATTGCCGATCTGAACAAACAGATTGGCAAACTGAGCACGGCAAACGGTGCCGCACCTAACGATCTGCTCGATAAGCGCGATCAGCTGGTGAATACCCTGAATAACGTGGTTGGTGTGACGGTATCGCAGCAGGATGGCGGCTACACGGTTGCGATGGCCAATGGCCTGACGCTGGTGAACGGCGACAAATCTCACGATCTGGTGGCGATGCCCTCCAGCAGCGATCCGACACGCACTACCATCGGCTATGTCGATAAGCAGGCGGGCAACGTCGAGATCCCGGAAAAGCTGATCACCACCGGTTCGCTGGGCGGTCTGCTGGCGTTCCGTACTCAGGATCTGGATCTGGCACAGAACCAGCTGGGTCAGTTAGCGGCGGCGTTTACCACCAGCTTCAACGATGTCCACAAGCAGGGCTTCGATAGCAAAGGCAATCAGGGCGTCGATTTCTTTAATATCGGCAGCCCGATCGTGGTGGGCAACAGTAAAAACAGCACCGCCGCGTCCGTCACCGCTGAGTGGACCGATACCAGTGCACTGAAAGCATCCAATTACACCGTGAGTTATGACGGCAATAACTGGACCGCGACCCGCGCCTCAGACAGTACGGCCGTTACCATCACGCCAGGTACCGATGCCAGTGGCAACACCACGCTGAGCTTTGACGGTCTGAAACTGACCGTCGCCGGCACGCCTGCACCTGCTGCCAAAGACAGTTTCCTGGTGAAGCCGGTCCAGAACGCCATCAACGATATGTCAGTCGCAATCACCAGTGAATCGCAGGTGGCCGCCGCGGGTGCTGTCGGTGGTGAGAGTGATAACCGTAATGCGCAAAAACTGCTGAATCTGCAGGATGTGAAACTGGTCGGCGGCAACGCCACGCTGTCTCAGGCCTACGCCACCATCGTCAGTAGTGTGGGTAACAAAACCAGTTCACTGGAAACCACCAGCACCACTCAGAAAAGCGTGGTCAGTCAGCTGACCCAGCGCCAGCAATCGGTCTCTGGGGTAAACCTCGATGAGGAGTACGCCAACCTGACCAAATATCAGCAATATTACATGGCCAATGCGCAGGTGCTGCAGACTGCCAGCACCGTGTTTAATGCATTGATCAATATTCGCTAAGGGCAGGAGATAACATGCGAATCAGTACCAATATGATTTTTGAGCAGCAGGTGCGTGGCATCACTGACTCACAGGCCTCCTGGCTGAAATCAGGCCAGGAGCTCTCCAGCGGCCGCCGTGTGAATAATCCTTCGGACGATCCGATTGCCGCGTCTCGTGCTGTCGTGTTGTCACAAACCCAGCAGCAGGGAAAGCAGTATGCGCTGGCGCGTACCTTTGCCGAGCAGGGTCTGTCACTGGAAGAGAATACGCTGAAAGGTGTCACCGATGGGATCATTGCTGCGCAAGGGCTGATCGTCAACGGTTCAACCGGTACGCTGAGCGACGATGACCGTGGTTCGATTGCTACCCAGCTGGAGGGTATCCGCGCCCAGTTGCTGAACCAGGCAAACAGCCAGGATGCCAATGGCCGCTATATTTTTGCCGGTTATAAAACTGACAGTGCGCCATTTGTGGATGCGGCAGGCACCGGCGTCGGCTATGCAGGCGGCACCGAGGCGATCACTCAGAAGGTCGATACCAGCCGTACCATGACTGTGGGCCATACCGGTGACAATATCTTTATGGCGATCTCCGGCAATGCCACCAAAGAGCCGGATGGCAGCGCCAGCGAAACGAATGTGTTTAAGATGCTGGATAGCGCCATTGCTGCGCTGAAAGTGCCGCAGGATGATGCTGACGCCGCAACCAAACAGACCTTCCAGGCGGCGATGGATAAAACCAACCGTGGCCTGGGTAACTCGCTGAATAATGTCTTAACCGTGCGTTCTGAGATTGGTACCCAGCTTTCAGAGATCGATACGCTGAATGCCCAGGGCGATGACCGTAGTGTGATTTACAGCTCGCAGATGAGTGACCTGGTTAACGTGGATTTAACCGAAGCGGCTTCTAACTACACCATGCAGCAGACGGCATTACAGGCGTCCTATAAGACCTTTACGGACATGTCTAAGATGTCGCTGTTCCAGATGAACTCGTAGTCTGACCTGAAATTTTGAGCGTACTTTAACCGGATGCGCTTACTTTTTCCCACCCTCCCGCTAAAGGAGGGTGGGATTTTTTTGCCTGCGATTCAGCCGGTGGCGGGAACCATAGAAATTAGACCGGGTTGATTTACAGCGACAGGCTGCTCGCATAACAGACCTGCTTTCACGCCACACACGCACTTTCCTGATTCCTGATAAGCGAGGAGGGGAGGTTAATTATCCTCTGTCCGCTGGCGGGCAGAATCGCAGGCATAAAAAAACCCCGGCTTGCAGGCCGGGGTTCAGTTCACAACAGCTTATGCGTTACGGCTTGGTCGCCGGGGCTGTGGCATGATGTGTGGCGCTATGACCACCCGCAGAACCGCGACCGTCGAACTCATACGGTGCACGCACCCAGTCACTGTGCGGTGCCGGTTCTGACTGCCAGACTGGCGCAGGCGCTTTAGTCATCGGCGCAGAGGCAAAATGCTTCCAGCGCGTACCGTCATTCGGCACTGAGGCAGTTGCAGGCTCGGATGCCGTTGCAGGCACTGATGCAACAGGTTCGGCCGCAGTCACCGGTGCTGCAGGGGCGACATCGCGTGCGGCTACCGGAGCATGAGGTTCACGAACTGGCGCTGTTTCAGCTTCAGCAGCGACCGGCGCATTCAGAACTTCTTCAACTTCTGCTGCGATCGCTTCGCTGACGTCGGTAGCCGATTGCTCAGCAACCTCTGCAGGCTGTGCTTCTTCTGCAACCTCTGCAGGCTGTGCAGTCTCAACCGCAGGTGTCACAACCGGCGCTTCGGTGACAGGCTCAGCAGGCACGGCTTCGGCTGCTACCGCTTCCGCTTTTGCTTCATCTGCCGCCGGAACAACGGAGGGCTGCTCGTCAACCGGCGCGTCGATAGCACGGGTGTCGTCAGTGTTCACGACCGGCACTGGCGTTTCTGCCTGCGGCTCGGCCTGTTGCACTGGCGCCTCCTGAGCAACAGACTCAACAGCGGCAGCAACGGGCAGCGCACTGGTGGCGTCTGCTGTCTCTTCGCGGTTGTACGCTGGCGTCTCGTGAGTCACATTCTGAACCTGCTCTTCGCTGGCCTGGCTCACCGGGTAACGGATCCAGACTTTACCGGATGCCATCTCTGGTGATGCAGCTGCAGCGGCCAGCGGCATTGCTGACTGAGTCGGATAACGCTCATCACGGTAACGACGACGACGCTGTCCGCTGACGCGCAGATGACGAGGCGAACGACGTGAACGACGCGGCATATTGGCGTTATCACGGTTGTCGTTGTCATCCTGCTCTTCACCCTGCGGTGCCTGGAACTCAGGCTGCGGCTGAGCCACGTCTGTCTGCTGAGGCTGACGCACTTCAGCCGGCTGGGCAAAGTCGCTGGCTTCGGCTGGCATAGGTGGACGGTTATCATCAACACGCACCTTCTGGTTCAGCTGACGCGGCTTGCGACGCGGCATAACCTGTACGCGCTCATCATCCTGCGGCTCGGTCACGTCCGGAACGTCGGCTACCACTACCGGCTGCTCAGCCACTTTGGCGGCTTCTTCACCGGCGCGTTTCTCTTCCTGACGACGACGCTGACGCTCAGCACGCTGTTCACGGCGCTGTTGCTGCTGCTCATCACGCTGCTGGCGCGCTTCTTCGCTCAGTGCCGGACGCTCTTCACGCACTTCACCAGCCTGGGACTGACGCTTGTTACGGCGATTATCGTTACCCTCGCGCGGCTCGCGATTTTCACGTGGCTCGCGACTTTCGCGCGGTTCACGACTTTCACGAGGTTCGCGGTTTTCACGAGGCTCACGGTTTTCGCGTGGTTCACGGCCTTCACGCGACTGCGCGTTATCTCCGTTGCGCGGCGTACGCTCACGACGATTATTGTTACGACGGTTGTTATTGTTGTTGCGGCGCTCGCCACGGCCGTTGCCGTTTTCCTGCTCGCTTTCAGGCGCTTTCTGCGGTTCTGCAACCTCAGTGGCCACGGGTGCAGCGGCAGGGGCTTCTTCGCCTGCGAACATTTTTTTCAGGCCACCAAGCAGACGGCCAAAGAAGCCGGTGCTGACGGTAGCAGGCGCAGCCACAGCAGGTGCTGCTTTTGCGGCTGGCTGGGCTTCAGCGCGTTGCGCTTCTGGCTCAACTTCTACCGGTGCCGGAGGCGCATCAGGCATTACAAACGCGGCCAGAGCAGGCTGCTCAGGACGACGACGTTCAGCATGTTCCTCTTCCGACGGCATCGCCATTTCGGCTTCATGCAGCTTCGGCAGATGATAGCTCAGGGTCTGCGTCTCTTCGCCTTTGCGCACGCGCAGCACGGAGTAGTGTGGGGTCTGCATCTTGTCATCAGGAACGATGATAGCCCGCACGCCACCCTGGCGTGTTTCAATAGCGTTAACCGCTTCACGTTTTTCATTCAGCAGGTAAGAGGCCACCTGAACCGGAACAATGGCGTGAACTTCTTTGGTGTTGTCTTTCAGCGCTTCTTCTTCAATCAGACGCAGGATCGACAGCGCCAGTGACTCGTTATCACGGATGGTGCCGGTGCCGCTACAGCGTGGGCAGACGTGATGACTGGATTCACCTAATGACGGGCTCAGACGCTGACGGGACATCTCCAGCAGGCCGAAACGTGAAATGTGGCTGATCTGAATGCGGGCGCGGTCCTGACGGACAGCTTCACGCAGACGATTCTCAACCGCGCGCTGATGGCGTACCGGCGTCATATCGATGTAATCGATAACGATCAGGCCGCCCAGGTCACGCAGACGCAGCTGACGAGCAATCTCATCGGCCGCTTCAAGGTTGGTGTTGAACGCCGTCTCTTCGATATCACCGCCGCGTGTTGCACGTGCTGAGTTGATATCGATAGCGGTCAGCGCTTCGGTACTGTCGATCACAATCGAGCCACCGGAAGGCAGGCGGACTTCACGCTGGAAAGCGGATTCGATTTGCGATTCGATCTGATAGTGGCTGAACAGCGGGATTTCACCGGTGTAGAGCTTAATTTTGCTGCTGAAGTCCGGACGGCCCAGCGCAGCGATATGCTGACGCGCCAGTTCCAGTACTTTCGGGTTATCGATAAGGATCTCACCGATGTCCTGACGCAGATAGTCGCGGAAGGCACGCACAATCACGTTACTTTCCTGATGGATCAGGAACGGAGCAGGGCGGTTTTCAGCGGCTTTCTTGATCGCTTCCCAGTGTTTTAGACGGAAGCTTAAATCCCACTGCAGCGATTCGGCTGATTTACCGACGCCCGCAGTACGGACAATCAGGCCCATGCCTTCCGGCAGTTCCAGCGCCGACAGGGCTTCTTTCAGCTCGGTACGATCGTCACCTTCGATACGGCGAGAGATACCGCCTGCACGTGGGTTGTTCGGCATCAGTACCAGATAGCTGCCCGCCAGAGAGATAAAGGTGGTCAGCGCAGCGCCTTTATTGCCGCGTTCTTCTTTATCGATCTGAACAATGACTTCCTGACCTTCACGCAGCACGTCTTTAATATTCGGACGACCATGCGCGTTATAGCTGGAGGGGAAGTATTCGCGGGAGATTTCTTTTAACGGGAGGAAACCGTGACGCTCTGCGCCGTAATCGACAAACGCAGCTTCAAGGCTGGGTTCAATGCGAGTGATTTTACCTTTGTAAATGTTGGCTTTTTTCTGCTCGTGTCCAGGACTTTCAATATCCAGATCGTACAGACGCTGACCGTCAACCAGGGCAACGCGCAACTCCTCCTGCTGAGTTGCGTTTATTAACATTCTTTTCATCGTGACTTACTCGTTATTCTTTCATGAGTGATTACAGCTGCGGGCATAGTTACCCTGGACGAGTATCAACCGATGGCCCCGTGACTTAGTGCAATGTCGTCAACCTCACGGCTGTCGACCGCGCGAGGGGCGCAAATAACGTCGGTGGCCTGTTTTTCATAAGGGAAAACAGCACCAGATAGTGGAAATGCCTGAGAGAATAAAGAAAACCCGTGCATCCCATACTGTTGTCCAGGCCGCAACCCGCAGCCCGCTAAGTGCCTGATTTCGCATTACGTCTTACGCCATTGCTGCGTGTCTGCTCAATCCGGCAAAATGACAATTTCGCTCTTTTTCTGCCCTGAAATGGTTCAGGTAAGAAACTCAAGCATTATTCCATTGCTAACCTTCATATAGCAAGGCGACTTTAGCCAGCTTGTGAAGTTTCTTTACATTTAAATCGCTAATGTGTCGGACAAAACAGCGCTTTGCTGAAAAAGCCAGCAGAGAGGCGACCTGCCGTCACATCAACTCCAGAGTTAAGCACAGAAAAAGGGGTGGCGCTATCAGGGGACACTATTTAGAATCGCCGCCATGAAAACAGAGAATCCCGGCGTACATTTTGTCGCCATCACGGCTGAAAATGCCGGACAACGCATTGATAACTTTTTGCGCACCCAGCTCAAGGGTGTGCCCAAAAGCATGATTTATCGCATCGTTCGCAAAGGCGAGGTGCGGGTGAATAAAAAGCGCGTCAAGCCAGAATATAAGCTGGAGGAGGGCGATGAGGTGCGCATTCCGCCGGTTCGGGTAGCGGAACGCGACGAAGATGCCGTTTCCCCCAAACTGGCGAAAGTGGCGTCACTGGCCGATGCCATCCTGTTTGAGGATGAGTCGCTGCTGGTGATGAACAAGCCTTCCGGCACAGCCGTGCATGGCGGTAGCGGACTCACCTTCGGGGTGATTGAAGGGTTACGTGCCCTGCGACCGGAAGCACGCTTTCTGGAGCTGGTGCATCGCCTGGATCGTGACACCTCCGGCATTCTGCTGGTCGCTAAAAAGCGTTCGGCGCTGCGCTCCCTCCATGAGCAACTGCGCGAAAAGGGGATGCAGAAAGATTATCTGGCCCTGGTGCGCGGCAACTGGCCGTCACACCTGAAGGTGGTTCAGGCGCCGCTACTGAAAAACATCCTGCAGAGCGGTGAGCGCGTGGTGCGCGTCAGCAGCGAAGGCAAAGCCTCAGAAACCCGCTTTAAAGTAGAAGAGCGGTTCGAGTTTGCCACGCTGGTGAAAGCGAGCCCGGTCACCGGTCGTACGCATCAGATTCGCGTCCATACGCTGCATGCCGGGCATCCCATTGCCTTCGACGATCGCTACGGAGAACGTGAGTTTGACAGTCAGCTGGCGGCAACCGGTTTAAAACGCCTGTTCCTGCATGCTGCGGCGCTGACCTTTACGCATCCCGGCACCGGCGAAGTGATGCGGGTCGAGGCGCCACTGGATGATGGCCTGAAGCAATGCCTGCTTAAGCTGCGTCAGCGGAAAGCGTAATCTCTCCGGCATCAGTTCGTTAAAGGATTGATGCCGGCCTGCTGCAACATCTCATTGAGCGCGATCAACGGCAGCCCGACCAGCGTATTGGGATCGCGTCCCTCCAGCCGATCAAACAGACAAATCCCCAGACCTTCACTTTTAAAACTGCCCGCACACTGAAGCGGCTGCTCCTTTTCCACATAGCCGCTGATTTCAGCGTCAGTTAACGTGCGGAAATGAACCACAAAGGGCTCACAGCAGTGCAGCAGCGTGCCACTGGCCGGATGAAATAGCGCCAGACCGGTATAAAAGGTAATGGCTTTTCCGCTGGCGGCACGCAGTTGCGCCCGCGCATTCTCAGCCGTGTGAGGCTTACCGGCGATTGCGCCATCCAGCACGCAAACCTGGTCGGAGCCGATTATCCAGTGGCTGGGATACGTTTTTGCCAGCGCCTGCGCTTTAGCCACGGCAAGACGGGTCACCAGCACTTCAGCGGTTTCATCGGGCTGAGGTGACTCATCAACCTCAGGCGCGGCGGTAATAAAAGGCAGGCCCAGTTTATGCAGTAATGCCTGCCGAAAGGGCGAGGTTGAAGCTAAAAGAATCGATGGCGTCATTTTTTTTCAATAGTGATAGCGAATTGGTGACAGTCATTTTAAACTGTGCGCCGCACTGGATGCGAATAGTGGTTGAAAGATGCTGTTTAACGGCCTTTTTCTTTGACTCTATGACATTACAAAGTTAATATGCGCGCCCTATGCAAAAGGTAAAATTACCCCTAACGCTGGACCCTGTCCGCACTGCTCAGAAGCGCCTTGATTATCAGGGTGTCTACACATCTGTACAGGTGGAGCGTGTGGCCGAGTCGGTCGTTAGTGTGGACAGTGATGTGGATTGTGCCATGTCGTTTGCGGTTGATAACCAACGTCTGGCAGTACTGACGGGTACTGCTGAAGTACAAGTGACGTTGCGTTGCCAGCGCTGCAACCAGACCTTTCCTCATCACGTAAAAGTGAGTTACTGCTTCAGCCCTGTCTCTTCTGAAGAGCAGGCCGAGGCATTGCCGGAAGCGTACGAGCCGGTCGATGTCAACGAGTTTGGTGAGATCGATCTGCTGGCGGTTGTCGAGGATGAAATTATTCTCGCGCTGCCGGTCGTTCCGGTGCACGATTCTGAACACTGTGAAGTGTCCGAGGCGGACATGGTCTTTGGTAAACTGCCTGCAGAGGTGGAGAAACCAAATCCATTTGCCGTATTAGCCAGTTTAAAGCGTAAGTAATAGGAGTAAGGTCCATGGCCGTACAACAGAATAAACCCACCCGTTCTAAGCGTGGTATGCGTCGTTCACACGATGCGCTGACCACTGCTGCTCTGTCAGTAGATAAAGTTTCTGGCGAAACTCATCTGCGTCACCACATCACTGCGGACGGTTACTACCGCGGTCGCAAGGTTATCGTTAAGTAAGTTTCTTGCTTAGCAAGGCGATACCTTGACACGTTTGACCCTGGCGATTGATGCCATGGGCGGGGACTTCGGTCCCTGCGTGACAGTGCCTGCAGCATTGCAGGCACTGGCCTCTCATTCGGAACTATTCCTTCTTCTGGTCGGACACCCCGACACTCTCATGCCATTGCTTGCCAAAGCGGATTCCTCCCTGATGGGGCGTTTGCAGGTCATCCCTGCCGAATCGGTTATTGCAAGTGATGCGCGGCCCGCTCAGGCCATCCGCAACAGTCGCGGCAGCTCAATGCGTGTGGCACTGGAGATGGTTAAAGAGGGACGTGCGCAGGCCTGCATCAGCGCCGGGAATACCGGTGCGCTGATGGGGCTGTCGACACTCTTATTAAAACCGCTGGATGGCATTAAACGTCCGGCGCTGATGTCCGTTTTACCGCACCAGCAACAGGGTAAAACCGTGGTGCTGGATCTGGGCGCAAATGTGGGCTCAGACAGTGCGATGCTGGTGCAGTTTGCTGTAATGGGGTCGGTAATGGCTGAGCATGTGCTTGGTATTGCACGGCCCCGTGTCGCGTTGCTCAATATTGGTCATGAAGAGACCAAAGGGCTGGAAACGATCCGCGACGCCGCGGCAGTGCTGCGAGAATCACCGCAAATCAACTATATTGGTTACCTTGAAGGTAACGAACTGCTCACCGGTAAAACGGATGTGATGGTCTGTGACGGTTTTGTCGGAAACGTCACGCTGAAGACTATGGAAGGCGTGGTAAGAATGTTTCTTTCTCTGCTGAAGTCATCAGGGGAAGGTAAAAAACGGTCATGGTGGCTTCAGTTGCTGGGACGCTGGATTCAGAAACGTCTGACGAAGCGCTTCGGGCATCTCCACCCTGACCAGTACAATGGCGCTTGTCTGTTAGGATTGCGCGGAACAGTGATCAAGAGTCACGGTGCGGCAAATCAACACGCCTTCGCTGTGGCGATAGAACAGGCAGAGCAGGCGGTGAGGCAGCAAATTCCCGAGCGAATTGCTGCGCGCCTTGATGCTGTATTAGCCAGGAGTGACAAAGCCTAGATGTATACCAAAATTATCGGTACGGGCAGTTATCTGCCAAGCCAGATCCGCACCAATGCCGATCTGGAAAAAATGGTGGAGACGTCGGACGAGTGGATTGTTACCCGTACCGGCATCCGCGAGCGTCGTATTGCTGCGCCTGACGAAACCGTCGCCACCATGGGATTCAGCGCGGCGCAACGCGCCCTTGAAATGGCAGGCATTGAAGCGAACGATGTTGGGCTGATTATTGTCGCCACAACCTCTTCCAGCCATGCCTTCCCCAGCTCTGCCTGCATGATCCAGCAAATGCTGGAAATCAAAGACTGCGCGGCGTTTGACCTCGCTGCCGCCTGTGCAGGTTTCACCTATGCACTGAGCGTGGCCGATCAATACATCAAAAATGGCGCGGTGAAACATGCGCTGGTGATTGGTGCTGATGTCCTGGCACGCGCACTTGATCCGGAAGATCGCGGCACCATCATCCTGTTTGGCGATGGTGCAGGCGCGGTCGTGCTGGGTCAGAGCGAAGAGCAGGGGATCATCTCTACCCATCTTCATGCTGATGGTCGCTATTCACAGCTGCTGACGCTGCCTTATCAGGATCGTGCGCATCAGGATCAGCCCGCTTATGTCACCATGTCAGGCAACGAAGTCTTCAAGGTTGCCGTCACCGAGCTGGCTCACATCGTTGATGAAACGCTGCAGGCCAATAATCTCGATCGTGAAATGCTGGACTGGCTGGTGCCGCATCAGGCGAACCTGCGCATTATCAGCGCCACCGCGAAAAAACTCGGCATGACCATGGATAAAGTGGTCGTCACACTGGATCGTCATGGCAATACCTCTGCCGCATCGGTGCCAAGCGCACTGGATGAAGCGGTCCGTGATGGCCGCATCAAACCCGGACACCTTATTCTGCTGGAAGCCTTTGGTGGTGGATTCACCTGGGGTTCTGCGCTGGTTCGCTTTTGATTGACAGGAACGAAAAATGACGCAATTTGCATTTGTTTTCCCCGGTCAGGGTTCACAGACCGTGGGCATGCTGACTGAATTAGCGGCAACGTATCCGCTGGTAGAAGAGACCTTCCGTGAAGCCTCTGACGCGCTGGGATATGATCTGTGGCAATTAGTAAGTCAGGGTCCGGCTGAAGAGCTGAACAAAACCTGGCAGACTCAGCCTGCACTGTTAGCTGCCTCCGTGGCAATCTACCGTGTCTGGCAGCAGCAGGGCGGTGAACAGCCAGCCCTGATGGCTGGTCACAGCCTGGGTGAATATTCAGCGCTGGTTTGCGCGGGTGTGCTTAACTTTGCGGATGCAGTGAAGCTGGTTGAACTGCGCGGCAAACTGATGCAGGAAGCGGTGCCTGAAGGCACTGGCGCGATGCAGGCGATTATTGGCCTGGATGACGCGGCTATCCGCAAAGCCTGTGAAGAGAGCGCGCAGGGTCAGGTTGTCTCACCGGTTAACTTTAACTCGCCGGGCCAGGTGGTTATTGCGGGTAACAAAGAAGCCGTTGAACGTGCGGGTGCCGCCTGTAAAGCAGCGGGCGCTAAGCGTGCCTTGCCACTGCCGGTCAGCGTTCCTTCTCACTGCGCACTGATGAAGCCTGCGGCCGATAAACTGGCGGTGGCGCTGGAGAGCATCACCTTTAACGCGCCTGCGGTACCGGTGATCAACAACGTCGATGTGAAAGCTGAAACCGATGCTGCGGCCATCCGCCATGCGCTGGTCCGTCAGCTCTACAGCCCGGTTCGCTGGACCGAGAGCGTGGAAGCGATGGCAGCACAGGGCGTGACGCAGCTCCTGGAGATGGGGCCAGGTAAAGTCCTGACCGGACTGACGAAACGTATTGTCGATAGCCTGACAGCGGCTGCCGTTAACGATACTGCATCCCTGACGGCTGCACTCGGTAAGGAATAAGAGGAAAATCATGAGCTTTGAAGGTAAAGTTGCGCTGGTTACCGGCGCGAGTCGCGGCATTGGTCGTGCGATTGCAGAAACACTGGCGGCACGCGGTGCTAAAGTGGTAGGAACTGCAACCAGCCAGAGTGGCGCCGACGCCATCAGTGCTTACCTTGGCGACAAGGGCAAAGGCCTGTTACTGAATGTGACTGACGCTGACTCAATCAGCACTGTTTTAGAGAATATTCGTGCTGAATTTGGCGAAGTGGATATTTTAGTCAATAATGCAGGCATTACGCGTGATAATCTTCTCATGCGCATGAAGGACGATGAGTGGGAGGATATCCTGGATACCAACCTCACATCGGTATTCCGCCTTTCCAAGGCGGTCCTGCGTGCCATGATGAAAAAGCGCGTGGGCCGTATCATCACCATTGGTTCCGTTGTTGGAACTATGGGTAATGCGGGCCAGGCAAACTATGCGGCAGCAAAAGCGGGTTTGATTGGCTTTAGCAAATCACTGGCGCGCGAAATCGCGTCACGTGGCATTACCGTCAACGTCGTGGCTCCAGGCTTTATTGAGACTGACATGACGCGGGCACTGAACGAAGATCAACGTTCCGGTATTTTGGCGGAAGTTCCTGCGGGTCGCTTAGGCGATGCTCAGGAAATCGCCAATGCTGTGGCATTTTTAGCCTCTGACGAAGCAGCCTACATCACAGGTGAAACGCTGCACGTCAATGGCGGAATGTACATGGTCTGATAAATCACGAAATGATTTGCTTTATTTGCGGTTAGAACCGCAAAATAACGCAAAATCGTGGTTCGACCAGCCGGGATTTTGTTGCATCTTTTTCACCATTTTATACACTACGAAAACCATCGCGAAAGCGAGTTTTGATAGGAAATTAAATAGTATGAGCGATATCGAACAACGCGTTAAGAAAATCATCAGTGAGCAGCTGGGTGTGAAAGAGGAAGAAGTCACCAACTCTGCATCTTTCGTAGAAGACCTGGGTGCCGATTCTCTTGATACCGTTGAGCTGGTGATGGCTCTGGAAGAAGAGTTTGATACTGAGATTCCAGACGAAGAAGCTGAGAAAATCACTACCGTTCAGGCAGCGATCGACTATATCAATAGCCATAAAGGCTAATGAATATCTTCAGGCGGTCGCTCGACCGCCTGATTTTTTTGTTTGTCCCACATAGTTCCCTATTTCCCCTCCCTGGAGGACGAACGTGTCTAAGCGTCGTGTAGTTGTGACTGGTCTTGGCATGTTGTCTCCTGTCGGCAATACCGTAGAGTCTACCTGGAGTGCTCTCCTTGCCGGTCAGAGCGGCATTACCCTGATCGACCATTTTGATACCAGTGCTTATGCAACACGTTTTGCAGGTCTGGTAAGAGATTTTAATTGTGATGACTACATCTCGCGCAAAGATCAGCGCAAGATGGATGCCTTCATCCAGTACGGCATTGTGGCCGGTATGCAGGCCATGCAGGACAGTGGTCTGGTTGTTACCGACGAAAATGCAAGCCGTATGGGCGCAGCAATTGGCTCCGGCATCGGTGGTTTAGGTCTGATTGAAGAGAATCATACTTCACTGGTCAACGGCGGCCCGCGCAAAATCAGCCCATTTTTTGTGCCTTCAACCATCGTTAACATGGTGGCGGGTCATCTCAGCATCATGTATGGCCTGAAAGGTCCAAGCATCTCTATCGCGACAGCCTGTACCTCTGGTGTGCATAACATCGGTCATGCCGCACGCATCATCGCCTATAACGATGCTGATGTGATGCTGGCGGGTGGCACAGAGAAAGCCAGTACGCCATTAGGCGTCGGTGGCTTTGGTGCAGCACGTGCTCTCTCAACCCGTAATGAAAACCCGCAAGCGGCCAGCCGCCCGTGGGATAAAGATCGTGACGGTTTTGTGCTGGGTGACGGCGCTGGCATTGTGGTACTCGAAGAGTATGAACATGCGAAGAAACGTGGTGCGAAAATCTACGCGGAAATCGTAGGTTTTGGTATGAGCAGCGATGCCTACCACATGACTTCACCACCAGAAGATGGATCAGGCGCCGCCGCGGCAATGATCAACGCATTGCGCGATGCTCAGCTTACGCCAGAGCAGATCGGCTATGTCAACGCGCACGGCACCTCCACGCCAGCGGGTGATAAAGCGGAAGCGCGGGCGGTGAAATCGGTCTTTGGGGCAGCAGCCAGCAGCGTGATGGTGAGCTCGACCAAATCAATGACCGGGCACTTACTGGGTGCGGCAGGCGCGGTTGAATCGATCTACTCGATTCTGGCGCTGCGCGACCAGGCCATTCCACCGACCATTAACCTCGACAATCCGGATGAGGGCTGCGATCTCGACTTCGTGCCCCACACCGCGCGTCAGGTTCCCGGTCTGGAGTACACCCTGTGTAACTCCTTCGGTTTCGGCGGAACCAACGGTTCGTTGATCTTCCGTAAAGTGTAATCGTTGTTGATTGCTAAAAAGGCCCGCGATGCGGGCCTTTTTTTATCCTGCAGAATGCGCTGAAATCACGAGTCACGCTCAGGAGAGAACCATGTGGATTAACGGGTTAAAACAATCGATGCTGGCCGCCAGCGACCGCGGCCTGCAGTTTGGGGATGGCTGTTTTACTACCGCCGCGGTGCGTCAGGGTAAAATCGTGCTGCTGGAAAGTCACATTCAGCGCCTCAAAGAGGGCTGTGAGCGGTTATGGATTGATGGCGTCGACTGGCTTCAGCTTGAGACTGAAATGCGACAGGCCGCGCAGCAACAAACCCAGGCGGTGCTAAAAGTGATTATCAGCACGGGCAGCGGCGGACGGGGCTACAGCCGGCGCGGCTGTGGTGAACCCACGCGAATTGTCTCGCTGGCGCCCTGGCCGCAACACTACGCCGATTTACAGCAGCGTGGCGTGTCACTCCTGCTCAGCCCGATCCATCTGGCACGTAATCCACAGTTTGCCGGTATCAAGCACCTTAATCGTCTGGAGCAGGTGATGATCAGAGCTCATCTTGACCAGACAGACGCCGACGAGGCACTGGTGCTTGACACTGAAGGTTGGGTGGTGGAATGCTGTGCGGCCAATTTATTCTGGCGTCAGGGCTCGCAAATTTTTACGCCTGATCTGTCAGCGTCGGGCGTGGATGGCATTATGCGGCGAAGTCTGATGGCGCAACTTGCGGCCGAAGGCCAGGCTTGCCAGGTAATAAAAAGCGAACCGGCGCAGCTGCTGGCCGCCGATGAAGTGGTGATATGTAACGCGCTGATGCCGGTCCTGCCGGTCCGACAGATAGAAGCGGTAGAGTTTACTGAGCGTTCGCTGTTTAATCAGTTGCGCGCAAGCTGTGAAAAGATAATGGATGCATCATGATTCGAAGTAAAAAAATCGTCGTCAGCCTGCTGGCGATCGTGGGTCTCGCGGCTGTGCTGAGTTACTGGCAGGTTAAGCGGTTTGCGGCCACCCCGTTAACCCTGCAGCAGGAAACGATCTACACGCTGCCTGCCGGCACGGGCCGGGTCGCACTTGAAGCGCAGCTGGAAGAGCAGAAGATTATTCCGCACAGTATCTGGTTTGGCGCGCTGCTGCGTCTGGAACCTGAACTGGCGA
The DNA here is from genome assembly GCF_054056055.1 of Pantoea sp. PvP021. Lineage (NCBI taxonomy): Bacteria > Pseudomonadati > Pseudomonadota > Gammaproteobacteria > Enterobacterales > Erwiniaceae > Pantoea > Pantoea sp. PvP021. The sequence continues at coordinate 1,243,554 of NZ_JBSRXX010000001.1, read as the reverse complement.
CCTTCAAGGCGGGTACCTATCGCCTTGAGCCGACCATGACGGTGCGTTCGCTGTTACAGCTGCTGGCCAGCGGTAAAGAGGCGCAGTTCCCGGTGCGGTTCGTGGAAGGCCAGCGGCTGAAAGAGTGGCTGAGTGAGCTGCGCAAAGCGCCTTATATCCGGCATACCCTGAAAGATGATCAGTTCGCCACCCTTGCCAGCGCACTAAAAGTGGAGCCTGAGCAGCTGGAGGGCAACTTCTTCCCGGATACCTGGCTCTACACGGCTAATACCACCGATATGGCGCTGCTGCAGCGCGCTCATGAGCGGATGAAAAAAACCATTGCTGAGGTGTGGCAGGGACGGGCGGATAATCTGCCCTATAAAACCCCACAGGATCTGGTGACCATGGCCTCAATCATTGAGAAAGAGACCGGCGTCAGCGAAGAGCGCGCGCGCGTAGCCTCGGTATTTATCAATCGCCTGCGCACCGGTATGCGGTTACAGACCGATCCCACCGTCATCTATGGCATGGGCGACAGCTATAACGGGACGCTGACCCGCAAAGATCTTGAGACGGCCAGCGCTTACAATACCTATATCATTAACGGTCTGCCGCCGGGTCCGATCGCCATGCCGGGTAAAGCCTCTCTGCAGGCAGCGGCTCATCCCGAGAAAACCAACTATCTCTACTTTGTTGCGGACGGCAAGGGCGGCCATACCTTTACGACTAATCTTGCCAGCCATAACAAGGCGGTGCAGGTTTACCGGCAGACGCTAAAGGAAAAAAATGAACAGTAAGTTTATCGTCATTGAAGGCCTGGAAGGCGCCGGCAAAACCACCGCGCGTGACGCCATCGTCGCCACGCTGCGTGCCCGTGGCATTCACGATCTGGTCTTTACCCGTGAGCCTGGCGGAACGCCGCTGGCAGAACAGCTGCGGGTGCTGGTTAAGCAGGGTATTGAGGGCGAGCAGGTTACAGATAAAGCGGAACTGCTGATGCTCTATGCGGCGCGGGTTCAGCTGGTGGAAACGGTCATTAAACCGGCGCTGGCGCGCGGTGCCTGGGTGATCGGCGACCGTCATGATCTCTCTTCTCAGGCTTATCAGGGGGGCGGACGTGGACTTGACGCCGATCTGATGCAGACACTGCGTGATACCGTGTTAGGTGATTTCCGCCCCGATCTCACGCTCTATCTTGATGTGACACCCGACATCGGTCTGCAGCGCGCCCGTGCGCGCGGTGAGCTGGATCGCATTGAGCAGGAGTCATTGCGCTTCTTTGAACGCACCCGCGCGCGCTATCTGGCGCTGGCAGCGGAGGACCCCACCATCATCACCATCGATGCTACACAATCACTGGGCGATGTGACAGCGTCACTTCAGGCGGCGCTGGATGGATGGCTGGCGGAGCAGGCGTGATGAACTGGTATCCGTGGCTGAATCAGCCTTATCGCCAGGTGATTGGCCAGCATCAGGAGAATCGCGCTCACCATGCGTTGTTGATCCAGGCGATGGCAGGTATGGGCGATGAGGCGCTGGTCTGGGGGATGAGCCGCTGGCTGATGTGCCAGCAGCGGGATGGCCTGAAAAGTTGCGGGCAGTGTCACGGTTGCCAGCTGATGCAGGCCAATACCCATCCTGACTGGTATCGGCTTGAGGCGGAGAAGGGCAAAAGTACCCTGGGCATCGACGCGGTGCGGCAGGTAACGGAAAAAATGTACCACTTTGGTCAGCAGGGCGGCGCGAAAGTGGTCTGGCTGCCGGATGCCGCGCAGCTTTCGGAAGCGGCGGCCAACGCCTTGCTGAAAACGCTGGAAGAGCCGCCAGCCAACAGCTGGTTCTTCCTCAGCAGCCGGGATCCCTCGCGCCTGCTGGCCACGCTGCGCAGCCGCTGCATGGCGCTGCATCTGACGCCGCCGGACGAAGGACAAAGCCTGCTCTGGCTGAAGAAGCACGCTGCGCACGACGAACAGATGCTGCTGGCGGCTCTGCGTCTGAGCGCAGGTGCACCCGGTGCGGCGCTGAGCCTGCTGGAAAACGGACCGTGGCAGGCCCGGCAGAAGCTCTGCGATGCGCTGTCCGCTGCGTTGCAGCAGGACATCCTGCAACTGCTGCCTGCGCTGAACGCCGACGACGCGGCAGCGCGTATCGGCTGGCTGCTCTCTTTGCTGCTGGATGCAATAAAGTGGCAGCAACATGCAGGTCAGTGGCTGAGTAATATCGATCGTCAGGATGTGGTGCAGTTGCTGGCCGGATACTTTTCTGCCAGCGCGCTCAACAGCAGCCTCCAGGATTGGATGCGCTGTCGCGAGCAGCTACTGCATGTGGCATCGGTGAATCGCGAATTATTGCTGACCGATCAGCTTCTGAGCTGGGCGGACAAACAGAAGCCCGCGCTTGTCGGCTAAACCTATCTGAGAGTAATTATGTTTATTGTGGATTCCCATTGCCATCTTGATGGCCTGGACTATGAAAAGAACCATCGTGACCTGGATGATGTGATCGCCAAAGCGGCGGCGCGTGATGTGAAATTTATGCTGGCAATCGCCACCACGCTGCCGGGTTTTCATACCCTTAAAAGTCTGGTCGGCGAACGGAAAAATATAGCGCTCTCCTGCGGTGTGCATCCGCTGAATCAGGAAGAGGCCTATGATGTTGAGGAGTTTCGTCGGCTCTCTGCCGATCCTCAGGTGGTGGCTCTGGGAGAAACCGGGCTGGATTATCACTATCAGCCAGAAACAAAAGATCAGCAGCAGCGCTCGTTCCGGGAACATATCCGTACCGGTATTGCGCTGAACAAACCGATCATTGTTCACACCCGTGATGCCCGCGAAGATACGCTGGCGATTCTGCGTGAAGAGCAGGTTGAACGTTGCGGCGGCGTGCTGCACTGCTTCACTGAGGATCAGCCCACCGCAGCAAAACTGCTGGATATGGGCTTCTACATCTCTTTTTCCGGCATCGTCACATTCCGCAATGCCGAGCAGTTACGTGAAGCCGCACGCTATGTGCCGCTGGATCGGATGCTGGTGGAAACGGATTCGCCTTATCTGGCCCCGGTGCCTTTCCGTGGTAAAGAGAATCAGCCCGCTTATACGCGCGATGTTGCCGAATATCTGGCTGTACTAAAAGGGGTGGATTTAGAAACGCTGGCAGCCACAACAACCCAAAACTTCTCAACGCTGTTTCATATCCCGATGAGCCAGCTGGGCGCCTGATCAGCTATTATTTCAGCCTCTGTAATTAATCTGTAACCTGCGTATATGACCCTGTTTTTTCAGACAGGGTCAGCTTTTTATCGCCGATTACTGGTGCGGATCAGTAAGAAATTTCGTAAAGTGCGCCCTTGTGATTGTCGAAACGTGATACCCGTCAAAGTAACAAATCGGGAATTATTTTACCCTTCGTAATAAATCAAAAGGCGGTCACCGCCAGCCCGGCAAAGAATCCTCCCTCTTTGCCACGCGCACTGCGCAAATATGCACTCTTACTCAGGAGCTTCACGCTATGTTCAAAAATGCTTTTGCCAACCTTCAAAAGGTCGGTAAATCGCTGATGCTGCCGGTATCGGTTCTGCCGATTGCCGGTATTTTGTTAGGGGTCGGTTCAGCCAATTTCAGCTGGTTACCTGCAGTGGTTTCGCATGTGATGGCAGAAGCGGGTGGATCGGTGTTCGCCAACATGCCGCTGATTTTCGCTATTGGTGTGGCGCTGGGCTTTACCAATAATGACGGCGTTTCGGCGCTGGCAGCGGTTGTTGCCTATGGCATCATGGTGAAAACCATGGCGGTGGTTGCCCCGCTGGTGCTGCATCTGCCTGCGGCGGAGATCGAGGCTAAACACCTCGCCGACACCGGGGTGCTGGGCGGTATTATCGCCGGTTCCATCGCCGCTTACATGTTTAATCGCTTCTACCGCATCAAGCTGCCAGAATATCTGGGCTTCTTTGCCGGTAAGCGTTTTGTGCCGATTATTTCCGGTCTGGCAGCTATCATTCTCGGCGTGCTGCTCTCCTTTATCTGGCCACCGATAGGTTCCGCGATTCAGGAGTTCTCGCAGTGGGCAGCCTATCAAAACCCGGTTGTCGCCTTTGGTATTTATGGCGTAATTGAACGTGCGTTGGTGCCATTTGGTCTGCATCACATCTGGAACGTTCCTTTCCAGATGCAGATCGGTGAATACACCAATGCGGCAGGTCAGGTGTTCCACGGTGATATCCCGCGCTATATGGCGGGTGACCCGACCGCAGGTAAACTCTCTGGCGGCTTCCTGTTCAAAATGTACGGTCTGCCAGCGGCAGCGATTGCTATCTGGCATTCAGCGAAGCCTGAAAATCGCGCTAAAGTGGGCGGTATCATGATCTCCGCCGCGCTGACCGCATTCCTGACCGGTATCACCGAACCGATTGAATTCTCATTCATGTTCGTGGCACCAATCCTGTATGTGATCCATGCGCTGCTGGCGGGTCTGGCATTCCCAATCTGTATCCTGCTTGGGATGCGTGATGGCACCAGCTTCTCTCACGGTCTGATCGACTTTATCGTGCTGAGCGGCAACAGCAGTAAAATCTGGCTGTTCCCGATTGTTGGTATCATCTATGGTCTGGTTTACTACACCATATTCCGTGTACTGATCGCGAAGCTGGATCTGAAAACACCTGGCCGTGAAGAGAGCAGCAGCAGCGAGCAATCTACCGCGACTGGTACAGAGATGGCGGGCAAACTGGTGGCGGCGTTTGGTGGTAAAGAGAACATCACCAACCTGGATGCCTGTATCACCCGTTTACGTGTCAGCGTCGCCGATGTGGCGAAAGTGGATCAGACTGAACTGAAAAACCTCGGCGCCCGTGGCGTGGTGGTTGCCGGTTCCGGTGTGCAGGCGATTTTCGGGACTAAATCCGATAACCTGAAAACCGATATGGATGATTACATCCGCAGCATGTAATGATTTACAGCGATGAAAAAGCCCCGCTTAGCGGGGCTTTTTTTTGGCCGGGATTCAGAGGTAAACGCGCAGATACTCTGTCAGGCAGAGCAGGGCCATCGCCTGGCCGTAGGGCATCGAGGTCAGAGGAACCGTGCGGTAGTAATCCAGATCCTTGCCCATTGCGGTTCCAAAGGAGACCTGTTTTAACTCGCCATCGTCATCAATATTGGCAATCACGCCGCGCAACGCTTTTTCTGCCACCTCGCGATACTCCGCGGGCAGATAACGCTTGCGAACCCCTTTCAGAATGCCATAGGCAAACCCGGCGGTGGCGGAGGCTTCCGGGTAGCTGTGCGGATCATCAAGCAGGGTGTGCCACAATCCGCTGCTGTGCTGACACTCCCTGAGCGCTTTAACCTGGGTCTCCAGCACCTGCTGCAGAAAACGGCGGGTAGCGTGATGCTCAGGCCAGTTCATCATCTCCAGGAAGTCGGGAATGACAATCGTCACCCAGCTGTTACCGCGCGCCCAGCGTGCATCAGCAAAGTTATGGCGGCCGTCAAAGTTCCAGCCGTGGAACCATAAGCCGGTTTTGCGATCCATCAGAAACTGGGTGTGCAGCAGGAACTGATAACTCGCTTCTTCAATCCACTCATCGCGCTTCAGCAACTGGCCAATTTTCGCCAGCGCCATTACGCTCATCATCAGCGTATCGTCCCAGAGCTGCTGCGGGTTTTCGTTGTTATAGACAATGTGCTGCAGGCCGCCCTGTTCGGTACGCGGCATCTCATACATGACCCATTCTGCCCAGCGCTCCAGCACCGGCACCCAGGCCGGGTTCCCGGTCTCTTCGTAACGGTAGGCCAGCGTCAGAAAAGGACAAACGGTATTCACATTTTTGGTCGGCGTGCCTTCCTCCAGACGCTGCGTAAACCACTCATCAATAATGGCCAGCGTCTGCTGGTCACCGGTCTGCTGATAGTAGTGCAGCATGCCATACAGACCGATGCCGTGTGTCCATTCCCAACCCGCCCAGCCTTTGGTATCAATCACCCGGCCATCGTCCAGCCGTAATAAAAATTCGCCTGTCTCATCGGTGATGTTAACCAGATTCTGTGTCAGCTTTTGAATCAGCTGTACCAGTTCGCTGCGTGGCAACAGATGCTCGGGCTGGCACAATAATTTGCTGTGTTTAACGGGAAATACAGTCATGGTTTATTCCTGTCGTTTTAAGGTCGGGTTTAAAGAAGGGTTTAAAGTGGGATGTGCGGACAATTTTTCCGGCGCTGGCTTATTACGATTAAGGAAGCCAATGTTGTTGTTGCCCCAAAGATTTTCGTAAGGCATGCCAGCCAGCGTTTCTACAATTCCGCGTGCTTCCGGCGTGATGCTTTCCGGCACGATGCGGCCCGCGTCGCGCATCTTCAGCGTCTCCTGGCGCAGCACAGTGTGGGTCTGCAGATTAAGCTTAAAGCGCAGTGACACGATAAAGCCGCAGGCCAGCACGGCCACGGTACCGACGCTGAGAATCGCCAGGATAGTGTGGCTGACGCCGGGTACCTGGGTCGCCTGTCCAGAGACAAAGCCGGAGAGCTGCAGCACGATACCGACCAGCATGACTGCGCCAGCCTGCGACGCTTTACGCGTCAGGGTCATGATGCCGGCAAAAATTCCTTCACGGCGCTGTCCGGTGATCACCTCATCCACATCGGCGATATAGGTATAGGTGTTCCACGGCACATAGTTGATGCCGCCACGTCCCAGGCCTGCCAGGGCAGAGATCACCAACAGCAGCGACATGTTGTCGTTCATTCCGGCATACCACAATCCAGCGTAGGAGAGCGCCGCCAGGCCAAACAATATGGCCACCAGACGGTAGGCGGGCGCGGGTCCCATGCGGATGCAGAGCGGAATCATCGCCATCACGGCAATAAACTGCAGCACCGCCATGGTGCCCATCAGGCTGGAGGCGACCTGAGCGCTCTGCATCAGCACAAATACCACATACCAGGTAAAGACGGCGTTAAACACATCCTGGGCGATATAGCCGCCGAGGTACATGCCAAGGTGCTGGCGGAAGATGCGGATGCGTAAGGTTGAAGCCAGCTCGACATAGAGCCGCTTGAGATTCTGCATCAGCGTCAGCTGCTGCTTTTCCTGTTCTGCACGGCGTGACTCGGCGGAAAAGTCATCGGGGTGACGCTCCCAGGTAAAACACCACACCAGCGTCAGCACCAGCGCGCAGATTACCGAAAACACCAGGCTGGCGTAGAAGAAGGAGAGAGGATTATCTTTGCCCAGCATACCCAGCAAAATACCGGGTAAAAAGGCAGCCAGAATGGCCGACAGCTGTGCCAGGCCGATGCGGGCACCGGAGAAGCGGGTTTTCTGTTTGAAATCGTCGGTCATTTCCGGCACCAGCGTTTCATACGGCACCAGGATCATGGTGTAGACGATATCAAACAGCAGATACGTGCAGAGATACCACCAGAAACTCATGTCGCTGAGCCACATCAGGCTATAACTGAATACAGAGGGTATGCCGAGCAGGATAAAGAATTTGCGGCGGCCAAAGCGTTTGCCCAGCCAGGTCGAACCGAAGTTATCGGTCAGAAAGCCCATCAGCGGACTGACTATCGCATCCAGCACGCGGGCAGCGGCAAAGATCAGCGTGGCCTGAATCGGGGTTAACCCACAAAAGGTGGTGTAAAAATAGAGCAACCAGGCGGCGGTCAGCGCCGTGGTGCCTGCTCCAAGAAAATCTCCGGAACCGTAGGCCAGATAGTGGCCAAGACCAATTTTACGTGAGCGCATGTCTGATGCTCCTTGATGTTTATGGCGGTTTATCCCTGGTGACGCCGGTCATCTCACCCGGACTGGTTAGCAAAGTAGAACTGACGGGGCGGCTAAACCTTCGCAATTTGGCAAGTGCTGGCGCTGAAGTGGCAGTCATACAAAGAAAAGGGTGGCGAAATTCTAATTTATAAAACAGCGTTTCATTTTCTGGTGTGGCAGGGGCGTTGTTAGCATTCTGAACAGCGTGCGGGTTACGGAGAGAGGGTGCTGCTGCAAAGGCAGGCGAACAATGCAAGAAAAGTGGTCCTGAGGTTGAAAGAAAACAAATTTCTCCCGCATACTGATTGATTAAGACTCAGGCTAAAGGAATTGCACCATGGCAGAAGAAACCATTTTTAGTAAAATTATCCGCCGCGAAATCCCCGCTGATGTGGTTTATCAGGATGAGCTGGTCACTGCCTTCCGCGACATTTCGCCCAAAGCGCCGACCCATATTTTAATCGTGCCGAATGTGCTGATCCCAACGGTCAACGAGGCGGAAGCGGCGCATGAGCATGCGCTGGGACGTATGTTTACTACCGCGGCGAAAATCGCCCGTCAGGAAGGTATCGATCAAAATGGTTATCGTCTGATTGTGAACTGCAATCAACATGGTGGTCAGGAGGTTTATCACATTCATATGCATCTGCTGGGCGGTGAACCGCTGGGACCGATGCTCTCTAACTGACCTGATAACGGAAGCGTGCTATGCGATCCTGGCTGACTGGCCTGCCGATCCTGCTCTGCCTGACGGCCTGCAGCAGTGAAAAACCGATGATCAATACGTCACAGTCGCTGGTGATGGAGTCCTCTGTGTTGTCGGCAGGGATCATTACCGATGAACCGACGCTGGATGAGAACGATGGACTGAAGCGTGCCACCAGCGTGCTCTATAATCAGCGCGAAACACCGGTTGTTGTGCACTATCGTTACTACTGGTATGACGACAAAGGGCTGGAAATCACCCCGCAGGAACCGGCGCAGACCGTTACCGTTCCGGCGCAGGGCAGCATTATCGCCACTTCGCAACTGGGTAACCTGACGGCCAGCAAGGTTCGTCTTTATCTCTATCTTTAAGGATTTTCTACGTGATACGCAGTGTTAATCGTACCGGAGCGCTACTGATGGCGCTCATTCTGACCGGCTGTGTCGTGAAACAGCAGCAGCCTGCACCGGTTGAACCGACCCAGCCTGTGGAGCCGGTGCAGCCCGTTCCACAACCTGAACCGGTGCCGCAACCGCAGCCTGTGCCGCAGCCACCGAAACTGGTTACTATCAACTGGGATGCCAGCGTTCAGCCGCTGGTGGCGCAGATGTTACAGGCCGCCAGCGCCGAGCCGGGCAGCGTGTTGCTGGTGGATCGGGTTAAAAACAGCACCAACGGTGCGCTGCAAAGCGAGAAAGCGACGGCAGCTATCCAGAATGCGCTGAATAACAACGGCAAATTCACCCTGGTTTCTGCTGACCAACTGGCGCAGGCCAAGCAGACGCTGGGATTATCGCCGGATGACAGCCTGAACTCGCGCAGTAAAGCGATTGGCCTGGCGCGTAACGTTAACGCTCAGTATGTGCTCTACAGCAACGCGCGTGGCGATGTCAAAGCGCCGACGCTGCAAATGCAACTGATGCTGGTCCAGACAGGCGAGATCATCTGGTCCGGCAACGGCATTGCACAGAATTAATCCCGCTTTCCAGCGGATGATTCAGCAGGTCACCGGCGAACCAGAAAAGACATCCTTTATCCCGCTTGCCGGTCTGACCGGGCACAGCCAGAAGATTGTCAGCCCGCGCGGAACCTTTATCGCGCGGGCGGCACCGCAACCGGTTATTCCGTTTGTGGATCGGCAGCGCGAATTCCGTCTGTTACGCAAACTGCAAGCCAGCGGAGTGGCACCGCAGCCCGTGGCGGGCCATCGTCAGGGGATTATCCTGACCTGGTGCGCAGGCGAAGCGCTGGATGAACACCGTTTCAGCCAGCAGCGTCCACAGATCGTGGCACTGCTACAGCAGCTGCATCAGCAGCCGCTGACCGGCTATCGTCTGCAGTTGTTGCCGCTGTTATGGCGCTACTGGCAGCTCACTCCACAGCGGCATCACCGCTGGTTGTGGGCGCTCAGACGTCTGACGCAGCAGGGTGAACCCCAGCCGCTGCGGCTGGCTCCGCTGCACATGGATCTGCATGCCGGAAATGTCATACAAGGTCCCGAAGGTCTGCGTCTGATCGACTGGGAGTATGCCGCCGATGGCGACGTGGCGCTGGAGCTGGCGGCTGTCTGTGCCAGCGATCCGCAGCACCAGGCCGAGTGGCTGGCTGAGTATGCCGCGGCGATGCAGCTGCCGCTCACCGCGCTGGTGCAGCAGGTCAGACGCTGGCAGCCCTGGCTGCAGTTGCTGATGGCCAGCTGGTATCAGCTCCGTGCCGGTCAGCGTGACGACGACACATTACAACAGCTGGCTCGACAGAGCTGGGAACAGATTTAATCGCGTTACGCAGGTGCGTTTCGCTACAGGATTCATGATATGAGATCAGATTTACCCGGCCCCCTGATGCTTGACGTCGAGGGTTATGAACTGGATGGCGAAGAGCGCGACATCCTGCAGCATCCGCTGGTGGGCGGTTTAATTTTATTTGCCCGAAATTATCATGATCCCGCACAGCTGGCTGAGCTGGTGCGGCAGATCCGCGCCGCCTCTCACACCCGGCTGGTAGTGGCGGTGGATCAGGAGGGCGGTCGCGTGCAGCGTTTCCGTGACGGCTTCACCCAACTGCCTGCCATGCAATCTTTTGCTGCGTTGCACGACCTGGATACCGCCGGTGAACTGGCGCAACAGGCGGGATGGCAAATGGCAGCCGAGATGATCGCCATGGATATTGATATCAGCTTTGCGCCGGTACTCGATATTGGTCATATCAGCGCCGCGATTGGCGACCGTTCTTTCCATGCCGATCCGGCCATCGCCCTTGACGTCGCCCGCCGCTTTATTGCCGGGATGCACGAGGCGGGCATGAAGACTACGGGTAAACATTTTCCGGGTCACGGTGCGGTGAGTGCGGATTCGCATAAAGAGACCCCACGCGATCCGCGGGACGAAAAGACGCTGCGTGAACATGACATGGCAATCTTCAGCAAGCTGATTACCGAACAGGCACTGGACGCCATCATGCCGGCACACGTCATCTACTCCGAAGTTGATCCGCTGCCCGCCAGTGGTTCGCCATACTGGCTTAAAACCGTGCTGCGTGAGCAACTGGGCTTTGACGGTATTATTTTCTCCGACGATCTGTCGATGGAGGGCGCTGCGGTGATGGGCAGCTATCCTGAGCGGGCGCAGCAGTCCCTTTCCGCGGGCTGTGACATGATTCTGGTCTGCAATCAGCGTCAGGGTGCCATCAGTGTACTGGATAACCTGATCCCGGTCGGGTCAGAGCGGGTTACACAGCTGTATCATCAGGGCAGGTTTACCCGCGATGAACTGCGGGGAACGCATCGCTGGAAAAACAATGCTCAGCAACTGAGTGCGCTTCAGGAACGCTGGCTGGCTCATAAGGCGTCGTGGTAAGCAGTGACTGCCCGGCGCTATCACTACCTTGAGGATTATCATGATCATCTATCTGCACGGTTTTGATTCCAACAGTCCGGGCAATCACGAAAAAGTGCTGCAACTGCAATTTATCGATCCTGACGTCAGGTTGATCAGTTACAGCACCCGCCATCCCAAACATGACATGCAGTTTCTGCTAAAAGAGACCGATAAGATGCTGACGCTTTCTGACGACGACCGGCCGCTGATTTGCGGCGTCGGACTGGGCGGCTTCTGGTCAGAGCGCATTGGATTTCTGTGCGGCATCCGGCAGGTGATTTTTAATCCCAACCTCTCGCCGCAGGCGAACATGGAAGGGAAGATTGACCGGCCGGAGGAGTATCAGGATATCGCAACGAAGTGCGTCAGCGATTTTCGTGAGCGTAATCGTGATCGCTGTCTGGCCATTCTCTCCCGTCACGATGAGGCGCTCGACAGCCAGCACATTGCTGACCAGCTGCATCCGTTTTATGAAATTGTCTGGGATGAGACGGAAGGGCACAAATTCAAAAATATATCCCCACATCTTAAGCGGATAAAAGCTTTTAAAACATTAGGTTAAGCAGCAAAGGCACCGCAAGGTGCCTGTTTTTATTACGTAATTATCTGAGTTTTATTTTCCCGCTTTGATGTATATCAATATTCTTATGTTCTCCTCTTCCCGCCATGCTATTCTCCCAGCAGATTGCGATTTTAACTTCGCCAACCCTATGTTTCTTAAGGTTTAATTTAACCTTTGGTTAACTTTTGGTTCACAATTTGAGGGGGTCTTTGTTGACTACGTCTGTTAAGAAAATTGTTATTGTCGGAGGGGGAGCGGGCGGCCTGGAAATGGCCACGCAGCTGGGCCATAAACTGGGTCGTAAAAAGAAGGCCGAGATTATCCTGGTTGATCGTAACCACAGTCATTTGTGGAAGCCGCTGCTGCACGAAGTGGCGACCGGCTCAATGGACGAAGGCATTGATGCATTGAGCTATCTGGCTCATGCCCGCAATCACGGTTTTGAGTTCCAGCTGGGTTCGCTTACCGATATCGATCGCACCCGAAAAGTGATCCGCCTGGCCGAAGTGCTGAATGCGCAGGGCGAAGTGCTGGTGCCACAGCGTGAAGTGGCCTACGACCAGCTGGTGATGGCGCTGGGCAGCACCTCGAATGATTTCGGTACGCCGGGCGTCAAAGATCACTGCATCTTCCTGGATAATCCGCATCAGGCGCGTCGTTTCCATAACGAAATGCTCAACCTGTTCCTGAAATTCTCCGCCAGCGAAGGCCGGGTCGAGAAAGTTAACATCGCCATCGTGGGCGGCGGGGCAACAGGCGTTGAGCTGTCAGCTGAATTGCATAACGCGGTGAAACAGCTGCACAGCTACGGCTTCAAAGGCCTGGGGCGCGAAGCGCTGAATGTGACGCTGGTGGAAGCGGGTGAACGTATCCTGCCTGCACTGCCACCACGCATCTCTGCTGCGGCACATCAGGAGCTGACCAAGCTGGGCGTTCGCGTGCTGACGCAGACCATGGTCACCAGCGCCGAGCGTAATGGCCTGAATACCAAAGGCGGTGAATTTATCGAAGCCGATCTGATGGTCTGGGCGGCTGGGATTAAAGCACCCGACTTCCTGAAAGAGATTGGCGGACTGGAAACCAACCGCATCAATCAGCTGGTGGTCAAAGAGACGCTGCAAACCACGCTGGACGATGACATCTACGCGATTGGCGACTGCGCCTCCTGCGCCTTGCCGGGCGGCGGTTTTGTACCACCGCGCGCCCAGTCAGCGCATCAGATGGCTTCACGCGCCATGGACAACATTCTGGCGCAGCGTGACGGTAAACCGCTGAAAGCCTATGTCTATAAAGATCATGGCTCGCTGGTATCGCTCTCCCGCTTCAGTACAGTCGGCAGCCTGATGGGCAACCTGATGCGTGGCTCAATGATGGTGGAAGGGCGCATCGCGCGCTTTGTCTACATCTCGCTTTACCGTATGCACCAGATTGCGCTGCACGGCTACTTCAAAACCGGTCTGATGATGCTGGTCGGCAGTATTAACCGGGTTATTCGTCCCCGGCTGAAGCTGCACTAAGCAACAGCAATAACGCTGGCTAATTAATGGTAAGCCTCCTCCTTTATGAGGGGGCTTTTTTTATGTCCTGGAGAAGCCCCTGAAACAGACGCTGGCGCAGGAGAGTGCGATATCGACTAAAGCAAAATGCATTCATAATTTTGACTAAAGTAAAATTTTATGAGCATGGCAGGGTAGTATGTTGGTGATGCCTGAAATGCGTACCATTAATAACAAGAGAGTAACCGTAAGAATATTTGCTATAGCCAGAAAACTTTTCAGGTAACGAGTTCGGCTACTTCAGTTCCGTCGTTAGCCCGGCTACAAAGCTGGTCTCTGACGCGCTGAACGAATGGCTAATTCCTTGTTATTCATTGGCTAAAAATATCCGTCTCTGCGCCTTTAGCTAATCCCGGCGATTCGCCGGACTCAGCAGCCCCTGAACTACGGATAATTACTGGTACTTTTTTAAATTGCCTGTCTCACTAACTTTTGTAAGTTTAGTGTAAGTTTTTCTGCAATTTTTCTTGTGGTTTTTGATTCCAGCGGCATAATGTGCGCAGGAAAGCAGTCATATACATTTTGTTACAACTTAACCACATGGATCGGTTATGCAGCCCCAAAAAAATGGAGTTTTAACAACGCTGGCACCTCTGCTTTGCGCTCTGCTGATTACCACCCTGCCAGTTTGCACTGTGCAGGCGGCACCGGGTGATGAGCAATTACAGCATCAGCAGGAGCAACAAAAAGCGCGTCAGCAGCGGCTGATGCCACAGGTGCCTGATGTGCGTCTCTCAGAAACGGTTCCGGCACCTTCCCACCTGACGTTCCCGCAGGAAACACCCTGTTTTGTTATTCAGCAGGTCAGTCTGTCCGGGCAGGAGGTGCTGCCGCACTGGGTGCCTCTGCAGCGTCTGGCCAGTCAGGCCAATGGTCATTGTCTCGGCGTGAAAGGCATCAGCCAGTTAATGAGCACGCTGCAAAACCGGCTGATCAATCATGGCTGGGTCACTACGCGCGTGCTGGCTCCGCAGCAGGATCTGCGCCAGGGCGTGCTGCAACTTCTGATAGTGCCTGGCAAAATCCGCAGTGTGGAACTGTCACCCTCATCATCCCGCTATGTCAGCCTGTGGCCGACATTACCCGCCCATGCAGGCAATCTGCTGGATTTACGGGATATTGAACAGGGGCTGGAAAACCTGCAGCGTCTGCCGACGGTGGAAGCGCATATGGCGCTCCGTCCAGGCCTCAATCCGGGTGAAAGTGACATCGTGATTGAACGCACGCAGCGCCGTTTCTGGCGACTCGGCGCATGGCTGGATGATTCCGGCACCGAAAGTACCGGGCGCTATCAGAGCGGGATGATGCTGGCGCTGGATAACCCGACCTCTCTCAGCGATCTCTTCTACCTGACCGCCAGTCGCGACCTGGGATTTGCTGGCAGAAAAAGCAGCAAAAGCCTGTCGGGACATTACTCGGTGCCTGTGGGCTACTGGCTGTTTGGCCTTACCGCCAGCGACTACGACTACCATCAGACAGTCGCCGGTTACAGCCGCGATTTTCTCTACGCCGGAAAGAGCCGCTCGCTGGATGTGCAGGCCAGCCGGGTGATCTACCGCAATGCCGCCGCCAAAACCACCGTCAGCGCCGATGTGCTGGTTAAAGAGTCGCGCAACTTCATCAACGACACCGAAATCAGCAGCCAGCAGCGCCGTACCAGCGCATGGCGACTCGGCCTGTCGCACCGGCACTATATCGGTCCGGCGACGCTGGACGCCGGTGTCAGTTATCAGCGTGGTACGCGCTGGTTCGGTGCGCTGCCCGCCTGGGAGGAGTCATATCAGGACTCTACCTATGCCACCGCGCTTTCTAAAATCCTGACCTGGCAGGCGGGACTCACCACGCCGTTCGCGCTGGGAAATCAGCGTTTAAGTTACAACATCCAATATCGTCGCCAGATGAGCAACACCCCGCTGACACCGCAGGATGAGTTCGCGATTGGCAACCGCTGGACGGTGCGCGGTTTTGATGGTGAGCGCACCCTCAGCGCCAGCCGGGGCTGGACCGTTCAGAACACGCTGGCCTGGCAGACGCCGCTGCCCACTCAGGAGCTTTATCTGGGTGCCGACTATGGCGAGGTGGGCGGCAACAGTGCCTCCCAGGGTGGACCTCTGGGACGACATCTGGCGGGCGGCGTCATCGGATTGCGCGGCGCGATCACGCCCGCCAGCCTGAGCTACGACTTTTTTGCCGGGATTCCTCTGTCGAAACCGGACGGCTTCAAAACCGATCCTGTCACCTATGGTTTCAGCGTGAACTGGAACTACTAAACCTTTTATCGATATTGCTGACAATGGACTGTGCGCATTATGAATAAACTCTGCTATCGCCTTATCTTCAACCGGGTTCGCGGCATGCTAATGGTGGTGTCTGACATCACCCGTAGCGGCTATTCAGGTGTTGCCCGAAGCCCGAAGCGCACCTCATATGCAGAGGCGAGGGTGCGGATCTCACCGCTCAGCTTTGCACTCTGGCTGGCAGCGGGCGTGGTCAGTCTGCCGGTGCAGGCCAACATTGTGGCAGACAGCAGCGCGCCGGGCAGCCAGCAGCCTACCGTCATGGCCACCGCAAATGGTCTGCCGCAAATCAACATTCAGACGCCCAATAGCCAGGGTGTTTCCCGCAATCAGTACAGCCAGCTCGACGTTGACGCGCGCGGCGCAATCCTGAACAACAGCCATCAGAACACGGCTACTCAACTGGGTGGCATGGTAGCGGCTAACCCCTGGCTGTCAAAGCAGGAAGCCACGGTTATCCTCAACGAAGTCAACAGCCGTAATCCAAGCCAGCTTAACGGGTTTATCGAAGTAGCCGGTAAACGGGCTGCGGTAGTCATTGCAAACCCGTCAGGCATTACCTGTAACGGCTGCGGATTTATTAACGCCAGCCGCAATACGCTGACCACCGGACAGGCGCTGATTGAAAACGGCCAGCTCAAAGGCTTCGATGTTAATGGCGGCCGAATCAATATCGAAGGTCAGGGCCTGAATGACAGCGATGCTGACTACACCCAGATCATTGCGCAGTCGGTAGCGGTTAACGCAAAAGTTCATGCCCGCGAACTCAATGTGGTCACAGGCAGGAACCAGGTTGCGACCGAAGGTACCGTCACTACGGTGAAAGCGGATAATGGGACGACACGGCCTGAGTTTGCGCTCGACGTCGCAGCTATTGGCGGCATGTATGCCCATAAAATCACCCTGACCGGCACTGAAAAGGGCGTTGGCGTGCGTAATGCCGGTGAACTGGGAGCCAGCGCCGGTGAACTGCACCTGACCGTGGATGGCAGACTGGAGAACAGCGGCACGCTGCAAAGTCAGGCCGCGCTGCAGATCGCCAGCAATGGCGACCAGGAGAACCGCGGCAACATCGTGTCACAGCAGGATGTCACGCTGGCCTCCAGCGGCACGCTGCGCAACAGTGGGCTGGTGAGCGCAGGCCGTAACGCGACGCTCTCCGCCAGCACCATTGAGAGCACCGCTGAAAGTACGCTGGCGGCAGGCGTTGGCGGCAATGAGACGCTGAGCCAGCCCGGTAATTTGCTGCTGACGAGCCAGGGTGAGCTTAAGGCGCGGGGTAAAAACCTGGCGCACGACCAGATTCAGGCGCGGGGCAGCCGGGTCGATCTCGCCGGGAGCCAGACCTCAGCAGATGCCATCGCGCTGACCTCTACGCAGGCGGATATCAGCACCCAGGGCGCCACGGTGGCGGGCCGTACACTCGGGATTCAGGCTGCGACGGCGCTTAACAATGATGACGGCAAACTGGCGGCCGGCAGCCTTGCTGTCGCGGCACAAAACGTCAGTAACAATCGCGGCCTGCTGCGCCAGCAAAACCGCGAAGCCCTGACGATCTCCACGGGGTCGTTGCTCAACAATCAGGGCACGCTGAGCAATGAAGGCGATACCCGGCTGCAGGCAGAGCATATTGAAAACCGCAGCGGGCTCATCGCAGGTAACGGTGACTTACTGCAGCTGGATACGCCATGGCTGGATAATCAGGGCGGCACCGTGCAGCTGGCGGGTAATAACAGCGCGCTGAACCTTAATGCGACTCGTCTGGAGGGTAATCAGGGCAATCTGCTGTCAGCGGGTGCGTTAACGCTCAGCGGCGACAGGCTCGATCTCTCACAGGCACACACCCAGGCAGAGGCGCTGACGCTGACGGCGGGCACGCTGGATCACCGTCAGGGTCTGCTGTCGCAGCGTGGCGCTGGTGAGATGGCGATCGCGGTTTCGGGTGACACAGACAACCGTGGTGGACGGATTGAGAGCGGCGGTAATCTGAATCTTGCCTCAGGTAGCCTGGATAACAGTGGTGGCACGCTGCTGGCTGCGGGCAGCGGCGATCTGCAACTGCAGGTTCAGGAGACCCTGACGAACGCGCAGGGTGCGCTGCAGGCCAGTCGCAATCTGCAACTCACCAGCGCAAGCCTGAATAATCAGCAGGGCCTGATTGCTTCAACTGGCGGTGACGCTGCGCTGATGACCCGTGAGGCTATTGATAACACCCAGGGTCGCATCGAAGCGGGTCAGCAGGTCACTTTGCGCAGTCAGGCGCTGGATAATCAGCGTGGAACCCTGCTCGGCCGCGGCGTGACCATCGACACGCAGCAGGGTGAAATGAACAATACTGGCGGTAACCTGGTCGCCCGTACCGATCTCAGCATTTCCAGCGGGACAACGGACAATCACAGCGGTCTGATCCAGTCAGGCGGCGATCTGACACTTGATACCCACGGACAGGCGCTGATTAACCGTGACAGCGGTAAAGCAGGAATAATCAGCGGTGGCGCACTTGCCCTTAACAGTGGCGACCTGGATAACCAGAACGGCGTCATCGCCGCTGCCTCGGCGGCCAGCATCAGCAGCGGCCTGCTGACCAACATTGACGGCACACTGATGTCTGATGGGGCGCTGACGCTGAAGACCGGCGCGCTCGACAATCAGCGAGGCTTATTACAAGCGGGTCAGGCGCTCTCACTGGATACTCACGGCGCGCAGCTGAACAACAGCGCCAGCGGCGATCGCGGGGGCATTGTGGCGCGCGGCAATCTGCAACTCTCAACCGGAAAGTTAGCCGGTGATCACGGCGTCATTCAGGGACAAAACCTGGTGATCGATACGCAGGGCCAGGCCGCTGATTTCAGGTCTGCTCTGATCAGCGCCAGCGGCGAACTATTGCTGAGCAGTGGCGCGCTGGATAACAGCGGCGGGCGACTGCAGTCCGGCGGTGATATGCAGCTTAATACACACGGAGAGGCGCTGAATAATGCGGCATCAGGCGGCGTTATTGCGGGGGCTAATCTGCATATCAGCAGTGGTGATCTTGATAACAGCACGGGCTCGCTGGTCTCGGCGGGCACTATGCGGCTCACCAGCGGTGGACTGAACAACGTCGATGGGATTATTAATGCCGATCATGGATTAACGCTGGAAAGCAGCAGCGTGGATAACCAGCGCGGCCTGCTTCAGTCGGGTGAGGCGCTGTCCGTCAACACCCAGGGCGGCGAACTGAATAACCGCGACAGCGGCGAACGCGGTGGCATTGTTGCAGGCGGCGATCTGCTGCTCTCCAGCGGCCAGATTGATGGCCGTAGCGGGGTGATGCTGGGACAAAATATTCGCATCGATACTCATCAGCAGACCTTCGACCACCAACAGGGTCAACTGGGTGCTAAAGGCACCCTGCAACTGGATAGCGGACTCCTCAACAACCGGGCAGGCAGGATTGAGTCGGGTGGCGATCTGCAACTGGACACCCACGGCAACAGCCTGATCAACCGTGACAGCGGAGCCGCAGGCGGCCTGTTCAGTGCGGGCATGCTGAAGCTCTACAGCGGCGCATTGGATAATCTGCGCGGCTTCATCACCGGTCATAGCGGCGCGCAGGTTGTGACGGGCGATATCAACAACCAGTCCGGCACGCTGACGGGCGGCAAAGGGCGGCTCGATCTCACCAGCGGGGAGCTGCAAAACCAGGGTGGCCTGTTACAGGCTGGCAGCGACATGACGCTGGACACTCAGGGTCACGCCCTGATCAATCGCGACAGTGGTGACCAGCGCGGTATCGTTGCCCTCAACAGTCTGGATCTGCGCAGCGGGGCAATTGATAACCAGACGGGTTTCATTGCAGCGGGACAGCAGGCATCACTCAGCGCCAGTGAACTGAACAACAGCCAGGGGCAGGTCGCAGGCAATGGCGGGCTGACTTTCAACGGTCAGGCGCTGAACAACAGTGACGGTAAACTGCAGTCGGCGGGGGATATCACCCTCACCACGGCAGGTCAGACGCTGACTAACCAGCGCGGACTTATTGCCGGTGCCGGTAACCTCAATATTGAAAGTGGCGCGCTGGATAACCAGCAGGGACAGATCCAGGGTGGCACCGATCTGACGCTCAATGCGGGACAAAATGCGCTGCTTAATCAGGCGGGCAAACTCCTTTCGGCAGGTACGCTATCGCTGATGGCGGGTCAGTTGAACAACAATGACGGGGTGGTGCAAAGCGTCGGCAACGGCACCCTGTCACTGAGCCAGCAGCTGGATAACCGTAGCGGGATGATTCAGGGCGGCCAGCAGATGACGATCACCACGCCATCGCTGATCAACCGTGATACACGACAGAGCGGTAAAGGCATTGAAGCGGGCAGTTTAACCATCGAAACCGGCACGCTGGACAACAGTCAGGGTGCTCTGCGCGCAAAACAGAGGCTGGCGCTTACCGTGCAACAGGCACTGGATAACGTCAGCGGGCTGATCTCGTCAGCGGATACGCTGACTATTCAGGACTCAGCCCAGGGGCAGGCGCTCGCCATCAACAATCAGCAGGGCACGCTGATTGCTGATAAAGAGGCGCAGATCAACGCAGCTTCCCTGAGTGGCGACGGACAGGTGTTGTCGCAGGGGAATCTTGGCATCACGCTGGCAGGTGATTTCCATAACCTCTCAGAGGTCAAAGCTAACGGCACGCTGCGCCTGACGGCGGGCGGAAACGTGACCAACGATGGCACCCTCGCTGCTCAGCAGGCGCTATTCCTTACCGCGCAAAATATCAGTAATCAGGCAAATGGCGAGATCAGCGGCGGGCAGACCGAAATTACTGCAGCCGACACCCTGAACAATCGCGGTCTGATTGACGGCGGACTGACACACCTGGTTGCGGGCGTCCTGAATAACAGCGGCACCGGCCGTATCTATGGCGATCACATTGCCATTGCGGCTACGCTGCTCAACAACCTCAGTGAAGCGGGCAAAGCAGCGGTGATTGCGGCGCGGCAGCGACTGGATATTGCGGCTGGCACGCTGAACAACCGCGACCATGCGCTGATCTACAGTGATGGCGATCTGCACATTGGCGGCCAGCTGGATGCGAATAATCAGGCCACCGGACAGGGGCAGCAGCTCAACAATGACGGGGCAACAATTGAGGCCGGGCAGGATGCCACGATCAGCATGGCGGAAATCAACAATACCAACCGCCACCTGACCACGCAGGTCGTTACGACCGAAGATAGCCAGCATCACGACGCGGTGCTAAAAGGCCACACCGATCGTTTTGACTGGGCCGACGTGGATACCAGCAAAAAAAACAAATATGGCGTGCACACGGCAAAAATGCCGGATGGCACCAGCGGCAGCGAGTTTTATGAGTATGACTACCGGCGGATAGTGAAAGAAACCCAGATTCTGGAGAGCGATCCGGGCAAGATTCTGTCGGGCGGTAACATGACCTTTAGCGCCGGTCGTCTTAACAACCACGACAGCCAGATTGTCGCGGGTGCTGTGCTCGGCGGTCAGATAGGCGAGCTGAATAATCAGGCGACAAAAGGAACGCGCGTTACCACGGACGACGGGAAATCGGTTCGCTGGTACGCGAAGAAGAAGAAAAAGAAACTGGGTGGAACCAAAACGTCGCAGGGCAAAGATAAGAAAAACTACCGCCCGGCGCCCGTGACGGAAACCATCGATCTGCAAACGCTGAGCTGGCAGGCGAATGCCGCGCCGCAGGGAAATGGCTATCAGACCGGCAACCGCCAGCAGCAGGGCGTCACAGCGCAGGCTGATCGCATCGGCACACCTGCTCTCCAGCAGGCGGTTGCGGCGGTTGCGCTGAGTGCCACGGATAGCGGCAGTGCGTTACTGCCAGCCGGATTACGCTATGACAGTGCGCTGACGCTGGACAAGCTCGGCAGCCTCAAAGACCGGCCACTGCTGTTACCTGCCGGGCAACAATTCTCGCTGACACTGCCAGCAACGGTCGTCGACGGACAGACGATTACGCCGGTGATCCGCGCCGTCTCACCTGACATTCGGCTGCCGGATAACAGCCTTTACCAGCTGCAACCTGGCAGTGACAGCCATTACCTGGTCGAGACCGATCCGCGCTTTGTAAATCAGAAGCAGTGGCTCAGCAGCGACTATATGCAGAACGCTCTGACCACCGACAGCAGCCGGATCCTGAAGCGGCTGGGCGATGGTTATTACGAGCAGCGACTGGTGCGCGATCAGATTATCCAACTGACCGGCAACCGCTATATCAGCGGCTACGGCAGCGATGAAGATCAGTATCGCGGACTGATGAATAATGGGGTAGCCTTCGGCAAAGCCTACGACCTGGAACTCGGTGTGGCGCTGACCCCGGCGCAGATGGCGCTGCTCACCAGCGATATCGTCTGGCTGGTGAATCAGACCGTGACGCTGCCGGATGGCACACAGCAGACCGTGCTGGTACCGCAGGTTTATGCGAAGGTGAAAGAGGGTGACTTAACCGGCGACGGCGCGTTGATCGGGGGCGGTAGCGTGGCGCTGAATGCCCGCAACGACATCACTAATAGCGGGACCATTAAGGGCCGCGACGTGACGCAGCTGACGGCGCAGTCGCTGACCAACAGCGGCTACATCAGCGGCAACACGATCAATCTCACCGCCCGTCAGGATATCACTAACCTGGGCGGCGTCATCAGCGGTGATAAGCAGGTGTCGCTGCTGGCCGGACGGGATATTACCAGCCAGTCAACGCTGCGCGGCGACGGTACCGACCGCTGGATAGATCGTCCGGCCGGTATCTACGTGCAGGGCACCGACGGTGCGCTGACGCTGAGCGCGCTGAACAACATCACCCTGGCCGCCAGCGATATCGGCAACGCCGGAGAGAAGAGCACCACGAAGATTCAGGCGGGCAATGACCTGACGCTCGGCACCCTCAGCACGCAGCACACTGAAAATGACAGCTGGAACAGCAGCAACTACCGTCGCCTGTCACAGCAGAGCGATGCCGGGTCACGCATCACCGCTGGCGGCGCGCTGCAGCTGAGTGCCGGACAGGATATCCGCGCTACGGCAGCGGACGTCACGGCGGGCGGGGCACTGACCGCCAGTGCCGGACGCGACATCGTGCTCAGCGCGGGCAACAGCCGCACCGATCTCACCGAACACAGCAGGCAGTCAAGCAAAGGGCTGCTGTCGGGCAGCAGTCTGGAGACCCACGACGAACTGCACAGCAGCGAGGCGCTCAGTACTACGCTGAGCGGCGACAGCGTCCGGCTTCAGGCGGGCCGCGACATTGCAGTAACTGGCAGCAACGTCGCCGGTACGCAGGATGTGGCGCTGACCGCGGGTAACGATCTTAATCTCAACAGCGCGACCACCAGCCAGAATGATGTGAAGGGTAAACGTGAAACCCATTCAACCGGGCTGGATCGCACGACGCTGACCAGCGGAGGCGATTTAGCACTTCAGGCCGGACGCGATCTCAATAGCCAGGCGGCAGGCATTGCCGCAGACAAAGACGTCACCTTGCAGGCGGGGCGTGATGTCAATCTGCTGGCGGCTGAAACCAGTTCTGGTAATAGCTACAAATCCGGTAAGAAGGTTGAGATTAATGAGTCGGTACGCCAGCAGGGCACTGAAATTGCCAGTGGTGGGAGTACGACGGTTAAAGCGGATCAGGATGTTAACAGTGAAGCGGCTCAGGTTACGGCCAGCGGTAATATCGCAGTGGGTGCCGGACGCGACATCAACCTGACCACCGCCACTGAAAGCGATTATGCCTACAAAGAAGAGACCAAAACCAAAAAAGGATTTTTGAGTAAAAAGACCACGCATACCATCAGCGAAGACAGTGACACCCGTGAAAATGGCACCTTACTGAGCGGCGATAATGTCACGCTTAATGCGGGCAACAATTTACTTGTCCAGGGTTCTCAGGTCGTGGGCGATGGCACGGTAGCGCTCAGGGCCGGTAACAACGTGGATATCGTTGCTGCGACCAACACGGACTCAACCTGGCGTTTTTCGGAAACTAAGAAAAGCGGCCTGATGGGAACCGGTGGCATCGGCATCACTGTAGGCAGTAGTAAATCGGTCCATGACTTACGTGACAAGGGCACCACCCAGAGCCAGAGTGCCAGCACCGTGGGCAGTACGGGCGGTAATGTCAGCATTATTGCGGGCGGACAGGCTCATGTCAGCGGCTCAGATCTGGTGGCGGGACGTGACCTCGCCATTACCGGCGACAGCGTGATCATCGATCCGGGTCATGATAAACGGACTCATGATGAACTGTTTGAGCAGAAGAAGAGCGGGCTGACACTGGCGCTCTCCGGGGTGGTGGGTGAAGCCATTAATAACGCGGTCGCGGCGGCGCAGACATCGAAAAAAGAGAGTGACGGTCGCCTTGCTGCCCTGCAGGCTACCAAAGCCGCGCTTTCAGGCGTGCAGGCCGTGCTGGGCGGGCAACTGGCGGAAGCGAGCGCCGATCCCAACAACGGCCTGGGCGTCAGCCTTTCCCTGACCACACAGAAATCAAAATCGCAGCAGCATCAGGCGTCCGACAGCGTCACCGGATCCACGCTCAATGCCGGTAAGAACCTCTCCATTACCTCTGCCGGTAAGGGCCGTGGCGAGCACAGCGGCGACATTCTTATCGCCGGCAGCCAGCTGAAAGCCGCAGGTGACAGCAGCCTCAATGCTGCCAGGGACATTGTGCTGAGCGGGGCGGCCAACACTCAGGAAAGCAGCGGTAAAAACAGCAGCAGCGGCGGCGGCGTGGGCATCAGTTTTGGTGCCGGACAGGGCAGCGCGGGTATCAGCATTTTTGCCAGCGTTAACGGTGCCAAAGGTAAGGAGAGCGGCAACGGTACGCGCTGGTCTGAAACCACCCTGGACAGCGGCGGCAGGGTAAGCCTGAACAGTGGAAGAGATACCACGCTCAACGGCGCGCAGGTCAGCGGTAATCAGGTGACGGCCGATGTGGGCCGGGATCTGACCATCACCAGCCAGCAGGACAGCGACCGTTACGATTCAAAACAGACCAGCTACGGCGCGGGCGGCAGCTTTACCTTTGGCTCAATGTCGGTGTCCGGCTATGCCAGCGTCAATCAGGACAAAATGCACAGCAACTTTGACAGCGTGCAGGAGCAGAGCGGTATCTATGCCGGTAACGGCGGCTTTGACATCACCGTCGGCAATCATACCCAGCTGAACGGTGCAGTGATTGCCAGCCAGGGCGATGCGGCAGACAACCGTCTGGATACCGGTACGCTCGGCTTCACCGATATCGGCAATGCGGCGGACTACAGGGTCAGCCACAGCGGCGGCAGCATCGCGCTGTCCAGCGGTGGCGGCATGGGTGCGCAGATGCTGTCCAGCGTGGCGTCCAATGCCGCCAGCACGCTGCTGTCGGGCCTGAACAACAACGGCCATGCCGAAGGCACCACGCAGTCGGCGGTGGCAAACGGCACCGTGATCATCCGCGACCGGGTCAACCAGAAGCAGGATGTGGCAGACCTCAGCCGTGACACCGAACATGCCAACGACAGCATCAGTGCGATCTTTGACAAAGAGAAAGAGCAGAAGCGGCTTCAGACGGCTCAGTTAGCCGGTGAAATCAGCGGTCAGATGACAAATATCGTCACGACCATGGGCGATATCAAAGGGCTTGAGAAGGCGCAGAGTGCGAAGAACGCTGAGACGCTGCCCGCCGGAGCAACTGAAAAACAGCGGGGAGAGTGGCT
Organism: Pantoea sp. PvP021; assembly: GCF_054056055.1. Lineage (NCBI taxonomy): Bacteria > Pseudomonadati > Pseudomonadota > Gammaproteobacteria > Enterobacterales > Erwiniaceae > Pantoea > Pantoea sp. PvP021. The sequence continues at coordinate 1,218,095 of NZ_JBSRXX010000001.1, read as the reverse complement.
GGAGAAAATGCGTGATTCGCCAGAGTATCAGGCGGAGATGAAGCAGTGGGGTATTGGCAGTACATCTCAGAAGGTCGCACAGACGGTCGGCAGCATCCTGACGGGGCTGGTGACCGGCAATGCAGGCCAGGCGGTCGCAGGCGGCCTTAATCCGTGGGCAGCTCAGCTGATTAAGAAGGAAACGACCGACGCTTCCGGCAACGTTGACGTGGCAACCAATGCCATGGCACATGCGGTGTGGGGTGCGGTATCATCGCAGATGTCCGGGGGAAGTGCGGCGGCCGGTGCGGCGGGCGCGTTCAGCGGCGAGCTTGCCACACGCTATATTGCAGAGAAGTACTGGGGCGCGGACACGCCAGAGAAGATAGCGGCGCTGGGACAGGAAGACCGCGAGCAGCTGAGCCTGCTCGGCACGCTGGCGGCAGGACTGGCGGGCGGCATGGCGGGCAACAGCAGTGCTGCGGCGACGAGTGGCGCGATTGCCGGGAAAAATGCGGTGGAGAATAACTTCCTGGGCGCGACCTCTTCCGTCAAACTCGACAAAGCCGTTGAGAAAATTAAGAACGGCGATAAATCGCTGGCTGCCGCAAATGAACTGCTGAAGCTGGAAAATGCCGATAAGCGCAGTGATGCGCTGGTCTCCAAATTCACCAAAGACCCTTCGCAGATGAACAGCACTGAACGCGCTGAACTGGCGGGTTATCTGCGGGTTTATGCTGCTGAAATGGAGATTGAATATGGCGCAGCAGTCTCGCAGGAACTGGTTAAAGGCATGCTGTCGGGGCAGGATTATATAAAACGCAATCCTGACTCAGAAGCGATGTCCAAAGCGCAGACCATTATGAATACCTGGGGTTATCATAAATCGAATGCAAGTATTGGAGATACACCGCTGATATTTGGTGGCAGTGTACTGGGTACCACAATAAAAGAAGGAATGGCGCTTAATGCGGCAATTGGTGTGGGCGTTAATACAGGTGTTCAACTTACTGGAAAAGATCCGTTCAGTTATGTGGATGCGATTATGGCTGGGGTGACAGCAGCCGCTACGACGGGTAAAGGAATCGGCGCATCTGCGGGAATAAATATGGGGGGAGCGGCTATCGGAAGCGGAATAAAAGGGGAAAATCCGACTAATTCTATGGTAGGTGCAGGAGCGGGTACTATCATTGGTGGTGTCGGAGGAGAAGTAATAAAAGGAGCTGTCTCAAAACTCGGAAAAGATACTGTATCTGATTTAACAGGTGCAGTTATCGGTGGTTACATCAGTGAGAAATCAGGAAATGCTGTAAAAGATACTCTTGATAAGAAGGATAATGCTAATGTTAAAAAATAACCTTGTTATCTTAATTAAACTGATATTGATTTGCCTGGTTTTATTTTTAATTGCTGATATTGCATCTGAACTTCTTTCATCTTCAATAATTTATTTTAAGAAGGGGTTTTTCTCATTTAGTTGGAGCAATGCTTTTGAATCCTTCTTGGAGTCTGGATATGTCGGCGGCCTTATTTTGGGTGTTGGGATCTGGATAAAGATGTGGTTAAAAGAAAGAAAAGACCGGAAGGCTTCACCTGAATAAACCCACCAATCCCGGCCTTCGCACCGGGATTTTCCCTTTAACGGTCAGTTACCGCCCCGCTTCTTCGGCTTCGCCATAACCTGAATCACGTCCATCAGCTCACGCTGCTTACGGGCGGAGAGCTTAGGGCAGAGCTGGCGCAGGGCCTGTATCACCTCCGGTTCGGGTGGCGGTACTTCCGCCGTCAGCACCAGACATCCGCGCTACGGCAGCGGACGTCACGGCGGGCGGGGCACTGACCGCCAGCGCCGGACGCGACATCGTGCTCAGCGCGGGCAACAGCCGTACTGATCTCACCGAACACAGCAGGCAGTCGAGCAAAGGGCTGCTGTCGGGCAGCAGTCTGGAGACCCACGACGAACTGCACAGCAACTGGCAGAGCGTGGCCGAGCAGACCGGCATCTTTGCCGGGAAGGGCGGCTTTGACGTGACGGCGGGTGAGCACACCCGGCTGAACGGCGCGGTCATCAGTTCCACCGCGACCGCCGATAAGAACCGTCTTGACACCGGCACGCTGGGCTTCAGCAACATAGAGAACCACGCGGACTATAAAACCGAGCATCAGAGCGTGGGCATGAGCACCGGCGGCAGCATCGGCAGCCAGTTCGAAGGCAACATGGCGAACGGTCTGCTGGCGGGGCTGAACGGCAGCGGCAGCGCCTCGTCGGTGACGAAGGCGGCAGTGAGCGACGGCACCCTCATTATCCGGGATAAGGCGAAGCAGACGCAGGACGTGGCGGACCTGAGCCGCGACGCGGCGGGTGCGAATCCGGGGCTGGATAAAATCTTCGATAAGGAGAAAGAGCAGCGGCGGATGGAGACGGCGCAGCTGCTGGCGGAAATCGGCAGTCAGGCGGGCGACATCGCGCGGACGCAGGGCGAGATTGCGGCGACGAAAGCGGCCACGGAGAAGATGAAGAATATCTCGCCGGGCCAGAAGAAGGACGCCGAAGCGCAGTGGCGGAAAGCGAACCCGGGTCAGGAGCCGACCGCGGCCGACATCACCGGACAGGTCTATCAGACGCTGTACAACCGGGAGATGCTGGCCGGCGGAATGGGAACCGGCGGTTCGGTGCAGCAGGGTATCAGCGCGGCGACGGCGGCGATACAGGGCCTGGCGGGGGGCGATTTGAAAGCCGCACTGGCTGGCGGTTCGGCCCCTTACCTTGCAGAACTGATTAAGCAGAAAGCGCCGGATGAGGCCAGTCGTATTATGGCACATGCTGCGGTGGCCGGAGTCATCGCTGCGGCACAGGGTAATTCAGCGGCAGCAGGTGCGGCGGGCGCGGCTACCACCGCCGCGATGGGTGAAGCCATCAAAAATGTTCTGTACGGTGACGTGCAGGTCAGTCAGCTTAGCGAACAGCAGAAGCAGACGCTGGTTGCGCTGGGAACGGTTGCGGCGGGTCTTGCAGGTGGTCTGGCTGGAGAGACTACGGCGGACACGGTAGCCGGAGCGCAGGCGGGCCAGAACGAAATCAGCAATAACATGGTCAGCATGGGCATGTTGCAGATGATGCAGGCTAAATCGTTGCTGGATGCGGCGACAGTGGCCGAAGCGGGCCAGGGCGGCGCAAATGAACAGGCGGCACTGGCGCTGACCAAAAAGGTAAAAGCAGGGCTGGACGCGACCTGCCTGGCGAATACCAGCTGTGTGATAATGGCTGTGGTTACGGCACAGCAGCACACTAACGGAGCAGGCAGCAAAACCGAAACCGTACCGGTTAATGATGATTTGACGGGTGGTAAGCTGGTCAATCCGGCACAGGATGAAAAGAAAGGAACGTCGCTGGTTACGCCGGATCAGTCTGGTGAGCAGGGATCCAGCATTACCGGAAATACGGATGGTATGCCGGATACGGGAGGCAATACCACGGTTACACCGATTTCTGAACAGAATAAAGATGATCTGGCTTATCTGGCTGAAGGGGACAAGCCTGCAAATCTTTCTCCTGAAGGGGCTGGTCGCTCAGGTGCTTTTAATGAGGCGAAGAGACAGTCTGGTATACCAGTGAGTCAGAGCCCCAATAAGGTATCCCCTAATATAGACAAGCGTGGTAATCCTCAACCAGGTTATATATATGAATTTATAGTTCAAAAACCGGGAGGAGGTACGCAAAAAGTTTATATAAGAGATGATGCTGGAGGCCATTTCTTTGGAGTCGATGATCCTCAAAATCGAGGCTCACATTTTAACGATCCTGCAGGTAACCACTATGACTACTGATGTTGTTATTAGATATGCTGAAGATATAAATGAAAAAAATGAGGTTACAGATTTTAACTTATTTTCAATAAGCGGCAAGGGTATCTCTGCAGTGAGCTGGGAATTACCCAATGCGCCACTAAAGAAATTTGGTGAGGGTTTATTGAAAAAAATGGTAGAGAGTTATTCTGCAGGTGTTAGCGATGAAGACATATACACATTTGTCGTTTTATCAGCGGAGCAACCTGATAGCGTAATTGTTAACCACAGAAAAACCTGGGGTTTACTTAATGTTAGAGGTGTTAAAGTTAATGGGGTTGAGGAAAAAAAAGATGTGATAGTTAAGGGAAGTGAAGGGTTGATTCTTTCCGGCTTAGGTTCTGTTAAATCAAATAGCTTGGGAGTAATTGAAAGCTTAATTAATAGCGGCGAGAAGGTGTTTTTTTCAACCATCCAATCAACTAATGTAAATATGACTGCTTCCATACCGAGGCAGATAACAGAATGGATGAGTAATATCTGGATAAATAATGGTGTTGTTTTTTTTGCATTGGGGCGTTATGACGAACCTGATTGTGAAATTGTTGCTTTAGGCCAAAAAAGAAACCTGCAAAAACTTAAGTACACCTGACGTTAAGGCGGTGGACATCGCCAGGACACAGGGGCAGATTGCGGCGACGAAAACAGCCACTGATAAGCTGAAAATGATAACGCCAGAGCAGAAGAAGGATGCAGAGGTGTAGTGGCAGCACGCTGGGCGCGGGCGGTAACCTGGCCATCACCGCCACAGCCGCACAGCCGGGCAGCGCGGGCAACATCCTCGTGCAGGGCAGCCAGCTTCAGGCGGGCGGCGACCTCGGGCTGACGGCGAAAAACGACATCAGCCTGCTTTCAGCGCAGAACAGCGAGCGCACCGACAGCACTAACAGCAGCAAGGGCGGCAGCCTGGGTATCGGCCTGACCGCCGGGTCGGGCGGCTACGGCATCAGCGTTTCAGCCAGCGTCAACGCGGGCAAAGGCCGGGAGAACGGCAACGGGCTGACCCATACCGAGACTACACTCACGGCGGGCAACGGGCTGAGCCTGAACGCCGGGCGCGACACCACGCTGACCGGCGCACAGGTGCGCGGGGACAGCGTGAAGGTGGATACCGGCCGCAACCTGACGCTGACCTCAGAACAGGACAGCGACCGCTACGACAGTAAGCAGCAGAACGCCAGCGCGGGCGGCAGCTTCACCTTCGGCTCGATGACCGGCTCCGCGAGCGTCAACCTCAGCCAGGATAAGATGCACAGCAACTGGCAGAGCGTGGCCGAGCAGACCGGCATCTTTGCCGGAAAGGGCGGCTTTGACGTGACGGCGGGTGAGCACACCCGGCTGAACGGCGCGGTCATCAGTTCCACCGCCACCGCCGATAAGAACCGTCTCGACACCGGCACGCTGGGCTTCAGCAATATTGAGAACCACGCGGACTATAAAACCGAGCATCAGAGCGTGGGCATGAGCACCGGCGGCAGCATCGGCAGCCAGTTCGAAGGCAACATGGCGAACGGCCTGCTGGCGGGGCTGAACGGCAGCGGCAGCGCCTCGTCGGTGACGAAGGCGGCGGTGAGCGACGGCACCCTCATTATCCGGGATAAGGCGAAGCAGACGCAGGACGTGGCGGACCTGAGCCGCGACGCGGCGGGTGCGAATCCGGGGCTGGATAAAATCTTCGATAAGGATAAAGAGCAGCGGCGGATGGAGACGGCGCAGCTGCTGGCGGAAATCGGCAGCCAGGCGGGCGACATTGCGCGGACGCAGGGCGAGATTGCGGCGACCAGAGCGGCCACGGAGAAGATGAAGAACATCTCGCCGGACCAGAAGAAGGATGCCGAAGCGCAGTGGCGCAAAGCGAATCCGGGTCAGGAGCCGACCGCGGCCGACATCACCGGACAGGTCTATCAGACGCTGTACAACCGGGAGATGCTGGCCGGCGGAATGGGAACCGGCGGCCCGGTGCAGCAGGGCATCAGCGCGGCGACGGCGGCGATACAGGGGCTGGCGGGCGGCAACATTGCCCAGGCGGTGAGCGGGGCGGCCGCACCTTATCTGGCGGAGCAGATACATACGCTGACGACCACGAAAGGCCCGGACGGCAAAGAGGTGGTGAACGTTCAGGCGAACCTGATTGCGCACGCGGTAGTGGGCGCGGTGACGTCATACGCGTCGGGTAATCCTGCACTTGCGGGTGCTTCTGGCGCGGCGATGGGCGAATATATTGCGCAGCAGATGTATCCGGGAGTTAAGCGCGAAGACCTGAGTGAGGAGCAGCGGCAGACCATCAGCGCGCTGGGGACGCTGGCGGCGGGCCTTGCGGGCGGCGTGGCCGGAGACAGCACGGGCGGTGCGGTGGCGGGCGCGCAGGCGGGTAAAAATGCGGTTGAGAATAACTGGCTGCACGTTAACGAAAAGACAGAGCTTGAGATAGCGAAGCAAAAACTCAGGAGCAACGACCCGGCAGAGCGTGAGCAGGCACAGCAGAAGATAAACGACCTTCGTGAGAAAGACATCAGTCGTGATAAGAAAGTGATGGATGCCTGTGGTAATGGCAGGGCTGCCAGTCCCGGATGTGCTTCGGCAAGGCTCGAAGCTTATTCGGCCAAAAATGAGTATGAAACCGGAAACTACAATAACAAAGTCAGCGATATGTATCCGGATGCTTACGGGCAGATCGTCAGCCTGCTGAATATCACCAGTGTTGATGCGCAGAATCAGCAGCAGGTTAAGGATGCGATGGTTAACTATGCCATGACGCAGTTTGGTCTGGACAAGGCAAAGGCCGAGCAATACGTCTCGACTTATGATGGGATGAAAATTGTTGCCGCTTCGATGACGCCGGTAATAGGTTCTGCTGCGGCCAGTAAGATAGAAGCTCTGGCTGGTAAACAACGGTTGTCTAATAGTTTTGAAGTTAGCTCACTTCCAGATGCTAATGGGAAAAATCACATCACTGCTGTAAAAGGCGATGCAAAAATACCTGTTGATAAAATTGAACTGTATATGCGTGGAAAAGCGTCTGGTGATTTGGAGTTATTGAAGAAAGAATATAACTCATTAAAGGATTTGCAGATTAGCAATCAGAAAGAGTTTGCTAAAACACTTGGTGCGAGAGAGAAACTTAACAAGCTCAATGATCAAATTTATAATGTTGAAAGATCACAAGAAATGGCTCGAGTTTTGAATAATGCAGGGATACAAGATAATGCAAAGAACAATGCCATGATTATGGATAACTTATTGAATTCTGCGAGTGGTGTTACACCATCTAATCGAGAAACATCTATTGTAGTCTCTGGTCCAGGTGGAAATGTCAGGATATATGCGACGTGGAAACTTCTACCTGATGGATCAAAGCGATTAGCTACTGTTAAAACAGGAGCATTCAAATGATAAGCAATAAGGACAAAGAAGCTTTAATAAAAGGTATAAACAGCTATTTAATTAATGGCTGTGCCGATATTGAATCTTTTGAAGATCCAGTTAGAGAGGTGGTTGATTACCTCAATGCTCTTTTTTCAATAGATATTGGATTAGCTGAAGATATGTGTAAAAAGACACTGAAGACAAAGCATGTTGACAGTTCTTTTTTTAAAGCGCTCTGTCTTAATGATTTACTTTTATCTGAGGATGAATGGTCGTTTGCATTTAATTATCTTTTAAATGAAACTGAAAGCGTAAGCATTCCTGAGCTTGAAAAGGCGCTGTTCTATTTTTACTGTGCAAAAAATGAGACAGATCCTTATCCTGCACCTGAGGGATTATTCAAAAAGCTAATGAAAAGATATGAAGAATTGAAAGATGATCCTGATGCAAAATTTTACCATCTTCATGAAACGTATAATGATTTTGTAAAAGCTTACTCATTAAGTCACTGAAGAAATCCCGGCCGCACAGCGCCGGGATTTGTTATCTGCCGATCACTCCCCAGCCAGCCGGATAATCAACTGTCCCGGCCCGGTGATCACCTCGATCTTCTGCCCGGTAGTAAAACCCAGTGCTTCCAGCCAGCGGCCTTTGATGGTGAGCTGCGGCAGCGGGTTCGGCTGGCCCTTATTAGGCCGGTATCCAACTTTGTAATAATGTGCCTGCGTTCCGCTGGCGGCGGTTGTGGGCGTGCGGGTTTCTGACTTATGATGCGTGTCAGCCATGATCAACTCCTCCATAGTTGGTTGTGGTCAGCGGGCTGTTGGTGTTCCACCACCTTCAGCCCGCGCTAAAAAATCTCTCGTTATGTGCTTCCTGTTCCGTTTTTACCTGTTTAAATATACACCTCCTGCCGCGTAAACTCGCTGAAAGCTGAGTAATAAATTGCGAGCTGTCTCTGAAAACCAGATAGTTTTTCTCCGGTCTGGCTTTCGTTCATTTTTTCTTCCTGTAGCCTTCTGTATTAACTGTTACGGGTGGCCTTTCATGCTGTAAATCCGCGTTAACCCGCTTGTATTCTGTCTTCTGGGTTACGCCCATATATCCACCAAAACCGGTAATAAGGGTTGCGACATGACACAGTTTCGACGTGACAGCGCGTGAGCACACCTGGCAGAACGGTGCGGTGATAGACTCCACTGCCACCGCCGATAAGAACCGTCTCAACACCGGCACGCTGGGCTTCAGAAACATTGAGAACCACGCGTACTATAAAACCGAGCATCAGAGCGTGGGCATGAGCAGACCACCAGCGGCAGTATTGGCAGTCAGCTTGAAAGTACCGCTTTTTGGGAAAATACAGGTGTTATCTTTCCGAATGCTTTCATTGTTTTCAGGGGTGGGGTAAATAGAACTGTAACTTAGTCTTTTAACGGGTTGTGGATATAAAGGTCAGTTAATAATCTGCGTTAATGGATTGTATAAGGCAGGATAATTTTCTGGATCTATGTGCAGTAATGGTTTTCAGGGGTTTTTGCTTTTTTATGGCAACTCGGTCTTGATACCTCTAATTCTTTTTGGTCTAATAGTGCCATTAAGAATTGATTGATAACTAACCGCCAGGATGAATCCTGTGGTCAAATTATTTACTTAACCTAAATTAAACGGCCGAAGTGCCATTTAATAAGGTTGGTGTTTAAGTTTTACATTGACTCAGGCCAGCCAGTTTTAAAAAAAACCGGGTATGAATAGATGCTCTCCGACCGATCTGAACATCAGGCGCGGAGCGCTACATGAAATTCCTGTCCGATACAGATGGATTGATAAAAACTCTATCCTGTCCGTCGGGTATTGGTGATTCAGGGAGCGAAGTCCTGCATTAAGCGCAGGGAAATAATGTTAAATTATGAAAAGGAATTAATTACATGACCTCTAAAATGACAATGCTGGCATTACTGTGTGGCGGTCTTCTCGTGGGCAGCAATGCGCTGGCTGATAATCACACCGTCTCGGTTGGATATGCACAAAGCAAGGTTGAAGACTTTAAAAATATCCGTGGCGTCAACGTTCAGTATCGCTATGAATGGGAGTCTCCTCTCAGTGTGATTGGCTCATTCAGCTACATGAAAGGCGATGAAAGTTTTTCTGAGCGAGAAGATTTTTATGGCGATGTCAGCGGATATGATGGAAAAACCAAAGTGAAATATTACTCACTGATGGCAGGTCCTGCATATCGCATCAATGACTACATCAGCTTCTATGGATTAATTGGTGTTGCCCATACCAAAGTGGATGAGAACGTGACTTATCCCGGAGTCTACTCCGAAGAATATAGCGAAAATAAAACCTCTTTTGCCTATGGCGCTGGCGTTGTCGTGAATCCTATCAGCAACCTCTCTGTGAGTGTTGGCTATGAAGGTACTCGCGTAAAATATAACGAAGATGTTGCCATCAATGGTTTTAACATCGGCATCGGATACCGTTTCTGATTCAACGCTAAAAACCGCAACCCTGGTCATCTGGTCAGGGTTGTTTTTTTGCACTCTGGAAAGGACCGTTCTTTATAAAGGTCGAATCAGGCAGTTCTTCGATACACTTAAAATAGTACCTGATCCTGTCTGACCAAAGACGTCGATCTTCTGAATTAACCGGTTTGAGTTTTGTTAAAACAAAGAAAAACAATTACAGCTTCAGGGGGCGAGAATGTTATGCATTAAATGTCAGGAAGCAGAAGAGAATAAAGAATCAGGCTTTTGTGATAATTGTGAAAAAAAAGAAGAGGGCAGGATTAATGGCTTATTATATCTGCCAGCTTTAGGCTTGATTATTGGTTTTTTTACGATGCTGTATAATGATTTTTGTATTGTTTCGTTGATTGCCAACACTTATCAGAAACAAGGTGTGGTTAATAGTTTTAGTGTTTTATTATTAGCGCTGTCCATTATTAATGCTCCCGTAACAGTGCTGGCTTGCTGGTTCTTCTTTAGGAAGAAAGTAAAAACCAGATACGTGATGATAACGTACTATTTATACGGTCTTATCTTTGCGAGTTTTTGCACGCTTTATCCTGCTTTGGTTTTTCACATAAACATTACGCAGCCTGCTATCAATATGCTGGCTCGGGCCTTAATCAGTTGTCTGATATGGGTACCATATTTTATTTTTTCCAGCAGGATTAATAAAGTCTTTGTGCATTAATACGGTCAATATTTTTTGTCACAAAATAAACGATGGATAACGCAACACCTGCCTCGTTATAGTACCAATAAAATAACCAGTTCCAGTCTGTGTCAGTTAAATTAAGGATAATAAAGAATGGCTGCAAAAATTTTGATCACCGGATTGATAGCACTATTATTGAGTGGTTGCACGGCAGGCTTCAGACCTTCACTGGATGATTATAAAGGGCAGGATGCGGCCCGAATCCGGGTGGGTTCAGAGGGCAATACGGCACTTCAGTTCTATGAAAAACAGAGTTCAGGTTGCTATAAAAAAATGCTGGAACGCCGTATCACTTCTGGTTTTGCCATTCTGGGCATCCCCGTTACAGGTAATAAACGGATAGGTATGCCAGCGTCGTCTGAAAACAAGGGTGCTTTCATCAATGAATTTACCCTGAAGCCAGGACAAATGATTCGTGTCATTCACTACTGGACAGAGGCTGGGTACCATCAGAACACTCAAAAATCGGCCACTGTTGAATTTATTCCTCAGGCTAACCATGACTACGATATTGTAGTCAGAGGGTCCGAATATTCAGGCGATAGCGTTTCCATCAAAGACCTTACCCCCAATGGCACCATTGTGGGCTGGGGCGAAGTGAAGGTATGCCCATCCGAGAGCATTTTTGATTAGTTTCCTTTTTCTTCATTCCTGAAGCCTGAGTGCTTCAGGAATGAATGTTCCCGATAACGGTACATAAACTCGATGCTTTTGGGTAACGATGGAAAGGCCGTTGCCATAACGGGCAGTCAGGCTTTGCTTAAAGCATATAAAATTATATACCGTTGATTTAATTGGTTTAATTTCCTTAGCGAAAAAGCATCATTAATAACGTTCCCTACCTCAGAACTCTCCTAAAAACTGGTCCTGATAGCAAAGTGACCAATTTCCTCCATTTATCTGATGTTGCATTTTCGGTCCATCTGTAAAACTTCATCTCAACAAACACGGCGCGTCGCGCACGCCGGTTATACCTCAGTTAACGAGGATGCTTTAGCAGCAGGATTGCGCGGTAACACTTTTCAGGAGGAACTTCCTGTGAATAAATCAATGTTAGCGGGTATCGGTATTGGTGTGGCAGCAGCTCTGGGTGTTGCAGCCGTAGCAGGCATGAACGTGTTTGATCGCGGTCCTCAATATGCTCAGGTACTGTCTGCAACGCCAATCAAAGAGAGCATTAAACAGCCTCGTCAGGAGTGCCGTAATGTCACTTTGACTCACCGTCGGGCCGTGCAGGATGAAAACCGTCTTGCTGGGTCTGTATTAGGTGCAGTGGCAGGTGGAGTGCTGGGTCACCAGTTTGGTGGCGGTCGCGGCAGAGATGTGGCGACAGTAGCAGGTGCGGTAGCGGGTGGTTATGCCGGTAATCAGGTCCAGGGCGGACTGCAGGATCGGGATACCTACACCACAACCGAACAGCGCTGCAAAACCGTTTACGACAAACAAGAGAAAAAACTGGGATATGACGTGACCTATAAAATAGGCGATCAGCAGGGTAAAATCCGTATGGAAAATGACCCCGGCACGCGTATTCCACTGGATCGCAATGGTCAGCTGGTTCTCAACGGCGATCAGGCGTAATTGGGCAAAGCTTTGCCGCTCACGCGGCCACACAGCACAACGTAATACAGCAGTAATGAAAAAGGCGCATCTCAGGATGCGCCTTTTTTTTGCTGCAAACTAACCGGCGCTTAACCGGTTAGCTCATCAACGCACGGGCAGGGTGTTACGCCTGCCGTTGAGCCAGTTGCGAAACGAATCCCTGCACCCACTCAAGCCGCACCTTTCTTTCCGATAGCTCACGGGTAAACCGCAGTCGCGTCGGACCGTCCAGCTTCCACTGCTGAGGCTCTTTCTGCAGCAGGCCTATCAGCCATGCCGGATCCACGTTGTTCTTCGGCGCAAAATCGAAATAACCGCCTTTGTCGCTGGCTTCGATCTTACGCAGACCGACAGCGCGGGCTTTCAGCCGGATAATCGCCACATCCAGCAGGTTACGCGCCGGATCGGGCAGCAGGCCAAAGCGGTCGATCATCTCAACCTTCAGCTCCTGCAGCTCCTCTTCAGCCTCCGCGCTGGCGATGCGTTTATAGAGTGAAAGACGGGTACTGACATCCGGGATAAAGGTCTCGGGCAGCAGGGCGGGCATCCGCAGCTCCACCTCGGTCTGGTTGCTGGTGAGATCTTCCAGTGACGGCTCGCGACCCGCTTTCAGCGCCTCGACCGCATTCTCCAGCAGCTCCATATAAAGCGTGAAGCCCAGCGTCTCCATCTGTCCGCTCTGCTCATCACCCAGCAGTTCGCCAGCACCGCGAATCTCCAGGTCATGCGTTGCCAGGGCAAAACCGGCGCCCAGATCTTCCAGTGAAGCGATCGCCTCCAGCCGCTTATGCGCATCGGCGGTCATCGACTTCGGATGCGGCGTTAACAGCCAGGCATAAGCCTGATGATGCGAACGTCCGACGCGACCACGCAGCTGATGCAACTGCGCCAGGCCAAAGTGATCGGCCCGCTCAATGATGATGGTATTGGCGGTCGGAATGTCGATACCGGTTTCGATAATGGTGGTACAGACCAGCACGTTGAAACGCTGATGGTGGAAATCGTTCATCACCCGTTCCAGATCACGCTCACGCATCTGACCATGGCCAATCGCGACACGCGCTTCCGGCACCAGTTCGCTGAGACGCTGCGCCGCTTTCTCGATATTTTCAACGTCATTGTAGAGGTAGTAGACCTGTCCGCCACGCAGAACCTCACGCAGGATTGCTTCGCGGATCACCAAATCGTCAAATTCACGGACAAAAGTTTTCACCGCTAAACGGCGGGCAGGCGGCGTGGCGATGATCGAGAGATCGCGCATGCCGCTCATGGCCATATTCAGGGTGCGAGGGATTGGCGTTGCGGTCAGCGTCAGAATGTCCACATCGGCGCGCATCGCCTTGATGCGCTCTTTGTGACGCACCCCGAAACGGTGCTCTTCATCGACAATCAGCAGACCAAGATCGTGCCATTTGAGATCGCTCATCAGCAGCTTATGGGTGCCGATTAAGATGTCGATCTTGCCATCGCTGGCCTGTTCCAGCACCTGCGCCTGCTCTTTGGCAGTACGGAAACGGGAAAGCATCTCAATGCGAACCGGCCAGTTGGCGAAGCGATCGCGGAAGTTATCGTAATGCTGCTGTGCCAGCAGGGTGGTCGGCACCAGCACGGCCACCTGTTTATGGTTCTCAATCGCCAGAAACGCCGCGCGCATGGCTACTTCGGTTTTACCGAAACCAACGTCGCCGCACACCAGACGGTCCATCGCCAGCGGCTCGCACATATCACTTAGCACCGCGTTGATCGCCTGCGCCTGGTCCGGGGTGGTTTCAAACGGGAAGCTTTCGCAGAACAGCTGATACTGCTCGCGATTATGCTTAAAGGCAAAGCCGGTTTTGGCGGCGCGCTGAGCATAGATATCCAGCAGTTCAGCCGCCACATCACGCACTTTCTCAGCCGCTTTCTGCCGTGCGCGTGACCAGGCATCGCTGCCCAGTTTGTGCAGTGGTGCATTATCGTCGGCACCGCCCGCGTAGCGGCTGATCAGGTGCAGCGATGAAACCGGCACATAAAGTTTGGCGTCGTTGGCGTAAGAGAGCATCAGGTATTCCGCCTCAATGCCGCCAGCTTCCAGCGTGGTGAGGCCGATATAACGACCCACACCGTGTTCCAGATGCACCACCGGCTGGCCGGGATGCAGCTCCGCCAGGTTACGGATCAGAATGTCCGGATTGATAGTGCGACGGGTATCCTGACGGCGACGGCTGACGCGTTCGCCCAGCAAATCGCTTTCGCAAATCAGCGCCCGGTTGCCCTGGGTATCAATAAAACCGCGCTCGCTGGCGCCGATCATCAGTCGGAAACGCTCTTCGCCGGTCTCATCGAAGCGGTGCACCGGCTGAGGACGCAGTTTAATCCGGGCCAGCAGATCCTGCAGGCTCTCACGGCGGCCTTCACTTTCGACCGAGAAGACCACGGTGCCGCTGAAGGTTTCAATAAACTGACGCAGATGATCCAGCGGCGCTTTTGCCTGCGCCTGAACGGTCAGATCAGGCAGCGGGGTATAACCGAGGTTGGTATTCGCGGCTTTGGCGGGCAGCACCTCATTGGTCATCTGGATGCGCGGCCAGGCTTTCAGCTCTCCCATTAATGCATCCGGACGCAGCCACAGGGTGACCGGCTCCAGCAGTGGACGCATCGGATCAACGCGGCGATTTTCATAGCGCGCCTCGGCATCCTGCCAGAAGCGGCTGGCGCTGCCTTCAAGATCGCCGCAGTTCACAATCAGGGTATTGTCGGGCAGATAGCTGAACAGGCTGGGTAACGGCTGCTCAAAAAACAGCGGCTGCCAGTATTCGATGCCCGCTGGCAACGTGCCTTTGCTGACCTGCTGATAGACATGCTCCGACTCACGGCGCACATCAAACGTTTCACGCCAGCGGCTGCGGAACAGCTCAATGGCGGCTTTGTCGCTGGGAAACTCATGCGCAGGCAGCAGGTTAATTTCGGGGACCGCTTCCAGCGTGCGCTGACTGTCGACGTCGAACAGGCGCAGGCTGTCGATCTCATCATCGAAAAAGTCGATGCGGTAGGGCTGATCGCTGCCCATCGGGAACAGATCGAGCAGGGCGCCGCGCGTGGCGTATTCACCGTGCTCCATCACCTGATCGACATGGCGATAACCGGCCTGCTCAAGCTGGTCGCGCAGCCGGTCGCGTGACAGTTTTTGTCCCTGCTTCATCACCAGCGCATGGCCGTGCAGGAAACTGTGCGGGCAGACGCGCTGCATCAGGGTGTTGACCGGCATGATCAGCATACCGCGCTGCATCACCGGCAGCTGGTAGAGGGTCGACAGGCGGGCGGAGATAATATCCTGATGCGGCGAAAAGCTGTCGTAGGGCAGCGTTTCCCAGTCGGCAAGGTGCGCCACCGGCAGATCGGTAAACTGGCGGATTTCATCCAGCAGACGCAGAGCGGTTTGGGTATCGGGTGTAATCATTAACACCGGACCAGCATGTCGTTCGGTAATGCTGGCACACTCCACCGCGTGCGCCGCGCCTATGAGCTGGCCGAGCTGACGGTGATCGCCGGATTTAACGGGCAGGGTATAACGAGTCTGTTCGGGCATGGGATCTCGGGGTTGCTCCATTTTTCCAGGACGTAATCATTCCATATTATGTCAGGGGGATCACCTCTGCGGCACAATTTTCCTGCCGCGCCGTGCTGAACCAGGGGATCGTTCAGCCATTACCGGGCGTCAGCGGTAATCGTGCGGATAAAGAGAGGATAGACGGAGTCTGGCAAGGGATCAGAAAAAACCGCCGTCGCCATGCAGCGACGGGGTTAAACGGGCATTTTATTTTATGGATTGCTGTGTGTAATGCATGCGTGGGCGGTCGATATTCGCCCAGGATAACTCCTGCTCAGGATGATAGCTGAGGTTACCGTCGTCCCACTTTACGTAGTAGCCGGCTGGTGCGTTTCCCTGCTCAAAGACGTTGATGATTTCGCCTCTGATCTCCCCGGATTTATGTTTAACGATGCTGCCTTTGGGAAATTTCAACATGGTCGCTACCTCATACTGCCCGGCAATAAATCACCCGTGATCATGGTACTGATTGTAGTCTACCCCCCTGGACGCTGAATAATCAGCCAATAAGCGGCGGCTTTATCGGCTATTCCGCTGCTTTGGCGCGGAATGTGACGCATCCGGATGCAACTTTGCTGCCGACTCAGAGGGTTAGAGGTTTCATAAAGCCAGCCGCTCCTTTATCATCCCACTACCTATTTTCAGGCAACGGCTTACTGGATTCCATGTATCAACCTGTCGCGCTATTTATCGGTCTGCGTTATATGCGCGGACGAGCATCGGATCGCTTCGGTCGCTTTGTCTCCTGGCTCTCAACGATTGGCATTACGCTCGGCGTGCTGGCGATGGTCACCGTGTTGTCGGTGATGAACGGTTTTGAGCGTGAACTCGAAGGCAATATTCTTGGCCTGATGCCTCAGGCGCTGATCACCAGCGACAAAGGCAGTCTCAATCCACAACAGCAACCCGCCACTTCGCTGAATCTGCAGGGTGTCAGCCGTATTGCGCCGCTGACCACCGCCAATGTGGTGCTGCAAAGCCCGCACAGCGTCTCCGTTGGCGTGATGCTGGGCATTGAGCCGGCTGAAAAAGATCCGCTTACCCCTTTCCTGGTCAATACCCGGCAGAGCGTGCTGCAGGCCGGGCAGTATAATGTCATCCTCGGTGAACAGCTGGCATCCCAGCTTGGCGTAAAACGTGGCGATCAGCTGCGTCTGATGGTGCCGTCGGTCAGCCAGTTCACCCCGATGGGACGCGTGCCAAGTCAGCGTCTGTTTACCGTAGCGGGCACCTATGCCGCTAACAGCGAAGTCGATGGCTATCAGATTCTGGTCAATCTTCAGGATGCGTCGCGCGTGATGCGCTATCCGGCCGGTAATATTACCGGCTGGCGACTGTGGCTGGATAAACCGCTGTCGGTCGACAGTCTGAGTCAGCAGACACTGCCTGCGGGCCTGGTCTGGAAAGACTGGCGTGAGCGCAAAGGCGATCTCTTCCAGGCGGTGCGTATGGAGAAGAACATGATGGGCCTGCTGCTGAGCCTGATCATCGCCGTGGCTGCCTTTAACATCATCACTTCGTTAGGCCTGCTGATCATGGAGAAGCAGGGCGAAGTGGCGATCCTGCAAACCCAGGGCCTGACGCGCCGGCAAATAGTGGCGGTGTTTATGGTGCAGGGTGCCAGCGCCGGTATTATCGGCACGCTGCTCGGCACGCTGCTCGGTGTCTTGCTGGCCAGCCAGCTCAACAACTTAATGCCGGTGATTGGCCTGTTCCTTGATGGTGCCGCATTGCCGGTTGATATTAATGTGTGGCAGGTGGTCACCATCGCCCTCAGCGCCATGATTGTGGCGCTGTTGTCTACGCTCTATCCTTCGTGGCGCGCTGCCGCCGTTCAACCTGCTGAGGCTTTACGTTATGAGTAACACTCCTTTGTTGCAGTGCCGCGACCTGTGCAAACGCTATCAGGAAGGCAGCGTGCAGACCGATGTGCTGCGCAATGTGGCTTTCAGCCTCCAGCCCGGTGAACTGACTGCGATTGTCGGCAGCTCCGGTTCCGGTAAAAGTACGCTGCTGCATCTGCTCGGCGGCCTGGATGCACCGACATCGGGCGACGTGGTGTTTGATGGACAGTCACTGAATGCCATGTCCTCGTCAGCCAAAGCGGAGCTGCGTAACCGCGAGCTGGGCTTTATCTATCAGTTCCACCATCTGCTGCCGGACTTCAGCGCGCTGGAGAACGTGGCGATGCCGCTGCTGATTGGCAAAACGGCTAAAACGGAAGCACAGGATCGCGCCCGTGAGATGCTGGCCGCGGTCGGGCTGGACCATCGCGCCGCGCACCGGCCTTCTGAACTGTCAGGCGGCGAACGCCAGCGCGTGGCGATTGCCCGGGCGCTGGTTAACCGCCCACGGCTGGTTATGGCGGATGAGCCAACCGGTAACCTTGATGCACGCAACGCCGACGCCATTTTTGAATTACTGGGCGAACTGAATGTGCGTCAGGGCACCGCGTTTCTGGTGGTGACCCACGATCTGATGCTGGCAAAACGCATGACGCGTCAGATGGAGATGCGTGATGGTCAGTTAAGCGATCAACTCACCATGGCAGGAGCGGTGTAATGGGTTCGTCGTTATCCCTGTTGCTGGGCCTGCGCTTTAGTCGTGGCCGCCGTCGTGGCGGCATGGTGTCGCTGATTTCGGTGATCTCCACCATCGGTATTGCGCTGGGCGTGGCGGTGCTGATTATCGGTCTGAGCGCCATGAATGGTTTTGAGCGTGAGCTGAACAACCGCATTCTGGCGGTGGTGCCGCATGGCGAGATCGAGGCGGTCAATCAGCCGTTTCAGCACTGGCAGTCGATGATTGCCCCGATTGAAAAGGTGCCCGGCATTGCGGCGGCAGCGCCTTATGTGAACTTCACCGGCCTGATTGAGAGCGGTGCCCGGCTGGAAGCGCTGCAGGTAAAGGGTGTTGATCCGGCACAGGAGCCGCGCCTCAGCGCCCTGCCACAGTTTGTGGCAGATAACGGCTGGTCCTCTTTTGCCGCCGGTAAGCAGCAGATCATTCTGGGCGGCGGCATTGCTAAATCGCTGAACGTGAAGCAGGGCGACTGGATCACCATCATGATCCCCAACAACGATGGTGATAACAAACTGCTTCAGCCTAAACGTATCCGGCTTCAGGTCAGCGGTATTCTGCAACTGAGCGGCATGCTCGATCACAGCCTGGCGCTGGTGCCACTCGCCGATGCACAGCACTATCTGGAGATGGGTGACAGCGTGTCCGGCATCGCCCTGAAGATGACCGACCCGTTCCAGGCGGTCAAACTGGTGCGGGATGCCGGTGAAGCGACCCGTTCCTACGTCTACATCAAGAGCTGGATTGGCACCTACGGCTATATGTACCGCGATATTCAGATGATCCGCGCCATCATGTATCTGGCGATGGTGCTGGTGATTGGCGTCGCCTGCTTTAACATTGTCTCAACGCTGGTGATGGCGGTGAAGGATAAGAGCAGTGACATTGCGGTGCTTCGTACCCTCGGTGCCAAAGACCGGCTGATCCGCGCCATCTTCATCTGGTACGGTTTGCTGGCAGGCCTGCTGGGCAGCGTCAGCGGCGTGATCGCGGGCGTGCTGGTGGCGCTGAATCTGACCTCACTGGTGCGCGGGCTGGAGTCGGTTACCGGTCATCATCTGCTGGCGGGTGATATCTACTTCATTGACTTCCTGCCGTCGGAACTGCACTGGATTGATGTGTTCTCAGTATTGATTACCGCGATTCTGCTGAGCCTGCTGGCGAGCTGGTATCCCGCCAGACGCGCCAGCCGCATTGACCCGGCTCGGGTATTAAGCGGTCAGTGAAAAAATGCGGCGCGAATCCTTTCGCGCCGCATCTGTTTAAGACCTTTGCTGTTGGGCGCTGCCCTCAGCAACCGTTACTATCGGGTGATGTTAACCCGGAATCTGTTTAGAGCGGCTCGCCGCAGCTGCTACGCCAGGAGATTTTATGCGTACACCACGTCGCCGCATACGACTTGCCCGCCTGAAGAAAACCCGGAGAAAAGTGCATCAGCGCTTTCGCCAGCGCATATTTGAGCGCGATCGTCAGGCCGAACTGGCCGCCCATCCTCAGCCGCATGTTGTTGTGCTGACCGGCGCAGGCATCTCAGCGGAGTCCGGCATCCGGACCTTCCGCGCCGCTGACGGCCTGTGGGAAGAGCACCACGTTGAAGATGTTGCGACGCCCGAAGGATTTCAGCGCGATCCCGCACTAGTGCAGCGCTTTTACAATGCGCGCCGCCAGCAATTGCAGGAGGCAGAGATTCAGCCTAATGCGGCCCATCTGGCACTGGCGGAGCTGGAACAGGTATTAGGCGATAACTTTTTGCTGGTCACGCAAAACATCGACAATCTGCATGAGCGTGCCGGAAACAGCCGGGTGCTGCATATGCACGGTGAGCTGCTAAAAGTGCGCTGTGTCACCAGCGGTCAGGTCATTGAGTGGACCGGTGATATCACGCCGGACGATCGCTGCACCTGCTGCCAGTTCCCCTCTGCGCTGCGGCCGCACGTAGTGTGGTTCGGTGAGATGCCGCTGGGCATGGAGCAGATTTATCAGGCGCTTGAACAGGCCGATTACTTTATCGCTATCGGCACCTCAGGCCATGTCTATCCGGCCGCGGGTTTTGTCCATGAAGCCAAACTGCAGGGCGCGCATACTGTTGAGCTGAACCTGGAGCCAAGCCAGGTGGGCAACGAATTTGCCGAGCGGCATTACGGCCTGGCGAGCGAAGTGGTGCCGGAGTTTGTGCATAAGCTGCTGCGCGCGCTTTATAAGTAAGCAGGGGCGGCTATGGCCGCCTCGCCGTTTTTTGCCCGTCATGCTGATTCCAGCCGCCCGGTGTTTATCAACATTGCGAGGTTTGCCGCAACAATCTCGTAATCAGCCGTTTTTTTCGGGCTTATTGCTTTCCCAAAGGTTATCGACAGCGCTAACCTGTCTGCGAATGATTTTACGCAACGTTGTAACCGGCTGGTCTGTTAATAATACCGGATGGCACTTTTAAAGGATGGGATATGGAACAGTTACTTGAGCGCTTTTTAAGTTATGTGGCCGTTGAGACACAGGCTAAGCCGCAGGCGCGCCAGGTGCCCAGCAGTGAAGGGCAGTGGACGCTGGCGCGTCAGCTGCAGGAGGAGTTGCTGGCACTGGGTTTTGTCGATGTCTCCTTAAGCGATCACTGTTGCGTCATGGGCACACTGCCTGCCAATGTTGACTGGCCGACGCCAGTCATCGGTTTCATCTCTCACATGGATACCTCGCCAGACTTTACGGCGAAACATGTGAATCCGCAGATCATTGAAAATTATCGCGGCGGAGACATTGCGCTGGGTAATGGCAACGAAATTCTCTCGCCGGTGATGTTCCCGGTGCTGCACAAGCTGATTGGGCATACGCTGATTACCACCGATGGCAAAACCCTGCTGGGCGCGGATGATAAAGCAGGTATCGCCGAGATTATGACGGCAATGGCGCAACTGGCTGCGAGCGATACGCCGCACGGTGCGATCCGTGTTGCCTTTACGCCCGATGAAGAGATTGGTCGCGGCACTTCTCACTTTGATGTGGAAGGCTTTGCCGCTGACTGGGCCTACACCATTGATGGCAGTGATCTGGGTGAGTTCGAATATGAGAACTTCAACGCTGCTTCGGCCACCGTAAAAATCGTCGGTAACAACGTGCACCCTGGCTCCGCCAAAGGGGTGATGGTCAATGCGCTGGATCTGGCAAACCAGTTTCATGCCGCGGTCCCGGCCAGCGAAAAACCGCAATATACTGACGGCTATCAGGGCTTCTATCATCTGCATCAGATCAAAGGCAGCGTTGAACACGCCGAGATGCTCTATATCATTCGTGACTTCGAAACGGAGAGTTTTGAACAGCGTAAACAGACGCTGCTGCAGATTGCCGCAGAGATCAATAAAACCCTGCACCCGGACTGTTCGGTCACCGTCGAGATCACCAACAGCTATCGCAACATGCGTGAAAAAGTGGAGCCGTTCCCGCACATCATCGAACTGGCTTTACAGGCGATGCGTGACTGCGGCATTGAGCCGGTAGTGAAACCGATTCGCGGCGGTACGGATGGATCGGCGCTGTCGTGGAAAGGGCTGCCTTGCCCGAATATCTTCACCGGTGGCTATAACTATCACGGCAAGCATGAGTTTGCTTCGCTGAATATCATGGCGAAATCGGTGGAAGTGATTGTGCGGCTGTCAGAACTGGCGGCGCAGAAGAAGAATTAACCTGCAGGCACAAAAAAGGCTCTCTGCCACAGCGGCAAGAGAGCCTGATTCAGTATCAGCTCAGATTATTCGTCGCCGAAGTACCAGTATCCGGCATTGACCAGGTCGGCGATCTGCGCCAGTACCGACGGGTCATCCAGCGCATCGCCCAGATCGTCCAGTGTGATGAGATAGTGGCGCGCCAGTACCGCCATCACATCGGGATGTGAACACTCAACCCGCTCACCGTTGACATAGACCGCATCGCCAATCGTCAGGACACGCAGGCCACCTAACCGGCTCAGGGTATCGCCCTGTTGCAGCGCATCATAAATTTCATCAGGCTGGTAAGGCGGTTCCGGTGGCGCGACATCGAGTTCGTGACGTGACTGGGAAATGAATTCGCCAAACCACTGAGCGAACTGCTCCGGCTGATTGACCACATCCAGCATCAACTGACGTACGCCTTCAATCTCCTGCGGCAGAATCTGCGACGGGCAATCACGTGCAGGCACATCCGGATCGCTGAAGCGCAGGCTGCCCAGCTCATTAGCCAGCGCGTAATCCGCAAAGCCGCTGATTAACTCGCGTCCGCTGGGGGCACGGAAACCCACGGAGTAGTTCAGGGCGTTTTCCAGCGAGTAGCCTTCATGCGGGAACCCCGGCGGAATATAGAGAATATCACCCGGCTCCATCTCTTCATCGATGATGGCGTCGAATGGCTCAACCTGCAGCAGATCCGGGTGCGGGCAGTGCTGCTTCAGCGGCACCTTTTCACCGACGCGCCAGCGACGGCGACCGGCACCCTGAATAATAAAGACATCATACTGATCAAAATGGGGACCGACGCCGCCGCCAGGGACGGCAAACGACACCATCAGGTCATCAACACGCCAGTCAGGCAGGAAACGGAAAGGGCGCATCAGTGCGGCAGAGGCTTCATGCCAGTGATTGACCGCCTGTACCAGCAGCGACCAGTTGTTTTCACCCAGATGATCATAGCTCTCGAACGGGCCGTGGCTGACCTGCCATTTGCCATCCTGATGGCTGACCAGGCGGCTATCCACCTCGTTTTCCATCGCCAGACCGGCCAGTTCATCCGGTGAAAGAGGATCGACAAAGTTTTTAAAACCACGCTTCAGCACTACCGGGCGTTTCTGCCAGTAACGCTGAATAAAATCGGGCCAGTTAATATCGAGCTGATAGTCCATAAAAGGGTTCCGCTTAGGGCTGTAAATGCCAGCAAGTATAACAGCCCTGAGGGTTTTCTACTCGCGGCGATGTTCGACTTCCTGGCGCTGAAAGACCACTTCCATGCGTGTTCCGCCGAGTGCACTGCTGGAGGCGATGACGTTGCCCTCATATTGCTCAAGAATATCGCGCACCACCGCCAGACCCAGTCCCTGACCGGGACGCAGGGTATCGGCGCGCTGACCCCGGACAAACACTAAATCGCGCTTGCTCTCGGGAATGCCCGGACCATCATCGTCAATATAGAGATGGAGTGCATTTTCGCTCTGAAATGCGCTGATTTCGATAAATTCCAGGCAATACTTGCAGGCGTTATCGAGCACGTTGCCGAGTACTTCCATAAAGTCATTCTGGTCGCCAACAAAGGTCAGCTCCGGTGAGATATCCAGCGAAATCGCCACGCCTTTACGCTGATAGACTTTATTCAGGGCTGAGCAGAGCTTGTCGAGCAGACCGGAAACGGAATGCAGATCGCGCTGCAGCGGATTGTGATCGGCCTGCATACTGGCGCGATGCAGATAATAACCGACCTGCTGCGAGATTCGACTAATCTGCTCCAGCATCACCGGCTCAGCCTGTTCCACCGTCAGTTCCTTGCCGTTGCGCAGCGAGCGCAGGGTGCTCTGCAACACGGCCAGCGGCGTTTTCAGACTGTGGGTCAGGTCTGAAAGCGTGGTGCGATAGCGGGTATAGCGTTGTCGCTCATTGGTCAGCAACAGATTGAGGTTACGCACCAGACTGCGCAGTTCCTGCGGCGGATTATCCGCCAGATTTTCGCGCTGACTGGTCTCCAGTTCGCGCACCTGCTGTGTCAGCGCGCCAATCGGCCGCAGACTCCAGTGCGCCGCCAGCCACAGCAACGGAATGATCAGTATCAGGTTGGCCGCCAGCACATAGCTGAACCACGACCAGACCACATCAGAATGCTGCAACTCCTGCGGGATAGAGTCGACCACCACAATGGTGAGTGCGGGCAGATTCGTGGTGGCATCGTAACGGTTAACGGCGACCGAATGGGTAAAGGTATCGTTGCTGTCATTGTCCCAGTCGTTGAGTCGTTGCTGAGCATTCAGGTTATTGCCCATCGCCACCATGCTGGTACGGTTACTGGTATCAATCTCGTAGAAGTCAGGCTTCAGCAGCCATTCACGGCGGATCTTCTTGCGGATCTCTGGTACGTCGCGTTGCTGCCACAACAGCTTGCCGTGCTCATCGTAAATAAACACCAGCGTCGGGAAGTTGAGCGTCATCCGTTCCGGCTGGGCGATGGTGAGTTTGTTGTCATGCCATTGCGCCAGCGTAAAGAACAGATTGCTCTCGCCGCGCATCACGCGATAGGTATTTTTATCGAAACTGACCACATAGCCAATCACCGCCACCATGCCGTAGGAGAGTGAGAGGAAGAGGACTATCGCTGCGGAGGCCAGCAGAAAGCGGGCGCGCAGCGAAATAGGGCGATAACGATTAAACCAGGACATGGTCAGAGATCAAAGCGGTAGCCCTGGCCACGCACGGTGGCGATCACGTCAGTAGGATGCAACGCCAGAATTTTTTTGCGCAGACGGCCCATAAGAACGTCGATGGTGTGGCTTTCACGCAGTTCAGCGTCAGGATAGAGCTGCAGCATCAGCGAGTCTTTGCTCACCACTTTGCCCGCGTTACGGATCAGCGTTTCGACAATGGTGTACTCAAAGGCCGTGAGCTTCACCGGCTGTTCATTGACCGTCAGTTCACGGCGGGAGAGATCAACCTGAAACGGGGCCATATCGATGATTTGCGAGGCATGTCCGCTGTTACGCCGCATCAGCGCCTGCAGGCGTGCCGCGACTTCTTCAATGTGAAACGGTTTGGTGACGTAGTCATCCGCACCGGCTTCCAGCGCCTCAACTTTGGCCTGCCAGCCTTCACGGGCGGTCAGCACCAGAATCGGCTGGCGCACGGCATCGCTGCGCCAGCGGCGAATCAGAGACATACCATCTTCATCCGGCAGGCCGAGATCCACCAGCGCGATATCGGGCAGATGTTCCCGAAGAAAATAGTCAGCTTCTTTGGCGTCTTCGGCGGCATCGACCTGATGGCCCATGTCACGTAACTGGACGGCGAGATGATGGCGCAGCAGGGCATTGTCTTCAACAACCAGAACACGCATAGAAATTCCTTACACTCTGTTTGAGTCAACCTGCAGAAAGTATACGCGAAATGTATTAAACAAGATGTTAACGCAGACCGGACTGGGCCGGTCTGCGGCGGGCATTATTTCAGATCGTCAACCATCTGGATAGCGCGACCAATATAGTTTGCAGGCGTCATCTGCTTCAGACGGACTTTTTCCTCTTCCGGCAGCGCCAGGCTGTCGATAAAGGCCTGCATGCCGGCGGCATCGACGCGTTTACCGCGCGTCAGCTCCTTCAGCTTTTCATAAGGCTTCTCAATGCCGTAACGGCGCATTACCGTCTGGATCGGTTCTGCCAGCACTTCCCAGTTGTGATCCAGTTCGTCCAGCAGACGATCGCGGTTCACTTCCAGTTTCGAGATGCCTTTCAGCGTCGCCTGATAGGCGATCAGCGCATAACCGACGCCCACGCCGAGGTTACGCAGCACGGTGGAGTCGGTCAGATCGCGCTGCCAGCGTGAGACCGGCAGCTTGCTGGCCAGATGCTGCATTACCGCGTTCGCCAGGCCCAGATTGCCTTCGGAGTTTTCGAAGTCGATCGGGTTCACTTTGTGCGGCATGGTCGACGAGCCAATCTCGCCCGCAATGGTCTTCTGTTTGAAATGGTTCAGCGCTACATAACCCCAGATATCGCGATCGAAATCGATCAGGATGGTGTTAAAGCGGGCGATGCAGTCGAACATTTCGGCAATATAGTCGTGCGGCTCAATCTGCGTGGTGTAAGGGTTCCAGGTGATCCCCAGCGAGGTGACGAAGTTCTCGCTCAGCGCATGCCAGTCCACTTCGGGATAGGCGGCAATGTGGGCGTTGTAATTCCCTACAGCGCCGTTGATTTTGCCCAGCACCTCAATCTGTTTCAGCTGACGTAACTGACGCTCCAGACGGTAAGCGACGTTCGCCATCTCTTTACCCATCGTCGACGGTGTAGCCGGCTGGCCGTGGGTGCGGGAGAGCAGCGGAATGTCACGATATTCGCTGGCAAGATCCTTCACAGCGGTAATCAGCTGCTGCCAGTAAGGCAGGATCACGTCACGACGGGCTGTTTCCAGCATCAGGGCGTGCGACAGGTTGTTGATATCTTCAGAAGTACAGGCGAAGTGGATAAATTCAGAAACAGCATGCAGGGCGGGGACGTCGGCAACTTTCTCTTTCAGGAAATACTCAACCGCTTTGACGTCGTGGTTGGTGGTGCGCTCAATGGTTTTGATGCGCGCGGCATCTTCTTCGGAAAAACCGGCGACAATCGCATCAAGGAAAGCGTTTGCGTCGGCATCAAATGCAGGAACTTCCTTGATCTCTGCGGTCGCGGCCAGTTTTTGTAACCAGCGAACTTCAACCTCAACGCGGAATTTCAGCAAACCGAATTCGCTGAAAATCGCACGCAGCGGGCTGACTTTATCGCCGTAACGACCATCGACAGGTGAGACGGCGGTCAGAGAGGATAATTCCATCAGTGCAACTCCTGAATCATTTAGCAGTGTTTTGCCGCACCGACTTAGTAAGTCAGTGGCAGCCGGGATAAGAGGGTTTTCGCTTCACGCAGCAAACGCTGACGCGAGAACATCAGTTGCAGTCGGCCACCACCGACCTGCTGCCACAATACGGCAGCACGGATACCGGCTAACAGGGTAGCGCGCACTTTACTCTGTACCTGCGTATTCTGCAGTACCGCAGGCGAACCGGTGACCTGAATACGCGGGCCAAGCGGGCTGATCACATCCACATAGATGGCAGCCATCGCGCTGAGAATGGTGTCTGATTCCAGTTCATAATGCGCCAGCTGGCGATCCAGCTGAGTGATGCGCTGGGCCAGCGTCGCCATGGCCGTTTTACTGGCGCTGAGCTTGCGCTCCAGCACCATCATGCTCAGGGTGTAACGCGTCAGCTCTGCACCTGCACCCTGACGACTGCTGCTGTTCAGCACCGCCATCAGCGTTTCAAGTCCGAGGCGCAGGTTGGCTTCATTGTTGCCAAACACCGCCAGCGTTGAGCCAGGATTAAGGTCCAGCACGCTGCGCAGCGATACGGTCAGCGCCTCCGGCTGGCAGTGACCCTGCTGAGCCAGCTGCTGCACCAGATGGGCCGACTGACAGATGCCCGCCAGCGCCAGCGTAATTTCCTGATAATTTTTCGCCACGGTTACTCCTGTTTACGCGTCATCAATGCGGGCTGAGCCCGCTTACTCCGCCACTAACGGCAGACGCTGTTCGATAATACCGCCACCGAGGCAGACCTCACCAAGGTAAAACACCGCAGACTGACCCGGCGTCACTGCTGCAACCGGCTCGTCGAAACGCACCTCAATCCGATCGTCGCCGTGTGGGATAATCTCACAGGGAATATCGGTCTGACGATAGCGGGTTTTCACGGTGCAGCGAAGCGGGGC
This sequence comes from Pantoea sp. PvP021, assembly GCF_054056055.1. NCBI lineage: Bacteria > Pseudomonadati > Pseudomonadota > Gammaproteobacteria > Enterobacterales > Erwiniaceae > Pantoea > Pantoea sp. PvP021. The sequence continues at coordinate 1,190,451 of NZ_JBSRXX010000001.1, read as the reverse complement.
GGTAATCGGCTGGCGATCAACCCAGTGCAGCTGCTGCGCAATCAGGCCGACGGACATCAGACGCGGATGATCGCCGCCCTGGGCAACAATCAGGCGGTTACGCGCCACATCTTTGTCGACCACATACCAGGGATCATCTTTGCTCTCTTTCAGGCCGCCAATACCCAGGCCTTTACGCTGTCCCAGAGTATGGTACATCAGCCCCTGATGTTCACCGACGATCTGGCCTTCGGTGGTTTCTATTTCGCCAGGCTGAGCCGGGAGATAGCGCGCCAGGAAGTCGCGGAATTTGCGCTCACCGATAAAGCAGATGCCGGTCGAGTCTTTCTTCTTCGCGGTGATAAGGTCGAGCTGTTCGGCAATGCGGCGCACTTCCGGTTTTTCCAGCTCGCCAACCGGGAACAGACTTTGGGCGATCTGCTGGTGGCTCAGGGTATAGAGGAAGTAGCTCTGATCTTTGTTGCCATCCAGACCGCGTAGCAGCTGGCTCTGGCCAGCCACGTCCTGACGACGCACGTAGTGACCGGTGGCGATAAAATCTGCGCCGAGATCCTCAGCCGCGAACTCCAGGAACGCTTTGAATTTGATCTCTTTGTTGCAGAGGATATCGGGGTTGGGCGTTCGGCCCGCTTTGTACTCTTCGAGGAAATGCTCAAAGACGTTATCCCAGTATTCAGCGGCAAAGTTAACTTTGTGCAGCTTCATACCCAGCTTGTCGCACACCGCTTGCGCATCCGCCAGATCGTCCGCGGCGGTACAATACTCCTCGCCATCGTCCTCCTCCCAGTTCTTCATGAACAGGCCTTCAACCTGGTAACCCTGCTGTTGCAGTAACCAGGCGGAAACGGAAGAATCGACGCCGCCGGACATACCGACGATCACTTTTTTCTGGCTGTTGTCAGACATGACACGCTCGCATTACGATAAAAAAACAGGCGGCGCATTCTATCATGCAGAAGGCAGGCGCGCACCCTCGTGAAACGGCCACCGGAACGGGCTGACCAGATGTAGCGGGTAGCGCGTGCCCTGTTGCCACAGGCGTACGCTTTCCGCGACCAGCGGCGAACGCAGGTTAGAGGCAGTGAGAATCTGCGCTGGCGGCAACCACCAGCAGCAATCGATGTCGCTGTCCTGCGGCTGGGTTGGCGCTTTTTCCGCCAGATCCACGCCAAACAGAAAACGCACAAAAGGCGTACTGTCGGGTGCGATCCACTGGTTTATCGCGATGAAATAGTGCATCGGCGTGGCGATGCCGGTCTCTTCATAGAGTTCGCGCTCTGCGGCTTCCAGCAGAGTTTCATCCGCTTCAAGATGCCCGGCGGGCTGGTTCCAGGTGGGGCGACCGTTAATCGTCTCTTCCACCACCAGTAATTCACCTTCGGCCTGAACCAGACAGGCGACAGTAACATGAGGTTTAAACATCACTTCTCCGCAATTGTTAACCTGAGGTTATAAAAAACCGGTTTTCAGAGCGCACTTTCGCTGAGTTCACGCCACGCGCCCGGAGCCAGATCGTCGAGCGAATAACTCCCCATCGCGTACCGGATCAGTCGCAAAGTGGGAAAGCCAATGTGGGCGGTCATCCGGCGAACCTGACGATTACGACCTTCATACAGCGTGATTTTCAGCCACTGCGTCGGGATGTTTTTACGTTCGCGTATAGGTGGCTGACGTGGCCAGAGCCACTCAGGCTCAGCCACTTTTTCTACGCCCGCGGGCAGCGTCAACCCATCTTTCAGATTAACCCCATCCCGTAAAGGCTGCAGATCCGTCTCCTGTGGCTCGCCTTCCACCTGCACATAATAGATCTTACCTGTGCGTTTGCCGGGCTGAGTCAGCGCAGCCTGCAGCGCGCCGTCGTTGGTCAGCACCATCAATCCTTCGCTGTCGCGATCGAGGCGACCTGCGGCATAAACCTCTGCGACGCTGACAAAATCCTTCAGGGTACGTCGGCCCGCTTCATCGGTGAACTGCGGTAACACGTCGAACGGTTTGTTAAACAGAATCACGCGGCGCGGAGCCGCAGGGCGGGCAGGGGAACGCCGCGCATCACGCGTCGGGCGGCTGAATCGTTTATCCTGGTGAATTCGTTGAGAAGTTTTTCGCATGGGCTTTGCAGTCAGAAACATTCGGCGCATTATAACGTGAAATTGCGGTGATTGGCGTGGCGGAAATATTCAAGTAGTATTGACGCGCATCTTACAAATCATTAACAAACGCCCAGGAGAGGTTAATGGAAAGCAAAGTAGTTGTTCCGGCGGAAGGTCAGAAAATCACCCTGAATCAGGGCAAGCTCACAGTGCCAAACAATCCGGTCATTCCTTACATTGAGGGTGACGGTATCGGTGTTGATGTTTCCCCGGTAATGCTGAAAGTCGTCGATGCGGCGGTGAAGAAAGCCTACAACGGCGAGCGTAAGATCTCCTGGATGGAGATTTACACCGGTGAGAAGTCAGTTGAACTCTACGGCCAGGATGTCTGGCTGCCACAGGAAACTCTCGACTTAATCAAAGAATATCGCGTAGCCATTAAAGGCCCACTGACCACCCCGGTCGGCGGCGGTATTCGTTCACTGAACGTGGCCCTGCGTCAGGAGCTTGACCTCTACGTCTGCCTGCGTCCGGTACGTTACTACAAAGGCACGCCAAGCCCGGTTAAACGTCCTGAAGAGACCGACATGGTGATCTTCCGTGAAAACTCCGAAGATATCTATGCCGGTATCGAGTGGAAAGCGGGCTCTGCCGAAGCGGACAAAGTGATCAAGTTCCTGCGCGAAGAGATGGGCGTGAAGAAAATTCGCTTCCCTGAGCAGTGCGGTATCGGCGTTAAGCCGTGTTCAGAAGCGGGCACCAAACGTCTGGTGCGCGCGGCAGTGGAATACACCATCACTAACGATCGTGATTCACTGACCTTGGTTCACAAAGGCAACATCATGAAGTTCACCGAAGGCTCTTTCAAAGACTGGGGATACCAGTTAGTGAAAGAAGAGTTCGGCGGCGAACTGATCGACGGCGGCCCGTGGATGAAATTCAAAAACCCGAACACCGGCAAAGAGATCATCGTTAAAGATGTGATTGCTGATGCGTTCCTGCAACAGATCCTGCTGCGTCCGGCTGAGTATGACGTTATCGCCTGTATGAACCTGAACGGTGACTACATCTCTGACGCTCTGGCAGCGCAGGTTGGCGGTATTGGTATCGCACCAGGCGCCAACATCGGTGACGAGTGTGCGCTGTTCGAAGCGACCCACGGTACAGCACCTAAGTATGCAGGTCAGGATAAAGTGAACCCAGGTTCAATTATTCTGTCCGCAGAAATGATGCTGCGTCACATGGAGTGGTTCGAAGCGGCTGACCTGATTGTTAAAGGTGTTGAAGGCGCTATCGCTAACAAGACCGTGACTTACGATTTCGAACGCCTGATGGATGGCGCTAAACTGCTGAAATGTTCAGAGTTTGGTGACGCGATCATCGAAAATATGTAATCGGCTTTCCGTAACATATAGCCAACACGGATGTAAAAATCGTGTTGGCTTTTTATTTCACGCTTTCTTTCCCCAAAACTCTTCATAAAATCACCTTCACGCAGCAACCAAAATCCAGGCTTTGCCGCGATCATCGTTATAGCGATTACTCATCTAAGCGCTTATTACTTTCGCACCGTGCTGTTTAAGACATTTACTCCGTGAGAGTGCTGCTAAATCATTTCCCGCTGACTGGCATTTTACTCTCTCTGCAAATTGAATTGTCTGATGCCACGGTAAAAGAGTGAGTGAACGCATATCTGTCATCCACTCTGTCACGCCTGATTTGTTAAACGACCCTCTGTTAATCTCTTTCAGTACCAGTTAAGCGCCCGGCATTAAATGTGTCGGGCCACGTTATTTGATCCTTACAGCTGATTCATTTTTGTAACCTGTACCACAAAAAATAGAGTTACGCATGATCCGGTTGCCGCAGACGTGTACGCTTCTGCCGATACAGAGGGAGAGCATTATGGATGATGAAGCGGTAAGTGATGCTATTGCGGCATGTCGCCTGCTATTTGGACAGGCGGTGATGGAAATCGTGGCTGAAAATAAGCCTGTGACTGGTGAAGCCATTTCTGAAAAAATTCATCAAATGTTTACCGGAATCAACCCGGAACCCGTGATGACGCTGGCTATCAGCCTGCTGACAACCCGCGCCGGCTGACCGATCCCGGTCATCAAGCCAGAGACCTCAGGCCGCCATGGGCGTAATGCCAGTCAGTTAAGCGACAGGTGATAACGCAGTCTGGTGCCGCTCAGGGGCTGGCGGTCCTCGCGCCGCTGCGCGGTTCCTTCACTTCATTCGCCTGCCTGACGGACCGCCGGGGATGGCACATCCTGTGCCGCCCCGCCTTTCGCCCGCGTCCTGCGGGCTCTCCTGGCAGACTCATTCTGTTCAGCGCTGCGGATTGCCTGCCCCTGAGCGACCCCGGCCTGCGCTGGCCCGCACTGCGGCTCGCTCGCCCGGAAAAAAGCTGGCACGTTTGACCGTGACAGCTTTTACAAATCTAATCTTAACTGACCAGTATTACGCCATGGGCGGCCTTTTCCTTTTCTGCATGCTGACCCGGCGGGGCCGACGCCGTAAAATAATAATCCGGTTAATAATTCAGGCCTGTCTCTGGCCTGTCGTGCTGGCCTCATATTTTAACAATATCGCAACTATGGAACCAATCTGACACTGCGCTGACTAATTTGCTGACTATACCGTTACGTTACCGTTTTCAGAACGTTAACCGGGCGAGTCTTACTTTTATTCAGCCAGAACGGCGTAGCCTTTGCGCAGAGGATGTCAGACATGCGGGTTTTAATTATTTGTCGGGATAATATTGGCGACACCTTACTGACCACGCCGCTGATCAGTGCGCTGGCGCAGTCGGGGCAGCATCAGGTCGACGTGCTGACTAACAATTACGCTGCGCCAGTGTTGCAGCATAATCCCGATATCCGGCAGCTCTTCTATTACACTAAACTGCATCACCGTGAGGCAGGGCAGGGACGACTGGCCTGTCTCTTACAGCGACTGAAGCTGATGCTGACCCTGAAAAAACAGCGTTACGATGTGGTGATTCTGGCAAAAAGCCGCTGGGATCAGCATGGCCTGAAGTGGGTTAAAACAGTGCGTCCCGCCAGAGTGATTGCCCTGGGCCATCCCCATCCGCTGATTACCGATCTGCTGCCGCCACCCAGCCAGTCGCCGTGTCATATCAGTGAAACCCTGTTTAGCCTGGGGCGGCCTTTCAATCTCAGCGCCACAGCGCCAGGCAAACTGACGCTGCTGCCGGATGCGGCAATCGCGGCCAGCCTGCGTGACAGCTGTGCGATTGATCCCGCTGTTCCGGTCTATGCATTGCAAATCAGCGCCCGCAAGCCGAGCCAGCAGTGGGAAGCCGCGCGGTTTGCCGGGCTGGCTGAAAAAATCGCGGCGCGTCATTCCTGCCAGATAATGCTGCTCTGGTCACCCGGCAGCCGTGATAATCCGCGTCATCCGGGAGATGATGAAAAAGCGCGTGAAATTATGGCGCTCTGCCCGCATCTGCCAATCAAAGCGGTGGCAACCACCAGCCTGCCGCAGTTGATTGCAGCAATGTCGTTGTGTCAGGGGCTGGTGAGCAGTGATGGCGGGGCAATGCACATTGGTGCGGCGCTGGGATTGCCGGTCGTCGCGCTGTTTGGCGACAGCGATCCGGCATGCTGGCACCCGTGGCAGGTTAACTATCAGGTGCTGCAACCGGCGTCACGTGAGGTCAATGCGCTGAGCAGCAGCGAGGTCTATGACGCGTTCGCCCATACCATTACTCAGTAAGCCTCTTCAGGCCAGCGTCCCAGTCTGGCCGCTTCATACAGCATGGCGACCGTCAGTGGACGATAAGGCTGTGCTGTGCCCGCAGTAAACCAGTTTGCCACTGCAAAACGCCGTCGGCGCGGCTCCGGAAAATAGCGGGCGTCATCATACTGTTCTGAACAGACGCCGAAAGTGATAAAAAAATCACTCATCAGAATGGCGAAATCCACCTCACTCAGCGGTAACTGCTGCAGATGAAATCCCGCCCGATCCACTTTACGGAACCAGCCCAGTGCGGTTGGCTGATTGTGGTGCTCAATCAGCGCAATGATGGATTGAGAAAGGTCGTTCATTACCCCACCAGTTTCGCCACGGCCTGCCCGACCTCATCGGCCTTGATCGTTGCCATCGGATGCTGTGAGGCGGTTTTATCCGGGCGGTGAATAATGATGTGCCGATCGCTGTCCTGGCAGGGACCGGTATAACGCGGATTGGCGGTCGAGAACAGGCTGACCGTCGGCGTTTGCGCGGCCACGGCGATGTGCAGTGGACCGGTGTCCCCGGTAACCAGCACATCCAGCGTGCGAATCAGGCTAATCAGGCCGCTGAGATTCGTTTTACCCGCCATCGGGGTCACACACTTACGGTAGTGCAGGGGCAGGCTTTCAATAAATTCCTGCTCAAGAGGCTGCTCAGCGGCGGTGCCGGTAACGATAATTTCCGTGTCAGGCCAGCGTTCAAGCAAGGCTGTCGCCAGCTGGCTGAAGGAGGCCAGCGGCCAGCGGCGAATATCTTTTGATGCCCCTAACTGAAAACCGATACGGCGATGGTCAGCCTTTGCAGTCGGACTGTTGTTCAGTGCCGGAAGGTGCATCCGGGTTTGCTCTGTCTCTGCGCCCAGGACTTCAATCAGTTTCAGCTTACGCTTGATGGTATGGTCGTCAAAATAGCCTGAATAGTGATCGAGATATTTATTTAGCAGAGGCGACTCGCGGCCGTAATGATCGCGCACAATTACCTTACTGCCGGTCAGTACCGAGCTCATAATATCGTAGGGGAAATGGGCGTGTAATATTACTGACAGGTCAGGTTTCTGACGGCGCAGTTTGAAAAAAAGCGGCAGGAAATTCGCCAGTTTGTTATCCCAGATATAGATCTTATCAAACCAGTTATAACGGCTGACGAGATCCTTATTTTTCTTGCTGGAAACCAGAATAAACTTGCTGGCGGGAAAGCGATTTTTCAGGCTCCAGATAGCCGGCGTATTCATCAGAAAGTCGCCCAGTGCCGTGGTGGAGTAAATCACCACTGTTTGTGGGGCCAGGTCGTGCAAGGCCTGTGGTTTTGTTCTGCTGGAAAATCGAGAATAGAGCGTTAAAAGTCGCTCTATCAGATAAATCTTTTTTTTCTTCACGTCTGAATTCTCTTAAACGTATCAATAATATTTAACAAAAGGTGTTGTGAGTTATTAGAGAATATTTCTGCGACTAAAGTTCATTATTAAGGTTTATTTTTTCGCTGCCGTAGAAATTTCGTTTAAATTGTTTCCACAATTTTAATGTTGTTTATTCTGGGTATATATACAGAATTGTGTAAAAGAAGTAAGAGATTATTAAAAAGAGATGGGATGATTCTTATAAAAAGGAAAGTATGGAAAATATTCTGATTCCGGCCATAACTAATAGCAGGTTAATTATTAGCGGAATTATTCTATGGTTTCTATCTATTAAAAAACATGCGATAAAACAAACCCCGGCACGTGTGCCGGGGCAGGGTATTACGACTGTGGCTGGCCCACCGGGCCTGAACCCAGCGTACCGCCCGGTGACGACTGACCGCTTGGTGCATGAGGGCGGCCATCATCTTTAATTGCGTCGCTCTTCTGCGAGCAGCCCGCCAGAGAGGTTAAGGTCGCTGCAACCAGCAGCAGGGCAGGAATTGTTTTCATAAGGTCACCTTGATGTTGTCAGAAAGAGACGAAACCAGACTAAGCATAGATACTTACCGCACTCTGGCCTGAAAAGGCTTATCTTTCAGATGTTTCTCAGCCGGCGGAAGGCGGCCTGGCAAAAAAAAACGGAAGCCAGTGGCTCCCGTTCTGTTGACGTTCAGCGCGATTACTTGCGGCCCAGCAGGAAGCCGATAAATACGCCAACGCCTGCAGCAACGGCCAGACCTGCAACAGGATTGGATTGAACCTGATCCTTGATACAGTCAGCAGCATCGCGGGCAGCATAGCTTGCCTGATTGGTGTAACGGCGTGCTGCGCCTTTAGCCTGATGCTCAGATGAACCGGTTGCTGCACCCCATTGTTCCTGAACTGCGCCAGCGGCTTCTTTTACTTTATCTTCGATTTTTCCTGACATTTATTGCTCCTTGGTTTTGAGTGAGACCCTCAAAGCGTAGCAAAGATAGTGAATTCTGCTCCTCCAGCGGAGGAAAATGGGCTAAAAAATCATTTCTGGCTGTTAATGGCGCTGCGTTTGCGGGTAAGGGATTTACTGTCTAGCCTTTGGAAAGAGAGGCGCACTCAGGCGCTGCCACAGCCATAGCCAAAGCTACAGCCGGAGGATAAGCAATGAAACGTGATGCACTGAATGATGACGACTATGACGAAGTCTGCCGGGTCATTGGCGATGCGGTCATTGTGCTTTCGGAGCGCGGCCATGACACCCGCCGTGGCGAAATCTACGACCTGCTTAAACGTATACGTCAGCAGCGGGCCCACAGTGAACGGGATGAGCAGCGGATGCTGGATCATGCTATCCGGCTGATTAAGCCTGAGGTATAGCATAGTGCGGAAAGGCTGCGCTACTGCAGCAGCACGCCCTGAATCAGACTGGCCTCAACAATCGTAACCTCATTAATTTTCAGCGCCTGCATATAACCTTCAACCAGTAAGAGATTGCTGACATCAGTGGCCCGGTAGTCGCCCGGGAGTTCACTGTCGCCTTTCCAGACCTGCTGCTGCGACAGCTGACTTAATGTCGTCAGGCTGTAGCGATGGGGTTTGCCCGGTAACTGATTGCGGATTGAAAAACCATGGACGCCGCCGATGCCAATGACCCGACGGCTCGCCAGATCCTGTTTAATCTGCGGGCTGACCTCATTAGCGGCATAAAATTGCACAAAGCGCAGTACCGACTGCCGCCAGGAGCCAATCGGATTAGGGGATTTGGCCTCCGGGCTGTTCTTCAGCACCGTCAGAATAAAGTTTTTCAGCGTCACCGAGGCCAGTTTGCCCTGATAGATATCTGCAACCGGCTGACCCGCCTGCTGTCGCCAGGCAGTCATCTGCATCGATCCCCCACCAATATCCCAGACCAGCAGTTGCTCATCACGGATCGCCGGATCGTTAAGCGCGGCTTTAGCAGAGAGGAAACCGAGTTTCGCTTCCTGCTGCTGCGAGATGATGCTGATTTGCGCACCGGTCTGGCGCTGCAACTGATCGATGACCGCCTGTCCGTTGCTGGCGTTGCGGAACACCGCGGTGGCAACGCCGCTGATCCGCTGTGGATGAAAGCGCCGTGCCTGCGTTAAAAGCTGCTGCAGGGCGGCGGCACCTTCATGAGTCATTGCCGGGCTGAGCTGATTATCTGTTGAATGCGCTAAGGCCTCGTTCCATGCCACGGCGCGCTGATCCTGATACAGCATCTTTTCGATGCGCAGCTGGCAGACATTGACACGGGCTACCGCAATTTTGGTGGTGCCGGAACCGATATCCAGACCGGCGCGAATTTGCTGGCAACGATCGGCCTGGACAGCAGCGGCAAAAAACAGTGAGCAGAACAGCGTGACAGCAGACAGCGCAGCAGAACGCATAGCGACTCCGGGTGCAATGAGGATCAGAGTGAACGGGCGGCGACGCAGGCCGGATAGACGCTCACCAGGAAGTGACGCAGATGATCAAAACACCATTCGGCGTCATCCGCCTGCGGGCAATAGAACTGAATAGTGATCTTTTCATAATCGCGCTGACGCTGGCGCAGCGGCGACCAGCTCCAGTCGAGTACCGAGCGGGCATAATTGACCAGCGTCTCCGCGGGCATCTGATGTTGCTGCTCCTGCCCGGTCAGGTAGCGATAAAAGCTCGCTTCCAGCTGCAGCGCCTCCTCAAAGCCGTGTTGCGGCAGGTCGGGACGAAAAGCCACATCGATAAAGCCACAGACCGCATCTGCCTGCTGCTGCCAGTCGCAGGCCAGGGTCATAAACAGCCCCTCCTGCAGATTGATCTCCTCGACCAGCCGCCGCAGATTCACTGAATGGTTCAGCACCGCGATCTCCTCAAGGCGACCGGTTTCCAGCGTCAGATCAAAGCCACAGGGATTCACGGAGCCATCCGCATTGCGGGTGGCGGGGAAGGGGAAGTCGATATAACCGTTGTTATCCAGACGCTTTTCCATCGGGGAGACCTGCTGCTTGACGTTTCCTGACAATAAACCATCTGGCAGCAGGATTCATCCCTTATGGACAGGTCCAGGTGATTTGGGTGTCCTGGTAAGGGTTGATCAGGCGGAACTGCTTATCTGACAGGCGCTGCGCGTAATAGCCCTCAGGCGTGACGGCGGAGGGAACATATTTAAAGCGATCCAGCGACTGCAGCGGGCCACTCTTAACGCTGACCTTATCCCGGGTCACGGTGAAGCTATTAACCAGATCAAAAATCACGCCCTGGGTATGCCCCATCGACTGACCATAAATTGTCGAGACCTCACCCGGACATTCCACCCCTTTCGGGCCAGATGAACATCCAGTCACCATCGCGATGAGGATAAAAATGCTGAGACGCATCATGATTTTCTACCTGCTTCAATCCCTGGGAGTTTCGTGGCGCAGAGTCTATCCTGCTGCGTCACTGATTACTTAATCATAGCAGTTTACGCTGCGCTTCCTGTTTGTGATTTGTTTAATCGTTAAGCAACAGGAATGTAAAAGGGTGACTTTGCTTATCAATAAACGTTATTCTTGGCTCCTTTGCGCACCACTTAGGCAAATTCAGGGATAAATGATGAACGAAGAAGAAGCAAGTCTAATGATTATTCGCCATGCGATTGACCAGTTAGAAGCCGATAAGAAGCAACAGGTGATCGCTTGTTCAGCGGATATACGTGCAGCAATGCAGGCTTATGATAGCGAGAATGCCGGGCTGGCACTGATGTTAGTGGCCGCCGAGGTAGCAGCCGAATAATCATATCCGGTCAGTGTGGCAGCCTGTTACGCTGGCCGGATTACTTTATTTTTTCTCAACTTTCAGATTTCTTCGCACGCCGATTCTATCTTTCAATGGTCTTGCTGCGGGTTGCCCCGCGTCCCTTCTCCGTCCTGTGATGTGTTAAGCTAAAAAACCTCAATAAAATCAGCGGAGATACAGCATGAAGGCAGCGTTAATTGCCCTGGGCCTGCTGGCCTGTCACATCGCACCCGCCTGGAGCGAGACGGAATTTCAGCTTAACTGTCCCGGCCGGACAACCATGACCGTTTCGCGTGCCGAATATGGGTTAACCACGTTAATGTGGCCGCCGGGGCATTTCCAGATTGCCGCCGGTCAGCAGCGTACCCGTTTAGAGGCGGGTGATAAGGTGGCGATTACCCGCTTTCGCAATGGCGATCAGCTGATTGTGAACCAGCGCAGCCAGGCGACCTTTTTTGTCTACCGCGACAGCGATAAACTGCTGCCCTGCAGCCGCAGCGAAAAACGCGATGTTGATGCGTTGAGCCTGGAGCGCTACGACGATCGTCAGCACTCCGACACTTAACCCAGGGAGCCACTATGCAACCCGAGATTACCGATAAGGTCACAACGCAGGATCTGGATGAAGTCAGGCTGGGTCTGACTGCGTTCAACAGCAAATATATTAATATTGATGAGATCAGATCGATCGGCGTGTTTATTCGTGATGACCAGGGCAGAAAGCTGGCCGGACTGACCGGATCAACCGCCGGAAACTGGCTGCGGATCGATATGCTGTGGGTGAGTGAGGCGCTACGCGGGCAGGGGGCGGGCAGTAAGATGATGCAGGCGGCAGAGCAGGAGGCGCGGGATCGCGGCTGCCGCTTTGCCCAGGTGGATACCGCCAGTTTTCAGGCGCGACCGTTTTATGAAAAGCTCGGCTATACGCTGCGCTTCAGCCTGGATAACTATCCACGGCATCATCAGCGCCACTATCTGACGAAAGCCCTGTAATCAGAATAATGGTTGCTGACGCAAATCCAGCGGATGCTGTTCTGCTTCATCAATCGCGGCCAGCCAGCTCTGCAGCGTAACTTTTTTCCAGGAGAGATGCCCGCGCGTGGTACTCATCAGCACCACGTCGGGACGCAGGGAGCGGTAAAATTCCAGCGTCTGGCTCAGCTCAGCCGGATTACTGTCCGGCACCAGCACCGTGATCCAGCGGTCATGCGAACGCGTCACGGTATCGCCAACAAACAGATAGGTCAGCCCCAGCGGCGAGGTGTAGAGATAGCTGCAACTGCCCGGTGTGTGTCCTGGCGTTGGCAGCAGATGGAAATCCCCGAAGTGCGTCTCCTGCTGCGAAAAGGTGTCATCAGGCTCAGCAAAACGGCTGATGGGGCCCAGCGATCGGCTATGGCAGTAAAGTGCGCTGCTGAAGCGCTGCTGGATCAGCGCCGCACCGGGCGCGGATTCATGCCAGTGGGTGAGGTAGTGGCGGATCACGCCGCCGGTATCGGCCATGACTTCATGATCGAGCGGATTTTCTACGCGGCCAATCAACAGATTGCCGCGAGGGTGACGCAGCATAAAGCCATGCATCATCAGGTCATTAACGGCATCTTCCACCGGAAATTCCGGGGTTGAGATCCACAAATCGTCATACAACGGCTTCAATGTCGATCTCCTGAAACAAACGCTATTCCCGCAGGACGGGATGCCCGGTCGCCTGCAAACGGGCGTGGCCCTGGCTGACCGCTAATCGTGCGCTGGCACCCAAAGGCAGTGTTACGGTGTCAGCGGCATGACCAAAATCTAATCCACAAATCAGCGGCAGACCGGTGGTGTCACGCAGTCGCTGCCAGACGGTGCTGAAGTCAAACCCGTTGTCATATTCTGTCAGGGCTGTACTGGTGAAGCTGCCGGTAACGATCGCCCGCTGTCGCGCCAGAATGCCGCTCTGCTGCAGCTGAATCAGCATGCGTTCAATGCGGAACGGATGCTCATTCACATCCTCAATCACCAGAATGCCGTTCTCAAACTGCGGCATCCACGGCGTGCCAATCAGTGAGCAGATCATCGCCAGATTCCCGCCCCACAGCGTACCCTGCCATTCACCCTCGTCAGGCGTTTCGCTTTGCCATGTCACCTCTACTGTAGGTGAAGTCAGTGCCTGCCAGAAGTGGTGAAGGGTAAATTCAGATAAGGTCGCGGCGCCGAAGTTACCGGCCAGCATCGGTGCGCTGAAGGTAATCAGGCCGACCTGCGCCAGCAGCGCCAGCTGAATCGCGGTGAAGTCGCTGTGGCCGCACAGCGCCAGCGGCTGATTCAGCAGACGGCGTTGCAGGCCGATGTAGTCGATGGACTCCAGTAACCGGCTGGCACCATAACCGCCACGCACCGCCAGCACCACATCGGGCAGCGTGCTGAGACTGGCAAGCTGGTTGATATCCGCCAGGCGCTCTGCGTCCGTACCGGCGAAGCGCTGAAAACGGCGGGTGATCACCTGCTCGTTCTCTACCTGGTGGCCGGCCGCGCGCAGTCGTGCAATGCCCTGCAGCGCCGCAGGCTGATTGTGACAGTAACCGGAGGGGGAGATAAGACGAACTGAACGTGAAATCATCATACTTTCCTGCTGTTAGCGCCTGACTGACGGCGATGATGGCGAAAAGCGCCGCTGAAGTCACGGTACGCGCCGCATTTTCATGCATTTAGGATAAACGGTAATTTTGCTCTCAGGCTGCCTGGGTATGATAGCATTCGCCACAACAGCTACGAGATGAAAAATTGCTGAAAATCCGACACCTTATACTCTCAGCGTTACTCCTGACCGGCTGTGCCAGCGAGCCACCGCACCATGCCGTTAAGCAGCGCAACACGCCATTAACTCAGGCACCGCCGTCCAGCGTCAATGGCACCTGGGCGATGTTTACCGAAGATGCCGCCAGTCATTATGGCGTTGATGAGAAGTTGATCAGCGCCATTATCAGTGTCGAGTCGGGTGGAAATCCGGGCGTGGTGAGCCGTTCAAATGCGGTGGGGCTGATGCAGATTAAAGCTTCGACCGCCGGGCGCGAAGTCTATCGCACGCTGGGCCGTCGTGGTCAGCCGTCGAATGCCGAGTTGCGCGATCCGGCCAAAAATATTGATATCGGCACCGCCTATATCCGCATTCTGCAGAACTCCGCGCTGTCGGGCATCCGCGATCCGCTGACCCTGCGCTATGCCACCATCGTCTCTTATGCCAACGGCGCAGGGGCGTTACTGCGGACTTTCTCCAGCGATCGCGATCGGGCCATTGCGATGATCAATGCGATGTCACCGGATGAGTTCTATCAGCATGTGCAGAACAAGCATCCGGCGGCGCAGGCCCCGCGCTATCTGTGGAAAGTCACCACGGCTTACCGCACTATCTGACCGGTTGTGATGAATCCTGCGGCGTGAGCAGTAGCCGCGCCGTGGGATAGTCGATGATCAGCACCTTGATGTAGCCGCCCAGCAGCGCACCGCGAATCGCCTGGGCTTTCTCTCTTCCGCCTGCCAGCCCGACCACCTGTGGACACTGTTTTACCTGCGCCAGCTCCATACCAATCACCGGATCTTCTTCTGCTTTCAGCACCGGCTGTCCGCAGGCGTCGAAATAGTGCAGACAGATATCGCCTACCGCGCCGCGCGCCGCCAGCGTTTGCAGCATCCTGCCATCGTAGTAGTTGCCCGAATTACGTAACAGCGCCGACGGCTCCAGATCGCCAATGCCGACAATCGCCAGGTCGACCTGCTCAAATTTACTCAGCACCTCGGCGACCTCTGCGTTGGCAGAGAGCCGCTGGCGATCGCTGACCGAATGCTCAATCGACTGGGACGGCAGCAGCCAGGCGGGGCAGTTCAGCAGCGCCGCCAGATTTTGCGTCAGAATCGTGGCCTGCACATTGCCGTTAGCCCCGACGCCACCCAGCAGCTGGATCACCCCTTTGCAGGCGCTGTTGAGCGGATGCAGCGCATCCACCATCGCCCGGATCGTGCCGCTCCATGACGAAATACCAATCAGCTCATCGTTTCGCAGTCGGGTCTCCAGATAGTGAGCGGCCGCTGATCCAATCGCCTGCTTAATCTGCAGCGACGACGCCTGGTCCGGCACATCCACCACAATCGCCTGCGGCAGGTTATAGGTCTGCTCAATGGCCTTTTCCAGCTCAGGGTAGACGTTGGCTGGTGGCACCACGCTGATCTTGACCACACCTTCTTTCACGCTGCGATTAAGAATGCGTGAGACAAACGACTGCGATAAGGTCAGTGACTGCGCAATCTCTGACTGCTTCAACCCTTCGACATAGTAAAGGGTGGCAATTTTCACCATCAGTCGCTGTTCATCCTGTTTTGCCATCGGTTTTTCCCTCTCTGATTCTGCCCGGTATTGTTAACCAGGATGATCAAAATCACAACGCAGGCTAATTTGTGATCGTTTTCGCTTTTTGACGATCGCGCATTGGACGGCACGTCAGCGCGGGCGCATAGTCATTATGCATATAAAATCGCGTGCGAATATATATTCAAGCGGAGAAAAATAATGACTCGTCCTCTGATCAAACTGACCCTGCTCGCATCGATGCTCGCCTTTTCAGCGACCGCGCTGGCGGCAGAGCAAGGCCTGCTGGCGATTATCACCCCATCCCATGACAACCCGTTCTTTAAAGCCGAGGCGGAAGGGGCCTTAGCGAAAGCCAAAGAGCTGGGTTACGCCACGCTGGTGGCGTCGCACGATGATGACGTAAACAAGCAAAACCAGCTGATTGAGACCGCGATTGCGCGCAAAGCCAAAGCGATCATTCTTGATAACGCTGGTGCCGACGCCACCGTCGGGCCGGTGCAGAAAGCCAAAGATGCCGGGATCCCGACCTTCCTGATTGACCGGGAGATCAACAAAACCGGCATCGCGGTAGCGCAGATCGTCTCTAACAACTATCAGGGGGCGCAGCTGGGCGCGGAGAAATTTGCGAAATTGCTGGGCGGCAAAGGGGACTATGTTGAACTGCTGGGCAAAGAGTCTGACACCAACGCGGGCGTGCGGTCGCAGGGCTATCACGATGTGCTGGATGACTACAGCGACATGAAAATGGTGGCTCAGCAGAGCGCCAACTGGAGTCAGACCGAAGCCTTCAGCCGCATGGAAACCCTGCTGCAGAAACACCCCAACATCGTTGGCGTCATCTCCGGTAACGACACCATGGCGCTGGGTGCCGAAGCCGCGCTGAAAGCCGCCGGGAAAACATCGGTGATCGTGGTGGGCTTTGATGGCAGCGACTACACCCGCGATTCGATCCTCAACAAAGGCAATATTAAAGCGACGGTGCTGCAGCCGGGCTGGGATCAGGCGCAGATGGCGGTCACGCAGGCGGATTACTACCTGAAGAACGGCAAAGCGCAGAAACAGGAGAAGCAGCTGATGGACTGCGTGCTGATTGACGACAGCAACGCCGCTAAGCTGAAAAACTTCAACCTGGCGAAATAACCATGAAACGGATGCTGGCGGTATTGACCGGTATGGCGCTGCTCAGCGCCTGCACCGTGGTGGATCTGGACGCGGACGGTAAGCCGATTCTGCCGAAGGATCCGCACGCGAAACCCAGCTATACCACCCAGACACCGCAGCAGATTGCGGAAGAGACCTGGCAGCCGCGCGTGATGACCACCGCGAACAGCCATGCGCTGAGCTGGGCCGACATGGAGGCGAAAAGTCAGACGGTCAAACCCGGCGGGCGCGAAAGCGTCTTCGTGCGAGCCGGAGGGACAGCCAGCGCCTTTGATGAGAGTAACCCGCGTGAACGCACGCTGACGCTGATGATTAACGGCAAGCCGGTGGCGGTCAGTGTCGGGCCGGTGCTGCGCAGTAACGCTATCCGGGATGCCGCAGGATTCCGTTTCGAAGAGTTTACCAATCAGGTGCAGTACGCCCAGCTGACCCGGGCGCTGAACCGTCACGCGGTGAAGCAACTGCCACCGCTGGATGCCAGCTGGGTCAACCAGCCGGTGCAGGCGCTACTGGCCGTAACCATCGGGCACAGCAGCGTTGAAGATGTGGTAGCGGTTGAGCTGAAGCGGGGGACGCCCTGATGGACGATGAGATCATTCTGCGGACCGAACAGATATCGATGCTGTTTCCCGGCACGCTGGCGCTGGATCGCGTCGACTATCGGGTCTGGCGCGGCAAAGTTAACGTGATCATCGGTGAGAATGGGGCGGGCAAATCGACCCTGATGAAAATTCTGGCCGGGGTACAGCAGCCCACGGCCGGTTCGCTGTTCCTGAATGGCGAGCCGCTGACGCTGAGCAGCACCCGCGACGCCGCCCGGCACGGCATCGGCATGGTGCACCAGGAGCTGAATCTGTTTGAGAACCTGACGGTGGCTGAAAACCTGTTTCTGGGCCGGGAGATCCAGCGCGGCCTGGCCCCGATCAACGAGGCGGAGCAGGCTCGCCGCACCGCCGCGCTGATGGCGCGCCTGGATCAGCCGATTTCACCCTATGAGCGGGTCGGTAATCTCAAAGTGGGTCAGCAGCAGCTGGTCGAGATTGCCAAAGCGCTGGCGGAAGATGCGGACATCCTGATCCTCGACGAGCCGACCTCGGCGCTGAGCAAAACCGAAGTGGAGATCCTGTTCCGGGTGATCCGCGACCTGACGCAGCAGGGCGTTACCGTGATTTACATCTCCCACCGGCTGGAAGAGCTGATGGCGATTGGCGACGTGATTACTATTCTGCGCGACGGGCGCTTTCAGGCAGAAGCGCCGGTCAGCAGCATCGATGTACCGTGGATCGTGCGTGAGATGCTGGGCAGTGAACCGGTCACCACCTTCCTGCCGGAAGCGCGTGAGTTTGGCGCGCCGGTGCTGGAGGCGCAGCACATTACCTGCGTCAGCCCCAATGGCAATACCCTGGTGGATGACGTCAGTTTTCAGGTGCGGGCCGGGGAAATTGTCGGGATTTACGGGCTGATGGGCGCAGGCCGCACCGAGCTGTTTGAGTGTCTGCTTGGCAGTCAGCGTCACTATCTGGGCAAGCTGTGGCTCGACAGCAAACCGCTGCCGACCCGTCTGGCCACCGCTGACCGTATTCGCATGGGCATGAGTCTGGTGCCGGAAGATCGCAAACGTGCCGGGATTTTCCCGGTCTCATCGGTTGCCAGTAATCTCACCATCGCCAGCCTGTGGCGGCGTCTGTCACATCGCTTTGCCATTGCCCACCAGGCGGAGCAGCAGGCGGTGAGCCAGACGGTGGGCAACCTGGCGATCAAAATCTCCTCGCCGGACGTGGCCATTAGCGCGCTGAGTGGTGGCAACCAGCAGAAAGTGGTGATTGGCCGCGCGCTGCTGACCAATCCGCGCCTGCTGCTGCTGGATGAGCCGAGTCGCGGCATTGATGTCGGTGCAAAAGCAGAGGTGTTTCGCATGATGGTGGCGCTGTCGCAGCAGGGCATTGCAGTTCTCTTCTCCACCTCGGACCTGAAAGAGATTATGGCGGTAGCCGATCGCATCCTGGTGATGTCGGGCGGCAAACTTACGGCTGATCTTCCCCGCGACCAGGCGGAAGAGGCAGCGCTGGTGAAAGCAAGTGCGCAGGGGTTCTGAGCATGAAAAGCAATGACAGCGTCGCGCTGACCACACTTCCGGCTAAGGCGTTCAGTTCACGTGAAAGCATTCTGCTGCTGCTTCTGAAGCTGCGCACTTTTATTGCGCTGATTCTGATCGTCGGCTTCTTCGCCATCACCGTGCCGGACTTTCTCGCCACCGGCAGCCTGGTGATCATGGTGAAACATATCGCCATCAACGCCTTTCTGGCGCTGGGCATTACCTTTGTCATTATCACCGCGGGAATTGACCTGTCGATTGGGGCGACGCTGGGACTGTGCGGCATGATCGCCGGCTGGCTGATTACCAAAGGCATTGTGCTGCCGATGTTTGGCATCGCTATTTTTCCCAGCGTCTGGGTGATTGTGCCGGTGGTGCTGCTGATCGGCGCGCTGATTGGCGCGGGCAACGGCTGGATCATTACCCGCTACAACGTGGCCCCCTTTATCTGCACCCTCGGCACCATGTACATCCTGCGCGGCGCGGCGATGCTTACCTCCGGCGGCGAGACCTTTCCCGGTCTGCAGGGGAATCCGCTGCTGGGCAACACCGGTTTCGATCGGATTGGTGCCGGAACCTTTCTCGGGCTGCCTTACGCCATCTGGATGATGGTGATGCTGGCGCTGGTGATCGCCTACATCGCCCGTCGCCTGCCGTTTGGCCGTCAGGTCTATGCCATCGGAGACAATGAACGTGCCGCTGAACTGTCGGGTGTGAAAACCCGGCAGGTAAAAATTCTGGTCTACACCCTGTCGGGATTCTGCGCGGCGATTGCTGGCATCGTGGTTTCATCGCAACTGGTCGCCAGCCATCCGGCTAACGGCACCGCGTTTGAGATGAATGCCATTGCCGCCGTGGTGCTGGGTGGCACGTCGCTAGCGGGCGGACGCGGCACTATCCTCGGCACGCTGATTGGTGCCTTCGTTATTGGCTTTCTGGCGGATGGCCTGATCATGATGGGTGTCAGTGAATTCTGGCAGATGGTGATCAAAGGCATCGTGATTATCATCGCGGTGATCATCGACCAGACCCAGAGCCGGATGCAGCAGAAGGCGGCCGTGGTGGCTCAGAAAGCGTTAATCGAGGAGGGGACACCGGCAAAACCCTGACGGGAAAGTGCGTTGAACCGGACAGCGGGTGCCGCTGAGTGATTCCTGGCAGTGGACGGCCTGCCCGGTTTAATGGGCAGAGTAGTGAACAAAGGGCGGTTCAGTTTATTAGCCCCCTTTTTTTCAGGCACAAAATTTTTTAACCGACGTGAATATATATTCATAACCGATTTAAAATTCAGAGGTAGTGTATGAATCCTTTCAATCTTCCGGTCGATGACCTTGAGCGCCGGGCGCGGGCAATCCGCCGCCGCATCATCCAGCTTAACGCGGGCAGCCCGGCAGGCGGTCATACCGGCGCTGACCTGTCACAGGTAGAGATCCTCACTGCGCTCTACTTCCGCATTCTGAACTGCGCCCCGGATCGCACAGACGACGATCAGCGTGACATCTATATCCAGTCCAAAGGGCATGCGGTGGGGGGCTATTACTGCGTGCTGGCGGAAGCGGGCTACTTCCCGACCGACTGGCTGGCAACCTATCAGCATGCCGACTCGCATCTGCCCGGCCATCCGGTACGGCAGAAAACGCCGGGTGTTGAGCTGAACACCGGCGCGCTGGGTCACGGCCTGCCGGTGGCGGTGGGCATCGCTATCGCGGCGAAAAAAGATAACAGCCCGCGCCGCATCTTTGTGGTGACCGGCGATGGTGAACTGGCTGAAGGCAGCAACTGGGAGGCGGCGCTGGTGGCGGCGCATTACGGCCTCGACAACCTGATCATCATCAATGACAAAAACAAGCTGCAACTGGCGGGCGCGACCCGCGACATCATGAACACCGATCCGCTGCCGGAAAAATGGCGCGCCTTCGGGCTGGAGGTCACCGAATGCAACGGCAATGATATGGCGGCGGTGGTCGACACCATTGAAAACCTGCCGAAGAACGGCAAACCGCAGGTGATTGTGGCGCATACCGAGAAGGGATTTGGCGTCTCCTTTATCCAGAGCAAGGCGGAATGGCATCACCGGGTGCCGAAAGGCGAAGAGATCGCACTGGCACTGGAGGAACTGAAAGATGAGTAATGCACAACATTTAGCAAGCGTCATGGTCACGGCCTTTATCGACGCGGTGAATCGCGGTGTGGATCTGGTGCCGGTGGTAGCGGACTCCACGTCGACGGCCAAAATCGCCCCCTTTATCAAGGCATTTCCCGACCGGCTGATTAACGTCGGCATCGCTGAGCAGACGCTGGTGGGCACGGCGGCCGGTCTGGCGCTGGGCGGCAAGGTCGCGGTGACCTGTAACGCCGCGCCATTTCTGGTGTCACGCGCCAATGAGCAGGTAAAAGTCGACGTCTGCTACAACAACACCAACGTCAAACTGTTCGGGCTGAATGCCGGGACCAGCTATGGCCCGTTAGCCAGCACGCATCACAGCATTGATGACATCGCGGTGATGCGCGGTTTCGGCAACATCGAGATCTATGCGCCTTCCTGCCCGCTGGAGTGCCGTCAGATCATCGATTACGCCCTTGAGCATGTCGGGCCGGTCTATATCCGTCTGGATGGCAAAGATCTGCCGCAGCTGCACGAAGAAAGCTACCAGTTCAGGCCGGGCGCGATCGACCTGCTGCGTGAAGGCAGCGACATCGCACTGGTGGCGATGGGCTCAACGGTTCACGAGGTAGTTCACGCTGCTGAGCAACTGGCTGAGCAGGGCATTTCAGCCGGTGTGATCGCGGTTCCATCGATTCGACCTTGTGATACCCAACAGCTGCGCAACCTGTTAAATCACTACCCAGCGGTGATTACCGTAGAGGAGCATAACGTTAATGGCGGTGTCGGCAGCCTGGTGGCCGAAGTGCTGGCGGAAGGCGGCTGCGGCATCCCGCTGTTGCGGCTCGGCATTGCAGATGGGGAATATGCAATTGCCGGCGATCGCGCCTCTACCCGTGCCCATCATGGCATTGATGCCAGTAGCGTGGTGAACAGTGCAGCGCGCATCTGCGCAGGAGCATAAACATGGTGGGACCCCTGATTCTGGCGATCGACGAAGGCACCACCAATGCCAAGGCGATTGCGGTTGATCGTGATGGCCGTGTGGTGGCACGCGGCAGCCAGAGCTTAACCCTGCAACATCCGCAGCCGGGACTGGCTGAGCAGGACCCTGTGGCGATCTGGCTGGCGGTAAAAGAGGCCATTACCCACTGCCTGGCAGCCTGTGGTGGCGCGCCTGTCGCGGCAGTGGCGATCAGTAATCAGCGCGAGTCGGTGCTGATCTGGCAGCGGCGTGACGGCAAGCCGCTGACGCCGCTGGTGAGCTGGCAGGATCGACGATCCGAGTCACTCTGTCGCGACCTGCGTCAGGCGGGCAAAGCACCTCGTATCACCGGTTTGACCGGCCTGGCCGTTGACCCGATGTTTCCGGCCGCCAAGCTGACCGGGATGCTGGCCGCCATTCCCGACGGCGCGGCGCGGGCGGCGGCGGGTGAGCTCTGTATCGGCACGGTCGACAGCTGGCTCAGCTGGCAGCTCAGCGCGGGCGAGGTATTTATTACCGATCATGCTAACGCCTCCCGTACTCAACTCTACAGCCTGCATCTTAATGACTGGGACGACGAGCTGCTGACGCTGTTTCAACTGCCGCGCGCCGCGCTGCCGCGCATCACCGCCTCAGCCAGTGAACAGGGCGTGGTCGCGGTGAGTGATATTCCCGGCTTAGCGCCAGGCACGCCGATTCTGGCGCGCATCGGCGACTCTCATGCCGCCTTACAGGCGCAGCGGCGCGGCGAGTCTGAAGTGGTGAAAGCTACCTACGGCACCGGGTCTTCCCTGATGATGTCCATGGCGACGCCGCTGTTGACGGAAAATGGCCTCAGCACCACCGTGGCCTGGCATGACGGCACGTTGCGTTATGCCTTTGAAGGCAACATTACCCACACCGGTTCCGGTGCCGCCTGGCTGGGCAGAATGCTCGGCGTGCAGGAGCCGCGCGAGCTCACCGTGATGGCGCAGCGCTGCGACGACAATCAGGGCATCTATTTTGTCCCGGCGCTCTCTGGCCTGGGCGCGCCCTGGTGGGATCTGCAGGCGCGCGGCATGGTGTGCGGATTGACGGATGCCGCCACACCCGCCGTGCTGGCGCGGGTGGCGCTGGAGTCGATCGTCTGGCAAATCGCCGACGTCTTTTTTGCCATGGAGCAGGCCAGCGGCCAGCAGCTTCCGGCGCTCTGTGTGGATGGCAGCGCCACCGAAAATAGCTGGCTGATGCAGTTACAGGCGGATGTGTTACAGCGGCCGTTGCAGCGGGTGCCTACCGCCGAGGTCTCCGCGCTGGGCGCGGCACTGCTGGCAGGCAAAGTGCTGGGATGGTGGCAGCAGGGCAGTGATATGCAGGCGCTGCAGGGCGGCAGCGTCATCATGCCGCGTGAAGAGCACGCGCAGCGTATGCAGGAAAACTATAAAGGCTGGATTGACGCCGTTGCACGCTGTCGTTATCAGCCACATTAATCCTTATCCGGAGCAGAGCCATGTCAACACTTCCTCAGCAGTTAACCTTCGGCGTCATTATTGGCAACCGGGGTTTTTTTCCCAGCTATCTGGTGGGCGAGGCGCGCCAGCAGGCGGTCGCGCTGTTTGAAAAGATGAACATTAATACGGTGATGCTGGATGAGAACCAGACCAACCTGGGCGGCGTCGAGACGCGTCAGGAGGCGAAAACCTGTGCCGCGCTGTTTCGCCAGCATCGCGAAGCGATTCACGGCATTGTGGTGCTGCTGCCTAACTTTGGTGATGAAAAAGCCATCGCGGAAGCGCTGCGTCTCGCCGGGCTGAATGTGCCGGTGCTGGTGCAGGCCGAAGAGGACAATCTGGATAAAATGGGACTGGCGACCCGCCGCGACAGCTTCTGCGGCAAAATTTCACTCTGCAACAACCTGCGGCAATATGGCATCCCGTTTACGCTGACCCGTCAGCACGTCTGCGCCCTGAGCGGCGACGTGTTTATGCAGGATCTGCAGCGGTTCAGCCAGCTCTGTCGGGTGGTGAATGCCATGCGCCGGGTACGCGTCGGGGCAATTGGTGCCCGGCCCGCCGGATTCAACACCGTGCGCTACAGCGAAAAGCTGCTGGAGAAGATGGGCATCGCGGTGGAGACCCTGGATTTATCGGAGATCTTTACCCGCACCAACCGGCTGCGCGATGACGATATCCGCGTGGCAGAGAAGCGTGAAATCCTGGAGGCCAACGCCGATGCGCGGGGGATTCCGGGTGACAAACTGGTGACCATGGCCAAACTGTTTGTGGTGATCAGCGAGTGGATCAGCGACAACGATATCGATACCACCGCCATTCAGTGCTGGACGTCGTTGCAGGAGAACCTGGGCATTAACGTCTGCTCAATCATGAGCGTGATGTCGGGCCAGCTGATGCCCAGCGCCTGCGAAGTGGATGTGATGGGGGCGCTGTCGATGTATGCGCTCGCCAGTTGCTCGCTGAACCCCGCCTCGCTGGCAGACTGGAACAACAACTTTGGCGACGAGCGGGACAAATGTGTGCTGTTTCACTGCGGTAATTTCGCCAGCGCCAGCCTGGAGTCAGCGACCATGGGCACGGCGGATATCATCGGCACCACCGTGGGCAAAGAGAACACCTGTGGCGCAGTGCATGGCCGCATGAAGCAGGGCGATCTGACCTATTTCCGCCTCTCTACCGACGACTTCAGCGGCGAAATCAAAGCCTATGTGGGAGAGGGAATGTCGGTCACCGATCCGCTGGACACGGTAGGTTGCCGTGCGGTGATCCAGGTGCCGCAGCTGGAGACACTGCTGGCATGGATCTGCCGTAACGGCTTTGAGCATCATGTGGCGATGAACCACTCTGCCACGGCTGGTGTGCTGCAGGAAGCGTTCAGTGAGTATCTCGGCGTGAGCTGCTACCGGCATCAGTAAGCGGTAAGGCGGAACGGCTGAATGCAAGGGATGAAGCAGCCGGTGCGGTCACGATTCCGCCCGCACCGGCTTGTATGCCCGCCACTTCTGAAAAGGAAAGGCGGGCACTGATTTAGCGCGCCATTCTGCGCACCTCGTCATCGTCATTCTGTACCGCAACCAGATCCACCGGTGGCAGATTGCCGCCACTGAACTCCACCTGACGAATCGGGAAGGCGAAGCGGATATTTCGCTCTTCCAGTGCCGCCATCAGCTGCAGGTTAATCTCCTGCTGTATATCCATGTACTTATTGTAATCCGCATCCAGCACAAAATAGACCACTTCGAAGGTCAGTTTTGAATCCTCAAAGGCCAGGAAGTGGGCGCGGTCAAAACGGGTGGTCTCAACGCCCTGGATAATCTCTTTCACCAGCGGGCTGATCTCCCGGACCTGCTCTGACGGCGTGGCATAGCTGATACCAAACTTAAAGACGATGCGGCGCTGCTGCATGCGCTTATAGTTGTGGATCGTCTGCTGCAACAGAATGGTATTTGAGCAGACAATCTGCTCGCCACTCAGGCTGCGCAGTCGGGTGGTTTTCAGGCCGATATGCTCGATGGAACCGGCAATGTCACCAAAGACAATAAAATCGCCATGCTCAAACGGCTTATCAAAGCCTATCGCCAGCGACGCAAACACATCGCTCAGTACGGTCTGAATCGCCAGCGCAATCGCGATACCACCAACCCCAAGGCTGGCGACCAGTGCGGTAATGTTGATGCCCATGTTCGACAGAATGGCCAGGAACATCATGATCCAGACCACCACCCGCAGCAGAATCCCCAGGATCACCGTAGTGACCGGGTTGCGTACGTGCAGCGGGTCACGCAGCAGGCTCTTCAGCCATAGCCGGATGCCACAGTCGAGCCACAGCGCGAGCTGCACAATCAACGCCAGGAACCAGCCGTGCGCGATGGTTACACTCCACGACGCGGGCAGATCGACAAACTTCAGGGCAATCAGCAGCGAAAAGATCAGCAGCAGGGTCTGGCTGGTACTGCGCAATATCTCCACCAGAATCGCAGTGGCGCGAACATGACGATGCTCGCTGTAAAGGGCAATCCGGTTGGAGATAAAGCGAATCAGAGTACGTAATATCCAGTAAATCACCAGCGTGGACACCACCACGATGGCGCTGTTTAGCCAGAGTTCCTGATTAAAAAAGAGGGTGTGAAAACGACGTGAAGAGAGCCAGTTTTCCATTGGGGAGGGTCTCCTTGCTGGGTTCCGGTTTAAAAGAAAACAAGCAAGAAGCATAGCCTGGATGCGGCCCGCCTGTGCGGCGCATCCGTAAAGCGGTTACTGGAATCGGGTCGATTTATCGCGAGCCAGGCGCTCAAGGGCAAAAATAATCTGCTGAAGCTGCCGCTCCTGCGCCGGGTTCAGCGTGGCAAAACGAAAGCTCAGTCGCGGTGTGATGCGGGTTTCATTTTTGCCGGTTACCACGCTGCGCTCGCCAATGCTCAGCAGCTTTACCGGCACGTCAAAATGGCCATACTCGCCCAGCTCGACCCGGAACGGATTGAAGCTGTCACCGTCCTGCAACCCGTCCGGCAGCGCTTCATCCACCAGCACGCCGATACCGCCCAGCGACAGATCCTGCAGACGCAGGCGCGTTTTCCTGCCATCGGGCCACACGGTATGACACCAGAACTGCGGCTCCAGCGGGGCGCAGACCCGGAAAAACTCACGTCGCTGGATCTGCCACAGCAGGTCTGGCAGCGGCGCGCTGAAAGCGGGTAACCCTTCAAACTCCACGATTTCCAGCGCGGCGAGGCTGAATTCCACCTTAGCGCCGTAGGTTTCCGCAGTGATACTGAGATCGTCGCTGGTCAGGGCATAATCGTTATCCAGATTATTACTGCCGAGGTCAAACAGCATGCGATCTTCATCGGCAGCCAGCATCCGGCTGATAAACTGCCCACGCGGAAAGCGCACCAGTAATGGCGTCTGCAATCGCAGCAGATCTTTCATAACGCCAAGAACCGCCAGCGTGCCACGTTTTAGATATTGTTCCTGGTCGGCTTCTTTCACGTCCTGCTCCACAAGGGGGGTTACTTTATTGATGCGGTTTTTTTGCCTCGTCTCGGTTATCGGCGCGGCAAAAAAAAGCTTTAGCATGCTATTCATCAATAATAACTGTGAGCAGGCAGGCATTTTTTGAAAAGCTGGTTATACTTATCGCGGTAAACCGCTTGATTAATCAGGCGTTCACGATTTAATCAAAAAAGGAAGGAGCAACAGATGGGTATTATTTCCTGGGTCGTCTTTGGCTTAATCGCGGGTATTCTGGCGAAGTGGATTATGCCGGGTAAAGACGGTGGCGGTTTCATTCTGACTATCGTTCTGGGTATTATCGGTGCAGTAGTGGGTGGCTGGATCAGTACGCTGTTTGGCTTCGGCCGCGTCGATGGGTTTAACTTCGGAAGTTTCGTGGTCGCTGTTATCGGTGCCATCGTGGTGCTGTTCATCTACCGCAAAGTACGCAGTTGACCGTAAAGGTTTAAACGAAAAAGGGGACGAAGCGATTCGTCCCCTTTTTTTATCTCTTATTTTGCAATCAGAAGTCGTAACCGACTGTCGCCATCACGCTGCGTTCTGCGCCCCAGTAGCAGAAGCCCGTACCGTAACAGCCCGCTACATAGGTGCGGTCGGTCAGATTATTGGCGTTGACCTGCACCCAGGCACCTTTCAGGCTGCTGTTCCAGACGCCGAGATCGGCCCGCACTGACGCATCAAACAGCGTCACCGACGGCACACGGGTGGTGTTTTCATTGTCCGCCCACTGTTTGCCGATGTAACGCACGCCCGCACCCGCACTCAGACCGTAATCAAACTGATAGTGACCCCAGAGTGCAGCCATGCTGTTGGGTGTGACATATGGCGTATGTCCGTCGTTGCCATCTACCGACTCTTTAAAGCGCAGATGATTCAGCGTATAGCTCGCCACGGTGCTCAGACGCGGGGTTAACTGATTATGCGCTTCCAGCTCAATGCCCTGTGAATGCACTTTGCCCGATGGCGTATAAGTCGCCGTCAGCACGTCGCGGTTCGCCACATCTTTCTGCGTCAGGTCATAGACCGCCACGCTATAGAGATCGCGCGTGCCGACCGGCTGATATTTAACCCCGGCTTCATACTGCTCGGCGGTAGTCGGCTTCAGCAGGTTGTTGTTGGGATCGGTGAGCGCGGTCGGGGTAATCGCCTGGCTCCAGCTGACGTAAGGCGAGATACCGTTGTCGAAGGCATAGAGCAGTGCTGCGCGGCCGCTGATGTGATCATCCTGACGGCGGTCGCTGCCGCTGTTATTGGCGACA
This sequence comes from Pantoea sp. PvP021, assembly GCF_054056055.1. Lineage (NCBI taxonomy): Bacteria > Pseudomonadati > Pseudomonadota > Gammaproteobacteria > Enterobacterales > Erwiniaceae > Pantoea > Pantoea sp. PvP021. The sequence goes on along the minus strand of NZ_JBSRXX010000001.1, from coordinate 1,162,489 downwards.
ATGCGGTCATAACGGCCGGAGAGATCCAGATGCCAGCGATCCAGCTTCATCTCATCCTGCAGATAGAGGCCGGTCTGATAGTAGCGACGGGTTTTATCGGCCCAGGTGTAATCAGGCATGTCGCCAACCTGTTCACCAGTCCGTGCATTAAGCTGGTTGGCAGAGCCGCCAGCAGCAGTGATCTCATTTTTATAACGATGATACTCAGCACCCAGGGTGACGCGGTGCTCCAGCTCGCCGGTATCGAACTCCGCCTGTAAGCGGTTATCGGTGGACCAGGCCGAGAGCGACGAGCGCTCGCCAGAGTAATATCGGTTCAGCAGATCGGGATTCACGCTGTCCCAGCCAATCTGATAGACCTGATCGAGATCGACATTCGAGTGGCTGTAGCTGCCGGTCGAGGAGAATGACCAGACGTCGTTGAAGCGATGGGCGAAATCGAAGCTGTAGATCTGCTCGCGACGCTTGAACTGATCGAGATCGCTGTTGCCCTCATAAAAGCCGTTGCTCAGCTTGTAGCCGTTGTGTTCGGTGAGGCTGCCGTCACCCGGTACCGAACCGTGATAGCCGCCCGACGGATCCTTCTGCAGATAGGCTTTCAGGATCAGATGCGTATCTTCATCCGGCTGCCACATCAGCTGCGGCATCAGCGCATATTTCTCTTCGCGGGTGTGATCGTACTGGGTATCGCTGTTGCGGGTCACGCCGGTCAGGCGAAACGCCCACTGATCGTTGATGGCATTGGTGTAGTCAAACATCGTGCCGGTGGTGGCGTTGCTGCCCGCCTGCAACTGGATGTGACCCTCTTCGCTGAACTGAGGACGCTTGGTCACCATGTTCACCAGTCCGCCCGGCACCGTCTGACCATAGAGCGCAGAAGAGGGGCCTTTGATCACGTCGATGCGCTCAAGGAAGGCGTTATCCACCTGCAGGCCGTTGAAACTGCCGCCGTCGCTCATCAGCCGCATGCCGTCGAGGAAGGTGTTATCGACATCGCCGCCATGGAAGCCACGCAGGGCAATGGTGTCGTAACGGGTCGCGGCGCCGCCGAAGTTGGTGAAGACGCCAGAACTATAGCCCAGCGCCTGATTCAGGGTCAGCGCGCCCTGATCCTGCATCTGCTGACGGGTGACCACGGAAATCGATTGCGGCGTGGTGATGAGCGGACGATCGCTTTTGGTTGCGCCCTGGCTGGTCGTCGCCAGATAGCCCTGGGTCGGCAAGGTCGAATCTTCCTGCGGTTGCGCGGTTACCACCATATCGGCAGCATAACTCAGAGCAGGCGCGGTCAGCGCCAGGGTGCATAGGGGAACATAACCTTTCAGCGACAATGACAGTTTCATCAAAATTCCTTTCTTGGCAAAGGTTCAGGCAGGTGAATAAAAGCTTTGATAGGCAATCTCATTATCATAATGAGAATTATTACCTTTTGTAAATTGGCTGCAATTTTGCCTGTTGATGAAAGAAGGTCAAGTAAAATTCGCGGAAATGAAGTGGGGATACCCCCGGCAAGGCCAGAGGTATCCAGAGTGGATTAAGGTTGTGAGGCAGACGCCTGCGGAATATCGTGGGCGCTGTTACAGGTTTTATCTTTCGGGCAGTACTTATCCAGCAGTTTCAGCGTGACGCCGTTGGTCCAGCCGAAGCCATCCTGCAGCGGATATTCACCGCCACCGCCGCCGCCGAGATTTTTGCCATCAACGACATATTTCTCCACCAGCTTATGCTCACGGTCATAGGTGTTCTGGACGTTTTGCAGGAAGCGTAATCCCACCTCTTTCGCCAGTTTTGGCTGGTTGTAATGCTCCAGACCTTCCACAGCAACCCACTGCAGCGGTGCCCAGCCATTGGGTGCATCCCACTGCTGACCGTTGTTCACGGTGGTGGTCACCAGACCACCAGGTTTCAGCAGCTGTTTTTCCACTGCGCTGGCGGTGCTTTCAGCCTGCTTATCGCTGGCGACCTGCAGATAGAGCGGGAACAGCGCGGCAGCAGTCAGCTGAGGATGGACCTGCTTTTTCTGCCAGTCATAATCGGCGTACCAGTTCTGTTTGCTGTCCCACAGATAGCGGTTGATCGCCGCCTGGCGCTTCTCCGCGCGATCGGCAAACTGCTTCGCCAGATCGCTCTGCTTGTTCATCTGATAGCCTTTCGACAGGGTCTGCTCCAGATGGAACAGCAGGCTGTTGAGGTCAACCGGGGCCAGCTGCGTGGTACGAATTGTCGACAGGTTATGCGCATCGGTAAACCAGCGCGAACTGAAATCCCAGCCCGACGCCGCACCGGAACGCAGCTCACGGTAGAGTTCGGCTTTATTCCTCTGCGGCGCTTTCTGGGCGGTGGCAATGTCATCCATCCAGGATTCTGTACGTGGCACGTCGCGCGCATCCCAGTAGCGGTTGAGCAGGCTGCCGTCCGCCAGCTTAATCACGCGCTTGCTGGCTGCGCCCGCCGCGACTTTATCGCTGTCTGCCATCCAGTAGTCATACTCTTTCTGCAGCTGCGGCAGATAACGGGTATAGGCTTTGCCGTTATCGTGCGTCGCCAGCAGATCGACCATCAGGCTGAAGAACGGCGGCTGTGACCGGCTCAGATAGTAGCTGCGGTTGCCGTTGGGAATGTGGCCATAGCGGTCGAGCAGCGAGGCGAAGTTATCCACCATATCCTGCACTTTATCCCAGTGTCCGCTCTCGGCCAGCCCCAGCATGGTGAAGTAGCTGTCCCAGTAATAGACTTCACGGAAGCGCCCGCCTGGCACCACATAGGGTTTGGGCAACGGCAGCAGCGAGTCATACTGACCGGCGCTGCTGGTGGTGCGCGTCAGCACCGGCCACAGGCCATCAATGTGGTCACGCAGGTTTTGTCCGGCTGGTGGCACATATTTGTCACCGGCCGCGGGCAGGGTAAAGTTGGCATCCACAAAACGCTTAAGATCGAAATTGCGCTGTTTCTTCTGCATCTGCCAGTCGGCAAGAATTGAGGCGGGATCGAATTTCGGCACCGCGTCCGCAAAGGTCTTTTGATCGGGATAGAACTTCGCCTGTTGCACGGCATTAAACAGCGGTCCTAAACGAACGTCAGGCGGCTGCGGCTGATTATTCAGCATGCGACTGTTGTCGTCGGCCTGGGCAGTGAAGGCGGGTACGCTCAGCAGCAACGTGAGCAGAAAGGGCGCATAACGCTGACGCCGTGGAGCGGCGTTTACCTCAATTTTTGTCATCGGTTTTTCTCCTTGTCCGAAACGCGGCCGCGCGTAACGCATTGACCACAGGACCAACTTTAGACCTTATCTGACCACTTCACCCTGAAGCGAGCCGGAAATGTGAAGCCACGGGAATTATTTTTATGGAAAAAACCGCTTTATTACGCTGGTTTTTTCTTGCTCTCACCTCGCTTTTCCATGACGCTGAAAGAAAAAAAGGAGAGCAGGATGGAGATCATCTGGTATCACCCGTCGCAGTCTGCAGCGGCCTGGATTAACGGTTTACAACAGCGTCTGCCCCAGGCGCGGGTGCGTGCCTGGCAGCCAGGCGATAATGGTCCGGCTGATTACGCGCTGGTCCGTTCGCCCCCCACAGAAATGCTACAGGGACGCGCCACCCTGCGCGGCGTCTTTGCGCTGGGGGCAGGCGTGGACGAGATTCTGAAACAGCTGCAGCAGAACCCTGAGATGCTGCCCGACAGCGTGCCACTGTACCGGCTGGAAGATACCGGCATGGCGCGGCAGATGCAGGAGTATGCGGTTCATAGCGTACTGAGCTGGTTCCGTCGTTTTGACGACTACCGTCTCCAGCAGCAGCAACAGTGCTGGCAGCCGCTCCCCGCTTACACGCGTGAAAACTTTACTATCGGCATCCTGGGGGCGGGCGTGCTGGGGCAGAGCGTGGCGGAAAACCTTAAACCCTGGGGATTCCCTCTGCGCGTCTGGAGCCGTTCGCCCAAAGAAATTGATGGCGTGACCAGCTTTTCCGGTCGCGATGCATTGCCTGCCTTTCTGCAGGAGACGCGGGTGGTGATCAACCTGCTGCCGAGCACGCAAGAAACCATTAATCTTATCGACCACCACTTTTTACAGCAGCTGCCGCACGGCGCTTTCTTCCTCAACATCGCGCGTGGCGCCCAGGTGGTGGAAGAGGATCTGCTGGCCGCGCTCAATAGCGGGCAGCTGAAAGCGGCGGCGCTGGATGTCTTTCAGGTTGAACCGCTGCCCGAAGCGCATCCGCTCTGGTCACATCCGCGCGTCACAATCACGCCCCATAATGCGGCGGTAACCTTGATCGACGAAGCTATCGACTACATTGCCCGCGCCATCACCCAGGATCAGGCAGGCGAGCCGCCGCAGGGCAGGGTGGATCGTCAGCGCGGCTATTAATGAACCGGCCCCGTCAGGGGCAATCAGCAGGAGAAGAGGATGTATCCGGTAGATCTGCATATGCACACCATCGCCAGCACGCATGCTTACAGCACGCTGCACGACTACGTGACTCAGGCGAAGCAAACCGGCATGAAACTGTTTGCCATTACCGATCACGGCCCTGACATGGCCGACGCGCCGCACTACTGGCACTTCATTAATATGCGCGTCTGGCCGCGCGTGATCGATGGCGTGGGTATTCTGCGCGGTATCGAAGCCAATATTAAAAATCAGCAGGGCGAAATCGACTGTTCCGGCCCGATGCTCGATGCGCTGGATTTGATCGTCGCCGGTTTTCACGAGCCGGTTTATGCGCCGCGCGACCGGAAACATCACACGGATGCGATGATCGCTGCGATGGCGGGCGGGCTGGTCCATATCATCAGTCATCCAGGCAACCCGAAATTCCCGGTCGATATCCCGGCTATCGCCGAGGCAGCCGCGCACTACGATGTGGCGCTGGAGCTGAATAACTCCTCCTTTACCCATTCGCGTCCGGGCAGTGAACCGAACTGCCGGGCTATCGCCGCCGCGGTGCGCGATGCCGGTGGACGTCTGGCATTTGGCTCCGATTCCCATACGTCGTTTACGCTGGGTCACTTCGATCACTGCCTGCGCATCGCCCGCGAGGTGGATTTTCCTGAGGATCGGGTGTTAAATGTCACGCCGCGTCGCCTGCTCGACTTTCTGGAGCTGCGCAGCGGCAAACATATTGCTGAACTGGCTGACTTTTAGCGCCAGGCCTGGTAAGCAACACGCTCACCATGATGGAAATCCCCGCTTTTATCTGCGGGGATATAATGACTGAGGCGAGTATTTTACCGTAACCTGTTCTCTTATCAGCCCGGAAAGGGCGTGTGGCAAGACCTGAAGCTTAAAGCTGAGAGAGCACTTAATAACTGAAAAATGGTCTCAATCGTTCGGGTTAGCAATGTCAACGGGGCGGTTCGTCCGGGCGGGTAATGGCGTAAACTTTAAGTTCTACTCTGCTCTTTATTGATCGCGTTAGATCAAAGCGTAGAATTACCACGCCTGGTAACGCGCTTTACTAATTTAATAGTTAACCATGCTAATAGCAAAGCTGAAATTATTATTGCTATGAATAATGCATTCGCTGTTGAAGGGAAAATTTGAAATGGATTTACGATTTCACCGAGCTTCATGTAAGCATCTTCCGAAAGGGTTCTGAAGATGATTTCCGGGATCACTATAAGATAAAATAGAGTAAATACGGTGTATAAAGCCAGCCACTTGATCCTTTTCATAAGCCATTCTCTTTGCATACCTTTCACTTCAGTATACAATCGTTGCATAAGGAATTCTACACAAAGGGATGAGTATGAGCATGTCTTATCTTAAGATTAAACTTCAGGCAGAGCGAACCATTGCGCTTAACTTTGAGAAGGCACTTGCTGAGTTACATCAAACAATGCTTGATACAGGAAGGGGGATTGTGTCTGGCGCTCAACGTGCAAGCGGCTATGGTTCATGCTTTTTTGATGACTACAAGGATGTTTGTAATCAACTTAAGCAGGAAGATTTGCGATACCTGAAGCAACTCAGAATGCTGTTTACCCGGCAGGACGTGGTTTTAGAGATGGTAGAAATATACTTCAGAAAAAAACTGAGCCGTATTGGTGATACAGGCATCCAGAACATACAGAGACTGTTAGCTGAAAAAGCGTCTGATTATGCTTCTGGTAAATTCTCTAAACTTGCTATAGCACAGTTAATCGCGCTCGTTATTACACAATCCCGGGATTTCAAACAGTCACATATTAATGTAATTAATGCTACAAGTTCGTATGCCGTAACCGCTTTTAAATTTTATGGTAAGTTTGAGATTGCCACAAAAGCAGCAAGAAAATTACGCTTCGATGATGCGGAGTATTACTTCGACTTATATAATGCTAATTTAGAAATGTTCTATTATTTGATTGAGCCGGAAATGTCTAAAATAATCTATTTGAAAAATTCAGGTTCCACTAGCGAAGAGCAGATTTTAAATCTACTAAACAAGATTTTAATAAAATGAAGGCGATCCTTCGCTGGCTATATGCCTGGGTAAGTCAATCCTTCTTTGGACTTATACCACCAGCGGCCGGTCTGGTCGGGGCCATTTTTTTTGTAAGCGTTTTTCCTACATATGGTCTGCTGTTCGCTTTTCTATGGATCCTTTTAATTATTTATTTTTGTGGAAAATATTTTCGCTATTACTAGTGGAGGTAAGCCCCCGTATGAAAAGTGCTTTTTATTTTATTCTATTTTTTTTATGAAAATTTACGAGTTTGATTAGCCTGTTATTGCATATCTTCATTCCGCCTGGCTAATAGTTCATCAGAATCAGAAGTTGCTGGATGATGTATTCTGAAGTTTTCTATGCAAAATTAACCAGTTGCTTTAAGATTTTTTCTGAAGTATGAACTCACTTTCTGGCTGAGATAGCCAGGTGTAAGGGTGGATTACTCAGAGTTCCGGTCATCGCTGTTGTTAAGACCGCCGATGCCGGTGGACGGCTGGCATTTGGCTCCGATTCCCACACCGCGTTTACGCTGGGTCACTTCGATCACTGCCTGCGCATCGCCCGCGAGGTGGATTTTCCCGAGGATCGGGTGTTAAATGTCACGCCGCGTCGCCTGCTCGACTTTCTGGAGCTGCGCAGCGGCAAACATATTGCTGAACTGGCTGACTTTTAATTTACTTGCCTCAAGGAAATCTGACTCATGAATGAGTTTTCCATTCTGTGCCGCGTGATCGGCTCACTGTTTAATCGTCAGCCGCAGGACCCGCTGCTGGTGCCGCTGTTCACGCTGCTGCGTGAAGGCAAACTGCAGTCGCAGTGGCCGCTGGAGCAGGATGAGCTGCTGACCCGTCTGCAACAGAACAGCGATCCCCAGGCGCTGGCCGCCGATTACAACGCGCTGTTTGTTGGCAGCGATTGCAACGTGCCGCCGTACGCCTCACAGTGGCCGGAAGGCAAAACGGAGCCAGAAGTGCGTGCATTCCTGACCTCACGCGGAATGCCGCTGAGCGATGCGCCTGCTGATCATTTTGGTGTGCTGATGCTGGCTGCGTCATGGCTGGAAGATCAGTCAGCGGAAGATGAGAGCGCGGCGCAGATGGCGCTGTTTGAAGAGTATCTGCTGCCGTGGTGCGGTGCTTTCCTGGGTAAAGTGGAAGCGCACGCGACCACCGCTTTTTATCGTACTCTTGCCATGCTGAGCCGCGAAGCGATCCAGGCGATGTACAACGAACTGCTGGATAGCAGCGAAGAGACGCCTGACGCCTGATTCACCACGTCGCCGGGTGCGTACCCGGCGCACAGTGCTGAATCATCTTTCTCAATGGGTTCTGGGGGAGATTCTCTGGATACGGCGTGCTTTTTTTCGGGCACCTGAACCCTCTCAATCGGCTTACAGGATTAACTGCCCGGGTCGGCAGCCATACAGTTTAGCGAGACGTTCACGCGTCTTTTTCTGCGGCTTACTTTCAATACGCTCCAGTTGAGAGATCGCACTTTGCGTGGTCCCCAACTGCTGAGCCACATCATGCTGGCTAAGCCCCCGCCAGATGCGCCAGGCCGCCTGAAGACTCACTTCCTGCTCAATCATAATCCCTGCAACGTCGTGCGGGATCGTCTCATCGTCGTGCTCGTCAGCCTCCACAGGAATAGTCTCCCATTCGCCATCGCTGGCCGAGAGCAGCCTTTCATATTCCGCCACCGGCAAGACCACAAACTGGGGTTTGCCTGCTTCATCATAGATGTACTGTTTTGACATAGTTTATCCGGGTAATTGTGTGTCGCAGCAGAGGTCGTGAGTGCGTAAGGCTATGCCGGTATCCAAAAAGCTTTAGTAAGTGACGGATGTTCTTCTTGCTACCTCTGTAATTTCCAGAATCACCGGTTCGCCCCCGGTTAACGTAAAAAGGACCCGGTAGTTGCCAACCCGCAGCCGGTAGTGATTATCTCTGCCCTGCATTTTTTTAATGTCCAGTGTGACGACCGGGAAACTGACTAACTCACCCACCTTCTGGTAAATGATTTTCTGATAACGTTTGTCGATCTTCATAAGGTGCTTCAATGCCCGCCTGGACCAGTCTACCCTGACCATTCTGCACCCCGTTTCAATGAACTTCTTCCCTGAGCCATGTGTAAATAATAAGATAGCAATCTAATGCTATCAACATTATTTTTCTTATTATCTAATGTTTTGCTTCACCACGTCGCCGGGTGCGTACCCGGCGCACAGCCTGACGTCGCACAGAGCTGTGGGGTGCCGGGCAGCCAGGCGGCCGCTCGCAGCCTCACTCCAAACCCCCACGGCGTTAATTCGTAACAGGGCAGGTTATCCTTAACCTGCGGCGCAATGCCGGAGCCTGTGCGCTGATCGGTGGGATGCTGCTGCAACAGCCACGCGGTGCGCGCCAGCGACAGCCGGACCTGGCTGCCGTGGCCCTCAGTAATGCGTCGCCGTAATCCCTCCAGTACCGCCGCCGCCAGCAGATAGCCGCTGGCATGATCCAGCGCCTGCACCGGCAGCGGGGCCGGTTTATCGCTCTGCTGCCACTGCATGCCTCTTTCAGCAATGCCGCATCCCATCTGCACCAGACTGTCAAAACCCCGGCGATTGCGCCACGGACCCTGCCAGCCCCAGGCATTCAGGCCGGCATCAACCAGACCGGGTGAGAGTGACTGAAGGGTCTCCGCGTCAAACCCGAGCCGTTCCAGCGCATCTGCCCGATAGCCATGCACCAGCACGTCTGCTTCACGCAGCAGGTGGATAAACTGCTCGCGATCGGCGGGCTGAGTCAGATCCAGCACCGCTCGTCGCTTGCCGCAGCTCATCTCTTCATCCAGCGTCGGCTCCTGCCAGCCGGGCGGATCGATGCGCAGCACGCTGGCTCCCAGGCTGGCAAGAAAACGGGTAGCGACCGGCCCGGCAATAATCCGCGTCAGATCCAGTACTTTAATGCCCATTAAAGGACGGGCTTCGGCCAGCGGCCACTCCGGCGCCGCTGCCTGTTGTGTGGTCTGCCAGCTAAACAGCGGTTCGCGCTGCACGGCCTGGCCCTGCGGATGCTGCTGCCAGGCGGCGGCACTGCGCATCTCTGCGGCACAGCCACCCGCATCAATAACGGCCTGCTCCAGTTCGCTGGCCTGCCACTGTTGCACCTGCTGCGCCAGTGCTGCGCGATCGGCGTGCGCGCCCAGCACCCGCTCCATCGCCAGCCGATGATGCGCGGCGTTGGTGTGCAGACGGATCCAGCCATCCCGGCTGCGATAGTCACCGGCAAACGCATCCCACATCGCGGGCGCCGCGCGATTCAGCGGATGGAAGCTCTGCTGAAACCAGCGTGACGCCAGCCGGACGTTAACGGTGACGGTGACGGGCGGAGAGGCGAATTCAGGGCGGGATGTGGCGATAAGCGCAGCAGCAGCCTGCGTTGCCAGACCGATGCTCGTGGCCGCCAGTTCACTGACGGCAAAGGCAGAAGAGAAGGTGGCGCGATCAACGAAGGCGGGGAGAGGCCAGGCGGCATCGCGACCTCGCAATCCCTGCTGCATCTGCTGCCAGAGAGAGGCGGCAAGCGGTGAGTCCATGTTGTGCTTCCTGAGAGAGGTGATTTCTCAAGCATAGCACGCGGGATTAACGACGCCGCAGGCGCGGGAAGCGGGCATGCATCCGCAGGCTACGCAGGTTGATTACGGCAATAGCAGTGCCAAGGATCACCAGCGACGCACCGATAATCTTGAAGCTGTTGAGGCTGTCGCCCAGCACCACAATTCCCATCAGCACGGATAATACCGGCGTCAGCAGCGAGTAGGGCATGATCAGGTTGACGTTATATTTCTTCAGCAGCATATACCACAGTGTATAGGCGACAATTGACGAGGCGATAGCGCTGTAAAGAATGGCAAACCAGCCATGCCAGCCCGCATTTTGCAGGGCGTAGAGCTGATGTGATTCCATCAACAGACTGGATGCGCCGACGACAGGAATGGCCAGAAACGCAATCCAGCCGGTCATGGTCAGCGGTTTAATCGGCGGTGACTTTTTCACAATCAGGTTGCTGACAGCCCAGCCGGTGGCGCTGCACAACAACAGACAAAGCACCCACCACGACGGAATCGTCGGGCTGCCGGAGAGCACGACGACGCCGCTCAGCGAGATCATAATGCCCATCAGCTGCACCAGCTTCAGCTTCTCTTTCAGCACCACCATCGCCAGCAGCATGGCAATGGGTGTACCGAGCTGAACCACAATCGCGCCGGTGCCGGCATCGGTATAGCGCAGGCCGACAAACAGCAGCGAGAAGTGCATAAAACCGAACGTGAAAGCCAGCAGCAACAGCCAGGGTAGCTGCTGACGGTTAATCCGGCAAAACGGTACCAGTACGATGGCGACGACCAAAAAGCGCATAAACGTCAGGAAAAGTGGTGGAAGCTCCAGCAGGCCCCATTTCACCGCAACGTTGTTGAAGGCCCAGATTGAAACCACCATCAGAATCAGAAAAAAATGCCGCACAGCCACGATAATATCCTTTCGATGTTTTTTTGCTTAGCCCGCTAATGATGGCACGAACTGCGGCATTGCAGCCAATCGCAGGGAGAAATTTTCTGCGATTGCGGCGCAGCCTGATGAGACTTTCGGGCGCGTTGCTGGCAGACTGATTTGAAACGACTTCTTAAAGGAACTGATTCGGTATGACCTACACGTCCGCCTTACCCCTTGCGTTAATTCAGCTTGAAGTCCCACCTGCTAACGTCGTCTCAGAGATTGGTGAACAGCCGCGCTGGTTTATCGACGCGTTAAACCTGCAACCCGATGAATACCTGATTGTACGGCCCCATCTGGGCGAGGCGCTACCCGCTTTCGACCAGATTTCCGGGGCGATCCTCAGCGGTTCCTGGGCGATGGTCACCGATCACGCTGACTGGAGCGAACGCAGCGCCGTATGGATTCGGGCAGCGATGGATAACGGCTTGCCGTTGCTGGGGGTCTGCTACGGTCACCAGCTGATGGCCTATGCGCTGGGTGGCGAGGTGGCGGACAATCCCAATGGATGGGAACGCGGGCTGTTACCAATCAACTGTATGCCGGAGGCGCAGCGCGATCCGCTACTGAAGAAATTGCCACAGGACTTCAGCGTCTGGCTGTCACATCGCCAGTCGGTGATCAGCGCGCCACAACAGGCGCAGGTGCTGGCCGCCTCTGCGCGCGATGGCTGTCAGATTGTCCGTTATTCGCCGCAGGCGCTATCGGTGCAGTTTCATCCTGAATTTTCACGGCACATCATGAACGTTTGTATGCCCAAAGGCTGTACAGAAGATGGGGCAAACGCGATGGAGGGGAAAGACTGGGCGCGTGAGTTGCTGGTGGCGTTCTGGCAACAAACGCGCCCTGCAAAGGCGCAAGCTCAGGGCGCGTAGTGACGCGTGCAGCGATAGACCCAGGCGGGTGGCACGTTTTTCAGCACCCGCTGGCGCTCCCAGGTGAAGTAGCGCGACAGGTCTGGCTGAGTCAGCGAGGTATACTGGAACTGTACAAAGACGCCGTTGGGCCCGAGCGCGTTATACACCGCACGCAGAATCGCCTCCCGCAATTCAGTGGGTAATGAGAGCAGCGGCAGGCCGGAGAAGATCACGTCATATTCTCCGCTCAGGTACTCCGCTGAACAGGTGCGCACCGTCATGCGCGGATCGTTCAGCGCATTAAGCTTATCGGCCAGCGTGCTGCTGATCTCAAAGGCATCCAGCGTGGCATCGGGTGACATCTGCGCCAGTATCTGCCGCGTCAGTACACCGTCGCCTGCGCCGAGTTCGGCGATACGTAACTTTTCAGGCCATTCCACCGACGTAATCATGGTGCGGCACAGCGCCTCTGACGAGGGCGTAATGCTGCCCATCTTGCGCGGGTTGCGGATAAACTGATGCACGAAATTGGCTTTAGCGCGCATCAGGGTAAAAGCTGAAGCCAGCATGCTCATCTCCAGAATGAATTCATCCTCACGTTGACCCCTTTGTGCCGCACAAGTTTCTCTCTGACCAGCCTTTTGGGTAAAAGTCGGAATTATCTAAAGACGAAGCGTAAACACCCATTCCTTCGGGGCGGTCACAGTTTCCGGTTAACAGAACTGACAGGCTCTTGATGATGCTTCATGTTAATAATAAGTTTCATCATTGTTACATCAGTCACCTGTCAGGAGAATGATCATGCGTTATGCCGCCCCCGGAGAACAGGGTTCTCTGATTACCCTACAAAAGAATTATGGCAACTTCATTAATGGTGAATTCGTCGCGCCGGTGAACGGCAACTACTTCACCAATACCTCCCCGGTGAACGGCTCTGCGGCCGGTGAGTTTCCGCGCTCAGACGTTGCCGATGTTGATAACGCTGTGGCTGCTGCGGCAGCGGCGGCGGAAGCCTGGGGCAAGACCTCGCCGCAACAACGCTCGCTGCTGTTACTGAAAATCGCCGATCGGCTGGAACAGCATCTGGAGACGATGGCGGTCTATGAAACCTGGGATAACGGTAAACCGGTTCGCGAAACCCTGGCGGCCGATATGCCGCTGGCCGTCGATCACTTCCGTTACTTTGCCGGTTGTGTCCGGGCGCAGGAGGGCAGTGCCGCCGAGATTGATGAGTTCACCGCCGCCTATCATTTCCATGAGCCGCTGGGCGTGGTAGCGCAGATCATTCCATGGAACTTTCCGCTATTAATGGCGGCGTGGAAACTGGCTCCGGCACTGGGCGCGGGTAACTGTGTGGTGCTGAAACCGGCTGAGCAGACCCCGCTGTCGATCACCGTTTTTGTCGATCTGATTAAAGATCTGCTGCCGCCGGGTGTGCTGAATGTGGTGCATGGGTTCGGCAAAGAGGCGGGTGAAGCGCTCGCCTCCCATTCCGGCATCGCCAAGGTAGCCTTCACCGGCTCTACCGCAACCGGCGGTCATATTCTGGAGCTGGCAGCAAAAAGCCTGATCCCCTCGACCGTCGAGCTGGGCGGTAAATCACCTAACATCTTCTTTGAAGACATCATGCAGGCGGAGGAGAGCTTTATAGAGAAAGCCGCCGAAGGCGTCGTGCTGGGCTTCCTGAATCAGGGCGAGGTCTGTACCTGTCCGTCGCGGGCGCTGGTACAGGAGTCGATCTACGAGCCCTTTATGGCGGCCGTGATGAAGCGAGTAAAAACCATCAAACGTGGCGATCCGCTGGATACCGATACCATGGTAGGCGCGCAGGCGTCGCAGCAGCAGTTTGATAAAATTCTCTCTTATCTTGAGGTTGCCCGACAGGAGGGCGCGGAAGTGCTGGTGGGCGGTGGTGTAGAGAAGCTGGATGACTCACTTAACAGCGGCTACTACATTCAGCCGACACTGCTGAAAGGCAACAACAGCATGCGCGTTTTCCAGGAGGAGATCTTTGGCCCGGTCATTGGCATCACCACCTTTAAAGATGAGGCAGAAGCAATCAGTATCGCCAACGACTCCATCTATGGGTTAGGTGCTGGCGTCTGGACCCGCGATATCAACCGTGCTTATCGGGTGGGCAGGGCGATTAAAGCCGGGCGCGTCTGGACCAACTGTTATCACCTCTATCCGGCGCACGCTGCCTTTGGTGGCTATAAGAAGTCGGGTATCGGGCGTGAGACTCACAAAATGATGCTGGATCACTATCAGCAGACTAAAAACCTGCTGGTCAGCTACAGTATCGAGCCGCTGGGCTTCTTCTAGTTCTGGCCCGCAACCTGCCAGGATAACCCTGCACTCTTCCCTAAGAACCACGCTACGGCGTGGTTTTTTTTGCTCAACATAGCCGGGCATGCTGAGAAGCATCAGAAGCGTGGCGATGGCTGCAATGCCGATAAAGAACAATTAATCAGTCCTTTCTTAAAGCGACGCCGGGCCGTTTTGCGCTTCGCTTATCTCGCTTCACGACCACCTCATCCTCAGCCCTTTCTGAACCGTACCGTAATGAAACAACTTGCTGATTTGTAACCATTATCTCACTTTTTCTTACGCTAAAAACTGCCACGTATTACGGTCACCTCGCCGTTAACCTTCATTCCGGCCTGGTGAAGCAGCGCCATTTTTTACATGAGTTTTTTTAATGCTGACTACAGGGGTGTCTGTTTTCTGTGTAAGAATACTTCATAGTTGCTCATCTTGTTAGGAATAATCCTAAGTGAGTGATTAAAAGTAACACATATTTGCACTAAGTAAATTACTTAAACTTTACTTAAGTAAAATCTTATGAAAGTGGCCCGTTGAAATTTTGTCAATCTTCTGTAAACTCGCAGCTTATGTTTACAAAGGGATTGTGATTTTATACCTACGGGCAGGATATACCTGGCTCGTGCGGTAGCTATGAGCTTATACACATATTGTAACTTACTGAATGTGATCGTAAAAACAGGAAAATCAGTCTATGCGCTGCGCTTTTTTCTTTTGTCAGCGAATAGCGTCTCAAGTGTAAATCTGAGTCAATATGTCAGTTTTCGGCCAGGGATGGCATAAGTAAAGCTTGGGTTTTGCCTGCCTCATCCAATCTGACGGAAAAAAATAGATCATGTTTCTGATCATTTCTTGCCAGCTCAGATTTCTCGCTGCACCCGTCCCGGTCGCCATAGTTGCTTTTTAATAGTTAACGTTAGTTGATCTTTTAACGTGCCTCGCCATGGCACTTTAACGCTATTTGCTTAAGGTTTTTCTTTTAGGCTGGCACTAAGTGGCGCTCTATCAGCACCACATCCCCGATTTTCATTACTGACAACCGGCCTCTGGCCACTCTCCAGGATATGAATGGAACACAACATGAAAAAAATGGTGAAGCTCCGTATTGCGTTAGGACTGATGTTTGTTTTTTCTGTCGCGGGTTGTAAAACGCCGCCAAAAATGACGGATGACACGCTGGTCACCAGCACCGTGGATGGCGTGGTGATCAGTCACCGTTATGCGGTTAAACCGCCTGCGCAGTTCAGCCCGGTCAATGAAACCTACCGTGCGCTCTATCCCGCTTCGGTGATGAGCCATCCGAGTTTTGGCGGCAAGGTGGTGGAGACGCTGAAAACCGGCGAAAGCTACACCGTGATTGGTCAGGTAGAGAACAACTGGCTGGCGCTGGGTGAACCCGCTCAGGCGTCAGCAGAACCTGAACCGGGTAAAGCCAGCAGTGCCGTTAAAGAGTCAACGCCCTCCGCAGCACCGCAGGCAACTGTTCAGCTGACCGGCTATGTGCCGTTTCGCGCCGTGGTGAAAAGCGAGCTTTACGATCAGACGATTAAGGCTGACCAGCCGAAGCGCCGGGTGCGCAGCAGCAAGAAGAAAACCTGTGTTGCGGTAAACGGTGACAGCACCGCCTGCCAGAACAGCACTAACGGAACCTGGATTATTAACTAATCGCACTAAGCAGGGAGGGCGGGATGATGACAACAACGCAATGGCGTGGGGCGCTGATAGTGCTGCTGACGTGGCTGATGACCGCGTGCAGCAGTACTCCACAGCCCGTTGCCTGGTACAACCTGGACGTTCAGGCGCAAAACCAGGTTAACGGCGGTGCGCCGCTGAAAGTCCGGGTGGTATTACTGACCTCCGATGCGGAGTTTATGTCGGCTGACTTCTACTCCCTGCAAAACCAGTCCGCTAATGCGCTGGGTAATGCGCAACTCAATACGCAACAGTTCTTCCTGACTTCCACTCAGCCCCATAAAACGCTGCGGATTAAGAGTCTGCCCGAGGCGCGCTTCATCGGCATCATGGCGGAATATCAGGCGCTGGATGGCAAGGTCTGGCGACTGTCGCTGCCGGTTCCCGAAGGCGAATCACCCTCATTCTGGGCGTTCTGGAAGCGTGACGATGGTGAGCTGAATGCGCGCATTGTGGCGGGGATTAACGGCCTTCGCGTGGAAAAACAGTGATGTCTATGAACAGAGCCGAAAAGGTGGTCTGGACCGAGGGGATGTTTCTGCGTCCTCACCATTTCCAGCAGTCAGAAAATTATCTTCTCAGCACCCTGCGTGAGTGGGGCCAGTCGCAGCGCGCCTATACCTGGGGTTTTTACGATCTGGAGTTCGATGAAGCGCTGCTGCGCCAGGGGAAACTGGCGCTGAGCGCCGCCAGCGGTTGTCTGCCTGACGGCACGTTTTTTGCCTTCAGCCAGCCACAGCACGGTCCGGCCCCGCTTGATCTGCCTGCCTCCGTTGACCGCAGCAAAGTGGTGCTGGCCATTCCGGCACGCCGCAATGGCCGCGAAGCGGTGGCCTTTCAGGAGTCGCAGGATTCTCTGGCGCGCTACCTCGCCTGGGAAGCGGAAGTGGAAGATGACAATGCCCAGGCCGTGGGCAGCGCCACGGTGCAGTTCGGCAAACTGCGTCTGCGGCTGATGCTGGAACAGGATCTTACCGCCGAGTGGACCGCCATGGGCGTGGCTCAGGTGATTGAAAAACGCAGCGACAACCATATCCGGCTCGACAGCGACTACATCCCGCCGATGCTGACGCTTAACAGCAGCCGTCCGCTGCAAAACATGTTTAACGATCTGCACGGGCTGATCCAGCAACGTAGCCAGCAGCTGAGTCAGCGTGCGCCGGGCACCGGCCGTTTCAACAGCGCGGATATGGTCGATTTTATGCTGCTGGCGCTGCTCAATCGTCAGCTTGGCCTGCACACTCATCTGCAACATCTGCCGCTGCTGCATCCTGAAACGCTCTACAGCCACTGGCTGCAACTGGCGGCGGAGCTCAGTACCTGGACGCCAGCCCGCGCGCCCGATGGCCTGCCGCTCTACGATCATGACGATCTGCACAGCTGTTTTAGCCGCCTGTCACTGCTGCTGCGTCAGGGGCTGTCCCAGGTGATGGAAGAGAGCGCGATTCAGCTGCCGCTGATTCAGCGCTCGCACGGTCTTAACGTCGCGACCGTGCCGGAGAGCAGTATGGTGCATGAGTTTGGCTTTGTGCTGGCGGTGAAAGCCAGCGTACCAGCCGACACCCTCAAAACCCACTTCCCGGCGCAGATGAAAGTCGCCCCGGTCAGCAAAATTCGCGATCTGGTGCAGTTGCAATTGCCCGGTCTGGCACTTCGGGCGATGCCCGGCGCGCCGCCGCAGATCCCGTGGCATGCCGGATACAGCTATTTCGAACTGGATAAGAACAGCGAGCTATGGAAAGAGATGGAGCGCTCGGGCGCTTTTGCGCTGCATCTTGCCGGTGAGTTTCCAGGTCTGAACATGGAGTTCTGGGCCATTCGTAGTCAGTCAGAATCATAAACTGAGCACGCAGCATGATGCAGGAACAACAAAAATCACACAGCGATCTTGCGCCGGAGGCCAGCCATCAGAATGTGCTGGTCGCGGCGGCCAACCCCCTGATTAACGCCATTCCTCAGATCCGTCACTCGGTATCACATGAAGACCCGGCGCAGCTGCGTCAGCAGCTGATCGATCAGATTCGGCGCTTCGAGCTGAGCTGCCAGCAGTCAGGCCTGGGCTATGAAGTGATCATCGGCGCGCGATACTGTCTCTGTACCGCGCTGGATGAGGCGGCGGCGCTGACGCCGTGGGGCAGCCGCGGCGTCTGGACCAGCAATGGTCTGCTGGTCACCTTTCACAATGAAACCTGGGGCGGCGAAAAGTTTTTTCAGCTGCTGGCTAAGCTGTCGCAGAACCCAAGACGCCACATTCTGATGCTGGAGTTGATCTACTTCTGCCTGCTGCTGGGGTTCGAAGGACGCTACCGGGTGCTGGACAACGGTCGCTCGCAGCTGGAGACCATCAAACAGCGCCTGCTGCAGATGATCAAAAGCGTGCGTGGCAATTATGCAGCAGCGCTGTCTCCGCATCCCACCGATCAGCCGGTCCTGCGCAAATTGTGGCGGCCAATGATCCCGCTGTGGGCCTGTGCGGCGGTGGCGGGGCTGGCGGCCTGCCTGTTCTATATCGTGCTCAACTGGCGTCTCGGCGATTACACCTCGCCGGTACTGGCCCGTATCTATCAGACGGCGCTGCCGGAAGTGAAGATCGGCAACCCTGCGCCACCACCACCCGCCACGCTGAATCTGCGCGCTTTCCTGAAACCGGAAATTGATGCCGGGCTGGTAGCGGTGCGTGACGAAGCGGACCGCAGCGTGGTGACGCTGAAAGGGGACGGACTGTTTGCCTCGGCGGCCACCGAAGTACGTGGACGTTACACCGACGTAATCCAGCGCATCGCTGCTGCCATGAACAATGTCAGCGGCCAGATTCAGGTGATTGGCTACAGCGATAACGTGCCGATCCGCAGTGCCCGCTTCGCCTCCAACTTTGAGCTTTCGCTGGCGCGTGCCCGGTCAGTACAGACCCTGTTGCAACAGCAGCTGGCGCAGCCGTCACGGGTGAAAGCGGAAGGGCGCGGTGAAAGCAATCCGCTGGTGCCTAATAACAGCGCAGAAAATCGCGCACGTAATCGTCGTGTTGAAATTACCCTGCTGGTGGCACCGGATGCGACGCATGCCGAACTCAACGGCCTGGCGAGAGGGAACTGATCCATGCTGAATATTCTGTTTGCGGTGCTGACCAGCCGCCTCGCGTGGGGCTTTGTCGGCATTACCGCGCTCTCTTTTATCATCTGGGTGATTGGCCCGGTGTTCTCAATCGTCGATTCGCGCCCGCTTGAGCCGGAGCAGAACCGCATTATCAGTATCGCGCTGCTCTATCTGGTGTGGGGCTTAGGCCAGGCGATTCCGCGGCTCTATAACATCTGGCTCAATCGCAAGCTGATGTCGAGCCTCGAAACCGGCAAAAGCGATGCGCCGGAAGCCGATCGTCAGCGCCTGACCAGTGAAGAGCAGGTGCTGGCAGGGCGTTTCTCTGAAGCCACTGACATGCTGAAAAAGGCGCACTTCCAGCGCCACAGCAGCAAGGGCACGCCGTTCTGGGCACAGCGCTTTGGCCGTCAGTATCTCTATCAGCTGCCGTGGTACATGATCATTGGCGCGCCCGGTGCCGGTAAAACCACCGCGCTGGTCAACTCGGGGCTGCAGTTTCCGCTGGCAGATAAATTCGGCAAGTCGGCGCTGCGCGGCATTGGCGGCACCCGCAACTGCGACTGGTGGTTCACCAATGACGCGGTGCTGCTCGATACCGCCGGGCGCTACAGTACCCAGGAGAGTCAGCAGGAGCGTGATGCCAGCGAATGGCATCATTTTCTCGACCTGCTGCGTAAATATCGCGGACGTCAGCCGATCAACGGCGTGATCGTCACGCTGAGCGTTTCCGATCTGCTGTCGCAGTCGCCCGAGGCGCTGCGTAATCAGGCGCTGGCCCTGCGTCAGCGGCTGATGGAGTTGCACGATCGCCTTGGCATCCGTTTCCCGGTCTATGTGCTGGTCACCAAAGCGGATCTGCTCAAAGGCTTCCGCAGCTACTTTGCCTCGCTGGATAAAGCGCAGCGTGAACAAATCTGGGGATTCACCTTTCCCTGGGCGAAAGCGTCCGCCGCCGATTTCGAACTTAATAACCAGTTCCAGCAGGAGTACTCCCTGCTGCAACAGCGTCTGGATGCCGGACTGGCCGATCGGCTGCTGACGGAAAGCGACGCGCAGGCGCGGGCAGAGAGCTATCTCTTCCCGCAGGAGTTTGCGGCGCTGCGACCGTTGCTGGCAGACGCGCTCGACACGTTGTTTGCCCGCTCCGATTTTGAAACCCAGTTCGCACCGCGCGGTATCTACTTTGCCAGCGGCACCCAGGAGGGACTGCCGTTTGACCGGGTGATGGGCGAGCTGAACCGCGCACTGAATCTGCCGGGGCAGCAGGCTGGCGAGTCAGGAAGCTGGGATAAGGTCGATAAAGAGTCGCCCATCCCGCAGAACAAAGGGCAGAGCTTCTTCCTGAAAGGGGTGCTGGAAAATGTGATTTTCCAGGAGTCCGGTCTGGCGGGCAGCAACCGCTGGTGGGAGCTGCGCAACCGCGCCGGGCTCTGGTCGGGTTATCTGGCGCTGCTGCTGATATTGCTGGTGGCCGGGGCGCTGTGGCTCACCAGCTACAGTAAAAACAAAGCCTATCTGCAGGAGATGGCCGCTAAAGCGCCGCAGGTTGAACAACTGGGCGATCAGCTTCAGCAGCAGGTCAATGGCGATCTCTTTGCGCTGGTGCCTTATCTCAACACCCTGTTGCACCTGCCGGAGAGCGCCGACTTCTCACTGGAAGCACCGCCGCTGACGCGCCGCATGGGGCTTTATCGCGGCACCGAGGTCAGCGATGCCACCCGTGCGCTCTACGACAAGGCACTGAAACAGCTGCTGTTACCGCAGGTGGCGCAGAACATCACCCGCTGGCTGCGTAATGACAACGGCAGTGATGCTGACTACAGCTATGAAGCGCTGAAGGCGTATCAGATGCTCTATCAGCCAAAGCACTATGATGGCAAATTCCTGCAGGCGTGGCTGATGCTTAACCTGTCACGCGAACTGCCGCAGAACGTCACTCAGCAGCAGGTGAAACAGCTGGCGTGGCACCTGCAACAGTTGCTGGAGACGCAGATTCACTCGTCGCCGTATGCGAAGGATGAAGCGCTGGTAAAGCGCGAGCAGGCGCTGATTAATCAGATGCCGCTGTCACAGCGCGTCTATGGACGGCTGAAGCGCCTGCTGCAACGTGATGACAGCCTGCAGCCGGTGACGCTGGCGGCGCTGGGTGGCCCCCAGAGCGAGCTGGTGTTTTCCCGCAAAAGCGGTAAATCGGTCAATGACGGTGTGGCGGGTCTCTATACGCCGGATGGCTACTGGCAGCACGTGGATAAGCAGATTGCCCCGGTGACCCAGGCGTTGTATCAGGACGATCTCTGGGTGCTGGGCGGCGCGGCGCCGCAGCAGAAAAGTGAGCAGACGGATCTTGCGGTGCGGCAGCTCTACGTGCAGGACTATATCCGGCAGTGGGAGCAGTTCCTCAGCGACATTCAGCTCAACAGCAGCGCCGATCTCTCGCAACGCATCAACACCGCCCGTTTGCTGTCGGGCAACCATTCGCCGCTGCGCCAGCTGGTGATCAACCTCGGTGGTCTGCTGACGCTGAACCGGGCGCAGCCGGATGAGAAAACCGCGCAGGCAGCAAAGCCGTCGGATAACAGCGCCACCCGCACCCTTGAAGCGCTATTTACCTCGCCCGAGGCCAGTGCCGCGCGCGGACAGGCCGCTACTCAGGCATTCCCGGAGCAGGCCGTCGCGCTGCACTTTGCGCCGGTTCTGGAGCTGGCCCAGCCGCTGCAGCAGGGCAGTAAGGTGCTGGCGGTGGATGACTTCCTGCATCAGATTGACGATCTCTATCGCTACCTCACCGCCGTGCAGGATGCGGCGAACAGCGGGATGCCGCCACCGGCCAGCGATGCCATCAGTCGTCTGCAGGCCAGTGCCGGCCGTCTGCCGGGTTCATTGCAGAACATGGTTTCCAGCATGGCGGTGGGTGCCAGCAGCGACGCACAGCGCCGCGATATGGATAACGTCCGCAAACGCATCACCATGGAAGTGGGCAGTTTCTGCCGCCAGGCGATCGCCGGTCGCTATCCGCTGGTTCGCTCTGCGCGCAGTGAGGTCACACCAGACGATCTGGCGCGGATGTTTGCACCCGGCAGCGGCATGATGGACAGCTTCTTCCGCGACAACCTGGCCAGCAAAGTCGACACCACCAACGCGGCGTGGCGCTTTACGCCGGGCATTGACGGTAAAACCCTGCCGGGTGGCGAAGCCCTGCTGCGGCCCTTCCAGCAGGCGCAGTCAATCCGCGATGCTTTCTTTGCCAACGGTGCGACCACGCCCGGCTTCCGCGTCACGCTGCGCACGGTAAAAATGGATAACGACATTCTTAACCTGACGCTGGATGTGGATGGGCAGATCTTACGCTACAGCCACGGACCGCAGGCGGTACAGATGGTCAGCTGGCCCGGCCCCGGCGGCACCAGCCAGGTGCGGATGCAGCTGGGTCTGACCAACGGCACCACCTCCACGCTGGTCACCAGCGGTCCCTGGGCGCTCAATCGCTTCTTTGACCGCGCCCGACTGACAGCGGCAGGCGGCCTGACCCGCGAAGCGAGTTTCAGCGTGGACGGTCATCAGGTCACGCTGTCGTTCACCCCTGGCAGCATTCGTAACCCGTTCCAGCTTCCCGGCTTTAGCTGCCCCTGAAACAGGACCCGACAATGACTCATTACGCTGCACCCTGCTGGTACGGCAAAGTGCCCAGCGCGGGTGACTTTGTGAAGCGCCGCTTCCCGGACGTGCTCTATCGCCAATGGTCCAGCTGGTTTCAGGTGGGCCTGCATCACTGGCAGAGCAGTCAGGAGAGTGATAACGCCCCGTCGCGCCCGTTCCTCAACGCGCCGGTCTGGAATTTTGTGGTGCCGCCGATGCTGGGCAGCCAGCTGATTCAGATGGGCTGCCTGATTGCCGCGCGTGACAGCGTGGGCCGTAACTACCCACTCTGCGCACTGCGCCACTTCACGCCCGCCGAGTGGTCGCCAGCCCTGCTGGCGCGCTCCGGCGAGTGGTATCAGCAGGTGGGCAATACGCTGCTGCGGGTGGTGCAGGGCGGCGGGTCACCGGAGCAGCTGGATCAGGCGCTGATCAGCATTCCTCAGCCGCAGCCGCCGCAGGAGTCGGACGAGACGTCAGACATTCTCAACGTCATCGGGCATGGCGATACCCCTTCGACACTGAACTGGACACTGCCGGGCGAGAACTTCGACCCGCAGTTCTACACCAGTTTCTGGTGGACCAATCAAAGCGACGGTTTCCCGCTTTATACCCAGGTTCACAGCGGTAATTTTACCGCCCAGCTCTTTTCATTGCTGTTTGATCCGGCCGGTGGGGCAAAGCCGGGACGAAACGGACTTTATCCCCCGATGTTTGAATCCTGAGGCGACACGCATGACGATGAATACAGAGGCTCTGCTGGCTCCGGTCAGCGAGGACAATCCCGGCGGCGATAACCTGGAGTACCACGCTGATTTTCAGGCGATGGAGCAGGCCAGCGCCGGTAAAGCGGAGCAGCAGTTTGGCAACACCATCATTCCGGCAGAACCGGCCGACTGGAACAGAGTCGAGAAGCTGGCGATAGCGCTGCTGGCGCGCAGTAAAGATTTGCGGGTAATGCTGGCGCTGACCCACGCCTGGACCGAACTGAAAGGGCTGCCGGGCTATGCCCAGGGCCTGAAGCTGATTGAACAGGCGTTGTTGCTCTACTGGGAGCCGCTGTGGCCCCGGCTGGAGGAGTTCGGCGAGCAGGATTCCTTCTACCGCATTAATGCGCTGGCGTTGCTGGGTGACAAAACTGATCTGAGCGGCGCGGTGCGTCAGTGCTGGCTGCTGCGCTATCCCTCTGACGGCATCACGCTGCGCGATGCGGCCGCCCTGTGCGACGGCAGTAAAACCGAAGTCGCGGACTATCCTGGCGGCCTGCCGCGTCTGATCGACGAACTGGCGCGCGGCGACCAGCCTGGTATTGAGGCGGTGCTGCAGATTCATGAGCGGCTGCAGACCATCTGCGAAACCGTGACCGAACGGCTGGGCGAAGCCGCGGTGCCGGAACTCACACAGCTGCGCAGACAGATTGCGTTGATCGCTGAACGTTGCCAGGCCACCGATCTGAATGCGCTGATCCCCACAGCCGCCGTGGAACAGCCCGCAGAAACCGCGGCATCGCCTGCACCGGCCAGCCCGCGCGCTGCCGCTGACTGGCGCACGGTGCAGATCAGTTCCCGCGCCGACGCGCAGCTGATGCTGGAGAAAGTAAAGCTCTACTTCACCCAGCATGAGCCGAGTCATCCGGCCCCGCTGATGATCGACCGTGTACAGCGCTTAATCGAGCGCGACTTTCTGGAGATCATCCGCGAACTGGCACCCGACGGCGTACATCAGCTGGAAACCATTTTCGGACGTCGCGATTAAGCAGGCGTGACGCACACACACTCAGCAGGACCTGCGCGCCTGCTGTGACACTTTATCCGCGCATCATGTATGGAGAAAACCATGGCAACAAGCAAATCCAGTGGGCAGAAGTTCATTGCCCGCAATCGCGCGCCTCGCGTTCAGATTGAGTATGACGTGGAAATTTATGGCGCGGAACGCAAAATCCAGCTCCCGTTTGTAATGGGCGTGCTGGCGGATCTGGTGGGTAAACCGCTGGAGCCACAGCCAGGCATTGATGATCGTAAATTCATGGAAATCGACATCGACAACTTCGATGAACGCATGAAAGCACTGAAGCCGCGCGCCGCGTTCCAGGTAGACAATACCCTGAATGGCGAAGGCAAGCTGAACATCGATCTGACCTTTGACAGCATGGATGACTTTTCGCCGGACGCGGTGGCCCGCAACGTGGAGCCGCTGAGCAAGCTGCTGGAAGCGCGTACCCAGCTGGCTAACCTGCTGACCTATATGGATGGCAAAAACGGTGCGGAAGAGCTGATTGGTAAGGTGCTGCAGGATCCTACGCTGCTGCAGGCCCTGACCCATCTGCCAAAGCAGGATGAGGCCACTGAAGGTAAGGAGCCGCAGGCATGACGCAGACTTCACAACAACCGCAGTCGCAGGGCGCAGCCAGTTTCAGTCAGGATGAGTTCAGCGCGCTGCTGAATAAAGAGTTCCGGCCAAAAAGCGATCAGGCACGTGCTGCGGTCGAAAGCGCGGTGAAAACCCTGGCGCAGCAGGCGCTGGAGAACACCGTTACCGTCTCCAGTGATGCCTATCGCACCATTCAGGCGCTGATCGCGGAGATCGACGAAAAACTGTCGCAGCAGGTGAACCAGATTATTCACCATCCGGAGTTTCAGTCGCTGGAAAGCGCCTGGCGCGGCCTGAGCTATCTGGTGAACAACACCGAAACTGACGAGATGCTCAAAATCCGCTTTATGAGCATCTCCAAGCAGGAGTTGGGCCGCACCCTGAAGCGCTACAAGGGTGCCGGCTGGGATCAGAGTCCACTGTTCAAGAAGATTTATGAGCAGGAGTATGGTCAGTTCGGCGGCGAGCCGTTTGGCTGCCTGGTGGGCGACTACTACTTCGACCACAGCCCGCAGGATGTTGAGCTGCTGGGTGAGATGGCGCGTATCGGCTCAGCCGCGCACTGTCCGTTTATCACCGGCACCGCGCCCGAAGTGATGCAGATGGAGTCCTGGCAGGAGCTGGCGAATCCACGCGATCTCACCAAAATCTTCCAGAACACCGAATATGCTGCCTGGCGAAGCTTGCGTGAGTCGGAAGATGCACGCTATCTGGGTCTGGTGATGCCGCGCTTCCTGGCGCGTCTGCCTTACGGCATCCGTACCAACCCGGTCGACAGCTTTGACTTTGAAGAGCAGACCGATGGTTCCGATCATGGCAACTATACGTGGAGCAATGCGGCTTACGCGATGGCCGCCAACATCAACCGCTCCTTCAAAGAGTATGGCTGGTGCACCGCAATCCGCGGCGTGGAGTCGGGTGGGGCAGTGGAAAATCTGCCGTGCCACACCTTCCCGAGCGATGACGGCGGCGTGGATATGAAGTGCCCGACCGAAATCGCCATCAGCGATCGTCGTGAAGCCGAACTGGCGAAAAATGGCTTTATGCCGCTGGTGCATCGTAAAAACTCTGACTTCGCTGCCTTTATTGGTGCGCAGTCACTGCAGAAGCCGATGGAGTATCACGACGCCGATGCCACCGCCAATGCCCGTCTGGCCGCGCGTCTTCCGTACCTGTTCGCCTGCTGCCGTTTCGCGCACTACCTGAAATGCATCGTGCGCGACAAGATCGGCTCCTTCCGTGAGCGTGATGAAATGGAACGCTGGCTGAACGACTGGGTAATGAACTATGTCGATGGCGATCCGGCTAACTCCTCGCAGGAGACCAAGTCACGCAAGCCGCTGGCGGCTGCCGAGGTGAATGTGGAAGAGCAGGAGGATAATCCTGGCTATTACTCCGCGAAATTCTTCCTGCGTCCGCACTACCAGCTGGAAGGGCTGACGGTTTCTCTGCGTCTGGTCTCTAAGCTGCCGTCGCTGAAAAATGATAATGCGTAAGGGCTGAAAGGGAGGCGTGATGCCGGGGATGACCGGGCATCACGTTTCCCTTGAGTCACAGAGTTAACCGGGACAAAGGGTTTTACGCTCCCGGTTTACGGGAAAGATTGCTGCATAAAAAAGGATGTGGGACATGGATTCACCGAAAAATATCGCCGATGGCATGCTGGGCCTGTTCAATACCAAAAAGAAATCAGGCGTTGAGACGTTTATGGTGAGTGCAATAAGTGGATTTACCTCTATTCCGGGTGATCTCTATGCGCTGACCAAAGACTTTTTAGATAGCGATCATCGCTGGGATAACGAGACGGATCGTATTCGATTGCTCACCTTACTGAAAAAAGGGGCGACCAGTGACGATCTCAGGAAACTAATTAAGCTGGTGGTTGAGCAATATATTAAACGCCTTAATGAACAGCAGTTAGAAAAAATGCTGGTCAAAATGGGCGGAAGCGCTGCAGGCTCTTTTACGTTTAAATACCTTTTTGTGGATGCGATCGTCTCACGATTTTTTAGTCGGGTCATACCTAAGTTTCTTTTTAGCGCGGGGATGACAGGGATCATCACAATTGGCGCATCAGTTTCAAGATCGATCTATACCTCCAGAGATTTGATGAAAAAGAACAAGGAGGTGTACGCATTGCTGCGCGGAGCGGGCGATCTTGATTTACTCTATTTCCTGCTGGAGGACAACATTGATCCCTGGCTGGATGCAATTGCATTGCAACAGAATAACTCCCCGCTCGCCAATGAGGTCTTTACTAACTTTGTGGAAGGAATGCATGATGTTTAAAAAGGCCGCTCTCTTTTTAATGAGTTATCTGCTGACCTTTTTTTCTGCCCTGATATTAATTACCTGCTCGGGTTATTATATTCTGTTTTTTGACTGGGACATATCAGTAATGGGTAAGGTTATTAACGCAGTCCTGATTATTATTTCAATAACTGCGTCAATATCGCTTTATGCCGTGGCGCAAAAGTTGAAGCAAATTAATTAACCAGTTTTCTGCGTGATATCTTAATTAAAATAAAAATAAAGGCCACGCAGACGGCGGTGAAGAGAATTTTACCAGCAATAATCCCGGAGGAAGAAAGAGTAAAGTTTTCATAGCGAGCAACCAGATATATCGAACCAATAATATCAGCGATGGCATAGAGAGAGAGCAGCGACAACACGACTATCAGGAAAAGTGAGATGATCTTTTTCATATTCATTCCTTCTGTGAACTTTATAAGCGCCTGCTTACTATAAACGATCTGCCAGGATGCTGTCTATGAAATGACCGCCTGGGCATGAGGTCTATGGCAGGGCATCAGATTATCTGCTGTTGTTCTCGCCATGAAAATGCATACCGATTTTTGTCCGGTTAAATAACCGGCAATACGACGTCTGGAATATGGTTTATAACGATATTTCAGAAGCAAGGCAAAGGTAAAATATGGACTGTTTTATTCAGCCCCATGCTTTTCTTTTTGCCATATCCTTGCTTTTTTGAAAGCAATAATCTTAACCAATAAAGAGTGAAAGATAATGGCTATTGATATGTTTATGAAGGTTGACGGAGTCACCGGCGAGTCTAAAGACTCAAACCACACTGGCTGGACTGATATCACCTCTTTCTCATGGGGTGCTTCTCAGCCAGGCAACATGTCTGTTGGCGGCGGCGGCGGTGCGGGTAAGGTTAACTTCAACGACCTGCACGTTAATGCACTGATCGACAAATCGACCACGGCGTTGCTGAAGAACTGCGCAAGCGGTAAACATCTCGCTAAAGTCGAACTCTCTATCTGTAAAGCGGGTGGCTCTCAGGTTGAGTATGCACGCATTACCCTGGAAGATGTTCTGGTTACCGCTGTAAATTACAATGGTTCCGACAACGGCGATACCCTGGGAATGACCTACTCCTTCCAGGCTTCTAAAGTGAAGCAGCAGTACTGGGAGCAGAGCTCTTCCGGCGGCAAAGGCGCAGAGAGCAGCGCCGGCTGGGACATCAAAGGCAACAAAGAAGCGTAATTCTGGTCAGCAGCCTCCCCTCAGGGGGAGGCTATAAAGGAGTTTTGCGATGGTACATTTAAGACCTCAATTTTCGGCCGCCTGGAACCGCTTCTCAGAAGTTAATGTTCCCGTTGAGAAGGTTGGGGAAATATTGGGTGGTAAAGTAGAAGCGAATATCTCCTCCGGAATTTTCGAGAATGCCTGTCCCATCAGAATGAGCTATGTCCTTAATTACACTGGTGTTCCCATACCCGCCAACAGTCGTTATGCAACCGTGACGGGAAAAGACAAAAAGCGTTATATGTTTCGCGTCAACGATATGATGGACTTTTTAGTCGGCGCCTTCGGTCAGCCAGACCTGAACGTGACGTCACCAAAACCCGGTTCATTTAACGGTAAACAGGGAATTATTGTTTTTCAGGGCAGTGGCTGGAGCAATGCCCGCGGACACGTGACACTCTGGAATGGCAACATCTGTTCTGATACCTGTCACTTCCTGGGTGGCGCAGAAAATGGTAGTTTTGTTCCTGATGTTGCCTCCCTGTGGATACTAAAATGAAAAAATTCCTGATGTTATTTGCCCTGACGTTATCTCCAGCCGCGCTGGCGATATCGCCACCGGCGCCTGACTCATTCAGGCAACCGCAGATTTTCAGCAACTGGCTTCTGAACCGTTGTGCAGGTAAAGCTGCCACTGACAAGGCTTTTACCGATGATGCCTTTAAAAGCGCATCAGCCTGGTTAGAGGTAAGCCATCTCCCTGTTGAAGCTTTCAGCGAAGGCGATAAGTTAATCAATGCCTATCTGAAGATGAACCTGACTGGCTCGGTCACAGGAAACTTCAACATGATGAAATGCACGTTGCTTTCGCAAAGCCAGGATGCTGAGGCGCTTTACAATAAGTATAAGAAATAGCGTTTATTTTTAAGGGAATTAAAAGTTGAGGCAGCGCTAAACATCAGCAGCGAATTTTCAAAAGAGAATATGTTTAGTTAAATGAAGCCGATAATTAATCCTGAAGTTGAGCAGTGTAGTGTAAATTACTCTTATACGGAACTTGCCACATGATGAACAAAGTAAGTCATTTGATTATGATGGTGCTTATAGTTTCACCTTCATTTGCTTTGGCGAAGTCAGTTTCACACTTTGAAGGAAAAATATTCAAAGCGGATATTGAATATGGTTGTGATGAAGGTAACGTCACCTGTGATGATGTTTCGCGTAAGTCAACCAGAGTAAAAGACAATTCATCGATATTTCTTAAAGGTGAAACCATAAATTCAAATTGTCCTGACGTCTGCGACTTCCGGGG
This sequence comes from Pantoea sp. PvP021, assembly GCF_054056055.1. Lineage (NCBI taxonomy): Bacteria > Pseudomonadati > Pseudomonadota > Gammaproteobacteria > Enterobacterales > Erwiniaceae > Pantoea > Pantoea sp. PvP021. The sequence continues at coordinate 1,132,741 of NZ_JBSRXX010000001.1, read as the reverse complement.
TTATCGCTTTACTAACGGCCAGTATGATTATTCGTTTTATCCAAGCCAGAAGGGCAGCGGCCTCTGGGAATATATTGTAACCTTTAAAAGTAAAGTTATTGCTCGGGATCTTGGGGTGATTAAATAACATCGTTTATAAAAAACCCGGCATATTGAGTCTGCACTTGTTCTCAGGCATAGGTGTGTTATTACAGGTGAGATTTTCAATGAGAAATTATTTTTCTTTGTTGCTGTGTGTCACAGCTTTTTATGTTTCCCCCGTCTATGCAATCAGTGATTGTTCAAACGGCAATAATGACCAGGAAGTTTATACCTGCACCCAGAAAAACAGGAACGAAACTGAGCTTGATTTAAACAAAGAATATAAGCTGGCTAAGACCAGAGTTGAAACGCTTTTTAAAGGTGACAACAAAGAGTTAAGCCAGTATATGGATGCGTTGACTGAAGCTCAACGAGCCTGGCTGAAGTATAGAGAGAATGATTGTAAACTGGCTTCTTATGCTGCAGATAAGGGAAGTGATTTAAGTAACGCTAATATTAATATGTGTACTTCTGAACTTAACGAGCAAAGAATTAAAAAACTTAAGTTAATTCCTTATCATTGATGGTGCAGACTGCTGAGAAAAATATGAAGAGACTGCATAAATTGGCTTTAATCACTGTGTCTCTTTGCATCAGCGCTTCAGCGCTCGCTGAAGATACCTGTGCAAAACAGCCTTCAGACGGTGCGCTATTTCAGTGTACTGTTCAGCAGAAGAAGCTGGCGGAAGATGACCTCAACAAAGAATACCAGACGGCTAAAAAACGCATTGTACAGATGTACGGCACGCAGAAAAAACTGGCTGATGACTATGTCGGCACGCTGGTGGATACCCAGCGTAACTGGCTGAAGTATCGTGATGGTCAGTGCAAGCTGGAAGCCTTTGCCGCTGAAGATGGCAGCAATGCGAATGCGGTTGCCACCAACCTCTGTGTTATCCGCATCGACAAAGAACGCACTGCTATTCTGAAGCAACTGCCTTACTGATTATGTCGTCGTGCTCAGGGTTTACAGGCTGGGCACGATATTCTCTATGAATATCACTCTCTGCATTACGCTGTAATCCCGTTTTTTCAATGCCGGTAAATAATTCTGTATAAATGACATTTCAGCAGAGTGGCTTCTGGTGGCTGTAATGCAATCATCTTTGCAACTATTTTAATGTTTACCCTGTATGTTAATTAAAGATAAGCCGTTAACGCAGCTTCATTTTCTTAAATAAATATAATTTTTATCTGTTTAAATAATTGAATTAATCCAGTAGCAGAGTATTTAAAGAGACAACTCCCAAAATTAAATCCCCCTGCTTTCTATACCCCGCGCCTTTCCCCGAGAGGTGCGCGGTATAGATGCCGAACCGCTAACCGCAGGAATCCGTTATGCGCTTTACGATAATAACGACTAAACCCGGCCAACAGCCGCCGCAAACTCATTGTGATTTCTTTCCGCCTGGCGGCACCATTGGTCGTGGTGTGGATAATAATCTGGTGCTGCCGGATGACGATCGCACACTCTCCCGCCTGCAGGCGATTGTGCATATCACGGCAAATGGCGAATGTCGCCTGACCAACCGTGGCAATGTGACGCGCGTGTTACTCAACGATATTCCGCTGGAACGCGGACGTCAGGTTGAGCTGCAGGATGGAGATATACTGGGCATCGATGATTACCAATTGCTGGTCAGCGATCTCAACAGTGCGCAGCAGCCGCAGAGTGAAAGGGCTGTTCCGCGTCCTGAGCCGGTGCAGTCCGTAGCACCCGCTCGCGAACCGGCAGCGGAAAAAGCCAGCACCACCGCCGCCATTCCCAGCGAAATCTGGGACAGCCTGGCGAAAGAGTTTTCGATTTCGGACGATCTCTCTAAACGCAAAGCTGCGCCAGAGATGCCTGAGGCCCATCCGCTGACTGCGCCCGCTCGTCCTGACCGAAATCCGGAAGATCCGCTGGCTCAGCTGATTAACGATGCGCCGCTGGATTATGGTCAGCAGCCAAAAAACAGCAGCCTGTTTGATGAAGGCGATGCGCTGTTCGGGCAGCAGAGTATTTTTGACGACCGGACGCCAAGCACGCTGTCTGCTCAGCAAAACACGGCGCCACCGCAGGCTGAAACGCCTGCCGCTGAACTTGATCCGCTGAGCCTGTTTGACGGCGAGAGCAGTACGGATGCGCGCAACCATGATGATCCGCTGGGTCTGATGATGGGCAACGCGGTGCCGCTGGCCCAGCCGGAGCTGACGACGCCGAAACCGGCCACGTTGCATGTGCCACCTCAACCGGTGGCAAAAAATGAGCCGATGGCCGCACGTCCATCGCAGCAGGATCCCGCCAGCCTGACCGACACCGATCACTCACCGTTGTTCAGCTTCGACGAATCACAGCATGAGACTCACAGCCAGCCTCACTCTGAGGCACAGCAGCAGACACCGCTGATTGACGAGGAACTGCCCGGCCAGTCTGACGCGGTAAATCCACAGATCGATTACGGCGGAATTACGCTGCCCACGCCGCAGGCGGTACAGCGTACGCCATCCCCGACGCCGAAAGGGCGGTTGCGCATCGATCCCGTAGCTTCCGGTCGCCATCATGCCGCCGCTGCGCACCCGACGACACCCAGCGAAAGCAGCGGTGATGCCCTCAAGGGAGAACTACTGGATGCGTTGCTGGAGGGAATGGGTCTGCGCGACCTGCAGCCGACGCCGCAATTTGACCGTGAGCAGATGCTGCAATTCGGGCAGATGCTGAGCATGTTTTCGCAGGGTACGGTGGCGCTACTCTCTTCGCGTTCGATCCTCAAGCGCGGGGTGAAGGCTGACATGACGGTGATCCTCGACGACGCCAACAACCCGTTCAAGCTGCTGCCTTCAGGCAAAACCGTCTTAATGCAGATGTTTGGCAGCCGGATGCCGGGCTTTATGCCGCCGCGTCAGGCAGTGCGTGATGCGCTGATCGATCTGCAGGCGCACCAGCTGGGCATGATCGCCGGTATCCGCGCCATCATCGCCTCAATGCTGCAATCCTTTAACCCGGAGCAGCTGGAGGAGGAGGCGCGTCAGGCGGGATCGGTGTCACGTATCGGCCTGCCGGGCAGCCGTAAAGCGGCGCTGTGGGAACATTTTGTTGAGCGCTACGGCGAGACGGCGGGCGAGATCGAAGACGATTTCCACACCCCGTTCGGCGAAGCGTTCCTGCACGCCTATGACCTGGAAGTTAATCAGTACAAAGACTCACAAACCCACACGGATGACGCATGAATATCACTATTGCCTCGTCGTCGAATCAGGGCGATCGCGCCAGTAATCAGGATCAGATCGGTGATGTCATCGGTAAGCGCTCGGCCTGCTTTGTGGTCTGCGACGGTGTGGCCGGATTTCCCGGCGGGGACATCGCGGCATCGATTGCCCGCAGCAGCCTGCTGCAGTCGTTTGATGGCGATGCGCATCTCAATGCGCAGTCGATTCGTAACTACGTCAATCAGGCGAATCACGCCATCCGTCAGCAGCAGAAAGCCAGCAGCGAACACAGCCGGATGGGCACTACGCTGGTCAGCCTGTTTATTGACCGCGACTACCATCTGGCCTGCTGGGCCCATGCAGGCGACAGCCGCCTCTATCTGTTCCGTCGCGGCTATCTCTATCTCGTGACCACCGACCACAGCCTGGTGCAGCAGATGAAAGATGCCGGACATCGCACCGAAGGCATTAACAGCAATCTGCTCTATTTTGCGCTGGGGATGGGCGATGAGCAGCGTGACGCCAGCTACAGCGAGGTGGTCGGGATTGAAGATGGCGACGCCTTTTTACTCTGCACCGATGGTTTCTGGCACGGCGTGACGCTGGAACAGATGCAGCAGTCGCTGCACATGGTGAATACGCCGGAAGAGTGGCTGACGCTGATGCAGCAAATCATCAGGAACGATCAGCCCGATCAGGGGCAGCAGGATAATTTCAGCGCGCTGGCCGTCTGGATTGGATCACCTCAGGACACCACCTTGCTGCACTCGCTCTCTGAAGCGGCGCAGTTCTTCCCTCTGCGAGATTGAGAACGCCAACATGAAATATGGATTACTGGGTCTGGCTGCGCTGCTGCTCAGCACGCAGGCTTATGCTGAAAACTATCGCATCGTACAGTCCCCGGCACAGAAACTGGATGTCTGGATTGATGACGTAAAAAACAATCAGCTGTCGAGCTGGTGTAACAGCACCATTAACCTGCGCATCGTCACCCTGGGCGAAAAAAACGCCGCGGTGCTGAAAGATTTTCTGCCCCGCGTTGCCGGACTGATGGCGTCGCAGTGTAAACCGCTGCAACAGTTGCACTGGCAACTGACCGATGCGCAGGGGAGTGAAATTGCTACTGGCAGCGCCGCTCGTGCGCAGCAGTGGAAAACCGTGGTGACGCCGCCCGCGACGCAGCCGGTCCAGCCGACGGCTACAGCGGTCCCCGCAGACGCACTACGTAACGCCGCTCAGGCCGACACGTCGCCGTGGCTGCAATTCAGTCTGCTGGATGGCTGCCATTTCCGTACCTGGTGGCAGCACCCTGCACAGGGCAGCGCGCTGTTTGTTCCGGCAAATCAGGGGCTGATCTGTGGTTCGGATGGCTGGCTCAGCGGACACAGCCGACTGACGCAACAGGGTAACGGCGCACCTGCGGCAGTCGGCGTGACCTTCCTGCAGGGTTTCCCGGTGATGGGGTTGAGCAATCAGTCGCCCACCGCTGAACTGCACATCACCACGGTCAACAGTGAACGCATGGTGCTGAGCAATGAAAAATCCCCGGATAGCTGGCTGATTCTGCCGTTCAGCAACCGCTTTAACGGCTGGCAGGCAACGCGTCAGGTGGTGGTGCAGATGCCCGTCAGCGAAGCCGCCGATCAGAGTGCGCTGCAGGCGCGTCTGCAGGAAGTCCGTAAAGTCTGGTCGCCGTGGATCAGTGGCGATGCCGCACTGAGCGTGCAGCTGGTGGAAAAACTGCATCCTGAACTGAAAGATCCCGCCGCTGCGGTTTACCGCACCCTTAACTGACGCAAAAGGAGTTTGCATGGAATCCTTACAACACCGTCTGGCCAGCGCCACCCTCGGCGAGACGCTCGCTGACGTGACCCGCCAGATTCAGGCAAATCCGGCGAATGCTGACCTGCGGGCCGCCTTTGTGCAGTTGCTCTGTCTTTCAGGCAACTGGGCGCGCGCGCAGACGCAGCTGCAATCCTGGCTGGCGTTAAGCCCGCAGGCGCAACCGACAGTTAATCTGCTGCAACAGGCGATCGCCGGTGAGCTGCAGCGTGACGCGGTGCTGCGTGGCCAGGCCGACCCGGTGCTGCCGGGCAGCGCCTGGCACTGGTGCAACACGCTGCTGGCCGCCTTACAGGCCGAAACGGCGGGTGATGTCGCGCGCGGCAGCACGCTGCGGGCTGAAGCGCTTGAGCTCGCGGCGGCCAATCCCGGCACCACAACGCAGCAGGCTCAGCCCACCGCATTCAGCTGGCTGATGGATGGCGACAGCCGTTTCGGGCCAGTGTGTGAAGTTATCAGTCAGGGCCGCTATTACTGGATCCCGTTTGCCGCCATTCGTGAGATGCAGTTTCAGGCACCCGCCAGCGTCACCGATCTGGTGTGGCGTCACACGCGTGTGCAGCTGGTTGATGGCAGTGAGCAGGTGTGCCAGATCCCGGCGCGCTATCCGCTGCTGGCGGCATCTGACGAACGTTTTCTGCGCGCCAGCGTCACCGAATGGCAGCCACTGGGTGAGGATCCGGACCAGTTCATCGGTCAGGGGCAGAAAATGTGGCTCAGCGACAGCGCGGAATTTTCGCTGCTGAGCCTGCAGCAGGTCGCGTTTGACAGCGTTGAGTCCGCCAATGAGCCATGATTCAGGCGCGCACAATGACGGCTATGCCCAGCTGCATGGCGGCTTTCGCGCGCGCAAAAAGCGCGATGCGTTAACCGCCCGCGACAAGCTGCAATCCTCGCTGCTGGATCGCCTGACCGACAACGCGCCGGATAAACAGCAGGAAGCGGACAACAGCATGCTGATCACTCACAGTACGCTGCGCCGCCACGTACTGCGCGATCTGCAGTGGCTGTTCAACACCATCAACAATGAAGCCCAGCAGGATCTCAGCGGCTTTGACCAGGTGCAGCGCTCTGTCTGGAACTTCGGTGTGGCACCGCTGGCCGGGCAGAACGTCTCCGATATCGAATGGCAGGATATGCAGCGCAAAATGACCAACGCCATTCTGCACTTCGAGCCGCGCATCCTGCCGCAGGGTTTACAGGTGCGCTGCGTCAGCGATCTCGGCTCGCTCAGCCTGCACAACGTGCTGTCGATTGAGATCAAAGGGCGGCTCTGGTGCGTGCCTTATCCGCTGGCGTTTCTGTTCCGCACTCAGGTTGATCTGGAGAGCGGCCATTTCGAACTACAGGATGCAGGGTAATCATGGACAGCAATCTGCTCGACTATTACAACCGTGAACTGGCCTACCTGCGTGAGATGGGGGCCGAGTTCGCTGCGCGCTACCCTAAAGTGGCAGGACGTCTTGGCATGCGCGGCATTGACGTGGCGGACCCCTATGTCGAGCGGCTGATGGAAGGTTTTGCCTTCCTGACGTCGCGCGTGCAGCTGAAGATGGATGCGGAGTTTCCGCGTTTCTCGCAGCGTCTGCTGGAGATGATTGCGCCATCCTATCTCTCGCCAACGCCGTCAATGGCGATCGCTCAGCTGACGCCGGACAGCCGCAAAGGCGACATCACGCAGGGCTTTCGCGTGCCGCGCGGCACCATGATGGAGAGCCAGAACCTGAAAAAAACCGGCGTGACCTGCAGCTACACCACCGCGCACGATGTGGTACTGCATCCGCTGCGCATCAGTGAAGCCAGTCTCGGCGGCGTGCCCGGCGATCTGCCCTCTGGCGAGCTGAAACTCGGCGGCCTGGGCGCGGTCAGTGCGCTGCGCATCCGCATCACGTGTGAAGGGATCTCCTCGCTCAGTCAGCTCAGCGTGGACGATTTGATGCTGTTTCTCAGCGGCCCGGATATCCAGGCGCTTAAACTGCTGGAGTTGCTGATGCAGCACCGGGTGGGCATCGTGCTGCAGTCGGTTGAGAAGCGTCCGCAGCGTCAGGTGCTGACGGATGACGCGTTACAGCAGCAGGGCTTTGCGCCGGAGCAGGCGCTGCTGCCGGACGATCTGCGCAACTTCGACGGCTATCGTCTGTTGCAGGAGTATTTCGCCTTTCCGGCGCGCTTCCAGTTTATCAGTCTGAGCCAGCTGGCCCCTTTTCTGCGCCGCTGCGACAATGCCATGGCGTTCGACATCATCATTCTGCTCGACAAAGCGGACAGCGCACTGGAAAGCGTGGTCGATCACAGCCATCTGGCGCTGCACTGCACGCCTGTCATCAATCTGTTTCCGAAAACCGCCGAGCGCCTGAAGGTCAGCGACAGCCAGCATGAATATCATCTGGTGGTAGATAACATCCGGCCGCTGGATTATGAGGTGCACTCGGTGCAGCGGCTGTTCGCTACGGTAGAGGGCAAGCGCGAAGAGCAGGTTTTCCGTCCGTTCTGGAGCACCTTCAGCGGTGACCAGGGCGATTACGGTGCCTATTTTTCACTGCGCCGCGAACAGCGTACGCTGTCCGAGCAGGCGCAGCGCTACGGCACGCGCACCGGTTACATCGGCTCAGAAGTCTTTCTGTCGCTGGTGGATGAGCACCACGCGCCGTGGCACGACGAGGTGCGCTATCTCTCCGCTGACGTGATGTGCACCAGCCGCGATCTGCCGCTGATGCTGCAGCAGGATCAGGGCAACTTTGTGATGCCGGACTCCATTCCGGTATCGGAGCTGAAGCTGTGCAAAGGGCCGACGCCTCCGCGTCCGGCGCTGGCCGAGGGACTTTCCGCGTGGCGGCTGATCAGCCATCTGCAGATGAACTACCTCAGCCTGATGGACAGCAGCGACGGAGAAGGCGCGGCGGCGCTGCGTCAGCTGCTGAGCCTCTACGCCAACCTGGCGGAAGCGCCGGTCGCACGTCAGATTGACGGCATCCGCCACTGCACGCTCAGCGCGGTCAACCGCCGCGTGCCGGAGCCGGGCCCGGTGGTGTTTGCGCGCGGTGTCAGCATCACGCTGGAAGTGGATGAGCAGGCGTTTTCGGGGGCCAGCCCGTGGCTGTTCGGCAGCGTGCTGGAGCGGGTCTGTGGCCGCCTCGTGGCGCTCAACAGCTTCACGGAGTTCACCCTGAACAGCCAGCAGCGCGGAGAAGTGGGCTACTGGCCGCCGCGCATGGGCCGGAAAGCGCTGATATGAGTGGCGAAAAGGTGATTTCGCTGCCCCGGCTCACCCGTCTGCCGGATGATTTCTGGCAGCGGGTGATGGCCGCGCCGTGGCGTTACGATCTGTTCCAGCTGCTGCGGCGGCTGGATGCGCAGGGCGGTCAGCGCTATCCGCTGGGCCGTGCGCCGCTGCCGAAGTTCGAATCGGTGCGCATCGGTCAGACACCGTCACTGGCGTTTGCGCCCGCCACCGTCGCCAGCGCCACGCCACGTGGCGAGGCGGGACGTCATGAGATCTCCATCTACAGCTTCGGGCTGTTTGGCCCCAACGGCCCGCTGCCGACCCATCTGACCGAATATGTGCATGAACGTATCGTGCATCATCAGGATCACAGCCTGTCGGCGTTTGCTGACCTGTTTCACCATCGCGCCACGCTGCTTTTTTATCGTGCCTGGGCCGATGCGCAACCGACCGTGTCGCTGGATCGCCCCGACGACAGTCGCTTTCTGAACTATCTCGCCTGCCTGGCGGGCATCGGTTTACCGGCCCAGCAGCAGGCCAGCTCGCTCAGCCTCCATGCCCGACTGATGCTGGTGGGCCACCTCAGCCGCCACGGCCACGACGCCGAAGGGCTGGTGCGCATTCTGCGCCACTACTTTGGTGTGCCGGTCAGGCTGACGCAGAACCTGCCGCACTGGCTGACGCTGGACAGCCGCGATCAGGCCCGACTGGGCGCGGGACGCCATATGCCCCGGCTGGGCGCTTCTGCATTTCTCGGCGTGGCGGTGCGCGATGTGCAGCACCGTTTTCGCCTGCACCTGGGACCGCTCAGCGCGGCGCAGTATGCCCGTTTTCTGCCGGACGCCCCCGGCGCGCGTGAAGTACGCGACTGGGTGCGCCACTACCTCGGCATCGAAATGCAGTGGGATCTCAGCCTGATCCTGGCCGCTGACGAGGTACAGGGTGTGACGCTGGGTGGCACTGCCCGACTCGGCTATACCAGCTGGCTGGGGCATGCGCCGCAGCCGCAAGATCGTGAAGATTTTATGTTTGAGGTTGAGGCTGCTTCGCGCTAGCCCAGCCGCTTTCCCTGTTACACAGCCTGCGTCTTTCATTGAAGAGAGCCCCCTATGTCAGAAATCAGCCGTGCCGTGCTATTCGGCAAACTGGATACGCTGTTATTTACCTCGCTGGAAAGCGCCACTGCCTTTTGCAAACTGCGCGGCAATCCCTATGTCGAACTGGTGCACTGGCTGCATCAGCTGATGCAGCAGCAGGATGGCGACTTACAGCAGGTCATCACACATTTTTCACTGGATGAAAAGGCCCTGACTCAGGACATCGTTGCCGCGCTGGATCGCCTGCCACGCGGTGCCAGTGCAGTCTCCGACCTCTCCGAGCATATCGACAGTGCCGTTGAACGGGCGTGGGTTTACGCCTCGCTGAAATATGGCGCGACCCGCATTCGCGGCGGCCATCTGCTGATCGGCATGCTGAAAACCTTCAACCTGGCCAGCGTGCTGAAAGGCATCTCCGGTCAGTTCAGCCGCGTCAACGCCGATGCGCTGCTGGCGGAATTCGACACGCTGCTCAGTAACAGCAAAGAAGCGCAGCAGGCGCTGAGCGCACCGGCGGATGCTGGCGGCGCACCGCCCGCCGCCAGTGGCAGCACGCTGGCACAATATGCGCAGGACCTGACGGCGCGCGCCCGTGAAGGCCTTATCGATCCGGTTACCGGACGTGACGACGAAATCCGCCAGATGGTCGATATCCTGATGCGTCGCCGCCAGAACAACCCGCTGCTGACCGGCGAAGCGGGCGTCGGCAAAACCGCGGTGGTCGAAGGCCTTGCGCTGCGTATCGCGGCGGGCGATGTGCCTGCGCCGCTGCGCGATGTGCAGCTCTGGCTGCTGGACATCGGCATGCTGCAGGCGGGTGCCGGCATGAAAGGGGAGTTTGAAGCGCGACTGCAGGCGCTGATCAATGAGGTGCAGTCCAGCCCGACGCCGATTGTGCTGTTTGTTGATGAAATCCACACCCTGGTCGGGGCAGGCGGTCAGCAGGGCACCGGTGATGCCGCCAACCTGCTTAAACCGGCGCTGGCACGTGGACAGCTGCGCACCATCGGCGCGACCACCTGGGCGGAATACAAAAAGTACATCGAGAAAGATCCGGCGCTGACCCGTCGCTTCCAGACCGTGCAGGTGCAGGAGCCGGATGAAGCCAGAGCGATTCTGATGCTGCGCAGCACCGTCAGCGCACTGGAGAAACATCATCGGGTGCTGTTGCTGGATGATGCGGTCAGTGCGGCGGTGAAACTGTCGCATCGCTACATTCCGGCGCGCCAGCTGCCTGACAAAGCGGTGGCGCTGCTGGATACCGCCTGCGCCCGCGTGGCAGTTAGCCAGGGCGCGCAGCCCGCGGCGCTGGAAGATTGTCTTCACCGTCTGGCGGCGCTGGAGATTGAAGCGGAGATCATTGAACGTGAAATCCGGGTGGGCCTGGGCGACGCCACCCGCCAGCAGGCGATTGCAGCGCAGCGCACTGCGCTGGAAGCCGAGCGGGATGCGCTGCAACAGCGCTGGCGGCAGGAGCGCGAACTGGTCGAGACGCTGATTGCGTTGCGCGCCCGCTGTGTGACAGAAGAGGATGCGGCGCTGCGTGAACAGCGTGATGCGACGCAGCAGCAGCTTACTGCGCTGCAGGGCGACACGCCGCTGCTGTTTGCCGCCGTCGATGCGGGCGTGGTGGCTGCCGTGGTCTCTGACTGGACCGGTATTCCGCTGGGCAGAATGGTGAAGAATGAGATCGACGCGGTACTGAATCTGGCCGACACCCTGAACCAGCGGGTCATCGGCCAGCGTCACGGTCTGGATCTGATCGCCAGACGGGTACGCACCTCGCGCGCGCGTCTTGATAATCCCAACAAGCCGGTCGGCGTGTTTATGCTGTGCGGGCCTTCCGGCGTCGGTAAAACCGAAACCGCGCTGGCGCTGGCCGAGTCGCTGTACGGCGGCGAGCAGAACATCATCACCATCAACATGAGTGAGTTTCAGGAGGCGCACACCGTCTCGACGCTGAAAGGGGCACCGCCGGGCTACGTCGGCTACGGCGAGGGCGGCGTGCTGACCGAAGCCGTTCGCCGTCGCCCCTACAGCGTGGTACTGCTGGATGAGATTGAGAAAGCCCATCCGGATGTGCATGAGCTCTTCTTCCAGGTATTTGATAAAGGCTGGATGGAGGATGGCGAAGGCCGGCACATCGATTTCCGCAACACCATCATCATTCTGACCTCCAATGTCGGCACGCAGTTAATCAGCGCGATGTGTGCCGATCCTGAACTGATGCCCGACCCCGACGCCCTGAGCACCGCGCTGCGTAAGCCGCTGCTGGAGGTGTTCCCGCCTGCGCTGCTGGGCCGTCTGCTGGTGGTGCCGTATTACCCGCTCAGCGACGCGATGCTGGCGGAGATTGTGCGGCTGCAGCTGGCGCGCATTGTGCGTCGTCTGGCTGAGAACCACGGCATTGAGGCGCAGATCGACGAGTCGGTGGTGATCCAGATCGTGCAACGCTGCACCGAGGTAGAGTCGGGCGGTCGCATGGTGGATGCCATCCTCACCAACACGCTGTTGCCACAGATGAGCCAGATCCTGCTGAGCGCCCACGCCCGTGATGAACGCTATCGCCGCGTCGATGTGCGTTGTGAGCAGGGTGAATTTGTCTGCCAGTTCGCGGTTTAAAGCCTGGCTATCAGAGAGTAATCGAATATGTCGGAACATGATCAACCCCTGAATGTCCCCAACGCCTTGCCGCTGGGTTACCGCTTCAATGAGTTTGAAATCAAAGAGGTCATCGGCGGTGGCGGCTTTGGCATCGTCTATCGCGCCTGGGATCACCAGCTTGAGCGTGATATCGCCATCAAAGAGTTTATGCCCGCCTCACTGGCAGTGCGCAGCGATGATCTGAATCTGGTGCTGCGCAGCGAGCGGTTCAGCAAAACCTTCCACGCCGGACTGAACAGCTTTATTCAGGAGGCGCGGCTGCTGGCGCGCTTTAATCATCCCAACCTGCTGCACGTGCTGCGTTTCTGGGTGCAGAACGACACCGCCTACATGGGCACGGTGTTCTACAGCGGCACCACGCTCTCGAACTTCAGCGAACGTAATCCGCAGTCGGTAAATGAGGCCTGGATCCGTCGCATGTTGCCACCGCTGCTGGGCGCGATCAAAACCATCCATGAAGCGGGCTATCTGCACCGCGATATTTCGCTGGATAACGTCCAGATTCAGAGCAGTGGCGAGCCGATCCTGCTGGACTTCGGGTCGGCGCGTAAAACTATCGGCAATCTGTCGGATGAGAGCGAGACGATGCTGCGTCCCGGCTATGCACCGATTGAGCAGTACAGCGACAACGATGAGAGCGAGCAGGGCGCGTGGACCGATATTTACGCGCTGGGCGCGGTGCTGCATACCCTGATCACCGGTGCGCCGCCGCCGGTCAGCGTGGTGCGCAGCATCGAAGATAACTACCAGCCGCTGGTGCAGCGCCGTATGGCAGGCTACTCGACTGCGCTGCTGAGCGCCGTCGATCGTGCGCTGGCGCTGAAACCGGAAGATCGTCCGCAGAGCATTGATGATTTTGCTGCGCTGATGGCGCTGCCGGAACGTGAACCGGAACCGCTGCTCAGCGCAAAAATGAGCGGACCGGGCACCATGCTGGTGCCGATTGAAGAAGAAGAGGAGGTCATCAAACCCGCCTCTAAACTGAAAACGCTGCTGGGACACCGCTTTGCACTGCCCGGCCTGGTTGCCGCTGGTGTGCTGGTCGGCCTGGGCGCCGGTCTGCTGATGTCACGCGGTAACGAACAGACACCGCCGGCTGAGACCGCGCAGAACGACGCGCCTGCCGTCACCGTCGCGCCGGTTAACCAGCCGGTTGCCGCACCACCGACCCAGGCTGACGCCTCACCGGATACGGTTGCCAGCACTCCGGCTCAGACTTCTGAGCCCGCGCAGACCGCCGCGCGTGAACCCGATCCACAACCGGCACCACCACCCGCGCCGGTCGCCCAGGTCTATATCCGTCTGCAGCAGGGTGAACGCGTTCAGGTGAACGGTCAGCCGCAGGCGCTGGTGCCGGCGGTGAATGGCTTCGCCACGCTGCAGCTGGCGCCGGGCAACTACACCTTTGCCATCAGCGGCCAGAGTGGCACCCGCGAACAAACGCTGAACATCAGTGAAGAAGGTGTCTGGTTGCTCGATCCACACAGTTAATAGTCAGGGATTACTTATGTTCTCACGCATTACCGCACAGCTGCCGGCGGACGGCCTGCTGTTCCATACGCTTAAGGGCACCGAGACGCTGTCCCGTCCGTTTGTGCTCACCGCTGAACTGCTGGCCACCGACGCGCGCATCGACCGCCACGCCCTGCTGGGGAAGCCGGTGACGTTTACGCTGCCGACCGATGGCCTGATGAACGCGCTGAGCCCGCGCTACCTCAACGGCAAAATCACCCGGGTGGCGGTGCGCAGCCAGGAGCTGAGCGGCACCCGCTACGCGGTCTATGAGCTGACGGTCGAGCCGGACCTGTGGCCGATGAAGCGCGACCGCAACCTGCGCATCTTCCAGAGCCAGACGGTGCCGCAGATTGTGCAGACGCTGCTGAAGGAGTACGGGGTCAATGTGGAGACGCGCCTGGCGGGCAGCTACCGGGTGTGGGAATACTGCGTGCAGTATCAGGAGAGCAGCCTGGACTTTATCAGCCGCCTGATGGAGCTGGAGGGGATTTACTACTTCTTCCGCCACGAGGCGGACAAACACACGCTGGTGCTGTGTGACGCGCCGGACCAGCATCAGGCGTTTCCGGGCTATGAGACCATTGCCTATCACGTCACCCCGTCGGGCGGCGTGGTCACTGAGGAGGGTATCAGCCAGTGGTCGCTGGCGGAGAGCGTGACGCCGGGCATCTACAGCACCGACGACTACGACTTCCGCAAGCCGAACGCCTGGATGCTGCAGGCCCGCCAGAACCCGGCGTCGCCGGTGCCGGGCTCGGTGGACGTTTACGACTGGCCGGGCCATTTTGTCGACCACAGCCACGGTGAGTCCTACGCGCGCATCCGTCAGGAGGTGTGGCAGGCCGAGCACCACAGCGTCAGCGGGTCGGGCACGGCCACTGGCATCGCGCCGGGCTTTACCTTCTCCATCATCAACGCGCCGCACTTCAGCGACAACGGCGTGTATCTGGTGACCTCGGCGACCTATGACTTCGCCGAAAACAGTTACGCCAGCGGCGACACCGGCGACAGCCGTCACAACATCCACTTCACGGTGCTGCCGTCGTCAGTGACCTACCGCACGCCGCCGGAAACGGCGTGGCCGAAAACGCACGGCCCGCAGACGGCAAAGGTGGTGGGACCCAAAGGCGAGTCGATCTGGACCGACCGCTACGGCCGGGTAAAGGTGAAGTTTCACTGGGACCGGCTGGCGAAGGGCGATGACACCAGCTCCTGCTGGGTGCGCGTCTCCAGCGCCTGGGCCGGCCAGGGATTTGGCGGGGTGCAGATCCCGCGAGTGAACGACGAAGTGGTGGTGGACTTCATCAACGGCGATCCGGATCGTCCGCTGATCATTGGCCGGGTTTACAACGAGGCAAGCATGCCGCCGTGGGCGCTGCCGGCAGCGGCGACGCAGATGGGGTTTTTGAGCCGGTCGAAGGATGGTAACAGCGATACTGCTAATGCGTTGCGTTTTGAAGACAAAGCAGGGCATGAGCAGATTTGGATCCACGCCGAAAAAAATATGGATACGGAAGTGGAAAGCTGTGAGACGCACCATGTCGGTGTGGATCGGCAGAAAAGCATAGGCCGTGACGAAAAGGTCACGATAAAGCGCAATCGTCAGGCCGACGTGGGTGAACATGCGGTGAGCAATACGGGCATCCAGCACGTTATTAATGTTGGCGAAGGCGAAACGGTGCTGACCATGGATAAAGAGGGCAATGCGCTGCTTGAAGCCAACACCAGCATTAAATTAAAGGTGAAAGAGAATTACATCTTGATCACCCCCGACGCCATTCAAATCCAGGTGAATACGGGAAATATCCATGCTGAGAGCGAGTTGCAGGCACTGTTTAAAGGCAATAAGCTGACCACCTTAGGTACCGGTAAAGATGCTGAATTAAAGGCAAATGATACGGTAAGCATTACCGGCACGAACATCACCGACATCAAAGGCGCGGTCGTCAATATTAACAGTTAATCGCTTATTGAAAGGAACATCAGTATGGGTATGCCTGCGGCCAGAGCTTCTGTGGATAAAGCGGCTCACGATGGCCCCATTCAGTGCGGCAGTCCTGACGTTATCATTGGCGGATTTCCCGCCGCCCGAAAAGGTGATGAATTTTCGTGTAAGCAACACGGTGGCGGTATTATCGTCAGCGGCTCCGGCAGCGTATTCGTTAACGGTATGGCGCTGGCCCGTCAGGGTGATAAGACGCAGTGTCATGCAGGCGGGGCGACGGCTCCCGCGAAATGTAAACCTGCGCCCCCGCAATACTGGGGAGGCTCGCTGGCGAAGAAGGCTGGTGAGGATGGGATGTTGCATGGCGAGCACTACGATGCGCGAATTTTAGGGGCGTATGCCAGCCTGAAAGACAGCACCAATGATGGTAGTTATGACACTGTGTCGACTGGGTTTTCGCTTGAAAACCTCACATTAGCGAATATGAAAAGTGACGCCCTTTTGAAAGGTGAGTTGCGGAATAAAATAGCGGATGCCAATGCAACTGGCTCACTTTACACCGGTGATAGCGGAATCTATGGCATTAATGGCAAAGCCGCAGCGGCGGGTATGCAATATGGCGCGACGGGCTCAATAGGAACAGAGAACACATTGTATGCCATCGCTACCGGCGATGTGACGCTTGGCACTGCTGATGCAAAAGCGGTTGCAGAAGTATATACCGGCAATAAAGGAAGATATGGGTTCAGCGTTGAGGGTGGCGCAGGTGCAGCGGCAGTGAAAGAGAGCGTTACGGGGAAAGTTAGCCTGTACGGTATTGTAGTAGCTGATGCTAAAGGCGGAGTACATTTAGGCGCAGTAGGTGCAGCAGGAGGTTTAACTGCCTATGCGGATGAAACCGATTACTCAGCTACAGTAAAGCTCTCAGGTAGGTTAGCTTTTATACTAGGGATAACAGGCGAAATTAATGTAAAAATTGCATTAAAACCCCTCCGCGACCTGTTTTTTGGTGAAAGGGATAGTACAGAAAAATCTGGAAGCAATGGTGGTGCAGATGGTGCTATCATCAACGGTTGCGCAACGGTTTTAGTTGGCGGTTAAATAAAGATAGGGTTGATTCTAACATGAAATTTATAGCATTTTTATTTTTCTGGATTGTAACGGTTTATTATGTCTGGAACGGAAAGGATTTTTATAATAAAAAAGAATGGGCAGGATTTGGTAAGAAGTTTGTAGGTGTGCTGGTTGGTATTGTAGTACTTGCCTTTGCGCTCAAAGGATTAGTGTTAGCTATTCCCGGATTTAGTAATGATCTTGCTGGAGATTTAATGGAAGAAATAGGCATTTCTTTTATATTTATTCTTGGCATAAAGTTTATGATTATCATGATTTGCACTTTATTTAGTGGGATTGTGGGTTTTCAAAAAAAATATAATGCTGATAATTATGCCCGAATTTCACCTGCTGCCAGTAAGTTAGTGCCTGGCATGCTCATCTTTGCAAAATGCGTGGTTTCTCTTGGCTCTATAGTCATTTATTACGGCATCTGGCTAGCGAATTAAATTAAGAAGGGAAACAGGCTATGAATTTTGAAACGGACTATACTTTTCCCCTTACGCCGGGTTTCTCTAAAGAAGAAATCGAACAACGCTTCTGGAAATGCCTTTATACATCGGCCAGAGAAGAAATGCTGCATTACTGGGTTGTGCTGCCTAAAAGCCTCAAACCTGTGGAACTGGAGCCGGTTGCCTTCCCTGATGTCGGTTTAACCAATATCGGACGCTACTTAACTACGGATGACTCACTCTATCTGGAAGTTTGGGCCGCGTATGAACGCTGCCAGTGGGAGATGAATGCGTCTGATTGGCTGTTTAAAAAACTCGCCATGATGGGCGAAAAAATCCTGCACCGCCGTCTTGTCGGTAAGGCCTCGGAAAACGGTATTTTTGCAGATGTATTGACCCTAAAAACGCACGCTTCCGGTGACGATGTGATCTCACGATACACTGTTCAAAAAGATTACAATCGGGACAGCGGCGGTGGGAACTACCTCTTATTAAAAGCGTCCTGCGCAGCACGCGACTATCCTTCGCTTGCCAATGACATCTATTTTACAGTGGTTAACTGGAATCTTCTGCACCGCAGTAACTTAGCCATGGCGGAGTTGCTGACCTCGGTAAACCTGGATGGGGAAAACACTTTTAAAATACCGTCTTCATGGCATGCCAGCGTTATTGCTGAGAACAGACTTATCGTCGATCACACGATAGGTGGTGTGAATTACGGGATCATTAATTTTTACTTTTATTCCGGTACCGTATGCCATTCCGCAGAGGATGTTTTTGAAAAGTCGACGCTACGTTTCCGGGAGCATGAGCATTCCGTCACGCTGGCGGCAAACGAGTTGGAACCCATTCCTAATGATATTAATGCTGCGCTGGGTTCGATATCGACCTGTACAGGTGAACTCTACAGCGACGAAGAGAAAATGCGCGCCTTTTACCAGAGTTACATATTCAACTGTTCAGGCTTGTGGTGCTACGTTGAACTGGTAGGGCAGCACAGGAATGATAAAAGTTATCACTTTGAAGCGAATAAACGCTGCGTAGAAATTATTCTGGCGACACTGAATATCAACGTGAAATAATACTGATCCTGCCAATTAATCATCTTTTAGCTGGCATTCCGCCTCGTAGCAATGAGTATCATGGCACCTCTTGTTAACTCTTCATGTGATCCGCTGCAACAATAAAAGACGCTTGTCTGACCCACTGGTATTGCCCGGTCGCGGGTAATACCCGGGTTAATTCACCGATTACCATTAGTCCGGGAAATCACTATGTTTGATCGTATCACCGTCCTTCTGCCGGCGGACGGCCTGCTGTTCCATACGCTTAAGGGCACCGAGACGCTGTCCCGTCCGTTTGTGCTAACCGCTGAACTGCTGGCCACCGACGCGCGCATCGACCGCCACGCCCTGCTGGGGAAGCCGGTGACGTTTACGCTGCCGACCGACGGGCTGATGAACGCGCTGAGCCCGCGCTACCTTAACGGCAAAATCACCCGGGTGGCGGTGCGCAGCCAGGAGCTGAGCGGCACCCGCTACGCTGTCTATGAGCTGACGGTTGAGCCGGACCTGTGGCCGATGAAGCGCGACCGCAACCTGCGCATCTTCCAGAGCCAGACGGTGCCGCAGATAGTGCAGACGCTGCTGAAGGAGTACGGGGTCAATGTGGAGACGCGCCTGGCGGGCAGCTACCGGGTGTGGGAATACTGCGTGCAGTATCAGGAGAGCAGCCTGGACTTTATCAGCCGCCTGATGGAGCTGGAGGGGATTTACTACTTCTTCCGCCACGAGGCGGACAAACACACACTGGTGCTGTGCGACGCGCCGGACCAGCATCAGGCGTTTTCGGGCTATGAGACCATTGCCTATCACGTCACCCCGTCGGGCGGCGTCGTCACTGAAGAGGGCATCAGCCAGTGGTCGCTGGCGGAGAGCGTGACGCCGGGCATCTACAGCACCGACGATTACGACTTCCGCAAGCCGAACGCCTGGATGCTGCAGGCCCGCCAGAACCCGGCGTCGCCGGTGCCGGGCTCGGTGGACGTTTACGACTGGCCGGGCCATTTTGTCGACCACAGCCACGGCGAGTCCTACGCGCGCATCCGTCAGGAAGTGTGGCAGGCCGAGCACCACAGCGTGAGCGGGTCGGGCACGGCTACCGGCATCGCGCCGGGCTTTACCTTCTCGATCATCAACGCGCCGCACTTCAGCGACAACGGCGAGTATCTGGTGACCTCGGCGACCTATGACTTCGCCGAAAACAGTTACGCCAGCGGTGACACCGGCGACAGCCGTCACAACATCCACTTCATGGTGCTGCCGTCGTCGGTGACTTACCGCACGCCGCCGGAAACGGCGTGGCCGAAAACGCACGGCCCGCAGACGGCGAAGGTGGTGGGACCCAAAGGCGAGTCGATCTGGACCGACCGCTACGGCCGGGTAAAGGTGAAGTTTCACTGGGACCGGCTGGCGAAGGGCGATGACACCAGCTCCTGCTGGGTGCGCGTCTCCAGCGCCTGGGCCGGCCAGGGATTTGGCGGGGTGCAGATCCCGCGAGTGAACGACGAAGTGGTGGTGGACTTCATCAACGGCGATCCGGATCGTCCGCTGATCATCGGCCGGGTTTACAACGAGGCAAGCATGCCGCCGTGGGCGCTGCCGGCGGCAGCGACGCAGATGGGCTTTTTGAGCCGGTCGAAGGATGGCACGGCGGACACCGCGAACGCGTTAAGGTTTGAGGATAAATCGGGTGAGGAACATCTGTGGATTCAGGCGCAGAAGAACATGGATACCCATGTTAAAAATGACGCCAGCCATTCAGTCGCCAACAATCACAGCCATTACGCGGGCGGCAATGAGCTCTACCGTGTCGAAACCAACCGTGTCCACGGTGTAAAAGGGGGCGAAGAGCGGCTGACCGGTAAGAGCAAACTCGATGCGGTGGTCGATACCTATGTAGTGGGTTCGGGAACTAAACTTCGCCTTGAGTGCGGAGAGAGTGCTATCGAACTGAATGCGAACGGCCAGATTAATATTGTGGGCAAGGGGTTCAATATTTTCGTGCAGGGCGATGGCCATATCACCACCTCTGGCGGCAAACTGAACCTGAACACGGATGGCGCCAAGCCGGGCACAAGCGCACCGGGATCCAGTCATAAACAAAACATCAGCCAGGCCGTAGAGAATCTGTTCCCGCCAAAACAGAAAGGACAGGCGGCTCCGGCTGCGCCAAAAGCTGCGGCGGCACCGGCGAAAGGGGCGGCTGCACCGTTAGCCAATAACCAGGTTCGAAAAGTACGTCCTTTACCTCCCGAAAAACAAGCATTCTTCGATAAAGTGTATGCTGCTGCTCAGGAAGATGAAAAGAAAACCGGCGTTCCGGCTAAAATCACCACGGCTCAGGCAATTCTAGAATCTAACTGGGGTAAAAAAATGCCCACTGATATCAAAACTGACAAGGTGAGTAACAACATTTTTGGGGTCAAGGCACATGGCTCACCGAATTATGTGGAAGACTGGACACATGAGAATATCAACGGAAAACGTGTTGCAGTACTGGATAAATTTGCCAGTTATGATTCAATTGACGAGAGCATTGAGCAGCACTCCCAGTTTTTGATTAAAAATCAAAGGTATAGTAGTTTGTTCAACTCATCTGACCCGGTAGAATGGGCTAAAGGTTTACAGGCTAAAGGGTATGCAACCGATCCTAACTATGCCAACAGTTTGATTTCCGTGATGAAAGGGAGAGGATTACTATGATTAAAATTTTATGTGCATTAGTGCTTTCATTACCACTAATGGCCTCCGCCAATGATTTCTGCAAGAATTTAAGTAGTGAGGCTAACATTAAAGGCGTGAGTTTCGACAATACAGATAATGTATACAAAGTCGGCGGTGAGGGTAGGTTGTATTTCTATTCTGCCCCAAATGAAAAATGCTTAGAAAAAGAAGTTTTTGTTGTTCCCGGCAATCAATTATATGCTTACGTTGAATACGGAAAATATTATAGTGTGATGTATGTAACTAATGATGGAAACCAGGTTGATGGGTGGGTTAAAAAAGACAGGTTAGTAGAAACACACACTGGTATAGCACCAGATTATGATGCGAAAAAATAGTTACTTTCTTTTTAAGAAGTGATGGTTAGCGTCATTGCCGATTACATGAAGTTTTGTGGTGATATTGCATTATGATTTTGTAATGTCACCCTTGGTTTTTCTAATAATTAATTTAATGAGCGTTGACATAAATATGTCATATTTTAATAGTTATAATTTAGTCTTGTTATTTCATCCATTTATTCTCATGGTGTAGTGGCGGACTTTCTGGTGTTAAACTAAAGGCATCTTATTGTATTTTAAATATAAAAATCCTTTTCACTAAGTGATATATGGAGCGATGAAGCTCAAAAAAAACGGGCGCGCACATAAATGAACAATTTATTGGCGATATGCATTTCAGTGACATCAATTATAAGTGATGCCAGAACAAAAATGATGATTTTTAAATCTAAACTGCGAACCTATTCTGGCAAAAATGAGCAGCGTGATATTGATAGCTATTTATTGGAATAATATCCATCGACACCCATGCTATCTCTATAAATTTTGATGAAAACCCAATCAGCCAGGCGCTGTAGTTCTAAACCAACCCAATCTTAACGGCTGGATTAATAGGGTTAATGATTGTCTGGATTTTAAAGGTTAATCAAATGAATAAAGTTGGATTTAGCTTGGCGGTTTTGTTGTCAATTTCTTCATTATCCTTGTTTGCTTCTGATAATTTTACTGGTCAGTGGAGTGGGCAAGAGAAAAATGATAATGGATCACTATATTCCACCCTAACATTAAAATTAAAACAGAATAATAATAACATAACGGGTAGTTATTGTTATGTGACAAGGGGCGGAAATAAAATAGATTGCCCTGATGATAATGACAGCAATCTCAAAGGTACGGCAAACGGTAAAAATGCTTTGATTGAATTTGATTCTTCATTTGGCGGAGTGAAGGGTAAAGCAAATTTAGAACTTAAAGATAATAAAGTTTTATGGAAGTTAATCAAAGACCCTGAGAATGGGGATTTTTATGCGCCAAAAACTTATAATCTTGACAAAGATGTTAGTGAAGGAGATTTAAAATCAGATATGAAGGTTTTGTCTACATCTGATTTCACGATTACTTTATTGAATAGCTGTGGGGGTTTTTATACTGTGTGTGATAAGGTTAAATACATAGGCCTCAGAAATAAAGATGGAAAACAAATTACTCTTGAAGGTAAAACTACGCAGCCTGTAAACTCAAATAAAGCTGAAGGGATGATTTTCAATAATAGCGGTGTAGATTATGTTGTGAGCTTTAATCCGCTTGAATTGAAGGTGGTACAGGGTAATAAAACGCTTGTTAAGCAAGGTGGCAAGTGGGAATGATAATTTTCATTATCACTCAAGTGAGATTTTTACTGTATTTCAAGTAATAAGAATGACATTATAATAGTGTTATGGGTTTTATTAGGGTGGTGATATGTACTCTCCACCCCACATAATTTTGAAGTGTGAGTAATTTCTTTAATTTAAAAGATTTTAATTACGTTGCTCTTAGTGATTAAATACCCTTCTATTTTTCTATTGTCAACCCCCGATAAAAACACAATGATTGTAAACCGTTATTTCGCCAGCATTGTATTTGTGCCTGTCCTCATGGTTTTATCCTGCATTGCCAGGGCCGAATCCAGCACGGAATCGACCGTTCCTGCCCTTAACGAGGGCGATTTTTCCGTTCTGCTAAACGACTATGCTTTCACTCCCGGAGACACATGGAGCAATGAAAGCTTCGTACGGGCTGGTAAGGCTCTGAGTTCAGTTCTGGCCGGAGAAGTGGCTATCAATAACCAGCAGTACAACTACTTCCAGCATAGCTATGACGGCTTTGAGTTGTTCAGCGCGGCGGCGGTGGGAGGTGCCAGCCACACGGTTCTGGCTGAGATCCTTCTGGAAAATGCCAATGTGCCGACGTCCCGAAATATAAAGGTAGGCGATAGCCTGGAACAGGTTCAGCAAGCCTATGGACCCGGAAAAGAAGATAACAGTGATAATCAGCACTGGCTTGTCTACCCGTCTGGCGGGAAACAGTTGATGTTTCAGATTGACCAAGGAAAGGTCAGTTGCATCATGTTGAAAACAGACATGGGTGCAGAGCAAAGCGAAATCAGCGCTGACCAGGCTATCAGCGCTGCAACCGAAGCAATTCATACCTGGCACCTGACCACCCTCGACGAGAAATGCCTGCGATACGATCTTGACGACAGCAGTGATGAAAGTTTCTTTATTATTACGGTTCGTGAAGATAATCACGACGCCAGTTGCGGTGGCGATCCTGATATTACGCATCGACTTTTCGACATTAAAGTTGCGCGTGATAATACACAGATACTCACTAATGCCGATAACGTTGATGGCGAATACCATAGCCTGATTCCACCCGCCACAAACAATTAATAAAACGGATACCCAATATGCATTACCAATTCAATGAGGGCGCCTTTGCGCTTTTTCCTGCTGCCTGGCAGGACACCACCATGAATATTCTCCGCGATGAAGCCAGTGGGCTGGCCTGGGTTGTGAGCCGTGGCGTTATTTCTGAGGGCAGTGATGCGGAAAAAGAGTTCCAGCGTCAGTGGGACACATTGCGGAGTCAGATGGGCCATATCCAGCAGACTGAATTTGTACGTTTGATGGCAGGTGTGGATAACACATTACACGCGGTAGAAGTTGAAACCGTATTTGACCGTAACGGGCAGGCAGTGTGGCAGAAACAGCTGGCTACACAGGTGTCTGACTCGAACATCTTAATGATTTTTACGCTATCAGCCATGCGTCCATTCAATGAAGAGGATGGACAG
Organism: Pantoea sp. PvP021; assembly: GCF_054056055.1. Lineage (NCBI taxonomy): Bacteria > Pseudomonadati > Pseudomonadota > Gammaproteobacteria > Enterobacterales > Erwiniaceae > Pantoea > Pantoea sp. PvP021. The sequence goes on along the minus strand of NZ_JBSRXX010000001.1, from coordinate 1,108,715 downwards.
CGCTGGAGTGCATTTAAACAAAGCCTGAGTCTGAACAATCCACGGAAAGCATAACCTATGGATAACCCTGCTGCCCGCGTGGGCGACGAGATCATTCACTCCAGCATTTTCGCTGATATCACGAGCATTGTTGCGGAAGGTGCGGCCTATGCCGTCATTGGTGCCGCAGTGGGTGCTGCTATCGTCTCGGCAGCGCCCCTGCTGGGCACAGGGGCGGCAGCGGCGAGTGTGGCAGCCGTGGGTAACAGTTGCCTGCTCAGCGGTATTCTGGGTGGTGTACTGGCCAATGCCGTTGGTCTGTCACAAGAGATCAGCAAAGCGGCCGATGGGCTGGGAAACATGATATTCCCGCCGTCACCTGCCGGAGTAATCGCCAGTGGATCAGTGAATGTCTACGTTAATGGTCTTTTAGCCGCACGCGCGGCCGGGATGCTCACGCCTGGCGAGACACCGCCACCGGAACCGCAATCGCCGCAGAGCTTCGCCGACTATGGCGGCATGTTGCTCTCTGCGGTCGGCCAGTTTGGCAGTGCAATGTGGCAGCCCACGGTAGCCTCCGCCGATGCGGGCACCTCTCCGCTGGAGCAGGACAAAGTGGCCTGTGAAAAACACAGTGCACCACAATATCTGGCTCAGGGATCGAAAAGCGTCTTTATCAATGGCCAGCCTGCAGTGCGCGCAAAGGATAAAACCACCTGTGACGCCACCGTGAGCGACGATGTTTCCCCCAATGTCATCATTGGTGGTGAAACCGTTACGGTCAGAGAGATCAAAAGTGGCAAGGTGCCAGGTCTGGCCGTGATGATGATCGGCCTTTCCCTCATCCGTGGTCGCCCCAGTCAGATCCTGAAGAATATGCCCTGCGCGCTGGCCGGTGCCGTGGGCGGTATGGCGGCGGACATGGCTATCAATGCGGCCTTCTCGTCGCTGTTTCCGGTTCATGCGGCGACCGGCGTCAAAGTCCTTAATGATGATGCCGAGCGCGATTTTTCCCTTCCCGGACGTTTCCCGCTCAGTTTTCAGCGCAGCTATAACAGTCTGACCCAGCGCGCTGGCCTGTTTGGTCAGGGCTGGGCCACGGTGTTTGACAGCTACCTGACGCTGGAAGGGAATCGGGCAACCTGGTTTGATGACAACGGGCGCGAGCTGAGCTTTGACGTTCCCGGTGACAAAGAGGTGCTTTACAGCATCAGCGAAGGGCTGATGGTACGGCGCAACGAGTCTGGCGATATCGCCATTGCCGATGACGACGGTGCGGTATGGCGTCTTTACAGGCGCACGGCCGCTGATCCGCAGGTGCTGCGCCTGGCTTCACTGAGCGACGAGTACGGTAATGCGCTGGAGATGGGCTGGGATGAACAGGCCCGCCTGGTGCGTATCCATGACGCGCCGCTGGCGATTGACGTCACGCTGCACTACGACGACAAACAGCACGCGCGGCGTCCGACATCAGCCAGCCATTTTGATGGCGATCAGCACTGGCCATTAGCACGCTGGACCTACAATGATCGGGGCCAGCTTACCAGCGTTACTGATGCCGCAGGCGTTGTCTCACGACGCTTCCGTTACAACGACGATGGATTGATGGTCTGGCACCAACTGCCGGGCGGACTGGAGAGTGAATATCGCTGGCAGAAGCTGGATCACTGGCGCGTTGTAGAAAACCGCACCAACAGCGGTGATGGCTGCTACATGCATTACGATCTTGAGGCGGGCATCACGCGCGTGTCGACCTATGACGGTCAGCAGCGCGAACACCACTGGAATGCCGCGGGGCTTATCACCTGTTTTATCGACGAGCGCGGCGAGAAGTGGCGTTATGAGTGGGATGAAAACGAACTCCTGACGCGTCGCATCGATCCGCTGGGCAACGCGGTGAGCTTCACCTATGACGATCTGGGCAACCGTGTTGAAGAGAAGGATGCTGACGGTGGTGTGCAGGCGGTGCAATGGCTGTCACACCGTTCGCTGCCCACGGTTGTTGCCGGAGCAGACGGTTCCACAACGAAATACTATTACGATCCCCATCACGGCCTTGAGCGCGTTGTTGATGCGCTCGGGCAAAGCACGCTCTATCAGCGGGATGAGTTCGGACTGGTTGTCGAAGAGACTGACGCAGCAGGTAATAGCTACCGCCGTGAGTTTAATGATGCCGGCCAGGTTATCCGTGAAACCGACTGTTCAGGGCTGACCACGCGCTACCGTTATCATCCCCTGGGCTGGCTCAGCTGTGTCATCGCGCCGGATGGTGAAGAAACCCGTTATCACTATGATGCAGCAGGCCGTCCTCTTCAGCTGGAACGCGCAGAAGGATGGGAAGAGCGGTTGCACTGGAGTGAAAACGGACTGCCGCTGGCCTATGAGTCGGCTGATGGCAAGCGCAGTGAATTCCGTTACGACAATGTCGGGCGATTGATCGCCAACCGTAATGCACAGGGTGAGACGGTTCAGCGAAGCTGGGACAGCCGTGGCCGGTTGACGGCGCTGCAAAACGAGAACGGCGAGCAGTATCAGTTCGAGTGGGGCGCAGATTCTCTGTTGCTGGCCCAGGTCGGGCTGGATGGTGTTGCCACACGATATGACTATGATGCGGCGGGCCGCACGGTATCACGCACCTTTGCCGCCGGACATCCTCAGTCCATTACTCATCGCTATCACTGGAGCCGTGCGGGGCAACTGCTGGCGCGAACCACGCCGGAAGGCCAGACGCGCTATCACTACAGCGGTGGGGGGCAACTGGGCAAAGTGTCGCAGCATCTGCCGCTGTCTGACACCGAGTGGAGCCAGCAGGCCGAGCAGGAGATTACCTTTAAGTATGATGCGCTGGGCCGCATCGTTGCTGAGCAGGGGGAGCAGGGCGAACTGGCGTGGGAGTATGACGCACTGGGCAACTGCACTGCCTTAACCCTGCCGGATGGCCGCAACCTGAAGCAGCTTTATTATGGTAGCGGCCATCTGCTGAGCATCGCATTAGACAACCTGCCGGTCACTGAATTTACCCGTGACACGCTGCATCGGGAGCTGAGCCGGACGCAGGGCGGCCTGACCATGCGCAGTGAGTACGATCGCTTAGGCAGACTGCGCCGCCGTGACGTGTTTAAGGGTGACTCACAGCGTCCTGCACCGCGCGTCTGGTCCCGCCGGCGCGACTTCGATTACGGCAACAACCTGATCCGTGAAGAGCGCGACGATAATCCTTTCAGCCAGACATTATGGAACTACGATAACGCCGGCCGGCTGTTGTCTCAGGACGGTGCGCAGCCGGGTAATGAGCAGTGGCGCTGGGATAGCGCAGGCAACCCGCTGGATCGCCATAGTGCCGCACATGTCCTGCATAACCGCGTTACCGAACTGAACGGTATCCGCTGGCAGTACGATATTCATGGCCATACCACTGAGAAAGATGACGGTCACACCCGCTGGCGTTATCGCTATGATGGGGAGCATCGCCTGACGGATGTGATCAGCGAGCCGCGGGACCGCAATAAGCCGCGCACAAAGGTGAGTTTCCGCTACGATCCGCTGGGACGCCGCATCAGTAAAACCAGCCAGCAACTGTTGCAGGGAAGACCGTCTGGCAACGCCGTCACGACGCGCTTTGTGTGGGAAGGCTACCGCCTGCTGCAGGAAATCCACGACGGCACTCCGCTGACCTACGTTTACAGCGACAGCCAGAGCTATGAACCGCTGGCCCGTATTGATGGCGTGGAAAGCCCGGAGATTTACTGGTTCCATAATGCTGCTAACGGAATGCCGGAACTGCTGACTGACGGTGAAGGGCAAAAAGCCTGGGAAGGTATCAACAGCCCGTGGGGCAAGCTGCTGCGCGAGTCCAGCCAGCGGATGCCAGTTATTCAGCAGAACCTGCGTATGCAGGGCCAGTACCTGGACCGGGAAACCGGACTGCACTACAATCTGTTTCGTTATTATGATCCGGACAGCGGACGGTTTACCCAGCAGGACCCGATAGGGCTGGCGGGCGGGATTAACCTTTACCAGTATGCACCGAACGCGCTGGGTTGGGTGGATCCATGGGGGCTGAGTAGGTGCTCAAGTGCCAGACCAACTAAACAGTTGCCACCACATATTGAAGGTGAGTATCTATATCGAGGTATATACCGCGGACATCCAGATGAAGCTAATGCTCTCAGGGGGCATGTCGCCCCTGGCAATCCTAAATCAAACATTACTGAAGATGAACATAATCTAGGTGAAGTCTCAGCAAATAGTCCGTTTACTTCATGGACTAGAGATCCTGATATTGCGAGAAAATTTGCCAAAGAAGACGGTGTGGTTTTGAGAGTCAAGACAGGAGCCCCTCCAGAAGGAGCTAGTTGGTCATGGGCTTGGTCACCAGATAGATACTATGAGCAGGAAGTCCTTCTGAGAGGACCTCGAAGCGGAGACATTGAGGTATTTTTGCCATGATTAAAAATAGTAGTGAGAAATTAATTTTAGATTCATTGGCACCAGAAATACTACGGGATTATATTGATCTTGCAGATGCAAATAATTTAATTTTAATAAAGAAGCTCAAAAAAAGAACGCTTGAAGAAATGGATATTCATATCGAAAATGTCAGAAAGAATGGCGGTGATATTATTGGGTATTCTGAACTAAAAAATAAGCTTTATGATGTCGGTGATGAGTACGTGCATATATTAAGTGGGTGTGATGAAAAATATGGATTTGATCTTTATCTTGACGAAAATAAAATGAAATCACTGGGTGTATTAATTGTTAAACTCAGAGTAAAGAGTGAGGATGAATTAAAGTGGGAAAGGGATAAGTTAGGAATTACACGCCCATGAGTTTATGCCGGAAGGGATCTAAATTTTCTTCCGGTATTTATTAAATGGTTAGCAATGATGTAGTATTAATTTAATTCCGTTAATGGAGTGAGCTTTTTCATTAACACTTGTTATTACATCATCAAAGCCAGTAGCTGCATATCAGGCCTTGAAAATTCATCACGCCGCTATATTTTTAAATTTTAACCTTCTGAACTTATGTTTCCAGCTTCTTTAGCACCTTGCTCGCCATTGTAATTAATAAAGTCTTCAAACGCGATGGACTGGGCGCGGATTAAGTCTTTCTGGAAGTCGGTATGTATTTACCGGCTGCCTGTGGCGTAGTTGCCCCAGCCGGGATGGTCCATATATGCACTTCTTTGACGCCTGCGGTTTAGGCTAAACTGCGTAAGCCAGTCTCCCTCCAGACACATCCGCCGCTAGCTTTCTGAAAAAAGAGTAATACTTTTTGATAATAATCATATATTTCTGGAGGGGTAAATGGATTGTCATTCATATAATAACGTGCTTGACTATCTGAAAGAGTTTTTCAAAACCAGGGTTGAATCACCCACTTATCTTGAAGAATTAATATACCTAATTGAAGGTTCTCGCTCTGAAAAGACTGTAACAATCAGGACTATATATCAAAAGTATATGCAATACATAAAAGAAAATAGAGATGTTGTTAGAGTTATTCCTGGTGAAAAAGAAATGTGGATAGAATTACTGGATCACTGGCAGTAAGAGTGAGTTTGTAAATTTATTATAGATTGTCCCGGAGGTAAGTGTATTTTTCATGAGTAAATGCTTTTTTATGATTTTTTGTTCAAGGAGACAAAAACCATGCACTTGATAAAATTATTTAAAATACCTTTGTAAAGTGTATGTTTAATATATGAGGATGGGTAAATTAAAGTAGGGAGTTTACCAAACAGAGTCGCCATACTAAACTCAACAGGATTACGTATGCCATCTGGCAATGATTTGGGTCAAACGATTTTTCGGGTGCCAGATAGGTATAAACCTAGAGGAGTTGCTTAAGCATTCGTAGCTCCATCACTTTTGAATCGAGAGGTTATCAATAAAATTTAAAGTAAGGAGTGTATAATGGTAAAAGCTATTTTTAGCGCCTATGGTATGTTTCTTACTCAAGAAAATGGCAAATATTATATCAACTATGATGCTGGTGGAGTTACTAATAAAGATGTTAAATGTGAGATAAGCGTAGAAGAGTTTAATAAGGCAAAATTAAGCGAGCAAGATGCTTATGAAGTAATAATATGCACTCAAGTTAGAGATAAAACAAACCATTCATAGTAGGTTGATGAGTTTTATTTTTAATTGCATTGATTTCAAAGGCAGTAAAATATTTTTATAAAGTGTTTTATTTGCCATAGATGCAAGCTGCCAGTAACGCGTGTTGATGGTGTTTAAAGCCCGGAGATTTACTGGTTCCGTAATGCGGCCAACGGAATGCCGGAACTGCTGAAAGACGCTGAAGGGCAAAAAGCCTGGGAAGGTATCAACAGCCCGTGGGGCAAGCTTCTGCGTGAGTCCAGCCAGGGTGTTCCTGTGGCGGAGCAGAACCTGCGTATGCAGGGCCAGTACCTGGACCGGGACAAATTTGCATAAGCAAATTTGAACATCGCTTCAGCGATGGCCCCAGGGGGGTGAGGCACCGCAGGGGCCGAATCAACCGGACTGCACTACAATCTGTTTCGTTATTATGATCCGGACAGCGGACGGTTTACCCAGCAGGACCCGATAGGGCTGGCGGGCGGGATCAACCTCTACCAGTATGCGCCGAATGCGCTGGGTTGGGTGGATCCTTGGGGGCTGACAGCATGTGGTGATAAACCAACAAAGCGGTTACCCGAGGCTGAGCAAGGGCAATATAATTACAGAGGGATACATAAAGGTCATCCTGAATGGGATAATGCTTTGAAAGGTAAGGTTGTACCGGGTAATGTAAATTCTAAAATATCTCCTGAAGAGCATAACTTCGGCGGTGTGTCTGGAGATAGTCCATTTACTTCATGGACTGATGATCCTGCTGTTGCGCGAGGGTTCGCTGGTGCAGAGGGTGTTGTGCTCAGAGTTAAAACGGGAGCACCTAAACCAGGTGATGCCTGGTCGTGGGAATATTCCTTTGATGAATGGATGGAGCGAGAGATATTAATGAAAGGAGTTCGGTTTGGTGATGTGGAGGTATTTCTGCCGTGATTGACTTAAAAGCATCCAAGCTTATAGATGAGCATTTTCCTGAGATTTACAAGGGCTTATTGAACAATAATGGCAATAATAAAATTGCTGCCTTTGAATGCAATAAAGAAAATGAATTGCGCTTGATGAAAGTTCATTATGAGAATGCTAAACGCTCAGGATTAAATGCGATAGGCTTAGAAAAGCTAATAACCGAACTGGAGAAAAACCATGAGGATACAGTGTTCCTTATTAACATAAGGAATGAAGGGTATTTTTTTAAATTGTATCTTGGCCAAAATTTACATGAGTTATTAGGATATGTCATTTTAGAGTTAAGGAAGAAAACTGAAGAAGAACTACGCTGGGGGCGTGAAGTTTTGGGTATTAAGAATAAAAATTCTGATATTTAAAAGATTATTTCCGTTTTGGGATTTTCTGTTGCGCTGATATAAGCCGGCCGGGTCGCTGGCATTCGTCATGAATGTCTCGCCAGCGGCCCGGCGTTAAATATTCTATAAGCCATTTTACCTTCTCCTGCTCCGGTCCATAGCCCATCCTTTCTGCCTGCATAAACATCTCCTTTTCCTATGGCTCGCCCCATATTTTAATCTGACCTCCCTCCAATCCCCCTGAAAAACCCACCCATCATCACTATTACCTCTGGCTATAACCTGCCGTTATACCCTCCTGCTAAACAAGCATTCGTCACCTTTCAGAACGCATGAAATAGTGGTTTCAGAACCTGATCTTTTGGCTGAAACGAGAGACAACATGCTAATCCCACAACCCTATTTACTCTTTCTTGGTGATGTCACCGATCCCCTTGCGGCAAAAACGGCGCGCGGTATTCATATCTGGCGGCCGGAGCAGTGCGTTGGCGAAATTAAACTGCCGGGCTGCACGGTCAGTCTGGGTCTGGATGAACTGGATATTCCCGGCGCCAAAGCGCACGGCGCAAAAACGCTGGTGCTTGGCACTGCCAATGCCGGGGGCTATCTGCCAGAACACTGGCTGGAAACGATCAAAAGTGCCATCAAAGCAGGCATGAATGTGGCCAGTGGTCTGCACCACCGACTGGTGGATGAACCGGAACTGGTGACGCTTGCACAGGCTTCTGGCGTTGAGCTTTTTGACCTGCGTCATATGCGTCCAGCGCTCAGTGTGGGCAGCGGTAAGAAGCGTTCAGGTAAGCGGATACTGACCGTCGGTACGGACTGCTCAGTGGGCAAGATGTACACCTCACTGGCGCTGGAAGCGGCGATGCGTGCGCGCGGCCTGAAAGCTGATTTTCGTGCCACGGGGCAGACCGGCATTCTGGTCGCAGGGGAGGGCATCGCTGTCGATGCGGTCATCGCTGATTTTATTGCCGGTGCAGCAGAAGCGCTTTCACCGGCGAATGACGAGGACCACTGGGATATCGTTGAAGGCCAGGGCTCACTGTTCCATCCCTCCTATGCGGGCGTGAGTATGGGGCTGATGCACGGTGCGCAACCACACTGGCTGGTTATGTGCCATGAAATGGGACGACCCCATATGCGTCATTTGCCACACCAGCCCATGGTCAGCCTGCAGGCGTGCGTTGAAGCCAATCTGCGAGCCGCGCAGGTGACCAGTGAGTCTGTTCAACTCGCTGGCTTTGCTATCAATACCTCCAATTACAGCGAAGAAGAGGCGCTCGCTTATTGCGCCGAAATCAGCGCTGAGTTTGGTTTACCGGCCACAGATCCTGTGCGTTTTGGTATTGATGAGATCGCCGCACTGCTTCAGGAGCGTGGCTGAAATGAGAAAGTTGCAGATTGATGTGGTGGAGCTGCCGCTGGCGCGACCCTTTGCTATCGCACGCGGTACCCGTACCGCCGTGACGGTCATCCGTGTCACCCTGGAGCAGGAGGGATTCATCGGGCAGGGCGAATGCACACCAACGGCCCGCTACGATGAGACACCGGATAGCGTTCAGGCCATGCTCGAAGCGGTACGCACTGACATTGAGTCGGGCCTCAGCCATCATGATCTGCAACACCGCTTACCCGCCGGTTCAGCGCGCAACGTGCTGGACTGTGCACTATGGCGACTTGATGCCGCACGGGCTAATCAGACGCTTTGGCAAAAGAGCACCTGCTCTCAGCCAGAGTCGGTCATTACGGCAGAAACCCTTAGCCTCGATACGCAGGAATGTATGGCTCTGGCGGCGGCGGATGCCGTATCACGTGTCGCCCTCCTGCTCAAAATTAAGCTCGACCGTAATGCGATCCTGGAAAAAGTAGCGGCGATTCGCGCGGCGGCACCGCATGCCACGCTCATTATCGATGCCAATGAAGCCTGGTCGGGTCTGGAACTGGAAAGCCTGCTGGTGGCACTGAAGGCCTTCAACATCGCGATGGTGGAGCAACCCCTTCCCGCCGGACAGGACCATGACCTGTTACGTTTCAAACATCCCATACCGGTCTGTGCCGATGAGAGTTGCCATACGCGGGCGGATATTGCCGGACTACGTGATCGCTACGAGGTGATCAACATCAAGCTGGATAAGTGCGGTGGCCTGACTGAAGCGCTGGCGATGGTGGATGAAGCCCGGACGCTCAATATGCGCATTATGGTCGGTTGCATGCTGGGCTCGTCACTGGCCATGGAGGCCGCATTACCCGTCGCGGTTAACGCTGAGTTCGTCGATCTGGATGGCCCCATCTGGCTAGCCGCCGACAGTTCTCCTTTCCTGAGCTACTCCCAAGGCCGTATCTGGCTATAACTCTGTGAGGCGACGATGACGGACACACAACGTACTTCCCCTGCAACCCGCGCTGCCTCTGCCTCTCCCGTGCTGGCGATTCAGGATCTCAGCGTCTCGTTTCATGGACGCAGCGGTGAGAATCAGGCACTCAAAGGCATCAGTTTTGCCATTCATCCAGGTGAAATCGTCGCCGTCGTGGGTGAAAGCGGCTCAGGTAAATCTGTCACGTCGCTGGCTGTGATGGGCTTGCTGGCAAACAACGGACGTGTCGATGGCGGCAGCATGCAGTTCCGCGACCGCAGCGGAAAAATGCATGCGTTAGAAAAGCTGGATGATGCTCAGCGCCGCACGTTGCGTGGCCGTGAAATGGCGATGATCTTTCAGGAGCCCATGACCTCGCTGAATCCGGTGCTGCGCATTGATGATCAACTTACCGAGGCATTACGCGATCATCAGCAGTGCGACAGAAAGCAGGCCCATACGCGGGTGCGTGAATTGCTGCGCCAGGTGCGTATCGCCGATGTGGATCGCGTCATGAAAAGCTATCCTCACTCGCTGTCAGGCGGCATGCGGCAGCGTGTGATGATTGCGCAGGCCCTTGCCTGTGACCCACAACTCCTGATTGCTGACGAGCCTACCACAGCGCTGGATGTCACCGTACAGGCGCGCATTCTCCATATTCTGCGTGAACTGCAACGTGAGAAACAAATGGCGGTGCTGTTTATCACTCATGATATGGGCGTGGTAGCGGAAATCGCCGATCGCGTGGTGGTCATGCTGCGTGGCGAAGTGGTAGAGCAGGGAACCGTGTCTGAGATTTTTGCCGCCCCGCAGCATGCGTATACCAAAGCGTTACTGGCGGCAGTACCAAAACTCGGTGATATGCGGGAACACACATGGCCGCAACGCTTTCCTATGCCCGGTGCCCGCGAGACTGTGCAAGGCGAACAGCATACCGCTCGCTATGACGTGGCGCCGCTGCTGGATGTGCGCGGATTAAAAGTCTATTACCCGATTCGCAGCGGCATCTTATCGAGCCTGACGCATCATGTGCATGCGGTTGAGCAGATTGATTTCAGTCTGTGGCCAGGTGAGACCCTGGCCATCGTGGGTGAAAGCGGCTGCGGCAAATCGACAACCGGACGGGCGCTGATGCGCCTTATCAACAGTGAAGCTGAAAGTATTCACTTTGAAGGAAAGGAAATCTCTGACCTGAAAGAGGCAGAATTCCAGCCGCTCCGCCGTGAAATTCAGATGGTGTTTCAGGATCCCTATGCGTCACTGAATCCCCGCCTGACAGTGGGTTTCACCATTGCCGAGCCGTTGCTGTTACATGGCATGGTCTCCTCGCTTGAACAGGCTTCCCCACAGATAGACGCGCTGCTGAAGAGCGTCGGTCTCCTGCCAGAGCACGCGCGTCGTTATCCGCACGAATTTTCTGGCGGTCAGCGTCAGCGTATTGCTATTGCCCGCGCCATGGCGCTGAAACCGAAAGTGATTATTGCTGATGAAGCGGTATCGGCCCTTGATGTCTCGATTCAGGCGCAGGTGGTCAATCTGATGATGGACCTGCAGCAGCAAACGGGCGTGGCATGGATTTTCATCTCTCACGATATGGCGGTCGTCGAGCGTATTGCTAATCGCGTCGCGGTGATGTACCTCGGCCAGATTGTGGAGCTTGGACCGCGTCAGTCGGTATTTAATCAGCCGCAACACCCCTATACCCAACGACTGCTGGCCTCCGTGCCGGTAGCGGATCCCGAAAACCGTCAGCCCCGTATTTTCGATGACAGCGAAATCCCCTCGCCGTTGCGTAAGGTGGGTGAAACGGTCACTAAAACCCGATATCGGCAGGTTGCCCCCCAGCACTGGGTAGCTGACGGCATTGCATTGCAATAATCCTTAACGACCAGGAGAATTTATGAAAACGCTGTTTCGCCGTACTTCGCTCGCCCTCGCATTGACGACGACGCTGGTCATGACTGCGCAGGCACAGGATCTGCGCATTTCAATGTATGCCGATATCACGGGGCTGGATCCGCACGACACCTCGGATAATGTCAGCTACTCGGTTCAGAGCGGCATCTTTGAGCGCCTGTTCCAGTTTGATTCCCGGATGAAGCTGCAACCCTGGCTGGCGACCGGTTATACCTCTAATGACAGTGCCACCGAATTTACGCTGACGCTGCGCAAAGGCGTTACCTTCCAGGACGGTACCCCTTTTGATGCAGAAGCCGTCAAAGCGAACCTTGATCGTCTGGCAGATCAGAAAAAAGGGCTGAAGCGTAACAGCCTCTACAAAATGATTGATAAGGTCACGGTGCTGGCACCCGACCAGGTAAAAATCGATCTGAATCAGTCGTTCGGTGCCTTTATCAACACCCTGGCGCATCCTTCCGCGGTGATGTGGAGCCCGTCAATTCTTAAGCAATATCCGGACGAAGCGCAGTTGCGACTGCATCCGGTGGGAACCGGTCCGTTTACCTTTGTCGACTGGAAACCAGGCAAAGCCGTTACGCTGGCCAGATATGCAGGTTACTGGCAGCAGGGATGGCCTAAAGTCGACCATGTCATCTTCTCTCCAAGTCCCGAAGATGCGACACGGGTGGCAGCGTTGAAGTCGGGTCAGGTGGACGCCATCTGGCCATTGCCTTCAGACCTCATCGCAGCCGTTCAGCAGGACAGCCACCTCTCCATTCAGCGCGATCCGAGCATTTACCTTTATTACATGGCGATCAACACGCAGCACAAGCCGCTGGCCGATGTTCGGGTGCGTCAGGCGATCAACTATGCGATTGACCGTAATCTGTGGCTGAAAGTGGCCTTTGCCGGTCTGGGCAAACCTGCCACATCCGCGATCCCGGAAGGCGTACAGTTCTATCAAAAACAGGGCGATCCTGATTACGGCTATGCGCCGGATAAGGCCAAAGCCTTGCTGAAAGCGGCGGGTTATCCGGAGGGACTGGATCTTAAGCTCTGGGTGACCAACGCCACGGCCAGCGTCCGTGCCGCTCAGGTGCTGAAAGCGCAACTGGCCACGGCAGGCATACGTGTCACGGTAACACCGATGGATTCCGGCACGCGCAACGCTAAGTTGTGGGGCGTTCAGGACCCGAAAAAGGCGGAGTTTGACCTCTATTATGGCGGCTGGTCGACCTCTACAGGGGATGCCGACTGGGCGCTGCGTCCGCTGTTTGCCACCGAGTCCTGGGTTCCGACCTCGTATAACGTCTCCTACTTCAGTAACGCTGATGCAGACAAAGCGATTGCTGCCGGGCTGGCGACGGCCGATCCGGCAAAGCGTGGCATCGCCTATGCACAAGCGCAAAAGGTGTTGTGGAAAGAAGCACCGGTGGCGTTCCTTGGCACGCCAGACAATCTGGTCGGCAAACGCAACACGCTGAGCGGCGTTTCGATGCTGCCTGATGGCAATTTACTGTTCACTCAGGCGTCCTTTAAATAAGACGGTCTCTTCTTCCTCATCCCCTGTCCGGAACGGATGAGGGACGTGAAGAGGCCAGTCGCACCTCATTTCAGGGAATGGCATGTTTGCATACATCATTCGCCGATTGCTGGAGATGATCCCGGTTTTGCTGGTGGTCTCGTTGCTGGTTTTCGGTTTTATCAAGCTCATGCCGGGCGACCCGGCGCGTATTTATGCCGGACCGGATGCGCCGGTTGAGGCGATCGAAGCGGCGCGTCAGCACCTCGGGCTTAACGATCCGCTGCCGCAGCAGTATCTCCACTGGATCGGCAGCCTGTTGCAGGGCGACCTGGGCACCACGTATCGCACCCAGCAACCGGTGCTGGAGGTGATCAAAGAGGGCTTTATGCCGACGCTGTGGCTCGCCTTAGCGGGTTTTACCTGGTCCGTCATTCTCGGTTTGTTATTCGGCGTTATGGCTGCACTGAAACGTGGAAGATGGCAGGACTGGACGCTGATGAGCGTGGCGGTCGGCGGCATTTCGATGCCAGCCTTCTGGCTGGGGCTGTTGCTCATCCAGTTCGTCGCGATGCCTTTTGGGCTGTTCTCGGTCAGCGGCTTTAACAGGGCCAGCGATATAGTCCTGCCCGCCATCACGCTGGGTTCGTCGGTTGCGGCGGTAATGGCGCGCTTTACCCGTTCTGCGTTTCTTGAGGTGGCGCAGGAAGATTACGTGCGTACCGCCAAAGCCAAAGGGCTGCGTAACCGCCTGGTGACGTGGAAACATGTGATGCGTAATGCGCTCATCCCGGTGATTACTATGCTGGGCTTACAGTTCGGTTTTCTGCTGGGCGGATCCATCGTGGTGGAGAGTGTTTTCAACTGGCCAGGGTTAGGCTGGTTATTGATTGAGTCGATCAAAGCACAGGATCAGCCGGTCATTCAGGCGCTGGTGATGCTGTTCGTGTTTGAATTTATTGTGATTAATCTGCTGGTCGATCTGCTTTACGCGGTGGTTAATCCGGCCATTCGTCTGCGACAGGAGCCAAAATGAGTATTCAATCGCTGACTGAAAATCCGCCTCAGATTATTCGTTCGCCGTGGCGCGATTTCCTGCATGCTCTTGTGCGGAACCCTCTGACGCTGGTCTCAGGCGGGTTTGTGCTGCTGTTGATTGTGGTGGCGATTTTTGCGCCCTGGCTGGCGCCCTGGGATCCCATGGCTCCGGACTGGATGGCGTTATCGTCGCCGCCAACGGCGGCACACTGGATGGGGACCGACGAACTCGGGCGCGACCTGCTCAGCCGCATTATCTATGGCGCGCGTATCTCGCTCTATATCGGCGTGCTGTCGGTGACGATCGGCATGCTGGTCGGGGTCATGCTGGGCTTACTGGCGGGCTATTACGGCGGTTGGGTTGATATGCTGATCATGCGCGGTGCCGACGTATTATTCGCGTTTCCCGGCATGTTGCTGGCCATTGCGGTGGTGGCGCTGCTGGGGACGGGCCTGAACAATGTCATCATCGCCGTCGCGGTATTCAGCGTGCCGGTATTTGCCCGCATCGTGCGGGCTTCGACGCTCTCTCTGAAGCAGGCTGCCTATGTTGAAGCCGTGCGCTGTGCCGGTGCACCAGACAGCGTCATTATCCTGCGGCATATTCTGCCCGGCACGCTTTCCAGCGTGATTGTCTATTTCACTATGCGCATTGGCACCAGTATTCTGACAGCCGCGGGCCTGAGTTTTATCGGACTGGGTCCGGAGCCTGACGTGCCTGAATGGGGCAATATTCTGGCGATGAGCCGAAGCATGATGATGGCCGGATCGTGGCACATGAGCGTATTTCCGGGGCTGGCGATCTTTATTACCGTGCTGGCTTTCAATCTGCTTGGGGATGCGCTGCGCGACACGCTCGATCCAAAACTCAAGGGCTGACTATGGATTTCCAACAATTGCAGCGTGAACTGCTGCTGAAACACTGGCGTGACCTGCGTCAGCTTGGGCAGCCGCGAAGCGCCTGCGGACCCACCAATCGAATCAGCGATGTTGCGGGCGTGCGTGTCGGACATTGCACGCTGAATGAAGGCGGAAAGCAGACTGGCGTAACCGCTATCGTACCGCCGGGCGACAATCTGTTTCTCACGCCGCTGCCGTGTGGGGTTGAGGTCCTGAACGGCTTTGCGAAACCCATCGGACTGATTCAGATAGAGGAGCTTGGCGTGCTTCAGACGCCGATTCTGCTCGGTAACACGCTGGCGGTCGGCACGCTGTTTACCTCGCTGGTGCGGGATGCCATCCGTCGTAACCCGAAACTGGGACGAACACTGCCCACGGTCAATCCGCTGGTGCTGGAGTGCAACGATGGCTGGCTGAATGATATCCAGGCGCTGGCCATCACTGAAGCGATGGCGCAGGAGGCGCTGCAGACGGCCTCAGCGGACTTCGCGCGCGGCAGCGTCGGCGCGGGGCGCGGGATGAGCTGTTTCAGCCTGAAAGGGGGCATCGGAACCGCCTCGCGGGTGATTCCCTCGCTCAACGCCACGCTTGGCGTGCTGGTGCTGGCCAATTTCGGCGCACTGGAGGCATTAACGCTTGATGGCGTTCGGGCTGGCGAGATGATTGCGCCGCTGCTGGCCGGGGAGACGCCGCAGCTGGATGCCGGTTCTGTCATCATCATCATGGCGACGGATGCACCGCTGGACGCACGTCAGTTAAAGCGCATCGCGAAGCGAGCCGGTGCCGGCCTGGGACGGCTGGGCAGTTACTGGGGCCACGGCTCGGGCGACATTGCGGTGGCGTTTTCAACGCAACCTCTGCCGCAACCGCCACAGGACGACACGCTGGAGCCGCTGCTTGCTGCAGCGGCAGATGCAACTGAACAGGCTGTACTGGATGCTTTGCTGAGCGCTGAGGCTGTTACCGGCTTTCGCGGTCATCATCGCCCCTCACTGACGCAGATTCTGGATAGATTAACGACATGAAAATTTTTATCTCGGCTGACATTGAAGGCATCGCGGGGGTCATGCGCCCGGAGCAATGTACACCCGGCCACCCGGAACATCAGCTGGCCCGTGGTCTGATGGAGCAGGAAGTGAATGCCGCAATTGAGGGGGCTTTTGCAGGCGGGGCAACGGAAGTGGTGGTGGCAGACAGCCATGCGCAGATGACCAATTTGCGTGCGGAAAATATCGATCCCCGCGCCCGGCTGGTGCAGGGAAAACCCCGTGTCCTGTCGATGGTGGAAGGGATAGAGCAGCAGACGTTCGACGGGCTGTTTCTGGTGGGATTTCACAGCGCAGCAGGTGAACCGGGCGTACTGGCGCATACCATCAACGGCCGGGCATTCTGGCGTATCCATATCAATGGTCTGGTGATGGGCGAAACCGATATTTATGCGGCCGCCGCCGCTGAGCACGGCACGCCATTGCTGCTGGTCACCGGCGACGATCAGTTACAGAGCTGGATTGCGGAACACTACTCAGCGGTTGAATACGTCTGTGTAAAACGCGCCATTTCGCATACCTGCGCGGAATCAATCAGCCCACAAGCGGCACAGCGTGCGATCGCTGCCGCAGCAAGCGCCGCACTGCAACATCCCCCTCAGGTGAGCACGAGCCGCCTGACGGCACCTTACGCTATGCGCCTTCAGGCCACTAAACCGGTGCTGGCCGATCTGTTCAGCCTGATCCCCGGCGTCACGCGCCTGGATGCCGTTACTGTGGCGTATCAGGCGGAGAATATGGAAACGTTAGTCAGCTTACTCAGTGCATTCTCCTATCTGGCGAGCACACAGTCATAGCGAAATTATCCCGGGCTGCATGCAACATCAGCCCGTCAAGCGCGCCGTTCCGGTTCTCCTGAAACCGCGCTGCCAGGCACACGCCTGTAGTGCGGACTGTGCATGCGTATCTTCCCTCTGACGAGTCAGGATCGCTGCTGGCTTAAATCCGCGCAACCCGTGCTGCTGACCAGCGCTCCTTTTACTGCACCACGGCAGCACGAACCCCGCTCCCTGCAGAGGCTTCAGTCAGGACTGCCGGGTACGGATGGGGGCGAGACAGGCAGCTGAGCCTGCAACGTTTTTGCGGTACAGTTTTTGCAACAGGATAATGATTGCTCTCTCACCCTCCGCCCGGACCTGATTATGCAGCCTGTCGGAGAGGCCTTCGTTTTCGGTATTCCATCCAGGGTAAATAGTCATGCGGCTCCGCCATATAGAGGTCTTTCAGGCCATCGTACAGACCGGCAGCATCAGCGCTGCGGCGCGCTTACTCAATGTTTCACAGCCGAATATCAGCCGTGTTCTGAATCATGCTGAACAGCAATTGGGATTTGCGCTGTTTGAGCGACGTATACAGGGAATGAGTGTGACGGCAGAAGGGCGACGTCTCCTGCCTGAAATAGACGATCTCTGCCAGCGCCTGCAATCTATCACCCAGCTTACCGAACAGCTGCGGCGGGGCGAAGGGCAATTAGTTCGCGTCGGCGCGGCTCACGCTTTTGGTCAGATGGTGCTGGCGCCCGCATTGGTCACCTGGCGGCAACAGATGGCCTCGGTCAGTGTCGAACTGGTCACCGAGCACTTTAGTACCTTATGCCAGATGATTCTGGATAATCAGCTCGATTTCGCGCTGGTTTTTGGTCAGCAGGTCGATGCGGATCTTCTGGCTGAACCTCTGTTTCAGTCTTCGATGGTCGCGTTGTTACCGCTCAATCATCCCCGTAATGAACCCGTTACGCTTGCGTGGTTATGCAACAATAATCTACTGATGATGCAGGCTCAGGATCCGCTTGGACGCGTACTTCACCGAGCGCTGCGCGATAAAAAACTGAATCCCGCCGTGTCGTTGTCGATTAAAACCTATTCGGTCATTGCGGATATGGTGCTGGCAGGCGGCGGCACGGGCGTCGTGGATCTCTTCACCGCCTGTCGCTATGCCGAACAGCTAAAGCTGCTACCCATAGCGCAACCCCTGCCGTTTGAAGTGATGCTGATCAGCCGCCGTGACCAGCCACAGTCGCAGTCCACTCTGCAACTTAAGCAGGTCATCCGTAACAGACTGTGGGAGATCGCCCGGCAGTGCGAAACGCAGTTTATGGGTGGCTGAATAAGTGCCGCTTTCAGGTGAAGAGCAGGGGAAGAGGGTGTGCCCAGGCAGCATCAGATTCGTTCGCTGACTTTTGCACCAGAAATCGTGGAGCCCGAACAGTGAATCTTTTTTAAGGTAATGATTCCGGCATTGTTGAGATGTGCTGACAGAGACTATTGAGACGGCGTTGAAATAAAAAATCCACGCAAATGCGTGGATTTAATTGTTTTCTGTGATGGTCATGAGATTCGGTTAAACCCCATGAGACAACAATATTTAATCAGACGTTAAACAATGATTTTCGTGGTATATTATTGATTTTTATGTTTTATTTATTTTTAATCGTTGTTTGTACTCATTATTGTACTCATTTTAAAGTCGGCTCGCATTCCTAATGTGAAGGTAACAGGTTCGACTCCTATTGTATTTACCATAAACTCAATGAGTTATAAAATCATCTACCATAAAATCCTCCCATTTTTCCTCTCGCGTACTTACTGGCGTACTTATTTAACACGGTATAGCCCCTTATCATAACTTCCCCTTCTGAGAGCGTTAGCCTCTGACCCTTGGCTGAAATCCGGTTGTTGCATATAGTGGTTGCCTGTCTGTTGATCATGAGATCGATGATGCCAAAGGTAACCCAAAGACAAAAGGTAGAGTTGACTAGGTGGTTTAAACCGGGCAACTATCTGGCGCTGAAAGACCTAACCCTCTGGGAACTGTACTATGAATTCGTTCTTAGGCGTGAAATGCATGAAAGCTATCAGGAAGCGGCTGAGTCCCCGGATGCTGAGTGGTTGCTTCCAGATGTAAACAAGAGTCAAGAAAAGCTGATTTTTGGTGGTAACCCGATACTTAGCAAAAATGTCAATTTCATTGAGTCAGAGGATTTACTTGATGATTTTCATGTAAAGCCGCTTACAGTTAAGCGGGTAAATTTGTTGATACGCAATATCAAAAAAGTGGCGGGTGTGCAATCCGACAAGCACAATATCCTGGCACCAGAACAAACAGACATGCTTGAAATGTCGTTTACTCGATTTTATCTGGAAAGTTTAACAAAAGGGGCTAAAAAATCAGCCAGCACAGGTCGTGAGATTGATTTTGCGCTTAAAAATATGTGGGAACGCCGGATAAAGAAGGCCAAGGAACAGATCTATCTGCAAATCGATCTAGGAACCTCAACGGATAGCCAGATCGTAGGTTCAATCACTCATTTGCTGCCACAATGGCGAAAGGCGATGGAAGTAAAATCACCAAAGCTCCCTTCCTATGGTTTTGGTGAAGTTATGATCCAAAAGCTGATCAACTTCAACGTGATCCCAATGCTTGACCTGATGTATTTTGCGAAGCGAAATGGCTTTAAGTATAGCGATAAGGACATAGAGCAACTCTTGTATCCCTGGGGAGTAGAAAATCCTCGTGACTATGTTCAAATCCGGGAAACCGACAGGCCGATGGCTGAAAGAGCGCTACTGGATGAATTTGATAACCTGTTTACGGCATTCATGTATAAAAAAACAGGATATATACACAAAACTATCAACGGAATCCTGCATGATATAGCTGTACAACAGGCAGCAGCCAGAAGCGATTCTGATACCACTATTGATTAAAAAAATCAAGGGATAGGCCAAAAAAACCATCCCTTGTAAACACACTAATCCCCCCTTCTACGGAAAATCGTTTTTGTCCCGTCACAATTTTTAAACACTTTAAAACCGTATACTTCTCCTCATCAACACAACACAGGAGAAAATAGTAATGAACAAAAACTGCACAACATTAATTCGCTTGCCAGAAGTAATAAAAAGAACAGGCGTCAGCAGGACAACGATTTACCGGTTAATCGATAAAAAATCTTTTCCCTCACCGATAAAAATCAGTGAAAAAATGATTGCTTTCATTGAAAGCGAAGTCAATGACTGGATTGAAAACCTGATTAATTCTTCACGCAATAAAGCAGCATAATTTAAATTAACATAAAAATAAAAGAGGTATCTATGAAAACATTAATTAAAAAAGCAACAAGAGAAATGGATAAACTGGACTGGGGTTATTTGGATATACTAGCAGAGTACTTATACACTCCGCACTGGATTGCCGATTTCGACGATAAAAATAGCAAGTTTTACAATATAATCATAATCTATCGTGATCTTGATCGATTTGGTCAGGAATCACTGAAAAGTTATCTGGCGTATAGAAAAAATAAAATCATTTCAGAGCGGTAATAATATAACAGCAGATTTTAAAAATGGTGAGTAAACGCCATATGTCTGGCGTTTGCCTGAAATAAACAATGGGAGAAACAAAGATGAAAACATTTTATATATGAAGCTTATGTTTTAAAATTGAAGTAAATGTTTTAGATGAGTTTTATGAAGAGGAACTAAGACATGCAGTGAGACGGGGTTTGGATAAATGGGTTACGGATACAGGGATCTGGAAACGGACAAACAAACAGAAAAATGCGTCTGACAAAATAACTTTGCAGGATTATTTAAATAAATATGCGATCAAGGAATCGCATGTTAACGCAGTAGAGATTAAAGTAAAGATCATTTGGGATATGCCGTGGGCTAGGCAATAATGTGGAACAGCCCGAGATGGGCTTTCTCATCGTTTTTTATACCAAAAAGTGCTACTGGGTAGTGGTAGTGGCTGAACGGCGTGCTGATTTCTACGCGGAGAATGGGGAAGAAGCTGCACAGCAGTTGAAAATCAAGAAAATGATTTGTCAGATGAAAAGGGATCGGATTTGTTGCTTGATTACGGTGAAGCGAGGTAGTCTCTGAGGAAGGTCTGTTGTGTGTCAACAGCGGACAGTGACTTCAGATTAATTTGTATAATTTTGTTATTAAATTGTAACATAGAGATAAAACAGAAATTCATTTAAGGAGTTCTTAATGCAGCCAGACGATGATTTTTTTAAACATCTTGGAACATTAAACAATGGTTCAGTTCTGCAACAAACCTACGCGACTTATAAGAATTCACCAAACAACAACTCTTTTACATTGAATGGGGCATTGAGGTCTGGGTTCAATCTCAATAATTTTACCAACCAAATAAATAACCTGAATGATATTTTTAGAGCTAAAAATAATACTCCACTGAATTTATATCGAATGACGTCCAGTGCCGAATTCACGCCAAGTGGCGCAGAGGTTGCTCTGGGGCTACCGTTCAGATACCCCGCATTTTTATCTACGACAAGAAACCCGAATGTGTTACGGGGGTTTATCCCTCAAATTGGTATACCAACCATATTAAAAATAAAGTGTCCCATAGGTATTGGCATGGTTCTTATGGAGGCGAATAACAGTTTGCCAAATGAAGAGGAAATTTTATTACAATCTTATACTGAATATAAGATCACAAATGCCAATGTAATCTTTACTCCTTCCACTATAGCTCAGTATTTAGGAAACTATCAGGGTAGTAAACACTCATGCATATATGAAATTAAAATGGACATAACTGCAAATTCATCTTGTTTAAAAAATGTAAACCCGAATGATTTTTACCTATTTTAAATATTATCGAGCACATGCCCATGATTTGTGATTCTGGATTCTGTTCCATTTTTGGATTCATCCTTTACACTTTAACATCTGCTCCTCGCTCTTAGCAGACCATACGGCTCTTCAAGAGGTCCGCTACGTGCTCAGGCTGTGTAAAAACTCGGTTTTTGCTGTATCTGAGTATTATCCCCATATCAAGAATTGTTGCTCATATAACGCCACTGCTCAGACCAAAAGGTAATCAGCAGTTTTCACACAGCCTGTGCCGAAAGCGGACGTTGACTTTTGTCATATAAACATAGGAATATGAATGATAGTAGAATGAAAAGATGTGGCCCTTGATTCCAGTTGGTTTATATTAACGAGTAATATCAATGAAACAAAACCTAACAGCATCAGATATAGAGTTAGCAAAAAGAATAAAAGAGTTGAAAGGAATAACAAGTAAGGACGGATTTGAATCAATTTTGAAGCAACTAGTTCCAGTTGAAAAAATTCCTGAAATCGAGCGGATAATAAGTGGTTTAACCCAAGAAGACGAATTTGCATTGCTTTGCAAAATGTTAAATTGTTTTAGTTCAATAACTCCATTAAATCAAACTCCAATTGTAAGCGAATTCGAACTAACCCCGGATTTTCAAGCAACTTTACACGCTGGGTCTTTTTTTTCAAATATGAGCAGCAGGCAAGCACCTCCGTTTAACTGTATGATTGAGGTGAAGAGCACGGAGAAAATGAAATTTAAGTGCAGTCGAAAAGACATAGACAAGAGAAGAAAGTTTGCGCAAAGGTTTAACCTTCCTCTTATATATGCAATAAGATTCACCTTAATTAAAGAAAATCCACTCTGGCTTATAATACCAGCTGATGATCTTTATAATAAAAATCGTGTAGATATAAATGAAGACTACGTAGACAGCTTAACTCATCTTATCTTCGATAACTATAGCATAATAGCTAACAAAACTTATACGTTTGTTAGAAAGTATTCTTTAAATAAAACTGGTATTGGCGAAATTAGCGATAAATTAGGTCATCTACAAAGCGTTCAAATTATCAGTAAGGAAGGAAAGGTTTACATCCCTCCAGATCATGACTCTTTATTGCTCGCGATGATGTATAATTTCTTTACGGTAACTAGTAGCTATATAGAAACGTATCAAGGTGAAAGTGTAGTATATTCAGGGTTTAATATGGGAACTTTTTTAACATTAGTCGATGTAGTTTACTTTTTAAACAAACTGCTCACAAATCCTGACAATAGTGATTACTACGAACCTCTCAGAGCTATTGCGAACATGGATTCAAAGACAAGTCCCACCTTCCTTATTTACCGTGATGATGTGGAAGATGTTATTCGCAGGACTAATGAATCTTGTGAAAACTTTTTCTTTTTCGGCTTGATAGGGAACCATGAAAAGAGAGTAGATAGATTATCCTCCTTAATGACATCGGTAAGAGCGTAAGTTGACTGTCAGGCGTCAGATTTGACGCTTGACAATAATTCTAGTAAATAATTTGTTCTGCATCACTTAATAAAAAATTAAGCACAGCTGATATCGTCCCTGTTGATATAAGTACTGCGGTATGACAATTCCTTTATAAAATAAAAATACGAACTTCTGCTTCTAGCTCACAACGGTCAGTCAGCCTCAACAATGGTGAGGAGTGTAGTATAACCGCTTTGTAGTTTGTTATTGGCTGATTATACTTAGAATCTGCCTATTATCAAAAAGCTCTACCAGAACCGCCTCTAGCGCTGTTGGTTGCCACATACTGGACAGGTAAAGCTCCTCCGTTCCGGTTTTGCCTGTAAGGTCTTCTCGAACTGCTACCATGACAGTGCTAAGGATCTGGTCTTTACATGACAGTAGTTTTTCTTTGTCTAAAAAGTGAAACTGATGACCGGAGAAAATCATTCTCAAGTAGTTTAGATAATTATTCTGGAACTGGTCATGGCTGATGCCATTAACCGAGTAATAACGAATAAGTGACTTTGTTATGACGTTGGCTATACAGTCTTCGTGGGTATGAATGTTTAGTATTTCGTTTATTTCATTTTTTAGCATTTTTATCTCCATTTTTTATTTTTATTTCTTCGATAAATCTGGCTCTATCTCCATTAAACACCACCGCAGGATTGATATAGTAAATGTACTTGGATTTGCTTGGTGCTATGATCTGCTTATCTATAAGCTCTTTTATTCCTCGATAAAATACAGGGTCGGATAAGTTGAAATCACACTGACTTGCTATATCTTTTGCTGTTTCAAAATTCATATAAACCTGGTCTTTACCAATCGCGTCAGAAATGGAAAAGAGAAATATGTAAAATAGCTTATTACCTGTCAGGGACAGATCAAAGAGAACACGGATTTTGGAAATGAAAAGCTTAACGAACTTCTCTTTATCAACTTCCTGTATAGAGTGAATGACACTTTCGTATCGTTCTCCCTCTGGTGATTCAAATTTTTCTCCACGAGCTACTGTTCTTCTTTTATCTTTCGTCTGGATCTCAATGCCATTTTGCAATATAAATGGGTTCTTATCATAGGTGTTTTTATTCATCATAGTTCCTTTTTTATTATTATAATATACATATATAACTACGTTTTTTGAAATGTCAAATATATTTTGAAGTATTTTCTTCATTTTAATGCTCAGGAATGAAGAGAAATACAACAAACCCGAAGAGAAAGATAACAAACCCGAAGAAAGATCTACAAACCCGAAGAAAAATCAACAAACATGAAGAAAATGACTTTTTAATGCATTGTTTTATATGAATATTTTTATCTTAAGAAGTATAAGAAATATAAGATCTAAGAGGACAAAAGGAATCCTGTGCGATCTTAATATCGCCACAATGAGATTCCGACTGGAATAAGTTTGCTTAAACTGGACGTCCCGCCAGTTTTATTTATCAGGAAAACGTTTTCCTTAATTGTTTTATTAAACCCCTGCACAACATGAGGTCGTGCCTGTGGGGTTCATGGTAGTTGAAGATCTTCTTTTATTCAGTAACAGAAGACAACAACAGAGCATTTGCTTCTTTGCCTTTTAGGGGCAACCAGCAATGCCTGTATGGGCTATATGAGTAAAATAATAGTTTTACTGAGCTACATGCTCGCTTGCTCGCCCTACGCAAAAATTAAAACCTTGGATAAATGGCTGGTCTTGATTGAGCTAACGCGCTCAATCGCTAAAACCTAGCTCTCGCCCTTTTTATTTAAATTGTGAGGACGTTTTTCTTCACCTGATAAAGTGATTTACTTCATTTATATAGTCAGAAATGAAGAAAAGTCTTCACGCGATGAAGAAAATGGTTTCAACAGCAAACTCATGCTATTTAAGTCGTCAGTGCGCGTGAGCGCATAGCGATTTTGCTGACAGCAGGAAGCAAAAACAAGACAGCTTCCTTTATCAAAGGGGTTTGATTTTGAAGCAGTATATGAGCAAACTAATGTGCTGCATTGAAAAACTAATTAAATAACAAACCATTATTCCCTGGTCTGCTGGTTGCCCCTAAAAGGCAAATAAGCAGAGTCCAGGATTTTGTGTTCTGATTATAAAATAAAAGAGAAGTAATGAATATTAACCCCAATGACACGGCACAACAGCCGTGTTGGGTTACTTAAAATGAAAGAAAACAATCTTTTTTCACTTTATAAAATCAATAAAGAACATCTCTCGCTTCGCTCTATAATAATAATGAAGAAGAAAACTGCTTTCAGGCCAGATATAACTTAAAACCAAGTCCGCGATCTCGGGAGTTAAAGTCCGCGGTTTGAGGACTTTAATCAACAATCATTCTCATCATGAAAAGAAAACTTCATTTTTATTCAAAATTTTGATACTTCAAATGTCAGGTGATGAAAATCAATATATTATTTAAAAATAATAACAAGAATAAAAGTAAAGAAAAATGACATGAGAGGGATAAACTCATGGTTGTAAATGAAAATACAGGAGAGCACCTGGGAGGTGCGGGTTTTTTTCAGTATCAGGAAGTAGATGAAACACAATTTTTAAAACTCTATGTAAATGGCGTTAAAGCTATTACGGAATTGTCTTCCGCAGGAACAAAGGTTTTTGAAATACTGTACAGGGCAATGCAGGATAAAAAGGATATAGATACAATTTTAATGTCGTATGACATTGTAGATAAAACGATTGTTAAAATATCCAGAACGACTTATTTTAAAAGTATGAAAGAGTTGGTTGAGAAAAGTTTCATTACTGAAACTATGATCCAGAATTTTTACTTCATTAAACCTGATTTAATATTCAATGGTGATCGCCTGTCATTTGTTAAATCTTATATTAAATGCAAATCGAAAAATTTAAAGCTAAACAAAAGCCCTTGTTAATGTAAAAACTGTAGCTTAATATATTGTCTATATTAAGGTACAGTTCAATTTACTACGTTAGTTTTTTTATTGAATATAGAGGTGTTTTACAAAAATGCCGTTTCACTACTGCCAATTTTTTCTACATTTCCATTTATCATTTTTACACCAATTCCATGTTCACTATCAATTTTTGTTGAGAACATAAAACCATATTCATTTTCTTTGTCTGGGAAAATGTACAGTTTTATAAGTTTAAGATCAGATGGTTCTTGATTGTAAATTTTGATACAATACTCATGAGCTGCTTTTTGAATTTTTTGTAAAAACTCATTTTGATGATTAATTAAATAAAGTATATCATCTTTCATCTTTTTATCTGATAATTCAGATTCAAGATTAACACATTGTACTTCATCCGGACCGAATGCTTTCAACTTCAAATCGACAGCAATACCTTCATCATCTTCATAAAATTTTAAGTCTTCTGATTGCATAATGTGCCTCACTATTTACAATTCAATGATTTTGCAGTTTTCTTGGCTTCAAGTGATTCATATTTAACACCATGATACTGTTCGTATTGGCTCACTGAGCCGGAGTGAGGGAAAGTGGCTTCATGAGCGCTTGTGTCTACAAGTTGCATGGTAGAAGTATTCGTTATGGGATCATAATCATTTAAATGGTGCCAGGTATAGCCATCTGGATGCGATTTACCTGTAATATTCCCAACTGAGTTTTTGTAATTTGCCAATTCGTTTGCTGCCTTAAAGTCGCCATAACGACTGCCTGTCATTGGTATTTTTACAATATTTTCACCATGAGGATAAAGTGCATCACTTCCTGAGAAATCGACCCCAGGATATCTTGACAGTCCCCACGGATCAATCCAACCCAGCGGATTCGATGCATACTGATAAAGATTCCAGCCTCCCAGTAATCCTATGGGGTCTTGTACCGTAAAGCGTCCAATCTGAGGATCGTAATACCTGAAAAGATTATAGTGCAGACCCGTTTCACTGTCCGCGTACTGCCCGGCATAGCGCAGTGGCTGATGAGTGATGGTAGTTTGTTGTGCGAGTCTGTGAAAACCTTCTGTTTGACGGGTAACCTCACCAAAACTGTCGTAATGACCGCTCCACCGGAGCTGTCCCTGTTCATCGGTCATATCCAGCGGTGCACCGTTTAGATCGGTGCTGAACCAGAGAATCTCTCCGCTAATTTCTTCACTCAAATGTTCAACACGCGCCAGCGGGCTGTATGCTTCGTTCGGATCGTAAACATATGTCTGGCACTGCCCGTTTTGCTGCTGCTCCTGCAACAGTCGCAGGCCCTGCCAGAGGAAGCGGGTCTCAGCGTTGCCACGCTGCGTGGTGACCGTTTTACGGATGCGTCGGCCTAGCGCATCATAATGATAGAGCGCGGTAAACCGGCCTTCTGGTCCATTGCCCCCGGCCTGTATGAGGCGGTTTTCCGCGTCGTATACATAATGCTGTTCATACAGACCACTTCGGCGACTGACGAGGTTACCCCACCAGTCGTATTTCATAAACAGGTTCTGCCAGTGCGCCAGGCGGTTATTCCTCAGAGGCAGGGCAGGGAGGTCATTATCCGGCAGCAGGTTATCCGCAGCGTCGTATTGGAACCTCCTGTTACTGTGGTCCGGGCGGGCTTCGTAGTGGCTGAGAAGACGACCTTCCTCATCATAGCCATAAATTGTGTTGCCTCGCAGCGTGTCACTGACGTCAGACAGTTCTCCCCGCCCGGTATAGTTGAAGGCGCGTTCTAAGATTGTCTGTTCCGGCAGGTCGGGTGTGAAGCTGCGCTGCCGGGTACGTCTGCCCAGACTGTCATACTGGCGGGTCTGTTCACGGGTTCCCTGAGTGCGGGCCACCTCCCTGTGAAGGCGGTCGCGGGTAAATTCAGAGATGATTTGCTGACCGAACCGGATGGCACTGACGTGGCCGGAACCGTAATGCAGCCAGCTTATCTGCTGGCCCCCAGGCAGGGTCAGCGCGGTGAGGTTGTCAAGGGCGTCATAGTGGTAATGCAGCTCACCATTACTGCCCCGTTCACCGAGCAGTTTTCCTGCCGCGTCAAAGGTAAACTGAATCTCATCTTCTTCGATTCCAAGTGCTGTACCATCGGTGGTTGGCTTGCGCGTCAGGCCGGTAAGCTGCCCGCTGTTGTTACGCTGGTAATGGTACTGAGCATCGCGTGTAGTGCGTGTTGTCAGCAGGCCGCTGCTGTCATAGCTGAACTGTTGAGCGCGTCGCGGGAGACCGCCATCGTCGTCAGATCTGCCGCTTTCCATAAGCGTGGTGAGCAGCCCTCGTACGTTCCATTCCATCTGACGGATGGTGTCGTCCGGGCGGACTTCGCTCAGTGGGTGGCCTGTCGGGTCATATGTAAAACGGTACTCGCCACCGTTGCCGTTTTCCAGACGCAGCAGATTGCCTCTCGTGTCATGGTGCCAGCGGCGGGTTCGTCCCGTGCGGTCGGTAACGCTTTCTGGCAGTCCAAGCGCGGAATACTGCCAGCGAACCTCACTTTCCAGCGGGTCTCGCCAGGCCGCAAGTTGCCCGTGCTCGTTCCATCGTAACGTTTCATGACTGCCATCGGCCCGAATTACGGCGGTAAGCTGGCCTGCATCGTTCCATTCGCGGCGTGTGAGGTTGCCTTCTGCGTCCTCACTGGTGATAAGCTGACCAAAGCGGTCATACGTAAAGCGGGTCACGCTACCGGAGCAGTCAGTGCGTTGCGTCAGCAATCCCTGACGGTTCCATTCCAGCAACACATCACCGCCCCTCGCATCGGTGATGCGATCCGGTAGCGTTTCTTCGTCGTCAGGATAATGGTATGTGGTTATATGACTCAGTGCGTCGCTTTCCGACAGCAGGCGACCGTTTAAATCATACACAGACTGTGTGGCTGTTGAATCCGGGAAAACCGTGCGGGTAATGCGATCAGTGTTTCTGAACCAGTAGTACTCAGTGGTGCGTCCTGCCGGGTCAGTTTCTGACGTGAGGCGGCCATAACGGTCCCAATGACTGCGCCGCATGGCTCCATCGGGCAGGATAATGTTGCACAACTCGCCATCACGACAGACGAAGCCGGTCTGGCGACCGTCATAATCTGTGAAATGTGCAACATTGTCATCGTCGTCAACCAGCCAGTGTGCCTGTGCGCCATCTTCGCGGATGGCGCGGCGGGTGCCGTTTTCAAAATCGTACTCAAAATCAAGCTGCTCGCCCGCGCTGTTACGGTATGCCACCACGCGCGGCAGACCATCAATGTTCCGCCACAGGTATTCATTCAGAAGCCCGTTGCTGTCCTCATGGCTGCGCAGTAAATCCGTACCGTCCCCGTCGTCATACCAGCTGAAACGGCGGCGTACCTGACCGCCACGTCCGATGACGCTAATCAGCCGGGCCTTATCATCGTAGCCGTAGCTGACCAGGCAGATTTCATCATCCAGCCAGGCTCCGGTCAGGCAAACCTGTTTACTGACAGTTGTGTAGCGGCAGACCACGCGCTGCCCGGCACTGTCGGTGAGCGCATGCAGGGTATGGTCGTCGTTCCAGTCAAAAAGAATATCGTTACCACAGGGTTCGGTGAGTCGCTGCGGCATGGAAGGGGAATTGTCCCGCAGGGATGAGTAATACCAGCGTTCGCCGCTGATGTCATACACTGACCAGCTGTCATCCTGATGGTGTTCAAGCCAGCGCTTCTCCGGTTCACAGAAGGTTCGCTGTCCTTTTGGCACGAGAGGAAAGGACACATAATCGCCGGACGGTGCACGCCACACCAGCCCATCCTGATATTTTTCCAGTCGGGTTTCCCAGAAAAGTGACCAGCCACGGCCCAGTACACTGTCGCCGGGATTGCCACTGCGCCAGTAACGCTGCCAGACAACCGGCAGACGGGACGGTAATATAAAGTCCAGATCTTCATCACCAGAGAGAAACTTCTGGCCGCTGACAATATCCACCGGGCGGGCGATAATCCCCACGGCGGCTGCGCTGGTCATCAGCACGCCAGCGCGGCAGGCGACACGGGCCAGTTTGTTGATACCCGGGATTTTACTGAACAGTCTTCCCAGCGCACCGACTTTTCCTGCCGCTCCGCCCGCTCCACCGAGCAATCCTGCAAATAACAGCGTCAGGTCGGAGGCTTTATAGAGCCATTCCGGGACTTCTGACTGTATCGGCAGTGTCTGTTCCGGCTCACCGCCGATAATCACATCTGCGGAACCGGTCATGACCTTTCCACCACAGGTAGTCTGATCGCCGAGACGGGCAGCAGGCAGGCCATTGATGTACACGCGTGAGGAGCCTTCGGCCATCTGCTGTGAGCCAGCATCCCTGGCACATTCCACCATGCTGTCGGTGGCAAGGGCGGCAGGTCTGCCATTAATGAACACGTTATGAGAGCCGGTGGCAATAACGCCTTCCTTCTCCATACTGGCGGCCCCGGCATCCGCCATGCTGTCCCTGGCCTTCGTTGCAAGTTCGCCCGTAAAATACCCCACCGCCAGGCTGGCACCGACCAGAAGCACACCAATGCCCAGGCATGACGCACCGATACCGGCAATCATCAATGCCCCGGCGGCGATACCCCCTGCTGCGGCAATCAGTCCACCGACAATCGTTCCGGCAATCATCCCTGCCAGCGCATGAGAATGGTCGATATCATCACCCACGCGTGCCGCTTCGAACATAACAACGTTCCTTAATTGTCAGGTGTTAAAAGAAAAGCTGGCAAGCAGCGCATGGAACTGTTGACTGTCTCCGTCCGTCAGTATCGCGGTGCAGGACACAGTGAACACCAGAATATGGTTTGTAGACGTGTTAAATACCGCCTGTTGCTGGAAGACCCGTTTACCGTCACGCAGATAGCTGGCATGCACACATTCACCCTGCAAGAGGTTATTGCCGAGCACAGCTGGCACCCGTTCCGTTTGATTCCAGCCTTTCAGATGCTTCTGCATCAGCGTTAACTGCCGGTCAATATAACCTGACAGCGTCTCGTCATCATTCATCGAATCGCGGGAGATGTTAAAAGCAGGCTTATTCTCACCGGGAAGGGTGAAGACATTAACGGTACGATCCTGATAGTGATCAGGAAGGGTGATGTGGCCTTCGGTAAAAACGCAGAGAGGGAGATTTTCAGACATTGAGCAGCTTCCGTATGCATCAGGGCGGTTTAAGTGTGCCATAGGGGCAGGCAGCATTCTATATGAAGGTTTCATTTACTTACGGAAGTTGCGTGTTTTGAGGTCAGTACCTTTTAGAAGCAGACTGGTTCAGCAAATGCCTGTCCCCGCAGAGTGCAAAGTACTCAACTAATCACAAAATTCATCAACTTATTGATCTGTAAAATCGATCAATGCATTTATTTTGATAGATTATATCGATTAATAAAGCTTTATCGATCGATTATTAATTGTCTAAATCGATCGATATGGTTTTTTTGATAGTTTTTAACTATTATGTGTTATGGATTTGATCGATAAAAACGATATGACACTGCCTTTCTTCAGATCAATTATATCAATTACTTAGAGTTGAACTGGCGAGGAAAAGAGCATGTCTGAATGTCCATTTTGCGGTACAGAAGTGCAGGAGCGTGTGTCAGTGTGCAGGGGATGTGGTGCTGAGAGAGTTAAAGGTTATGTCAGCCAGCAAACGATAATGTTTTTAGCGATAACAGGGACGATATTAGGTATCCCGACAGCCTTCTTCATTGCTTTTGCTACTCATTCGACACCGCTCATGGTCATTGTCTTGCTTGCAATGATGCTCGGCCCTGTTCTGTTTCTGAAATTAAAGAATAAAGACAAGATCTCCTGGATTAGACCCACAGCTCGTTAACTTTGCCAGTATCAGGGAAAACCAATGACTCACTACTTAAGAAAAACAATGTCTGGATGGTGAGTTTTTATAACAAATAAGGCTTACTAAAATGAAAGCAACAATCGCAGCATTTTTCATTCCCTCTATTCTTGCGTTAACAGGATGTCAGCAGTTAAACGAAGCAACCGGGAAAGTAGGGGAGTCAATCAACTCTTCCTTATCTTCTCTGAGCGGGGCTTTAAGCCCATCAAACAGTAAGAGCACAACACTTGCCTCTGATAATCTTCCTGTGAACACCGTCAACGGTTTAGGCGTTATTTGCCGTGATTATGAAGCCAACGCGATGGCTGGTAAAAAGAACTGGATTGGTAAAAAGATAAGCATCAGCAATGCCACTGTGTTAGAACCGCAGGAAGCTTACGACACAATGAAGTATCTTGGTGCTCAACGGAACCATAAAACCTACGCTATTATCTTCCAGACTCCTGATACCAAATATTGTGGTGGGGCTGTGCTGCTGACCTATTTTCCGGGTCAGGATGACGATATCCTGAAAATTAAGAAAGGTCAGAAGGTCAATATAACTGGCGTTGTATACGACATTGGCGACAGGACGTTTAATACGCATAATAATGGCAACATGGCAGCGAAGGTAATTAAAATTAAAGAAGGTATCGTAAGGTAGATAAATGCTCAGGTTAATTCTTAGTTAGCCTGAGCAAAAAATAATTTATACTAAAAACTCTTTGGTAATATTGATATTATTTCTTTATACAAAGGTGATTTTGAAGTATAAGGGACCCGTCCGGATGGTACTATTATTGATGCGGGATCTAAATGTATCTCTTGGTCATCGAAAAATATTTGAGGGTTAAATGATTTTAATATTTTTGTTTTTTCAACACCACCAAGAAAAAATGCTTCATCGATATTTACACCCCATGCTCTTAATGTTTTTATTACACGAAGGTCAGCAGGACTATTTCTGGCAGTAACTAGTGCTATGCGAACTGGTGAATAGTCTACTTTTGCTGGCAAACGCGCCTGTAATTTGGCAATTTTCTTTAATAAGGTTGCATATGGTCCTTCTGCCAATGGTTCATTTTGTTTTTCATTTTCCTGTGCATGAAATTTTTTTAGCCCCATTGTTTTATAGACGATTTCACTTTCTTCATCGAATAATACAGCATCACCATCAAATGCAATTCTGACTTGATTGTCTGGGTATTCAGACGACACTTTTGGTGGGTCTTTCAGTATCGCAACGGCACAAGTCTTGGAATCAATAACTCTTTGCGCATCATTAATATCGGTTGTAAGAAATAAATCTACATCAAATGCATCAAGATAATCTACAACGCTTTTTCCTCCACAGAAGACTGAGCGAGTAATATCAATTTCTTTTTTTCTAATATTATTTAAAACCATTAATCCTGTATCAGGGCTATTTCTTGACATTATAACAACTTCAACCAATGCTGTTTTTTCATCAGGTTTTTTATATTTATTTAAGCTTAATAAAGATGTAACTAAGGGATATCCAGTTCCAGGTTTTAATTCGTCCTCTTCATGCAGCAACATATAGTTTCTATACTGCTCAATCGCCTTCTCTGGATTCTCATCAGAAAATTTTTTAAAAAGACTATCAGATTCTGACATGTCAAACAGAGCGGTTGAGCTTATTCCTATTACAAGTGTATTGGTCAGGTCAAAAGCCATTTTATCCTCTCAGGGTCTTCATTTTTCATTTGAGGACGTTAAATTCCTCATCCTTTATTCATTGATTGATAATACAGTTTAAGAAAGTTCCCCTGCCAACAACTCAGCCTGCTTCAAAACAGTTTCCGTAGCCAGCAATGACATATCAGGCGGATAACCATATTTTTTAAGCAGACGTTTTACCACCACGCGAATTTTTGCCCTTGCCGCTTCTTTCACTGTCCAGTCAAGACTGACATTGTTGCGGATAGCTTCCGTCAGAACGACTGCCAGTTCTCGTAGTTTTTCCTTTTGCATAAGCTCACGAGCGCTGTCGTTATCTGCAACCGCAGAATAGAAGGCATATTCATAGGTGCTGAGGTTTAACTGGCTGGCAAGGCTGTCAGATTCCTGGATGGTCTTGGCAAGCTTGATCAGTTCATCGATCACCTCCGCAGCGGTCAGTACCTTGTTCTGGTAGCCGTTGATTGCCGAGGTCAGCATATCAATCAATTTTTTACCCTGTGTAATACTTTGGTTCGAGCGAACCTTAATCTCATCAGAAAGCAGCTTTTTAAGCGTTTCCAGAGCAATATTTCTGTGCTGATAATCCTTCATTTCCTGGAGAAATTCATCAGAGAGCACAGAGATATCCGGCTTCTGTATTCCCGCTGCGTCAAAGATATCAACGACTTTATCCGTGACCAGTGCCTGATCGATAGTCTGTTTTACCCGTACTTCCAGACTGTCATTATGTTCTTCATCTGAGCCGTCTGGGTTTTCAGTGAATTTATTCAGGCGAGCCTTCACCGCTTGGAAGAATGCGACTTCGGGTGCCGCTTCCATTGCTTTATCATGCGGCGTCGCCAGTGCAAATGCCTGGGACACGGCAGCAACAGCCGCAAGGAAACGCATTTTCCCTTTGCCGTTATCCAGCCCTAAAATGTGGTTTTCTGATTCAAGGATAATCGTCAGGCGCTGTGAAGTCGTTGCAGTAAAGTAGGCTTTGTAATCGTAGCCATGCATCATGCCTTCCAGGATTTCCAGTTTTTCCTGCATGAGCATCACTGCTTCTTCCTGAACCTCAGCTGGATCACCCCGTCCTCCGGCATCGGAGTAGAACGACAGGGCTTCTTTTAAATCAGAGGCAATGCCCAGATAGTCAACAACCAGACCGCCTATCTTATCTTTGTACACACGGTTCACACGGGCAATCGCCTGCATCAGGTTGTGGCCTTTCATCGGTTTGTCTATATACAGGGTATGCATACTTGGCGCATCAAAGCCGGTAAGCCACATATCACGTACTATCACCAGTTTCAGCTTGTCGTCGTCGTCCTTCATACGGTTAGCCAGAACCTGACGTTCTTTTTTTGTAGTGTGGTGTTTAGCGATTTCTGGCCCGTCAGCAGCGGAAGATGTCATCACGACTTTTATTACGCCATCGCTTAAATCATCACTGTGCCATTCGGGTTTAAGGGCGACGATTTCCTTATACAACTCAGCAGCAATACGGCGGGACATGGTTACTATCATCCCCTTGCCATGATCGGCATTGGATTTTAAACGCTGTTCAAAGTGCTGGACCATATCAGCGGCAATGGCTTTAATGCGTTTTTCACTGCCAATCAGCCCTTCGATTCTCGCCCATTTAGAACGTTCTTTCTGTGTGAGCGTCAGTTCGTCCTCGTTAAACTCATCATCAAATTCTTCAATAAGCTGACGACCTTCTTCACTGATCGCAATTTTCGCCAGACGGCTTTCATAGAAAATACGCACGGTTGCACCATCTTCTACCGCCTGTGAGATATCATAGATATCGACATAGTTACCGAAAACAGCAGGTGTATTTACGTCCGTTTTCTCTATGGGGGTTCCGGTAAAGCCCAGATAGGTCGCATGGGGTAAGGCATCACGCATATATTTGGCAAAGCCATAAACGGTGCGTTTACCCGTTACGTTGCCTTCGCTGTCTTTTACGTCAACTTCTTTGGCGCTGAAACCGTACTGGGAACGGTGTGCTTCATCAGCGATAACAACAACGTTGGTACGAGCTGACAGTAACTCATAGATATTTCTGCCATCATCAGGCTGGAATTTTTGAATAGTGGTAAACACCACGCCACCAGAGGCTACCCGCAAATATTCTTTGAGTTCGTCTCTGTTATCGGCCTGTTTGGGTGTCTGACGCAGTAGCTGGGTAGCGGAAGAAAACGTACCGAATAGCTGATCATCCAGATCATTACGGTCAGTGATCACAACGACGGTCGGATTATCCAGAGCCAGCACAATCTTCCCGGTATAAAATACCATCGAAAGCGATTTACCGGACCCCTGTGTATGCCAGACTACGCCCGCTTTGCGATCCCCGGTTTTTTGTGCATTAACGAGATCTTTACTGTTACGTCCCTGTTGGCGGACTGCCACTTCGGCAGAGGGGGAATCTGCATTTACCGCCGATGCACGAATAGTGGAAAGTACTGCTGCATTGACCGCGTAGTACTGGTGATAAGCTGCCATTTTTTTAACAGTACGGATACTGATAATCCCTTTGTTGTCTTCATGTTTGCTGGCTTCAAACACAATAAAGTGACGGATCATATCCAGAAGCGTTACAGGATTAAGCAACCCCTGTAATAAAACTTCTAGCTGTGGCTGGGTACTGGTGGCTTGCGTTTTACCGTTAGCGGTTTTCCACGTCATATAGCGGCTGAAATCAGCAGAAACGGTTCCCGCTTTGGCTTCCAGCCCGTCAGAAATTACATTAAAGGCATTGTATGTAAACAGGCCGGGGATTTGGTTCTGATAGGTTTTAATCTGGTTATAAGCACCTAATACCGTTGCATTTTCGTCAGCAGCATTTTTAAGTTCAATCACGACTAATGGCAGACCGTTGATGAATAAAATAATATCGGGTCGGCGATTATGACGGTTTTCCCTTATGGTTATTTGGTTCAAAACCAAAAATTCGTTATTAGTCGGATCGTTAAAATCGATGAGCCAGGCGAGTTCTCCCTGAGTATTACCATCCTTACTGACTTCAATGTTTATACCTTCTGTCAACAGGCGATGAAAGGCCAGATTGTTTGCCATCAGGTCAGGTGTGCTGATCTGCATCACCTGTTTCAGGGCTTCCTCACACTTCTGTTCACTAAGGTGAGGATTCAAGCGTTGCAGGGCAGCACGCACCTTATCTTCAAGGATAACCTGCTGATAGCTACGTAATGGATTGATTCCACTAGGTTCAGTGTCCGGGCCGTAAACATACTCATAGCCCAGCCCTTGCAGGTGCTCAATCGCCATTACTTCAATATCGGATTCGGTCATCTTTGCCATGCGTACTGTCCTTATTGCCGCTAAACTAGAGAGCGGGTTGTGCACCCGCTTAATTATTTTATGCTACTGACGCGATTGCTTCTTTTGCATACTGAACCCGTACTTCACCACTCATTAGTTTAGGAAGTAGAGTGTCGCGGAGAGATACTAGTGTTTTTATTTTGTTATGATTACCATGAATCTTGCTCCAGTAAGAGCCAACAATATTATGAAAGTAGTTTATTTGTTCTTTGCCCGGATAAAGAAATGGAACATTTCCAATGTCTTCTGGTTTTAAAGAAGGATAGGTTGACGTAGAACCTTCTGCTATAGAGTGCAGATATTCGGTCATATCCTCAGAAGTTAATAAATAATAAATGAAAAATGGGCTAATTGATTTGCTAGAAATAACGCAAAAACCTGTCGAAACAACGAGGTTTGACGGTGGATTAATGCAAATACCATAATGACACTGATCTGGACGCACTGTTGATAATATTATATCAAAGTCATTGACTAATCTTTTAGCTCGACTTGGTGCCTCTGATAACAACAAGGTTTGAAGTTCAGATATTTTTCCTCTGGTTAATGAGCCTGTATCCAAGTATTGGATCTCTTTAAAGTTATAGCTTTTGCTTATTGATGATTTGTTTAACTCAACATATTGATTGAGCCTTTTTTCAGGCCATTCATCTTGTGCTTCCTCTATAAAAAGTTGCCTAAACAGCGTTTCAGCCATAGATTCCAGCGTCTTATTTTGGCTATGAAGTAGGTCTATTTTATCATCTAGAGAGGACAGCACAGAGGCGATGGCTTTTTGTTCTTGGATAGAAGGTAATAATACAATGTAACTGAAAATTGCATCTTTATCTCCTCTGGGCATTTTAGCCCCTTTGGATGTTAAAACAGTATACTCAGTAAAAGATGGATCACATAATAGATAGTATAAAAATTTACTATCGCAATTGTCCTTAGCTCGAAAGACTAAAACATCTGCGGAAGCAGTGCCATTAAATCTTGAAAACCAAACTTTCTTAAAATAAGTTCGAATGTTTGAAAACAAAACGTCTTGAGGAATAAATGTATTTACGGTGTTTGAAGAGGGGAGGTTTTCAGCATACTCTACACCACCAAAATTAGGTAGCATGTTTTCGGTTGAAATATAATTTTCAATAGATGCGTTCTTAATGTTTGTTTTAACGGTAATTAAATCGCAAATATCTTTAATACTGACCTCATGCAACCAACTCATAATACCACCTTCGCCAGATTTTCAGCGATAGTTTTATTTAGACGCGTTTCTTCTTCCAGTTGCGCTTCAAACTCCGCTTTAAGAGCCGTAAACCGTTCTTTAAAATCGAAATCGTCTTCTTCATCAGCAAGACCAACATAACGGCCAGGTGTCAGCACATAATCGAGTTCAGCAACTTCATCAATGTCTACTGACGCACAGAAACCAGCGACGTCTTCGTAGTCGCCATTTTTATTACGCCAGTTATGGTAGGTGTCAGCAATAGTTTTGATATCTTCGTCAGAAAGCACTTTGCTACGACGGTTGATTAAATGACCGAGATTACGGGCATCAATAAACAGGATTTCTTTACTGCGATCTTGATACTGACTGCTATTTGCCCTGTCACGGCGCATAAACCATAACGCAGCAGGGATCTGAGTGTTCAGGAACAGTTTTGCAGGTAAGTTAACGATACAGTCAATCACATTGGCATCTTTAACAAGTGCTGCACGGATAGCACCTTCACCAGAACTTTTCGAAGTCAAAGCCCCTTTTGCCAGCACAACGCCAGCCTGACCTTTTGGCGACAGGTGATACAGGAAGTGTTGCATCCAGGCAAAGTTAGCATTGCCGGCAGGAGGGATACCATATTGCCAGCGAGCATCTCCACGAAGTTGTTCGCCTGACCAATCGGAAACGTTAAACGGTGGATTCGCAATGATATAATCAGATTTTAAATCTTTATGGGCATCATTCAGGAATGAGCCTTCACTGTTCCAGCGAACGTGTTCTGAGTTAATGCCACGAATAGCCAGATTCATTTTTGCCAGACGCCATGTTGTCTGGTTGGATTCCTGCCCGTAAATCGAAATATCGTCGATATTACCCTGGTGTGCTTCAACAAATTTCTCTGACTGCACGAACATACCACCAGAACCACAGCAGGGATCAAATACACGGCCTTTGTAGGGTTCCAGCATGTTAACCAGCAGGCTTACAATGGATTTTGGGGTATAGAACTGACCGCCTTGTTTACCTTCTGCCAGTGCAAACTCACCGAGGAAGTATTCGAATACGTGGCCTAAAACGTCAGCAGAACGTGCTTTGGCATCACCTAATGCAATATTGCCAATCAGATCTATCAGTTCACCCAGCACTGTGGCATCAAGATTCTGGCGGGCATAGACTTTCGGCAACACACCTTTTAGCTGTGGGTTACCCGCTTCGATAAGCTCCATCGCATCATCAACCAACTTACCGATTCCCGGCAGTTTAGCCTTTGAAATCAGATAACTCCATCGCGCCAGTTCAGGAACGAAAAATACGTTATAGGCGGTGTATTCGTCTTTGTCTTCGGGATCTGCACCTGCAAATTCACCTTCGCCTGCTTTCAGCAGTTCGTAATGTGATTCAAAAGAATCTGAAATGTATTTAAGGAAAATCAGGCCCAGCACTACATGCTTGTACTCGGCGGCATCAATGTTCTTACGTAGCTTGTCAGCCGCTTTCCACAGGATGACCTCTAACGGGTCTGTTTTGATTTCTTTGGGTTTTCTAGCCATTACGTTCATTTTCCAGATACGGACGATAGACCTATTTTGCCTTAAAGTTCCTGCTGTTACGAGCTTACCGTTGATTTTTAGTGACTTAAATTTTACTTGTTTAGCAAAATTCACTCATCCTTTCGCTTACTTGAACCAAAGCGAAGTTTAGGCAGCGTGAAACCTTTTGATTTGGCAGGAACTTTACTTTCCTTTGGTAAGGGTGGAAAGGTAACTGGTCGGCTTGTTTTGTCTGGCTCTTGTTTTTTCTCAGGCTCGTGGTTGTAGTTAGCGTCCGGTGCTACGGAAACGTGTGCTGATTTACTGGTAGTCCCCATCGACTCCCACTGCCTGCGGGTTATCTTCAATTTAGTAACTGGGTCTATCATAATCTCATCGAGCGGATCGATAACGGCTGGCGCGACTAGGGTAGTGATAGCGGTTTCTGGTATGGCTTTATGAACAGAGTGTTTAACCAATACACTCATAAAAGTTTTAATGAAATCATACAGCTTGTGCAGATTGATCTCACGTTTACGTCTTAATAGCGTTGGTTTTTCTGTTTTTGGCGCAACACCATAGTAAAGGGACATATCCCTTTGCTTCGCTTGGACAGGCTTGAAGCGACGTTTTCTTTCCGGAATAACCAGTACAGGTTGCTGTGGTGTCGGTTTCGCTTTAAGACGTTCGATGCGGAAAGTGTTCAGGTTGACGGTCATGAGATGACTCACATCACTGTTAAACAACTGCCTGAAATCGTTAGCAGCTTGTTTGGTCTGTGCTGCCTGCACTTGTTCTGCGGCACGTAACGTTTTGGCTCTTTTGGTGTGCCAAGATTTACGGTCTATTCGAGTCAGCGCAGGGCGGTTAAGCTCAACGGCTCTTGCCAGTTGTTCATTAGCTATATCCAGTCTTCCCGTTTCCTTTGCCGCCTTAGCCAGAGCAATCGCTTCTTCACGCTGTGCTGCAAGGGAACGGTGATCCATGCGATTCGCAGAACCAGCACGTTCAAGTGCACGGTTAGACATTCTGGACCATGACGCACGCCATTCATCCATCAAATCATGCTCGTTCCAGCTTCTGTTCTTGTTGCCGAAACCTTGTGGTGTTATCTCACGCAAAGTAAGCATGACGTGAGCATGGGGATTATGACCGTCAAGGTCATGGAAAGAGATATCGGCAATCATGCCTTTGCTGACAAAATTACGTTTGCAGTAGTTTTTCACTAACGCGATTTTGGCATCGTTATCCAGTTCAATAGGAATAGCGATATCAAAATAACGTGAGAGCTGCGCGTCTTTCCTTTTTTCAACTTTCTCAATTTCATTCCACAACACAGCAGATTTTTCAATAATATTAAAAGGTGTGTGTTCTGGTGCAAGAATGCAGTGGTGAAACAGATCGGAACGATATGAATAATCGTACACGTCTCCTGTTCTCACGTCTTCAATTCTTTCTCTTGCGTTATATGCGGCGAGATAACAGGACGATTTACCTGCCGATCTTTTCAGTATATTAAACGATAAATGAAACATTGCCATATTACAAAGAATACTCCTGTTAGGTTTTAATTTGTTTTAAAGGTGAGGACCTTGGGTTTTAGTTTTTCGCAAGAAAAACTCTGGGGTTGACTTTAAGGCCCCTGCCAGGCCCACACGTTGCGAAGCAATGTATAAGTGGGCATTGTATTTATTTTTTATTCAGCTTGCGCCGAATAAAAATAAAAAAATGGTTAAGTTTTTCTCTGGATTTAAGCGCCGAAAGAAGAGGCGCGTAAGCTTAGGGGTAAAGGGATGTAAATCGAAGAAGGGATGTTTTCTTATTGCTTACATTAATAATATAACCCGGAATTTAATGTTTGTAAAATTTGCTAAATAAAAAAGATGTGATAATTGTTTTATTCAGATTAAAACAAAAATAGAGGTAAAAATGAATAAAATAATAAATGTCATTAACAATCAGAATGGAGATGGCGATCTGGAAACAAAATGGTTTCTGATTGATTACAGCGACAACAGCGAAAGTATGCGCATCAGATTAAAAGAAAACACGGTTAAAGAAGCCTTTACTGCTATCCGCAGCGAATATGAACCTCAACTGCTGGAAGCCAGCGAGCAAACCCGTTTCAGAACCCTGTCAGGGCGGTATGGTAATGCTGTCTCTTCACTCAAAAGAAGCATCATGCAGGAGCTGATTATCATTGTAACGGGGCTTTTCCTGAATTATTTCAGCATCGACAGTACATATGCTACCGCCAGAGAAGTTATCAGGCAGTTATTTGGTCTTTCGGTTAAACGAGAGGTTATTTTATCTTCCTTTGCATCAGATAGTAGGCGAGCAGACAGGAAAGGCGGGTGGTTTAGTATACAGCAGTATGAAAAATCAATGCTGTTCGACTGTTTTAATGGGGTGATTAATGCCGGGCAACAATATGAAGCGATAAAAAGCCGTCTCGACGTTCTGGTTGCCGCCACTAAATCATAATAAAAAACAAAAAGATATATCCCTTTGTTTTACTAATAAATGGATTGCTGGATAAGAAAAGCAATATGAAGATCAAACCCTTAGTGGTTGGTGGTCGGGTTTAATATTACAGGAGAAATTTAATGGAAAGAAAAAATTTACAGCAACTACTTGCATCAGCACAGCAGGAACTGAAC
Source organism: Pantoea sp. PvP021 (assembly GCF_054056055.1). Taxonomy (NCBI): domain Bacteria; kingdom Pseudomonadati; phylum Pseudomonadota; class Gammaproteobacteria; order Enterobacterales; family Erwiniaceae; genus Pantoea; species Pantoea sp. PvP021. The sequence continues at coordinate 1,066,293 of NZ_JBSRXX010000001.1, read as the reverse complement.
AGATTAACGACAAAACAAAAGTCCCTGACACGAAAAGAAACAACACATAAAAAAATTGTATTAGGTGGTGAAGTAGCAAAGTATCTGGGGCTGGATATTAATCATGATATGTTAGTTGGTTTTCTTCTGACTTTCGTCAGTTCGACAGATGTACAACGAAAAACCTGGTTAAGTAACGGGGCCAGAGCCAGAGAGAATGAGAATCTGAGAAAAGAGCAAAAAAATAAAAATTACATTAAAAAAACAGATCATGAAAAAAATGATACTAATGTACATCATGAATCGGAAAATTTTACTCATCCTGATGCAATGATAAAACATACTGAAAAGGGAACGGCAATGCAGCTTAATAACACTTTTTCTGCAATGCTTGAAAAGAAACTGGCAGAGAAGAAAAATAAAAATGAATGAACTTACACTGGAAGGTATAGAAAGTAACGATGAGGTTATCAAGGCTGCAACAGATCACATGGCTTTTTTTCTGTTCTCAATTCTCTCAGATTGTTATCCGGAAATTGCGACATCTGAATTTGAAAATATTTTCAATGATGAGTTTAAGTTTGATATCGAAAATTTCATTAAAAATTACAGGAGAAACATTGGAAGCAGAATGACGATGGCGGGTAAAGATATCGCTCAGGTTTATTCCAATCAGAGGTTTTTTGAAAAACTATCAAGAGCACTTGAACAATGTAAAAAAGATAAGGGAGCTTTCACTACCAGAAATCAGGTATATACTGTTAAGTTTAGCCTTTGATATAACGCTGAGCAGACTAAAACTTGTTTTTGGCTGTGAAGGGTTGGACAAACCCACCGGGTGCGGCAGTAACTTATATTGTATTTTTAATTGAAGAGGAGTATATAATTCCTATTGTGGGGGGTAATGTACATTATTTTTTACTTCACTGTTTAGGACCTTTTTTTCAAAAGTACCTTTTAATTCGATGGTCTAATAAACGGTTTTCACATATGCTAAGGGCAAATAAATGGAAATAATTAGCCCTCGACAAAACCATTGATTTTCTTTTAGCACATAGCGGAGCATGAATAGCGATTTTTATCTGTATGATTTACTGAATGCAATAAGTACTAATCGTATTCTGCTACCCACTCGTCCAGCATATCTGCCCATTCCTGCATCATCACTTTTCGTTCATCGATGTAAGTTGCATGATTGTACGTGCGGCGAACATTGTTTGTATCAGCGTGCGCTAACTGAGCTTCGATAGCATCAGCTCGATAGCCCATCTCGTTTAAACGTGTACTCCCCGTAGTTCTGGTGGCATGAGGGCTATAAGTTCCACTCCAACTGAGACTTTTGAGTAGCTGGCGCAGAGAGTGCGATGTAATTGGGCCTAGCGGGTTATCCCTGCCCGGAAAAATATGCTGTCGGTGCCCGGTTAATCCTTGTAGTGTTTTGAGCATATTGACGGCTTGGGAGGGAAGGGGAATAACATGTTCCCTGCGAGCTTTCATGCGCGTTGCCGGAATGATCCATAGTGCGTTGTCAAGATCGAATTCTTCCCATTCTGCCTCGGTGACTTCGGCTGGTCGCGCCAATGTCCACCACATTAGCCACATGCAATAGTTAACCTGATATGAGCCGCGACTGTTATCAAAACAGCTTAATAGCTTACCGATTTGCTTCGTATTCAATGCTTGTTTGTGCTGTGTCTTATTCGCGGGAAGCGCCTTGCGCACAGGCCAGACAGGATCACTATCAGCTCTAAGCGTTGCCACTGCTAACTCGAAAACTGATGATATGGTACGTCGGGCTTCTGCGGCAACAGTTGGTGCGCCGCGTTTAGCGGTTTCCTGAAGAATTTTAAGAATGTGGTGCGAGTTGATTTCTCTGACAGGAAGCTTACCGATTGAAGGAAATACCACACGTTCAAGCATATCCAGTCGGCGAGTTTTAGTAATTTCTGCCCAGTCTTTCATCTGTAACCATTCTTTGGCGATTAGCTCAAATGTGTTTGATGCATCATTGACCTTGCGGATCTTATCTAACTGGCGAGCCAGTGCCGGGTTGATTCCATCCGCAACTTGCTTTCTCGCTTGCTCGCATTTCACTCGTGCTTCGGCGAGTTTTACTGCTGGATACTCACCCAACGCAAACATGCTTGATTTACCGTTGAGTTTGAATCGAAAACGCCATGCTTTTTTGCCGCTGGGTTTCACTTCCAGGTAGAGACCGTTGAAGTCATTGAGTCGATAGAGTTTTTCTTTCGACCTAGCAGTGCGGCATTGCGTATCAGTGAGCATAGCGGATCCATGTCTATTTACTAGATTATCATTGTACTCACCTAAAATGATAATGGAAACGATTTGTACTCATCTATGTACTCATTTTAGAATGCGCTTTCATGGGATGACATGGGACAATATGGAATGAAAAATCCACGCAATGGCGTGGATTTTAAGGGTTTAGGTGGTTTTCATGGGGTGTTATGATACCTCATGAGACAACCAATTTTATTTAGACGTTAAACAGGAAGTTCATCACATCGCCATCTTTCACGATGTACTCTTTACCTTCTGAACGCATCTTGCCGGCTTCTTTAGCACCTTGCTCGCCTTTATAAGCGATGAAATCTTCAAACGCGATGGTCTGGGCGCGGATAAAGCCTTTCTCGAAGTCAGTGTGGATTTTACCGGCTGCCTGCGGAGCTGTCGCGCCAACCGGGATGGTCCAGGCACGTACTTCTTTCACGCCAGCGGTGAAATAGGTCTGCAGGTTCAGCAGGGAGTAACCGGCGCGGATAACGCGGTTCAGGCCTGGCTCTTCCAGTCCCAGCTCTGCCATGAACTCGTCACGGTCTTCATCTTCCAGCTCAGCAATGTCCGACTCAACGGCGGCGCACACGGGCACCACGACTGAACCTTCCGCTTCGGCGATAGCGCGCACCTGATCCAGGTACGGGTTGTTCTCGAAACCATCTTCATTGACGTTAGCAATGTACATAGTGGGTTTCAGAGTCAGGAAGCTCAGATAGCGGATTGCCGCTTTGTCGTCCTCATCCAGATTCAGTGAACGCAGCATGCCCGCTTCAGAAAGATGCGGCAGGCACTTCTCCAGCGCAGCCAGCTCGGCTTTGGCATCTTTGTCGCCGCCTTTGGCTTTCTTCTGCACACGCTGAATCGCACGTTCACAGGTCTCAAGATCGGACAGCGCCAGCTCAGTGTTGATCACGTCAATATCTTCAGCCGGGTTCACTTTACCCGCCACGTGGATGATGTTGTCGTTTTCAAAGCAGCGCACTACGTGGCCAATCGCTTCGGTTTCGCGGATGTTGGTCAGGAACTGGTTACCCAGACCTTCACCTTTTGACGCGCCTTTTACCAGACCGGCGATATCGACGAATTCCATGGTAGTCGGCACCACGCGTTGCGGCTTAACAATCTCAGAAAGCTGGTCGAGACGCAGGTCAGGCATCGGCACCACGCCCGTGTTTGGCTCAATGGTGCAGAAGGGGAAGTTAGCCGCTTCGATGCCCGCTTTAGTCAGCGCGTTAAACAGAGTGGATTTACCGACGTTCGGCAGGCCCACGATACCGCATTTGAATCCCATGGTTTGATACCCTTTATAACTGGATGGACAGTGCGTTAGAAGGCGGACTGTCGGAGACGAATTGAAAAATTTCGCGCATTATACACGGAATCACGACGATTCGGGCGTTTAAGCAGGCTTGAAGGCGTGCAGCCGGTTCATCGCCTTGATACGATCCTCTTTCAGCCACAGTTCGGTGCAGCGCGCCGCCTCATCAATGGCATCATCAATCAGCTTCTGCTCACTGGCGGGCGGCTTGCCCAGCACAAATCCGGTCACCTTGTTGCGATCGCCGGGATGTCCGATACCGATGCGCAGCCGATGGAAATTGTTGTTGTTGCCCATTTTGCTGATGATATCTTTCAGCCCGTTATGGCCGCCATGCCCGCCGCCCTGCTTGAACTTCGCCACGCCGGGTGGCAGATCGAGTTCATCATGCGCCACCAGGATCTCTTCTGGCGCGATGCGATAAAAGGTCGCCATCGCCGCCACGGCTTTCCCGCTCAGGTTCATAAAGGTGGTCGGCACCAGCAGGCGCACATCCTCTCCGGCTATCGCCAGGCGCGCGGTATAGCCATAGAATTTGCCTTCCTCTTTCAGTGACTGATTGTGGCGCTCAGCCAGTAAATCCAGATACCAGGCACCCGCATTGTGGCGCGTGGCGGCATATTCAGCGCCTGGATTGGCAAGGCCCACAATCAGTTTAATGCTGCTCACAATGATTATCCTGCTGTTATCGCGAAAGGGCGTTAGTTTACTTCGCCACGGGCGAGATGACAAAGTACAAGCAGCGAAATGGTTCATGACGGTGATTAATCATTTTCCATCGAAATCAACAGGCTGCAATCAGGGCCAGTTAATTATTTATGGCTGATGTGTGATCCACTCCGCAACGTTATCTTCACCCATTGCCTAAGCTTATGGCACTTAACATTGTGTGCGGTTATTGACTCATATGGATGGAGGTGCAGCATGAAACATCAACACTGCCGTGTAGCGGGTAACAGCTTGATGGTACTGGGATTAGTCACAATGGTGCTGGGCGTGGGTTTCTCAATTATGAACCAGCTTCCCTCGCTTGATCTGCCAGATGCGCTGGCGCAGGGCGCAATCCTCGGCATCTTTGTTGGTGCAATGATGTGGCTGGTCGGGGCGGGTCTGAGTGGTCGTGAAAAGGTTGAAGATCGTTATTACTGGCATCGTCACTATGACAAACGTTGTCGCCGGTCGCACAATTCTCACCATTAACTGATGCCAGCAGTGACCGGATGCTGCGCGATGCGGTTCCGGCCGCTGGCCTTGGCGTGATAGAGCGCTTTATCCGCCAGTGCGAGTAAATCGTCAAAACCCTGCTGCTGATGTGTGACCGTGGCAAACCCAATGCTGACCGAATAGGCAATTGAATTGGGTTGTGACGCACAGACCTCCCGCCGAATTGTCTCGCACCATGCCTCTGCCTCTGTTGCCGCCGCCGGAATTATTGCCGCAAACTCCTCTCCGCCCAGTCGCGCAAAACGCCCCTCAGCCGGTATCAGCCCTCTGACAATGTCGCAAAAGTGAATCAATATCTGGTCGCCCTGTTGATGGCCATACCGATCGTTAATGCTCTTAAAATGATCCAGATCGAACAGAATCGCGCTAAACGGCCGGTTCTGACGGCGGCATCGCGCCACTATTTTTTCTGCTTCATTAAATAAAGCCCGACGATTCCAGACGCTGGTCAGAGGATCGTGCATCGAGGCATGTTTTAAGACTGACTGCATCCGTTCATTCACCATGGCCAGGATAGTAAATGTCAGACCAATGACAAACAGAATCGATTCCAGGATGACGTAAATCGAGAAGTTTGATCCGCCAATGGCGCCAGGCAGAGTGCTGGGAATAGCGCTGTCCAGAAACAGGCGAGCCAGATGAAACAGCAGATGGATCCACAGCAGCAACTGCGCAGGCCAGAAGGTCACCTTTAGCGTGGCACGCGCCAGCCAGACCAGCTGGATCAGTGCGGCGGTATAGGCGATGCAGGCGATGCAGAGCACCAGCACCCGTTTGGGTAAGCTGTAATAGAACGCCGGGAAACAACAGAGGAGTGCCCAGAGCAGGGCGCCCAATAGCCAGTGAGTGCCGATGGGCTTGCCGCAGAAGCGCCGGAACGCATTTAACAATCCGCCGTAAGCCAGCATCACTAAAACGTTACCCACTGCAACGGGCAGGAAATGCAGGCCACTGCTGCGCAGGCTACTTAAGAATACCGCAATCAGGGTAAAAACCAGCGACAGGCAGGTGAAGCCGAGAACGCGATCATACTGCGATCCGATCCAGGCAAAAAACATGATGATGCTCAGAAACCCCAGCACATAAAGCTCGCAGACAAATAACGTATAGATATCGAGGCTCATGGCGGTCAGGGTTCTTATGAAAAGTGCGCTGCAAATTACCACTTAACGGCACAGGGCAGAAGCGGGGAACGCGGCGTTTTATCAAAAGAGTGGGTGGCGTTGAAAATAGGCGATTTTGGGGAAATTTATCGCGAAAATATCAGAAAAAGAAGCGCGTTAATCGGGCGCCCGGCAGGCATAAAAAAACCGGGCACAGGGCCCGGTTCCGCGAAGATTAATGCTCGAACATTGCCGAGATTGACTCTTCGTTACTGATGCGGCGAATGGCTTCGGCCAGCATGCCAGATAAGGTCAGCGTGCGCACATTCGGCAGTGACTTAATCTCCTGAGAGAGTGGGATGGTATCGCAGACGATTACCTGGTCGAGCACAGATTTACGCAGGTTTTCAACCGCATTGCCGGAGAAGATCGGGTGGGTCGCGTAAGCAAATACGCGTTTAGCACCACGCTCTTTCAGCGCTTCAGCCGCTTTGCACAGCGTGCCGCCGGTGTCGATCATGTCGTCGACCAGCACGCAGTCGCGGCCAGCAACGTCACCAATGATGTGCATCACCTGAGAAACGTTCGCGCGAGGGCGGCGTTTATCAATGATGGCCATATCGGTGTCGTTCAGCAGTTTAGCGATAGCACGGGCACGTACTACGCCACCAATATCGGGAGAAACAACAATCGGGTTTTCCAGACCGATCTGCATCATATCTTCCAGCAGGATCGGACTGCCAAATACGTTATCAACCGGGACGTCGAAGAAGCCCTGGATCTGCTCGGCGTGCAGGTCAACCGTCAGAACACGGTCAACACCGACGCTGGAAAGGAAGTCTGCCACTACTTTAGCGGTGATAGGTACACGCGCGGAACGCACGCGGCGATCCTGACGGGCATAACCAAAGTAGGGGATGACTGCGGTAATACGACCAGCAGAAGCACGACGCAGCGCGTCGACCATCACAACCAGTTCCATCAGATTATCGTTGGTGGGGGCACAGGTGGACTGGATGATGAAAATATCACCACCGCGTACATTTTCGTTGATCTGTACGCTCACTTCACCATCACTGAAACGTCCTACAGCGGCGTCTCCCAGGCTGGTGTAAAGGCGGTTGGCAATACGTTGTGCTAGTTCCGGGGTGGCGTTACCAGCAAATAGCTTCATATCAGGCACGAGAAGAACCTCAGGCTTTGCGTCCAGAGAATGAACGGCATGACTGTAACCGGCGCGTACGGTCATGTGCGTTCACACGGGTGTGTTGATGCGAAACGTGCAGTGTCCGGAACGTGGTGACACTGTCACGCATTCGCTAATCGCCTCGCAGGGTACGCTGTAGCGGCGAAACATTTACGCCCCGGGCTACAAATGCGCGTACCCCATTCGGGGCAAGCTCCAGCACCTGGCGGGCAGCAGACTCGGTGTCGAATTCAGCAAACACACAAGCGCCCGTGCCAGTCAGGCGTGACGGCGCGTATTCTAGCAGCCAGGAAACAAGCTCATCAACCTCACGAAAACGTTTTCTTACCACTGCTTCACAATCATTGGTGAAGGGTGATGCTAAAAGCGTCGATAAACTGCGCGATGGAGTATCTCGCGTCAGTTCGGGGTCGTTGAATACTACTGGGGTGCTGATATTCACGCCGGGATGGGCGACAAGATACCACTTTTCTTCCGGCTCTGCGGGATGAAGTTGTTCACCCACCCCCTGGGCGAAGGCCGCGAAGCCCTGGACAAACACCGGCACATCCGCGCCCAGCTTCACGCCCATCGCCGCCAGCTCATCCGGCGTGAAGCCGGTTTGCCACAGATGATTCAGCGCCACCAGCACGGTTGCCGCATCAGAGGAGCCGCCACCGAGACCGCCACCCATGGGCAGGTTTTTCTCAACGGCAATCTGCGCGCCCGCGTGAGCGGACAGGCGATTGTTATCCTGCGCCGCCTGTTTCAGCATGTTTGCGGCGCGGACAATCAGGTTATCCGCATCCGCAACGCCTGCCACGGGCGTTAACAGTGTAATCGAGCCGCTTTGATCGACAGTAATCTGCAGCTGGTCACCGTAATCAAGAAACTGAAACAGCGTCTGCAGGTTGTGATAGCCGTCGGGACGACGGCCGGTGATGTAGAGAAAAAGATTCAGTTTTGCCGGGGCAGGCCAGTGGGTGATCATTGAACGGTCCAGCCGTCCATACGCAGTTTAATCCGCTGGTCACCCTCTTTCAGCTCCAGGCTCGAAGGCAGCGGCGGGGTGACTTTGCTGTCGTAGCCCGCAATAGAGACCTGCCAGTTCTGACCGTCGCGGCTGTAGTTCAGGCTGCTCAGCTGATAGCTCTCGTTGAGCTGATAGTCGGTGGCATCGCCTGGCAGACCCATCATCCACTGGCGCAGATTCGCCAGCGGAATGTTCATGCCGGTCAGCTGCGAAATCATTTTCTGCGCATCGTTGCTGACGTAACGCTTGCCTTTGTTATCGACGATCTGTACCACCGAGCCCTGCGCATCCAGCTGCAGTTCGGTGCTGCCCAGCGGATTGGTCAGCAGCAGGCGATAGCGATCGGGCGCGGTCTGCTGCCAGTTAAAGCGGGCATAGACTTTCTGCTTGTCAGAAAGATAGGCAAAGGCGCCGCGGGTCTGATAGTGCGTGACCTTTGAGACCGCCTGCTGATGCTGTTGCCACTGTGGCGCGGTAACGCTGGGGCCCGGGCCTTGCGGTTTGTTGACGCTACAGGCTGCCAGCAGAACGCTGGCAAGGGGCAAAAGGCGCAACAGATTGCGTGGTGAATTAAGCATCAAGTGGTCATCTCCTCGGACACATTTATTATTCGTAACGGATAACGCTAACCGTCCCGGTTTTAACCGTCAATGCTGTTATGCAGCAAATTGAGCACGATCGGGTTAATCTTATTACAGTCATAGCCTTTGTATGGCTTTTCTTGATCTGCCGCATCTTGTAGAATGCGCCTCACAAAACCCTGACATTATTGGGACATCCCAACCAAAACCGCTATGACGCTGCTCGCTCTCGGAATCAATCACAAGACAGCCCCCATTGCTCTGCGCGAACGCGTCTCGTTCGGGCCGGAGACGCTTGAGCAGGCGTTAAACAGCCTGTTGTCACAGCCAATGGTGCAGAGCGGCGTGGTGTTGTCCACCTGTAACCGGACTGAACTCTACCTGAGTGTAGAGCAGCAGGCCGACTTACAGGCGCGTCTGGTGAGCTGGTTATGCAATTATCATCAGCTGGATGAAGAGGATGTGCGAAACAGCCTCTACTGGCATCAGGATAACGAGGCGGTCAGCCACCTGATGCGCGTTGCCAGCGGACTCGACTCACTGGTGCTGGGCGAACCGCAGATCCTCGGTCAGGTGAAAAAAGCCTTTGCCGACTCCTCACGCGGTCAGGCGCTGAGCAGTGAACTGGAACGCATGTTCCAGAAAACCTTCTCGGTTGCCAAACGCGTGCGTACGGAAACCGATATCGGTGCCAACGCGGTGTCGGTGGCGTTTGCCGCCTGTACGCTGGCCCGTCAGATCTTCGAATCGCTCTCCTCCGTCAATGTCTTACTGATTGGCGCAGGTGAGACCATTGAGCTGGTGGCGCGTCATCTGCGTGAACATCAGGTCAAAAATCTGATCATCGCCAACCGTACCCGCGAACGCGCCGAAACGCTGGCGTCGGAAGTGGGTGCAGAGGTGATCACCCTGGCGGAGATCGACGCCCGTCTGGCAGAAGCCGACATTATTATCTCGTCAACCTCCAGTCCGCTACCGATTATCGGTAAGGGGATGATGGAGCGCGCGCTGAAAGCGCGACGTAACAAGCCAATGCTGCTGGTCGATATTGCGGTTCCGCGCGACGTAGAGCCGGAAGTGGGCGACCTGCCTAACGCCTATCTCTACAGCGTGGATGACCTGCAGGCGATCATCGAGCAGAACCTGGCGCAGCGCAAAGCGGCCGCGGTTCAGGCCGAAAGCATCGTAGTTCAGGAAAGCAGCGAATTCATGGCGTGGCTGCGCTCACAGGGCGCGGTGAATACGATCCGTGAATATCGTTCTCAGGCGGAAGAGATCCGCGCTGAGCTGGAAGGCCGTGCGCTGCAGGCGCTGCAGCAGGGTGCCGATCCGCAGAAAGTCATGCAGGAACTGGCGCACAAGCTGACCAACCGTTTAATACACGCTCCAACCAAATCACTTCAGCAGGCCGCCCGCGACGGCGATAATGAACGCCTGCAGATTTTACGCGACAGCCTGGGTCTCGATTAGGCACACCGCTGTCGCCACCTGTTACGGGAATCCCACATTTAAATGAAAACCTCTATAGTTGCCAAACTGGAAGCCCTGCAGGAGCGCCACGAAGAAGTGGAAGCGATGCTGGGCGATGCAGGCGTGATCGCCGATCAGGAGCGTTTCCGTGCGCTGTCACGCGAATATGCTCAGCTGACCGATGTGACCCGTTGCTTCCGCGACTGGCAGCAGGTGCAGGAAGATATCGAAACCGCGCAGCAGATGCTCGACGATCCTGAAATGCGTGACATGGCGCAGGAAGAGTTACAGGAAGCGCGAGAGAAGAGTGACGTGCTGGAGCAGCAGTTGCAGGTTCTGTTGTTGCCGAAAGATCCCGACGATGAGCGCGCCTGTTTTATCGAAGTGCGCGCCGGAACCGGCGGCGATGAAGCGGCGATTTTCGCCGGCGATCTGTTTCGCATGTACAGCCGCTATGCCGAAGCGCGTCGCTGGCGCGTGGAGATCATCAGCGCCAACGAAGGCGAGCATGGCGGTTACAAAGAAGTGATCGCCCGCGTGACCGGCGAAGGTGCCTATGGACGCCTGAAGTTTGAGTCAGGCGGCCATCGCGTGCAGCGCGTCCCGGAGACCGAATCCCAGGGCCGCATTCACACCTCAGCCTGTACCGTTGCCGTGATGCCGGAAATCCCGGAAGCGGAACTGCCGGAAATCAATGCGGGCGATCTGAAGATCGATACTTTCCGCTCATCCGGCGCAGGCGGTCAGCACGTTAACACCACCGACTCCGCTATTCGTATTACCCACCTGCCAACCGGTATCGTGGTGGAGTGTCAGGACGAACGTTCACAGCATAAAAACAAAGCCAAAGCGCTGGCGGTGCTGGGCTCGCGTATTCACGCTGCAGAGATGGCCCGCCGTCACGCCGCCGAAGCCAGTACCCGACGCAACCTGCTGGGCAGCGGCGATCGTTCTGACCGTAACCGCACCTACAACTTCCCGCAGGGCCGCGTGACCGATCACCGGATCAACCTGACCATCTACCGTCTGGATGAAGTGATGGAAGGGAAACTCGACAGCCTGATTGAGCCGATTGTTCAGGAGTACCAGGCCGATCAGCTGGCGGCGCTGGCTGGTCAGGATTAATGGATATTCGTCACTGGCTGAAACAGGCGGTCGCCACGCTGTGCGGTGGTGACAGTCCGAAGCGTGACGCAGAGATCCTGTTAGGTTTTGTGACCGGCAAATCACGTAGCTGGTTAATCGCCTTTGATGAAACGGTGCTCAGCGATGAGCAGCTGACGCAACTGGATAGCCTGCTGGCGCGTCGCGCCCGCGGTGAGCCGGTGGCGCATCTGGTGGGCGAGCGCGAGTTCTGGTCGCTGCCATTGCGCGTCAATGACGCCACGCTGATCCCGCGCCCGGATACCGAACTGCTGGTTGAACAGGCGCTGGCGCATCTGCCCGCGACACCGGCAACCATTCTGGACATGGGCACCGGCACCGGAGCGATTGCGCTGGCGCTGGCCAGCGAGCATCCCGATTGTCAGGTCACCGGCGTGGATCGCATTGAAGCCGCCGTTGAGCTGGCGAACAGTAATGCGCAGCAGCTCAGCCTCACCAACACCACCTTTCTGCTCAGTCACTGGTTCCAGGCGCTGACGCCACAGCGCTTTACCCTCATTGTCAGTAACCCACCCTACATAGATGCCAGCGATGTTCATCTGGAGCAGGGTGACGTGCGCTTTGAACCGCGCAGCGCGCTGGTGGCGGATGAAGCGGGACTGGCGGATCTGCGCACGCTGATCGAGCAGGCACCCACATGGCTGCTGCCGGGTGGCTGGCTGCTGCTGGAACATGGCTGGCAGCAGGGCGAGGCGGTGGCCACGCTGATGCGGCAAAAAGGCTATCACGCCGTGGAAACCGTCGATGATTACGGCGGCAATCCGCGTGTGACCTTAGGCCAGTTCCCTTCATAAAAGCGCTTTGAAAAGGATTCATGATGTTCGCCTTTTATCCCTTAATTAAAAATCTGCACATCTTAACGGTGGTGCTTACCGTGACGCTGTTCCTGCTGCGGTTTTACTGGCTGCGCCGTGGATCGGCAATGATGACGAAACGCTGGGTGCGCATCCTGCCGCACGCTAACGACACCCTGTTACTGGTGACCGGCGTCTCGCTGGTGATGATTACCCACTTCTATCCCTTTACACCGCAAGGAAGCTGGCTGACGGAGAAGCTTTTAGCGGTTATCATCTACATCGCCTTAGGATTTGTGGCATTGAGTCGCCGTCCACGCACTGATCGCACCCGCTGGATCGCTTTTCTGGTAGCGTTAATCGCCCTGGTGGCCATCATTAAGCTGGCGCTGACCAAAATGCCGTTATGGGGATAGCATGACCTCGACCGAACAATTAGATTTCAGCCAGACACCGCTGTGTGAAGCGGTGATTGGTGCCACGCTTGCCATCCGCGCCGATTTCCCGGCGTTGTCGGTGGAAGCACAACTTGCGGCGTTAGTCGCTGAAGCACGTGACTATGTCAGCCATACCGAAGATGCTGACATGCAGCTCGAAAAGCTGCTGGAACTGTTCTATCGCCAGTGGGGATTTTGCGGTGCCAGTGGCGTTTACAATCTTTCTGATGCCCTCTGGATCGACAATGTGCTGAAGACCCGTCGGGGCACGGCGGTGTCACTGGGCGTTATCCTGCTGCACATCGCGGCCGAGCTGGAACTGCCGCTGATGCCGGTGATCTTCCCGACGCAGCTGATTCTGCGCGCCGACTGGATTGATGGCGATAAGTGGATGATCAACCCGTTTAATGGCGAAACCCTTGACCGGCACACGCTGGAAGTGTGGCTCAAAGGCAATATCAGCCCGACAGCGCGTCTGTATGACGATGATCTCGACGAAGCCAAAACCGTCACCGTGATGCGCAAGATGCTCGACACGCTGAAAGCGGCGTTGATGGAAGAGAAGAAGATGGAGCTGGCGCTGAACGTCAGTCAGGTGCTGTTACGTATCGATCCTGACGATCCCTACGAAATCCGCGATCGCGGTTTGATCTACGCGCAGCTGGAGTGCGACCATATCGCCCTGAATGATTTAACGTACTTCGTTGAGCAGTGTCCTGAAGACCCGGTCAGCGAAATGATCAAAGTTCAGATTCACGCAATCGAACAAAAACAGGTCACGCTGCACTAAGCGGACCCACTGAAAAGGAAAGGGCATGACACAGAAAGTCGTGAGTATTGGCGATATCAAAGTCGCAAACGATCTGCCATTTGTACTGTTTGGCGGGATGAACGTACTGGAGTCGCGCGACCTGGCGATGCGCATCTGCGAACACTACGTTACCGTCACCAGTAAACTTGGTATTCCTTACGTATTCAAAGCGTCATTTGATAAAGCGAACCGCTCCTCTATTCACTCCTATCGTGGCCCAGGCCTGGAAGAGGGGATGAAGATTTTCCAGGAGCTGAAGCAGGCTTTCGGCGTCAAAATTATCACCGATGTGCATGAAGCGTCCCAGGCGCAGCCGGTCTCTGAAGTGGTTGATGTGATCCAACTGCCCGCGTTCCTGGCGCGTCAGACTGACCTGGTTGAAGCGATGGCGAAAACCGGCGCGGTGATTAACGTCAAGAAGCCCCAGTTCGTCAGCCCGGGTCAGATGGGCAACATCGTTGATAAGTTCGCTGAAGGCGGCAACGAGCAGGTCATCCTGTGCGATCGCGGCAGCAATTTCGGCTACGACAATCTGGTTGTCGACATGCTCGGCTTTAACGTGATGAAGAAAGTCACCAAAAACAGCCCGGTGATTTTCGATGTCACCCATGCGCTGCAGACGCGCGATCCGTTTGGCGCAGCATCAGGCGGTCGTCGTGCTCAGGTGGCTGAGCTGGCGCGTGCCGGTATGGCGGTTGGCATTGCCGGTCTGTTTATCGAAGCGCACCCGGATCCTGAACACGCCCTGTGTGACGGCCCATCCGCGTTGCCGCTGGATAAGCTGGAGCCATTCCTGGTGCAGATGAAAGCGATTGACGATCTGGTGAAAAGCTTCCCGGAACTCGATACCAGCAAATAAGTTTGCAGTAAAAAAGAGCACTGAGTCGTTTAATAAGATTGTGGGAAAGTGCTGCTGGATTCGCTGTGAAATCGAGCCAGTTCAGAGAACAGGGGCAGATCGAAAAGACGCTAAAGCCATCCATGGCCGCTCGGCCCGCGCCGTCCCTGGCGCGGGACGCTTTTCTCCTCTGCCCCTGTTCCCTTCACGTCGAGTTCATCTGTTGCTGCCAGATGTATTCTGACCTGGGTTTTCAACGACAAAAAAAGAGCGATTAATCGCTCTTTTTTTTCGCCTGAAATCCGGTGACGTTACAGCATGATGGTCATCAGATAACCGATAAACAACGCCAGATGCGCGGCTCCATTTAGTACATTTGTGCGTCCGGTCGAGAAGGAGAGCTGACAGAGAATCAGCGACGCCATCATAATCACCATCTGCGGCGGCTCCAGACCAAATATCAGCTCCTGTCCGGTCAGGGTGGCGATAATGGTTACCGCCGGTACCGTGAGTGAGATGGTCGCCAGCACTGAACCAAAGAAGAGGTTCATGGCGCGCTGCACCTGATTCATCAGCACGGCCCTGATCGCCCCCAGGCCTTCCGGTGAGAGGATCAGCAGGGCCACCAGGAAACCGGTAAACTGTGCCGGTGCATTCAGATCCGTCAGCAGGCTTTCCAGCGTATTAGCATTCATCTTGGTCACGGCAATGACCGCAATCAGATGCACGATCAGCCAGCTGGTATGCCAGAAGCTGCTGTGGGCAGAGGGTTTGCCATGATGCGGGTCGCCATCATCGCTCTCATCTTCATGCTCATAGACAAACAGGCTCTGGTGGGTTTTAGTCTGAATCAGCAGGAACACGCCATACATCGCCGCTGAAATCGCCGCGATCAGCAGTGCCTGAGTGACAGAGAAATTACCGCCCGGCAGTGCGTTGGGAAACACCAGTACCAGAATCGCCAGGGGAAAGATAGCGATCAGATATTGCTTCACGCCCGCCAGATTCACGTATTGCGTCGCAAACTTATTACCGCCCAGCAGCAGCGCAAAGCCAACCAGTCCACCGGTTACAATCATCACGATCGAATAGAGCGTATCGCGCATCAGCCCGGGTGCGGCATCGCCGGTCGCCATCAGCGCCGAGATCAGGCTCACTTCCAGAATCACCACGGACAGACTCAGGATCAGAGAGCCATAGGGCTCGCCCAGCCGGTGCGCCAGCACGTCGGCATGCCGTACAACGCTAAAGGCGCTGCTCAGAATGGCAACCAGCGCCACTAAGTTGATACCGACTACAATCGGAAATGATGTGGTTGCACCAAAAAAATAGAGTATACCCAGCGTGATAAGGGGAAGTATCAGCGAGAATTCCTTGTGACGTGTTTTTTCATGTGAAGGCATTCACCATCCTCTCTGGTTAATGATTATCCGGACACAGCGAGTGCTGCTGTTAGAAATATAATCAGTTTTAGGGCAGGGCGCAGTTTATCTTTTCACCGGTCCGAACGGGAAAAATTTACTGCTTTTTACTTAAATGCAATAAATGTTCGAAGCGGTATTAACCTGAAGTTATCTCAAATATTGCAATATTAATCAGGCCACAACAACTTCTCTTTACCCATCTATCTGACCGCTAAATGCCGGAAAATCTGCTTATCATTGTAACTTGTGTGGCCTGTTTCTGGTTTTTAATTTGAAGTGGAGATAAGTGGCTGTTTGTATTTTTGTTCTGTTGCGCCAGGCTTAACAGGAATCCATAAACTGAGGAGCCGTTATGCCTTACTCTAAACGAACCGACTTACCTGACAACGTAAAACACGTGCTTCCCGCGCATGCGCAGGATATCTATCAGCAGGCATTTAACAGCGCGTGGGAAGAATATAAAGAGGCTAAGGATCGACGCGGCGATGATTCGCGGGAAGAGGTGGCGCACAAAGTCGCCTGGGCAGCCGTGAAAAAAGAGTATGAGAAAGGTGATGACGATAAGTGGCATCCTAAACGTTAACGCCGTCGCTAGCCTGTTCAGGCCAAAGGGCCAGGATTATCTGGCCCTTTTTTTCATCTTCGCTATAAGGTTTATCTGGTTTTTTTTAACCTGCGACCGGAATCACGCTTGTAACCCCGCGCGGAAATAGATTAATGTCAATTTGATGAACGAAACGCAGCGCCGTTTTGGAGATCATGTTACAGGAGCCATTCTGCAGGACGCCGTTGACGTTGAGGAGGTCGCATTGCTTACCCGGGAATTTCTATTAAAAGCGGATTGTAAAACGTCGTTCGGGGATATCGAAGAGGCGTTGCTCTGGAGTTGCGAGCAGCGCGCGGCCTCGCTGGCAGCCACGCTGGCCTGTCGTCCCGATCACAGCCCGGTATGGATCTTTGGTTACGGCTCGTTGATGTGGAACCCGATTTTTGAGGCGGATGAAGTGGCGTCCGGTTCGCTGGAGGGCTGGCACCGTGCTTTCTGCCTGCGGCTGATTGCCGGACGTGGCACCGCCACGCATCCCGGCCGCATGCTAGCGCTGAAGCAGGGCGGCAGAACCACGGGTCTGGCGTTTCGTCTGCCGGAAGAGCGGCTGCATGAAGAGCTGGCGCTGCTGTGGAAGCGTGAGATGATCACTGGCTGCTATCTTCCAACCTGGTGTGAATTACAGCTGGAGGATGGTCGCAGCGTCACTGCGCTGACCTTTATTATGGATCCGCGTCATCCGCTGTATGAATCGGACTCCTGCCCGGAGGCGATTGCGCCATTGATTGCTGCGGCCAGTGGCCCGCTCGGCTCGAATGCGCAATATCTGTTTGCTCTGGAAGAGGAGCTGACCCGGCGCGGCATGGAGGAGGAGAGTCTGAGCCGGCTGGCCCATCAGGTGCGAACACTTCAGCAAGCCTGTCTGAAGCAGGCCTGAACCGGGGCATAAGCAGAGTAAAAGGGCGCGACAGTGTCGCGCCCTTTTACGATCCGGGTGCGGGTTACCGGGCTTAGTTACCCGGATTAATCAGCCAGGTGCCGGGCTTATCGATGGTCAGGGATTGTGTATGCGTCTCACTGCCATTCTTAACATCAATTTTGTACTGTCCCGCCGCCAGATTCAGCGCGGCAAATCCACTGCTGCCCGGTTTTACCTCGACCGGCTGTCCGTTAAGCACCACGCTTTCACCGCTCTCCAGCTTAAGATAGACGGTCGCCAGCGCGGCCGGAACGGCAGCGGCTGACGGAATTGATGCGGGCGCCTGCGTCATGGCTGAGCTGTTGTTAACCACCTCTGGTGTGGCACTGTGGCGATTCGCCAGCCAGGTGGCGACAACCACGGCCAGAATAGCCACGGCAGCCAGACCCAGCAATCCAGGCGACAGTTTACGCACCGTGCGCGGCGTCACCGGCTCGGCGGAGGCGGCGGCATGATTCATCGCCATCACCACCGGCGCAGCAGCCTCCACCGGCTCCTCGACCGGCAGAGCAGGCGACTCGCCCGGCACCGGGAAGCTGTTTACCACCGCTTCCACATCACTGACCGGCAGATCAATCAACGCGGCAAAGGCATCAATCGTTTGTGGGCGATCGCCTGGCTTCATTGCCAGCGCGCAGTCAATGGCATGCAGCAGCGGCAGTGAGTAGCCTTCGGGCTGGCGTTCCACCAGCGGCTGATAATTATCTTCAATGCAGCGCACCACGCTGACCGGCGGCGGATTACCGGTAATCAGGTTATGCAGCACCGCGCCCAGGGCGTAGATATCGGTCCACGGCCCCTGTTCAACTTCACCCTCTTCGCTGTATTGCTCAATTGGCGCAAAGCCAGGTTTAAGCATGATTTCCGTTTCGTCAGAGAGGTTGCCAATCTCTTTACGCGCTGAGCCAAAATCGAGCAGAACCGGCAGCTGGTTCTCCTGAATCTGAATATTGTCGAGCGAGATATCGCGATGCAGATAGCCGGCCTGATGGATGGTGCTGATGGCACCCAACAGCGGCGGCAGCAGGCGGCGGATCCAGGCTTCAGTGATCGACGCCGGGCTGGTTACCTGCCACTCTTTCAGCGTCATACCGCTGTAGTAGAGCGTGCCCATATAGGCTGTGCCGTTCTGCTCCCAGAAGCGCAGCACGTGCAGCAGTCCCGGATGATTAAAGCGGGCCAGCAGACGCGCTTCCTGAATAAAGCTGGTGAGCCCGGCATTAAACAGCTTCTGGAAACGCTCACCGCGCAGCTCCAGCGTTAAATCGGCGGCACGGACTGCCAGCGACACCGGCATGTACTCTTTGATTGCAATGGTGCGTTCAAGCTGGTGATCCCACGCGCGATAGACGATGCCGAAGCCGCCGCCTCCGATCACTTCCTTGATCTCAAACTCATTGAAACGGTATCCGTCAGGCAGGGCATTCGGAACGGTTTTCGGATTATCATTTGCCGACATAGTGAACTCTCTGTACACGGCCTGCTCGCCAGGCTGCGCGGTAATTAATTGATGTTACGCCAGGCACCAATGGCAGGATCAACCAGATCCGCGTGCAGGGTGTCGATGAGTAACACATTCACTTTTTGCTGTGGCATGAAATAGGGCGCCCAGTGGCTGCGCAACGTATCAACTCGCGATTTCACAGCGTCAGCATCCTGCTGCGCAGCATTCTTATCCATCTTTATCAACAGGGCACCATTGAAGCGCCAGACATGTTGTTTGGCATCAAAGGGCAGCACCAGCCAGCTATCATTCGCATCCGGGCGTGTCACAATCATGCGCTGATTGTTCGCGGCGATAACCTCCAGCTTGCTGTCCGGGATCGTCAGATTGGCGATGGGATAGCCCTGATAAAAGGTGACTGCCACCGGCGTTGGGTGGTCAGGGGTCGCCAGCATCAGCTCACTTTTGCCTTCTGCCCAGCCATCCGGTGAGCACTGCTGCTTGCTGACATCCGGGATAAACAGGGTCTGGGCATTTTCATCCCACGCGGTGCGAAAATGGCAGCCGCTGGGGAGATCAAAATGTTGCAGCGGCGTGCTGTTGGCGGGCCGAGACAGGTCAAGCGGTGCAGCATTACTCTCACTGGCGCTGGCGGTGGCATCTGCCATCACGATAGGACGCCAGTTCTGCAGCTTACTGGCGCTGCCGCTGGCCAGTACGCCACCCTCTTTACTGGTCATCTGCCAGGGCAGCTCGTCCAGTAATCCGCACTGATTAGCGAGCAGGGTGCCGACGCGCGGTAAAAAGGTGGTCAGCACCGCCGAATCCTTACTTTTGCCGGAGACGATGCGCAGTGGCAGCGTCTCTTTGCACCAGTCGTCAGGCGCTTTACTCACCACATTATCGATATAGACCTCCAGCGCCAGGCTGGGGGAGTAGACAACCCGATAATTTTCAGCCTGGGCGTGAAAGGCAATCAGCAGGGTGATGATGCCGGGCAACCACAGTTTCATAAGGATCCTTGGAATCAAAAACGAGGCGGCAGAAAGCGCGCCGAATCAGCCAGTGAATAGAGCAGCGTTGCCTCCTCCGGCTCACCAATCCAGACCGCCAGTGCGCTGAGATTATCTTTCTTAACGTTGCGGCTCACCGCCTGTTCCATCAGAGCCAGCCACTCTTCGCAGGCATTCACCATGCGCAGCGCCTGTTCCATTTCATGACTGGCCAGATTCAGCCAGAAGCCATCGGTGCAGACCAGAAACGCGTCGCCATCCTCCAGCGCAATCTCCTGCGAAAAGCTTACTAAGCGAGGCGGTTCAGCGCCGAGCGCATTATAGAGTAAATTACTGTTAATGCCGGTATTTTCATAGCCCGCTTCTTTCAGCTGCTGGGCCAGACTATGATCGCGAGTGACCTCATGAAGCACGCCGCGGCGGAAGTGGTAAACCCGGCTGTCACCGGCATGCGCCCACCATGCGCGCTGTTTTTCGCGGTCGATAAACAGGGCCGCCAGCGTGGTGCTCATGCGTGAATATTTCGGATTTTTACCCTGTGCCTCATGCAGCGCTAAGCGGCACTGTTCAATCGCCTGATGGGTTATCTCCGGCGTCAGGTCGGCGTGCGCCTGTAACTGGCTCAGCAGGGTGTCACGCACCAGCTGTGCCGCCATCTCGCCGCCGGGCAGACCGGCCACGCCATCGCAGACCACAAAACAGGCTTTACGCTCATCCAGCTCTGCGCCGGTGCGATCCTGATTCTCATCGCGTAGCCCCTGCTGGCAGCGGCTGGCAAAAACGATTTTCATGGTTCATCTACCCGCGTCTGAGAGTCCTTATACTGATTCACCTCCATGTCATAGGCATGGAGAAAGGCCTCGCCAAACAGCGTATGGAAATCATCTTCGATCTCTCCGGCCGTACGCTGATAATTACGGGTGAAGTAGTCCCACAGCGCCGCCTTCTTCATGGCGGAAAAGGGCATTTTTGACACCACGCCATCGGCACGCGCCTGCTCCTCCAGCCGCTGCGGATTAAAGGATTGCAGCATCGCCGCAATAATGGCGCGGATACCGGCAATCATCCCCAGCTGGTGGGCCTGCAAATCGACCAGGGCATCGCGTACCGCCTGTTCCGGCGGCATAAACCCGGGCATCTGGCTCTGGTACATCTGCATCAGCACGGTTTTGCCGGAGGGCAGGATCTTGAACGGATTGTTGGCCTCATTCAGGATCATCGTCATGTCCGCTTTGACACCACGCTTGAGAATGGATCGCGAAGAGAGCAGCGCGACGGTGCCTTGGGAAAAGAGGCTCAGCATCCGGCCAGTAATGCGCATCTGCTCTTCATCCACCGGCGTGGCGTGACCGTTGCTCAGCCCCATCCCCTCCAGCAGTGCGGCGATCAGCCGATCCTGATCCACCGGCTGCGCCGTCAGCGCCCGACGCGGTTCGCTGGCCTGGGGATCGATAGCCAGTCGCGCATCGTTGTGGCGCTCGTGGCGTGAGGGCGTGACCTCACTGACCAGCAGCCGGTCCTCAACCTCATGATGTTCGTGAATGCCCAGCGGATTCGCGGGCTGAGCGCTGTCGCCAGCAAACAGCGCCAGCGGATCGCTCTGCGTGTCGTGGCAGGCGGGGTCTCGTACTTCCAGCGCATAGTCACCGATGCGCAGCGCATCGCCATGCTTCAGCACGACCTGCATGCCGCGACCCAGGGTAATGCCGTTATGCTCCACCGGGGTCACGCTGCCCTGGTTCGTCAGACGGCACTCCCCGTCATGCGACAGGTGAACCAGCGCCTGCAGACGCGAAATGGCCCGAGTCTCATCTGGCAGCACCAGATCGTTGTCCTGACTGCGGCCAATGGTGCCGCCAGGCGGTTGAAACGCGACGCTTCTGACCGGAACATCCGTAGTGCATTGCACAATGGTAAATTGCATGAGTTATCCCAGATTGAACGGCAAACGCTTCCGGCCTCACTCGAACATGGGAGGATAGAGGCCATTACGTCCCGGCTGTGAACCTGCCGCCGGGTTAAACAGTAACGAAAACAGTTGCGCGGTGAGGTTGCCGCTGTGCTTGTGGGTCGCGTGGGCAAAACCATCACTGCGGTTACTCCACCAGTAGCTCATATGCTGCTGAGGGTCGAAACGTTCAGCCACTTCACGCCAGCTCAGCGTGCAGGGCAGATCCTGAAAACCGATCACATCCATGATTTCAGAGGGCTTCCTGGCCGGCACCAGCAGCGGTGGCAAAGCCTGTATCTGCTGCTCTAACTGCTCGCCGTTCAGCGGTGTCTGAACCGCCCGTAACAGTGTCGCGCCCAGATCCTGAAACCAGTCGCCGGAAATGGTCAGCTGAGCAGGATGCCACTGAGCCAGCGTGAAGCTGTGCAGGGCCAGCAGCGGCCAGGCGCGTCCGACGCGGTCACAGGAGGGCAGCAGACAACCCATCTGTATCTGCGGTCGGGTCGCGGTAACCGGCAGCACAAAGTTCCACACCGGCGCGTGGAGAAAGTCCGCGCTGTAGGAATACGCCTGCTGATGCCAGTGCATTAATCCCTGCTGGAACCAGTGATTCCACGGGCTAATCTGTTGCTCGCTCAGTCGATGGTGCAGAAAGTCACCGGTCGACGGCAGCTTGCCATACCAGCCGGGGGCCGTGTAAGCAGCCATGTTCACCTCACCATTACTCGCTATGCGAGTTTGATTGCGGGGCCGGGTGCCGCGGCGCTACCGCCAGCATGCCGCCCGCCTGGTCCGCAATTTTCAGATTCTCTGCAAGCTTGCGCATCATCAGTGCATTATCACGAGCATAAGGCGACGACTGAATCTGCTGATCCAGCAGCTGGCTCAGGTGCCAGTCAAGCTGCTGCAGGTCGCGGGCGCTTACCGTATCGGGCAGGGAGCGCTGTAAATTTTGCAGCAGCCAGGCCCGTAAAAACTCGCCATCATAATTACGCGGTTGATAGAGCATCTGATAGGCGCGCAGCGCATTGCGGCTGTAGGCGTTATCATCACCCGGGTCGTTGCGCAGGATATTCGTGATCTGCTGCGCCACACGCGGCAGCAACAAAGACTTAAGCGCATTTTGATAAAGCACCCAGGCGGCATCGCTGATCTGATTACCCCGGTATAAGCCCGCCCGCATAGTAAGCGGCGGATTATCGAGGGAAAAGCGCGCCGAGAGCGGCAACTTCACCAGGTTATTCAGAAAGGGTAGCAGATCAAAAATATTATCAGCAGGCTGATGAATCACCTGCTGACTTTGCTCACGGATAAGCGGTACCCGTGCGGCAACCTGCTGCAGATACTGCTGATTCTGATAGTAACTGATGCCCCACAGGCTGGAGGCGATCAGCAGGGCGCCTGCCAGCACGCCGTAGCCAATCCAGTGGAACAGCTGATTACGGTACTCCCAGCGGCGATTACTGCCGGCCAGGCCGCTCTCTTTGAATATCAGATCGCTGAGCAGGTCACGAATAAAGAAGCTCTGGCCTTTGTTGCCGGGAATCGGACTGTTGCGATTAACGCTGTCCCAGGCCGCGATCGAGTGATCGCCCGCCTGACGCAACTGCAGTTTGCGGCTCAGTTCACCCATCACCCGATCAAACGGCAGGCCTTCCTGCGTTCCGCTGGTGAAGAAGAGGCCGCGCGGGCTCCAGGCGACCGCATCCTGATGGTCAGAAAAAACGATATCCAGATATTCGTTCAGCAGTGGACGCAGCGAGGCGAACTCCTGCGGGAAGAGGAAGCACTCAGCGCGCTCGTTCAGGTCGCGCTCATGGGTCATCTGCTCCGCCAGTTGTTGCTGGAGCTGCTGTTCCAGCCGCTGAAACTGCTGGCCAAAATGGCGATGCCAGTCATCTTTGTGCGGCTTGCCCAGCTCCCAGTTAAACGTGAAGCCCCAGATAGCATCTCGCCGCGCTTTATCAATCGAGCCGAAGTAGCTCATAAAGCCTTTCAGCAGATCGGTTTTGGTGACCATCACATAAACCGGGAAGTGAATACCGGTCTGCTGATGCAGTTCTGCCATGCGCTCTCGCAGCGCGCTGGCCTGGGCGAAACGCGCCTCGGCTGAATCACTCAGCAGATCGGCGACGCTGATGGTCATGATCACACCGTTAATCGGCTGGCGGGTGCGATAGCGTTTCAGCAGGTTGATAAAGCTGTGCCATTCCGCGGCATCTCGCACGCGCTGGCTCTCCTGCAACGCATAACGACCGGCGGTATCAATCAGCACCGCGCTGTCAGTAAACCACCAGTCACAGTTGCGGGTGCCCCCGACGCCGCGAACCGCATTTTTGCCCAGCGTATCGGTCAGCGGGAAATCGAGGCCGGCATTAAACAGTGCGGTGGTTTTACCAGCGCCGGGCGCACCCATGACCAGGTACCAGGGCAGCTGATAGAGATAATTAGCGTTAAAGCGTGAGAGCAGGTTCCCGCTGTGACGACGGCCAAACTGAGTGCGTTTCAGCTGCATCGCAGCTTCGCTGAAGCGCTGGTTGAGCCGCTCTTCGGTCATCTGACGTTCCGCCGGGTCGTCGTTGCCCGACAGCTGAAGCTGGGTCAGTAAGCGGCTGTTGAACCAGGCACGATAGAGCGACGGGATCAGCTGGAACAGGATCCAGAGAAAATAGAGGGCGCTCACGGTGAGCTGGCGAGGCAGCACGGGTTCCAGTGGGCGCGATTCGCCCCATGACCAGAACGGTCCCAGCATCCAGACCAGACAGCTCAGCGCCGTGACGCCAATAAAGCTCCACAGCAGGCGATGCGTTAGCAGCAGGCGAAGGGAGGCGCGCATTATTGTGCTCCTTGATGATTACTGAGCGTTTCAGGCGCGGCAAACAGGGTGATTTCAACGCGGCGGTTGCGGGTCCGGTTTTCGCTGCTGTCGTTGGGCAGCAGCGGATCGCTGTCGCCGCGGCCTTCAGAGCGAACCGTATGACCGTTAGCCAGTTGCAGTTGTAACAACTGGGTGATGGCGCGGGCGCGGGCAAATGAGAACTCATAGCTGGAGGCAAAGCGGCT
Source organism: Pantoea sp. PvP021 (assembly GCF_054056055.1). NCBI lineage: Bacteria > Pseudomonadati > Pseudomonadota > Gammaproteobacteria > Enterobacterales > Erwiniaceae > Pantoea > Pantoea sp. PvP021. The sequence goes on along the minus strand of NZ_JBSRXX010000001.1, from coordinate 1,041,633 downwards.
GTTATCCACCGGATGATCATCGGTAAACACCGACACCAGAATGGTCCCTTTGACATCTTTCATCGCGGTTGAGACGCGGGCCAGCAGGGCGCGCCCGACCGGATTGATCACCGTGCCCTGTTCGGCGAACAGTTTGTCCGCGGGGATGATCACTTTGCTGCCAAAGGCACCATCGCTGACCTCAAGCTGCCCGGCTGCAATCACATCATTCAGGCGCTGACGCAGATCGAGCAGCGCCTGCGGGGAAGAGGGACGACGGCCCGCGGTAATCTGCGGCAGCGGCGTCTGATAGATGGTACGCAGCAGCGGTTCGGCGGCATTACCGAGACGCCAGTTCAGGCCGCTGTAGATCAGGCAGCCGATCAGCGCGACCAGCATGGCACAGGCCCAGAGCGGCACCATCGGGCGGGCGAGGGTGCTAACCAGCGGATGCACTTCAACCAGTGGCGGTTGCGCTGTCTGGCGCTGGGCACGCGTTTCGTCAATCAGGGTTTTCAGGCGTTTACGGATACCATCGCACTGGGCGCGACCATTTTCACTGCCGCGATAGCGGCCTTCATAGCCCAGCAGCAGACAGTATTGCACCACTTCCAGCAGCCAGAGGTGTTGTTGCGGGCTTTGTGAAATGCGCGACAGCAGTTGAAAGAATTTCTCGCCGCCCCAGCTTTCATTATGGAAGGTCACCAGCATGCCATTGCCAGACCAGACGCCGCGCGTGCCCCAGGGGGTTTGCGCTGCCGCTTCATCGAGCGCGCTGCAGATGCAGTAACGCGCGCCGATAATCATCTCAAACGGCAGCCCTGCCTGTTTACAGCGTTGTTCAAACTGGCGGATTTCATCGATCAGAGACTGGCGCAGACCCGCAGGGTCATCGTGGGTGGCTGCCTGACGAATTTGCACCACCGCGTTCAGCAGTGGCGCCGCAGCCTGAAGTAAGAGATTCTCATTGCCTGAGGGGGTCGCCTCACGCGCAGGGGATTCCACAGTCATTAATTCGTGATCTTCCAGCCAATGGCAAATCCCTGTACCCGCAGCCCGGGACGGTTCTGCGGGCAATATGCGCCGGATTTCATATTCAGTCTAAGATCCAGGTCGCGGTATCGTTAGTCCGGCAGGCTTTGCTGGCGCCGCCGACGGCCACACAGACCTGTTTCGTTTTGCGGGGACGGGGACGATCGCTCTGCACGGTGGCATCATAACGGCTGCTCTCTACACCCGCTTTTAATGGCACATAACCGATCAGTGGGCCGTCAGCCTGGTCAGCAATCGCCAGCCAGCTGTGTTCCACATTACCTAATACTTCGAACGGTTTACCCGTTTCGAGATAGCGAACCACTTTGCCGCCGTAATCAGGCGAGGTCATGACGGATGCGCCATAAAGCGCCCGCCAGGTCTGATTGACCGGCTCAAATTCAGTCGGTGCCGCGACAGCGTGTCGATGGACCAGTTTGACGCCGTTAATTTCGCTGGTAACCAGCGTATCGTCAGTGACGGGCGGCGGCGGGGCCTTACAGCCTGCCAGGGTAAGAACCGCCAGCAGCGTTAACGCAAGACTCTTTTTCACCATGTTCCTCGTGATCTCATCAAAGTATCTGCATATTGCCAGGCCCGATGCCAGGAGGCGATCTTTATCGCGCCGCATCGTGCCGAAATTCTGTTTTTAAAAAAAGGGTCAGATTACATCGGGATAGTAACGCATTCAGTTTACCTAAGACTTTTGAGAATTCAAACCATTGCACCCGCGGCTGATGCGTGATAGCAGGCGCTTTACGGGCGGGTTTCGGTATAAGAAAAGCGCCAGGTAATGTGATAGTTAAATCGAACTGAATTATCGCAGAGACAAACTGGTTGAGAACAGTGCGGCGCATTCTGACATGCAATGAATCCGATTGGAAACTATTAAGATTTACTAATAACTTGTTGCCGAAAAAATTTATCAGTTTGCGTTAAGAAACTTATCAAAATCAGATTTTACGCCCCTGCTCAGACCCTCTTTTTTCAGGAAAGCGGCACGCCTTTTGCTTCTGAAAGGTTTTAACCGCACTGAGGTGAGCAATGAGGGACGCCCTGACCTGGCTGCAGGCATCACGCGCGAGCGATATCGCCAGCCTGCAACGTCTTCTGGAAACCGGCGAGCTGATGGCTGCCGTCAGTGAACTGGTCCATCGGTTGCAGCGGGAACGTGGCGCAAACAATCTCTGGATCTGCTCTGACGGAGCGCTGTTCAGCGCCGAACGTCATGCCCGCCAGCAGGAGGTCAGCGCCGGCCTGGAGCATTTTTATCAGGCGCTGCCGGCCGCCATAGCGCAGCCCGGCTACAGCCGCTTCTGCAACCTGATTGCCGCTGCCCTGCAGGCGCTGGCCGGACTGCCTGCGCTGCGCCAGCAAATCAGCCAGCGTGAGCTTGATCAGGCCGCGGCGATGGCCGCCTTTAACCAGGTTATCCGTACTTTACTCAATCTGGTGTTTGAGGCGGCCGACACCGCCAGCTATCCCGGCATCTCCCGTGCACTGATCGCCCTGTTCAGTTTTATGCAGGGCAAAGAACTGGCCGGGCAGGAGCGGGCCATCGGCTCAGCCGGCTTTGCGGCGCGTCAGTTCACCCCCGACCAGCGCAGCCAGATGGTCGCCCTGATTGCGGCACAGGAGCAGAGCTTTATCACCTTCCGGGAGTTTGCTGACAGCGCCGCGTGTGAATCCTGGCAGCCGCTGGCTCAGGCCAGCCGCGACATCGAACGCCTTCGTCGCATCGCCTGCACCGGCGGCCGTTGTGATGAGACCGGCGCGCTGCACTGGTTTTCCCTGCTCTCTGAGCGGCTGGATCAGATGAAAATGCTGGAGGATGCCCTGACGGCGACATTGATGCAGCGCTGCCGGGCTGCCATTGATCAGGCACAACAGCAGGCGGCAGGAACAGTGGTGCAGGGCGACAGCAATTTTTCGCTTTACGTCTCCGGGGCGGACTGGCTGCCTGGCGCGGCGGCGCTCGACAGCGACGGTCTGGCCCCGCAGCTGGGGCGCTCGGTGCTATCGCTGATTGGCGAACAGTCGCAGCGTTTGCAGCAGCAGGCGGATGAACTGGCGGCGATGCGCGCCTCACTGGACGAGCGGCGGGTGATCGATCAGGCCAAACACTGGCTGATGCAGCAGCAGGGTTTCACAGAAGAGGCCGCCTGGCAGGCATTACGCAAAAGTGCGATGAATCAGAATAAGCGGGTACTGGAGATCGCGCAGGCGGTACTGGCGGTAGCGAAGACCCTGAGCAACAAACCCGGATGAGGTAGCTGCACAACCTTTGTGCGTGATCTGCGTCAGAAACGTGCAAAAACGGTTAATTTTTCAACAGTGCGTCACCGCAGATCGGCATTAAGGCTGTTTCGGCGATCTGGCACATCCTTTGCTTAATCCCTATAGAGAGTACGCATTGCTCCCGCCAATGGCGGTGGGGTCAGTGCTTTGGATAAAGGCGTCCATCCGCAGGCTTCGGCTTGTCGGAGGACGCCTTTTTTTATTTCTGTTCAGGGGCAACAAGATGAGCAAAACGCCATTTTCACTGACACGACGTCAGGCGCTGATCTCCGGCGCCGCGCTGGGTGCGGCCTGGATCGTTCCGGGATTACGAAATGCGGTCTGGGCAGCGGGATCAGATGCGCCAGAAAAAGCGCAGGTGCGGGTCGGCTTTATCCCGCTCACTGACTGCGCGCCGGTGGTGATGGCCTCTGTGAAAGGCTTCGACAAAAAGTATGGTCTCACATTGCAGGTCAGCAAAGAGGCGAGCTGGGCGGCGGTGCGCGACAAACTGACCTCCGGTGAGCTGGATGCGGCGCATGTGCTCTACGGCATGATCTACGCCCTGCAACTGGGCGTAGCGGGTCCGCAGCACGACATGGCGAACCTGATGACGCTCAACCATAACGGCCAGGCGATCACCCTGTCGAACCAGCTGAAAGCCAGTGGGGTCACCGATGCGGCCAGCCTGAAAAAGGCCATTGATGGCAGCGCCAAAGGCAGCTTTACCTTCGCCCATACCTTTCCGACCAGCACCCATGCCATGTGGCTCTATTACTGGCTCGCCAATGCGGGCATCCACCCGTTTGATGACGTGCGCACCGTGGTCGTGCCGCCGCCGCAGATGGTGATGAACATGAAAATTGGCAACATGAGCGGCTTCTGCGTTGGTGAGCCGTGGAACCAGCGCGCCATCAGCGACAACATCGGTTTTACCGCCGCCACCAGCCAGCAGATCTGGCCGGAGCATCCGGAAAAAGTGCTCGGCACCCGCGCAGAGTGGGTGAAAGAGAACCCCAACACGGCCCGTGCACTCACCGCCGCTGTGCTGGAGGCCGCGCGCTGGATTGATGCCTCGGACGACAACCGCCGCGAAACCGCGCAGGTGTTAGCCGGCCGCGCCTGGATCAATACCAAAGTGGAGACGTTACAGGGTCGGATGCTCGGTCAGTATCAGAACGGCCTGGGGCAGTCGTGGCAGGACGCTCACCCGATGCGCTTCTTTGACAACGGCAACGTCAGTTTTCCCTGGCTCTCAGACGGCATGTGGTTCCTGACCCAGATGAAACGCTGGGGCCTGCTTGCCAGCGATCCCGACTACCTCGCGGTGGCGCGCCAGATCAACCGCATCGACATCTACAAACAGGCCGCCAGCGCAGTCGGACAGGTTGCACTGCCCGCCAGTGAAATGCGCAGCAGTACCTTCATCGACGGCAAGGTCTGGGATGGCAGCGATCCTGCCGCCTATGCCGCCAGTTTCGCTATCAAACGTTAAGAGAGGTTGCTATGAAAACTGACGCGCGCGCCCTGGCGCAGCCGGTGCAGAGTCACAATAGTGCCACCGTTATTCCGTTACAGGTCACCCCGAAAGCCGCAGCCCGTCCGGCGCGTCTGCGTCCGCTGTTGCAGCGCGCCATTCCCGCCACCGGTGGCCTGTTATTAATGCTGCTGGTGTGGCAGATCGCGGCGCTGTCGCAACCGGGTTTCCCTTCGCCTTACGCCACCTGGCAGGCCGCTCAGGTCCTGTTCGCTGACCCGTTCTACAGCAACGGCCCCAACGATCAGGGCATCGGCTGGAACGTGCTGGCGTCGCTGCAACGCGTCGGCATTGGATTCGGCCTGGCCGCGCTGGTCGGCATTCCGGCGGGCTTTTTAATCGGTCGCTTTAGCTTTATGGCGCAGATGTTCAATCCCGTCATCGCCCTGCTGCGGCCGGTGAGTCCGCTGGCCTGGCTGCCGATTGGCCTGCTGCTGTTTCAGCGCGCCGAGCCTGCCGCCAGCTGGACCATTTTTATCTGTTCGATCTGGCCAATGATCATCAACACCGCCGAAGGGGTACAGCGTATCCCGCAGGATTACCTCAACGTGGCGCGGGTGTTACAGCTTTCTGAGTGGACGGTGATGCGCCGGATCCTGCTGCCCGCCGTGCTGCCCGCGGTGCTGACCGGGGTCCGTCTCTCTATCGGCATCGCCTGGCTGGTGATCGTCGCCGCCGAAATGCTGACCGGCGGACTGGGCATCGGCTTCTGGATCTGGAATGAGTGGAACAACCTCAACGTGGAAAACATTCTGGTCGCCATTCTGGTCATCGGCGTAATCGGGCTGCTGCTGGAACAGGGGCTGATGCTGCTGGTCCGTCGTTTTAGCTGGGATAAATAAGGAGAGCACGATGCAACAGATCATTCGCGTCCAGCAGGTCAGCCAGCGTTTTGCCACCGCCAGCGGCGAGTTTCTGGCGCTGGACAATGTCAGTTTTGATATTCACGAAGGGGAAACCCTGAGCCTGATCGGCCACTCCGGCTGCGGCAAATCGACGCTGCTGAACCTGATTGCCGGTTTAACCCGGCCCAGCAGCGGCGTGCTGCTGTGTGATAACCGCGAAATCACCGGCCCCGGCCCGGAGCGCGCGGTGGTGTTTCAGAACCATTCGCTGCTGCCGTGGCTGACGGCATTTCAGAATGTCGAGCTGGCGGTGCAACAGGTGTTTAAAGGGCGCTTCAGCAAAGCGGAGATGCGTGACTGGATCGAGCACAACCTTAACCGGGTGCAGATGAGCCATGCCATGCACAAGCGGCCCGGCGAAATATCCGGCGGTATGAAGCAACGCGTCGGTATTGCGCGGGCGCTGGCGATGAAGCCACGCGTGCTGCTGCTGGATGAGCCGTTTGGCGCGCTGGACGCCTTAACCCGCGCTCATCTGCAGGACAGCGTGATGCGCATTCAGCAGGAGCTGAACACCACCATCGTGCTGATTACCCATGACGTGGATGAAGCCGTGCTGCTGTCAGACCGGGTGCTGATGATGACTAACGGCCCGGCGGCGCAGGTTGGCGAGATCCTCACTGTCGATCTGCCACGTCCGCGTTCACGGGTGGCGCTGGCGGATGAGCCGCGCTACCACCAGTTGCGACAGAAAGTGCTGCATTTCCTCTATGAAAAACAGACCACTGCGGCGTAAGGAACAGACCATGAAGCAACGGTTGCTGGTGATAGGTAATGGCATGGCGGGAATGCAGATGGTGGAGAGCCTGCTGCAACGTGCACCGCAGCGCTTCGCCATCACGGTCATTGGCCGCGAGCCGCACGGCAATTACAACCGTGTGCTGCTCTCGCCGGTGCTGGCGGGTGAAACGCCGTTCAGTGAAACGCTGATCCACGATCGCGACTGGTATGAGCGGCACGGCGTCACGCTGCTATCCGGCGAAACCGTGCTGCAGGTCGATCTGGCGGCACGTACAGTGCAGACCGATTATCGCCAGCTGGGCTGGGATCGGCTGGTGTTTGCCACCGGTTCACAGCCCCGTTTGCCCGCCATTCCCGGCATCAACGCGGATTGCGTACTGGGTTTTCGCAGTATCGCCGACGTCCGGCAACTCCTGGCGTGCCAGGGACCGGTGGTGGTGTTGGGCGGTGGTTTTCTCGGCATTGAAGCGGCGGCGGCACTCTGTGTCCGTGGGCGTGAGGTTACGCTGGTTCATCACAAACCCCGGCTGCTGGATCGCCAGCTGGATGCAAAGGCGGGCGAGCTGTTGCTGACGGCACTCCAGCAGCGCGGTATCCGCTGCGTGCTGAACAGCGGACTCACGGCGATTGACGAGGCGGGTGTGACGCTGACCAGCGGTCGTCACTGCGCCGCCACGCAGGTGGTGATTGCCATCGGCGTTCAGCCGGAGATAACGCTGGCGCAGGCAGCGGGTCTGCCGTGTCAGCGCGGCATTCTGGTCGATGGGCAGTTACGCACAGCGGTCCCGTCGGTGTACGCCGTAGGCGAGTGCTGCGAAATTGCCGGCGAAACCTTTGGCCTGGTCGCACCCTGCCTGACGCAGGCGCAGATTCTGGCCGCACAGCTGGCGGGGTCGCCACTGGCGGATTTTGTCAGCCAGCCGCAGGCGACGCGGCTCAAAGTCAGTGGCATTTCGCTGTTCAGCGCCGGGGATGTCAGTGAGGCACCCTCCATCAGCAGTTTTGATCCGATCTCCGGCGACTACCGCCGTCTGTTTCTTCGTCAGGGCCGCCTCTGTGGCGTATTGCTCTCTGGCGACACCCGGCAGGGTCCCGCGCTGCTGGCGCGTCTGCTGCACACCGAAGCTGTCACGCTCGAAGCCCTGTTCGATTCCCGTCAACCTGAACCGCAGCCGCAGGCTGCAGAGAGTCCTGAGATGAGTAAACCGGTATTAGCCGTGGTGGGTCACGGCATGGTCAGTCACCACTTTCTTGAACAGCTGGTTGCCCGCGAACTGCATCAGCACTACCACATCGTGGTTTACGGCGAGGAGCGTCAGCAGGCTTACGATCGGGTGCATCTGTCGGACTATTTCAACGGCAAAACGGCCGACGATCTGTCGCTGGTCAGCGCGGACTTTTTTACCCTGCACGGCATCGAACTGCGCAGCGGCTGCGCAGTCGTAGCGATCGATCGTCAGCAGCGCAGTCTGCGTGACAGCGCGGGCAATGAGCTGGCGTGGGATAAGCTGGTGCTGGCCACCGGCTCGCGTGCTTTTGTACCGCCGGTACCGGGCCACGACGACGAACGCTGCTTTGTCTACCGCACGCTGGACGACCTTGATGCCATTGCCGCCTGCGCCCGCAATAGCCAGCGCGGCATTGTGATTGGCGGCGGCCTGCTGGGTCTGGAGGCGGCAAATGCGCTGCGGCAGCTCGGGCTGGAAACGCATGTGGTGGAGTTTGCGCCACGCCTGATGGCAGTGCAGCTCGATGAGGGCGGTGCGCTGATGCTGCGCCAGAAGATCGATGCGCTGGGCGTCACGGTTCACACCTCAAAACAGACCGAACTGATTGAGCGTCAGACCAACGGTAGCGTGGTGCTGCGCTTTGCTGACGGCAGCAGTTTACCCGGCGATCTGGTGCTGTTCTCCGCCGGTATCCGGCCGCGCGATGAGCTGGCACGTGAAGCGGGCCTGACGCTGGGACCGCGCGGCGGCATTGAGATTAACGATCGCTGCCAGACCAGCGATGAAGAGGTGTTTGCCATTGGTGAATGCGCACTGTGGAACGGTCAGATCTTCGGTCTGGTCGCGCCAGGCTATCAGATGGCACGCGTGCTGGCCGGGCATCTGGCGGCTGAATCCACCGCCTTCAGCGGCGCGGACATGAGTACCAGACTGAAACTGCTGGGGGTGGAGGTGGCGTCGTTTGGTGACGCGCATGGCCGCACGCCGGGCAGTCAGCACTATCACTGGACCGACGGGCCAAAAGGCATCTACAAGAAAATCGTGGTTTCTGCCGACAGCACCCGGCTGCTGGGCGGCGTGCTGGTCGGTGACAGCAGCGACTACGCCACGCTGCTGCAGATGATGCTCAATGAGTTACCGCTGCCTGCCGCGCCAGAAAGCCTTATCCTGCCTGCGCTGTCGGGGGCGCCGAAAGCGCCAGGCGTCGCGGCGTTGCCTGACAGCGCCCAGGTCTGCTCCTGTCACAACGTCAGCAAGGGCGAAATCTGCGCGGCGGTGAAAGGCGGATGCGGTGAGATGAGCAGCATCAAAAGCTGCACCAAAGCGGCTACGGGCTGCGGCGGCTGTGCGGCACTGGTAAAACAGGTGATGGAGTTTGAGCTGGAAAACCTCGGTGTCGAGGTAAAAAAAGATATCTGTGAACATTTCAGCTATTCGCGCCAGGAACTTTATCACCTGGTGCGGGCCGGTGAGTTCAGAACCTTTGATGCGCTGCTGACGTCACATGGTCGGGGGCAGGGTTGTGAAGTGTGCAAACCGCTGGTGGCGTCACTGCTCGCCTCATGCTGGAACGACTATCTGCTAAAACCGGCGCATCTGCCGTTGCAGGACACCAACGACCGCTATTTCGCCAATATCCAGAAAGATGGCACCTATTCGGTGGTGCCGCGCGTCCCGGCGGGCGAAATCACGCCGCAGGGGTTGATCGCGATTGGCGAGGTGGCGGCGCGTTACGATCTTTACACCAAAATCACCGGCGGTCAGCGTATCGACCTGTTTGGCGCGCGGCTCGATCAACTGCCTGATATCTGGCAGACGCTACTGGCGGCGGGTTTTGAAACCGGTCACGCCTACGGCAAGTCGCTGCGCACTGTGAAGTCCTGTGTGGGGTCGACCTGGTGCCGCTACGGCGTGCAGGATTCAACCGCTTTCGCCATTGCGCTGGAGAACCGCTACAAGGGGCTGCGCGCCCCACACAAGATCAAGATGGCGGTATCGGGCTGTACCCGCGAATGTGCGGAAGCGCAGAGCAAAGATATCGGGGTGATCGCCACGGAAAAGGGCTGGAATCTCTATGTGTGTGGCAATGGCGGCATGAAGCCGCGCCACGCCGACCTGTTCGCCAGCGATCTCGATGATGCCACGCTGCTGCGTTATGTCGACCGCCTGCTGATGTTCTATATCCGCACCGCAGACAGGCTGCAGCGCACCAGCGTCTGGATGGACAATCTGGAAGGCGGCCTGGACTATCTGCGTCAGGTGGTGATTGAGGATAGCCTCGGTCTGGGCGAGACGCTGGAGCAGGAGATGCAGCGGGTGGTGGACGCGTATCAGTGCGAGTGGCAGACCACGCTGGCGGATCCTTCACGACTTGCGCTGTTTACCCCTACGGTCAACAGCGATCGCCCGGATGAGACGCTGCACTACAGCCGGGTGCGCGGTCAGCGTCAGCCGGAGGCCGTTACCGATCGTCCGCTGTTACCGCCGCCAGCCGAGCCGTGGAGCGCGGTGTGTACACTGGAGGCGATTCCTCAGCAGGCGGGGATCGGGGCGCGACTGGGTAGCGAACGTGTTGCGCTGTTCCGCTTTGGCGATGCGCTTTTTGCGCTGGAAGACCGCGAACCCGGCAGCGACGCCAGCGTGCTCTCACGTGGGATCCTTGGCGATGTGGGCGGCGAGCCGGTGGTGATCTCCCCGCTCTATAAGCAGCGGATACGGTTGCGTGACGGACAGAGCCTGGATAACCCGCAGCATCAGCTGCGCTGCTGGCCGGTGAAGTTGGAAGCGGGTCAGATCTGGCTGGCAAATCGTCCGCTGGATCAGCTGGCGCAGGCATCATGAACAGTACCTGTCCCTATTGCGGCGTCGGCTGTGGCGTCTGCGTCACCCCGCAGGGGGCGCATCAGGCAACCGTGATCGGCGATCCGCACCATCCCGCGAATGCAGGTCGGTTGTGCGTAAAAGGCGCAGCGCTGGGCCAGACCCTGACGCCGCAAGGGCGTTTGCTGAACGCCGAGGTTAACGGGCAGCGCGTCAGCCTGGACGCTGCGCTGGATGCGGCGGCGGCGGGATTGCGGGCGGTTATCGATCAGTATGGCCCGCAGGCGGTGGCGTTTTACGGCTCCGGCCAGCTGTTGACCGAGGATTACTACGTCGCCAATAAGCTGATGAAGGGCTACATCGGTGCAGCCAACATCGATACGAATTCGCGGCTCTGCATGGCGTCGGCGGTGGTCGGTTATAAGCGGGCGCTGGGGGCCGATGCGGTGCCCTGCTGCTATGAGGATCTGGAGCAGGCCGACCTGGTGCTGCTGGTGGGGTCTAATGCTGCCTGGGCGCATCCGGTGGTGTGGCAGCGGCTGATGCAGGCGAAGCTGCAACGTCCGGCGATGTGTATTGTCGTTATCGATCCGCGGCGTACGGCGAGTTGCGATCAGGCCGATCTCCACCTGCCGTTGCGGCCCGGCAGCGATACGGCGTTGTTTTCCGGTCTGCTGCACTGGCTGGCGCAGCAGGATGGCATTGATGCCAGCATGTTGCCGCACCTGAATGGTGTGGACGAGACGCTGACCGCCGCAGCGCAGTGGGGTGTGGCGCGAGTGGCAGAGGCATGTGACTTAACCGTGCAGCAGGTCGCGCACTTTTTCCAGCTTTTCAGCCAGCACGATCGGGTGCTGACGCTATGGTGCATGGGGATTAATCAGTCCGCCACCGGCAGCGACAATAACCAGGCGATTCTTAATCTGCATCTGCTGACGGGCAAAATAGGCCGCGCGGGCTGTGGTCCTTTTTCGCTGACCGGACAGCCAAATGCCATGGGCGGACGGGAGGTGGGTGGCCTGGCGAATCAGCTGGCGGCGCATATGAATTTTACTGAAGCGGATTGCGAACGGGTGCAGCGTTTCTGGCGCAGTCCGGCCATTGCCCGGGAACCGGGACTGACTGCACTGGATCTTTTCCGGGCACTGGCGGATGGCACGGTGAAAGCAGTGTGGATTATGGGCACCAATCCGGCGGTGTCGATGCCTGAGGGCAACCGCGTCGCGCAGGCGCTGGCGGCCTGTCCGCTGGTGATTGTATCAGATGTGATGGCGCAGACCGATACCAGCGCCTTTGCCAATATTCTGCTGCCCGCCCAGGGGTGGGGCGAGAAGAACGGCACGGTGACCAATTCCGAGCGGCGTATTTCACGTCAGCGCGCTTTTGCCGCCGCACCCGGTGACGCCCGGCCTGACTGGTGGTTGCTGTCGCAGGTGGCCAGGCGTTTAGGGTTTGATGAAGGCTTTAACTGGCAGCATCCGGCAGAGATTTTCCGTGAGCATGCGGCGTTGTCAGGTTTCGAGAACCGGGGCGCCAGGGCGTTTGATATCAGCGGCCTGGCGCAATTGAGTAATGCTGACTGGGATGCGCTGCGTCCGGTGCAGTGGCCGGTTAACGCGGCCTGTCCGCAGGGCTGCGCCCGGCTGTTTGGCAATCGTCGGTTTTTTCATCCGGATGGTAAGGCCCGGTTGCGGGTGCCGGCCACGCCGGTTGTCGCCCCGCGCGAACCGGCGTATCCGTTGTTGATGAATACCGGACGGGTGCGCGATCAGTGGCACACCATGACGCGTACCGGGCTGGTGCCGCGTCTGATGCAGCATTGCGATGAACCGTTTGTCGCGCTGCATCCGGCGGATGCGGCAACGTATGGCGTGACGGCGGGCGGACTGGCGCGGGTGCAGTCTGTTCAGGGCTGGATTAGCGTGCGGGTGCGTGTCGATGCCGGGATGCGGCGCGGCGAGCTGTTTGTGCCGATGCACTGGAACCGGCAGTTCAGTCAGCAGAGTCACGTCGATTTACTGGTGGCCGCCCGCGCCTGTCCGTTTTCGGGGCAGCCCGCGCTGAAGCAGACGTCGGTGCGGATTCTGCCGTTGAGGGTGAGCTGGCAGGGCTGGCTATGGCAGCGCGAGATAGCGCAGCCCACAGGGTTGCGTTACTGGGCGCGTACCCCCTATCCGGCGGTGCAGCGTTATGCGGTGGCGGGCGAGGGCTCGCCGCAGGTCTGGCTGGACGGGCAGGTTGTTCTTTCAGGCTGTCACAGGCAGGTTGCGACCGGCAGCGGCAATGATTACCGGTTGCTGGCATGGCGTGACGGCGAGTTGCAGCTGGCGTTTTATGCCGGCTCCGTGTTGCCGTCGATTGATAGTGCGTGGGTCGCCGAGGCCTTTAGTCATGCGCCGCAGGATGCGGCAGGGCGGCACAGTGTACTGGCAGGACAGCCCGCGCAGGGCGCGGCCACGGGACGGATTATTTGCAGTTGTATGGCGGTGGGTGAGCAGACGATTTTACAGGCGGTGGCGCAGGGGTGTCGTACAACTCAGGCGTTGGGCGAAAAGCTAAAGTGCGGCACGCAGTGCGGCTCCTGTATTCCGGAGCTGAAGCAGTTGTTGCTGTCCGAAGTGATGTCGGAGGAATGATGACACGAGCAATTGATTCTCTGGATAAGTTACTGGCCCCGGTGGATGCCGTGTCGCAACAGGGCGCGGTGTGGCTGGTGGGTGCGGGCCCTGGCGATGTGGAACTGCTGACCGTTAAGGCGTTGCGGTTGCTGCAGCGTGCTGAGGTGGTGGTATATGACCGGCTGGTGAGTGACGCGGTGATGGCGGAGGTGCCGGAGCAGGCGTTGTGTATTGATGTGGGTAAGCAGCCGGGGCAGCATGGTCTGAAGCAGGCGCAGATTAATCAGTTGCTGGTGGAACTGGCGCGCAGTGGACGCAATGTAATCCGGCTGAAGGGGGGCGATCCGTTTGTTTTTGGTCGCGGAGGCGAGGAGATGGTGAGCGTGCAGCAGGCCGGGATTCGCTGTGAGGTCGTGCCAGGGATTACGGCGGCTGTGGGCTGTGCGGCAGCCAGCGGAATTCCGTTGACGCATCGGGATTGCGCGCAGTCTTTGCGGTTGATTACCGGGCATGGGCGGAACGGCGAGCCGCAGCTGGAGGCGGCTGCGCTGACGGCGGTGAATCAGACGCTGGTGTTTTATATGGGGTTGAGCTGGAGTGCGTCGATCAGTGCGCAGTTGCAGGCGCAGGGACGTGATGCGGAGACGCCGGTGGCGATTATTGAGAATGGGACCCGGCCCGATCAGCGGGTGTTGATTACCACGCTGGGGGGATTAGCGGAGACGGTGGCGCGGGATAAGCCGGTGTCTCCGTCGTTGCTGATGGTGGGTGAAGTGGTGCGGTTTTATCGGGCGGATTTGCAGGTGGGGATGCAGGTGCAGGCGGTGGGGTGACGGGGCTGCAGGTGCGGGCTTTTGCTGGCAGGCAGGAACGGTGTGGCAAGACGGTGCGGCGTGCATGTAAGACCTGCCTGATCGCAAAGGGATCCCGCATCCCTGCGGACTGGGCTCGCCATCCGTGGCTCGCACACTTTGCTCTTCAGGCAGGCCTTACCTGCACTGTTGGCATTGGTGCGGGGTTTTGCGGGAGCGGGTCGGTATTAGGTGCAGGTTTGTTTGGGTGAGAAGGCAGGAATGGTTTGAAGAGCCGGTGCGTTGTGCAGGAAAGGCCTGCCTGATCGCAAAGGGATCCCGCATCCCTGCGGACTGGGCTCGCCATCCGTGGCTCGCACACTTTGCTCTTCAGGCAGGTCTTACCTGCACTGTTGGCGGCAGTGCGTTCTGTTACGGAAAAGGGAAACTGGTCCTGACAATGATGATTAAGCGTCTGACGGGGTTAAAGCTCCTCCCACGCAGGCAGGTTGTGAACTTTTTTTCGGTATCCGTGAAACAGTGCCATTGTCGTACCGAAGAACAGACCTGCGATCAGATTGGGTATCAGCGAATAGTTGTCGTCAGACATGCCCGGAAGAGAAGGCAATAAGAGCAGCAGTGGCATCATAAGCGTGTACATGCTGGCAAACACCACAAGATTGAGCCAGAAAGGAGTGAAACTCGGGGGTGGAAGATGGATATTCATTTTCCATAACAAACGATGTAATGGCGGAGCAGAGTGACTCGGCCATATTTTCTTCGCTGCCATCAGGGCTAAAGCCCGCGCTTTCCTGCGCTCGAAAATCTCGTTTTTCATCGTTTTATCATCCGTTACATCCCTGCTTAGCATTCGCTCTGGAGCGTAACTTAATCCTGTGGCTGTCTGATGACAGCGAGTGGCTGAATCGATGTTGTTTCAACAAGCATTACATCGCCCGCTTCAGCGGCAGCGGGGCCACCAGCACTTTCACGCCTAGTGCTTCAAACGCTTTTACCTGCGCAGTGCTGATGCCGCTGTCGGTGATCAGGTAGTGAATATTGCTCCAGTCACAGGGCAGCGCGAACATCGAAACCTTGTCGATTTTGCTGGAGTCAGCGACCACGTAAACCGTGCTGGCAGATTTGATCATCGCCAGCTTTACCTTGATGTCGGTTTCACTGGGGAAGCTCAGGCCCAGACGCGGTGAGATGCAGGCGGTCGCCAGGAAGAGTTTACCGGCCAGCACGTTTTCGAAGAAGCTGGCCGCCTTTTCGCCGGAGGTAGAGAGCGTCGGAAATTTAAAGGTACCGCCGGTCAGCAGGATGTTGATCCCCGGCTCGCCGCCCAGTTTCAGGGCGATATTCACCGCGGTTGTCACGACCGACAGGCGGCGGATGTGGCTGATGGCATCGGTGATCGCGGTGGTCGTGGTGCCGGAATCGAAAATCACCGTGTCGCCATTTTCGATATGCTGCGCCGCCAGCCGGCCAATCGCCTCTTTCTCTTCCAGATGTGTCTGCCGCTCCAGCAGCATCGCCCCGGTATTCTGTTTGCCCGTCATCAGCGTCGCGCCACCATGGTAGCGCTGCACAAAGCCCTGTTTTTGCAGCATGCGAAGGTCGCTGCGTAAGGTGGCTTCGGTCAGTCCAAAGGTCTCCGTCAAAGCTTTAACCGTGACCGTGCCATCCTCACGGATCATCTCCAGAATTTTCTCGCGGCGTTGCTGCATGTCAGCGAACTGCTCACTTTTGCTTTTCAATCGAAATGCTCCCTTTTCCAATAACCTGAGAAGTCGGGCGAACAAGGTCTTTGTGGCTGAGTTTAACGCGCCATTTTTATGAATGCGAGATAGCCTGATCTGCCTTTGGTTTTCGAACGAAAATATAAAATGTGCAGGTTATTGAATCTCTCACGCTTTCCGGATTGCAACCAGCTGCCTTTATTTCGGGAGTGGAAGCCAGATCACGTCTTTTCAATCAGATAAGCCGCTTTGCAGGGCAGATGGTCGAAATTTGATCTGCTCCACACAACATTTCTTTTCGATAGCTTATATTTTTGTTCGAAAATGAGTGAGTCAACGGCATCGGCAAAAATCTGAGGGGAAGAGTGGGATGAGTGGTGAATATGACGTAAACCTGCGCTACGGCGTGGATACCACAATGAATCTGGCTGGCAAAGTAGCCGTCGTGACCGGCGGGCTGGGCGGTATCGCGATGGCGACCAATGGCATGTTGCTGGAGAAGGGCGCGAGTCTGGCACTACTCTATCCGCCGTTTGAAGCAGAGAAGGTGGCCAGCCTGAAGGCAGATTTCCCCGTCGAGCGGGTGCAGTTTGTCTGCTGTGACGTTACCGATCCTGCGTCGGTTGAACAGGCCTTTGACGATGTGGTTTCCCACTATGGCCGGATCGATATCCTGGTGAATTGCGCAGGCTACGTGATGCTGCAGCCGGTGATCGAGACCGATTTTGCCGAGTGGCAGAAGCAGATTGCGGTGAATCTCACCGGGCCTTTTCTCTGCTCACAGGCCGCCGCACGGCTGATGATCCGTGCCGGTGCGGGCGGCAAAATTATTAATATCGCTTCCCAGGCGGCATCCATCGCTATCGACAACCATGTCGCCTACACCTCAGCCAAAGCGGGCCTGCTGGGCATGACCAAAGTGATGGCCAAAGAGTTTGCCCCGCATCGCATTAACGTTAACACCCTGTCGCCCACCGTGGTGCTGACGCCGATGGGCGAAAAGGCCTGGCGCGGCGAGAAGGGCGAGCAGATGAAGAAGCTGATTCCGCTCGGACGCTTTGCCTATACCGATGAGATCGCCGCTGCGGTGCTGTTTTTCGCCAGCAACGGCAGCGACATGATCACCGGCGCCGATTTGATGATCGATGGGGGCTTTACCATCTGGTAAGGCCAATCCAGCACCCGGGAATTCATACCCTGCCATAACGATAAGAGAGAACATCATGAAAAACCGTACTTTGCTGTGCACTGCCGTGGCTGCCTGTCTGGTTTCGCAGGCGGCGTTTGCCGCCGAAAAGGGCACCATTATGATTCTGGTTAACTCACTCGATAATCCCTACTACGCCTCAGAAGCCAAAGGCGCCAATCTCAAAGCGCAGGAGCTGGGTTACAAAACAACGGTGCTGTCGCACGGTGAAGATGTGAAAAAGCAGAGCGAACTGATCGACGCCGCTATCGGTAAAAAAGTGCAGGGTATCGTGCTGGATAACGCCGACTCCACCGCCAGCGTGGCGGCGATTAAAAAAGCCAAAGATGCCGGGATCCCGGTGGTGCTGATCAACCGCGAAATCCCGGTGGATGACGTGGCGCTGGCGCAGATCACCCACAACAACTTCCAGGCAGGTTCAGACGTTGCCAACGTCTTTGTTGAAAAGATGGGCGAAAAGGGCAAATACGCCGAACTCGCCTGTAACCTGGCGGATAACAACTGCGTGACACGCTCGAAATCGTTCCATCAGGTGCTGGATCAGTATCCTGATATGCAGAGCGTGGCACGTCAGGATGCCAAAGGCACGCTGATCGACGGCAAGCGCATTATGGACAGCATCCTGCAGGCGCATCCGGATGTGAAAGGGGTGATCTGCGGTAACGGCCCGGTGGCGCTGGGCGCCATTGCTGCGCTGAAGGCGGCCGGTCGCAACGATGTCATCGTGGTGGGGATTGATGGCAGCAACGACGAACGCGATGCAGTGAAAGCGGGCACGCTGAAAGCCACGGTCATGTTGCAGGCGCAGGCGATTGCCGCTGAAGGGGTGACCGATCTCGATAACTTCATTCAGAAGGGCGTGAAGCCGGAAAAACAGCGGGTGATGTTCCGCGGCATTCTGATTACCCCGGAAAACGCTAAAGGTGTACAGGACTTTAACTACAAGTCGTAATTAAACGCTGTCGCGCCTGCGAAAGCGGGCGCCAGGGAGAAGATGATGTCCCGAAGAGTCTGGCTGACGCTGGTGGTCTTGCTGTTAAGCGGCTGCAAAATTGTGTCGCAGCAGGAGCTGGCTGCCCTGAAAAATCCCCCCAATCCGAAAATGGCGAACATCGACCAGCTCTGGCAGCAGAAACTGGTGCCGCAGGTTCAGGCAGAGGCTAAACCGCTGGCGACGCTGATGAAGTCATTGCAGTCTGCCAAAGACTTTGACAGTGCCTGTCAGAGCTACGGTTATCGCAGTCAGGCTGAGAATCCCTGTGTCTTCAGCGTCTCGGTTAGCGGCGAGGTGACCGCCGTAAATACCACGTCACGCAGCGGGAAGATGACCGTGAAAGATGAATCAGGTGACAGTGTCACAATTCAGGTAGGGCCAATCATTCGTGGCACCGCTTTGCGGGATGTCTACAAAGGCGTGAGCTATCAGGACTTCAATGACCAGGTGCTGTTTGGTGATTACGGCAAGGCGATTAACCAGCACGCCTCCTCTCTGATGCAGCAGTTTGCGCCGAAGGTGGGCGATAAAGTGAGGGTCTCCGGCGTGTTCAGCAGCTGGGACATTCCGCAGCAGCTGCCGGATATCACTCCGGCTGCGATCACCCGGCAATAAGGAGCGGCAGATGCAAAATCCTCAACCGCAACAGTCCGGCGACGTGATTATCGAAACGCGCAACGTGTCGCGTCTTTATCCCGGCGTTACCGCGCTCGATCAGGTCAGTTATCGGGTCTACCGCAATAAAGTTAACGTGCTGATCGGTGAGAACGGCGCCGGTAAGTCCACCATGATGAAGATGCTGGCGGGTGTAGAGACGCCGTCGTCGGGCGAGATTCTGCTGGATGGCAAGGTGGTGTCGCTGAACTCCACGCATCAGGCGGAGAAGCAGGGGATCAGCATCATTTTTCAGGAGCTGAATCTGTTTCCCAACATGAACGTGATGGACAACATCTTTATCGCCAATGAGTATTTCCAGCGCGGGGTGATCAATGAAAAGTATCAGTACGCACTGGCAAAGTCGCTGCTGGAGCGGCTGCAGCTGGATGTCGATCCTTACGCGCCGCTGGGTGAGCTGGGTATTGGTCATCAGCAGCTGGTGGAGATCGCCCGGGCGCTGTCGAAGGATACCCGGGTGCTGATCATGGATGAACCGACCAGCGCCCTGAGCCAGTCTGAAGTGAAAGTGCTGTTTAACGTCATCGATCAGCTTAAGCGGCGTGGGGTCACCATTATCTACATTTCTCACCGGCTGGAAGAGCTGATGGAGATTGGCGATCACATCACCATTTTCCGCGATGGCCGTTTTATCAGTGAGCGCGAGGTACGGGACGCCAGCGTGCCGTGGATTATCGCCCAGATGGTGGGTGACAAGAAAAAGCAGTTCGACTATCAGCCTGCGCCACAGGGGGAAACGGTGCTGGAGGTAGAGGGCCTGACTGCGCTGCATCAGAACGGCGGTTACAAGCTTAATGACGTCAGTTTTACGCTGCGCAAAGGCGAGGTGATCGGCATTTATGGTCTGCTGGGGGCCGGACGCACCGAGCTGTTTAAGGGGCTGATTGGCCTGATGCCCTGTCAGTCAGGCCATGTTCGGCTGGCGGGCAGGGATCTGGCGAAACGCAGCTTCCAGCAGCGGCTGAAAAGTGGCATAGCGCTGGTGCCCGAAGATCGCAAAGGCGAAGGGGTGATTGAACTGATGTCGGTCACCGCCAACATGACGCTCTCTGACTTCAGCCTGCGCGGTTTTCGACGTGCGCTGGGGCTGTTAAATCCTGCCAGGGAGCAGCAGCGGGTCAGTGAGATGATCGGCCATCTGGCGATTAAAGTCAGCGATCCCGACCTGCCGGTTACGGCGCTGAGCGGCGGTAATCAGCAGAAGGTGGTGCTGGGTAAAGCGCTGATGACCGGGCCACAGGTGGTGCTGCTGGATGAGCCAACGCGCGGTATCGACGTGGGTGCCAAAACCGACGTCTATCACCTGATTGGCAGTCTGGCACAGCAGGGGCTGGCAGTGATGTTCTCCTCGTCTGAACTGGATGAGGTGATGGCGCTGGCGGACCGCATTTTAGTGATGGCCGATGGCCGGATTACTGCCGATCTGCCGCGCGCAGCGGCGACGCGAGAACATCTGATTGCGGCATCAACCCCGCAGGATTAAGAGCCTGACCCATCAGGCTACTTTATTTGTCTGTCTGAACCTGGGCAGTGGTCACACAGGCTGCTTTAGCAACCTGAACGCCCGTCAGGGTGGCCCTGAAGGGGCGAGCACAGCGAGTAATCCTCACGTACTGCGTGTACGTGCCGGTTGTTCCGCGCTGTCCGTGTCCAGACTGCCTGAAACCATTACGCCTGGCGGGCCAGGCTCTAAGCTGGCCGGAGAATTTCATGAACCAAAAATATCTGCTCTATATGTACCTGCTCAAGGCCCGCACCTTTATTGCGTTGCTGATTGTGGTCGGCTTTTTCAGCGTGATGGTGCCGAACTTTCTTACCCCCTCTAACCTGCTGATCATGACGCAGCACGTGGCGATTACCGGCCTGCTGGCCATTGGTATGACGCTGGTGATCCTGACCGGCGGTATCGATCTCTCGGTGGGCGCGGTCGCCGGGATCTGCGGCATGGTGGCGGGCGCACTGCTCACCAATGGCATCCCGTTGTGGGGCGGCAATATGCTGTTTCTCAATGTGCCTGAAGTGATTCTGGTGGTGGCCATCTTTGGCGTGCTGGTAGGACTGATTAACGGCACGGTGATCACCCGACTGGGCGTCGCACCCTTTATCTGCACCCTGGGCATGATGTATGTGGCGCGCGGTGCGGCGTTGCTGTTCAACGACGGCGGCACCTACGCCAACCTGGTGGGAGTGCCCGCGCTGGGCAACACCGGCTTTTCGCTGCTCGGCTCCGGCACCGTACTGGGCGTTTATCTGCCAATCTGGCTGATGCTCGGCTTTTTACTGCTCGGCCTCTACCTGACACGCAAAACCCCGCTGGGTCGTTACATCTACGCCATTGGCGGCAATGAGTCCGCCGCGCGACTGGCGGGCGTGCCGATTATCAAGGTGAAAGTCTTTGTCTACGCCTTTTCCGGCCTCTGCGCGGGGCTTGTCGGGCTGGTGGTGGCCTCTCAGTTGCAGACTGCGCACCCGATGACCGGCAACATGTTTGAGATGGATGCCATTGGTGCCACCGTGCTGGGCGGCACTGCGCTGGCAGGTGGACGTGGCCGGGTTTCCGGCTCGATTATTGGCGCTTTCGTTATCGTCTTCCTGGCGGATGGCATGGTGATGATGGGCGTCAGCGATTTCTGGCAGATGGTGATCAAAGGTCTGGTGATTGTGACTGCGGTAGTCATCGACCAGTTCCAGCAACGTCTGCAAAGCAAAGTGGTGCTGCTGCGTCGCCATGAAAAAAAGCAGCAGGCAGCCCCCCTTACTGATGTTCGTCACAGTTAACAGGAGCGATTATGAGCCGCGAACAACGTGGAAAAACAGTGGTGATAACCGGTGCCTGTCGTGGCATCGGGGCCGGGATCGCGGCGCGTTTCGCCCGCGACGGGGCCAGGCTGGTGATGGTGTCGAATGCTGACCGGGTGTTCGCTACAGCCGACCAGCTTCAGCAGCAGTATGGCAGTGAGATTCTGGCGCTGCAGGTCGATATCACGAATGAAGCTGCGGTGCAGCAGCTCTATCAGCAGGCCTTTGAACGCTTTGGTCAGATCGACGTCTCGATACAGAATGCGGGCGTGATCACCATCGACCGCTTCGACACCATGCCGAAAAGCGACTTTGAGCGGATTCTGGCGGTTAACACCACCGGCGTCTGGCTTTGCTGCCGTGAAGCGGCGAAATATATGGTGCAGCAGCGCAGCGGCAGCCTGATCAACACCTCATCGGGGCAGGGACGACAGGGCTTTATCTACACGCCGCACTACGCCGCCAGCAAAATGGGGGTGATAGGCATTACCCAGAGTCTGGCGCTGGAGCTGGCGCCGTGGAACATTACGGTCAACGCTTTTTGCCCTGGCATCATTGAGAGTGAGATGTGGGATTACAACGATCGCGTCTGGGGCGAGATCTTCAGCAGCGAGGAGAAAACCTACGGTAAAGGGGAGCTGATGGCGGAGTGGGTGAAAAACATTCCGCTGAAGCGTGCCGGTCAGCCGGAAGATGTCGCCGGACTGGTGGCGTTTCTGGCATCAGAGGATGCGCGCTACATCACCGGGCAGACCATCAATGTGGATGGCGGGTTGATCTTCTCCTGATGCGGTGAGAGATCGCAGGCCTGCTGTAAATGCAGGCCTTTTTCTGACCCGGACTTTTCTGTTATATGCACAATTCGCCGCTGCTGTCCTGCATCGCCGTCACAATATGTTAAGGTAATAGCTGATGATTTTTGTTTAATTGCAGCTACGAACTAATCAATGTGCCGGGTGACATGATACGGAAAACAGGGGTTCTCTCTTTGATTGCGCTGTCGCTGACTGCCACGCAGAGCGCCCGCGCCTTTCAGACTGAAACAGCGGTGTCAGAAACGCCATTCGACAATCCTGCGCGCTACAGCCAGTCGCTGCCGACGCTCGGCGGTGCCAGCGATCAGGATGAAGAGTGGAGCAAAAAGCTGGCGGCGGTGGCCAAGAGTATCGGTGAAGCGAGTAACAACAGCGACAGCAATGTCACGTTTGGTCAGCAGGCGGGCGTCTGGGCGTTCAATCATCTGCGCGATGAAGTGGCCGATCGGGTTGAGAGCGAAGGGCAGTCACTGCTTTCCCCTTACGGCACCGCGCAGCTGGATCTGAAAGTCGACATGAACGGAAACTTCACCGGCACCGGCGGCGATCTCTTCAGCGCCCTGGCCGACGAAAACAGCCGGCTCACCTTCAGCCAGCTTGGGCTGCACGATACCGGCGATGGCCTGGTTGGCAACGCGGGACTGGGACAACGCTGGGATGCCGGTGACTGGCTGCTGGGTTACAACGGCTTTGTTGACCGCGTGTTCAGCAGCGGCCTGCAACGCGCCTCTGTGGGCACGGAAGCGTGGAGCGATTCAATGCGCTTCTCGGCCAACTACTATCAGCCGCTTTCCGGCTGGAAAAATCTGGGCGATTCGCAGCAGCAGCGCATGGCGCGCGGCTACGATATTACCAGCCAGAGCTATCTGCCCTTTTATCGTCAGCTGGGCGTTTCGGTGAGCTATCAGCAATATCTGGGTGAGAATGTCGATCTGTTTAACAGCGGCAACCGCTATCACAATCCCTCCGCCATGTCGTTTGGCCTCTCTTACACTCCCGTGCCGCTGGTGACGCTGTCCGCTACCCATAAAACCAGCAGTGCCGGTGAGAGTCAGGATCAGCTGGGGCTGAAACTCAACTATCGCTTTGGCGTGGCGCTGCGACGTCAGCTCGATGCCGGAAACGTCGCGGAGGCGCACTCTCTGCGCGGCAGCCGTTACGATACCGTCACCCGCAGCGATACGCCGGTGCTCGCCTTCCGTCAGCGCAAAACGCTGTCCGTGTTTCTGGCAACCCCGCCCTGGCAGTTAAGCAGTGGCGAGAGTCTGCCGCTGAAGCTGCAGGTGCGCGCCAGCAATGCTATCAAGGCGGTAAGCTGGCAGGGCGATACGCAGGCGCTGAGCCTGACACCTCCGGCCAATAACGCCGATCCGCAGGGCTGGAGTGTGATCTTACCGCAGTGGGATCCGTCGCCAGACGCCAGCAACGAATATCGCCTGTCGGTAACGCTGGAGGACAGCAAGCAGCAGCGTGTGACCTCTAACTGGATCACCCTGAAAATTCAGCCACCGATGACCGTGGACGAGGCCCCACAGAACGATCGTTATGATTTGATGGCACCCGGCGGCACCACACTTTAGCAGGAATGCTTTACTGCACAGAAAGGATTGGGGGGAGTGAATAGCGGTGGTGGTGTGCAGACGCTGTTGTTAACGTCTGCAGGCCCGACAGCGGTTACTGGCAGAGATAAGTTGTCGGGATGACGAAGGCGCGGCAGAGTGACATCACTATTGATCCTGAAATGAGAGCGGGAATCGCCGGGTGAAAGCAGGAACGACGCTGCGCAGCGGGCAGGGTATTGATATTAAGAAGGCGCGGGCAGCGCCGCCGTTTAGCACAGCGGCCCGGTTATCAGTTAACCATGCTCATCACAATACGCACCGCTCTGGCGTAGACCTCTCGCTGACCGTTTACCGATCGTGCCTGCTGATGCTGCAGGAATGCAATTATGTCCTGTAAGCCTGCCGTCTTGCCTGACTTCAGCAGGCTCGACACCGCCTGCCCTACAACGGCATGGACGTCAGCCATATCTGCCGGTTTATCGGTACTCAATAGAAACTCCAGCGCAACCGTTCTGTTGAATAGCACCTGAAGAGGCAACACTCAGGCGATTCAGCTTTATCAGCCTGGTCACAGGTTTTTTTATAAGCCAGCATCATGGCAGGGCCTTAAGCAGCTTTTCGCGCAGCGTTGCCACCTGGGTTGTCAGCTCACCGAGTTCACTACAGGCGGTATCCATCACCGAGATCATATCAGCCGGGACGCCAGCCGCCGCGACTTTAAGCTGGTGGCCCTGTTCTGTCAGGGAGATCAGTACCCGGCGCTCATCATTTCCCGTGTCACGCTGGCGGCAGATAATGCCCGCGCTTTCAAGCCGCTTCAGAAGCTGGCTGAGCGTGCCGGAATCAAGCCGGACACGTGCACCAATATCAGAGACGGTCAGGCGATCTTTCTCCCACAGCACCAGCAGCACCAGATATTGCGGATAGGTCAGACCCAGCGGTTTTAACCGCGACTGATAGAGCTTTGTCATGGCAAGTGAGGCGGAATAGAGCGCAAAGCAGAGAAACTGGTCGATGGTTTCAGGCGCTGCACTGGCGGGAGGCGTATCGGAGATCCCCGCGGGTTCGTCATTCATATCTTTACTCATTCTGAGTCCGGGGTGGGACAGCCAGACCCCAGGCTGTTGGTCAGCCGTGAAGTCTCGCGAATAGTATCTCGGGGAGATGTTGATTTCGGCAGCATCTCTTTCTGGTGTAAGACACCAGACTTTTAAGCGCTATCGCAGCGGGAGAAAAAGCCTTTAGCTGCGCCGCCGATTGAAAGTCGGCACAGTATTGAGTCAAATTAAATTGAAGTCAACATAACCGGTCGCAACCCTTGCGCACAACGTGCGCCGGGTGCAACGCAGCTAAGATCGGCAGGACAATTTCAGCATTTAACCCAGGCTGAAGCCGCCCGCCGATACGGCTTATACGGTGAAGGTCTCTACCATGCCGCGCAGGTCGCGCGCCTGGGCCAGCAGTGACTGCGATGCAGAAGAGGACTCTTCCACCAGCGCGGCGTTATTCTGCGTGACGCCATCCATCTGACTCACCGCAATACTGACCTGGGAGATGCCCTGCATCTGTTCACCGGAGGAGAGGGAGAGGTTGTCCATAGCATCGGCCAGTTCACCGACGCGGCTGACAATCTTCAGGATGCGCTCACCCGTTCCGGCCGCTACGGTCACGCCATCCTCGACCTGCGTCACGGCCTGCTCAATCAGCTGCTTAATGTCGCGTGCTGCGGTGGCGCTGCGCTGGGCCAGCGAGCGGACTTCACCCGCGACCACGGCAAATCCGCGGCCCTCTTCACCGGCGCGCGCGGCTTCGACGGCGGCGTTGAGCGCCAGAATATTGGTCTGGAAAGCGATGCCTTCAATCACCGAGGTAATATCGCGCACCCGAACGGCACTCAGTGAAATGTCATGCATGGTTTCGGACAGGCGCTGGACATCTGCTTCGCCCGCCTGGGCCAGGGTGGCGGCCTCGCGCGCTGAACCAGCAGTCTGCTGCGCGCCCGCGGCGTTGCTTTTTACCGTGGCGGTGAGCTGCTCCATGCTGGCGGCCGTTTCCTGCAGCGCAGCAGCCTGCTGCTCGGTACGGGATGAAAGCTCGGTATTGCCCTGCGAAATCTCATCGGCCGCCAGCGCCACCGAGGCGGATGCCCCTTTGATCTGCGTAACCAGTTCGCGCAGGTTGGTCTGCATGCCGCTGAGCGACGCAAGCAGGCTGGTGCTGTCGCCACGGCGCAGCGTGACCGGCGAGGTGAGATCACCGGCGGCAATCGCAGCAGCCAGCGTCTGAGCCTGCACCGGTTCGCCGCCCAGCTGGCGCATCAGTATCCGCACAATAAACGCGCAGGTGACGACGGCAGCCAGCACGGAGAGCACCGCCAGGATGATCAGTATCCAGGTGGTGCGGGCGATAGCGATGCCGTTATCCACTACCGCATCCCGGCTGCTGCGCATCTCAAGCTCGGTCAGATCGTTTATCGCCTTCAGCAGGCTCTGCTGAGCCGGACGCGCCACCTTTAACAGATAGTCGGTGACCTCCTGCTGACGATTTTCCATCCCCAGTTTTCCGGCGGTCATCAGCGTGGAGAGGGCGGCCTCTTCAGTGGACTCGATTCTGCTCATCGCCTCCCGTCCTGCCTGTCCGGGGTCGGTCTGCATCATGCCTGAGAGTGCTTCGCGGTTGCTGATATAAAGCGCGCGCTGTTTTTGCAGACGTTCCCATTCTGGCTTCATAGCAACAGGATCGGTCAGCAGAGCAAGGTTACGCACCGCGATTGCCATATCCCGCACGCCACCGCGCATATCCAGCACCGTCTGGTACTTTTTCAAACGGACATTAACCACCTCATCCATACCATCGCGAGCGCTATCCAGCGCGTGAATCGCGGTGCCGGTACAGATAATAAACAGCAGAATAAGCAAGCCAAAACCTGCGCTAAGGCGCGTTGAAATTTTCATCTCTCGTTCCGAAAGAGTTCATTGGGTAAACCGGTATCGGCAGGAGAGAGAACTTCTGGAGAGTTACGTTTAACTAAATTGTTCGCTATTTAATTTAACGAAATTAAAAACTGCACGTATACCCACCCCGTTATGCCACAAAAATCGTAACGGGAGTGATAACGAAATTCCGGCCAATATCCTGATAAATCGCTTTTTATCGCCTGACGAATGTGCGCCTTTTCGCGCTTTGTAGCCGCGCGATACGCCAGTGTCATAACCCGTTAAAAACACCGGAATGCACAAATTTAACCGGACGGGCCTGTTAATCTGGCTGCTGCTGCCGATAGAACACTATTCGACATTGATGACGTAACCGACACGCATCGGGCTTCGCAGAACGTCTGCCTCACTGCCGTAAGGCGGGTGAGAACGTGCGAATGCGATGAGTAAAAATAGCGGAGGGGTGATAATTGTCGGCAGCTTAGCAGACATTGAATGAGAAGTACGCCCCGGTTTTTTACTGAAAATTAAAACAAAACTCTGACACTTTCCATCACCGGGAACTAACGCATGCGCCTGAAACTTTTCTGGCTCGCAATGCTGAATATTGCGACCATCATTTTACTCTCCACGCTGTGGGAATTCGGGCTCGAGGCGTGGATCTCCAGCCTGCTGGGCCTGAGCTATGATCCCGATTTTGAAACCAGCGAGCGGCTGCGGTTTATCCTGACCTCCACCTCGTTTGCCGGACTGGCAATGATTATTCCGGCGCTGCTTATCGCGGGTCTGATCCGCAACACGCTGCGTGCGGAAAAAAATGCGCTCAGGCTGGCCGGAACTGATGCGCTGACGGGGGTCATGAACCGCCGATCGTTCACTGCACACATTGCTGCGCTTGATGCCGACGGGACGTCTTACACACTGACGCTGCTCGACATCAATGACTTTAAGAATATCAATGATCTGAACGGTCATCGTCAGGGCGACGCCACGCTGGTCGCGCTGGCCAATCTGTTGACCACCTCGGCGGGTACCGGGAGTCAGGTGTTTCGCATCGGCGGGGATGAATTTGCCATTGTTGCCCAGGCTTCACAGGCAGATCAGGCGCTGGCCGCCGCCGAAAGCTTCTGCCAGCATGCGGCATCCATCCGGACCGGTCCGCACACCTTCCTGAGCCTTTCAGCAGGCATCGCCAGCTCATCCTGCACGGGTCAGGCCGATGTCGTGCATGCGGCGGATCTGGCGCTGTACGAGGCGAAGCAGGATAAGTGCGCCTGTCTGGCACGATTCTCCCCGGACATGGAGCTGCGCTTTCGCCAGCGGGAAAGGCTGGAGCAGGAGGTTGTTGCCGCTGTAAGCGGTCACGCCATCGTTCCCTTTCTGCAGCCGCTGGTTTCACTGCGCACCGGTAACATTACCGGCTTTGAGATACTGGCGCGCTGGATCACTGCGTCCGGTCAGACGGTTTCGCCTGCAGAGTTTCTGCCAGTGGTGGAGCGGCTGGGGTTGATGGACAGCATGACCGTGGCGCTGCTGCAGGATGCTGTCAGTGCAACCCGGGCATGGCCAGCCGGGCTCTGCCTGTCGCTGAACATTACCCCGGAGCAGTTGCTGAGACCGTCGCTGACCAGCTGTTTGTCCAGCATTATGCAGCATGCCGGGCCGGTAATGCTGGAACTTGAAATCACCGAACAGAATGTCATGGCCATTTCTGACGATGCCCGCCAGGCGATCCGTCTGCTGAAAGAGGCCGGTATCGGAGTGGTGCTGGATGATTTTGGCACCGGTTACTCCAACCTGTCGGTTTTGCTGGGACTGGGTATTACCAAAATCAAAATTGACCAGACGTTTATCGCCGGAATCGTGACCGGATCTGAGCAGCGAAAAGTGGTGGAAACGCTGCTGGCACTCTGTCAGGGGCTTAATGTGATCATTACTGCAGAGGGCATTGAGGATGTCGCCACGCTGAGGTGGCTGAGAAAGCGCGGCTGTGATTACGGGCAGGGATATCTCTTCAGCCGTCCGGTTCCTGCCGGGCAGGCCACCACGTTGCTGGCGTCCGCTAACGTGGAGGAATTGATGCAGGAAGAGGCGATGGCCGTTAGCTTAGTCAGGTCGCTGGGCTGAAAGCGCGTAACACTCTCTGTGGTCGTGTTTAAAACAAAAAACGGGCCCGGCGGTCAGAGCCGGGCCCGCTGTCACATCAGAACTGGTAAATCAGACCCAGGGCTGTGATGTCGTCGGTCGCCAGGCGAAGAGGATTGTTATCTTTCAACAGGTTGATGCGGTATTCACCATAGACCGACATGTTCTTGTTGAAGTAGTAAGTGGCACCCACGGCGGTGTATTTAATGATGTCGGCATCGCCGATATTCTCAATTTCCTTGCCTTTGGACGAGACGTAACCCACGGACGGACGGAAGCCGTTCAGGAACTGATACTGCGCCACGGCTTCAAAGTTCTGCGCTTTGTTAGCGAAACCGCCAGTAATTGGCGTGGCGTTCAGAGTTTCACCGTACATGGCAGCCAGATAGACCTGGTTCGCATCATATTTCACCGAGGTCGCCCAGTGCTGGGCTTTTTCGCCTTCTCCGCGTGCGGCAGCATTCTGCGCCGTGGTGCGATCCAGGCTGGCAAACGCGCCGGCAAAACTCAGGCCGAAATCGAAGTCATAGGAAGCGGAGAGGGCGAAGCCGTCGCCGTTGGAACGACGCACGCCGTCAATGTTACTGCTGCGATCGTTTTTGCCCTGATACTGCGCGGCAAGGTTTAAGCCGTCGACCAGACCAAAGAAATTGCTGTTACGCCAGGTCAGCACACCGGTTGAGCGGCCAGAGAGAAAGGCGTCGGTATAACCGGAGTCGCCGCCGAAGAACGGCAGCATATCGGTATAACTCAGCACGTCATAGACCAGGCCGTAGTTACGTCCGTAATCCAGCGAACCTGCCTCGCCAAACTTCAGGCCAGCATAGCCCAGACGGGTACGGTTGGTGGCCTGGGCGTCACTGCCCTCGGAGTTATGCAGACTGTACTGATACTGCCAGAAACCGTAGCCGGTAAGCTGGTCAGTAATCTTTGTCTCGCCTTTAAAGCCAAAGCGGGCATAAGAGGAGGTATCACCATCGTTGTTGTTATCGTCAGAAAAGAGGTGTGACACGTTAATCTTGCCGACCAGATCCAGCTTATTGCCATCCTTGTTATAAACTTCTGCGGCCTGCGCGGAGGAGAGACCGATCAGTAACGGCATGACAGCCGCCAGTAAAGTGCGCTTCATCATTTAATTATTACCCTGTATTCATTAATTATTATTCCCCTGATATGGGGTGAAAAGAAAATGACACAAAAAGGTAAAACTACAAAGTGCAATAAAAGTAACAAAATGTGATGTCTATATTCAGCTGATGGATAACAGCGAGGAACAGAAGATTAAATTGTAAAGTAATAAGATTTTCTTCTAATAAGTAATTATGAGTTATCTGATTTTATATCTTTATTTATCAATGGGTTATGTTTGTATGTAGTGGTCTTAAATGGGCATTTTTTGTACATTTTTAAATCAATATAACCCCTGATTTAATTATGGGTGATTATCCGCTAAGAATAGCCTTATAAGGCTTTTATCCTAACCATTAGTCTGCGTATTAATATTTGTTCATCTTTATAGAATATTCTTTCTGGCCCGATAATAACCTCCGGAATAATAGTCAGAGTCGCTGATTAAATATTGATCATCCTGTTTATAAAATAGCCTGATAAAGATACGCAGATTAATGTGTCTGCAGGGGGAAATGAAAAACTTTTGTTAAATAAAGCCAGGGTGTTCTGACATTTCCGGGCGAGTTCCCCGCGTAATCGCTGCACCATCGCGAGGCAAACTGCGCTAAAACAGGGCAGTGGAGGGGCTTTTCTGGAGAGATAATTTATCAGCGATCACAAAAGCGATATTTCATCCCGTGAATGCATAATTCTGCTGTTTAAAACCCGGTTCTGGCGCTGCAATCAGACAACTATTCACTATATATGCAAATTAAGTGAATATTGTCAGCATCTAACTCATTGATATTACGTCGTTAAGACCATTTTATGCATTAATTCTCTGGCTGGCACGTTAACTGCACTCTACAGTAGGGCTGCACTACAACATCTTTTAACAATTTTAAAACATAAGCTTTACCCGGCCGGTAAAGTAAAGCAGGAGAGTGGATTATGGCACTGCACGTTTCACGTCACGATTTCGATCAATGGATGATGCCGGTTTATGCGCCTGCGACTTTTATACCGGTTCGCGCGGAAGGCTCCACCGTCTGGGATCAAAACGGCAAAGATTATATCGACTTCGCCGGTGGCATTGCCGTCAATGCGTTAGGGCATGCGCATCCGGCATTACAACAGGCGCTGCAGGAACAGGCCGCACGTTTATGGCACACCGGTAATGGCTACACCAACGAACCGATCCTGCGGCTGGCGAAGCAGTTGATCGATGCCACCTTCGCTGACCGGGTGTTCTTCTGTAACTCCGGGGCGGAGGCGAACGAAGCGGCGCTGAAACTGGCGCGCAAGGTGGCACATGATCGTGTGGGTCCGCATAAAAGTGGCATCGTGGCGTTTAAGAATGCATTTCATGGCCGCACCCTGTTTACGGTAACAGCCGGGGGTCAGCCCGCTTACTCAAAAGATTTTGCGCCGCTGCCGCCAGAGATCCAGCATGCCCCGTTTAACGATCTGGCTGCGGCGGCTGAACTGATTAATGACCATACCTGCGCAGTCATTGTTGAACCCATTCAGGGTGAAGGCGGCGTGCTGCCTGCCGATCCGGCGTTCCTGCGTGGATTGCGTGAGCTCTGTGATAAGCATCAGGCTCTGCTGATTTTTGATGAAGTGCAGAGTGGCGTTGGCCGTACCGGTTCGCTTTATGCCTACATGCATTATGGCGTCACGCCGGATGTGCTCACCAGCGCCAAAGCGCTGGGCGGCGGCTTCCCGATTGGTGCGATGCTGACGCGCGAAGATCTGGCGCTGGTGATGGGCGTTGGCACCCACGGCACCACCTATGGCGGCAATCCGCTGGCGGGCGCAGTGGCAGGTAAAGTCATGGAGCTGATCAACCAGCCTGAACTGATGGCGGGTGTAACAGAACGTCACCAGTGGATTGTGGCGGCACTGGATGAGATCAACCAGCGTCTGCATCTGTTTAAAGAAGTGCGCGGTCTTGGCCTGCTGATTGGCGCGGTGCTCAGCGACGATTTTGCCGGTAAAGCCAAAGCGATCAACCTTGCCGCCGCGGAAATGGGCGTCATGGTGCTGATTGCGGGTGCCAATGTGGTGCGTTTTGCCCCGGCGCTGAATATCAGTGAGCAGGAAGTGAAGCTGGGCATGGCCCGCTTTGCCGAAGTGTGTGAAAGCCTGGTGCGAGGGTCAACATCATGATGGTAATCCGTCCGGTTGAACGCGATGACTTAAGCCAGCTGATGGCGCTGGCGGGCAAAACCGGTGGCGGGCTGACCTCGTTGCCGGTTGATAGCGCGACGCTACAGGCGCGTATCGATCGATCGCTGCAGACCTGGGAGGATTCTCTGCCACGTGCCGAGCAGGGCTATGTCTTTGTGCTGGCCGACAGCGAAGATAACCGCGCCGTCGGCATCTGCGCCATTGAGGTGGCGGTGGGGCTGCAGGATCCCTGGTACAATTTTCGCGTCGGTACCCAGGTGCACGCCTCAAAAGAGCTGAATGTTTATGCCGCGCTGCCTACCCTGTCGCTGAGTAACGACCATACCGGCAGCAGTGAGCTCTGCACGCTGTTTCTCGATCCCGATTACCGTGATGGCAAAAACGGCTATCTGCTGTCGAAGTCACGCTTCCTGTTTATGGCCAGTTTCCGTGAACGTTTCACCAACCGGGTGGTGGCCGAGATGCGTGGCGTCAGCGATGAGCAGGGCCATTCGCCGTTCTGGGAGAGCGTTGGCAGCCGCTTCTTCTCTATGGAATTCAGCAAAGCGGACTTCCTTAGTGGCACCGGACAGAAATCATTTATCGCTGAACTGATGCCGAAACATCCGCTCTACATCGACTACCTGACACCGGAAGCGCAGGCGGTGATTGGACAGGTCCATCCGCAAACCGCGCCTGCGCGGGCGGTACTGGAAGCAGAGGGCTTCCGCTACCTCAATTATGTCGACATTTTTGATGGCGGCCCGACCCTGGAGTGCGATATCGATCATATCCGTGCGGTGCGTAAAAGCCGTCTGCGCAGCGCAGAACGGGGCGAAAACCCGGCTGATGGCCCGCTCTGTCTGGTTGCCAATAGCGATTATCGCCAGTTCCGTGTGGCGCTGATTCCGGCAAAGGCTGACAGCGACAGCGTGCAACTCACGGATGAACAGATGCAGGCGCTCCATTGCCAGCCGGGCGACAGCCTGCGCGTGGTGACGCTCTGCAAAGAGGAGAAAACAGCATGACACATCTGATAAATGGACAATGGCTGGACGGTGACGCTGAGATTCTGACGAAAGCGGATCCGGTCAGCGGCGAGACGTTATGGCAGGGCCACGCGGCCTCAGCCGCTCAGGTCACCGCAGCCTGTGAGGCGGCGCGCGACGCATTTCCAGCCTGGGCCAGACGCCCGCTGGCGGAACGGCAGGCGATCGTTGAGAAATTTGCCGCCGGGCTTGAGGCGCATAAAACGGCGCTGGCGGAAACCATCGCCCGTGAAACCGGCAAGCCGCGCTGGGAAGCGCTGACCGAAGTGGGCGCGATGATCAACAAAATCGGCTTTTCGGTGAAGGCATACCATAGCCGCACCGGTGAACAGCATGAAGGCGAAAGCTCCCTGCGCCACCGCCCGCATGGGGTGCTGGCCGTGTTTGGTCCCTATAACTTCCCGGGACATCTGCCAAACGGCCATATTGTTCCGGCGCTGCTGGCGGGCAACTGTGTGGTATTTAAACCCAGCGAACTGACGCCGCTGACCGCCGAAAAAACCGTTGAGCTCTGGCTGGCTGCGGGCCTGCCTGCCGGCGTGCTGGCACTGTTACAGGGCGGACGTGAGACTGGTCAGGCGCTGGCCAACTGTCAGCAGATTGATGGCCTGCTATTTACCGGCAGCGCCCATACCGGCTATCAGCTGCATCGCCAGTTTGCCGGTCAGCCTGAAAAGATGCTGGCGCTGGAGATGGGCGGTAACAATGCCCTGATTGTTGAAGATCCGGCGGACACTGATGCGGCTGTCAACATCACGTTGCAGTCAGCCTTTATAACCGCCGGTCAGCGCTGCACCTGCGCGCGGCGTCTGCTGGTCAAACGCGGCGATGCAGGGGATGCGTTTCTGCAGAGGCTGGTGGAGGTGGCGGGGCGACTGCAACCCGCCGCCTGGAATACTGAACCGCAGCCGTTTATGGGCAGCGTGATCTCCACCGGCGCAGCAGAGAAGATTATGGGTGAGTGGCAACGGCGGGTTGAGGCGGGCGGCGAGGTGCTGCTGGCGATGCGCTGGCCGGATCGCCACAGTGCCATCCTGACGCCAGGTATTATCGATTTAACCGGCGTGCAGGGCATTCCGGATGAAGAGGTCTTTGGTCCGCTGTTAGGCATAGTCCGCTATGAGACATTTGAAGAGGCGATAGCGCTGGCGAACCAGACCCGTTATGGCCTGTCGTGCGGATTGATCTCGCCTTCACGCCAGCAGTTTGATCAGTTGCTGCTTGAAGCGCGTGCCGGTATCGTCAACTGGAACAAACCGCTGACCGGCGCAGCCAGTACCGCACCGTTTGGCGGCATTGGTGCCTCGGGCAACCATCGCGCCAGCGCCTGGTATGCGGCGGATTACTGCGCCTGGCCAATGGCCTCGCTGGAGACGCCTGACCTGACGCTGCCCGCCACGCTGTCGCCGGGCCTCGATTTCTCCACCCAGGAGACGACGTCATGAAGGCAACCGAGGCCAACTTTGATGGGCTGGTGGGGTTAACACACCACTATGCCGGGCTGTCGTTTGGCAACGAAGCCTCGACCCGCAATCAGCTGCAGCCGTCGAATCCCCGTCTGGCGGCAAAGCAGGGGTTGCTCAAGATGAAAGCGCTGGCCGATATGGGCTACGTGCAGGGGGTGATCCCGCCGCATGAGCGGCCCAATATTGCGGCGCTGCGCCAGCTCGGCTTTGGTGGCAGCGATGAGCAGGTGCTGGCTGCGGCCGGCAAAACTGCACCGGGATTACTCTCCGCCGTCAGTTCAGCCTCGGCGATGTGGGTCGCCAATGCTGCCACGGTCTCGCCGTCAGCGGACAGCCTTGATGGCCGGGTTCACCTGACGGTGGCGAACCTTAACAACAAATTCCACCGTGCGATAGAAGCGCCGGAAACGGCCTGGCTGCTGCGTTCCATCTTCCGCGACGATCGCCATTTTGCGGTGCATGATGCTTTGCCGCAGGTGGCGATGTTTGGCGATGAAGGGGCGGCGAACCATAACCGGCTGGGCGGCGCTTATGGTGAGCGCGGTGTGCAGCTATTTGTCTATGGCCGCGACAGCAGCTATGAGGGCAAAGCCCCGCAGCGCTATCCTGCGCGTCAGACCCGGGAAGCCAGCGAGGCGGTCGCCCGTCTGCATCAGCTCTCACCGGAAAGCTTGCTGTATGCGCAGCAGAATCCTGCGGTGATCGATCAGGGCGTGTTCCATAACGATGTGATTGCGGTAAGTAATCAGCAGATGCTCTTCTGTCACCAGCACGCCTTTGTTAATCAGCCTGAACTGCTGGCGCAGCTTCGGTCGCGCGTCCCCGGTTTTGTTGCGCTGGAAGTGCCGGAAAATCGGGTGTCAGTGAAAGATGCGGTAGAGACCTATCTGTTTAACAGTCAGTTGCTGAGCCGTCCCGACGGCACCATGATGCTGGTGCTGCCGGAGGAGTCACGTCAGCATCCGGGTGTCTGGCGCTACCTGTGTGAACAGGTTGAGGCTGACACGCCACTCAAAGCCCTGAAGGTGTTTGATCTGCGCGAAAGCATGTATAACGGGGGTGGTCCAGCCTGCCTGCGTTTGCGGGTGGTGCTGACACCACAGGAGCAGCAGGCAGTGAATCCGGCGGTGCTGATGAACGATCGGCTCTTCAGCACGCTGAATAACTGGGTTGACCGTCATTACCGCGATCGCCTGACCCAGGCCGATCTGGTCGACCCAGAATTGCTGCGTGAGGGACGCGACGCGCTGGATGAACTGACGAAGCTGCTAGACTTAGGAAATGTATATGCATTTCAGCAGTGAAGGAGGGGGCAGCACAGTCTGCCGCCTGCTCAGGGCGAAAAGGAGGAACGATGCAGGACTTTTTACAGCAAACGCTCTCCGGCGAGGTGCCGCGTAAGCGTAGTGGTGAAACGGCGCATCTTCGCTGGCAATGGTTGTATCACGGCATACTGTTGATGGAGCCGACGGTGCCGGTTAAACAGGCGCTGGTGCTCTCTGCCGGGATCCACGGCAATGAAACGGCCCCGGTAGAAATGGTGAACCAGCTGGTTAATCCGCTGCTGCGGGGCGAAAAGCCGTTACAGCAGCGCATGCTGGTGATTCTGGGTAATCCCTCAGCGCTACGCACCGGTAAGCGCTATGTGCGTTATGACATTAACCGGCTGTTTGGCGGACGCTGGCAGCAGATTGATGATGGTGATGAGGCCCGCCGCGTGCTGCGGCTGGAGCAGACGCTGGAGACCTTCTGGCAGCTGGGCGAGTGCGATGAAACGCGCTGGCATCTCGACATGCACACGGCTATTCGTGGCTCTTATCATCCTCAGTTCGGCGTAATGCCGCACAATGAACGCCCCTGGCCGCCCGCGTTTCTTGACTGGCTGGCCGCTGCCGGGCTGGAAGCGCTGGTGTTCCATCGCTCGCCGGGCGGCACCTTTACCCACTTCAGCTGCGAGCACTTCGGTGCGGCCAGCTGTACCCTGGAGCTGGGCAAAGCGCTGCCGTTTGGCGAAAACGATCTCAGTCAGTTCAGTGCGGCACAGCAGGCGCTGGCGTCTTTACTCTATGGCGAAGCGCTGCCTGCGGCGGCGGTTAGACCGCGTCACTATCGGGTCGCGCAGCAGATCACCCGACTGAGTGAGCACTTTACGCTGCATATGTCGCCGGAAACGCTGAACTTTACCGCGTTTCCACAGGGGACGTTGCTGGCGGAAGATGGTAGCACCCGCTATTACGTGCAGCAGGCGCGGGAGTATGTGCTGTTCCCTAACCCTAACGTGGCCGCCGGGCTGCGTGCCGGACTGATGCTGATTGAAGAGAGCGAACAGACCCAGGCGCTGCCGGTCTGATAGCGGTTGTTAACAGCGCAGACCCTGCAGACCCTCGGCGCTAAAAAACCGACAGGAAAAGTGGAAGATCGGCTTCCGCTTTCCTGTCGTAACCCTTACACTCCTCCATGATTTCTGCCAAATTCGCTTTAAATTCATAAACATTTTCAATTCCTCACGCCTTTCTTCTTATTCTCTTCATGATTGCCCGATTTTTATCTTTTATGCTTTCACGGCTTTACTCAGGCTCTGAGTAGTTGACGTTCAGCGTCGTATGCTTGTTTCCGAAGACGCGACAGAGTGCTGTCGTCATTATCATGAATTATAAGGACACTATTATGCGCAAACTGACTTCCCTTTTACTGGCTTCTTCGCTGGCGTTTGGTGCAGCCAGCGCCGTCCATGCAGCCGCTGACAACCTGACTCCACCGCCAGCAGGCAGCGAAAAAGCGATGCACAAGCCGCCAATGCGCCACGGCATGGAGATGATGTTTAAAGGTCTGAACCTGACCGACGCGCAGAAAACTCAGATGCGCGACATCATGAAAGAGAGCCACAAAGATATGAAACGCCCGTCACTGGACGAGCGTCGTGCGGCCCACAGCATTATTGCCTCTGACAGCTTCGACCAGAGCAAAGCAGAAGCACAGGCAGAGAAGATGTCCGCCAATGCCAAAGAGCATGCGCTGAAGATGCTGGAAACCCAGAACAAGCTCTATAACGTGCTGACGCCGGAGCAGAAAAAACAGTACAACGCTAACTTTGAAAAGCGTCTGACTGAGAAAGGCCCGCACGAGGGCAAAATGGCACCGCCAGCAGAACCGGCTGAATAACACTCGTTAAGCGAACGGTCTGAGACCGCCGGCGCTGTCCACTGAAGGTGAGTGGGCAGCGTCGGCGGTTTTTTTATAGCGGCAGAATAGGGTAGGCACCTGACAGAATCGGGCGGCAGAGGATTTTGTAGCCGTCGTGATCAAAACCGCCTTTGGGCCGCTGCAGTTTTCTGGCCTCATCCATGCTGCTGACCGAACCGAGATAGAACCAGTGGTCGATAACGTGGATCTGCGTCATCTCTTTGCCTTCCTCCACCAGCCCCACGGCACCCTGCCATGGCCAGCAGAACACCCGCACGTTTTCCAGCGCCTCCAGCAGTCGATCCTGATGATCGCTGACCGGCTCTTTACCACAGCAGGCCCCGGCGCAACGGCGCAGTGCCGAGCGGAAGCAGCCTCGCCCCGCACTCAGCGCTTCCAGACCCAGCAGGCCATGACAGAGCTGATACTCATCCGCGAGCTGCTTGAGCCGTTCCAGCGCGGCGAAGCGACTGCGATAGAGCCCAAACAGGTTGGGGGACTGGCTGAAATCGAGGTCTTTTGCATAGACCACATTCGGTTTGCCGTCGGTAATCTGCAATGAACAGAGCTGCCGGTTTTTGCGCAGTCGCTTATTGAACAGCGGCTGCTGGGTTTTGATCATCTGCGCTTCCAGCAGCAGCGCGCCGAGGTCGCCCGCGGTAGGGATCCAGCTTACACGCCGCGACTGGCGCAGCATTTTCGCCTCATCCGGGGTGCGGAAATGGGACATCACCCGCGAACGCAGATTCACACTTTTACCGATATAGAGCGGCAGCGACTCACTTTCGCCATGAAAGGTATAGACGCCAGGATGATTTGGCAGGCCTTCCAGCCACTCACGCAGGTGTTCGGGATATTGATAAATTGCATTCGCGTCGGGTTCGGGGCGAAGTATGGCAGAACGTCTGACCAAGATGGACTCCATTTACTGGTTGTCCATACAGCATAACAGGCAGGTGAAATGATCGCCAGCCGTCTGGTTACAGAGACCGTGTTGCCCGCCAGCAGATCAGCGAGCCGAGCGTGATCATCGCCACGCCCTGCCAGAAGGCCAGCGGCGGCGTCAGGCCGAGCCACAGCGATCCCATCAGGGCCGACAGCACCGGCGTAAAGTAGGAGGCGGTGGCCAGCAGCGTCAGATTGCCCTGTTGAATCCCGTGATTCCAGGCGGAATAGGCGATGGCGGTGGAGAGCCCGACAAACAGCACCTCCAGCAGCGGCACCGGCGTAAAGGTCATCGGTGCAGTGTGATCGCTGAAGGCATATTTCAGCCACAGCGCCAGTGCAGTCAGGATAAAAAACAGCGTGACGCCATTAGAACCACGGGCAAAGCGGCGGGTGAGATTGTTGTAGAGCGCCCAGGTCAGGGCGGCGATAAAGGCCAGTGCATAGGCGACCGGGTTGCGCAGCATATTCTGCCACAACAGCGCCGGCGATCCGCTGCCGCTGCCTTTCATTACCCAGACGATCCCCAGCAGCGACAGCAGCAGTCCTGGCCACAGCCAGACACGGAAACGCTGCTGATTAAATGGGATCGCCAGCACGATGGTCAGGCAGGGCCAGAGATAGTTAATCATCCCCAGCTCCAGCGACTGGCTGCGATCGCTGGCCAGCCCGATGGCCAGCGCCAGACAGATTTCATAGCCGACAAAGAGTACGCCCCCCAGCCACAGGTAGATGGCGGGCATTGCGCCAGGTCTGGGCAGGCCCCGGGTCAGGCAGAGCAGACACGCCGTGGTGGTGTAGATCAGCGCCGCACCACCGGTGGCGCCAAAGGCTTCACTGACGCTGCGCAGCAGGCCAACAGTCGTACTCCAGAGCAGAATGGCGACAAGCCCGACGAGGGTCGCGCGCGAAACGGTGGCAGGCATGCAGCGATCAACAAAGTCAGTGAGAGAAGCCTCCCTTGCCGCGGCAAGGGAGGGGCAGGATTACTTCCAGAAATCGTCGAATACCGTGATCGGCGGACGACGTTTGTGCTCGGTTTTCTGATACCAGCCTTCGATGATACGGGCGCTGTCAGGATTGATGCTTTTGCCTTCCAGGTAGTCATCAATCATCTCATAGGTGACGCCCAGCGCCACTTCATCCTGCAGGCCTGGACGATCATCTTCCAGATCGGCAGTCGGTTTCTTCAGATAGAGATGCTCCGGGCAGCGAAGGTGTTTCAGCAACTGCTTGCCCTGACGCTTGTTCAGGCGGAACAGGGGATTGATGTCCGTGCCGCCATCGCCATACTTGGTGAAGAAACCGGTCACGGCTTCAGCCGCGTGATCGGTGCCGACCACCACGCCTTTGGTCATGCCGGCGATGCTGTATTGCGCTTTCATCCGCTCACGGGCTTTTTCATTGCCGCGGACAAAATCGGAAAGCGTAATACCCGCCTCTTTCAGCGCGCGCTCACTGGCCAGCACCGACTCTTTGATGTTTACCACCAGCGAACGGTCGGGTTTGATAAAGGCCAGCGCGTCCTGACAATCCTGCTCATCCGCCTGCACACCATAGGGCAGACGCACGGCAATAAAGGTGTAGTCGTTATCACCGCTCTCCTGACGCAGTTCGGTGATCGCCCGCTGCGCCAGCGCGCCCGCCAGGGTTGAATCCTGACCGCCGCTGATCCCCAGCACCAGCGTTTTCAGGCCGCTGTGGCGTTTCAGGTAGGCTTTGAGAAAATCGATGCTGACGCGCACTTCCTGGTCGGCGTCGATAGTGGGCTTCACACCCAGGGCTTCAATAATTTCCTGCTGCAGTGACATGAACTTCTCCTCAGGTCAGTGGCCTGTCGGCTCGATGCGAACGTTTTATTAAAGCTAACGTGCCTTTGCGAAAACAACAAGCCAAAGCGGTAACTCATTACCATGAAACGTTGCGAAATCAGTGAGTTTTTACCTGCGGCAGCGGTTTTTTCGCCAGCACGCTAAACATCAGAATCGCCGTCATAAAGCAGCCAAAAATGGTGGCGCACATGCTCAGCACCGAGGTACCACCGATGCCGGTAATCGGCACGGTAATCGCACCCAGCGTAAACATCGTGACGCCAATCACCGCGGAGGCGCTACCAGCGCGATGGCCCTGACTCTGCATCGCCAGGGACGAGGCGGTGGTAGCGATAACGCCGTTGCTGGCAATGGTAAAGAACAGTGCCACCAGCAGCAGCGCTAAGGGAGCATGCAGCAGCGCGGCCAGCAGCAGCAGGCTGGAGGCGACTAAGGCCAGCGTCAGTCCGCCTTTCAGCACCCGATATTCGCCCCACAATGGACAGAGGCGGGCGCTGGTCTGTGAAGCAATCACCAGGCCAAACCCGTTGGCCGCAAAGCAGAAGCTAAAGGCCTGGGGCGAAAGACCATAGAGTTGCTGCAGCACGAACGGCGAGGCACCGATGTAGGCGAACATGCCGGACATCATAAATCCCTGGGTCAGGCAGAAGCCCATGAAGGGGCGATGGGTAATCACCTGACCCAATGCCGCGTAGGCGGAGAATATTGATCCTTTACTGCGGCGTGCCTCAGGCAGGGTTTCATGCAGCTTCCAGCGCGCCAGCAGGATCAGCAGAATGGCAATGCCGCCCAGCACCATGAAGATGCCGCGCCAGTTTAAAATCGTCATCAGCACGCCGCCTAATACCGGTGCACCGATCGGTGCCAGACCGTTGACCAGCATCAGCAGAGCGAAGAATCGCGTCAGCTCATGGCCGCTGTACATATCGCGTGCAATTGCCCGTGACAGCACCGCACCGCCCGCACCTGCTAACCCTTCGAACAGCCGCGCCAGCAGCAGCTGGTTAATATCCTGCGCCAGCGCACAGCCCATCGAGGCGATAAACAGCAACACCAGTGACAGGGTCAGCGGGCGCAGGCGGCCGAACTTATCACTCATCGGGCCAAAGAGCAGCTGGCCAAAGCCGAGACCTAACAGTCCGGCGGTCAGACTCAGCTGCGCGGTAGCGGTTTCAGTGTGCAGATCCTGGGCCATTTGTGGCAGCGCAGGCAGATAGAGGTCGATGCAGAGTGGGCCCAGTGCGGCCAGCAGGCCCAGCGTAATGGCATAAACCAGGCGATTGGAGTGTACAGGGGTCATTTATCCTCGGGATTGTCAGCGATGGGGTAAACAGAAAGCGGGTAAGTCAGTGAAAAACAGCGGCCGGTAACGTGACATTTACGCCAATCTGCGACTGCGCGGATGACGGTGTGGTCTCTGAAAACGGGGCGCTATCGGTACCTGTTTTGCCGGGCAGTATACGTCTGCGTTGACAGCAAAACAGCCTTCTTTACGAAATCCTGACATTTGGCAGGCCACTAATTGTTCGTCATAAACTTGATAAATCAGCATTTATGTTCCAGGCTTGTTTCCACATGGACAATAAATGAGGAACAACAAGATGAATAAAGTGATGGGATGTATCGCTGCAGCGCTGACGCTGGCTGCACTGTCTGGTTGTACGACTTACGATCGTGCGGAAAGCTACGTGACTAAGCCAGTGGTAAAGGATGTTAAAAAGGGTATGACCCGTGATCAGGTTCGTCAGATCGCCGGTACGCCTTCTACTGAAATCACCATGGTTCACGCGCGCGGCACCTGTCAGACTTATGTGCTGGGTCAGCGCGACGGTAAAGCTCAGACTTACTTCGTGAGCTATAACGACACTGGCCGTGTCATGAACTACGGCTTCCAGAGCTGTGCGGAATATGACACCGATCCGCAGGTTCAGCAGTAACTCATAGCACCCCTGAATAGCAAACGGCCCGTCATTATGACGGGCCGTTTTTCGTTGTGGCGCTGACTACAAACCTGCCGGACGTGGCACCTCAACATAATCGCCATCTATCTGCCGCTGGTAGAAGTGGCCAGCCTGCACATAGAAGCGTTTGCCGTTAAAGTCGAGTACCCGCATTTCACTGCTGACCCGCGACTCTGCAGGCGGCTCTGTCACCACATACTCATCGCCGTGACGCTGATAATAATTGCCATTGAGCAGATAGTAGGTCAGTCCGCCTATCAGCACCGCGGTTGCGGCTTCAGGCAAAAAGCGCACCGGCTCGGGTCCGCCCCAGTGTGGCCCGTGGCCGCCATGGCGATCCCATCCACCCGGCGGGCCCCAGTCGCCAGGATGGGCGAAAGCCAGAGCGGGTGTCAAAAGCGTCAGCGTCAGAAGCGAGGCGATTATCTTTTTCATCAGGTGTTCTCCTCATAAGACTGGCTGCAGAATTCGCTTTTTATCGGGCAAAGACAAGCACTAAAGCGGCGATTTTTCGCCTGTTTACCATGCTTAACGCTTTCTTAACGGCGTCGCCATTAATGGGGGAGATTATGGAGAAGAAGGGCGGGAATAACCTGGCGCGGGCGCGCCAGGTTCAAAGCAGATTAGCGGTGCGCCAGTTCGGCGTTGTCGTCGCTTTCCAGGACGCGCTTATCGGTCAGACCTAACCAGCGGCTGGT
The DNA here is from genome assembly GCF_054056055.1 of Pantoea sp. PvP021. Lineage (NCBI taxonomy): Bacteria > Pseudomonadati > Pseudomonadota > Gammaproteobacteria > Enterobacterales > Erwiniaceae > Pantoea > Pantoea sp. PvP021. The sequence goes on along the minus strand of NZ_JBSRXX010000001.1, from coordinate 998,413 downwards.
CAGGGAACCGGCGGTCATGGAACCGTTGACGTTCAGGGCAGTACGACCCATATCGATCAGCGGCTCAATGGAGATCAGCAGCGCCACCAGGGTGACCGGCAGGCCCATCGCAGGCAGGACAATCAGCGCCGCGAAGGTTGCACCACCGCCGACACCGGCAACGCCTGCTGAGCTCAGCGTCACGATCCCGACCAGCGTCGCAATCCACAGCGGGTCAAACGGGTTGATCCCGACGGTTGGCGCAACCATCACTGCCAGCATGGTTGGATAGAGACCGGCACAGCCGTTCTGGCCGATAGTGGCACCAAAAGAGGCCGCGAAGCTGGCAATCGACTCAGGCACGCCAAGACGACGGGTCTGGGTTTCCACGCTCAGCGGAATGCTGGCTGCGCTGGAGCGGCTGGTAAAGGCGAAGGTAATAACCGGCCACACTTTACGGAAGAAGCGCATCGGGTTGATACCATTTACCGACAGCAGCAGGGCGTGGACTCCAAACATGATGGCCAGACCGAGGTAAGAGGCGACCACAAAGCTGCCCAGCTTGATGATGTCCTGCAGGTTAGAACCGGCAACCACTTTGGTCATCAGCGCCAGCACACCATAAGGCGTCAGCTTCATCACTAAACGCACCAGCTTCATGACCCAGGACTGCAGCGTATCGATCGCGACCAGCACGCGCTGACCTTTAACTTCATCATCTTTCAGCAACTGCAGTGCAGCCACGCCCAGGAAGGCGGCGAAGATGACGACGCTGATAATCGAGGTCGGACTGGCTCCGGTCAGATCGGCAAACGGGTTTTTCGGGATAAAGGAGAGCACCAGTTGCGGCACGGTCAGGTCAGCCACTTTGCCGACATAGTTGCTCTGGATCGCACTGAGACGCGCAGTCTCCTGCACGCCCTGAACCAGACCTTCAGCGCTCAGGCCAAACAGGCCGGTCACGAAGACGCCGACCAGCGCCGAGATCGCGGTGGTAAACAGCAGTACGCCAATCGTCAGTACGCTGATTTTTCCCAGCGACGAGGCGTTATGCAGACGGGCAACCGCACTCAGAATGGAAACGAACACCAGCGGCATTACGACCATCTGCAGCAACTGGACATAGCCATTACCGACGATATTAAACCAGCTGATAGACTCTTTGACCACTGCGCTGTTTTCGCCGTAGATCAACTGCAAAACCAGGCCGAACAGTACGCCGATTACCAGACCGGTCAGCACTTTTTTCGACAGGCTCCAGTTCTGACGGCTGAAGCGAGAGAGCAATACCAGCAGCACCACAAAGGCTACGATATTAAGCGTAAGAGGAAGGTCCATACTGAAACTCCAGAGTAATGCGGCCTTTCGCTCTGGAAAGGCCGCATAATGTTAATCACGAATTAAGACAGCAGGAATGGTAACAGCAGGCGAAGAGGGTGCCTTATATCCAAATGGCATGGTTTATAACTTAAAGGCGTTTTGTGCTGATTTATTGTGCAGTATGACTGGAAATCAACCGTCCGACGCCATTTTGTAGCGTATCGAACAGCTGTGACGGCCAGCCGTTTGCACCAAAAGATGGCATGCCCACCGGAAACCAGAGCGCATATCCCACCAGTCCCAGGCACAATGCCCGCTCAAGCTGGTTGCCTTTCTGGCTGCGCAGAATCGGCAGCCGGAAGCGCCAGCGGCAGGGCCACAGCAGCGGAACCCCGGCAGGCGTCAGCATATCGGCCACAATATGGCTAAGGTAGCCCAGCGTCAGACCCTGCAGGACATCAGGCGGTATCGGCGACGACTGGGGCAGGTTTATCTGAAAAAGCCACAAACCGGCGGCTATCGCCAGCAAACTGTGGGTAAAGCCGCGATGGCCGAACGCGCGCGCAATAGGATGAGAGAGCCAGCGTAGTCGCTGTCCCAGCAGAGATTTAGGGTGATCGATATCGGGCAACAGACATGTCAGCAGCGCTGAGGGAACAAGATGCCACCAGTCGGCCTGCGCCAGCACTGGTGTCAGCTCAGCACGCTTCGCAAAGATAGCGCTGGCAATGGCAAAAATGATGTGGCCTTCGCCCGTCATGATAGAACCTGGTTGCAAAGAAAACTGTCGATGCATCCAGTATAGGGATTTATCCAGTAAATGAGAACATGTGACGCTGTAACGAAGCATGAATATTATTAACAAGGCGGACAGCGATGAAACACTGTCCGCCAGTAAGATTAACGCGCCAGCCAGCCGCCATCCACCGCCAGGGTGTAGCCATTCACGTAGTCAGACGCGGAAGAGGCCAGGAAGACTACCGGGCCCATCATGTCATCCGGCACGCCCCAGCGGCCTGCCGGAATACGGCCCAGAATCTCTTCACTACGCGACTCATCATTACGAAGCTGTTCCGTATTGTTGGTGGCCATGTAACCGGGAGCGATGGCATTGACGTTAATGCCATGTTTTGCCCACTCGTTCGCCATCAGACGGGTCAGTCCCATCACGGCACTTTTCGACGCCGTATAAGAGGGCACCCGGATACCGCCCTGGAAGGAGAGCATGGAGGCGATATTGATGATCTTGCCGCCATTACCCTGCGCGATAAACTGACGGGCAACCTGCTGCGACAGGAAAAACAGGCTCTTGCTGTTAAGGTTCATCACGTCATCCCAGTCCTGCTCGCTGAAATTCAGTGCGTCCTCACGGCGGATAATGCCGGCATTGTTGACCAGAATGTCAATTTTACCGGCAGCGGCCAGCGCCTGTTCAACCACTGAGGCCACCACGCTGGTCTGCATCAGATCGGCCTGCACCGGCCAGAACCGGCGACCCAGCGCCTCCACTTTACTTTGGGTATCATCCGGGCCATCACGGTTAACGCCGACGATATCACAACCCGCCTGGGCCAGACCCAGCGCCATACCTTGCCCTAAACCGGTATTACAGCCGGTCACCAGCGCGACTTTACCTTCCAGGTTAAACGTACTCAGTACCATGGTATTTCTCCTCTGCTCAGCGCAGTTCACTGATTTTGACGTGGTCCATGTCATCAAAGACCTGATTCTCACCCACCATGCCCCAGATAAAGGTGTAACGCTGGGTGCCGACACCGGCGTGAATTGACCAGCTGGGTGAGATCACCGCCTGCTCGTTGTGTACCAGCAGATGGCGGGTTTGCTGCGGTTGCCCCATCATGTGGAAGACGGCGCACTCTTCGCTCATATCGAAGTAGAAATAGACTTCCATGCGGCGTTCGTGGGTGTGGCAGGGCATGGTGTTCCACAGGCTGCCTTCATCCAGTTTGGTTAAGCCCATGGTGAGCTGACAGGTGGGCAACACATCCGGCACGATAAATTTGTTAATAGTGCGGCGATTGGAGGTCGCGGCATCACCCAGCGTCGCGGTGGCCGCTTCCTGCAGCGTGATCTTCTTGTCCGGGAAGGTGCTGTGTGCTGGCGCACTGTTGTAATAGAATTTGGCCGGCTGTGCCGGGTTCAGGCTGCGGAACAGCAGGTTGCGCGCACCTTTGCCGATGTAAAGTGCCTCTTCGTGACCGATTTCCCACGCTTTACCGTCAACTTCTACCAGACCCGGGCCGCCAATATTGATCATACCCAGCTCGCGGCGTTCAAGAAAATAAGCGACGCCCAGCTGTTTTCCCATCTCATCACCGATAGTGACCGGATTATTCACCGGCATGACGCCGCCAATAATGATGCGGTCGATATGGCTGTAGGTCAGGGTGTAATCATCGGCAGTAAATATCTTCTCAATCAGGAACTCGCGGCGCAGTGCTTCAGTGTCGAGTTGCTTAGCGTGATCGCTGTGAATGCTTTGACGAACGTCCATCTCAGGCCTCTCTGCAGGTCAGGTTATTCATGCCCCAAACGGGGACGCTTTTGGCATCTTAGGCAGAGCGGGATGGGAATTCAATAAAAATGAAACGTTGTTTTATTTTTTGCGGGTCAGATCAAGTGACAGGTGCAACAGGCAATAAAAAGCCCGCCATAAGCGGGCTGTTATTATCCCTGCAGATGCTGCAGGCTAAGCTGGGTCAGATTGTCCAGCCGGACATCCGCCAGCGCCCAGCGGGGATCGTCGCGGTGTTCAGCGGCGGGCACCACAATCGATCGCATACGCGCTGCTTTGGTGGCGATCATGCCGTTAAACGAATCTTCCAGCGTGACGCAGTTGAGCGGATCGATCGCAAGGCTGGCGGCGGCGTTGAGATAGACCTGCGGATGGGGCTTGCTGTAGGGCAGCGCTTCTGCTGAAGCCAGCACATCGAAATAAGGGCGCAGATTGAAGATCTCCAGCACCTGTTCCAGCATCTTTAGCGGTGATGCTGAGGCAAGGCCGATTTTCAGCCCCTGTTCCCGGCACAGTTGCAGCGCCGTTTCCACGCCCGGCAGCAGTGGCCGCGTCTGATCCACCAGCGTCATGGCGCGCGTAATAATCCGCTCAGTGACCTCCTGCTGAGAGGGGCCATGCCAGGGCAGCGTTTCGTACCACATCCGTACAGTCTGATCGATGCGCAGACCCAGGGTATCGGGCATTTCACTGCGACGTGACAGGTCAACATCCAGCGTTGAAAAGATATCCAGCTCAGCCTGATCCCACAGAGGCTCAGAATCGATCAGTAAGCCATCCATATCAAACAGGGCAGCAAGGACAGGGCGGTGATAAGGCATCAGGGGGTCTCCTTTTAAAGTCAGCTTTACCTTACCATCATTCTTTGCTGGCGCACGCTCTGCCCGACAGGCCACGCTTTATTTGGGAAATTTCACCGTTGGCAGGTAAACTGACGGCAAATTGGATTCCGGGTTCAGGAGATATTATGACCTATCAACAGGCTGGCCGTATCGCCATCCTCAAGCGAGTGGCAGGCTGGGTGCTCTTTTTAGTGGCGCTGCTGTCGACCATTATTTCTGTATTGAGCTTTATGTTTAAGCATAGCGAAAAGCAGCCAGGCATTGATGCCGTCATGCTCGATTTCGTCCACGTCATCGTCGACATGCTGCGCTTTAACACGCCATTCCTGAATGTCTTCTGGCATAACTCGCCGGTACCGGAATTTAACGGTCAGATGAACCTGGGTTTCTGGCTGATCTACATTCTGATTTTTGTCGGGCTGGCGCTGGAGTCGTCAGGCGCGCGGATGGGACGTCAGGCGCGTCATGTCAAAGAAGGCATTGAGGATCAGATGATTCTGGAGCAGGCAAAAGGCAGTGAAGGGCGTAGCCGTCAGCAACTGGAAGAGAAGGTGCGCGTACCTCGCCACACCATCTTCCTGCAGATCTTCCCGCTCTATGTCCTGCCGGTGGTGATTGCGATAGCCGGTTATTTTGCGCTGTCGCTGCTGGGCTTTATCTGACCGCGAGCTTTGTCAGGCCGGTCTGGCCTGACTGGCGCCCAGCGCATCCTCATCCAGCAACTGGCCAATGGCGAACTGTGCATCGCCTGGCCAGTGCCCGCCAAAGACGTTAGCCCGGTTGAGCAGATAGTAGAGCTGGTAGACCGGCAGACGCTGCGAAAAACCATCCGGTAACGGCCACACCGCCTGATAACCGTCGTAAATCTGGCGAGGCAGGTCAGGGTACCAGCTCAGCATGGCTAAATCGCACTCACGGTCGCCCCAGTAACAGGCAGGATCGAACAGCCAGGGGCCACTCTCACTGCTGGCGCAGTTAGCCGGCCAGAGGTCGCCATGCAACAGCGACGGCTGCGGATGATGTGACGCGAGCACCCGCTGCACGCAGGCAACGATCAGCTCTGTATCCCCGTACTGAATTCCCTTTTCCGCTGCCAGTTGCAGCTGCCAGCCAATGCGCTGTTCAGCAAAAAAAACCGACCAGCGGCGCAGCCAGCTATTGGGTTGGGGCGTCGTGGTGATGTTATTGTCGAAATCGAGGCCGAACTGCGTCTGCTCGCTCCACTGATGCAGATGCGCCAGTTGCTGACCGAGCTGATATGCACTCTGCTCATCAAGCGGCTGTGGCCTGATATATTCCAGCAGCAGAAAGCTCTCCTCGCGATGATGACCCACACCATAGACTTTAGGCACCCGAACCGTGCCGGTGCGCGCCAGCAAATCCAACTGGTCTGCTTCCCAGGTAAAGAGCGACAGCATATCGCGGCTGTTACTTTTGACGAAGACGTCGTGATCACCGTAGCGGATCTGCCAGGTGGGATGGATATCACCCCCCGCGAGGGCGTGACGTTGAGTGATTTCGGCGTTGCCTAACTGCTCGCTTAACAGACGACTAATGGCTGACCACATTGGGCTATCCTCGTTATTCGCTGCGTAAGTTCGATTGTATTGCGTAAATATTCACCAAAAACCGCGCAATTGCACCCTTTATTCTGGCGCTGAGGTGGCAGGGCGATGATCGGCAGCATCGCGCAGATACTCTTCGAAGGTCGTGACGGTCACCTCGGGTTCCTGACCCAGCGCGCTTTCACCGGCCGCAGTGACCTGCTGACGCAGCTCCTCAGCCTCCAGCGTGCTGACGATGCCATAGCTGTTCGTACCGAGTTCATGTGGATGGCCGTCGTCATCTGTCATCGTGGTCGTGAAACCTGCGGCGGTCATTGCGCTGGTCAGTTCCAGGATGTCACTTAAGCCCGACTCCTGATAGTGAAAGGTCACGATATAGCGGGTTAAGGTGTTGCTCATGAGGCACCTCCGGGGAAGGGAAACTGAACTGAGCGTAGACCATGGTGAAAAATCAGGCGAATTATGAAGGAGATGCCGTGTGTGTGACGTGATGCATAGCGTAAATTCGTGTCAGGAGCCAGCAGCATAACGTAAAAATCTTCTGCCGTTGCGTCTGGCTTTTCGTTTGGGCAGCACTATAATGCGCGACGTTAATAAGATGAGTCCCAATTAACAGGGGTTGTCAGGGCGATTCCAGGCATTTTGTGTAAGTTAATAATTTTTTACAAAACTTACCGTAAATTGCATTGAATGCCCGGCAAAACGCTTCAGACTCTCCGTTTTTTAAACAGTCGCACGGATCACATTTAATGAAAGCCTATAACAAGCTGTCTGCTGTTCTTTTGCTCTCCGCCGGAGCTTTTTGTCACCAGGCAATGGCCGATAACGCCGTATTTACGTCAATGGATGACCCTTCAACAGCTAAAAAGCCGTTTGAAGGTTCTGCTGCTGCGGGATATCTGGCGCAAACCGGTAACACCACCAGTTCATCAATGACGGCTCAGACCAATATGACCTGGTATCAGTCATCTATGGCTTACAGCTTGTGGGGTAACGCAGCCAACACCTCGTCAAACGATGAGCGCTCTTCTGAAACATACAACATCGGTGGTCGTTCACGTTACAACCTCAACTCATATGACTACCTGTTTGGACAGGCGAGCTGGTTAAGCGATCGTTTCAATGGCTACGATTCACGCGACGTGCTGACAGCCGGTTACGGTCGTCAGATTCTGAATGGACCGGTGCACTCGCTGCGTGCGGAATTGGGTCCGGGTGTACGTTATGACGATTATCACGCGGGTGGTCATCAGACCAAAGCGCTGGGCTATGGCGCAGTCAGCTATCAGTGGCAGCTGACCGACACCACTAAATTTATTCAGGGCGTGTCAGTGCTGAGCAGCTTTGGAGAAGACACCACGGTGAACTCCGAAACCGGTCTGCAGGTGGCGATCAACAGCCACTTCGCGCTGAAGCTGGCTTACAACGTCAGCTGGAACAACAATCCGCCGGAATCGGCACCTGATCGTACCGATACCAAAACCTCAATCATGCTCTCTTACGCAATGTAAGCGCATTTTTGCAGCAGCATTCACAGCGGCCTGACAGTGTGTCAGGCCGCTTTTTTTTGATTTCTCCAGGGCTTAGCGAAAAAGGCATGGGTTTTTCTCGCCGGGGAAAACTGCTATCATCAGCCCCGCACTGAAATCCTGGCGACATTCCGACAATGTGGGTCTGATATCACGCCAGGTCACTAATTTTACATTACGTTGCATGTAGGCTTTCGTGTGGCTTACCACTGCAAATAAGGATATGAAATGCCTGTAATTACGCTTCCTGATGGCAGCCAGCGCGTGTTTGACCGCCCTGTCAGTGTGATGGATATTGCGCTGGACATCGGTCCTGGTCTGGCGAAAGCCTGTATCGCTGGCCGTGTTAACGGTGAACTGGTTGATGCTGTTGATCCCATCACTGAAGATGCCGCCGTAGCGATCATTACCGCTAAAGATGAAGCGGGTCTGGAAATCATCCGTCACTCCTGTGCGCACCTGTTAGGGCATGCGATTAAACAGCTGTGGCCGGATACCAAAATGGCGATTGGCCCGGTCATTGATAACGGCTTCTATTATGATGTCGACATCGATCGTACCCTGACCCAGGAAGATATCGACCTGCTGGAAAAACGCATGCATCAGTTGGCTGAAACCAACTACGATGTGGTGAAGAAGAAGGTCAGCTGGCAGGAAGCTCGCGACGTCTTTGCGGCGCGCGGCGAAATTTACAAGACCACCATTCTTGATGAAAACATCAGCCATGACGATAAGCCTGGCCTGTATCATCACGAAGAATATGTCGACATGTGCCGCGGTCCGCACGTGCCGAACATGCGGTTCTGCCATCATTTTAAACTGCAGAAGATCTCCGGTGCCTACTGGCGCGGCGACAGCAACAACAAAATGCTGCAGCGTATTTATGGCACCGCATGGGCAGACAAAAAGCAGTTGGCAGCCTATCTGCAGCGTCTGGAAGAGGCGGCGAAGCGTGACCATCGTAAGATTGGTAAGCAGCTGGATCTCTACCACATGCAGGAAGAAGCACCAGGCATGGTCTTCTGGCATAATGACGGCTGGACCATCTTCCGCGAGCTGGAAGTGTTTGTCCGCAGCAAGTTAAAAGAGTACCAGTACCAGGAAGTTAAAGGTCCATTCATGATGGATCGCGTCCTGTGGGAAAAAACCGGGCACTGGGAAAACTATAAAGAAGCGATGTTCACCACCTCATCTGAGAACCGTGAATATTGCATCAAACCGATGAACTGTCCTGGGCATGTTCAGATCTTTAATCAGGGTCTGAAATCCTACCGTGACCTGCCGCTGCGTATGGCAGAGTTCGGCAGCTGTCACCGTAATGAACCCTCAGGCGCACTGCACGGCCTGATGCGTGTTCGTGGCTTTACCCAGGATGATGCACACGTCTTCTGTACTGAAGAGCAGGTGCGTGACGAAGTGAACAGCTGTATCCGCATGGTTTATGACATGTACAGCACCTTCGGTTTTGAAAAGATTGTGGTGAAGTTATCCACCCGTCCTGAGAAGCGCATCGGTACGGATGAGATGTGGGATCGTGCCGAGGAAGATCTGGCTGCGGCGCTGAACGAAAACAATATTGAGTTTGAGTTCCAGCCAGGCGAAGGCGCGTTCTACGGTCCTAAAATTGAGTTTACTTTGTACGATTGTCTTGATCGCGCCTGGCAGTGCGGAACAGTTCAGCTAGACTTCTCCCTGCCAAAACGCCTTGAAGCAACCTACGTGGGTGAAAACAATGATCGTCAGACGCCAGTGATGATTCACCGTGCGATTCTGGGGTCAATGGAGCGTTTCATCGGTATTCTGACCGAAGAATTCGCCGGTTTCTTCCCAACCTGGCTGGCACCGCTGCAAGTCGTGGTAATGAATATTACCGACGGACAAGCAGAATATGTTGAGTCTTTGACGCGTAAGCTGCAGAATGCTGGCATTCGTGTGAAGGCAGACTTGAGAAATGAGAAGATAGGCTTTAAAATCCGCGAGCACACATTACGTCGCGTCCCTTATATGTTGGTCTGCGGTGATAAAGAGGTGGAATCTGGCAAAGTTGCCGTTCGCACCCGCCGTGGTAAAGACCTTGGGTCGATGGATGTCGATGTGTTTGTTGAGAAACTTCAACAAGAGATTCGCAGCCGAAATCTTCAACAATTGGAGGAATAAAGTATTAAAGGCGGAAAACGAGTACTACCGACGCGTCCGAACAAAATCAACAGTGAAATCCGCGCAACTGAAGTGCGCTTAACAGGCATGGATGGCGAGCCGATTGGCATTGTCACATTACGCGAAGCTTTGGAAAAAGCCGAGGAAGCGGGCGGCGACTTAGTCGAAATCAGCCCGAATGCCGAACCGCCGGTCTGCCGCATCATGGATTACGGCAAGTTCCTCTATGAAAAAAGCAAATCTTCTAAGGAACAGAAGAAGAAGCAAAAAGTTATTCAGGTTAAGGAAATCAAATTCCGTCCTGGAACCGATGATGGCGACTATCAGGTCAAACTACGCAACCTGATTCGCTTTCTGGAAGAAGGCGATAAAGCCAAAATCACGCTGCGTTTCCGCGGTCGTGAGATGGCGCACCAGCAGATCGGTATGGAAGTGCTTAACCGCGTCCGTAAAGACCTGTGTGAAGATCTGGATTTGGCCATTGTCGAATCCTTCCCTTCGAAGATCGAAGGCCGCCAGATGATCATGGTGCTCGCTCCTAAGAAGAAACAGTAGGCTTTCAAGTAACACTAACCGCGCAGCGTTCGCGCTGTGCGGTCAACTGTTCGCCTGTCTGGGTCATGTTATTAACAATGCGAAGTGGATATTTTTAAAATGCCAAAGATTAAAACTGTACGTGGTGCGGCTAAGCGTTTCCGCAAGACCGCTTCTGGCGGCTTCAAGCGTAAACACGCAAACCTGCGTCATATTCTGACCAAAAAATCTACTAAGCGTAAACGTCACCTGCGCCCTAAAGGCATGGTGTCAAAAGGCGATCTGGGTCTGGTAATTGCCTGCCTGCCGTACGCATAAGTAATTTTTTCATTAAATCAGAATATTAAACAGGAGAGCTAAATGGCTCGTGTAAAACGTGGTGTAGTTGCTCGCGCACGTCACAAAAAAATCTTAAAACAAGCTAAAGGCTATTACGGTGCACGTTCACGTGTTTACCGCGTTGCCTTCCAGGCTGTTATCAAAGCTGGTCAGTATGCTTATCGTGACCGTCGTCAACGTAAGCGTCAGTTCCGTCAGCTGTGGATCGCGCGTATCAACGCAGCGGCTCGTCAGAACGGCATGTCTTACAGCCGTTTCATCAATGGTCTGAAAAAAGCAGCCATTGAGATTGACCGTAAGATCCTGGCCGACATCGCGGTATTCGATAAAGTGGCATTCTCTGCACTGGTCGAAAAAGCGAAATCAGCCCTGGCGTAAGTCAGATGGAAAAGGGAGCTTGCTCCCTTTTTTATTGCCTGTAACTTACGCAAAAGATTGACATTTTCGTCGCTGAGCATTTCAATAGACTCCCTGTATCGCATGACAAGGTAACCGCAAGCATGAACGCTGCTATTTTCCGTTTCTTTTTTTACTTTAGCGCCTGACATCCAGGGGCTTTTGCGCATAAGAAAAGAAACGAAAAATCGCGCTAAAAGCCTCCCTCGTGGAGGCTTTTTTGTTTCTGGCGCTAGCATATTGGACCGGCAGGTCCCAACGAGAACTGACCAGCCTGACTGGAAAAAGAGGAAACTATGTCCCAACTCGCAGAACTGGTGGCCAGCGCCACGGCGGCCATCGACGGGGCGACGGATATCGCCGCCCTTGACGCGGTGCGCGTCGAATACCTGGGTAAGAAAGGACATCTGACACTGCAGATGACTACGTTACGCGAGCTGCCAGCCGAAGAGCGCCCGGCAGCGGGTGCGGTAATCAATGAAGCGAAGCAGCAGGTCACCGAGCGTCTGAATGCGCGCAAAGATGCCCTGGAAGCTGCGGTGCTGAATGCCCGTCTGGCTGAAGAGACCATTGATGTCTCTCTGCCTGGCCGTCGCATTGAGAATGGCGGCCTGCATCCGGTAACCCGCACCATGGATCGCATTGAGACCTTCTTTGGTGAGTTAGGCTTTGGCGTCGTAACCGGTCCAGAAATTGAAGATGATTATCATAACTTCGATGCGCTGAATATTCCTGCCCATCACCCGGCCCGTGCCGATCACGACACCTTCTGGTTTGACGCCACGCGCCTGCTGCGTACCCAGACGTCCGGCGTGCAGATCCGTACCATGAAGGCTCAGCAGCCGCCGATTCGCATTATTGCGCCAGGCCGCGTCTACCGTAACGATTACGATCAGACCCATACCCCGATGTTCCATCAGATGGAAGGGCTGATTGTGGATAAAAATATCAGCTTTACCAACCTGAAAGGCACGCTGCACGATTTCCTGAACAACTTCTTCGAAGAAGATCTGCAGATTCGTTTCCGTCCTTCCTATTTCCCGTTTACTGAGCCATCAGCAGAAGTAGACGTCATGGGTAAAAACGGCAAGTGGCTGGAAGTGCTGGGTTGCGGCATGGTTCACCCTAACGTGCTGCGCAATGTCGGCATCGATCCGGAAGTCTACTCCGGTTTCGCCTTTGGTATGGGCATGGAGCGTCTGACCATGTTGCGCTACGGCGTGACCGATCTGCGTGCCTTCTTTGAAAATGATTTACGTTTCCTCAAACAATTTAAGTAAGGGCAGGATATCCAATGAAATTCAGTGAACTCTGGTTACGCGAATGGGTAAATCCAGCCCTGGACAGCGCTGCGCTGTCTGAACAAATCACTATGGCCGGTCTGGAAGTCGACGGCGTTGATCCGGTTGCCGGTGCCTTCCACGGCGTCGTGGTCGGGGAAGTGGTGGAGTGCGGCCAGCACCCGAATGCAGACAAGCTGCGTGTGACCAAAATCAATGTGGGCGGCGATCGCCTGCTGGATATCGTCTGTGGCGCGCCGAACTGCCGTCAGGGACTGAAAGTCGCGGTCGCCACCGTCGGAGCCGTGCTGCCAGGTGATTTCAAAATCAAAGCGGCCAAACTGCGTGGCGAGCCGTCTGAAGGCATGCTCTGCTCTTTCTCCGAGCTGGGGATTTCCGACGACCACAACGGCATCATCGAGCTGCCAGCCGATGCGCCGATTGGCACCGACATCCGCGCCTACCTGCAGCTTGATGACAACACCATCGAAATCAGCGTCACGCCTAACCGCGCTGACTGTCTGGGTCTTATCGGTATCGCCCGTGATGTCGCCGTCCTCAATGGTTTGCCACTGGACGTGCCGGAGATGCAGCCGGTCGCTGCGACGCTGAACGACACTTTCCCGATTCAGGTTGACGCGACAGAAGCCTGTCCACGCTATCTGGGCCGTGTAGTAAAAGGGATTAACGTAAAGGCGTCAACGCCATTGTGGATGAAAGAGAAGCTGCGTCGTTGTGGTATTCGTTCTATCGATCCGGTGGTGGATATCACTAACTACGTTCTGCTGGAGCTGGGTCAGCCGATGCACGCCTTCGATCTCGACCGCATCGACGGCGGTATCGTGGTGCGTATGGCGAAAGAAGGCGAAAAGCTGACGCTGCTGGATGGCACTGAAGCCAGCCTGCAGAGTGATACCTTAGTGATCGCCGATCATCAGAAAGCGCTGGCGATGGCTGGTATCTTTGGTGGCGAACATTCGGGCGTGAACGGCGAAACGCAGAATATCCTGTTCGAGTGCGCTTACTTTGATCCGCTCTCTATTACCGGCCGCGCCCGTCGTCATGGTCTGCATACCGACGCGTCACATCGCTACGAGCGTGGTGTTGATCCGGCGCTGCAACATACCGCACTGGAGCGTGCTACCCAGCTGCTGCTGTCAATCTGCGGCGGTGAAGCGGGCCCGATCATCGATCAGACCCATCAGGCAGCCCTGCCTGTGCCAGCGACGATCACGCTGCGTCGTGAAAAGCTGGACCGTCTGATTGGCCACGTGATCGCGGATGAGCAGGTGACTGACATTCTGACGCGTCTCGGCTGTGAAGTGACCGTGGGAGAAGGGCAGTGGCAGGCCGTCGCCCCGAGCTGGCGCTTCGATATGGCGATTGAAGAAGATCTGGTTGAAGAAGTGGCCCGTATTTACGGCTACAACAACATTCCGGATGTGCCGGTACAGGCGGGTCTGGTGATGACTCAGCATCGCGAAGCGAATCTGTCGCTGAAGCGCGCGAAAAACCTGCTGGTGGACAAGGGCTATCAGGAAGCGATTACCTATAGCTTCGTCGATCCGAAAATTCAGCAGCTGCTGCACCCGGGTGAAGAGGCGCTGTTGCTGCCGAGCCCAATCTCCAGCGATATGTCGACCATGCGTCTCTCACTCTGGACCGGCCTGCTCAGCGCGGTAGTCTACAACCAGAACCGTCAGCAGAGCCGCGTGCGCCTGTTTGAGAGCGGCTTACGCTTTGTGCCGGATACCCAGGCAGATTTGGGCATCCGTCAGGATCTTATGCTGGCTGGCGTCATCAGCGGTAACCGCGTTGAAGAGCACTGGGATCTGGCGCGTCAGACAGTTGACTTCTATGATTTGAAAGGCGATTTAGAATCGCTGCTCGATTTAACCGGCAAACTGGATGACATCAGCTTCCGTGCTGAAGCGAATCCGGCGTTGCATCCAGGACAGAGCGCGGCGATTTATTTGCATGATGAACATATCGGATTTATCGGCGTGGTTCATCCTGAGCTGGAACGTAAGCTTGATCTTAATGGCCGCACCTTAGTCTTTGAACTGCTTTGGAATAAGGTCGCAGACCGCGTCCTGCCTGACGCGCGCGAGATTTCTCGCTTCCCGGCGAACCGTCGTGATATTGCCGTTGTGGTGGCTGAAAACGTCCCCGCAGCAGATATCATCGCGGAGTGTAAGAAAGTTGGCGTAAATCAGGTAGTTGGCGTAAACTTGTTTGACGTGTACCGCGGTAAGGGCGTTTCTGAGGGCTACAAGAGCCTCGCAATCAGCCTGATTTTGCAGGATACCAGCCGGACACTCGAAGAAGAGGAGATTGCCGCGACCGTTGGCAAATGCGTTGCGGCATTAAAAGAGCGATTCCAGGCAACCTTGAGGGATTGAACCTATGGCGCTTACAAAAGCTGAAATGTCAGAGTACCTGTTTGAGAAACTCGGGCTGAGCAAACGCGATGCCAAAGAGTTAGTAGAGCTGTTTTTCGAAGAGGTACGTCGCGCTTTGGAGAATGGAGAACAGGTAAAACTGTCTGGGTTTGGTAATTTTGACCTGCGTGACAAAAACCAGCGTCCTGGCAGAAACCCGAAAACGGGTGAAGATATTCCGATTACTGCGCGTCGCGTAGTAACGTTCCGCCCAGGACAGAAGCTGAAAAGCCGCGTAGAGAACGCTACACCCAAAGAGACTGACTGAATTTCAGCGTTTCAAAAAGGCCGCGCAAGCGGCCTTTTTTCATGGTTTCAGTACGCAGCAATCCCGCCTCCCGCGCCCGTTAATCTCCCTGGCGGCAAAGAGCAAACCGCCTCATCTGCCTTTCTTTTTTCTGCAATCCCTCTACAATCAAATCTCTGTTTTCTCAGCTAATCCCGCTTATGTCTCTGCTCGACCAGCTCGCGCGCCAGGCCGACCAGCGCGGCCAGAAATGGCTTATTGTGTTAGCACTTATGCTCTCTGCTCTGCTCTGTCTCAGCCTGTGTGCCGGTGACAGCTGGATCGCGCCCTCAGACTGGTTCACGGAAAGCGGCAGGCTCTTTGTCTGGCAGTTGCGGCTGCCCCGCAGTCTGGCGGTGGTGCTGGTCGGTGCGTCGCTGGCGGTATGCGGTGTCGTGATGCAGGCGCTGTTTACAAATCCGCTGGCGGAGCCCGGCCTGCTCGGCGTCTCAAACGGTGCCGGTATTGGCCTGGTGCTCGGCGTGCTGCTGGGCAGCGGTTCGCTGTGGAGCCTTGGGCTGGCGGCGATGGCCGGTGCGCTGATTATTACGCTCATCCTGCTACATTTTGCCCATCGTCAGCTCTCGGTCACCCGGCTGTTGCTTACCGGCGTAGCGCTGGGGATTATCTGTAGTGCCATCATGACCTGGGCGGTCTACTTCAGCACCAGCCTCGATCTGCGTCAGTTGATGTACTGGATGATGGGCGGATTCAGCGGGATTGACTGGCGCTATGGCTGGATGATGCTGGCGCTGCTGCCGGTGATGCTGGCCCTGGGAGCGACCGGGCAGATTCTTAATCTGCTGGCGCTGGGCGAGACATCCGCCCGCCAGCTCGGACTGTCTCTCTTCTACTGGCGTAACCTGCTGGTGCTCGCCATGGGCTGGCTGGTCGGCATCAGCGTCGCGATGGCCGGTGCTATTGGCTTTGTCGGACTGGTGATCCCGCATCTGCTGCGTATGAGCGGCATCAGCGATCACCGTTATCTGCTGCCGGCATCGGCGCTGGCTGGCGCCGGTGTATTACTGGCAGCCGATATTGTGGCACGCCTGGCGCTGACGTCGGCGGAATTACCGATAGGCGTCGTGACGGCGACACTGGGCGCGCCGCTGTTTATTATTTTACTGGTGAAATCTTCACGCTAGCTTCGGCTGGCGACTCTGTATCCACAACAGCATCCACAACAGGAAACAGCATGAACATATATCAAACTGAACTGGTTACGCTCGATGGGGAAAAAACCACGCTATCACAATGGCAGGGCAAGGTACTGCTGGTGGTCAATGTTGCCTCGAAATGTGGTCTGACGCCGCAATATGAAGAGCTGGAGAACCTGCAGAAAGCCTGGCAGGATCAGGGCTTCAGCGTACTCGGTTTTCCCTGCAACCAGTTTCTGGAGCAGGAGCCGGGCAGCAGTGAGGAGATTAAAACCTTCTGCAGCACCACGTATGGTGTCACGTTCCCGATGTTTGCCAAAACCGAGGTGAATGGCGCAGGCCGCCATCCGCTCTATGCCCAGCTGATAGCGGCCCGACCTGACGCGGTGCGCCCGGAAGGCAGCGGCTTTTACGAGCGCATGGAGAGCAAAGGACGCGCGCCGAAAGAGCAGGGCGACATCCTGTGGAACTTCGAAAAATTCCTTATTGGCCGTGACGGCAGCGTGATCCAGCGTTTTGCACCTGACATGACGCCGGAAGATCCGATCATTCTGGAAACCATTAAGCAGGCGCTGGCAAAATAGATGCTGTTGCGCCTGCAACAGGCCGCCCTCCCCGGACGGCTGCTGCCACTGACCGGTGAGCTTGCCGCCGGTCAGCTGCTGCACGTGGCAGGCCCGAACGGTGCAGGCAAAAGCACCTTACTCAGTGTGATTGCGGGACTGCAACCCGCCTCCGGCACGGTGCTGCTGGACGAACAGTCGCTGAGTGACTGGAACGGCGCGGCGATGGCCCGGGTTCGCGGCTGGCTGCCTCAGCAGCAGGCACCGCTGAGTCAGATGCCGGTCTGGCACTATTTGCGTCTGCATCTGAAACAGGCGGCGGGGCAGACAGACGATCGCCTCAGCACGCTGCTGAAACGGCTTCAGCTGCAGGATAAGTTATCGCGTTCACTGACCCGGCTCTCCGGTGGTGAATGGCAGCGCGTCAGGCTGGCGGCGGTCTGTATGCAGATTGATCCCCACATCAATCCACACGGGCGGCTGCTGATCCTTGATGAGCCCATGACCGCGCTGGATATCGCCCAGCAAAAAGCGGTGGACGATCTGATTGCCGACCTGTGCGCGGCGGGCATCAGCGTTATCGCCAGCAGTCACGACCTCAACCACAGCCTGCAACAGGCGGATCGGGTCTGGCTGATGGATCAGGGAGCGTTGATTGCGCAGGGTGAACCGGCTGAGGTTCTGACGCCGCAGCGCCTGACACCGCTCTACCAGATTGCTTTCCGGCAGCTTGAACTCGAAGGACGCACGCTGCTGACCGTATTGCCCTGACACTTGCTACCCGGCGGGCTTTACCGCTACATTAAGCCGGTTGCAACTTCTGATAAGGACATTTGGCGATGCGCCTGGGTTTGCTGATTTTAGTTCTGCTGCTGACGGGATGCAGTCATCACGCTCCGCCGATTAATGGCCGTCTTTCCGATTCGATCACCGTGATTGCGGAACTGAACGATCAGCTCGGTAACTGGCGTGGGACGCCTTATCGCTATGGCGGCATGAGTCGTAACGGGGTTGACTGCTCCGGCTTTGTCTATCTGACTTTCCGCGATAAATTTGCGCTGCAACTGCCGCGCACCACCTCAGCTCAAAGCGATATCGGCACCCGAATCAGCAAAGACGAGCTGCTGCCAGGCGATCTGGTCTTCTTCAAAACCGGTCGCGGGGAGAATGGCCTGCATGTGGGCATTTATGACACCGATAACGCCTTTATTCATGCCTCAACCAGCCAGGGCGTGATCCGCTCCTCGCTCGACAATGTCTACTGGCGAAAAGTGTTCTGGCAGGCGCGTCGTATTTAAACGCAGGTCCGGGGAATCAGACTTAAGTCCAATTTTAAATAGAGTTAAAACAGAGAGTAAAAGGTTTATTTTAAATGACAGTTATTGCGCGTGGGTTTTAATAAACATAATAAACGCTTATTTAATTCCACTAATAACCGCTGTTTTATCGCTACTATTTGGCTTAAGGGTGATCACCTGCTGCCAAACGGCAATGGAAGAGTAAAGAAGTTCGTCTCTTCAATGATTTGGCACTATTGCCTGCGCCTGACCATTACTATACGATATCCCCATCGCCGCATATTCTGGCATTAAAATGAAAATTCATCTTTCGGCCGACTATCAGTCGGAAATCTGGTTTTATCCTGTCTGTGATGTTAATGGGCGACTGACCGCTGTCGAGCTGGTCACGCAGTTTGTGCATGAAAGTGCCCCCATCACCCTGCCGCAGGATCTGTTGCTGCCGCAGCTCGATGAGTCGCAGCAGCTGCGCCTGCTGCAAAGTCAGATTAGATTGCTGGAGCAGAATCGCGGCTTTTTTGAAGCGCATTCCGTGTCAGCATTTATACGTATTGATGAAGGCATGGCCCGGACGCTGCTGGCCAGCGAATTAGTGATGCGCAAAATAAAGCAGTTGCCATTCATTCTGTTGAATATCACTGAAACGTTTCCGCAACTAAAACTGGGAAAAAATAATCCCCTGCTGGCAAGCCTGCATGCTGAGTTTAATTTAGCGATTTCTCATTTCGGCGCGGGTAAGACCCCCTCTAATGCGGTCTACGATAATTTATTCAGCTGCATCTGCCTGGACAAAGAGTTTATTCATTCGCTGGCAAAGCGCGCTTCATTCGTGCCATTTATTCAGAGCATTATCGATAATTTCCGCGCCCATTGTGACCGCCTCATTATTTGTGGCATTGATGACGACGTGCTGCTGGATAAAGTCAGCCAGCTGAGCGGTGCCGAGTTTCAGGGTGCGCTCTTCCCGGTGGTAAAATCTGACGCGCTGCATTCACTGATCTGCGCCGACGATCGTGTGCCATCCGCGCAGCATCCCGGCTGATACTTCCTGTTAATCCCCGCTATCAGCGTTACACTAGAGGACTAACCTTAAGTAACGCTGAGCATCGCATGGGAGAAACAATGTCCTCAGGCAAGGCCTCTTTCGACAACACCTGGTTCCGTGAACTTACCGGGTGTTACACCGCGCTGAACCCCACGCCACTGGCAGGCGGACGCCTGCTGTATCATAACGCACCGCTTGCAGCCTCAATGGGGCTGGATAGCGCGCTCTTTGCCGATAAGGGTCATGCCGTCTGGCACGGTGCCGCACTGCTGCCCGGCATGCAGCCGCTGGCGCAGGTCTACAGCGGCCATCAGTTTGGCGTCTGGGCGGGCCAGCTTGGCGACGGGCGCGGCATTCTGCTGGGTGAGCAGCGTCTGGAGGATGGCATCAAGCTGGACTGGCATCTCAAGGGCGCAGGCCTGACGCCTTATTCCCGCATGGGGGATGGTCGTGCCGTGATCCGTTCCAGCGTGCGTGAGTTTCTCGCCTCGGAAGCGCTGCATCATCTGGGCATTCCCACTACGCGTGCGCTGACCCTGTCGATAGGTGATGAGCCGGTCTACCGCGAAACAACAGAGCGTGGCGCGATGCTGATGCGCATTTCACCGAGTCATCTGCGTTTCGGTCATTTCGAGCATTTCTTTTACAGCCAGCAGCAGGAGAAAGTGCAGCAACTGGCCGACTACGCCATTCGCCATCACTGGCCGCATCTGGACGCTGAAGCAGACCGCTATCAACAGTGGTTTACCG
The DNA here is from genome assembly GCF_054056055.1 of Pantoea sp. PvP021. Classification (NCBI taxonomy): domain Bacteria; kingdom Pseudomonadati; phylum Pseudomonadota; class Gammaproteobacteria; order Enterobacterales; family Erwiniaceae; genus Pantoea; species Pantoea sp. PvP021. Next base: position 978,396 of record NZ_JBSRXX010000001.1, on the reverse strand, counting down.
ACATTGTGTTACGCACTGCGCGTCTGATTGCGCTGTGGCAGAGCGTGGGCTTTGCTCATGGAGTGATGAACACGGACAACATGTCGATTCTGGGTCTGACCATCGACTATGGCCCCTTTGGTTTTCTGGATGATTATCAGCCTGACTTCATCTGTAATCACAGCGACTATCAGGGGCGCTACAGCTTTGAAAATCAGCCAATGATCGGCATGTGGAATCTTAACCGGCTGGCACATGCGCTGTCGGGTCTGCTGACCACCGAGCAGTTGCGGACGGCACTGAGCGCCTACGAACCTGAACTGATGCGGATCTGGGGCGAACGGATGCGGGCGAAACTCGGTCTGCTGACGCAGCAGAGCAGCGATAATGAGATTCTGACCGATCTGCTGGCACTGATGACGCAGGAGCATAGCGATTACACCCTGACGTTCCGCCTGCTCAGTGAGACGCAACAGGCTGACAGCCGTTCACCGCTGCGGGATGAGTTTATTGATCGTGAGGCGTTTGATAGCTGGTATCAGCGCTACCGCAGCCGTCTGATGGATGAGCAGGTCAGCGATGCAGAACGTCAGGCCGTGATGAAGGCGGCCAATCCGGCGGTGATTCTGCGCAACTATCTGGCGCAGCAGGCGATTGAAGAGGCGGAGCGGGGAGAGCAGGGGGCGCTGGCACGTCTGCATCAGGCGTTACAGCAACCCTTTAGCGATCAGACAGCCGCTGAATATCGTCAGCGGCCGCCAGACTGGGGCAAAACCCTGGAGGTGAGCTGCTCCAGCTGATGCAGACTCAGAGGCGGTGAGAAACCGCCTCGGCCAGCAGGGCGAGCACCTTTTCGCTCTCCTGCCAGCCGAGGCAGGGATCGGTAATCGACTTGCCGTAGACCAGCGGTTCGCCGCTGACGACTTTCTGATTGCCCTCTTCCAGGAAGCTTTCAATCATCACACCGGCAACGGCCTGCGATCCCGCTTTAATCTGTTCTGCCACCTCTGCCGCGACATCCATCTGACGACGATGCTGCTTCAGGCAGTTACCGTGACTGAAGTCGATCACCAGTTGCTGTGGCAGATTAAATGCCGACAGACTTTCGGCCGCGGCGGCAACATCACTGGCATGATAGTTAGGCTGTTTGCCGCCACGCAGGATCACATGACCATGCGGGTTGCCGCTGGTCTGATAGATAGTCATCTGGCCCAGCTTATCGGGCGAAAGGAACATGTGGCTGGCGCGCGCGGCGCGAATCGCATCCACGGCAATCTGTACGTTACCATCGGTGCCATTTTTAAAGCCGACCGGGCAGGAGAGGGCCGATGCCATTTCGCGGTGGATCTGGCTTTCGGTGGTGCGTGCGCCAATCGCGCCCCAGCTAATCAGATCGGCAATAAACTGGCCGATCACCATATCCAGGAATTCCGTGGCGGTAGGCAGGCCCAGCGCGTTGATATCAATCAGCAGCTGGCGGGCGATGCCTATGCCGCGGTTCACATCGTAGCTCCCATCCAGATCCGGATCGGAGATTAAGCCTTTCCAGCCCACTACGGTGCGCGGCTTTTCAAAGTAGGCGCGCATCACAATCTCCAGCCGATCTTCATAGCGGCGGCGTAACGCGTTCAGACGCTCAGCATATTCCAGTGCCGCTTTCGGGTCGTGCAGCGAGCAGGGGCCAATCACCACCAGCAGGCGGTGATCTTCACCCGTCAGAATACGGGCAATACGTTTACGGGCAGCGGTGACATTGTCGGCAATTGCCGGAGAGACAGGATGCTCAGCCGCCAGGCTGGCGGGGGTAATCAGACTACCAATGCGTGCGGTACGCAGTTCGTCGGTTTTGTTCATGGGTTTCTCGAAAACGGTTCTTCGCAGCGGTGAAATACCGGGAAGTGATGGTGGTCACAATAAACCATTAGTCTGCGAATTCAACCCGGAATTTAATAATGAAATCAAAAGCGACGGCAGCGCCGCTTTACAGTTCAGCGCCGGTTACCCATCAGTACATGCGGCGAGTCAGGCCCATAATGTCGAGAATTTTGGTCGCAATCTCCTCCACGGAGTAGTTGGTGCTGTTGAGATAGCGGATCTGATGAGTGCGAAACAGCGCTTCCACTTCGCCCACCTCCAGCCGGCACTGACGCATCGAGGCGTAACGGGTATTTTCCGCTCGCTCCTGACGTATCGCAGCCAGCCGTTCCGGGTCGATGGTCAGCCCGAACAGTTTATTCTGATGCGCGCGCAGCGCGGGCGGGAGTTTAAGGTTATCCATATCGTCGGCAATGAATGGATAGTTGGCGGCGCGAATACCAAACTGCATTGCCAGATAGAGGCTGGTGGGTGTTTTGCCACAGCGCGAGACGCCTAACAGAATCACCTGCGCATCTTCCAGCCCGCGCAGTGAGATGCCGTCATCATGCGCCAGGGTGTAATCGATGGCCGCGATACGTGCGTCATATTTACCCAGGTTACTGGCATCCAGTCCATGGGTACGGTGTGCCACCGGCGCGGGCGATAACCCCAGCTCCTGCTGAAGCGGGGCGACCAGCGCCTGGACGATATCCTGACAAAAGCCGTCACTCTGTACGATGATGTCGCGCACTTCCGGCGTCACGATGGAGAAAAAGACCAGCGGCCGGACACCGCTCTGCTGATAGAGCGCGTTAATCTGGGCTTTAACCGCCAGCGCCCGCTGAACATTTTCCACAAACGGCAGCGTCAGGCTGGTGATATTGACCGGAAACTGCGACAGCACCGCATGACCCAGCACCTCAGCCGTAATGGCCGTACCATCGGAGATATAAAAAACGCTTCTGTCAGTTGTCATAACGAAATCAGCCTCAGACAAGAGTGAGCATTCAGCATGGGCCATGCGATTAAATAAATCATCTCTGATTTTAATTTCTGGAATGTCTGTCCGGATTATTTGTCTGTCGTTTCATCACGATACTAAAAATGAAAGGGTGGCTCGTTGAGCCAGTATTCTTTTAATCCGTCGTTAAGCCGCAAATAGCCACGCAGTTGTTGCGCAACAAAACTGAATGCTTAAGTGGCTGAAAATCTGCCATTTCCTGTGGCATCAATCATTTAGAGAAAAAAGGCGACTTTGCGCAACAGCAAAATAATGCGCTCACAATTCCGAAACTGTGGCTGAAATTCTGCTTTAACGATTCAACAGATCGTTATTGAGAGGGTGATATGCCAGGCTGAAGACAGATTACTCCCTGTGTCCATTCATTGATAATTGATAAAGGATAAGCTCAATGTCCAGTAAAGGCGAACAGCCACTCGTGCTCTGGTATAACCAGCTTGGCATGCATGATGTTGACCGGGTGGGGGGCAAAAATGCCTCTCTGGGTGAAATGATTACTAATCTGTCGTCGCTGGGCGTTTCCGTGCCCAACGGTTTCGCGACCACATCCTACGCCTTTAACCTGTTCCTCGATCAAAGCGGGCTGAATCAGCGTATTTATGCGCTGCTGGATGAGACCGATATTGATGACGTTGATGCGCTGGCAAAAGCGGGTAAGCAGATTCGTCAGTGGGTCGTGGAGACACCGTTCCTGCCCGAGCTGGAGTCCGCCATTCTGGACGCCTATAAGCAGCTTTCTGCTGATGATGATGCCGCGTCGTTTGCCGTGCGCTCCTCTGCAACCGCAGAAGATATGCCTGACGCCTCTTTTGCCGGCCAGCAGGAAACCTTCCTGAATGTACAGGGCATCGACGCCGTCATGGTGGCGGTAAAGCATGTCTTCGCCTCGCTGTTTAATGACCGCGCTATCTCCTACCGTGTGCATCAGGGCTATGACCATCGTGGCGTTGCGCTCTCAGCGGGAATACAGCGCATGGTGCGTTCAGACCTGGCCGCCTCGGGTGTGATGTTCACCATTGATACCGAGTCCGGCTTTGATCAGGTGGTCTTTATCACCGCCGCACTGGGGCTGGGGGAAATGGTGGTGCAGGGTGCCGTTAACCCGGATGAGTTCTATGTGCACAAGCCAACCCTGGCAGCCGATCGTCCGTCGATTGTGCGCCGCAATATGGGCTCGAAAAAGGTTCGCATGGTCTATGCCGATTCCCAGGCGCATGGCGAGCAGGTGCGGATCGAAGATGTGCCTGAGGCCGAACGCGACCGTTTCTGCCTGAGCGATGAGGAAGTGCAGGCGCTGGCGAAGCAGGCGGTGCTGATTGAACAGCACTATCAGCGCCCGATGGATATTGAGTGGGCCAAAGATGGGCACACCGGCAAACTGTTTATTGTTCAGGCGCGCCCTGAAACCGTACGCTCAAATGGTCAGGTAATGGAGCGTTATACGCTGCAGGGGCAGGGCAGCGTTGTCGTGGAAGGTCGTGCTATCGGTCATCGTATTGGCGCAGGCGTGGTGAAGGTCATCCACGATATCAGCGAAATGAACCGCATTGAAAAAGGCGATGTGCTGGTGACCGACATGACCGACCCGGACTGGGAACCGATCATGAAAAAAGCATCAGCGATTGTGACTAACCGTGGCGGACGGACCTGTCATGCAGCGATCATCGCGCGTGAGCTGGGCATTCCGGCAGTGGTGGGCTGTGGTGACGCCACCGACCGGCTGAAAGAGGGGCATAACGTCACTGTCTCATGTGCCGAAGGTGATACCGGCTACGTCTACGATCAACTGCTCGACTTCGACGTCACCAGTTCGCAGGTCGATTCACTGCCTGAACTGCCGCTGAAGATCATGATGAACGTGGGCAATCCCGATCGCGCCTTTGATTTCGCCTGTCTGCCTAACGAAGGCGTGGGTCTGGCGCGGCTGGAATTTATCATTAACCGCATGATTGGCGTCCACCCTAAAGCGCTGCTGGAGTTTGACCAACAGACGCCGGAGCTGCAGCAGCAGATCCGTAAAATGATGAAAGGATTTGATGATCCGGTGGAGTTTTATATCGCTCGCCTGACTGAAGGAATTGCCACGCTTGGCGCCGCTTTTGCGCCGAAACGCGTAATTGTCCGACTTTCTGACTTTAAAACCAATGAATATGCCAACCTGGTGGGTGGAGAACGCTACGAGCCGGAAGAGGAAAACCCGATGCTGGGATTCCGGGGTGCGGGTCGCTATGTCGCTGACAGCTTCCGGGACTGCTTTGCACTGGAGTGCGAAGCGGTGAAACGTGTTCGCAACGAGATGGGCCTGACAAACGTCGAGATTATGGTTCCGTTTGTGCGCACCGTTGAGCAGGCGAAGGCTGTGGTGGAAGAGCTGGGGCGTCAGGGACTGAAGCGCGGCGAGAACGGGCTGAAGATCATTATGATGTGCGAGATCCCGTCAAATGCCCTGCTGGCGGATCAGTTCCTGGAGCACTTCGATGGCTTCTCTATTGGCTCAAACGACATGACTCAGCTGACGCTGGGGCTGGACCGCGACTCTGGCGTCGTCTCCGCGCTGTTTGACGAGCGTAACGAAGCCGTGAAGATGCTGCTTTCAATGGCGATAAGGGCGGCGAAGCAGAAGGGGAAATATGTCGGAATCTGCGGGCAGGGACCGTCAGACCATCAGGATTTCGCCGCATGGCTGATGGAAGAGGGCATCGACAGTCTGTCACTGAACCCGGACACGGTGGTGGAGACCTGGGTGAGTCTGGCGCAGTTAAATAAAACAGCCTGATACGGGTTGTTAGCACTCTTCAGGGCCCGCTATGCGGGCCTTTTCTGTTTATATCTGGTCAGATTCAGGCAAAAAAAAAGCCCATCACAGGGGATGGGCAAAGACTACACACAGCAATTCTTTACTCTACTCAGGGGAATGAGATTGTCTGAAAATCATCAGGTTGATTTCGAACATAGGAAACATGTTATTCATACGGCTGGCTGGCGTCTTTAAGAATCCTCTTATTAGTTTAAAGCCAATAATCTTTTGTGACCTTTACTTCGCCATTTGGCTTAAGAAACAGTGCAGAAAGTAATCTTTTTTGGCCCGAAAAGGTCACTTTCAGGCCAAAGGTGGCTTTTTTCTTAAAAATCGCTAATGGAAAACAGAATTTATCTGATCTGAGAGAAGGGGTGCGGTTAATCATCATTAACCGCACTAATCAATGCTTATGGGGGCTAGCGGCGCAGCGGGTTGTTGCATCTCATCATACAGCAGGCGGGGTATCATCGTGATCCGCCAGGGCATCAGCCACGGCCAGTTGGTCACTATCCGGGGCAGGCGCTTCATGAACCCAGACGGAAACCAGACGGTAGGAGACCGCCAGAACCACCGGCCCGATAAACAGACCAATCATCCCGAACGCAAACAGTCCACCAATAACACCAGAAAGAATCAGGATCATTGGCAGATCGGCACCCATACGGATCAGCATCGGGCGCAGCACGTTATCCATCGTGCCGACCACACAGCTCCAGACCAGCAGCACCGTTCCCCATGTTGTATCTCCGCTCCAGTAGAGGTAGATAATGGCGGGAACCAGCACCAGTAGCGGGCCGAGCTGTACCAGACAGCAGAGGATCATCAGCACCGTCAACAGCGTGGCGTAAGGAATGCCGGAGATCGCCAGACCGATACCGCCCAGCACGCCCTGTACCAGCGCCGTCACTACTACGCCAAGCGCCACGGCACGAATGGACTGCGCCGCCAGCAGTACGGCGGCATCACCGCGCCGTCCCGCCATGCGGAAAGCAAAGTGACGAATGCCCTGGGCAGCCTGCTCGCCACGCCAGTAAAGCAGCACGCTGAACAGTAACATCACGCCCAGATGGATCATAAAGCGTCCGAAATGACCGGCCTGCGCGACAAAAAAGCCGGTGGTACGGCCGATATAGGGCTGTATTTTCGCCATGACGCCGGCACCGCCGCTCGCCACCAGCGTGTCATAACTGACATAAAGCTTCTTGCCGACCATCGGTACATCGTTGAGCCATAACAGTCGCGGCATCATATGCCCCTGGGTAACCCAGGCAATCACCGGCGCGCTGTTATCAATCAGGCTGCTGACCAGCAGGGCGATAGGGATAATAAACAGCAGCAGCAGCAGCAGTGTCATCACGATCACCGCCAGGGAACGGCGTCCCCATAACAGTCGCTGGAATTTCAGCATCAATGGCCAGGTGGCAATCACCACCATGCTGGCCCAGGCAAAGCCCAGAATAAACGGCTGCACGACCCATAAACAGGCGACAATCAGCAGCAGAATGAACATCAGGGTGAAGAGTATTTGCGGTAAATCCATATCCCGGTACTGGCTTTTCATCATTGACTCATAACCTCGTCTTAATCCTTCATTTTCAGGCATTCGGATGCCGGTTTTTATCATGATCTATTTGCTGAGGTTTAAACAGAGTTGCGGAGAAAGGTTTTTGCCTTTTCTGAAAAAAGGGCAGGCGCAGGAAAAATATGATAAAACGAGAAATCGCTAATCTATAAACGCAAACGTTTACAACACCTTCGGTCAGACAATCATGATCCCACAGATTTCGCAGGCACCGGGCCTCGTTCAACTGGTGCTGACGTTCCTTGAGTCGTTGAAAGAGCAGGGTTTTACCGGTGACATGGCAACCAGCTATGCCGATCGTCTCTCACTCTCCACCGATAACAGCATCTATCAATTGCTGCCCGACGCGGCGCTCTTTCCGCGCTCGACTGCGGATGTTGCGCTGCTCGCCCGCGTGGCCGGAGAAGCGCGCTTTGCCAGTCTGGTATTTACCCCGCGCGGCGGCGGTACCGGCACCAACGGTCAGTCGCTGAATCAGGGGATTGTGGTGGATATGTCGCGCTACATGAACCGTATCCTGGAGATCAATACGGATGAGGGCTGGGTGCGGGTTGAAGCGGGGGTGATCAAAGATCAGCTTAACGCCTGGCTGAAGCCATTCGGCTTTTTCTTCTCGCCGGAGTTATCCACCAGTAACCGTGCCACGCTGGGCGGCATGATTAATACCGATGCGTCCGGCCAGGGCTCACTGGTCTATGGCAAAACCTCGGACCATGTGCTGGGCCTGCGCGCCGTGCTGCTGGGCGGCGATATCCTTGATACGCGTCCAATGGCCACCGCGCTGGCTGAAACCCTGGCGCAGACGGCTACGCCCGAAGGCCGGCTCTATCAGCAGGTGCTGACGCGCTGCCGCGAGCATCGTGCGCTGATTCTGGAAAAGTTTCCAAAGCTGAATCGGTTCCTGACCGGATATGACCTGCGCCATGTCTTCAGCGACGATATGCAAACCTTTGACCTGACGCGCCTGCTGTGCGGCGCAGAGGGCACGCTGGCCTTTGTCACGGAAGCGCGGCTTGATATCACGCCGCTGCCTAAAGTGCGCCGACTGGTGAATATCAAATATGACTCCTTTGACTCCGCCCTGCGCAATGCGCCTTTTATGGTGGAAGCGCAGGCGCTCTCGGTAGAGACCGTTGACTCTAAGGTGCTGAACCTGGCGCGTGAAGACATTGTCTGGCACTCGGTGCGCGAATTGATCGCCGATGTACCCGACAAAGAGATGCTGGGTCTGAATATTGTTGAGTTTGCCGGTGACAACGCCGCGCTGATCGATCAGCAGATTGAACAGCTTTGTGGCCGCCTTGACGCACTGATGGCGCAGCAGCAGGGCGGCGTGATTGGCTATCAGTTCTGTAACGACCTGGATGGCATTGAACGCATTTATAACATGCGTAAAAAAGCGGTGGGTCTGTTGGGAAATGCCAAAGGCCGGGCTAAACCGATTCCCTTTGTGGAAGATACCGCGGTCCCACCGGAAAAACTGGCGGACTACATCGTCGAGTTTCGCGCGCTGCTCGACAGCCACGGGCTGAGCTACGGAATGTTTGGTCACGTCGATGCAGGCGTACTGCATGTGCGTCCGGCGCTGGATATGTGCGATCCGCAGCAGGAGATGATGATGAAACAGATCTCCGACGAAGTCGTAGCGCTGACAGCGCGCTACGGCGGCCTGCTGTGGGGTGAACATGGCAAAGGGTTTCGAGCCCAGTACAGTCCGGCATTCTTCGGTGAGACGCTGTTTAACGAATTGCGCCGCATCAAAGCGGCCTTTGATCCGCTCAATCGCCTGAATCCGGGCAAGATCTGTACGCCATTCAACAGTAATGATGAAATGATGCAGGTCGATGCGGTGAAGCGCGGAACCTATGATCGTCAGATCCCGTTAACGGTCCGGGATGAATGGCGTGGCGCGATGGAGTGTAACGGCAACGGGTTGTGTTTTAACTTTGATGCCCGCAGCCCGATGTGTCCCTCCATGAAGATCACCCGCAACCGCATTCACTCGCCCAAAGGGCGGGCAACGCTGACGCGGGAGTGGCTGCGGCTGCTGGCCGGGCAGGGTGTCGATCCGCTCACCCTGGAAAAGCAGCTGCCCGAAAATCGGCTGTCGCTTCGCACTCTGATTGCCCGTACCCGCAATAGCTGGCACGCCAGCAAAGGGGAGTATGACTTCTCGCACGAGGTGAAAGAGGCGATGTCGGGCTGTCTGGCCTGCAAAGCCTGCTCCACCCAGTGTCCGATTAAAATTGACGTGCCCGCTTTCCGCTCGCGCTTCTTACAGCTCTACCACACCCGTTATCTGCGTCCGGTCAGCGATCACCTGGTGGCTGCAGTGGAGGGCTACGCGCCGCTGATGGCAAGAGCACCGAAAGTGTTTAACTTCTTTCTGCGCCAGCCGTGGCTGAAAGAGATAAGTAAAACCCATATCGGTATGGTCGATCTGCCTCTGCTTTCGGCCCCAAATCTGAAACAGCAGCTCAGTGGTCATCCCGCCATGAACATGACGCTGGAGCAGCTGGAAGGGCTGTCAGCCGCTGAACGCGCAAACTGTGTGCTGGTGGTGCAGGATCCTTTTACCAGCTTCTATGAGGCGCAGCTGGTTAACGATTTTGTCAGGCTGATTGAGAAACTGGGCTACCGACCCGTGCTCCTGCCATTCTCGCCAAATGGCAAAGCGCAACATGTGAAAGGTTTCCTGCAACGTTTCGCCCGCACGGCGTCCCGCACCGCCGATTTCCTGAATCGGGTGGCAAAACTGGGGGTGCCCATGGTCGGTGTCGATCCGGCCACGGTGCTCTGCTATCGCGATGAGTATCGTCAGACGCTGGGCGAATCACGCGGCGACTTTAACGTCCTGCTGGTACATGAGTGGTTAGAGCGTGCACTGGCAGAGCGTGACGTGCAGGCCACGGGCGGAGAATCCTGGTATCTGTTTGCGCACTGCACCGAGGTGACCGCGCTGCCCTCCACACCGAATCAGTGGCAGGCGATCTTCTCCCGTTTTGGCGCGAAGCTGGAGAACATCAATGTTGGCTGCTGCGGTATGGCTGGCACCTACGGTCACGAAAGTAAGAACCTTGAAAACTCGCTGGGGATCTACGCGCTCTCCTGGCATCCCCAGCTTCAGCGACTGCCACGCCAGCGCTGCCTGGCCACCGGCTATTCGTGCCGCAGTCAGGTCAAGCGTGTAGAGGGCAACGGAATGCGTCATCCGCTTCAGGCACTGTTAGAGCTAATGTAAAAAAATTGTGCGCGACGTCACGCCCTGGCTGGATTAGAATATCCAGCCTGCGTGACGCATGAAGTCACTTTGCAGCGCAGTGGCCTGGTTCCACTCCCCGACCATTGCCAGTTGATGGCAGAGGCGGGTCAGGGACAATCGCGCCAGTTGATAAGCCTGAAGGCGAAACAGGCGATCGCGATCGCTGTTTCCCATCTCCTGCACCAGTCGGTGATGCAGTTTACCCATGGCATGCAGGTAACTCTGGTCGTCACCGTTCAACTGGCAGATTTCTGCCATATCCTGACAGGCATCGTTAAACTGACGTAGCTGATGAATCGTGCAGTCGGCCCGGTCGAGCTTTGCCTGCGCCATATAAAAGTCGACGGTGATATCACGCACCGCAAACTGATATTCGTCGATTTTGTGCTGCAGCCAGGCTGAGACAGAAAGCGTCATAACGCCACCCTGAATGTAAATGATAATAATTATCATATTCAATTGAGCTGTGATTGCAATTGGCGGGCAGAAAAATTTATCGATTTATCCTGCCTGTCGGTATAATCGGAAATAACAATCTGTTTACATCGCAGAAAGGCGTAACCTATCAATAAGCATTTTTATGAAAAATGGTTATTTAAAAAAGAGTGATTTATTAATAGGTTAACACTGGCTTATTTATGCTGACGCGCTCACCACAAGGTGAGCTGAAGAGGCTATGCTTAATAATTAAGCAAATAAAACCGCACAAGATGATTATCCCTGCAAAACAAGAGGTTGAAGTGATTGGTCAGATCACTACCATAGGGGGATAGCCTGAAAAGGTCCGGACTCAAGAGGTATCAACATGGCATCCGTTAATACAGACTCTTTCTCACCCGACGATTTTGTCTGGAAAGGGCTGACGCTGACTGAAACCGCAGCGCAACAAATTCTCAATCTGGCGGCTCAGGACCCCGATGTCAAGGGTCTGCGGCTCGGCGTAAAACAATCCGGCTGCGCCGGGTTTGGTTACGTCATGGATCTGGTGAAAGAGCCAGTCGAGGATGATTTGCAGTTCTCATTCCATGGCGCAACGCTGTTTGTGCCGCTACAGGCGATGCCATTCGTTGATGGCACCGAACTGGACTACGTTCGTGAAGGCCTGAATCAGATTTTTAAATTCAATAACCCTAAAGCTCAGCACGCCTGCGGGTGCGGTGAGAGCTTTGGCGTCGAGTAAGTGAAATATGTCACGACACAGCGAAACATCTGACGATGTACAAATCTGGGAAGGCAAGCTCAACTACAAAGAGGGCTTCTTTACCCAACTGCAAACCGAAGAATTTGCCAACGGCATCAATGAAGATGTGGTGCGGGCGATCTCGGCCAAGCGTAACGAGCCAGAGTGGATGCTGGAGTTTCGTCTTAAAGCGTTTCGTGCCTGGCTTGAAATGGAAGAGCCACACTGGCTGAAAGCGCACTACGAAAAACTCGACTACCAGGATTACAGCTACTACTCCGCGCCTTCCTGCGGCAACTGTGATGACAGCTGCGCATCAGAACCCGGTGCACTGCAGGCATCAGGCAGCGCGCCAGCCAGCGATTATCTGACGCAGGAAGTGGAAAACGCCTTTAATCAGCTGGGTGTCCCGGTGCGTGAAGGCCGTGAAGTGGCGGTTGACGCCATTTTTGACTCCGTTTCGGTGGCGACCACCTATCGCGGCAAGCTGGCGGAGCAGGGGATTATCTTCTGTTCCTTTGGCGAAGCGATCCAGGAGCACCCGGAGCTGGTGAAGCAGTATCTCGGCACGGTTGTTCCGGCGAACGATAACTTCTTTGCAGCGCTGAACTCGGCAGTCGCCTCTGACGGCACCTTCGTTTATATCCCGAAAGGGGTGCGTTGCCCGATGGAGTTGTCGACCTATTTCCGCATCAACGCAGCGAAAACCGGTCAGTTCGAACGCACCATCCTGATTGCCGATGAAGACAGCTACGTCAGCTACATCGAAGGCTGTTCAGCGCCAGTGCGTGACACCTATCAGCTGCACGCGGCCGTGGTGGAAGTCATCATCCACAAAAATGCCGAAGTGAAATATTCGACGGTTCAGAACTGGTTCCCAGGCGGCGAAGGTGAGGGGGGTATCCTGAACTTCGTGACCAAGCGCGCGCTGTGTGAAGGTGACCACAGCAAGATGTCCTGGACACAGTCTGAAACCGGCTCTGCTATCACCTGGAAATACCCAAGCTGCATTCTGCGCGGGGACTATTCAGTGGGTGAATTCTACTCAGTGGCACTGACCAGCGGTCGTCAGCAGGCCGATACCGGCACCAAGATGATCCACATTGGTAAAAACACCAAATCGACCATCATCTCCAAAGGGATTTCGGCCGGTAAAAGTCAGAACACCTATCGCGGGCTGGTGAAAATCATGCCAACCGCGACCAATGCCCGTAACTTTACGCAGTGTGACTCGATGCTGATCGGTCCTGATTGCGGCGCACATACTTTCCCGTATGTGGAGACCCGCAACAATACCGCTCAGCTTGAGCATGAAGCCACGACATCACGTATCGGCGAAGATCAGATGTTCTACTGTCTGCAACGCGGTATCAGTGAAGAAGACGCCATCTCGATGATCGTGAACGGCTTCTGTAAAGACGTATTCTCGGAGTTGCCACTGGAATTTGCTGTGGAAGCCCAGAAATTGTTAGCCATCAGCCTTGAGCACAGTGTGGGCTGATGCCGTCACACGCGTTGCCGGAAGCAATGTGAAGGAATAAGTATGTTAAGCATTAAAGATTTGCAGGTCAGTGTTGAAGATAAAGCCATTCTGCGTGGCCTGAATCTAGAAATTAAACCCGGCGAAGTGCATGCCATCATGGGCCCGAACGGCTCAGGTAAAAGCACCCTGTCAGCGACGCTGGCAGGCCGTGAAGATTATGAAGTAACCGGCGGTTCGGTCAGCTTCAAAGGTAAAGATCTGCTGGAACTGGCCCCTGAAGAGCGCGCCGGTGAAGGCATCTTTATGGCATTCCAGTATCCGGTAGAAATTCCGGGCGTCAGCAACCAGTTCTTTTTACAGACCTCGGTCAATGCGGTACGCAAATATCGTCAGCAGGAAGAGCTGGATCGCTTCGATTTCCAGGACTTCATTGAAGAGAAAATTGAGCTGCTGAAGATGCCGGCAGATCTGCTGACCCGCTCAGTCAACGTTGGCTTCTCCGGCGGTGAGAAGAAGCGTAACGACATCCTGCAGATGGCGGCACTGGAGCCAGAACTCTGCATCCTGGATGAGACCGACTCAGGCCTGGATATCGATGCGCTGAAAATCGTGGCGAATGGCGTAAACAGCCTGCGCGACGAGAAGCGTGCCTTTATCATCGTGACCCACTACCAGCGTATTCTGGATTACATCAAGCCAGACTTCGTTCATGTTCTGTATCAGGGCAAAATCGTGAAATCTGGCGACTTCTCGCTGGTGAAACAGCTGGAGGAGCAAGGTTATGGCTGGCTTACCGACGAAGAGTGATTCTGTGCTGCGACAGTGGCATCACCTGTTTGAGTCGCGTGGCGACGTGCGTTCTCTGCAGGCACAGCAGCACTGGCAGCAACTGATGCGCGTTGGCCTGCCAACCCGCAAGCACGAAAACTGGAAGTACACGCCGCTGGACACCTTACTGTCACAGCAGTTTGTACTGCCTGACGCGCCGCAGACCCTGAGCGCTGAACAGGTTGATGCACTGGCGCTGCCGCTGGATGCGATCCGTCTGGTCTATGTTGACGGTCAGTTCCAGCCAGCCTTCAGCAGTCGCGACTGCGAACTGTTTGAGGTTCAGCACAGCGTGGCCGCCGAGCGCCGTCCGCTGCCTGCTGCGGTTCAGCCTGAAGTCTTCCTGCATCTGACAGAAAGTCTGGCAGAAGAGGTGACGACCCTGCGTCTGGCACGCGGTAAATCCGCTGCGCGTCCGGTCTATCTGCTGCACATCACCAGCGGTCAGCAGACGGGTATGAACACGGTTCACTATCGTCATCACCTGCAGCTGGAAGAGAGTGCCGAAGCGGAAGTGATTGAGCACTACGTTTCACTGGATGAGCGCGCCCATTTCACCGGCACGCGCTTTACCTTTGCGGTAGGCGACAATGCAAAACTGACGCACACGAAGCTGGCCTTTGAAAGCAGCGCCAGCTATCACTTTGCGCATAACGATCTGGTCATTGGCAATGATGGCCAGGTCAGCAGCACCAGCTTCCTGCTGGGTGCCGGGCTGTCGCGTCACAACACCAGTACCCAGCTGAACGGCGAAAACACCACGCTGGCTATCAACAGCCTGGTGCTGCCGGTGAAACAGGAAGTGGCGGATACCCGTACTTACCTGGAGCACAACAAGGGCTACTGCGTCAGCCGCCAGATGCATAAAACCATCGTGCGTGACAAAGGCCGTGCGGTGTTTAACGGCCACATTAAAGTGGCACAGCATGCGCTGAAGACCGACGGGCAGATGACCAACAACAACCTGTTGCTGGGCAAGCTCTCAGAAGTCGATACCAAACCGCAGCTGGAAATTTATGCGGATGACGTCAAGTGCAGCCACGGTGCCACCATCGGTCGTATTGATGATGAGCAGATGTTCTACCTGCGTTCGCGCGGTATTGAGCAGGATGCTGCACAGACCATGATTATTCATGCGTTTGCCGCAGAACTGACCGAAACACTGGAAAATGAGGTGATGCGTCAGGCCGTGCTGCAGCGTATCGCGCAACGTTTTCCCGGAGGCGACATATGATGAACTTCGATCTCGAACGCGTCAGGGCTGATTTTCCTATCCTGAAGCGTGAGGTCAACGGTCATCCGCTGGCCTATCTTGACAGTGCGGCCAGCGCACAGCGTCCACTCTCGGTGATTAACGCCGAGAGTCATTTCTATCAGCACGGCTATGCGGCCGTGCATCGTGGTATCCATACGCTGAGCCAGCAGGCGACCAGCGACATGGAGAACGTGCGCGATCAGGCTGCCCGTTTTATCAATGCGCAGTCACAGGAAGAGATTGTCTTCGTCAAAGGCACCACCGAAGGCATCAATCTGGTGGCGAACACCTGGGGCAGCAGTAACCTCCAGGCTGGCGATAACCTGATCATCACTGAGATGGAGCATCACGCCAATATCGTTCCATGGCAGATGCTGGCCCAGCGCACCGGCGCAGAAGTGCGCGTCCTGCCATTAAATGACAACGGTGAGCTGGCCCTGGAGCAACTGGCGGGGCTGATCGACAGCCGTACGCGGTTGCTGGCGGTGACGCATGTTTCAAACGTGCTCGGCACGGTTAATCCGGTTAAGACGATCGTTGCTCAGGCAAAAGCCGCTGGCGTGGTAACGCTGGTGGATGGTGCCCAGGCGGTGATGCATGACAAGGTTGATGTGCAGGATATTGGCTGCGACTTCTACGCCTTCTCCAGCCATAAACTCTATGGACCGAACGGCGTGGGTATCCTCTACGGCCGCAAAGCGCTGCTGGATGAGATGCCACCATGGGAAGGGGGCGGTTCAATGATTGAGCGCGTCATACTGCCCACCGGCACCACCTGGAACAGTGCGCCGTGGCGCTTTGAAGCGGGTACGCCGAACACCGGCGGTATTATCGGCTTCGGTGCGGCGATGGCCTATGTGCAGGCGCTGGGACTGGATACGATTCATCAGCGCGAGACGGCACTGATGAACTATGCGCTCGATAAGCTGGGCACCGTTCCGGATATCCAGATCTACGGTCCGCAGTCACGAGCTGGCGTTATCGCCTTCAATCTCGGTAAACACCACGCCTACGATGTTGGCAGCTTCCTGGATCAATATGGCATTGCCATCCGCACCGGACATCACTGCGCGATGCCGCTGATGCAGCATTACAATGTACCGGCGATGTGCCGTGCCTCCTTCACGTTCTATAACAGTGAAGAGGAAGTGGATCGTCTGGCTGCCGGTTTGACGCGCATTCATCGTCTGCTGGGCGGCTGAACAGTTTTAACGGAGTCACTGATGGCGAATTTGCCTGAAAAAGAGAAACTGGTTCGCAACTTCAACCGTTGCGCTAACTGGGAAGAGAAGTACCTCTACATTATTGAGCTGGGTTCAAAGCTTCCGGAATCTTCTGAAACCTTGCACCAGCCGGAGAACGTGATTTCGGGTTGTCAGAGTCAGGTGTGGATCAGAATGACCCCGCAGGCGGATGGTTCCATTGCGTTTGAAGGCGACAGCGATGCCGCTATTGTTAAAGGTTTGATTGCTATCGTATTTAGCCTCTATCAGAACCTGCCGCCCGCCGATATCCTGGCGCTGGATGTGCGCCACTGGTTTGGCGAACTGGCACTGATGCAGCACCTGACGCCCACCCGGTCGCAGGGGCTGGAGGCGATGATTCGGTCTATTCGCCATACCGCTCAGAACCTCAGCTAAGTTACACTCCACAGACGCCATCCGGCGTCTGTTTTTTTATCTGACGAGAAAATTGCATGAAACCTGCTTTACGTTTAGCCGGTGCATTGCTGCTGACCTGCTTTGGGCTCTCTGCACCCGCGTTCGCCACCGAATATCCGCTGCCACCACCTGACAGTCGCCTGATTGGCGAAAACGTCCTGACTCAGGTTCCTGACAATAAACAACCTCTGGAAGCGATTGCGGCGCGCTACCAGGTCGGCCTGCTGAGCATGCTGGAGGCCAATCCCGGTACCGATCCCTGGCTGCCCAAAGCGGGCACCCAGCTGACGGTGCCACTGCAGATGATCCTGCCCGATACGCCGCGCGAAGGGATTGTGGTGAATCTGGCCGAGCTTCGTCTCTATTACTATCCCAAAGGGGAGGATAAGGTCATTGTCTATCCCATCGGCATTGGCCAGCTGGGTGCGGCCACACCAGTGATGGTGACGCAGATCAGCCAGAAGATCCCTAATCCCACCTGGACGCCCACGGCGAACATCCGCAAACGCTACGCTAAAGAGGGCATTACGCTGCCTGGCGTGGTCCCCGCCGGACCGGATAACCCGATGGGGCAGTTTGCCATGCGTCTGGCGCGCGGCACCGGCCAGTATCTGATCCATGGCACTAATGCGAAATTCGGCATCGGCATGCGCGTCAGTTCAGGCTGTATCCGTCTGCGTTCAGAAGATATCGAAGCGCTGTTTAACTCAGCCCCGAAAGGGACGCGGGTACAGATCATCAATCAGCCGGTGAAATATGCTGTAGAGCCGGATGGGAAACGCTACGTGGAAGTGCATCAGCCGCTGTCACGCAACGACAAAGACGATCCGCAGACCATGCCGATTGCACTCACTGCCGGAGTGAAGCAGTTTATGAAAAGTGAGAAGAGTGATAGTGCGCTGATTAAAGCCAGCTTAGCGCGACGCTCAGGCATGCCTGTGCTGGTCAGCAGTGGGGAGCCGGTGCAGAGTGATACCGTGCCGCCTGCGGGGCTGGAGAGCGCATCTGTGGGGGCTAATAGCCCGGTGACACAGGCTGAGGGCAACGCGGTTCAGCCCTGACCGGATAAGCGCCTGTGAAGGGCACTGAATTCGGAGCAAAAAAAATGGCGCCATAAAGGCGCCATTTTTAAACCAGAACTCTTACTTACGGTAAGAGTGAGCCTGGTTGTCCAGACGCTGGTTAGCGCGTGCTGCGTCATCTTTAGCAGCCTGAACGTCTGAACGCACTGCGTTCACGTCGTTGCTCAGCTGGTCAACTTTAGCGTTCAGAGTCTGAACGTCTGAAGACAGCTGGTCGATTTTAGCGTTGCTTGAGCAACCAGCCAGCATAGTTGAAGCCAGAACTACCGCGCCCAGTACCAGTTTAGTACGATTCATTATTTATACCCTCTAGATTGAGTTAATCTCCATGTAGCGTTACAAGTATTACACAAAGCTTTTTAAGTTGAGAATAAATTTTTGATGAGAAGATGCTTAAATTTGATCGTTCGCTCAAAGAAGCAGCGAATCACAGAATATGATAAAAAAATTTAGCGAAAACAGAGAGATTTAATCGGATTAACCTTAATATTAAGAGTATTTGAATAGTTATTTTCGATTGGAATTTTCTGACATTTGGTTTAAGTAGAAATAAAAAAAAGCGCCCGATAAAGGCGCTTCAAAATAATGGTCTGAGAGAGTTTTACAGAACGTGTACAGAAGCGGTGTTGGTAGTTCCGCTTGGTACTAATGCACCTGACACCAGCACCACGACATCGCCTTTCTGGCCGTAGCCACTTTCCAGCGCCGCTTCTTTACCCAGACGATAGAAATCGTCGGTTGAAGCGATCTCAGTCACCAGACGTGTCTCAATCCCTTTGCTCAGGATCAGCTGACGGGCAGTCATCGGATTGGTGGTCAACGCCAGGATGGTTGCGTTCGGGAAGTATTTACGCACGGCTTTAGCAGATTTACCCCCTTCGGTAGCAACCACAATCAGTGGCGCTTCCAGCTTCTCAGCGGTCTCTACAGCACCACGGCAGACGGCTTCTGTGATACGCATTTTGCGGTTATCACTCTGGCTGTCGATGCGGGACTTCATCACGCGATCGGTACGCTCACAGATGGTCGCCATGATGGTGACCGACTCCAGCGGATAACGGCCTTTGGCGCTCTCACCTGACAGCATGACAGCATCGGTACCGTCAAGAATGGCGTTCGCCACGTCACCGGCTTCTGCGCGGGTAGGGCGCGGGTTCTTGATCATGGAATCGAGCATCTGGGTAGCCGTGATAACCACTTTGCGTGCTTTATTACATTTTTTGATCATCATCTTCTGCGCGAAGATCACTTCTTCAACCGGGATCTCAACGCCCAGATCGCCACGCGCAACCATGATGCCGTCTGACGCTTCGAGGATTTCGTCGAAGTTGTTCAGGCCTTCCTGGTTTTCGATTTTGGAGATGATCTGGATATGCTCGCCGCCGTTCTGTTTCAGGTGCTCGCGAATTTCCAGCACGTCTGAACGTTTACGGATGAAAGAGGCGGCGACAAAGTCTACGCCCTGCTCACAACCAAAAATCAGGTCGCGTTTATCTTTTTCGGCCAGTGCTGGCAGCTGGATAGAGACGCCTGGCAGGTTAACGCCTTTGTTTTCGCCCAGATCGCCATTGTTCAGGACTTTACACACCACGGTATTTTCAGTGACTTCGGTCACTTCCATACCAATCAGGCCATCATCGACCAGCACCGTGTTGCCGATTTTCAGGTCAGCAGTAAAACCCGGGTAGGTCACCGCAACGCGCTCGCTGTTGCCAATCACGCTCTGGTCTGTAGTAAAGGTAAAGGTCTGACCGGCTTTCAGAGCCGCATCGTTGCCGCCTTCCAGTTTCATGGTGCGGATTTCAGGGCCTTTGGTATCCAGCAGAATAGCGGCCTGACGGCCGGTTTTTTGCATAACGGCACGCATGTTGGTGATGCGTTGGCCATGCTCAGCGTAGTCGCCGTGAGAGAAGTTAAGACGCATAACATTCATGCCAGCTTCAAGCAGCTGAGTCAGCATCTCTTCGGATTCGGTTTTCGGGCCGATTGTACAAACGATTTTAGTCTTTTTCATGACGGATTTTCTGTAAGTTGTGATGGATGAATAAGGGCGGAATCCGATGGCAGCGCATCGAAGTGAAATTTCTGATTGAGACTGAAATGGGCAGTACTGAGTAAGAATAGGTGACGAAGGCCAGGCGTGCAGGGAAGTTGTGCGGTTACGGTTGGTAACCACCACGCTGTTGTTGCGCAAATCATTTGAGTTATCGCAGTAAGCACGTGATCGCTGAAACCTTTCAAGTAAGCAACGCGGGACAGTATAGACGCTAAGTATGCGAAAACCAATCAAAAAGCAGAAGGGGGAAGCGATGCAGATCAATAAAAGTGGAGTTGCGCAAGCTGAAGGAATTCTGAAAGTGGTGCGCTCTAATGGACTCGAACCATCGACCCCCACCATGTCAAGGTGGTGCTCTAACCAACTGAGCTAAGAGCGCATACTGAATATTGGTGCGTCCGAGTGGACTCGAACCACCGACCCCCACCATGTCAAGGTGGTGCTCTAACCAACTGAGCTACGGACGCACTTGGTGCGCTCTAATGGACTCGAACCATCGACCCCCACCATGTCAAGGTGGTGCTCTAACCAACTGAGCTAAGAGCGCAACATGCTGTCAGGGCGACAGCGGGGACGAATATTAACGGCAGCGTGTGAGGCTGGCAAGGGGAAAATAGTTTTTTCGCCATGACTGCACAGCAACTGTGCTAACCGTCGTTTTTTTCGTCATTGCGAGCCATGAATGACCCGCCTCGAACGTTATCGCGCTGCACGCGTCAGGATAATCTCCGCCGGTGATTGCTGTAACCGTCTGATGCGCCAGATCATCATCACCGCAGCCGAGGTCAGGCCGATAATAAAGCCGCACCAGAAGCCCGCAGGTCCCATGCGCGGCACCACCCAGTCGGTCAGCGCCAGCAGATAACCGGCGGGCAGCCCCAGCAGCCAGTAAGCGATAAAGGTAATAAAGAAAATCGACCGCGTATCTTTATAGCCGCGCAGGATCCCGCTGCCAATCACCTGTATCGAGTCTGAGAACTGATAAATTGCCGCCAGCAGCATCAGCTGTGCCGCCAGCGTCACCACTTCAGGGTTGTCGTTATAGAGCAGGGCAATCTGATGACGGAACGTCACGGTAAAAATGGCGGTTAGCGCCGCCATGCTGATGCCTACACCCTGTGCGGTCCAGGCCGCGACCCGTGCCTGCTCGATGGAGCCCTGGCCCAGACGATAACCGACGCGGATGGTGGTCGCGACACCCAGCGACAGCGGCAATACGAACATCAGTGAACTGAAATTGAGCGCAATCTGGTGACCGGCCACGTTAACGATGCCCAGTGGCGAAACCAGCAGGGCGACAACGGCGAACAGCGTGACCTCAAAGAAGAGTGCCAGCGCCACCGGCAATCCCAGCGTCATCAGGCGGCTCAGAATCGGACGGGAAGGGGGTGACCAGCGGCTCTCCATACGGATATCGCGCATGCTACCCATCCGGCGCACCCAGAAGCGCATGCAGATAAACATCACCCAGTAGACCGAGGCGGTCGCCACGCCGCAGCCGACACCGCCCAGGGCTGGCATGCCGAAGTGGCCATAGATAAAGACATAGTTAAGCGGGATGTTGAACATCAGGCCTAAAAAGCCCAGCACCATGCCGGGTTTGGTTTTCGACAGCCCCTCGCATTGATTGCGGAGCACCTGGAAGAAGAGGTAGCCAGGCGCGCCGAACAGCAGGGCATGCAGATAGCCTTCTGCCTTCAGCGCCAGCACTGGATCAATGTCATGCATCGCCCGGATAAGATAACCGGCATGCCACAACAGCACCATAATCAGCAGGGAGACGAAAAAGGCGAGCCAGTATCCCTGGCGGATCTGTTCACCGATGCGTTCGCGGCGGCCAGAACCATTGAGTTGCGCAACGGTGGGCGTCAATGCAAGCAGAAGACCATGACCAAACAGGATGGCCGGTAGCCAGACAGAGGTGCCGACAGCAACGGCGGCCATATCCGTGGCGCTGACTGCGCCGGCCATAATGGTATCCACAAATCCCATTGCGGTTTGAGCCACCTGAGCAAGGATGACCGGAATCGCAAGGGCCAGCAATTGACGCGCTTCTGTTAAATACTTCTGCACGTTAACACCTGACTTATTGAATGAATTAAAAGGGGCAGGAAGCCCGGGGAATTTCGCGAGCTAGTGTAACTGGCGTAACAGAATTCGCCAATCTTTGTCACACAATGCGGTTTGCTCCGCTATAAAGCGGCGGTGCAGGCTGAAATCTAACAGCCGACCTGAGCTGTGATAAACTAGCGTAAACTTCGCAGAGGCAAAGACTATGTTTACCGGTATTGTGCAGGGCACCGCAGAAATCGTGTCCATTGAAGAGAAAGAACTGTTTCGTACCCACACTGTCCGCCTGCCGGAAGAGCTTTTACCGGGTCTGGCGCTGGGCGCATCCGTAGCCCATAACGGTTGCTGTTTAACCGTAACGGCAATTGAAGGCGACCGCGTCAGTTTTGATTTAATTAAAGAGACATTGCGGGTGACTAACCTTGGCGATCTACGTCAGGGCGATGTGGTCAATATTGAGCGTGCAGCGAAATTCAGCGATGAAATAGGCGGCCATCTGATGTCTGGTCATATTATGACCACCGCTGAAATCTGCAAGATTATCCAGTCAGAACATAACCGCGAAGTCTGGTTTAAAATCCAGGATGCGGCGCAGATGAAATATATTCTGCATAAAGGGTTTGTCGGCATCGACGGTATCAGCCTGACGGTAGGCGATGTGACTAAGACTAAGTTCTGCGTCTATCTGATCCCGGAAACGCTGGAGCGAACCACGCTGGGGGCGAAGACCTTTGGCGACCGGGTGAATATTGAAATCGATCCGCACACGCAGGCAATCGTGGAGACCGTTGAGCGGGTGTTAGCACAGCGCGATGCCGCGGCGGCGATGAGCATGCTGACCCGCCAGTCAACGACAGAGAGTTAATAAAAGGCGCGTAAGCACCGCAGACAGCCCAATCGGTTTTACTCTGTCAGCATTATAAAAGCGCAGGGCGCCGGGTCAGAAGAGGAAAGCGTCCCACGCCATGGACAAAAACGTCAGGAGCGTTTTTGAACAACGCAACGCGTTGGCCCGGCAACGGGCGCACCTCAGGATGAGGTGCGTAATCGCGTTGGCCGGGCGTGTCAGGGATGACAGGTTTTGCGACTTTCCGATCTGACCCTGTTCCTTGGGCAATGCTCCCTTTTAAAGCAAAACAGGCCACTCTTTTAAAGTCTTTGGCCGAGGTAGCGCTTTCTTAATTGCCCGCTTTTTAACCCCTACCGCGCCACCCGTAATCCCCCCTCAACGCCGCGACTGAACACGATCTGCCACAGCTGAATATCACGCGCCCGGAAGGCACCGGCACAGGCATTCAGATAATAGGAGAACATACGCTTAAAGCGTTCGCCATATTTATCGGCCAGCTCTGGCCAGGCCTGCAAAAAGCGTTCATGCCAGGCCATCAGTGTTTTGTCGTAATCTGCGCCGAAATTGTGCCAGTCTTCCAGAATAAAATGGGGCTCGCTGGCATCGGCCACATGGCGCACCGAAGGCAGGCAGCCGTTGGGGAAGATATATTTATCGATCCAGGGATCGACACTCATATCAGTTTTGATTGCGCCGATGGTGTGAAGCAGGAAAATACCGTCAGGCTTTAAATTACGATCGACCACGTCAAAATAGGTCGCGTAATTTTTCGGTCCGACATGTTCAAACATACCCACCGACACAATACGATCAAACTGCTCATTCAGGTCGCGATAATCCTGCAACAGAATCGTGACGTCTAATCCGCTACAGCGCTGCTGCGCCAGTTTCTGTTGTTCGGCGGAAATCGTCACGCCATGCACTTTAACGCCATAATGACGTGCGGCAAATTCCGCGAGTCCGCCCCAGCCACAGCCGATATCCAGAAGTGACATTCCAGGTTCCAGCGCTAATTTACGGCAGATCATATCCAGCTTGGCTTCCTGCGCCGTCGCCAGTGTCGTCGCCTCTTTCCAGTAGCCACAGGAGTATTGCATATAGGGATCGAGCATCAGTGAAAAGAGGTCGTTGCCCAGGTCGTAATGCTCTTTACCGACAATCCACGCCCGTTTTTTTGACTGCAGATTGGTTAAGCGTGCGGCGGCAATGCGCAGCGTATCTTTGAAGTGATGAGGCAGCTGCTGATCGAGTTTATGTTTAAGTACCTGATGGAAGAAAATATCCAGTCGGTCACACTCCCACCATCCATCCATATAGCTCTCACCGAGCCCAAGAGAGCCCTCCTGCAGAACACGTTTAAAAAAACCAGGATGATTAATATGAATATCCCAGGGACGTGAACCATTAATTTCGATATCCGCTTTTTCCAGCAGTTCATGAACGATGCGATACCAATGGTTTTCTTCGAGGCTCACTTCTTCTGCATAAGATGAACTCATAGATTTTCCACCACCTGTCCAATCTGAACCTGAACAAAGAGTAGCCAATTTATTCAGGCAATGAGAAACGATGCGGATGGCTCCGCAAACCGGTTATCTGTGTGATACAGAGGACTGGAACAGCCTGCAGCAGGTCGGGTAAGGTGAGAATAACGCGCGCGAATACCGTCCCGGCAGCAGGGTGCCAATCAGATTATTACGTTATTATATTGTTGATTTATTACAGATTTGTTGACCCGGATGAGTATATGCTCACGCGGGTCAATATTCAATAACTTATTGTTAGGGCGCTAACTAAAAAGTCAGTGTGTCACTGATTATCCTGGCAGGCAGTTTGCGCAGAGGCAACAACAGTTTGTGCGCTTGCGGCACGCTGCATGGCGTAACCCAACAGCGCCAGCACAATTGTCACCGTCATCATCAGTGTGGTGGTAAATAGCGGCTGAGTTAAGCCGGCCGACACTGCCAGGCTGGCAGCGAAACAGAGTCCTAACTGCAGTGTATTCTGCAACGCGGCGGCTTTACCGGTAGCGGTTGGGAAGGGCATCAGCGCACTGGACACCACAATCGGATAGATCGCGCCGTTAGCCAGCGCCATACCGCAGAACGGTACCATCAGACTCACCAGCGTGCTGCTGCCAGCAAGCGCAACAGCAAACAGCGCCAGAATGCTCAGGCTGTAGACGGCCAGCAGCCAGGGCAGCAATTGTGCGCCGTTAAAGCGGTTGAGCAGGGTGCGACAGCCGAAGCCACCAATTAAAAAGGCGAGCGTCTGGGGCACATAACTCAGACCGATATCGGCGGGCGACAGACCCAGATCCGCCAGAATAAAGGGCGATCCGGTCAGCCAGGCAAAGAAGCTGGCTGAGCAGGCGGAGTAGATCAGCACGTTGCCGCTGTAGACCCGTGATTTAAGCAGCGTGAAAAAGCCCGGCTGCGCACCTTTTTCTCCCGCTGCCTTGCGCACGGTGGGCAGACGCAGCGTGGCCAGAATCAACGCCACTGCAATCAGGGTCAGCACCAGGAAAATCGAACGCCAGTGGAAGTGGCCGATCAGCCAGGCACCCAGCAGCGGAGCCAGCGCCGGAGAGAGCGCAACCAGCGGCATAATGGTGGCAAAGACTTTGTTAGCGCGCGCTGCAGGATAGCGATCCACCACCAGCGCCTGCCAGCTTACGGCAGCGGCACAGACGCCAATCGCCTGGACAAAACGCAGCGCCAGCATCAGATAGATATCATTCACCCACAGCATGCCTGCGCAGCCAGCGCCAAACATGGCCAGTCCGGACAGCAGCACCGGTTTACGACCGATGCGATCGGAGAGGGGGCCCCAGAAGAGCTGACCCACGGCGAAGCCGCCCAGGAAGAGACTCATACTGGCGCTGATCAGACCGGGTGAAGTGTTAAAGGTTTGCTGCATCGCACCAAAGGCGGGCAGGTACATATCAGTGGCTAAAAAGCCCAGCATGCTCAGCAGGGCAAGGTAGGGCATAAACCCTTTATTCGACAACATCTGATTCTCATTTTTGCAGGATAAACGCGGCAGAGTGTAAAAGGTGCGTTTGCTGCTGTGAAACGGTAATATTTGCCGATTGCTGTTAAAATTTTTGAAGGCAGATTATGTGGTCAGAATATGCATTAGAAGTGGTTGACGCTGTCGCCCGCGGGGGGAGCTTCAGCGCCGCCGCGCAGGAGTTACATCGGGTGCCCTCTGCCATCAGCTATACGGTGCGTCAGCTGGAAAACTGGCTGGCGGTACCGCTATTTGAACGGCAGCATCGCGAAGTGGTTCTGACCCCGGCGGGTGAGCATTTTGTCCGGGAAGGACGTAGCGTCATCAAAAAAATGCTTGCCACCCGGCGACAGTGTCAGCAGCTGGCTAACGGCTGGCGCGGCCAGCTAAGCATAGCCGTTGACCGTATCGCTAAACCTCAGCGCACCCGACAACTGGTCAAAGATTTCTATCGCCACTTTCCCGATATGGAGCTGATTATCAGCTATGAAGTCTTTAACGGCGTCTGGGATGCGCTGGCCGATGGCCGGGTGGAAGTGGCGATTGGTGCCACGCAGGCGATACCGGTGGGCGGACGTTTTGCTTTTCGGGATATGGGCACACTTAACTGGCGCTGCGTGGTTGCGCCCGACCATCCTCTGACGCAGGCGAGCCAGATAGATGATGACACGCTGCGGAGCTGGCCCTCCCTGGTGCTGGAAGATACTTCTCGCGCACTGCCGCGTCGTATGACATGGACGCTGGATAACCAGCGCCGGCTGGTGGTGCCGGAGTGGCAAACCGGGCTGGAGTGCGTGCAGGCGGGATTGTGTGTGGCGATGGTGCCCGGTCACCTGGCCAGGCCGCTGCTCGACAGTGGCGAGCTGGTTGAACTGACGCTGCCGGTGGCGTTTCCGGACAGCCCATGTTGCGTCAGCTGGGCAGAGGATCGCGCATCACCGGCGACAGGCTGGTTGCTCAGCTATCTGGGTGATGCGCAAACGCTTAATCAGGAGTGGTTAAGCGAGCATTAACGGCGATAGTCGCGGAACGGGCCATCGGCCACGGAACGGCGCTCAATCAGCGTGGGATGGACCTCAATCGTTTGTGACACTTCGCGCTTACTGGTAATGCGGTCCAGCAGCATTTCCAGCGCTTTCTCACCCAGCTGGGCTTTAGGCTGATGCACCGTGGTCAGGGCCGGTGCAAAATAGCGGGCGTTGCGCACATTGTCATAGCCGATCACCGAAATATCCTGGGGGACGCGCAAACCCATCTCGTCGGCGGCGCAAATCGCGCCCATCGCCATGATGTCACCGCCACAGAACACCGCCGTCGGACGCTGCTTCTGCGACAGGATCTGCTGCATCGCCTGATAGCCTGACTCCGGCTCAAAGTCACCCTGCACAATCCACTCGGCGCGTGGCTGAATACCCGCTTCTTCCATCGCCTTCAGGAAACCGGCATGACGTCCGCCACCGGTGTTACGCTCCATCTGACCGGGGATAGCACCAATATCCCGGTGTCCGCGTTCAATCAGATAGCGTCCCGCCAGATAGCCGCCCTGGAAAGCATTATCCAGTACCGTGTCGGTGAAGTCGGCGCGCGATTCACCCCAGTCCATCACCACCATCGGGATATTGCGGTTCTCTTCCAGCATCTGCAGCAGATCGTCCGGATATTCAGAGCACATCACCAGCAGCCCATCGACGCGTTTCTGCGCCATCATGCTGAGATAGGCGCGCTGTTTTTGCAGATCGTTATGCGCATTACCCAGAATCAGCGTATAGCCTTTGTCAAAGCAGTGATTTTCAACCGCTTCGATAATTTCAGCGAAATAGGGCGCTTCGCTGGAGGTGGCAAGCAGGCCCAGCGTTTTGGTGTGATTCACTTTCAGGCTGCGCGCCACGGCGCTCGGCGAGTAGTGCAGTTCTTTAATCGCCTGCCAGACCGCGTTGCGCGTCTCTTCAGCCACAAAGCGGGTTTTATTGATGACGTGCGAAACGGTGGTCGTTGAGACGCCAGCGCGTTTCGCCACATCTTTAATTGTTGCCATGAAAATCGGACTCCAGTGCTTATCTAACTCTATGATAAGCGTAGTGTTAAACGTTTGCGTCTGCTCAGGGTTTTTTCCGCAAAGATGCAGCTTTCATGGCCAGGAAACAGGCCGCTGGCGGCGTAAAAGCGCCTGAAAACGTGCGCAAACGGAATCAGGGTTGCGCGCGTTGCGCAACAAAGGCGGGATTCTAACAAGGCTGAACGGATAAAACGAGATTTTTACCGGGCCCTGTGGGAAAATGCGATACCCCTACTAATTGTGTGACTAAGGAGCAAGCAATGAGTACCGATCTTAAACTGGCTTTAATGACCACCGCGGGCTGTCTGCTGATGATTGTGGCCTTTAGTTTTACCGCTATTCTGCACTAAAAAAAAGCCGGGATTATCCCGGCTCTCTTCTGGTTGTTCTGCTGCTCAGCGTATGGTTTTTGGCGTCATCACCCGACGGGCACCAATATAGTGGCGCTGCCAGTAATCTTCTCCTAACGCGCTGATCTGAATATCTTTGCCGGTGCGTGGCGACTGGATAAACTTGCCATCACCCAGGTAAACGCCGACATGGTCCGCAGTACCGCGTCCATTGATACGGAAGAAGACCAGATCGCCTTTCTCCAGCGACTCACGCTTGATCGGCGCGGCATCACGCAGGTGGTACATCTCGTTAGCGGTACGTGGGATCTTAAACTTCACCAGATCTTTATAGGCGTACCAGACCAGGCCGCTGCAATCGAAACCGGTATGGGGAGAGGTGCCGCCCCACTGATAGGGTTTACCCAACTGACCCATCAGCTTGGTCATCGCGGTTTCGCGGGCCTTCTGGTAGCGCTGACGGTGAGATTTGCTCATCTTAATCGTGCCGGTCTCGCTGGTAGTGACCTCTGCGGTTTTCAGCAGGCGCTGATGACCATAACGTTTTTTCTCTTTGTTCTTACTGAGACGGGCGGTTTTTAGCGAGGTCTTCTTAGCAGGCGTCTGTTTCGCGGCGAGTTCGACTTTTTTCAGTTTTTTTGTTTTTAGTTTTTGAACCGGGCTGAGGCGAGTCTTTTTCGTCACCGTTTTGACCGGGCGACGCTTGCGACGCTCATCGTCGCGCGCACTCTTTTTCTCTGCTTTATGCGTACTGACGTTCACCGGCGCGTGAGGCGACGCAGCGGCGATGTTGAAAAACAGTTGCGCAAAGGCCAGCATGAAAAACGTAATGATTAAACGCATAGTCCGTTGATTAGTTAAGTTGTCAGGGCCACTACGCACCGCGACAAAGTTGAGATTAATCTGATCCAGGATCAGCGCCCAGGCCATTCTAGTCCAGTTCTTTTAAAAACTGTAATGCCTTTTAATATTAATCTTTGCAACCCACGCAATTGTGCTGAAAATGAACATTTTCAGCGTCTTATATCAACGAAATTATTACGAATTATTAATCTGTTACCTGCTGTTAATAATCAGGAATTCAGGTGTCCCGGAGCAGGACTTAACAATGATGGCGATTTAATCGGGCAGCGATCAAAATCTCGTTTTCAGTCACGCTGCGAAGTCGCTACAATAAACAAACACGATGTGACGAATTAAGGAAGGCAATTATGAGTACTGTAGAAAAAATTCAGCGCCAGATCGCAGAAAACCCGATCCTGCTGTACATGAAAGGTTCCCCGAAACTGCCAAGCTGCGGTTTCTCTGCACAGGCGGTGCAGGCGCTGTCAGCCTGCGGTGAGCGTTTTGCTTACGTGGATATTCTGCAGAACCCGGACATTCGTGCCGAGATGCCGAAATTCGCTAACTGGCCAACTTTCCCGCAGCTGTGGGTTGATGGCGAGCTGGTCGGTGGATGCGACATCATCGTTGAGATGTTACAGCGTGGTGAACTGCAGACGCTGATCAAAGAGACTGCAGAAAAATTTAAAGAAGCAGAATAAAAAAAGGCCGACATCACGTCGGCCTTTTTCATTGCGGCATCCCTTATGCGGATGTCGTGGCTTCTGCATCGCCTTCCGCGAAGGGCAGCGGCCAGCCGCCTAACCGTTTCCAGCGGTTCACCAGCTCGCAGAACAGCGTTGCCGTCTGCTGAGTGTCATAGAGCGCCGAATGCGCCTGCGTGCTGTCAAACTCCATTCCCGCCGCAATACAGGCCTTCGCCAGCACCGTCTGACCCAAAACCAGCCCGCTCAGGGCCGCGGTGTCAAAGGTGGCAAACGGGTGAAACGGGTTGCGCTTCAGGCTGGCTCGTTCCGCCGCCGCTGACATAAAGTTCAGGTCGAAGGTGGCATTGTGCGCCACCATGATGGCGCGATTGCAGCCGCTGTCTTTAATGCCCTTGCGCACCATTTTGAAAATGGCGTGCAGCGCCTCATATTCACTGACTGCGCCGCGCAGCGGATTGCTGGGATCGATGCCGGTAAAGGCCAGGGCTTCGGGATGCAGCAGCGACCCGACAAAAGGTTCGACGTTGAAATGCAGCGTCTGGTCAATCTGAATCCATCCCTCTTCATCCATTTTCAGCGTGATAGCGGCAATCTCCAGTAACGCATCGGTTTGCGCATTGAAACCCGCGGTTTCAACGTCGATCACCACCGGATAGAAGCCACGGAAACGTTGATTGAGTGCATTAGGGGAATTCGATTCAGACATCAGGATCTCGTTGCAGAAAAAGGGCAGCGCGTATTATGGCAAAAAACGGGGCCGGGTGCAGCAGATGAAGCGCAGAGAAGGGGATTCAGCCCACCCGATCGGGCAGGCTGACAGGCAGGTTTAGTTGCCGAGGCCGTTACCGGCATCTTTGTTTTCGATTAGCTCGATTTTGTAACCATCGGGATCTTCAACAAAGGCAATAATGGTGGAGCCGCCTTTAACCGGGCCAGCTTCACGCGTCACGTTGCCGCCATCTTTGCGGATACGTTCGCAGGCCGCTGCTGCGTCATCAACGCCCAGCGCAATATGACCATAGGCATCACCGAGGTCATACTTATCGACGCCCCAGTTGTAGGTCAGTTCGATCACCGCACCTTCGCTCTCGTCGGTGTAGCCCACAAATGCCAGGGTATATTTGTATTCGGTGTTTTCGCTCTGACGCAACACGCGCATGCCCAGCACACGGGTGTAGAAATCGATTGAACGTTGCAGATCGCCAACGCGCAGCATGGTATGAAGTAAACGCATAACATCCTCTTTTAAATAAAACGCCATCGCCCGATGACTCAGGCGCTAAGTATAGCGATGAAAATCGCTATTGAATAATGGCTGCCGTCATCATCCCGGACGGCAGCCCGAACCGGTTACAGCGTTGGGTAGTCGATATAACCTTCCGCGCCGCCGCCGTAGAAGCTTTCCGGACGCTGTGGATTGAGTGGGGCGTCCTGCTGCAGACGCTCAACCAGATCCGGGTTAGCAATGTAATCGCGACCAAACGCAACCGCATCGATCAGACCGCGACCAATCAGGTCATCCGCTTTCTCAACGGTATAGGCACCGGCACCAATGATGGCACCCGGGAAGAGATCACGCACTTTCTGACGGAAAGCGTCGGTATAAGGCTGACCGCCGGCCCAGTCTGGCTCAGAGAGGTGCAGATAGGCGATGTTGCGTTTTGCCAGCTCGCCGATATACCACAGCGCCGCTTCCTCTTCATCCGGGCCGTTGTCCAGATTCTGGAAGCTGCCGATAGGTGAGACGCGAATACCAATGCGATCGGCTGACCAGTTAGCGATCACCGCATCAACCACTTCCAGCGCAAAGCGGCCGCGTTTTTCGATGCTGCCGCCATATTCATCAGTACGCTGGTTTGAGCCAGGAGCCAGGAACTGGTGCATCAGGTAACCGTGCGCCGAGTGCAGCTCAAGCAGGTCAAAGTCCGCTTCACGCGCGTTGGCCGCAGCCTGGCCAAAATCTGCCACAATCTGCTTAATCTCTGGCACTGTCAGCTCACGCGGCGTTGAGGTATCTTCGCGATAGACGCTGCCATCTTCAGCACGCAGTGAGGTACGGGTACCAGCGGCAATCGCCGATGGCGCAACCGGTGCTTTGCCTTCCGGCTGCACGCTGTTATGTGAGATACGACCGGTGTGCCATAACTGTACTGCGGTGTGGCCGCCAGCCTGATGCACGCCTTCGTTAATCGCTTTCCACGCTGCAATCTGTGGCTGAGTATGTAAGCCTGGCGCACCGGCATAGCCTTTCGCCTGGAAAGAGATCTGGGTCGCTTCGGTGATGATCAAACCGGCGCTGGCGCGCTGGCGATAATATTCAGCCATCATCGGGGTAGGGATGTCGCCTGGCTCAATGCTGCGCAGACGGGTCAGCGGTGCCATAAATACGCGGTTTGGGACGGTAATTGCACCGACTTTTAGCGGACGAAACAGCTGGGTACTCGCCATAATAGCTCCTGATTAGTAGACCAGTCGTCTACAAACATGTTTTTTAAAAATCAGCGGCGTTCAAGCCACTGTTCGATGGTACTCAATGCCAGACGCAGTGGCTGCGCCTCGCGGGAAATTTTGCTCTGCAGACTGGCACCCAGCCACAGCAGCGACAGCAATTCCGCCATCTGCGCGGGGGGCTGCGGCAGGCTCAGCGACTCCTGCTGCTCTGCGGCAATCAGGGTCCGGGCGTAGAGTGCCGTGATCTTTCCGGCACCCTGCTGCAGTGCATCACGCATCGGCTCTGAGAGATCGCAGACCTCCGCGGAGACTTTGACGCCCAGACAGCCTACGATGTGGCCCTGCTGAACAAACAGATCAACGGCAGCACGAAAGTGGTTAAGCAGACGCTCACGCGGCGTGCCTTCGGTCTGGTTAAGCTGCAACGCCACATCCTGCAGGAAACGCGCAAAATAGCGCTCCAGTAACGCCACGCCAAACGCCTCTTTAGAACGGAAGTAGTAGTAGAAGGAGCCTTTCGGCACCGCCGCCTGCGTCAGCAGTTCGCTGAGGCCCATTCCGGTAAAGCCGCGTTGCAGACAGAGTTGCTCACCTGTCTGGAGCAGGTGTTCGCGGGTTTCGTTGCGTTGTAGCGTCTTATTCATAGCAGTGAGATTAGTAGACCAGTCGGTCTAATGCAACGCAACCCTCTCTATTTGGCACAGAGTGTTCACTCCTGAGTCAAAGAACAGGATAATTCTGACCGGGTGTGGCTTACTTCCTGCGCAACCAGGCTACGCTTTTTACTGGACTGTTTATTCTGTGAATCCGGAGGCGTGGTGGCCGAGCAGCTTGAGTTTTTCCCGGTTCCCAGCCCCTGTCGCGGCATCTGCCAGACGGATGCGCGCGGCTACTGCCTGGGATGTTTACGCAGCCGCGATGAGCGGTTCAACTGGCTGCGCTTCAGCGATGCGCAAAAGCGTGAGGTCATTCGTCTTTGTCAGCAGCGGCGTCAGCGTCTGCAACGGCAACAGAAAGGCGAGGAGCCGCACGCGCCCCAACAGCCGGAGTTATTCTGACGACTTTGCGCTTTCCGTTATACTCTCTGACACGCTAATTTCAGCCAACGCGCAACAGGGAGAACGTCATGTTAGAACCGCAAGCCATCGCTTCACAGGGGCCCGATTTTTCACCGCTGGTCATGGGGTACTGGCGTCTGATGGAGTGGGGGATGTCGCCACAGGAACGGGTCGCCTTTATTGAGCACCACGTGAGGCTCGGCATCACTACCGTTGACCATGCGGACATCTACGGTGACTACCAGTGTGAGGCGGCGTTTGGCGAGGCACTGAAACTGGCACCCGGCTTGCGCGACCAGCTACAGATTGTCACCAAGTGCGGCATCGCCACCCGCGCCCAGCCTGAGCATCAGATAGGCCACTACATTACCGACAAACGTCATATCCTGCAGAGTGCTGAAAACTCACTGCGCCATATCCACACCGATCGTCTCGACCTGTTGCTGATCCATCGTCCCGATCCGCTGATGGAGGCTGACGAGGTGGCCGAAGCCTTTATGGCGCTGCATCACAGCGGCAAGGTTCTGCATTTTGGCGTCTCTAACTTCACACCATCACAGTTTTCCCTGCTGCAATCCCGTCTGCCGTTCTCGCTGGTGACAAATCAGCTGGAGATCTCACCCGTGCAGCAAAGTGTGCTGCTGGATGGCTCGCTGGATCAGTGTCAGCAGCTGCGTATTCGTCCGATGGCCTGGTCCTGTCTGGGTGGCGGTCGCCTGTTTAACGATCCCCATTTCCAGCCGCTGCGTGACGAACTGGAAGCCGTGCGGCAGGAAACCGGTGCCACCAGCCTGGATCAGGTGGTCTATGCCTGGATACTGATGCTGCCATCGCGCCCGCTGCCAATCATCGGCTCAGGTAAAACGGCGCGGGTCAGCGAAGCCGCCGGGGCACTTAATTTATCCCTGTCGCGTCAGCAGTGGTTCCGTATTCGCAAGGCGGCGCTGGGATTTGATGTGCCCTGAAGCGTAAAACTGCGTCAATCTCCGGCAAAATAGTGCAACAGCGACCAGACTTATCTCAAACCCTGGTATGCAAATGGAGTCACCATGAAAATGAAAGCAGTTGCCCTATTCGCACTGATCGCCTGCGGCTCAGCACAGGCTGCCAGCGAGCAGGTTACGATCCATCAGGTTACCGCTGAAGGGATTGGGAAATCGCTGGGCACCGTTAAGATTGACGAGACACAGTATGGTCTGCAGTTCACGCCGGATCTGCAGGGCCTTCAGCCGGGCATTCATGGTTTCCATGTCCATGCTAAAGGCAGCTGTGAACCGGGCGAGTCTGAAGGCAAAGTGGTCGCCGCCGGTGCGGCGGGTGGTCACCTTGATCCGGCCAACAGCGGCAAACATCTGGGGCCTTATGCAGAGGGGCACCTGGGCGACCTGCCCGCGGTCTATGTCGATGACAAAGGCAGCGCCACTTATCCGGTGCTGGCGCCGCGTCTGAAATCGTTAAAAGAGATCAAA
Source organism: Pantoea sp. PvP021 (assembly GCF_054056055.1). Classification (NCBI taxonomy): domain Bacteria; kingdom Pseudomonadati; phylum Pseudomonadota; class Gammaproteobacteria; order Enterobacterales; family Erwiniaceae; genus Pantoea; species Pantoea sp. PvP021. The sequence goes on along the minus strand of NZ_JBSRXX010000001.1, from coordinate 943,484 downwards.
GGCAAAGCGCTGATGGTGCACGTCGGCGGTGACAATCATGCTGACCATCCTAAACCGCTGGGCGGTGGCGGGGCACGCTACGCCTGCGGTGTAATCTGAGTTTCCGGGCGGCAGGCGATGGCCGCCCGCTTTTCTCCTGCCTGTTTATGAATTGTTGTACCATCCCTGACATTTCCCCCCTATGATATTGATTCAGGTAAGAAAGCGTGATGGGGAAAGGAGCAGGAAAATGAAATTCAAGGGCGCATTACTGCTGTGTCTGCTGCTGGTGGGATGCGATAAACCCAATGATACGCAACTGGTCACCGAAACCGGACGCGAACTGCAGCGCACCATCGATACCAACCCAATGCGTATCACCTGTGAAAAGATCGCGAAGGGTCGTGAATGGCTGAGCCGCAACATGGTGCGTAAGCTGGAAGCGCAGGGTTGCGATCAGGTCTTTCGCAGCGCCACCGAAACCAATTTCACGGATAGCACTATTTATCGCCGTACCATGACTATGGTGTGCGGTGGCATTCATGGTCAGAGTTTTACCGGTACCGAACTGACACGCCGGTTTATCTTCTCACCCGATGAGAAAGTGCTGGTGATTGAACCGATGACCGAAATGGATAAAACCCGCTTCGAAGGCCATAAAACGCTGCAACAGCTGCAGGATGATTTTAACCGGCAACAGCAGCAATATTGCCAGTGATCACTCCGGCACCGCCTGCTTCAGCTGTGCCAGTGAACAGCGTAACCGCCAGATAATCCCCGCCAGCTCGCTGGCCTCGTTGCTTTCCAGTGCCAGTAACGCGGTGATGGTCTCCTCCAGTTCCGTCAGCATCCGATCCAGCGAGCTGTGGCGCACGCCGCGGCTGCTGATAATCTGCTGTAAGTCTTGCAGGCAGTGATCGCGAAACCCCATCAGTGCGGCTGAACCGGCGCGCCATTCACGCAGCTGCCAGACGATATGCGAGCAGTTGAGCAGCACCACGCCCCAGCGCAGTAGCCAGACGCGAGCCTGCTCATCCCGGCTGTGACTGAGCTGGCTGATACGGTGGTAAATCTGCGATTCGAAGCGGCTCTCACTGAGCCGGGGCCGCTGCCGCAGCTGATCGAGAAACGCCAGCCGCAGCGCCCGGATATGCCGTCGGCTGCGCCGCGCATCGGAGCTGGGTCGCAGAATCTGAAACGCCAGCCAGGCGAGCAGCACCCCGCAGACTTTGGCGATGTTATCGTTAAAGAAGTCCTGATAATCCCATGTGGGCGGGTTAGTCACCGCGATAAACGAGCCCATAAAGACGATGAACTGTCCCCACATCCCGGCGCGCTGTTTCTGTTGCAGCTTAAAGAGTTGCAGCGTCACCAGCAGCGGGAACAGAAACAGCAAAAACTGCCACAGCTGACTGATCTGCACCATCAGCCCAAACTTCATCACAAAACTAAACGCAAACAGCCACAGCAGGGTCTTCAGCAGCAGCGTGACGCTGCCGCCAGGTGAAGGTGATGAAGCGTAGAGCACACAGGCTATGGCGGTTAAGGTGAGCGCGGCGGCACCTGAAGACCATTGCGTATTGATCCAGAAGGCGCAGCCCAGCACGATAACGCTGAAGGTACGCAGGGCGCTCCAGCCCGCCTCGGCGCTGTCACTGTCGCGCGCCAGCGCCGGAACCGGCGGTGGCTGAAAACGGGTGTCGGCATCGGCACGATCCAGCAGGCGGATCCAGCGCAGCACGTTGAGGTACATCCAGCAGAAGTAGCGCAGCCGCTGACAAAAAGCGCGCTGCCGGTAGTCGCCATCCGCTGCCGGGGTCACGCTGCGCAGGATTTGCGCCAGACGATATTTATCACACGCCGGTTTCGCCAGCTCCGCCAGCAGTTGTTGCAGCGCCTCAAACAGCGCCTCAGGCGCGTCGGGCCAGTTCAGCAGCATGCGTCGCAGGCTGGAGAGCACGCTGGTGAGTCGCAGCTGCTGGTGCAGCACATAGTTCAGCACGTTGTTCTGTCGGCGAAAGCGGTAGTGGCTCCAGAACGCCTGAATCCGCAGCAGATTCATGGTCAGGATCTGGCTGATGACATTTTCATGCGCGGTCCGGATGGTCTCGCTGGCTGAGGGCTGCAGCAGTAACACCGCATGTTCCAGCAGCCGGGCATGCATCTGTTTCAGTGAGGTAATCAGCGTCTCACCATCGGAGGTACTCGGCAGTACCATCATCATCAATCCGGCGCAGAGAATGCCGGAGATCACCTCGCAAACCCGTGCCTGAGCGATGGTCCATAGCGAGGTGATATCGGTGATATTAACGCTGCTAAAGGCGATGATGGCGGCGGTGTAGCCCGCCAGCGAAAAGGCGTAGGCAACGTTATTCTGGTAGTGATTCGCTATGCCGGTACAGAGCGCCAGCCAGCCGGCAATGGCAAAGGTAAACAGCCACGGCTCATTAAGCGTATGTCCGGCGATCAGCAGCGCGGCGCTGGCCCCCATCAGACTGCCAACGATGCGCCCCAGACTTTTACTGATCGCGCCGCCGACGGTGGGAAAGCTAATCACGGCGGCAGAGGTCATTGCCCAGTAGGGCTCATCCAGATCCAGTCCGTAGGCGATGCTCAGCGCCAGGCACATCGCAATAGCGTTGCGCAACGCATAGCGCCACTGGCCGGCGTTCGCCTTAATCCAGGGCAGTTGATCCCAGGCCAGCCACTGAAAATTCATGGCTGGATGGTGATGGTGCAGCTGGTTCCCGCCACCAGGTCTGCATCGGCAGGAAGCGGGTCGAGACGAATACGCACCGGCACCCGCTGCGCCAGCCGCACCCAGGGCACGTTGGGTTTGATATCGGGCACCAGGCCGCTGTCGGTCTCAATGCTCTGGTCATAGATGGCGCGGCCAATGCTATCCACCTGACCCTGCAGCCGCATACCATTGCTGTAGAGCACCACCTGGGCCGCTGCGCCTGGGTGAATATGGCGCAGTTTGGTCTCTTCGAAGTAGCCCATTACGTAGTAAGAGTGGCTGTCGACCAGAGCAAACAGAGGCGAACCCGCGGTGGCATAGTTGCCGGGACGCAGCGTCAGATTGGTGATCCAGCCATCCGCCGGTGCGGTCAGCGTCGTCTGCTGCAGATTCCAGCGCGCCCGTTCCCACTCCGCCTGTGCCGCTTTGGTGCTGGCGGCCGCCGCGCCGGCGCTTAATCGCGCGGCATCAAGGTCCTCTGCGGAGATGATGTTGCGCGGCAGGCTGCTGCGACGGTTAAATTCATGCTGCGCTTTCGCGAGATCCGCCTGCGCTTTGCTGAGCTGGGCGGCGGCATTGTCGAGCGCGATCTGCCACGGCACCGGGTCCAGCGTTAACAGCTGCTGGCCCTGATGCACAAACTGATTGTCTTTGACCTTCAGTTGCGTAATCCGGCCCGACACCTGAGGCGTGATATCCACCAGCTCTGCCCGTACTTTCCCGTCACGGGTCCAGGGCGACTGCATGTAGTAGTTCCAGAGCCAGCCAGCGGCCAGCAGCGCCAGGGCAAACACGATCAGCGTGGAGAAGTATTTTACCGCGTTAAATTTCATATCGATTATCCGTGACCGATGAGCCAGAGTGCGGCGGTAACGCACAGCACAAACAGGGAGAGATCAAACAGGGTGGGATGCCAGACATCGCCGGAGTAGATCCAGCCACGCACCAGAGGGTGGATCAGCAGCCAGAAAAAGAAGCCGAGGATCACCGCTTTGAATATCGGCGGGAAAAACAGTGAGGCACCCACCACCAGATCGGTCAGCGGATTCGCACCTGAAAAAGCAGGAGTGAGCACGTGATAACATCCTTCGTTAACCCAAACGTCAGAGTGAAAGCGCTGCCACGTTATCGTGGCCTGGTCCGGGATTTGTAATTTGTCCTGTAAACTCGCAGAATAGTGTAAAATCTGGCTTGATAGCTAGCAAGCTAATTATAAGGAGATGAAATGGATACGCCCCTCGGAACGGATTTATCTCGCCTGGTGCGCATCTGGCGCGCGTTGATTGATCAGCGGCTGAAGCCGCTTGAGCTGACTCAGACTCACTGGGTGACGTTGCACAATATTCATCAACTGCCGCCCGAACAGTCCCAGATTCAGTTAGCCAAGGCGATTGGTATTGAACAGCCTTCGCTGGTGCGCACGCTGGATCAGCTGGAAGAGAAAGGATTAATCACCCGTTCGACCTGCGCCAACGATCGTCGTGCCAAGCGCATTAAGCTGACGCAGCAGGCCGAGCCGATTATTGAACAGGTTGAGAGTGTGATTGATGAGACGCGGGATGACATTTTGTCCGGCATCAGTCGGGAAGAGATCAGTCAGATGGTGACGCTGATCGCCCGGCTTGAGAAAAACATTCTCGAACTTCAGCATAAAGAGAAATAAAAAAACCGACGCCCAGGCGTCGGTTTTTTGTTAGCTTCATTAGCGAGGTGAAACCGTCACCTGGCTGCCGTTGGATGCCATCACAACACGCTGGCCAACAGAGTAACGCGTGGCGGCCTGTTTCTGAACCACCATGATGGTGTTGCCATCATCCTTACGGATTTCCAGCTCAACGCCATCGGTTTTATTGACTGCGCCCTGTACGCCCTGGCCTGCTACGCCACCCAGAACCGCACCACCGGCTGTCGCCAGGCTACGTCCGCTGCCGCCACCAATGGTGTTACCCAGGAAGCCACCCAGCACCGCACCACCGATAGCACCGATGACATTGCTCTCATCGCCGCCCTGGATTTTCACCGGACGTACTGAGACTAAGGTACCGTACGAAACGCTCTGCACCTGCTTAGCTTCACTGGCACTGTAGGTATCACCCGACAGCGTACTGGTATTGCTACAACCTGCCAGCATCACACCGGCCAGAGCGACCACAATTACACGCTTAATCATTTGAAACTCCTTTAGTCGAGAAGGTGCCACGTTTACCGCTGTATCCTGCTCACAGTATAAGACACAAACCTGGCAAATTAATCCCTGTCCGAATAAAACACGGCTGGACGAAGCATAGACTATGCAGGATCAACAATAATTCAATCGTGGACTAAAAATAGTCCCATTACGTTATCAGTCAGCACGATTGGATAAAAAGAATTTAATCATAGAATTAGCGATCATTATTTGTCAGGCTAACCGCAGATGAATTGCACTTCCGGCCGGAAGTAAGGAATGGCTATGAAATCAGGACGCTATATTGGGGTAATGTCAGGCACCAGCCTGGATGGAGTGGATGTGGTGCTGGCTGCCATTGATGAAAATATGGTGGCGCAGCAGGCCAGCTACTGCCATCCGATGCCACCAGAACTGCGTCAGGCGATTCTGGCGATATGTCAGGGACAGTCCCTGACGCTGTCGCAGCTCGGCCAGCTTGATACCCGCCTCGGCCAGCTGTTTGCTGAAGCGGTAGTGACATTAATGAAGCGCGAATCGCTTGAAGCCAGCGATATCACGGCGATTGGCTGTCATGGTCAGACCGTCTGGCATGAGCCGCAGAGTGACGCACCCAATACGCTGCAGATTGGCGATCATAATCAGATCGTGGCGGCCACCGGCGTCACCGTGGTAGGGGATTTCCGCCGCCGTGATATGGCGCTGGGCGGGCAGGGCGCGCCGCTGGTGCCTGCCTTTCATCAGGCGCTGCTGATGGATGCCACTGAACGCCGCATGGTGCTGAATATTGGCGGCATCGCCAATCTCTCGCTGCTGATCCCGGGTCAGCCGGTGCGCGGCTTCGATACCGGCCCCGGCAATATGCTGCTGGACGCCTGGATCTGGCGTAATCAGGCTCAGCCGTATGACAAAGATGCGCAGTGGGCGCGCAGCGGGTCGGTGATTCCGGCACTGCTGGAGGCGCTGCTACGTGAGCCCTGGTTTGCGTTGCCGCCGCCGAAAAGCACCGGGCGCGAACATTTCAACCTCAGCTGGCTGGAGCAGCATCTGCGCTATTTCCCGGGTCTGGCTGCGCAGGATGTGCAGGCTACGCTGGTCGAGCTGACCGCCATCACCATCACGCAGCAGGTGTTACTCAATGATGGCTGCGACCGTCTGCTGGTGTGTGGCGGCGGCAGCCGCAATCCGCTGCTGATGGCACGACTGGCAGCGCATCTTCCGGGAACGGAAGTAACGACTACCGATGCGGCGGGTGTCAGTGGTGACGATATGGAGGCGCTGGCGTTTGCCTGGCTGGCTTTCCGCACGCTCTCCGGCCTGCCGGGCAATCTGCCTGCGGTGACGGGCGCACGGGAAAAAAGCGTGATTGGCGCAATCTTTCCGGCGAATTCACTCTACCGACGCTAAGCGGGGAGTCGGGGGCAATCTGCCCCCGCAGGATGACAGGTGGCCGTCAGGCGGCGCCGGAGAGATGCGTCAGGTTGCGAACGCCAGTAATCACCGAGGCAACCATGGTTTCACGTCGGGTAATCACCTCAACCTGATAAAACCGGCTGCGGTAGGCGATGGAATAGATAACGGGATGGTACTTATTACCTTCTCCGTAGCGGGAGTAGTGCGCTTCAAGCGCACGAGTCGCTGCGAGAATATGGGAGGGTTCTTTATCACCGCGGATGATTTGCTTCATTCAGTTCCTCAAATGCTGTCCCTGGAGTCACGTCGCACGCATGGCGCGTAGCGCTGGCCTAAACACTGAACATCTGACTGCTAAACATTTAATCACTGACTGGGTAATGACTGACTCTGCCGCGGGAAGATGACAGAAAGATGATCCCCCGAGGCTGTTAATTATTTAGCAGCCGCCGGGTGATCCAGCAAGGCAGGAAATTGCAAATTCATCCAAATCGCAGAGGCGGTCAGATCAGCTCCGGCCAGGCCACGGCCGCAACGCCATTGAGTACAGGTTTTGAGAACAGAAAGCCCTGAAACTGGGTCACGCCTGCCGCTTCAAGCCACATCCACTCTTCCGGCTGTTCAATACCCTCGGCGATAACACCGATCTCCAGCGAGGAGCAGCATTTCAGAATGGCATGAATGATCGCCTGCTTCGGCCCACTTTTATGCACATCAGCGATGATGGTACGGTCGATTTTAATCTTGTCGGGCTGAATGCGCGTCAGCAGCGACAGGCCGGCAAAACCGGCACCGAAATCATCCAGCGCCAGGCTGATGCCGGCCGCCTTCAGCTGCCTGATGGCGGCTTCAAAGGCCTCAGGCTGCGAGATAATTTCATTCTCGGTGAATTCAACCATGATCTGCTCTGGCACCAGTCCCTGCGCAGCAATCTCATCCAGCAAAAACGGGACGGCGTCGGGCACTTCCACCAGTGTCATCGGCAGCAGATTGATCGACAGAGTCATGCCCTCAATCCCCAGCTGCTTCGCCTGGGCGAAGGCGATCTTTTTCGACCTCAGATCGAGCTGATAGAGCTGCTCACGTGACAGTCGGGCAAAATAGTCGAGCGGCGGTTCACCGTGCGGGCCGCGCAGCAGCGCTTCCAGCGAGACGATTTCGCAGGCGAAGGGGTCAACGATCGGCTGAAAAGCAAAGCTGACCTCATCCGCTGCCACCAGCGATGCATTGCCTTCACGCTGTTCTGACTCGTCACAGATAAACGTCCAGCCGCTGGCGGCCGGGATCTCAAAATAGTTCTCTTTTTCCCGCGCTTCGACAAAGGTGCGCAGGAACTGCAGTGCGCGATCGGCATAGGTCAGCTGATACTTTGTGGTGCACTTTGCCAGCACCGCCTCCAGTACCGTCTCTTTATCATGCAGCCGCAGATCGAACAGCTCCATACCGACGTGGCCAAAACGGCGTGCCGGGGCGTAATCGCGCAGCAGTTCGACCAGATTATGGTGGCGTGGATCCTGGCAAATCCGGCTGTAAACTGCATTGACCGCCGCCTCCGGACCTTCCAGCAGCTGGAAAAAATGCGTGCCATTGAATAATAAAATTCCGGTGACGCTTGAGGATTTATTGATTTTATTCGCTTTCCGCGCCAAACCATTCAGGATCTCAAGCGGCACATGTTCAGTAATGTGGCTGCGATAGATGATTGTCGACAACATAAAGGTTTCCGGAATTTTTTATTTTTTGTTATGGCACCTTACCAGAAGCTTCTTCCGGGGAAAACGAGGGCCAGTACGTCTTTCTCACTCTGACTCTGTTTTAATCAACCGGCAGCGTGGTATTGCCCGTTCCCAGAGAGCGCTGCATAAAAACGGTATCCAGCCAGCGACCCTGTTTAAAACCTACCGAGCGCAGGATACCTGTCATCTCAAAGCCTGCGGCGCGATGTACGGCAATCGAGCCCTGGTTCTCGCTGTCGCCGACGTTGGCGATCAACTGGCGGAACCCTGCCTGCTCAGCCCAGCGGATTACATGGTTTAACAGGCGCGAACCGGCTCCGCGCTTCTGAAATCCGGGATCGATATAAATTGAGTCCTCCAGCGTATGCCGGTAGGCATGGCGCGGGCGATAAGGCGTCAGATAGCAGAACCCACGTACTTCTCCGTCGCTGACAGCGATAAACCACGGCAGGCCCGCCTGCTGAATCTTCCGCATCCGCTCGCCAATCTCTGCCGCGTCGGGCGGCACTGTCTCAAATGAGCCGGTGCCGTTAAGCACATGCCAGGCGTAGATCTGCTGAATCGCCGTGATGTGGCGTTCATCTGCCTCAAAAATTTCCATTATGCGGTTTTGCCCCGAAAGTCTGCACCTGGTGGAAAAACAACGGTATAGCGGGCGATGTGAGGGCGCAATATAAATATTACGCGCTCATGAAATTTTATGAGTGCGTCGTTCGGCAGGATTATTCCTGGCAGGAAGCAGATAAAAAATCACGTCGGTTTAGTGCCACTACTGAATGGTAATTAAGCCTATTCTGAAAACAGCGTCAGCCGGATGATCCGGGCCGGCATTAAGGCTATTATCTTCGCGGTTCTGATGGGGTTGATTTATTAAATGGAGGCGCAGCGTGATGCGATTTGTTGATTTTCTGAATAGTAAGCAGGGGCTGCGTGCAGCAAGAAATCACTGCTTTGAATTAAATGGTGTGGTACTGGGCCATTTTACTGCGTTATTCCTGCATGATAACCAGATTATTTTTACCAAAGATGGTAAGCAGTGTGCTGTGCCTTATTATCTGGGTCCCGAAGAAGATTTGCTTCAGCAGAAAATAAATCCACGCATTAAAAATATTCGCGCGATCTGAATGGACGCCGCGATGAGTTTATCGCTTCAGCCATAACACCTGCGTAATATTTCCTCATTCCCCGGGCGATAATATTGGCACTGTCTGGTAAATAGCATCGACGCTATTTCTAACTTCCCTGTTTTCTGCCGACCTATTCGTTTACGCCTGCTTATTTACCCGACTCGCTGCTGTTCTGCGCGGGTGCAATAAACAGCAGCAGCAGGGCGCTGACCGCAAACAGCGTCAATGCCGTACTGGCACCCAAAGAGGCGTAAAGCTGACCAAACAGCAGCGATCCCGCTACCTGGCCCACCGCCAGCATAAAAAACAGGATGCCGACGCCGGTCGCCGGATCTTCAGCAGTGGCGCGTGCGCCCCACACCAGCAGCACGCCCGATAGCGTGACGTAACCTGCGCCACAGCAGGCAACCGCGATCGCTAAACCGGTGGATTCGCCCCGACTCCAGGCCAGCACCAGCAGTGGCACTGCCATCCCGCACAGTGAGAGCCGGTATACACCCTTCAGCCCGATACGGGCAGCGACCGGGCCGGTTGCCGCACCCACGATGCCTGCTCCTCCGGCAATCAGCCAGAGTAAGCGGGCGGTCTCTTCATCCACACCGACATGCTGTCGCAGCAGCGCTGACCCAAAGCTCCACTGACCAGACCCGAAATCAACGCAATACTCATCAGCCGATGCATGGAGCGGCGATACAGCCGCTGGTGCCAGTGACGCACTCTGGTGGGACGACTGGCGGCGTGACCCGATAACACGCGCATCACCGGCAGCACACAGGCCAGCGACAGCAGAGCGAACAGCAGACAGGTGGCACGCCAGCCGCCGGGCAGAACGCTCAGGATGACCACCGTCAGGATAATGCCCGCGCTGGTGCCGGCATTGATCAGGGTATTGATGCGCGGCTGACCCGCAGCAGGGATTCGATCGCTGACCGCCGCCGCCAGAGCAGGTGAAGCCAGACCGGCACTCAATCCGGCAATAAAGAGTCCGGCCGCCAGCAGCAGCGTTGATGAGGCACAGGCGAGCAGCAGCAGACCCGCCGTCGCACTGAGTGAGGCCAGCAGCGCCGTCAGCCGGGTGCCATAGCGATCCGCCAGCGCGGCTGCGGTAAGAATGGTGAGGCAATATGCCACAAAGCTGCAGGCTGACAGCATACCCGCCTGCTGCGGGTTGAAGGGGATCTCCGCTGAGATAGCGGGCAGCATCAATCCCCATGAGAAGCGCGCCATGCCATAGGTCACGGCGATCAGGCTGAAGCCGGTCAGCGCCAGCGCGATGGGCGATCTCATCCTGTCGCCCTGTTCTGAAGTAACTGACTGACGACCTGCGCCGCCTGTTGAGCAGCGGCGGGACCGGTAATCAGCGCCGTGGTAATGGCACCCTCAAAGAGTATCCAGATAGCATCACTCAGCGACTTATTTTCAGCACCGCGCAGATGCGTCACACAAAGGGTGACATAAGCCCGCATCGTGGTCCGGAAGGCCAGCGCCTGAGCGGCCAGTTCGCTGTCCCGCTCGGCATACTCTCCCCAGGCTTTAAGAAAGAAGCAGCCCCGGGCACCGTTCGCTGCCGTCCACTCGCCCAGCACCCTGAACAGATGCGCTATCGCATCAGGCTGTTGCGGTGGCAGCAGATCGGCCATAAAGCGCTGCTCGCGCGCGTCGAGTACCGCTGCGGTCAGCGCTTCGCGTGAGGCGAAGTGATGATAAAGCGTGCGGGTAGAGACGCCCGCTTCGCGACAGATATTGTCGGTGCTGGTGGCGTGGAAACCGTGGGTGTAGAAGAGCCGCTCGGCGGCCTGGATGATATCGTTTCTCTTTTTCATGCTTTAAAAGTAAACCGATCGTTTTACTTTTTCAAGCCGGTCGCTGTTAATTACGCCCGCCGGTATTGATAAATCCCTGATGCCAGGGGAGCTGGCGTTCCGCTTAAAGGCACGCTGTGCACCACTTTCACTCTTATTCAGGTTCAGTTTATCAATACTCATAAATACCCCTGCGGGGATGATATTTTTCAGCTTCTGCTCTAATCATATCTGAGTAGCGCGTCACCCCTGGCGCGCAGGTTTATTTTATAAGGTATTGTTTTTAAGGTGTTGTTTTTATTTTTGCTTTTTTAATGATGCATTAGCAGTATAAATGTAAGCGGGGCGGCAGTGAGGGTGAGGGCGTTACAGCGCGTGGAATGCCTGAAGCGACATAAGCAATGAAAAAGGGCATATTCTCAAAGTCAGCCAGACTCACGCAATAAAGTGGTTTTAGGGATAATTCTCAGTTAGTTTAATAAAGCTTCAGATTACAAAAAAAACCTCTTACGAATTTTGGTTCGTTTTTTAAGATACATACAGCAACTATCAGGATGACTACCATGCTCAAAGCCAGCTACTATTATCTGTGCCCGCGTCCCATGGGTGGATGGATTTTACACAAAGAAGGTTGCGTTAATCTGTCAAAGAACGATAAACGCGTTTTTATTGGTTCGCTTTATACCCGCCAGCAGGCGCTGGCCGTGGCGAAAGTTCATCACGCTAATGCCATACTCTGTAATGCCTGCCTGAGCACTTTTATTTGCCCGACCAGCAGCAGCACGGCAATTAAACCTGCACGCGCGGCAACGCCAACCCGCCATACGCCAAAACATTAATTTGTATGCAGGGAGTTATTGTTCTGCTGTGGCAGAAGGATAATAAAGGGAATTAATGCTGCGGGCCGGTTAGAATAAAAAAAGGCAGCTTAAAGACGCTGCCCTGTTCTTTATTTAAGCCTGTTTAGGCTGGCCATTTGAAGCGGTAATTCCGCCATCAACCGGCAGGTTAACGCCGGTAATATAACTGGCTTCATCGCTGGCAATAAAGAGAATGGCACGGGCGATATCATCCGCTTCACCGGCCCGGCGCAGTGGAATACGGTCGTAAAAGCGCTCCAGCAGCGCCTGATCCTGTTTGGCATCTTCGGTCAGATCGGTAAAGGTAAAGCCGGGACAGATTGCATTGACTCGTACGCCATCTGCGCCGTAGTCCATCGCCAGCGCACGGGTGAAGTTGGTAATCGCCCCTTTAGCCGCGTTGTAGATGCTCATGCCCCAGTCGCCGCCTAAACCGGAAACGGAAGAGATGTTAACCACGTTGCCTTTGCTCTTTAACAGGGCAGGCATGAAATAGTGTACGCCGTGGAAAACCCCATCAAGGTCAGTTTTCATCAGGGTTTTCCATGCGTCGAGGTCGACTTCATGGATGCGGCCCTGCACGATGACGCCGGCGTTATTTACCAGTACGTCAACACGGCCATACTTCTTCAGCACGGTTTCTGACAGCTGTTTAACCTGTGCGGCTTCTGAGACGTCGCAGGCAGCCACCAGGTGATCGCCTGGCGTCATGTCGGCCAGCGTCTCTTCCAGTTTCTGCGCGGTACGGCCCACCAGCACCACTGATGCACCCTCTTCAGCGAAGCGTTTTGCGCTGGCTTCGCCAATGCCGGATCCGGCACCTGTCACAACCACAACTTTCTGCGTAAATCTGGACATTATGCCTCCTTTTCAGCATCAATTCTCACTGTTAACAACCGGTTAAGCCTGGCAGCGATCGCCAGAAACACAAGCGCAGCGCGAAATGCGCTGCGCCAGATGACTGCTTTTTAACCGGGTGAGCGGCTATGGACGTCTGAACAGGGCGAAGCTGCGTCCTTCCAGTTCGAAATCCTTCTCTTTGGTGATCACCAGACCGCGCTTCGCGGTGTCGCTGGTGGTCAGTTCCAGCACCCAGCCGCCTTCACCAAACTGCGGGATCTGGAACGGTACATTGCCTTCAAACGGATTGAACAGCATCAGGACGTCGTGCCAGATGCCTTCCTCGGTCTGGAGGTCCGGTCGGCCGATATAAACCCCCAGCGTTGATCCCTCATCCCACTGCTCAGCCTGCTGGAAGCCGCCACCGGCGTTAAACCATTTGATATCCATGCCATCACGCCAGTTTTCACGGCGCAGTAACGGCTGCTCAGCACGTAACGTCAGGATCTGGCGGGTGAACTCGCGCAGCGCCTCGGCAGATTCCGGCAGGTTATCCCAGTGTACCCAGGAGATTTCGCTGTCCTGGCAGTAGCCATTGTTGTTGCCCATCTGGCTGCGGCCAAACTCGTCGCCCGCCAGCAGCATTGGCGTACCGTGTGAGAAGATCAGCGTGGCAAGGAAGTTGCGCTTCTGACGCTCACGCACCGCGTTGATGCCTTCATCATCGGTCGGGCCTTCAACCCCGTAGTTGTAAGAGCGGTTGTCGTTGTGGCCGTCGTTGTTGTCTTCGCCATTCTCCGCGTTATGTTTGTCGTTGTACGACACCAGATCGTTGAGGGTGAAGCCATCGTGCGCGGTGATAAAGTTGACGCTGGCCCATGGACGACGACCATGCTGATCGTAGAGATCGCCGGAACCCAGCAGGCGGGCAGCAAAGTCTGTGGAGACGTTGTTGCCTTTCCAGTAGTCACGCACCGTATCGCGATACTGATCGTTCCATTCTGCCCAGCCTGGCGGGAAGCTGCCCACCTGATAGCCGCCCGGACCGATATCCCAGGGTTCACCGATCAGCTTTTTCTGCGACAGGACCGGGTCCTGCATGATGGCATCGAAGAAGCCGCCGCGCGGGTCAAAACCATCAGGCTCGCGACCGAGAATGGTACCCAGATCGAAACGGAAGCCGTCGATATGCATTGATTCTGACCAGTAACGCAGCGAATCGAGCACCATCTGCAGTACACGCGGATGCGAGGTGTTGACGGTATTACCGGTACCGGTGTCGTTGATGTAATAGCGATGCTGGTCTGGCAACGTACGGTAATAGGAGAAGTTATCGATGCCTTTAAACGACAGCGTTGGCCCCAGCTCATTCCCCTCGGCGGTGTGGTTGTAGACCACGTCGAGGATTACCTCAATACCGGCATCATGGAAGGCTCGCACCATGTCACGGAAGCCCTGAATGCCGCGCGGCCCGAAGTAGCGGGTGGCGGGGGCAAAGAAGTTCAGCGTGTTATATCCCCAGAAGTTTTTCAACCCTTTATCCAGCAGGTGCTGGTCATCCGGGAACCAGTGTACCGGCAGCAGTTCGACCGAGGTAATGCCCAGGCTTTTGATGTAGTCGACGGTCGATTTGTGGCTCATGCCGTCAAAGGTGCCGCGCATTTCAGGTGGCAGGGCGGTGTTGAGCTGCGTGAAGCCCTTAACGTGGGTTTCATAGATGACGGTTTTCGGCCACGGCACATTCGGGCGGTTTTTATCCTGCCAGTCGAATTCGTTGGGATCGATCACCCGGCACTTTGGCGTAAACGGCGCGCTGTCGCGGCTGTCGAAGGTCAGATCTTTATCGTCATGATAGAGATCGTAAGCGAAGTGCGCCTCGTTCCACGCGATGTCTCCCGCCAGTTCACGGGCGTAGGGATCGAGCAGCAGCTTGTTCGGGTTAAAGCGATGACCATTTTCCGGGTCATAAGGGCCATAAACGCGATAGCCATAGAGCGCGCCGGGCTGCAGGCCCGGAATATAGCCGTGCCATACTTCATGGGTATATTCCGGCAGCTCCAGACGGGCAATTTCCGTTTTACCGCTGGGATCGTACAGACAGAGTTCAACCCGCTCGGCGTGGGCGCTGAACAGGGCGAAGTTCACGCCCTGACCATCAAAGTTGGCCCCCAGTAAATGGCTGTATCCCGCCGTAATTTCAAAACGCTGACTGTTTGACATTTATGCCTCGTTATTCAATGAACAGATTGACGCGTAATAAAAAAAGTTATTTCCGGAATTCACTGTGCCACCAGCACGGCACACCACTGCGATGCCAGCCCGGTAAGCGACAACTGGTCGCCCGCAGCCACCGTTTTACCGGTCAGCACATCCTGGTAGCGGCGCTGGCCCAGTGCGGTGGGCATCGCAATGACCGTGTCAGCCCAGCGCGCAGCGGGCGGCTGGTCGAGATTCTCCGGCAACTGGTTAAAGACCCGGCGTGACACAACCACTATCACCGCCTGATCCTGTCCGGTGCGGGCAAAGGCCAGCACATTATTCTGCTGCTCGCCCTCTGCCGACAGTGCCAGATAGTCACCGTGGCGGAACAGGGCAGGCTGCTGCTGACGCAGCGTCAGCAGCTTCACAATCGCCTGCTGATTGACCTGACCGCGCAGCCAGTGCGCCTCGCTGCCGTCGTGCTGTGGCGCGTTAAGCATCGCCGCCAGCGCGTCGAAATCGGGTTCGCGGCGGTTATCGGGATCGACCAGGCTGAAGTCCAGCGCCTCGCTGCCCTGATAAATATCGGGTACGCCAGGCGCCGTAAGCTTCACCACAGTCTGGGTCAGACTGTTGACCAGACCGGCACGCATAAAGGGTTGCAGCGACTGGCAGAAGTCACTGAGGAAGGTGCTGTTGGCGGGCGCAAGCAGGTGACGGGCATAGCCCAGCACTGCCTCCTCATAGGCGTCGTTATTGTCGGCCCAGTCGGTACGCAGCTTGGCTTCACGCAGCGCTTTTTCCACATAGACCACAAAGCGGGCTTCCAGCGCCGCCAGACCTTCCGCATCCTGCGGCTGCAGGGTGGTTGGCCAGACGCCCGCCAGCGCTTCATACAGCATCCACTCCACGGCCGGTTCGGGTGCCGGACCATCTTTCAGACGTATGACCTGATCGTGGTTCATCTCCCGCCAGCGGTTGACGCAATCCGCCCAGCGTTGCGGCGCTTCGGTAAGGGTATAGAGTCGCGCACGCGCATCTTCACCGCGCTTGGTGTCGTGCGTAGAGGTGCCCGACAGCGCATCGGGCTGATGTTCGCGCCGCGCCTGCATTTCAGCGTGAAACTGATCCAGCGAGAAGTGGCGCGCCAGCGGTTCAGCGCCGACTTCATTCAGCGCCAGCGCCATGTGCTGACGGAAGAAGAGGGTATCTTCCACCGATTTCGCCATCAGCGGTCCGGTCAGCTGCTGGAAGCGGGTGCGGAATTGCGTGGCATCGTCGCGAGCGGAGTCGGCAACCTCTGCGCGCAGAATATGGGTCAGGAAATCAAGCGCCTGACTGTCGGGCGCATGGGCACTGGCTTTGACCTCGCTGACCACCTGTTGCAACAGCGCGGTGTCGGCTGGGGTCAGGCCCTGCGGCGTACCGTAGGTGCGATAGACCGGGAACGCCACCAGCAGTTCACGCAGCGCATTCTTCAGTTCCGCTTCCGGCTGTGGCGTGCCTTCTGCGTCGGCAATCTTCAGTGCCAGCTGCAGTAACCGGTTAAATTCACCGGCAAAATTGCGGTTTGCCATCAACAGTTTGGCGGCGCGCAGCTCCGCTTTCATATCAACGGTTTTACCGATGACGGCCTGATACGCTTTGCGCAGTCCGCTCAGCTGATCGCTGTCGACCAGCAGATTGGCGAGTGCGGCCATAAATTCATATCCGGTGGTGCCGGAAACGGGCCATGCATCAGGCAGCTGTTCATTGTCACCCAGGATTTTCTCCACGGTGAGATAGCAGTCGGGACCGGCAGCCTGGCGTAACTGTTCCAGATAGCCGTGCGGATCGGCCAGGCCATCCACGTGGTCGACGCGTAAGCCCTGCACCGCACCGCTGTGAACCAGTTCCAGGATCAGCTGATGCGCGGCATCGAAGACCGTTTTGTCTTCCACGCGCACGCCTGCCAGACCGGTCACTTCAAAGAAGCGACGGTAGGAGAGATCGTTGGGCGCATCGCGCCACGACATCAGCCGCCACGGCTGCTGGTCATGCAGTTCAGCAATCTCCGCCGCGTCGCGCAGGGCGAGCACCGCTTCTTCCCGATCCTGCCAGGTCTCAGGTGCCAGCGGATAGAAATTGTCGAAGTAGGCCAGCGCCGGTTTGCCGGTCTGCGGATCGCGCTTCACGCTGATCTCGCCGTTGGCCAGCACCGCCGCAAAGGTGTCACCGAGGAACGGCAGCGTCAGGCGGCGTGACCAGTCGATATCGAAGTAATGCGCATAGCGGCTCTGTTCGCCATGCTCAATGACGTCGCGCCACCACGGGTTCTCCAGCGAGGCGGCCATATGGTTGGGCACGATGTCGAGGATCAGCCCCAGCCCGGCCGCTTTCAGCGCGGCAGCCATGCGATCAAATCCTTCACGGCCGCCAATCGACGGCTCGATCTGGTTAACGTCGGTCACGTCATAGCCGTGGGTCGATTCAGCAGTAGCGCTGAAGATCGGTGACGCGTAAAGATGGCTGATACCCAGCTGTTTCAGGTAGGGCACCAGCGCCGCCGCACGGTCAAACGTCATGCCGTTGCGGAACTGAATGCGGTACGTTGCGGTTGGAATATTCATTCTGCTTCTCTCTTAGCCAGGCGAACCACGATAGCGTTGGGAATCAGTTCGCTGGCGGCCTGCGGCCAGGCAAACAGCGTTTCGCCGGGCAGATCGGGGATCGGCTGTGTGCTGTTGCCGACGTTCAGCGCCAGTGACAGCGTGCCCTGCGGGAAGTCCCAGCGCACCGCGAGGAAACCTTCCGCCGTTTTCACCACCTGACCGGCATCGCCACCGGCGGTCTGCAGCAGCGGCACGATATGTTGCTGACGCAGGGCCAGCAGCTGACGCGTCAGCGCCAGCCACTGCTGACCTTCCGGCGTTTCTGTTCGCTGCCAGTTAAGCTTCGACTGTTCAAAGGTGGTGACATCGTTGGGATCCGGCACAGTTTCGCCGTGACCGGCATGGCCTTCAAACTCTCTTGCGCGACCTTCACGCACCGCTTTGGCCAGATCGCCGTGGAAATCGGTGAAGAACAGGAACGGCCGGGTTTCGCCATACTCTTCACCCATAAACAGCAGCGGAATATGAGGCGAGACCAGTAACATCGCCAGCAGCACCTGGGTGCGCTCTGCGCCGGCCAGGCTGATGAGCCTTTCGCCCTGCGCACGGTTGCCCGTCTGGTCATGGTTCTGGATGAAGTCGACAAAGGCGACCGGCGGCTGGCTGCTGCTTTTCACGCCGCGTGGCTCGCCCGACTGCGGCGAGACTTCGCCCTGATAGACAAAGCCTTCTGCCAGCGCCCGCGCTACCCGCTGTTCCGGCTGGTCGGCGAAATCCTGGTAATAGGCGTGGCTTTCACCGGTTGCCAGCACATGCACGGCGTTGTGGAAGTCATCGTTCCATTCGCCGGTAAACAGCGGAGCGTCCCCGTTTTCGTCACGCGGATGCAGGAAGGTGACGTTACGGCAATCTTCGGTGGTCAGATGAATAGGGCGATCGGTAATCGTGGCGCGGATGCGCTCAGCAATGTCAATCAGCACATGCTTGTCGCTGGGATCGTCAATCTGATCGATGGCGTCAAAGCGCAGGCCATCCAGATTAAACTCCTGCAGCCAGTAGAGCGGCGCTTCCACGATATAGCGGCGCACCGCATCAACGTCATAGGCGATACCGGCGCCCCACGGCGTCTGGCGCTCTTTGTGGAAGAAGTCTGGTGAGAGCAGCGGCAGATAGTTGCCCTCCGGGCCGAAGTGGTTCAGCACGATATCCAGCACTACCGACAGACCGTGGCCGTGTGCTGCGTCAATAAAGGCTTTAAAATCATCGGGTGTGCCGTAGGCGGCATGCGGTGCATAGAGCAGCACGCCATCGTAGCCCCAGCCGCGATTACCGCCGAATTGCGACACCGGCAGCACTTCAATCATGGTAATGCCGGTTTCAGCCAGCGTTGGCAGCTTCTCAATCGCCGCCCGGAAGGTGCCCTCAGGCGTAAAGGTGCCGATGTGCAGTTCATAGACCACCGACTCCTGCCATGGACGACCCTTCCAGCTCGTGTTCTGCCACTGATAAGCGTCAGGATCGATCACCAGCGACGGGCCATTGACCTCTGCTTTCTGAGCGCGGGCGGCGGGATCGGGCACCGCTGTACCATCGGCCAGCACATAATCATATTCGGCATTGGCTGCCACACCAGCGACCTGAGTTTCAAACCAGCCGTCAGCCTGCGGCGTCATCTCAATGTCTTTACCGGAGAGCCGCAGCGTCACGCGTTGCTGACCGGTTGCCCAGAGGCGGAAACGCACCTCGTCGCTGGCAACCCGTTCAGCGCCCCAACTTTTAAAAAAAGATTTGGATTCCATTCAGTTGCCTCATTTAGCCTGGAAATGCGCGATGGTGGCCACCGCACGAAAAGGATGTCGATGACGCAAGCGTCAAAAATCTTAAAGCTATCAGCGAGACCAGGAGGCCAGGTGGGCTGGCGCGTCTCTTCAGTCAGAAAGCCGGACTGGTATTCAGCGTGGTGTGGCGGAAAACGGGCCGTGAGACCGCTTCCACGCGGCATACAGTGAGTAATCATAGACTAAGATGTTGCAATCGCAGGGCGGCGGGGGGTAGAGAGGCATTAATTTGCGTTAATTGCTGTGAATCTGCATCCGGCGGGGCGAAAGCAGGAGCCAGGCGCAGAAAAGCCTGCCGGATGGCGCCGATTCGCTATAAGCTTATGCGCGATGGCGCAGGTCGCTCCGGATGACCTGCGGCGCTGAACACTTCAGAAGGATGTTACGTGAGGAAAAGAGTTCTGTTAGCCGCGTTGTTGTTGTTGGTCTCCGCCTGTTCTAACCGGGTCGGACACAGGCTGGACAGCAGTAATCTGCAGCAAATTCATGCCGGTCAGACCACCAAAGCCCAGCTGATCGCGCTGTTTGGTCAGCCTGACAGTGAAACGCCTTACCCGGACGGGCAGCGGTTGCTGAAGTGGACCTACAGCGAGGCGCGCACCCTGAATACCACCGAAGGGCAGACGCTGACCGTGCAGATGAAAAATGACAAAGTGCTGAATTATGCGCTGAGTAAAAGTTAATGCGCTGAACAAACGTGAATTACGGCGGCGGCAGATCGCCACCGCGCATTCTGGTTACTGCCCGCCGCTCTGCTGTGCATCCCGGCTGTCGGGGCGCGGCTGAGCCAGACGGGCAAAATCGGATCCTGCCGGATGCTGATAAATCTGCAGCTCAAAGTGGCGGGCCATCGCGTAGATATACTCAAAAATCGCTGCCTGAGTATTTTCGTAATCGGCCCAGAAAATAGAGGAGGTGAAGCAGTAGATCTCTACTGGCAATCCATCCGGCGACGGTTTCAGCGGTCGCACCACGATATACATCTCTTTCTGAATGTCGTCACGCTGCGCCAGCCAGGCGGTCAGGTATTTACGAAACACCATCAGATTGGTGATGCCGTTCTCCATAAACCAGCGGTCGCCCACGGCATTGATATCACGCCCATCCAGCAGCTCAGTGATCGATTCGCCAGCGAGGCGGATCTGGCTCATCGCCTGCAGCATCTCCTGATTCACAAAGGTGATCGACTTCTGATCAAGATAAAAGCTGCGCATGATGCGGCGTGCGCCCGAGGAGAACATCGCCTGCCAGTTGGTGTAGGTCTCGGTCAGGAAGTTCTTGGTCGGGATGCGCGAAATAGTGTTGTCCCAGTTGCGGATGGTGATGGTATGCAGGGCAATATCGATCACTTCACCACTGATATTTCTGTCCGGCATCTCAATCCAGTCGCCCAGTTGCAGCACATCGTTAGAGGAGAGCTGAATATTCGCCACCAGTGACAACAGCGTATGCTGGAAGATCAGCATCAGCACCGCGGCGACCGCACCCAGCGAGGAGATGATAATCGCCGGTGACTTGTTGGACATAATCGCCAGAATCATGATCGCGGCGATAATATGCACCAGAATTTTTCCGATCTGGATATAGCCTTTGATCGAGTGATTCTTGCGTTTTGATTTGCGCGAATAGGAGTTGTTAACAATCTCCAGCACTTCGTTGAAGAAGATCGACAGATAGACAAAAAACAGGATGCCGCAGATGGTCTGAATCGCCACTTTCAGATTTTCAGGCAGGCCCGGCATAAACTGCAGGAAATTGTAGACCACAATCACCGGCACAAAATTTGACAGCTTCTGAGAGAGGCGGACATCTTTATCCAGCGGCACGCCCTTTTTGTGGCTGCTGAAAAAGACCTTCCTGATCACTTTGACGATGAAAAATTTGCAGATCAGGTGAGTGACCATCCCGGCCATAATCAGCAGCAACAGGCTGAAGCTGATCGACAGTACCCTGTTTCCCTCAATAAAACTCATCAGACTCTGAATGTAATGCATGATAACCACGTGCAAAAAAGATAAGGGGCGAATTCAACCACAGCACGGGGACGGTTGTTAAGCGCCGAATGCGTTCAGGCTGAGCTGCACCGCTTTTTTTGCGTAATGGTGCGCTGGCAGCACCCTCCATCCTGCGGATTGTTACCTTCTCTGGTGCAACACTCAGATAAACGCCGCGCTGGCCGATAACAGCTTTATCTCCTCTGATATGAGCCTGCGGACATGCTTAAAAATCTTAAAATCACTCACGGTATCGCTGCTGTTCTGGTGATCTTTGTGGCGTTACTGACCCTGACCGGATTTCTGTTCTATAACGGCGTCTCAAAAGCCGACAAAAACTTCGTGGCGGCAGAGCAGCTTACGCTGCAGCAGCAGCACCTGAGTGACGCGGTAAAAACCCTGATCAAAACCCGCGTCACCATCAACCGCGTGGCAATCCGTTTCCTGAAAAATCAGCAGGATCCAAAATCACTGGCAGCCATGGCTGCGCTGCTGGAGCAGGCTGGAAAGTCTGCTGCTGCTGCCGATGCGGACTTCAAAGCCTGGCAGGCGCTGCCGCGCAAAGAGGGCCAGGGTGAAGCCCAGGCGACGCAGGTGCAGACCGCCTACCAGCAGATGCGTGACACCATGCTGGCCTCCATTACCTTTCTGAAGCAGGGCAACTATGCGGGCTACGGCAACCTTGAAGCACAGGCGGCGCAGGACCAGCTCGACAGTGCCTATGAGGCCTGGCGTGCAGTGAACATCCAGCTGATGAAAGCGTCCTCGGAGCATAACCAGCGTAGCCTGACGGATGCGCTCTGGGCGCTTCTGACTATTGGCCTGATCACCGGCGTGATTGGGGTCGCGGTCTGGATTGGGCTGCAGAAATTGCTGATTGGCCCACTGGGCAGGCTGACCGGCCATATGCGCGCCATTTCGGGCGGCGATCTGACCTCCGATATTCAGCACGAAGGCCGCAATGAGATGGGTCTGCTGATTCAGGAACTGCAGCAGATGCGCGATGCGCTGGTGGTGACCATTACCTCGGTCGATGACGCCACCCGCTCTATCTTTACCGGTGCAGCGGAAATCTCTGCGGGCAGCACCGATCTCTCTTCCCGTACCGAACAGCAGGCTGCCGCGCTGGAACAGACCGCAGCCAGTATGGAGCAGCTCACCTCAACGGTGAAACTCAACGCAGATAATGCGCAGCAGGCGACCACGGTAGCGAAAGAGGCTTCAGCCACGGCCCTGCAGGGCGGTGAGACTGTCGCCCGGGTCATCGCCAACATGGATCAGATCAGCGAAAGCTCGAATCAGATCGCCGGTATCATCGCCATTATCGACAGTATTGCCTTCCAGACCAATATTCTGGCGCTGAACGCCGCCGTTGAAGCCGCGCGTGCCGGTGAGCAGGGTCGTGGATTTGCGGTGGTTGCCGGAGAAGTGCGCTCGCTGGCCGGACGCAGCGCCAGCGCCGCGCAGGAGATCCGGGGACTGATTGACCGCTCAGCTGAGCGAATTAAAACCGGTGCCGGTCATGCTTCTCAGGCGGGTGTCGCGATGGAGAGCATCGTGACGTCGGTGAGCCGTGTCACGCAGCTAATCGAAGAGATCGCGGCCTCCTCGACTGAACAGACCCGTGGCATTGAGCAGGTCTGCAAAGCGGTCTCGGAAATGGATGGTGTGACGCAGCAGAACGCCGCGCTGGTGGAGGAGTCCGCGACTGCCGCCGCCTCACTGGAAGAGCAGGCGAGCTACCTGCGTAAAACGGTATCGGTATTCAAAACCGGCACTCTGCAGGTGGCGTTCTCTGCTGCGCCGGTGGCGAAAGCCCTTGCCGTGCCAAAACTTCAGCCTGCCCGCCTGGCGGACAACGATAACTGGCAGACCTTCTGATAAAAAAAACCGCCCCGAAGGGCGGTTTTTTATTTTGTGACGCGGCATGCAGCATCATGCCGCTGGCATCAGGCCGGGACGGACTGTGCCTTCTGGCTGCGTGACCAGACGCGGTGCGCTTTCATTGCCTGAGTGAACTCAGACATCAGCGCGCTCTCCGCTGAGTCGCCCTGCACAATACCTTCTTCCTGATCCGCATCTTCCAGACCGAACTGCGCTTTAAAGCGGCGCGCTTCGCCCACCAGACCAATCACCTTGAGGTGCTTGTAGGCTTCCAGCAGGAAGTAACGGGCATCGCCGCTCAGCAGCAGGGCATCGATATTGCCATCCGGCACCATCACCGCATCAAAGGTCAGAGAGGGCAGACCGGCGAACGTCGCATCGACCGGCAGCACTGAACCATCATCGGCGCGCACCTGGCCCATATGCGGAGCCAGCAGTTTGGCGTGAACACCCACCGCTTTCAGCGCCTGCAAAATCGCCAGCACATCAGCCGCCTTCACACCATCACTGAGCAGCAGTGCGACCTGCCGACCTTTGATCTCGCCATCCGGAATGGCGTAGAGGCTCAGGCTGTCATCTTTAGTCAGGCCATTCACTGGTGCAGGCGGCTGAATGTTGAGCTGCTCATCCGTCAGAGCCAGCCCCAGGTTATCCGCCACGCCCTGCGCCAGTTTAGTATCGATGCGTGCCAGATGATCCACCACACGCTCACGGATATAAGCACGCGCCACTTTACTCAGTTCAAACGAGTAGGCGCCAATGATGTGCTGCTGCTCGACTTCAGTCTGGCTCAGCCAGAACAGGCGCGGCTGCGCATAGTACTCACCAAATGAGGGGCTGCGCTCGCGCACTTTATGGCCCTCAATCCGCTCCTGATAGCTCTCGAAGCCGCCGCCTTCTGCAGCAGGTGGGGTTTCACGCGGCCAGTTATCGTTGATCGAGTTCGGCTCGTAGTTCGCCGGATTGGTGTCGATATCCTGACGATGCATGCCCTGACGCTGGAAGTTATGGTACGGGCAGGTCGGACGGTTGATCGGGATCTCATGGAAGTTCGGTCCGCCCAGACGACTGATCTGCGTATCGGTATAGGAGAACAGACGACCCTGCAGCAGCGGATCGTTGGAGAAATCGAGGCCCGGCACGATATGGCCTGGGTGGAACGCCACCTGCTCGGTTTCAGCAAAGAAGTTGTCCGGGTTACGGTTAAGTACCATCTTGCCGACAATCTCAACCGGCACCAGCGCTTCCGGGATCAGCTTGGTGGCATCCAGAATATCGAAGTCAAATTTGAACTCATCCTCTTCCGGGATCAGCTGCAGGCCCAGTTCATATTCCGGGAAATCCCCCGCTTCAATGGCTTCCCACAGATCGCGGCGATGGAAATCGGGATCGCGACCGGTCAGTTTCTGTGACTCGTCCCACAGCAGCGACGCTTTACCGGCCACCGGCTTCCAGTGGAAACGGACAAAGGTCGCTTTACCTTCTGCGTTAATCAGGCGGAAGGTGTGAATACCAAAACCTTCCATGGTGCGATAGCTGCGCGGAATACCCCGATCAGACATCGCCCAGATTACGTTGTGCATGGTTTCCGGCTGCAGAGAGACGTAATCCCAGAAGGTGTCATGGGCGCTCTGGCCCTGCGGGATTTCGTTATGCGGTTCCGGCTTAACGGCATGCACAAAGTCAGGGAATTTATGCGCATCCTGAATAAAGAACACCGGCGTGTTGTTGCCCACCAGGTCAAAGACACCCTCTTCGGTGTAGAACTTGGCGGCGAAACCGCGAATGTCACGCACGGTATCAGCCGATCCGGCACCGCCCTGAACTGTAGAGAAACGCACGAAAACCGGCGTGGTCTGCTCGGGATCGCTGAGGAACTGCGCTTTGGTCAGATCTTTCAGGGAGCGGTAAGGCTGAAAATAGCCATGTGCGGCTGAGCCACGGGCATGAACAATACGTTCCGGGATACGCTCATGGTCAAAGTGCGTGATTTTCTCACGCATAATAAAGTCTTCCAGCAGCGTCGGACCGCGCGAACCGGCACGCAGTGAGTTTTGATCGTTGGCGATGCGTGTGCCCTGGTTGGTGGTGAGGGCGCGGTCGGTGCCGTTTTTGCGGCTGGCTTCAAGCTGGTCAAGTTTGGCGTTGTGCGTCTGAGGCGCTTTCAGGCTGCCTGGGGCGGTGGGCTGCTTGCCTGGCGGAGTCGGTTCGGCTGGGGGCTGATGCGAACCATCTTTTGGTGCCAGTGAACCCAGACCCGGCTCTGAGGATTCCGGACCGGTGGTCGGGGCGCGCTCGCTCAGGGGTTTCTTCTCTGTTTCTTTCGACATTAATTCATGCTCCAGCTGTTATTTTACTTTCGACGACACTAAATATAGAACAACCTGAACAATACTGAGGTTAAATCGGGCATTTAACTGTGACGACTGTGCCTTTTTTGTCCGCCAGAAATGCGCACTTATCTCTCAGTCCAGATTATCGCTTCGCTTATTCATGCCTTGTGCCGTCTGGCTTAACGGCATTCCAGCCCGCGCCTGCTATACGGAAAGTGTGCTTTCAGAGGATGCAGAATCTGCCGCCGCAGGAGGTGCTCATTGCCTGATGCAGGGCGTTAACCGATTAATAAAATTAATGCTGGCGTTTGCTGCTTTTGGTTGAAGTTAGAAATGTTATATCATAACATTTCATTTTGTAACGTTGACCGGGGTATCAGACTTTGATGAATCATGCAGGTAAATGGATTGGGCTACTGGGCGCACTGTTAGTCAGCCAGCCGTCGCTGGCACATGGCACGCATGCACATGGAAAACCGTTGTCAGCCCTGGAGCAGAAAGCGGCAGAAGGGGTTTTTGCTGACAGCGATGTGAAAGATCGTCCGCTCGCTGACTGGGATGGCCTGTGGCAGTCGGTTTATCCGCTGCTGCAAAGCGGGGAGCTGGACCCGGTCTGGCAGAAGAAAGCGCAGCAGGATCACAGCAAAACGGCAGAGGAGTATAAAGCGTATTACCGCAAAGGCTACGCCACCGACGTCGATACCATCGGTATTGAAAATGGCGTGATGGAGTTCCACATCGGCGACCAGGTCAGCGCCTGCCACTACCGGTATGCGGGCCACAAAATCCTGACCTATGCCTCAGGTAAAAAAGGGGTGCGCTACCTGTTTGAATGCCAGGACGCGGGCAGCAAAGCGCCGAAATATGTGCAGTTCAGCGACCACACCATCGGGCCGCGTAAATCTGCCCATTTCCATATCTTTATGGGCAACGATTCTCAGCAAGCCCTGCTGGCGGAGATGGATAACTGGCCGACCTATTACCCTTACCAGATGATGAACTCACAGGTCGTGGAGGAGATGCTGCACCACTGAGAGCCGGGCCGGTGTCAGATGCTCCGCGGATCAGAGCTGTTTCGCAAGGATAGCGACTGGATTCATTTCCCCCGTTTGAGGAAATATAGATCCTTGAGTTAAGTTAACTCATGAGTTAACTTAACTCCAACGGAGGATCTATGTTTGAGATAACGATACACAAGGACGCGCTCACTGAAATTAAGGCAATGCCAGAGATGCTCCGGGCTAAGCTGGCCCGGCAAATAGATAAACTGGCTGCCCGTGGAACTGATTTGAGAGAGCCGGATACCAAACCGTTAGGGTCGGGTTTTTTTGAGCTCAGGGCGAAGGCCAATGAGATTGGGCGAGCGGTGTATGTTTACCAGAAAGGCAGACGTATTTTTATCCTGAAAGCTTTTGTGAAAGAGACAAAGAAAACGCCAGCAGCAGTCATGACGGCAGCGGCGCACCGTTTAGAGGAGATGTTAAACGATGAGTAAGAAATCAGTTGCGTGGACGACGGCCCGCAAAGAAATTTTATCTGATCCGGCTGTTCGCGAACATTACGAGGCAGAAGTTCGGGCAGAGCACCTGCGCGAGCAGTTAGCCAAATGGCGGGAAAGCGCCGGAATGACCAGCGCTCAGGTCGCGGAGGCGCTCGGTGTCAGCCCGTCGGCAGTGTCACGCACCGAGCGTCGCGCAGATAAAGCCACAGTTGAAACACTCGCCCGCTATGCCCGTGCCTGTGGCGTTGAAAATCCCCAGATCTCTCTTTGATTGAGAGATGATGGCAGGTGCCAGAACAATGCTGGCCCTGCTATTTATCTTGCCTGCTATCAAGCAAACTTTCTTTCCGGTGCACACGTATCCCCTCCACGGGTTTTATCCCACCCAGGCCGGGCGGCGCGAGGCGGGTATACCTTTAACCACACGCTGATACGAATCCTCAACCAGCTGCTGAATCAAGCCAGGCGAGAGGTCGTCACCGGGATAGACCGTGATCCAGTGACGTTTATTCATATGATAACCGGCGGTGATCGAGGGATAGATCACCCGGTGCAGCTCCGCCTGCTGCGGTTCGCATTTCAGGGTGATAATCGGCACACCCCGCAGTTCGGTCAGCAGTAAAAACACTTTTCCACACACTTTATAGACCTGATGTTCCGGCCCGAATGGATAGCTGCATTCAGCGGCGGGCAGCCGCTCAGCCGCTTCAATGGCGATGCGCTGGATCTCATGGCCCTGCATAGTGAGTCTCCCTGTAATTATTCAGCCTGAGTCTGCGGCCCGCGACTGGCTGGTCGCCAGGGGCCTGTTACACTTCTGATAAGCATAAATCAGGAGCAGACATGAAATTAGGCTTTGCATGTAAGTATCTCAACAGCGATGGCAAACAGTTTTTCCCGCTTCGCGCCACCACCCGTAAACGGTTTCTGAGTTTATCGCACGATGAACGTCATCAGCTGATCTATGAGATTACCGTCACTAACCTCAACAATCTCTACCTGACGCTTGAGCATCTGGCCACCTTACCTGAGCCACTCAGGATGATGCGTATTGGCAGCGATCTGTTACCGCTCTATACGGTCCCCGAGGCCACGCCACTGTTTACCGCATTTCTGCCCGAACTCTATCCGCTCTTTGCCCGCTGTGGCGAGCTGGCGCGGGCGCATCACATCCGGCTCTCATTCCATCCAGGACAATATACCGTGCTCGCCTCCGATAATCCCGATGTGGTGGTGCGCGCGCTGGAGGATGTGGAGTATCACACGCTCTGCGCCTGTCTGATGGGATATGGCAAGACCTTCCAGGATTTTAAAATCAACATTCATATGAACGGCAAGGCGGGATTCGACGGCTTCAAACGGTCGTTTAATCAGCTCAGCCCGGAAGCGCGGCGGATGCTGACGGTGGAGAATGATGAGATCTCCTGCTCGCTGGATGACGTGCTGCAGGCAGCGCCGCTCTGTCCGGTGGTGCTGGATATTCACCATCACTGGGTAAAAGAGAGTGAGTTTATTCAGCCGGATGACGCGCGTGTTGCCAGAGTGATCGAATCCTGGCGCGGCGTGCGGCCGGTGCTGCACTATTCGATTTCGCAGGAGGGGATGATTCCGCAGGAGGGCTGGCCCGATCAGCAGCAGCTGGGCGTGAGCAAAAGCAAGCTGCGGGCGCACTCTGACTACTTCTTTAATCCGACGCTGAATACGTGGGCACTGTCGTTTCAGGATTTCGATATCATGTGCGAAGTGAAAATGAAGAATCTGGCGCGGGAACAACTCTATCAGTGGGGGATAACGCAGAAGCTGATAGCTAATCCCCTGGCCGAAGAGACCAGGGAATCGGCGAACGTTAAATAATGGCCACACCGCCCGTCACGGCGATGGTCGCACCTGAAATGTAGCTGGCTTCATCACTGGCCAGCATCACATAGGTTGCAGCCAGTTCTGCAGGCTGACCGGCACGCTGCAGCGGCACTTCGCTGCCAAAGTTCTTCACCTGTTCAACCGGCATGGTCGACGGGATCAGTGGCGTCCAGATGGGGCCAGGCGCGACCGCATTGGCACGGATACCTTTTTCAGCCAGTAAGGCTGCCAGGCCGCCAGAGAAATTAACGATGGCGGCTTTGGTGGCGGAGTAGGCGAGCAGCTTCGGTTTCGGCTGGTCAGCATTGATCGAGGCCGTATTAATGATCGATCCACCAGCAGGCATATGCCGTGTTGCCGCTTTAGTGATGTAAAACATCGCGTAAAGGTTGGTCTTCATGGTCCGGTCAAACTCTTCGTCGCTGATCTCATCCAGCGATTCGCGCGTCATCTGATACGCCGCGTTGTTCACCAGAATATTAATCTCACCAAAGGCTTCGACGGCTTTATCGACCAGGGCGTTGCAGTGTGACGCCTCGGTAATATCGCCAGGCACCAGAACCGCTTTCTGTCCCGCTTCTTCAACCAGCCGGGCGGTATCCTGCGCATCCTCATGTTCATCAAGATAAGAGATCAGGACATCGGCCCCTTCCCGGGCAAAGGCAATGGCGACGGCCCGGCCAATGCCGGAGTCGCCACCGGTAATAATGGCTTTCTTACCCGCCAGACGGCCTGAACCCTGATAACTCTCTTCGCCGTGATCGGGCTGAGGCTGCATAGCCGCGGTAGTGCCAGGCCAGGTCTGCTGCTGTTCGGCAAAAGGGGGTTGTGGACGCTGAGTGGATGACATGACTATTCCTCCGTCAAAAGGTGGGACAAGCCTGTCAGGGCATCAAACCCTGACAGGCGAGTCATTACAGTTTCGGTGGTGTGACGCCGTCAATCTGCTCTGACTGCGCACCCGAACCGGGACGGGCATTGCCGAGCAGCGGCTCATCACCCAGAATATCTGGCTGCTGTTTCGCGCTGAACTGACCATGGCCATCGTAAGCCGGGCCACTGCTCCAGCGACCTTCCGGCAGCGGTTTCTCCAGCGAGGTATTCAGACAGTAGTAAGAGTGCTCCTGCGCCTCATGCTCCTGCGGGAAGCTGTTCGGGATCGGCAGCGACGCGTTCAGTCCGCCCATCTCTTCGATCACCGCCAGCCACTGCTGCTGGTGCATAGTGTCACGGGCGATCAGGAAGGAGAGGAAGTCCTTCATGCCCTTGTCTTCCGTCATATTGTAGAGCCGGGTAGCCAGTACGCGGCCCGTGGCTTCTGCGGTGACGTTAGCCAGCATATCGGCCGCCACGTTGCCGGACGCATAGATATGACTCATATCAAAAGGCATGCCGTTGGCGTTAACCGGCATCGCAGCCAGACCGGAAGAGAGGATATGGCGCGGGTTCATTCCACCCAGAATTGCATTAACTACCGGATCTTTCGCTGACGCTTCCTGGTAAGAGAGCGGGGCGCCTTCAAGGTTAAGCGCCACGGCGTAGCCCAGCATTTCGATATGGCTCAGCTCTTCGGTAGCGGTCGAGATCAGCAGATCACGAATCCGCACATCACCGCGCGCGCCCATCGCCTGGAAAAAGTATTGCATCGCTACACGAATCTCACCTTCGACGCCGCCGATGGCCTGCTGGAGCAGCATGGCAAATTCTGGATCGGGTTTCTCTACACGAACCGGGAATTGAAGTTTTGATGAATGATGAAACATGATTATTTTCCTCGTCTGCGTTTGCAGTGGATGCAGAAAAAGCCTGGACACAGATATCGGATAAATAAAGCGAAACGACAGCAATTAACCGGAATTTCAGGTTGAATAAATGGCGAAAACGGTGTTTTCCGGAGCTATATCTGGTCCGGTGGGGCAGGCAATCTTAGCGGTGTGAAGGGGACAAGTGATTCAGAGCAGGAGGAATAAAAAAAGCCCCATAACAGGGGCTGATTCCGGACGGGAAAAGCATCCATGCTAATTCGCGTTCCCTCATAACAGACACAGATTTTTAGCTGTCGCTGGTCGCCGAAGCGCGCTGCAGAACATGTTCAAGCGCCTGACGGTAAATATCCTGCTTAACCACGTCACGCTCACTCTCCAGGCGGTGAATCAGGCCCAGCACAATGTCTTTATCGGAGACATGGGTTTTCGCATGGGCAAGTTCGGCATGGACTGCGGCGATAACCTGTTTTTCAGTGGTCAGCGCTGTGCCAGAGTTCATGAAGTAATCAGAAATCTGAGACTCTGTATTCATCGTTGTTTGCATGTCAGGCCTCATAAGAAATGGGGGGAAGAATGCGTCGATTCAGATCCGGTCACCGGCTGACGCAAAAAAAAATGCATCTGAAGGTGGAAATCCACAACACCTTCAGATGCGGTGCAAAGCACCTTTCGTTACAAGTGATTTAACATCACGAGACAAAGTTATACAAGAATCGCAAAGTTGTACAATGAAATTTGACAAAATTTAACTGGTCGGTGGTGTATGTAAAAAGCATGTTTAAAATGAAAAAAGAGGTTTTCGATGGTTAATTGAATAAATACAGTGAGTTGGTGAGGTTTTCAGAGGGGTGGCGATTTTCAGGCCAGCAGGCTGGGGATTGTGCTGACGACACATCAACGCGTTAAAATCGCTTTTTTCCGCAGATTTCAGCCAAAGTTGTACAGGTTTCAACGCTGGAAAAGTGGCGGGTGCGATTGTGCTGCTGCAATCCTGGCCGTCTGACAGGCCATGCCGCATAATTCACTTCCCACGCCTGATGCAGAAGGCTAAGGTTGACCCCTTATTTATCACAAGGAAATGATCATGGTTCACGACTATTTCGCAATTCCGCCTGCGGGCATGACTCAGGAACAACATAAACGTTCGGTCGCCGTGGCTGCTGCTCTGTCAGTGGCAAAGGAGTCCGTCAGCGCCTCCACCTCTGCAACCGGCTCAAAAACCGCCTGGGATCTGCAGGCCGTGGCGAATGAAGTTGCTAATCTGGCCGACGCGATTCAGGATGCGCTGGAGAGTGACAGCGAGGTGTAAACACTAACCGGTATCGTCTGAGGCTGCTGCGGAGGCGATGCAGGACAGGGCGGTGGCAGCGTTCAGGAGCCGATAAAGTCCGGCAATCGGACGCTGCCGGAAAATCCGCTTATTCCATTGCGGGTGGCTCATATTTAATATACTGACGCAGGGCATCATGGATAGCCTGGTTATTGCCCTCTTCCAGACCGCGTTCGGCATACTCTTTCGCCAGCGCCGCCAGTACATCGTCAAACTTCCCTTTGTAATTGAGATTATTCAGCGCAATTTGCTGACCGAGTATCGCTTTTAATACCGTAGTCTCAACCCTTAACTGCGCAACTGCCTCTTCCAGATGTTTGATTCGATCGTCGTCTGCCATAATCCCTCCATGCTTAAAAAAGCAGAATAACCAGCCCGCCCGTAATATTCAAACCTCTCCGAATGCCAGAGAAGCGTTGTCAGATTTTCCTTAAGTAAAAATAATCAGCCGGTGAATTTATAAGATTCTTTACTGTAAGAAGAAATCGACGCTATTCCGGCGATGCGGCGAAAGTAACCCGTTTCCGCTTACTCTGACGGCAATGCGAAAAAACGTTTAAAAAAAAGTGCATTACCATCAACCCTTTCGCTTAAAGATGTTCCATGTCACTTGATTAAAAGGGGGATTAGCTATTACTGTGTTTATATACAGTAATCTGAAAAAGGAGCGAAATTATGGAATTCATTAAACCTGCGGACATTCGTGCCGTTATGCCTTTACCGCTATATATCGAACGTGTGCCGTGCGGGTTTCCATCCCCGGCGCAGGATTATGTCGAACAACGTATTGATCTCAATGCGCTGATGGTCCAGCACCCCAGCGCCACCTATTTTGTCCGGGTCAGCGGCGAGTCAATGATTGAGGCGGGCATCAATGATGGTGACATGCTGGTGGTCGACAGTTCACTCACCGCCTCACACGGCGATATTGTGGTCGCCGCGGTCGAAGGTGAATTCACCGTTAAACGTCTCCAGCTTCATCCCTGCCTGCAACTGATGCCGATGAATACCAAATTTAAACCGATCGCTATCCAGACCGAAGATGCGCTGGAGGTGTTTGGCGTTGTGACCTTTGTTATTAAAGCGACCCACTGACCATGTTCGCGCTGGTCGACGTAAACAGCTTTTACGCGTCGTGTGAGACCGTTTTCCGGCCTGATCTTAAAGGTAAACCGGTAGTAGTGCTGTCGAACAACGACGGCTGCGTGATTGCGCGCAGCGCCGAGGCAAAGAAAGTCGGCATCAAAATGGGCGCGCCCTATTTTAAGATGCGTGAAGAACTAACGCGTCACGCGGTGCAGGTCTTCAGCTCAAATTATGCGCTCTACGCCGACATGAGCCATCGGGTGATGACCATACTGGAAGAGATGGCGCCGTCGGTGGAGATCTACTCGATCGACGAGGCGTTTATGGATCTCACCGGCGTGCAGAACTGTATGGCGCTGGAGACCTTTGGTCGCCAGGTCAGAGAACGAATAGGCAAAGAGACCCATCTGACCGTGGGCGTCGGCATTGCACAGACCAAAACGCTGGCCAAGCTGGCGAATTTTGCGGCCAAAAAGTGGAGCAAAACCGGCGGCATTGTCGACCTGTCGGACCCTGAACGACAAAAAAAGCTGCTGGCGCTGATTGATGTGGCGGAAGTCTGGGGCGTGGGTCATCGGATCGGCAAACGGCTCAACGCCATGGGCGTCATGACGGCGAAAGATCTGGCCGATCAAAGCACCGAGGCCATCCGCAAACAGTTCAGCGTCGTGCTGGAGCGCACTGTCAGAGAGCTGCGTGGCGAATCCTGCCTGGAGCTGGAGTCAGTGACGCCGGTAAAACAGCAAATCATGTGTTCGCGCTCGTTTGGCAGCCGTATCTCCGACTACGATCAGATGCGCGAGGCTGTCTGCGCGTATGCCGAGCGCGCGGCGGAGAAGCTGCGCCGTGAGAATCAATATTGCCGTCAGGTAGGGGTATTTGTGCGCACCAGTCCGCATGCGACTGACGAACCCTTTTATGGCAATCAGTCGATGGAGCAACTGCTGATTCCGACGCAGGACACACGCGACATCATCAGAGTTGCAATGGCGTGCCTGGATAACATCTGGATTGAGGGACATCGCTATATGAAGGCGGGCATCGTGCTGGGGGATTTTTTCAGCCAGGGCGTGGCTCAGTTTGATCTGTTTGACGAACATCAGCCACGCCGCAATAGCGAAGAGCTGATGAAGCTGATCGACACAGTCAATAAGCTCGGCAGCGGGAAGCTGTGGTTTGCCGGGCAGGGGATCAACAAAGCCTGGTCGATGAAACGCGAGATGCTGTCGCCTGCCTATACCACCCGGATAACCGATCTGCCTGTGGTTGCGCTTAAGTGAAGGCTGACCCGATGTTCCTCTGCTGCTGAAGCCGCGGCCTCTGCTAAAAGCTTTTTTTATCACGCGATTAAAGTGGCAGGAAGTTATGCTTTGCCTGACCCGGTGAGTAGTTTTTCATCGGGTATTTTAAGCAAATTACCAGGTAAATATAATGGATTTCAGGCAGTTTGAAGCCAGAGTGATGCTCTGGCCCGCAATACATTTCACAGCAATCATAAAATCCCGCCATCATGACGAATATGAGATTTATGCGATCGACGATAACAGCAATATAAAAACCCGACTCTTTCTCTGTTTTGCTGACAATGAAAACCACGCCAGCCTGCTTATTAAGCAATTTACGTTATGGCTGATAAAAATAAACGCGCTGAAGCGCAGCCAGCAGCGGGAAAAAGGCCGCACAGAGACAACATCCTTATCTGAATGAATCGCGTCCGGCTTGCACCGCAGACCAGACTGCGGCGAATCATACTAACGCGTCCGGGAAATAACGGGCCGTCTGCGCGTGACGGGTGGCGGACGGCCTGGCTTGTTACCCGCGCCTGGGATAGAATCGCCATTGATTTTGACAGCAACACACCTCCCCAGGCCGGTAACAATGACCACGACAGCCACAACGTATAAAAACAAAGAGCGGGGACGCCCCAGAGAGTTCGGGATCGAACAGGCTCTGGATCACGCCATGATCGTTTTCCGGCAAAAAGGGTATCACGCGGCCTCAATGAACGATCTGGGTGAGGCGATGCATCTCTCCGCAGGCAGCATCTATAAGGCGTTTAAAGATAAGCGCTCGCTCTTCCTGCTGGTATTCGAACGCTATCTGTTGCTAAGAAATAGTGAGTTGCACCGTCGTCTGGCACCCTGTGCCAGCGGGCGGGGGAAAATAACCGAGCTACTGCAATTCTACCTGGATTCGGCGCGTGCCACAGAGGGGCGTTGCGGCTGTCTGGTCGTCTCCAGCGCGATTGCGCTGCAGACGATGGATCAGCCACTCGCGCAGCGCATTGATGAGGTCGTTCAGCGTAATCAGCGCTTCCTGGTCTCGCTGCTGGAGCTGGGGCAACAGGATGGATCTATCGATAACACGCTGGACAGCGAGGCAGCAGCCGGTTTAATTCTCTGTATTGCTTTTGGATTGCGGGTGGCAGGTAAGGTCAGCGATGTGACTAACGAAGAAAAGACGCTGGCGCTGGCATTGAAAGTACTGGGGTAACCTGCTAAGGCTGCTCAATCAGTAAACAGACTTCCCGGACCGGGGCTTCCAGACAGAGAAATTCTGCACTTTCCTTTCCCCTCATCTGATTATGTGCCAGGCTTTCACGCTTTATCCTGTAGCGAAGAAAATTAAGGCGCGTTTCGTGAAAACCTCAATCTTACTGACACTTGTGGCAGCCATTGGCTGTTCTGTTTTTGCTGCCCGTGGTGGGTTTGAAACCCCTACAGCGAAACATCCAAAAACGCTGCAGGTGACTGAAAACGGGGAGCCGCTGACGCGCTGACCGTGAAGACAGGTGGGGAGAAGCCGACGAGGACCGGTTAACGACCAGATGGCCGGCCGATGAGTGCAGAGCAATAGCACTCATCAATCTGCGTGGAAGCCGTTTCAGGCCGATACAGGAGCCGGGTGCAGAGCGTTGCAATTCACGTTCTGGTCACGTTCTGGCCGACATGCACTATTCCACTGCCACGCTGTCCCTGCTTCTCTGGCTGAGAGGCCAGGCGCGTGCCCGGCACCCAAAATAAACAGCAATGACCCGCACATAACTAACGATAATCTTTAAGGGAAACCGGTGCCTGCCCGGTTTCGACCAGCCAGTTTAATTCGGCACGGTCGCGCGTTGAGGATTCGATAAAACCTTTGAGCCAGTTGCGCGCATCGGCAATCTGCGTGACCCGCTCATCGTTGCGCTCCTGTTCGGCCATTTCGCTCAACTGGCGAATCAGTGCTACCAGCGTAATCTCCTGTTCGTCAAAAGCCAGATTAATTGCAGCTTCACCAAGAATCATATGACCCGTTGTTTTGTCGTGATAAACCATCTGCACCCTCCTGATTAAGTAGCGATATAAAGAGTCTAGTTAAAGGCGCTCTGGACTAAAAGGTGGGAAACAGCAGGGCGCTATGATTAAAATTTACCGAAAATAAAGTGAACCTTTAATCGAGGCGGTAAACCACTCATATCAAAGCATAAAAACAGGCTGAGGTTTTTTGTGAGAAATAAGATGAACTATTATGCTGGTTAAAAAAGCTGGGAGTTGCCGGAAATTCAGATAAGGGCGGAACAGCGCATTTCGTTATCAGATTATTATCTGCACCACTATCCGCACGGTTGCCTGCCATATTATGGCCAAGCCGTAGCGGATATTTCTGATTTATAAACCACCGGGGAATAAAACCAGGACTGTGCACCACTTCGTGCCAGGCGCAGACAAAAATAAAGCCGCCCATGGGCGGCTTTATTCATCGGGCAACAGCGATCGGATTATTTCTTCGGTACTTCAGAGACCGCTTTAACGTCCGCTTTATTAATCTGCTGCTTCACGCCATTTGCATCGGTATAAGCCAGCAGGCCGGCATCCGATTCAGAAGGCTTGCCATCACTAATAATGGTGCGTCCATCGTTAGTCTGAATCGCATAACTGGTACGGGTGCAGCCGGTTAATACGGTCATACCAATCAATGCGGCGAGAGGTAAAATCAGCGCTTTTTTCATCTTATTCACCTTATATTAGTTGTCGAGTTCACTCATATTACTGATCTCATTACGATTGATCTGCTCAGTTTTTCCTGTCTGAGCATCGCGGTAAGAAACCAGACCAGTATCTGAATCAATCTGCGGTTTGCCATCGGTGACAATCGTGCGGCCATCGGTGGTCTTAATCGACTGGTTTGAGGCACAACCTGCCAGCGTACCTAAAGAGAGAGCCAGCAACGCAATGGCTGACAGGGATTTCATTTTCATTTTTTCTGCTCCATGAAGTATATCCGAACGTTTACAGCATAGTCGGCTTTATCAGGTTTGCTGGCCCTGTCGCGTCTCGCTGCCTGTTTTTTAAACAAAACCGGAGTGTGTGGTGCTGATTAGGGGGTATGACGACGTGAAATAGCATTTATTGCAAATGTACCCAGCCGTTCTGTGCCATTTCAGCAGAAGATGCGCTGTATCAAAATAAGATCGATGCTGATGCGGGAAATAAGCACGGCAGCCAGAGCGGATATTTCCGTAAAAGCCAGAATAGCTGTGCGGAAATAGTGAGCAATGGGGTGAATGTCTGGCGGGATTCACAGGTCCGATACCCTGAAGGCTATCGGACCCGTGGAGAAGCGGATCAGAGGATGGAGTCTTCGCCCGCTTTGGCGGCCGCTTTTTCTGCTTTCATGGCGCTGACCGGGTCTGATGCGCTCAGCCAGCGGTCAAATTTCTGGTAGGTGTCGATAAAGGTTTTAAAGTAGCTGCTGGCGATGGTGGCATTCTCTTTGTGGTTCATAAACGCCACTGCCAGCTTAAATGCATCTTCGTTATCAAATTTCATGTTTGTCTTCCTCGCTTAAGATCTATAGAGCGTAGCCTGAGAACGCGGCCTGTGCATTCAGACAACCGTCTGAAAAGGCGCAATAATTCAGCCTGACTGACAGCATCTGCCAGATTGGCGTGGATTCCCACTTACTTCGCGCCCAATCCTTCTTATAATGCCAGCTTCACTCGTGAAGGAGACCCGCTTATGTTGAAAGGATTAACCGTTGCCGCGGTGCTACTGCTGTCAGGCTGTAGCCTGATGCATAAACAGCCGCCGTCGCCGCAGACCCTGCACTATCGCTGCGGAACCATGCCCCTGACCGTGACGCTGGACGAGGCGCAGCAGCAGGTCAGTTTCATCATGGATGGGCAGCCTCTGACGCTGAAGCAGACGGTATCCGCTTCCGGCGCACGCTACAGCGATAACACCTATGTGTTCTGGTCCAAAGGAAACGGCGCATTTATCGAACGTAACGATAAAATTGTCGTGAATGATTGTGAGCTGCAACCTGCCAGCTGACTTGTTATCTGAATAGGCGAGCATTATGAGCGACAGCGAAACGCTACACACCATTGCCCATCTGCGGCGTGAATATACCCGCGGTGGATTGCGTCGTAAGGATCTGCCGGACGATCCGATCGCGCTATTTGAACAGTGGCTAAGCCAGGCCTGCGAGGCAAAACTGCCCGATCCTACCGCCATGACCGTGGCAACCGTAGATGAGCAGGGCCAGCCGTGGCAGCGTATCGTGCTGCTGAAGCACTACGATGCGCAGGGCATGGTGTTTTACACCAACCTCGGCAGCCGTAAGGCGCTGCAGCTGGCGCACAATCCGCGCATCTCTCTGCACTTCCCGTGGCACTATCTGGAGCGTCAGGTGATGGTGCTGGGTGAAGTGGAAAAACTGTCGCCCCTCGAGGTGCTGAAATATTTCCACAGTCGTCCGCGCGACAGTCAGATTGGTGCCTGGGTGTCGAAGCAGTCAAGCCGTATTTCGGCACGCGGTATTCTGGAAGGAAAGTTCCTGGAGCTTAAACAGAAGTTCCAGCAGGGCGAAGTGCCGCTGCCCAGCTTCTGGGGTGGCTACCGGGTGAAATTTCACACGATGGAGTTCTGGCAGGGTGGCGAACATCGTCTGCACGATCGTTTCATCTATCAGCGCGATCACGACGGCTGGAAAATCGACCGTCTGGCACCCTGAATCTGCACGATTCGCCCCTATCAGCGCTGGCACAGAAAGCGTCAGCGCTTTATGCTATAGCCCTGATTTTTTTCGATTCCGCAACTCAGCGGAAAGCTGTGTACCAGCATAGGTGCAGTCTGATCAATTTGGAGTCAGTAATGACCAGCAGTAACCTGATACAACAATTGCAGGAGAGGGGCCTAATCGCCCAGGTGACGGATGAAGACGCGTTAACAGAGAAACTGGCGCAGGGGCCAATTTCGCTCTATTGCGGCTTTGACCCCACTGCTGACAGCTTGCATTTGGGCCATCTGGTACCGCTGCTCTGCCTGAAGCGTTTTCAGGATGCCGGCCACAAGCCGGTGGCGCTGGTCGGTGGTGCAACCGGCCTGATTGGTGACCCGAGCTTCAAAGCCGCAGAGCGTAAACTTAATACCAGTGAAACCGTCAACGAATGGGTTGAAAAGATCCGCCAGCAGGTGGCGCCATTCCTCGACTTCGATTGCGGCAGCAACAGCGCCATCGCCGCCAACAACTACGACTGGTTTGGCGGCATGAACGTGCTGACCTTCCTGCGTGATATCGGCAAGCACTTCTCCGTTAACCAGATGATCAACAAAGAAGCGGTGAAGCAGCGTCTGAACCGTGACGATCAGGGCATCTCCTTTACCGAGTTCTCCTATAATCTGCTGCAGGGCTATGACTTCGCCTGTCTGAACGAGCTGCACGGTGTGTCCCTGCAGATTGGTGGTTCTGATCAGTGGGGCAACATCACCTCCGGTATCGATCTGACCCGTCGTCTGCATCAGAACCAGGTCTTTGGCCTGACCGTTCCGCTGATCACCAAGTCTGACGGCACCAAATTCGGTAAAACCGAAGGCGGCGCAGTCTGGCTGGATGCGAAGAAAACCAGCCCGTACAAGTTCTATCAGTTCTGGATCAACACCGCGGATGCTGACGTCTATCGCTTCCTGAAGTTCTTCACCTTCCTGAGCATGGAAGAGATCAACGCGCTGGAAGAAGAAGATAAAAACAGCGGCACCGCGCCACGTGCGCAGTACGTGCTGGCTGAGCAGGTGACGCGTCTGGTGCATGGCGAAGCCGGTCTGTCGGCGGCGAAACGTATTACTGCCAGCCTCTTCTCCGGATCCGTGAGCGAAATGACCGAAGCCGATTTTGAACAGCTGGCGCAGGATGGTATGCCAACTATCGTGCTGGGCGCTGACGATGATCTGCAGCAGGCGCTGGTGAAAGCAGAGCTGGTGCCGTCCCGTGGCCAGGCGCGCACCATGATCGGCTCCAATGCCGTTTCACTGAACGGTGAAAAGCAGTCCGATGCGGAGTACCGCTTCAGCGACAGTGACAAACTGTTTAACCGCTATACGCTGCTGCGTCGCGGCAAGAAACATTACTGCCTGATTAACTGGCAGTAAGATTTCAGGGCCGGTTTCCGGCCCTTTTTTTATGGCAAGGCAGGACAGGGCAAACAAGTGAAAAATATTTTAGCGATTCAGTCGCACGTTG
The DNA here is from genome assembly GCF_054056055.1 of Pantoea sp. PvP021. Lineage (NCBI taxonomy): Bacteria > Pseudomonadati > Pseudomonadota > Gammaproteobacteria > Enterobacterales > Erwiniaceae > Pantoea > Pantoea sp. PvP021. Next base: position 902,935 of record NZ_JBSRXX010000001.1, on the reverse strand, counting down.
TTTTTGGTCACGCCGGTAACGCGGCGGCTGAGTTTCCGATGCGCCGTATGGGCGCAAACGTCTGGCCGCTGAATACCGTGCAGTTTTCCAACCATACACAATATGGCCACTGGACCGGCACGGTGATGCCTGCAACGCATTTAACCGACATTGTTAAAGGCATTGCTGACATCGACCGCCTGAAGACCTGTGACGCGGTCCTGAGCGGTTATCTGGGCTCGGCAGAGCAGGGCGAGCAGATTCTGCAGATTGTCCGTCAGGTCAAAGCGGCCAACCCGAATGCCTGGTACTTCTGCGATCCGGTCATGGGCCATCCGGAGAAAGGCTGCATCGTGGCGCCGGGTGTGGCGGAGTTTCACTGTAAAATGGCGATGCCTGCCAGCGACATTATCGCCCCGAACCTGCTTGAACTGGAGATGCTGAGCGAGCGCACCGTCACGGACGTCGACGCGGCGGTAGACGCTGCGCGGGCACTGATTGCCCAGGGACCACGCGTAGTGCTGGTGAAGCATCTGGCGCGTGCGGGTCGTCGCAGCGATCGCTTTGAAATGCTGCTGGTGACGGCGGAAGATGCCTGGCACATCAGCCGTCCGCTGGTCGATTTCGGTGTCCGTCAGCCGGTCGGCGTGGGCGATCTCACCAGCGGTCTGCTGCTGGTGAATCTGCTACACGGCAAATCATTGCAGGATGCGCTGGAGCATGTCACCGCAGCGGTATACGAGGTGATGCTGAAAACCCATCAGATGGGCGAATATGAACTGCAGCTGGTGGCGGCACAGGATGCCATCGCCACGCCGACGCAGCACTTCGCGGCAGAAAAACTGTAACGCATCAGGGCCGGATAACCGGCCCTGTTGACTCAGGCTAAGCCTTCCGCCTTAAGCGCCGCCTGCACCGCAGGACGTTCCGCGACACGATCAAACCACGCGCCCAGCGCCGTAAAGCCGGATAAATCCAGTCCCAGCGCTTTTGCCCAGCGCGTCACCACAAACAGATAGGCATCCGCCACGCTGAAATGCAGCCCCATCAGCCACTGTTTGTCGCGCAGTGACTCATCGACATAGCGGAATTTTGCTTCCAGCTGGTTGCGGGTCTCCGCTTTCACCTCATCGGAGTAACCGGGACGAAACAGTGGCCCAAAGCTTTTATGCAGCTCACTGCCGATGTAGCTGAGCCACTCCACGGTGTGATAACGCGTCAGGCTGCCAACCGGTGCCAGCAGATGGCGATCGGGCTTCAGGTCTGCCAGGTACTGAACAATAGCGACGCCTTCCGTCAGCACAGAACCGTCGCTGAGCTGCAGCGCGGGCACCTGGCCTTTAGGATTGATTTGGCGGAAGTCATCGCCCCGTTCAGTGATTTTTGTGGCCAGATCAACACTCACCTGAGTGAAGTCGAGTCCGCATTCACGCATAACAATATGGGGTGAGAGAGAGCAGGCACCCGCTTTGCAAAACAGTTTCATGACCAGGTACTCCTTGTTGCAATGGGATCCTTGCATAGTAAAGAGTCAAAGCGGGATTACCAGTGACAAAGATCAGGGATCTGCGAAGGGCGTTGCGGCAAGCCATAAAAAAAGCCGGGCAGAGCCCGGCTTAGCTGAAGTGCAGCGTGAATTACGCCTGCACGTTATTTTTTTTCGCGTCAGGATCCTGCGCCATGCGGTTCAGCATCGGCGCCGTAATCAGCATCAGCAGGGCGATCACCGCCGTCACGATACCAATCTGCTGGAATACGCGGCTGTAGGTCGCCAGCGAAATCAGTGGATCGGTAACGTTTTCAGGCACGGCCATCAGGTTTGCCACTTTACCGGCGATCACCGCCGCGCCAGCGGTAGTCAGGAACCAGGAACCCATGATAAAGCCCATCAGACGCTGAGGCACCAGCTGTGCCACCATCGCCAGGCCGAGGCCAGAGATCATCAGCTCACCGATACTCTGCAGCGCATAGCTCAGGATCAGCCAGTTAACGGAAACGATACCGGCATCGCTGGCGAACTTCGCACCCACCGGCAGCACCAGGAACGCAGCGGAGCAGAGCACCATACCAAAGGCAAACTTGTGCGGCATCGGCAGTTTATCGCCCAGCTTGTTATAGAGCGCCGCCAGCAGCGGACTGGCCAGCATAATCCAGAACGGGTTCAGCGCCTGGAACTGCTCGGGGGCAAAAGTAATGCCGAGAATGGTGTGCTCAACGTTGCGGATAGCAAAGAAGTTGAGTGACGTTGGCATCTGCATATAAAGCACGAAGAACAGAATCGCTTCGACCATCAGCAGGAAGGCAACAATCATCTTACGACGTGCCGCACCCTGCAGTGCAAAGGCCTCTTTGGCAAACACCAGCACGATACCCAGGGCAATCACCGCCAGCACCAGTCGTGCGATAGACTGGTGATGCAGCATCCAGTTGGCCAGTGCGATCAGTACGACGATGCCGACCAGCGTCATCAGCAGTTTTCCGATCTGCAACGGAGCGAAATCGGGTTTAGAACCGTAATCCTTAACCATGCGTTTGCAGAACAGGAAGTTAAACAGGGTGATGATCAGACCGATAACGCACAGTGAGAAGGCTACGCTATAACCATATTTCGCCGCTAACCACGGTGTCAGCATCATTGAGAAGAGTGAACCGATGTTGATCGACATATAGAACATGGTGAAAGCACCGTCGAGACGCGGATCATCTTTGTCATAGCAGGTAGAGAGCAGCGAAGAGGGGTTTGCCTTAAACAGGCCGCTACCCACCGCGATGGTCGCCATACCGATGTAGACAATGCTGACGTTATGACCGGAGAACGCCACCAGCGCATAGCCCAGCGCCAGCACCAGGACACCCAGCACGATGACGCGTTTGGTACCCAGCACCTTATCACCGAGCCAGCCGCCAATCGCGACCAGACCATACACCAGCGCACTGAATGAAGAGAACAGGGTAATGGAGTCTGATTCAGACAACCCCAGTTGCTTCACCAGGTAAACCGCCATAATGGCCTGCAGGCCATAGAAGCCAAAACGTTCCCATAACTCAATCGAGAAGATTAAGTAGAACGCCTTCGGCTGTTTAAACGCATTGAGACTGACAGCCTCATCAGTGTGTTTGTTTGCAGTTGACACATGTACCTCAGTTTTTTCATACCCTGTTTCGGGACAGGAATTAAGTCCGCGTCATGTGAGTTTTCCATGCGCAAGATTGTTATTAGAAGGGAAAAGCGGCGACTAATTTGGCTGATTACGGGCGGCAGGGCAAGAATTTTCTGACAACCCGCCCGACCCTGGAATGTTGGGTTAAAAAACTTATAGCAAACTGTTAATTGGTTTTTAATTTTGAGTGTAGTGAAAATAGCAGCGCATTAACGCTGGATAAGCGCCTCGCACTGGAGAGTATTAACATTAACTGCTAATGCGCGGTTAACCAGATAAATAGTTTGCTGAATGATAATCAGGCAGCACTAATGGCAGGTTGCTGGTTAATTCACAGTCAATCTGCCGAATTATCGGACATTACACGCCTGGCATTGCCGCAAAAAACGTCAAATGATGATCCTGTGCACAAACAGATGATTTATTTCAGAAAGGAAAAAAAGAAACCGGTTGCGTCGTCTCGTCTGACGCGGGAGCTGAGGGGGCTCGCAGGCGCAGGCAAGATAAAAATCAGCTCAGCCTGCCGGTGAAAAGCCGCCCGTGCGTGTTAAAAAACGTATCGCGATAATCCGCTTTCAGCTCGCCCTCGACAGAAAATTAACATTACTGTAACCTCTCCATTTCCCCGAGAAGGATCTGTTTATGTCGTCCCCTCTGCGTTTATCTCTGGTTGGTGACTACCGCGCCGATGCGGTTGCCCATCAGGCTATCCCCCTTGCTATTGAACGTGCTGCCCGCTGGCTGAATATCACCGCTGAAGCGGAGTGGATCGCCACTGACCGACTGGATGAGTCAGAACTGCAACTCAGCGACGCCGTCTGGGTGGTGCCCGGTAGCCCCTATCGAAATGATGCCGGCGTGTTTGACACACTCCGCTGGGTGCGTGAAACCGGAAAGCCTTTTCTTGGCTCCTGCGGTGGATTCCAGTATGCGCTGATCGAATATGCGCGCAACGTACTGGGCTGGCAGGATGCCAGTCATGCCGAGACAGACACCGAGGGAAGGATGGTGATTGCCCCGCTGAGCTGCTCGCTGGTGGAACAGCGCGGCGCGGTGAGGTTCGGACCCGGGTCACGCATTGCCAGAGCCTATGGCGCGCTGGAGAGTGATGAAGGTTATCACTGTAACTTTGGTGTTAACCCGGAATTCAGTGCAGCGCTGGGCGATAATACGCTGCGCATTACTGCCTGGGACAACGCGGGCGATGTGCGTGGCGTCGAGCTACCGGATCACCCATTCTATGTCGCGACGCTGTTTCAGTCGGAACGCGCCGCCCTGCAGGACAAAGATTCTCCGCTGGTGATTGCCTGGATGCAGGCGGCGCTGGCGCAACGCTAAACGCGATCACCCTGTGACACTGTCACAGGGTGATGCTCGTCAGCGCAGCATGGCCGGGCGTTTTGCGTTAAAGGACCAGTTATCGATCAGAAACTGCATGCCCAGCGCATCGTTTCGGTTTTTATCCGGTAGCGAGTTGTAGAGTGCATGTGCCGCTTCAACCCGTTCCATATTCAGGGTAATCCCCAGCCCTGGCCCCTCTGGCAGTTCCAGATAGCCATCCCGAATCTGCGGCGCATGCTGCGTCAGCTGCTGCCCATCCTGCCAGATCCAATGGGTATCAAAGGCGGTCAGGCGATCACCGGGTGCGGCGGCCCCCAGATGCGCCACCATCGCCAGCGACACGTCAAAGTGGTTGTTTGAGTGGCAGCCGGTGGTCAGGCCCCACTCATGGCAGAGCTGCGCCACGGTGTGTGCGTTACGCATCGTCCAGAAGTGTGGGTCGGCCAGGGGAATGTCGATGGCATTGAGCTGCAGCGCATGCTGCAACTGTCGCCAGTCATTGGCGATCATATTCGTGGCAACCGGAATGCCGGTGGCCCGCCTGAATTCTGCCAGCGTTTCCCGACCGGAATAGCCATGCTCCGCGCCGCAGGGATCTTCCAGATAGGGGATGCGGCCCGCCAGCTGTTTGCCATAATAAATGGCCTCATCCAGCGACCAGCTGGCGTTGGGATCAACCGTTACCCGGGCCTGCGGGAAGCGCGCCAGCAGGGCGTTGACCGTCTCCACTTCCACTTCGCCGTGATGCACACCGCCCTTGAGTTTGAAATCGCGGAAGCCATAGCGATCCGCTGCCGCCTCCGCCAGCCGCACCACGCCTTCCGCGTCCATCGCTTTCTCATGACGCAGTTGCAGCCAGGCATCACCACCCGCGTGGCCCGCCTGATAGTTCATGCTGGTCAGATTACGGTCGGCGATATAGAACAGATAGCCGAGGACCGGCACCCGATCGCGCTGCTTGCCGCTGGCAAGTAACTCGGCAACCGGCAGATTCAGGTGCTGTCCCAGCAGATCAAGCAGCGCCGCTTCAATCGCCGCGGTGGCGTTGTAAAACTTCTCCGGGTTCATCTGCGGAATATGAATGTCGTCGGTATGCGCGGTCTGCTGGTGTCGCGCGTCGCTGGCAAACAGCGTGGCGATGGTGGCATTCAGCCGCAGGAGTTCGCTGCCCTCAATCTGCGGACGAAAACGCTCAAGCAACGCCAGCGTTGAAGCGTGACAGGGACTTTCGCCGACGCCGGTACGGCCAGCCGAGTCAGTCAGGATCACCAGGATACGGGTAAAGTAGCAGTTGTGTGCGCCGCCAATGTTCAGCAGCATGCTGTCATATCCGGCGACCGGCACTACCCGCATTGTTTTAATGACTGGACTGTCTGACATGTTGATTCTCCATAGGATCGAGGGAAGGCGGGGATGGCTTGCGGCGCAGCAGCAGCCACAGTCCGGTCAGCAACGAGACGCTGGTCAGGGCATAGAGACCGCCGGTAGTGGAGCCGGTCTTCATCTCCAGATAGCCAAACACCGTCGGTGCGAAGAAGCCGCCAAGGTTGCCAACGGAATTCACCAGCGCAATGCCGGGCGCGACAATCGAGGCGGGCAGCTCTCCCTGTGGCATCGGCCAGAAAAAGGTCGCACTGACTTTCGAGCCGATACAGGCCACGATCATCGCCAGGAAGCCAAACCACGGGGAACCCAGCGTGGCCATAAAGGTGCCGCAGGCCGCTACCAGCATGGCGACACCCAGCGCTTTATCGAGTTTGTCGCGGTGGCGGTCTGAAAAGCGGCTCAGCAGGTTAATGGCAATAATGGCGCACAGCCAGGGCACGGCGGTGAGAATGCCGATGCCAAAACTGCTGAAGCCCTGAATGCGCTGAATAATCTGCGGCAGCCAGAACACCAGCGTATAGCCGGTCATGGTCATAGTAAAAAAGATCGCGCAGAAGAACAGCAGGCTGCGATTACGTAGCAGCGACATTTTGCCTGGCTCGCGGTTAAGCTCGTCACGCTGCGTCTCTTCATTCTGCAACTGCTGTACCAGCGCCTGTTTCTCCGCGGCACTCAGCCAGCGCGCCTCGCCAGGTCGTGATACCAGCACCCAGGCAGCCAGAATGCCGACCAGCACCGACGCACCGCCTTCGAGAAACATCACCCACTTCCAGCCAGCGATCCCCAGGAAATTGTGCATCATCAGAATCGCGCCGGTGATGGGGCCGGAGAAGAGAAAGGCACCAGCGGTGGCACTCAGCACCATCGCGGTGGCGCGGCCGCGCCAGGCATTGGGCACCCACTGACGGAAATAGAACAGCACGCCAGGAAAGAAGCCTGCTTCCGCTACGCCAAGTAAAAAACGCAGCAGGTAAAACTGGATCGGTGAGGTGACGAAACCGGTCAGGACCACCACCAGCCCCCAGGTTATCATGATGCGCGTCAGCCAGACGCGGGCGCCGAAGCGCTTCATCATCAGGTTGCTCGGCACCTCAAACAGCGCATAGCCGATAAAAAAGAGGCCCGCGCCCAGCCCAAAGGCCGCCGCGCTGATCCCGGCATCGGTTCGCAACTCCGCTTTGATAAAGCCAATATTGGCGCGGTCGATCTGGTTAATAATCAGCATCACCACCAGCATCGGGATGATATGGGTGAAGAACTTTTTGATGGCGGAGGCGATCAGCTCATCGTGCTGCGGGGACAAGGCGCTATCCATCGGTCTTCCTCGTGAGAAACGTAAAGAAGAGCAAAGTGTAGGGCGCTGAAAAGGCCAGCTCTATGGGCATCCGCCCAGGAGCCGATGGGCGTACGGCCTGGACGGTTGTGTTATCAGTATGTTACGGAGTGGCGTGGGCGAAGCGGCAGAGTAAAACTGTGGCAGCGATCAACTTCTCAGGACCAGGGTTCAGGGGAGACCTGAATGCCAGAAGTCGCGCCGACAGTGAAAGATGTAACAGTGCGGGCAGACAGGTTTCAGCCACTGAACTGACGGCGCTGGGCAATCTCTTCAGCACGCAGCAGCAGCGCCTGCAAATCATCCTCGTCAATATCCAGCAGTTCACCGTCCTGTAAAGCCTGATGCAGATCCGCACGCGTCAGCGGCACCGGCATGGCTACCGGATCGGGTTTAACTTCTTCCGGGGCCAGCGGATGCGGATAGCGACGACCGGCCAGATTATTAAACAGCAGAGCCAGCAGGGCCAGGGTCAGTGAATTGAGCAGGATCGGCGTCAGGACAAAGTGATATCCAAGCTGCTGCACCGAAGGGCCGCCCAGAATAGCGGTCAGCGCAACGGCACCGCCGGGCGGATGCAGACAGCGCAGCTGGAACATTAACAGGATCGCCACACAGGCTGCGACGCCGCAGGCAAGGGCAGGATCAGGGATCAGCTGGCTGACGGTAACGCCCGCCAGCGCTGACAGGCTGTTGCCGCCGACGATTGCCCACGGCTGAGCCAGCGGACTGGCGGGCAGACCAAAGAGTAAAACCGCCGAGGCACCGACCGGCGCGACAAACCACAGGTTCAGTTCGCCCAGCACCCAGTGGCTCAGCAGGCTGGTCAGGATCAAGCCGATACCGGCACCCAGTCCGGCGATCACCACATGCTTTTTACTCACTGCCAGCGGATGTGGCCAGAGGCGCGCCAGAAACAGGCGCAGAGGATGGCTTCCGGCAGAAGCGCTTTTGTTCATTACTTTACTCACTGTGTCATAACATTTTCTTATCGTCAGGGGCGGCGATTTTCCATCATCAACATCAATGTAACAACCCGACAAACTGTACTGTTATTCGTACGAACAGGGAGAGCAGCGAAAAGGGGGATCGGGCAGGAGACGCGTTAGCAGAAGTGATCGCCGGATAATAAAAAACCCGCCGCAGCGGGTCTTTCATCAGTGCAATCACTCGACTTTGTCGGGATACTCGCAGAGATCTTCAATCAGGCAGGAGCCACAGCGGGGTTTACGCGCTACGCAGGTGTAGCGACCGTGCAGAATCAGCCAGTGATGGCAATCAACCTTATACGCCGCCGGAACCACCTTCAGCAGCTTCTGCTCCACCTCTTCCACATTCTTACCCGGCGCAAATTTCGTCCGGTTGCTGACGCGAAAAATATGGGTATCGACGGCTATCGTCGGCCAGCCAAAGGCGGTGTTGAGCACCACATTGGCGGTTTTACGGCCGACACCGGGCAGGGCTTCCAGTGCCGCACGATCTTCCGGCACTTCGCCGTTGTGCTGCTCAAGCAGAATGCGGCAGGTTTTAATCACATTTTCCGCTTTGCTGTTAAACAGGCCGATGGTTTTAATGTATTCCTTCACGCCATCCACACCCAGCGCCAGCATCGCGGCAGGCGTATTGGCCACCGGATAGAGCTTTGCGGTGGCTTTGTTCACGCTGACATCGGTCGCCTGCGCCGAGAGCAGCACCGCGATCAGCAACTCAAACGGCGTGCTGAAGTTGAGTTCGGTGGTCGGATGCGGATTATTCTGCTGCAGCCGACGGAGAATTTCGGTGCGTTTGGTCTGATTCACACCGGTTTCCCGGCAGCGTCCTGAGGCGGCGCGGTTTCAGCCGCCTGAGCACGCAGTGCTGCCCGCTGTTTCATCTTCTGATCGATCAGATATTTTCCGGCCAGCATCATGCCCAGGCCGATAAAGGCGCCTGGCGGCAGCATCGCCAGCAACATTGGCGAGTCGAAATGGACCACTTCGATACGCAGCGACTTCGCCCAGGGACCGAGCAGCTGGTCGGCACCGTTAAACAGCGTGCCGCTGCCGATAATTTCGCGCAGCGATCCCAGCACCACCATGGCGCAGGTCGCGCCCATGCCGATGGCGAAGCCATCCAGCGCGGCAAGCGGGATGCTGCTTTTAGAGGCGACGGCTTCAGCACGACCGACCACGATACAGTTGGTCACGATCAGCGGGATAAAAATGCCCAGCGACTGATAAAGACCATAGGCATAGGCGTTGATCAGCATCTGTACACAGCTCACTACCGAGGCGATGATCATCACATAAATCGGGATACGAATTTCCGATGGCACCCAGCGGCGCGAGGCGGAAATAAAACTGTTGGTCAGGGTCAGCACCAGCGTGGTCGCCAGACCTAAACCCAGCGCGTTGGTGGCGGTTGCCGTGACCGCCAGCAGCGGACAGAGGCCCAGCAGCTGCACCAGCGCTGAGTTGTTCTTCCATAATCCACCGACCAGCAGGCTTTTAGCTTCACTCATTTGCGTCTCCACATACCGGTAACGAAGAGAGTCTCTCCGGAAGCGTTTTCATTAACAGCGCGGTGCGTTTGGTTGCATTGACCACCGCGCGTGGGGTAATGGTGGCACCGGTGAACTGATCGAATTCACCGCCATCTTTTTTAACCGCAAAAGCTTTATCCGCCGGACCATGAACCACTTTGCCATTAAAGCTGTTGATCCAGTCAGAGATACGCAGTTCGATCTTATCCCCCAGACCGGGCGTTTCGTGGTGTTCAATCACCCGCACGCCCAATACTTTACCCTGGAAATCGGCACCGACCAGCATCTGTATCGCACCAGAATAGCCGTCAGGTGCAGTCGTCTCCAGCGCAGCCGCGACCGGCTGGCCACCTTTACGCGCCAGGAAGAGATGGTGCGGCGCACTGTTGCCCAGCGCTGCATCCGTGACAACGTAACAGTCCTGCTGGATGTTGTTGTCATAAAGCTCAACAGGCACCACCTGGTCCAGCAGGTTTTTCTGCTGCAACAGTGTCTGATGTTCCACCGTCGGCTTGGTTACCGTATTTACCACTGCCGTGGCGGCGGTAGTGATCGCGGCAAAAATCGCCAGCGTAACCCCGTTTTTGCGAATCGTCTCCAGCATCGCTTAATCCTTCTGATGGCCGTAAACGCGCGGCTGGGTGTAGTAATCGATGAGCGGCACACAGATGTTCGCCAGCAGCACAGCAAACGCTACGCCATCGGGATAACCGCCAAAACTGCGGATCAGCCAGACCAGCAGTCCAATCAGCGCGCCATACACCAGGCGGCCACGGTTGGTGGTTGAAGCGGTCACCGGATCGGTGGCAATGAAGAACGCACCCAGCATGGTGGCACCGGAGAAAAGATGAATCAGCGGGCTGTTCAGCGATTCTGGTGAGAAGAACCAGCCCAGCGTCGCGCAGAAGGCCAGTGACAGTAGCATGGCGGCAGGGACATGCCAGCGGATAGCATTTTTCCAAAGCAGGAACAGGCCGCCGGCCAGATAACCCACGTTAACCCACTGCCAGCCGAGGCCCGCCAGCACGCCGCTGTAAATCGGCTGCGCCAGCAGATGTTCAGCACTGTGCCCCGCGCGTAAACCAGTTTTAAACGTATCAAGCGGCGTCGCCTGGCTGATGCCATCAACACCCATCTGTAACTGCTGCATGGTTTCACCCGCCAGCGTGTGGCCCTGGAACACCATGCTCAGGCTGTCCATCAGCCCGGGTTTGATCGCCTGAAGCGTATCGGGCGGCAACCAGCTGGTCATCTGCACCGGGAAGGAGATGAGCAGGACCACATAGCCGACCATCGCCGGGTTAAACGGATTCTGGCCCAGTCCGCCATAGAGCTGCTTCGCAATGACGACAGCAAACAGGGTACCGATCACCACCAGCCACCACGGCGCCAGCGGCGGCAGGCTGATACCGATCAGGACGGCGGTCAGCAGCGCCGAGTTATCCGCGAGGGTGCTGGCAACGGGCGCTTTGCGCAGTCGCAGAATCGCTGCCTCTGTCAGCCAGGCGGTCAGCGTCGCCAGTAAGACCTGTAAAAAGGTGCCGTAGCCAAAGAAATAACACTGTGCAGCAAAACCTGGCACCGCGGCCAGCACCACCAGCAGCATGATATTGCCGGTGCTGCGGCGATTATGGGTGTAAGGAGAACTTGCGATACGAAAAGCCATTTAATCCTCAAGCGTCGTAGACGACTGCGCTTTACGCGCTTTGGCACGGGCGATGGCGGCAGCAATAGCGGCCTTGCGCGCATCATCGGGTTGATTCAGTTCAGGTGCCTGTTCAGGTTCTGCATTGGCGTTGTTTGCCTGCTCCTGGGCCTGCTCCGCTTTATCCACCGCAAAATGCGCGGCGGTGGCCAGTGCTGCGGCATCACGTGAAGCGGCATCCGCCTCACTTTCCGCCTGAGCGGCTTTCTTCGCTTTGGCGCGGGCGATGGCGGCCTGAATCGCGGCTTTACGCGGATCGGTCTCAGCGGCGGCGTCATGTGCGGCGTCTGCAGTGCTGTCGGTTGCGGCCTGTGGTGCCTCGGCATTTTCAGCCTGTGCGGCTTTCTTCGCTTTGGCACGGGCGATGGCAGCCTGAACCGCGGCTTTACGCGGATCGGTTTCAGCGGCGGCTGGCGCAGCCTCTGCAGCGCTGTCGCCTGCGGCCTGTGCCTCGGCGTTTTCAGCCTGAGCGGCTTTCTTCGCTTTGGCGCGGGCGATGGCGGCCTGAACTGCGGCTTTACGCGGATCGATTTCAGCGGCGGCGTCCGGCGCAGCCTCTGCAGCGCTGTCGCCTGCGGCCTGTGCCTCGGCGTTTTCAGCCTGTGCGGCTTTCTTCGCTTTGGCGCGGGCGATGGCGGCCTGAACCGCGGCTTTACGCGGATCGCTTTCAGCGGCGGCGTCTGGCACGGCTTCTGCAGCGCTGTCGGTTGCGGCCTGCGGTGCCTCGGCGTTTTCCGCCTGCACGGCTTTCTTCGCTTTGGCGCGGGCAATGGCTGCCTGAACCGCGGCTTTACGCGGATCGGTCTCAGCGGCGGCGGCTGGCACGGCTTCTGCAGCGCTGTCGGTTGCGGCCTGCGGTGCCTCGGTGCCTTCAGCCTGAGCGGCTTTCTTCGCTTTGGCACGGGCGATGGCGGCTTCGACTGCCGCTTTACGCGGATCGACACTGGCCTCAGCCTGGTTATCCGCCGCATCAACCGGCACTGTTTTCTTCGCTTTCGCCCGGGCAATAGCCGCTTCAACCGCCGCTTTACGCGGATCGACGGTCTGACGCGTCACCGGCTGTGTTTCAGCCTGCGCCTCGGCCTGACGCAGACGCGCCTGCGCATGGCGGGCTTCACGCTGGGCTTCAAGCGTTGCCTCATCCGGTTCGGCCGTCTGGCGGGCTTTCACCCGCGCTTTGGCCGCAGCCAGTTCGCTGGTATCGGTGCGGGCAACGCGTTGCTTCGCCTCTTCATGACGCGCTTCACGAGCCTGCTTTTCACGCTCCAGTCGCGCCTGGCGTGCTTCGAAGCGTGCTTTGGCTTCCAGCGTGCGTTTCGCTTCCAGATCGATGGCGCGCAGTTCCGCTTTTTCCTGACGGTAATATTGCACCAGCGGAATATTGCTCGGGCAGACATAGGCGCAGGCACCACATTCGATGCAGTCATCAATATGGTGAGCGCGCGCTTTATCGTGATCGCCGCCCTGGCTGTACCAGTAAAGCTGCTGCGGCAGCAGTTTGGCCGGACAGGCATCGGCACAGGCTGAACAGCGAATGCAGGACTGCTCTTCGTCGTTGTTGCCCATTTCACTGGCAGATGGAGCCAGAATACAGTTGGTGATCTTCACCACTGGCACATCCAGCGATGGCAGAGTAAAGCCCATCAGCGGACCGCCCATGATCACCATCTGACGCGGCGCAGGCGTGAACCCGACCTGGTGTAACAGATGGCTGATCGGGGTGCCGAGACGACTCCAGACGTTACGCGGCTGGGCAATCGCCTCGCCGGTCAGCGTCACAACGCGTTCGGTGATCGGTTCACCATTGATAATGGCCCGCTTAACCGCCCAGGCGGTGCCGACGTTCTGCATCAGCACGCCGATATCGGAGGAACGCCCGCCGTGCGGCACTTCCTTCCCGGTCAGGATGCGGGTCAACTGCTTGGCACCGCCGGAGGGATATTTGGTCGGGATGACCCGGATGTGCAGATCGCGCTCGCTACCCAGCGCCTGCTTCAGTGCGGCAATGGCTTCAGGCTTGTTATCTTCAATGCCAATCAGCACCTGTTCAGCCTGTAACACCCAGGCGAGAATACGGCTGCCTTCCAGGACTTCGGCAGCGTAGTCCTGCATCAGACGATCGTCAGCGGTGATATAAGGTTCACACTCCGCCGCGTTAATAATCAGGGTTTTAACACCGCGCAGGCCGCCCTTCAGTTTGGTGGCGGTAGGGAAACCCGCGCCGCCGAGACCGGCGATGCCGGCGTCGTGAATACGCTTAACAATGTCGGCGCGCGGATGCTGACGGTAGTCAGGCAGCGGATCCAGCGGCATCCAGCGGTCGTCGCCATCTGGCGTCAGGAAAATGCAAAGCTCAGAGAGACCGGAAGGGTGCGCGGTCATATGCTGACCGATATCTTCAATCACGCCGGAGGTGGGCGCATGGACTGGCAGCATGCGGCCAGTGCCAAATGTCAGAGGCTGACCGCGCAGCACTTTGTCGCCAGGCGCAACGCAGATCTCACCTTCATGTCCGATATGCTGTTTCAGTGGGATAATAAAACGGTGCGGCAACGGCAGTTCGGAGAGCGGCGTGCCGTTGGACTGGGTTTTCATTTCCGGCGGATGAATACCACCCTGAAAATCCCAGACCTTCTCTTTTTTCAGGAAGTTAAACAGATTAAGCATGAGTTTCTACCGGGATCACCCGTACAGGAATGGTATTTAAATCCCACTTCCAGTTAGCTGGCGTGGTGGCAACCGGACGCATTTCAATACAGTCAGTCGGGCAGGGCGCGACACAGAGATCGCAGCCGGTGCAGACATCGCTCAGCACGGTGTGCATGGCGCGGGTTGCCCCGACAATCGCATCCACCGGACAGGCCTGAATACATTTGGTGCAGCCAATGCAGTTGGCTTCATCAATAAACGCCACGGTTCGCACCGGCTCTTTCGCCGTTTCATCGCCATCAATCGGCTGCGGTTCAACGTTAAGCAGGGCTGCCAGCTTGAGCATGGTCTGCTCACCACCTGGCGCGCATTTATTGATCGCTTCACCATTGTTACCGACCGCATCCGCATAGGGACGACAACCCGGATAGCCACACTGACCGCACTGGCTCTGCGGCAGGATGGCATCAATCTGCTCAACGATAGGATCTTCTTCGACCTCAAAGCGGCGCGAGGCGTAACCCAGCAGCGCGCCGAACACCAGGCTCAGCGCACTTAATACGGCAACAGCAATCCAGATCGCGGTCATCAGAATTTCACCAGACCGCTGAAGCCCATAAACGCCAGCGCCATCAGGCCCGCGGTAATCAGGGCGATGGAGTTGCCTTTAAACGGGGCAGGAACATTAGCCAGCACCAGCCGCTCGCGCATACCGGCGAACAGCACCATCACCAGCGAGAAGCCGATAGAGGCACTGAAACCATACAGCGCGGCCTGCATAAAGGTGTGGTTAAGGTTGACGCTCAGCAGAGGTACGCCCAGCACCGCACAGTTGGTGGTGATCAGCGGCAGAAAGATACCCAGCAGACGATAGAGCGACGGGCTGGTTTTACGCACCACCATTTCGGTGAACTGCACCACGACGGCGATCACCAGGATATAGGCCATGGTACGCAGATAGACCAGATCCAGCGGCAGCAGGATCAGATGGTTGACCAGCCATGCGCAGATCGAGGCCAGGGTAATGACGAATGTCGTGGCGAGGCCCATGCCAATCGCCGTTTCCAGTTTTTTGGAAACGCCCATAAAAGGACACAGGCCGAGAAACTTCACTAATACGAAGTTATTCACCAGCACGGTGCCAACAAAGAGAAGCAGATAATCGGTCATTTTTTCGCCTGGGAGCCAGAAAGCGGCTTATTATCATTGATAGCGCGGCGTATCTCAACACCTGCGCCATCCGCTGAGCGGCAGACCGCACTCAGAATTAAATTCCTGACATAACTCACAGCGTTATGGCGCGATAAAGGTCGTTTTTACCCGTTTTGAGCGTTTGAAGTAGGGCGCAAACACCGCAGCGGCCAGCAGCGACAGCAGTAATGTCTGGAGGGCACGGCTATCGGTAACCGGCGTAAAGGCAAAGGTTTTCAGCGCCAGCAGCACGGTAATCAGCAGCCAGAGCAGGTAGTGACGCGGCAGGCGGCGGGAGCGCTTAAAGAACAGCCAGCTGATCCAGAGACTATAAGCCCAGACCGCCACGGCGGTGAGCAGGGAAATAGCCCAGTAAGAGAAGAGTGTGCTGCCGTGAGAAAACAGCGCCACACGCCATTCCGGATTAAACAGTGGTGTCAGATACATTGCCAGCACCAGAACGGTGGTTAACAGGGTCATTATCAGCCAGGCCAGCGGCAGCAAAAGCCAGCCACCAATACGCGGCGCAGCAACCTGTTCATTCATCGTGGTTATTCCTGTCTCGGGGAGTCGAAGCGCAGCAGAATAACATGTCCAGAGGGGCACGCCCATCCGGACAAGATCAGCGGGATAAACCGCGATAAATCAGCCGGAAATCAGACCACGTAGCGCCACACCGTTTTAGGGACACAGCCGAGATCATATAACCGTCCGCCAGAGACCAGTTCAGCACGTCGGTGATCGGCAGCCCGGTACATATTGATGATTTCCAGATCATTCGTCAGGGAGTAATTAAGATGATCGAAAAGCTTTTCCAGACTGTCTGAATTATTTACTTTGCGGAATTTAAGCAGGTAATCGTGCGCAGTCATCATTGCCATAACAGATAGAAGTAACAAAGGAGTGCTCAGTATAGGGGGCAAGCTTATGCTGTCCAGATCATGCGGCTTAAAAAAGGCGAAAATCAGATAAAAGCACCTTATTAGTCACTAAAACTCCATATCTGGCTTTTTTACTATTGTCTGAGCCAGCAACTCAGCGTCTCTAACTTAAACACCTCACTAACTAATTACGGACAGAGCCGGCATAAAGCGTTTAAAAGCAGAGGTTAAATATTATTTTTTTTCTTATTCAGCGCTGACAATGCATTAGTGGCTTCTTTCTCACCCTTTTAGCCCAAAAAAATTAACCATTCTGCACTTAGTGCCAGAGAAACGTTTCGCCCCTGACTCAGGCCAGCGATCTACTGTGCGGACTATCACAAATCCCATTTTTTGTTCATCGCAGGCCGGATAACCCGTTTTGTACGCCTGGCTGTAATCGTTTCCAGTGGCAGTAAGCATAAGCGATTCTGTTTATTACAATTATTTAACGAGCAGATTTTTTCTACTCAGCCGTTTTATCCATAACTCCCTCGTCAGTCAAACCGTGTGACTACACGTAACCCCTTTAAATTGCTCTGTTTTGTGAAGTGTGTCGCCATTATGCACGCTTTTTTAGTCCAGTCTAAGCAGGCTCTCTACCCTAAACAGCAAACGCCTTTCAGAGGATTAAAAACTATGTGGAAACGTTTACTTCTGACCACGCTGGTCAGCGCCGCGTTAACCGGCCCGGTACTCGCTGCAGATATGACGGTCGGCTTCTCGCAGGTAGGTTCGGAATCTGGCTGGCGTTCGGCGGAAACCAACGTAGCGAAAAGCGAAGCCAAAAAACGCGGAATCACCCTGAAAATCGCCGACGGACAGCAGAAACAAGAGAATCAGATCAAGGCGGTACGTTCGTTCATCGCTCAGGGCGTTGATGCCATCTTCATCGCACCGGTGGTGCAGACCGGCTGGGAGCCGGTACTGGAAGAAGCCAAAGATGCCAAAATCCCGGTTTACCTGCTGGACCGCGCCATTGTGGTAAAAGACAAATCGCTCTATCAGGCGGTGGTGACGGCTGACAACGTGCTGGAAGGCAAGCTGATTGGCGACTGGCTGGTGAAAACCGTGGGCGACAAGCAGTGTAACGTGGTGGAGCTGCAGGGCACGGTGGGTGCCAGCGTAGCAATCGATCGTAAGAAAGGCTTTGCTGAAGCGATCAGCAACCATCCAAACATTAAAGTGATCCGCTCGCAGTCGGGTGACTTTACCCGCAGTAAGGGTAAAGAGGTGATGGAGAGCTTTATCAAGGCGGAGAACAACGGCAAAAACATCTGCATGGTTTACGCGCATAACGATGATATGGCGATCGGTGCCATTCAGGCGATTAAAGAAGCTGGCCTGAAACCGGGCAAAGATATTCTGACCGGCTCGATTGATGGTGTACCGGATATCTATAAAGCGATGCTGGCGGGTGAGGCTAACGCCAACGTGGAGCTGACGCCAAACATGGCTGGCCCGGCGTTTGATGCGCTGGAAAAATTCAAGAAAGATGGCACGCTGCCGCCAAAAGTGATCAAGACCGAATCTAAGCTGTTCCTGCCTGCCGACGCGCAGAAGGAGCTGGATACCAAAAAAGGCATGGGTTACTGATTCACCGATCAGCCGCAGACCAGCCGCAGACCGCCCTACGGGGCGGTTTTTCATGACGTGAGGCGGAGTGAGCAGAATGACCACGCAAAATGAAACACCGCTGTTATCCATCAGCGGCGTCAGCAAAGGTTTTCCCGGCGTCAAAGCGCTGAATAATGTTTCCTTTGATATCCGTAAAGGGGAGATCATGGCGCTGCTGGGGGAGAACGGTGCCGGCAAGTCCACCCTGATTAAAGTGCTGACCGGTGTTTACAGCCGTGATGCAGGGACCATCACCCTGAATGGTGAGCCGATTACGCCGCATAATACGGCGCAGGCGCAGGAGATGGGCATCGGCACCGTTTATCAGGAAGTAAATATGCTGCCGAACATGTCGGTGGCAGATAACCTCTATATTGGCCGCGAACCGCGCCGCTTTGGCATGATCGACCGTCGCCGGATGGTGCGGGAGGCCGATGCGCTGATGCGGAATTATGGTTTTTCCCTCGATGTGACACGTCCGCTGGGCCACTACTCGGTGGCGATGCAGCAGATTATCGCCATCTGCCGCGCGGTCGATCTTTCCGCCCAGGTTTTGATCCTGGATGAGCCGACAGCCAGTCTGGATGCCAGCGAGGTTGAGATGCTGTTTACCCTGATGGCGCAGTTAAAAGCCAAAGGGATGAGCCTGATTTTTGTGACGCACTTTCTCGACCAGGTGTACCGCATTACTGACCGGATTACCGTGCTGCGTAACGGGCAGTTTATCGCCACCCGCGATACCGCGACGCTGCCGCAGATTGAGCTGATTAAGCTGATGCTGGGTCGCGAACTGCTGGAGACGGCGCTGCAGCGGCAGGGCAGCACGCTGCGCAGCAATCAGCCGGTGGTGTCGTTTGAGGATTACGGCAGGAAAGGCACCATCGAGCCCTTTAACCTGGAAGTTCGTCCAGGCGAGGTAGTGGGACTGGCGGGGCTGCTGGGTTCGGGCCGCACCGAAACCGCCGAGGTGTTGTTTGGTATTCGTCGCGCCGACCGAGGAACAGCGAAGATCAAAGGCAAGGTGCAGCGCATTACTAATCCGGCGAAAGCCTCGCAGCTGGGCATGGGTTTTTGCCCGGAAGATCGTAAGACAGACGGGATTATCGGCGCGGCCTCGGTTCGTGAAAATATTATTCTGGCGTTGCAGGCGCAGCGCGGCTGGCTACGGCCAATTAAGAAGCGTGAGCAGCAGGCGATTGCCGATCGTTTTATCAAGAGTCTGGGTATTCGTACGCCGCATGCAGAGCAGCCTGTGGAGCTGTTATCGGGCGGCAACCAGCAGAAGGTGCTGCTGTCGCGCTGGCTGGTGACCAAACCGCAGTTTTTAATCCTCGACGAACCGACGCGCGGCATTGATGTGGGCGCGCACGCCGAGATTATCCGTTTAATTGAATCCCTGTGCGCCGATGGTCTGGCGCTGCTGGTGATCTCCTCTGAACTCGAAGAGCTGGTCGGTTATGCCGATCGGGTGTTGATTATGCGCGATCTGAAGCAGGTGGCAGAAATTCCGCTGGAGCAGCTTTCGGTAGCGTCGATCGTCAATGCTATCGCGGACGGAGGGGTAAAACATGCTTGAGTCCCCTATGACATCTGAAAAAACGCCACGTCGTAAGCTGAAACTCCCGCCAGGGATGCCGCAAATCGCCGCGCTGCTGTTGGTGCTGTTGATTGACAGTCTGGTGGCCAATAACTTTTTTGCCGTGCATCTGCAGGATGGGCGTCTGTTCGGCAGTCCGATCGATATTCTTAACCGTGCGGCACCGGTTGCCCTGCTGGCGATCGGGATGACGCTGGTGATCGCCACCGGCGGCATCGATCTTTCCGTGGGTGCGGTGATGGCGATAGCAGGCGCGACGGCTGCGACATTGACCGTAGCCGGACACGGTGTGCCGTTTATTATTCTCTGCACGCTGGGAACCGGTTTAGCCTGTGGCGTATGGAATGGCGTGCTGGTGGCGCTGCTGCGTATTCAGCCATTTGTTGCCACGCTGATTCTGATGGTCGCCGGGCGCGGAATCGCTCAGCTGATTACGCAGGGGCAGATTGTGACGTTCGACAGTGACAGTCTTGGCTGGTTTGGTAACGGCTCGCTGTGGATGTTGCCGGTCCCGGTCTGGATCACACTGGTGGTAGCGCTGGCGGTCTGGTTGCTGACGCGCAAAACCGCGTTGGGTCTGTTTATCGAAGCTGTTGGGATTAATCTGCGCGCGGCCCGTAACGCGGGTGTGACAGGCTGGCTGGTGGTGATGTCAACCTACGCCATAAGTGGCGTTTGTGCCGCTGTTGCGGGGCTGATCGTCGCGGCGGATATTCGCGGTGCAGATGCCAATAACGCCGGATTATGGCTGGAGCTGGATGCGATTCTCGCCGTGGTGATTGGCGGTGCGTCGCTGATGGGTGGCCGTTTTAATCTGGTGTTGTCGCTGATCGGCGCGCTGATTATTCAGTCGATGAATACCGGGATTTTGCTCTCCGGCTTCCCGCCTGAGCTGAATCAGGTGGTGAAAGCGGTGGTGGTGATGTGCGTGCTGTTGCTGCAGTCACCACGGTTTATTGCGATGTTGAAACGGAGACGCCCGACATGATTAAACGTCATCTTCCGCTGATGATCACCTTGCTGGTGTTTGTGGCGGGTTACCTGTTTTGTCTGAGTCAGTTTGCGGGCTTTGCCTCCACCCGGGTAATCTGCAATATTCTGACCGATAATGCTTTCCTTGGGATTATCGCCGTCGGCATGACCTTCGTGATTTTATCGGGCGGTATCGATCTGTCTGTGGGTGCAGTGATCGCCTTTACCGGCGTGTTTCTTGCCCGGGCGATCGGTGATTTTCATATCGATCCCTTGCTGGCCTTTGCGCTGATTCTGTCGCTGGGCACGCTGTTCGGCGCCATGATGGGCTGGCTGATCGATGCACTGAAGATTCCGGCATTTATCATTACGCTGGCGGGGATGTTTTTCCTGCGCGGATGCAGTTATCTGGTGTCGGAGAACTCAATTCCTATCGATCATCCGTTCTACAGCATGCTTTCCAGTCTGGCGTGGAAAGTGCCGGGCGGTGGGCGTCTCAGCCTGCTGGCGGTGATTATGCTGGTGGTGGTGTTTGGCGGGATTATTCTGGCGCACCGCACGCGCTTTGGTAACCGGGTTTACGCCATCGGTGGCAATATGACATCCGCCCAACTGATGGGCGTTTCGACCCGTGCGACCACCATTAAGATTTATATGCTTTCCACCACGCTGGCGACGCTGGCCGGGATCGTGTTCTCGATTTATACCTCGGCAGGTTATGCGCTGGCAGGGCTGGGTGTGGAGCTGGATGCGATCGCGTCAGTGGTGATTGGCGGCACGCTGCTGTCGGGTGGTGTCGGTACAGTTTTGGGCACGCTGTTCGGTGTGTTGATTCAGGGGCTGATTCAGACCTGGATTAACTTCGACGGTACGCTGAGTTCCTGGTGGACTAAGATCGCCATCGGGATTCTGCTGTTTGCGTTTATCGCCCTGCAGCGGTTACTGACGGTCATCTGGGATCGTCAGCAGAACGCGCCCGTTAAGCGATTACCTTCCTGAGTTCTTCAGTACTCCGGTCAATGGCGGCTCGCAGGAGCCGCCTTTTACTGCGCAAGGCGCAACACCATTACCGTGACCTCTTCACCCGCTATTTGCCGCTGTTCCACCGCCTGCCATCCTGAACGCTGATAGTACGCCTGTTGATCGGGTGTATAGAGCCACAGTTCACCCATCTGCTGTTGTCTGGCTCGCGCAATCGCCTGCTGTATTAACGCTTTTGCCACGCCCTGACCCCGGAATGCCTTGTCCGTCACCACCTCACCAATCCAGAATTCTCGTGCCGGAATGTCATCCAGTTCATAGCGAATGACGCTACAGGTCGCGACCACCGTTTCGCCATCCGGTGTGGCAATAAGAGTAAATTCTGCCGAAGGTTTCTGATTGCGCTGTTTTAAACGCTCAAGGATGGCAGGCGGGTGAGACCATGCAGGAAGGTGTGACCATTCAGTGTGCAACAGTTGTGCGGTTTGTCCGGCGAAGCCGGGATGTTGGTTTAGCTCGGCAATTTGCATGGCGCTGGCGACCTTTGTTTTGTCAGGCTACAAGCAATACAGGCTGGTGGGGGAAAGTGCAAGTTCATGAAAGGGTTAAGTTATAGCAAAGACTTAGGTTCTCTTTTGTATGACAGGAAAAACAATCGCTATTGGATTTAGGTGCAAGGTCAGGAAAGATATGCCTGATCGCAAAGGATTCCCGCATCCATGCGGATCGGCCGCGCCATCCCTGGCGCGGACGCTTTGCTTTTCAGGCATATCTTTCCTTCCCGGTTGGGCTTGATCATGGCTTTAAAAACATGCGCTGAACTATCAAAATTACGGAATGCCCGTCATTCCCGACTGAATAGCACAGTATTTATCAAAAACCGATGCCGCATAATCCTGCGTCGGCCGTTTCATTAACTTACTTAAGAGCGCTGTTAATTAAAAAATCGAACAGCGCCCTTTAGTTATTAACGTTTCAAACGGTAATACGCTTCGTTCCAGCGCAGTGCGTCTTTAAACGCAGGTAAACGCGTGTGCTCATCAATCACCAGCACTTCAATGTCGTTCATCTCACCGTACAGATACATATCATCCAGCGTCAGCGCCTGGCTGAACACCGTATGGTGCGAGCCGCCGCCCAGAATCCACGCTTCGGATGCAGTCGCCAGTGACGGCTGGGCTTTCCACAGTGCGCGCGCAACCGGCAACTTCGGCAGCGGTTTCGGCTGTTCGATAGCATCCACCACGTTAACCAGCAGACGGAAACGATCACCCATATCAATTACGCTGGCGTTAATCGCGCGACCCGCTGGCGTTGAGAAAATCATGCGCGCTGGATCGGCTTTATCACCAATGCCCAGGAACTGCACATCGATCAATGGCTTCTCTTCAATGGCAATCGACGGGCAGACCTCCAGCATATGCGAGCCGAGAACCAGATCGTTACCGGGTGAGAAGTGATAGGTGTAATCCTCCATAAAGGAGGTGCCACCTTTGCGATCGCCTGCCAGCACTTTGAAAATGCGCAGCAGCGCAGCGGTCTTCCAGTCACCTTCACCTGCGAAGCCATAACCCTGACCCATCAGACGCTGAACCGCCAGACCTGGCAACTGCGTCATGCCGTGCAGCGTCTGGAAGTTGGTGGTGAAAGCGTGGCAGCCTTCCGCTTCCAGGAAACGCTTCAGACCCAGCTCGATGCGCGCGGCATCCAGCACGTTCTGACGCTTTTCGCCGCCGGAAGCGGCAACATCGGTAAAGCGATACAGGCTTTCATATTCGTCGACCAGCGCATTCACGTCGCCATCGCTGACGCCATTGATCACCTCAACCAGATCGCCGACGCCCCAGCCATTCACCGAATAACCGAACTGAATCTGCGCGGCGACTTTATCGCCTTCGGTCACGGCCACTTCACGCATGTTGTCGCCGAAACGCGCGACTTTCAGCTGCTGACTGGCCTGTTTGGTCAGTGCTGCACGCATCCAGTTGCCGAGGCGCTGCTGGCTGGCGCTATCCTGCCAGTGACCGGTCACCACGCTGTGCTGGAGGCCCATACGTGCGCCGATGAAACCGAACTCGCGGCCGCCGTGTGCGGTCTGGTTCAGGTTCATAAAGTCCATGTCCATGCTGTCCCACGGAATCTCCGCATTGAACTGGGTATGGAATTGCAGCAGCGGCTTATTCAGCACGCTCAGGCCACCGATCCACATTTTGGCCGGAGAGAAGGTATGCAGCCAGGTAATGATACCGACGCACTCCTTGTCATAATTGGCATCGCGACACAGAGCCAGCGCTTCATCCGGTGACTTAACCAGCGGTTTCAGCTCCAGACGCAGCGGTAAACCGGCCTGATTTAAACCCTCGACCACCTGACGTGCATTCTGTTCAACCTGGCGTAACGTCTCCGCCCCGTAGAGGTGCTGCGTGCCGATGACAAACCACACGCTGTAGCTGTTTGACTGTTCCATAAAACCACTCCTTTACTTTGAGCCTACCTCAATAGGCTATTTTATTTGTCAGTCTGAACCTGGGCAGTGCTCACACAGGCTGCTTTAGCAACCTGAACGCCCGTCAGGGCGGCCCTGAAAGGGCGAGCGTAGCGAGTCATCCTCACGTACTCCGTGTACTACGGATTGTTCCGCGCTGTCCGTGTCCAGACTGCCTGCAACAATTACGCCTACTGGGATAGGCTCTTAGCGGAAGCGGGGCGTGCGGCGTATTGCGGTTCAGCCGCCACGCACCATTGTTGATAGCGTTGATAAAGTTGTTGATAGCGGGCGACGCGCGCCGGATCGGGCTGCAGCGTCACGGCAATCGGGCTGGCCATCACCTGCTGGGCGTCGGGAACGCTGGCGTGCACACCGGCGGCGACGGCGGCGAAAATGGCCGCACCCAGCGCACAGCACTCGTCAGAGGCGACGATATCCAGTGGGCGATTCATCACATCGCAGCAGGCCTGCATAATTGCCGGGGATTTCCGCGCGATGCCGCCCAGGGTCAGAATGCTCTCGACCGGGATCTGCTGCTGTTCGAAGCACTCCATAATTGCGCGTGCGCCAAATGCGGTGGCGGCGACCAGACCACCAAACAGGGCGGGGGCATCGGTGCCCAGATTGAGGTCGGTAATCACCCCTTTCAGCCGCTGATTGGCATTTGGCGTGCGGCGACCGTTAAACCAGTCCAGCACCACCGGCAGATGGTCGAGCTGCGGGTTTGCGGCCCAGGCCTCGGTCAGATCTTTAATCAGACTCTTTTGCATCTCAGCCAGCTGAGGCTTCAGCTCCGGATGCTGCTGCGCCGCCAGCTGCAGCGGCCAGCCCAGTAAACGGCTGAACCAGGCATAGATATCACCAAAGGCAGACTGACCCGCCTCCAGCCCGATAGCGCCTGGCATTACGCTGCCATCGACCTGACCACAGATGCCTTTGATGTCGCGATCGCCGACCTTTTCGGTATCCGCAATCAGGATGTCGCAGGTTGAGGTGCCGATCACTTTCACCAGCGTATAGGGTTTGGCACCGCCACCGACCGCGCCCATATGACAGTCAAATGCGCCACCCGAGAGCGTCACGGTTTGCGTCAGGCCAAGACGCTGCGCCCATTCAGGGCTAAGCGTGCCGACAGGCAGATCAGCGGTCCAGGTATCGGTAAACAGGGGAGAGTCGAGCTGCTGCGTTAACAGCGGATCCAGCGCATTGAGAAAATCGACATCGGGCAGGCCATTCCAGTCGCCGTGCCACAGCGCCTTGTGACCGGCCGCACAGCGCCCCCGACGCAATTTGTCAGGTGCAGTGGTGCCGCTTAACAGGGCTGGCACCCAGTCGCACAGTTCGACCCAGGAGACAGCGGCGTCACGCACGGCCGCATCTTCACGCGACACGTGCAGAATCTTCGCCCAGAACCACTCTGAGGAGTAAATTCCGCCAATATAGCGGCTGTAATCCTGGAAGCGGCCGCTGTGGCACAGCTGATTGATCTCTTCCGCTTCTTCTATAGCGGTGTGATCTTTCCACAACACAAACATCGCGTTGGGGTTGTCGGCGAACTCCGGACGCAGCGCCAGCACGTTGCCGTCGCGGTCAATAGGGGCAGGGGTCGAACCGGTGCTGTCAACACCAATGCCGACCACGGCGTTGCGCTGATCTTCACTCAGTGCATTCAGCACGCCGAGCAGCGCCTGCTCCATGGCGTCGATGTAATCCTGTGGATGGTGACGAAAACGGTTAGTGTGCGGATCGCTGTATAAGCCCTGTTGCCAGCGCGGATAGCTGAACACCGCACTCTGCAGCTCTTTGCCGCTATGACAATCCACGGCCAGCGCACGCACCGAATCACTACCAAAGTCCAGCCCAAGGGTGATGGCTCCAGCACGCATCGGAATCTCCTGTAGTTAGTTAACTCCTGTATCCTGGGTTCGGCGCGCGAAATCAGTTAGTCATCGCTGGCTGACAATATGCACTTTTCTGTCATCGGCAGTGATTTTGTGATCCATTGCAAAAGTTAAGGTCCGGTTAAATTTGCTGAATATATGGATCATTTTGTCGTGATTTTAAGATGTGATACCGCTCTACATTTTTCTTCGCTAATACCGCTAAAACTAGCCCAGCGTCTGGACAGTCTGTCAGCACATGCCAGCCTAACGCACTGATTTATGGCTGTACCCACAAAACAAAACAAACTGGTAGCGTTTACACCGATTCGTTATTAGCAGCGAAAAATAACCTGGTACCGGAGAGCATCATGCATAAATTCACTAAAGCGTTCGCGGTCATCGGCCTGGCAGCGGTTATGTCACAATCCGCTATCGCCGAGACCATGAAGCTGGGATTCTTAGTCAAGCAACCAGAGGAACCCTGGTTCCAGACTGAATGGAAATTCGCCGACAAAGCGGGCAAAGATCTTGGCTTTGATGTCATTAAAATTGCCGTGCCGGATGGTGAAAAAACCCTGAATGCCATCGACAGCCTGGCGGCTAACGGCGCGAAAGGTTTTGTTATCTGTACGCCCGATCCGAAACTCGGCTCTGCCATCATGGCAAAAGCGCGTGGCTACGGTCTGAAAGTCATCGCGGTCGATGACCAGTTCGTCACCGCCAAAGGCAAACCAATGGATACCGTGCCGCTGGTGATGATGGCCGCGACCAAAATTGGTGAGCGTCAGGGTCAGGAACTCTATAAAGAGATGCAGAAACGCGGCTGGGATGTGAAAACCACCGGCGTGATGGCGATTACCGCCAACGAACTCGACACCGCTCGTCGTCGTACCGGCGGCTCCATGGACGCCATCAAAGCCGCTGGCTTCCCGGCAGCGCAGATCTACCAGGTCCCCACCAAATCTAACGACATCCCTGGCGCATTTGACGCCGGTAACTCTCTGCTGGTTCAGCATCCTGAAGTCAAACACTGGCTGATTGTGGGTATGAACGACAACACCGTGCTGGGCGGCGTGCGCGCGACCGAAGGTCAGGGCTTTAAAGCCGCTGACGTCATCGGTATCGGCATCAACGGCGTCGATGCCATCAGTGAACTGTCGAAAGAGAAGGCGACCGGCTTCTACGGATCGCTGCTGCCAAGCCCGGATATCCACGGCTACAAAAGCAGCCAGATGCTCTACAACTGGGTCAGCAAAGGTGAAGAGCCACCGAAATTCACCGAAGTTACCGATGTGGTGCTGATCACCCGTGACAACTTCAAAACTGAACTGGCGAAAAAAGGACTGATGTAACCCTGAGCCTGCCAGGCAGTTTGTCGCCTGGCATCCTTAATAGCCAATTTCGCGCCGCCCGCCATAACCGGCCGGTGGCGCGAAAGAGTGAGGAAAAACATGAACACTGATTCAGCATTTCTGTCGTTTCATGGCATCAGTAAAACCTTCCCTGGCGTCAAAGCGTTGCAGGATATCTCTTTCGACTGCCGTGGCGGTGAAGTCCATGCTCTGATGGGCGAGAACGGCGCAGGCAAATCGACGCTGTTAAAAATACTTAGCGGCAGTTATCAGCCGAGCGGCGGTGAGATTCGTATTAAAGGCCAGCCGATGAGCTTTCAGCACACCACCGATGCGCTGGACGCGGGCGTCGCCATTATTTACCAGGAACTGCATCTGGTGCCGGAAATGAGCGTGGCAGAGAACATCTATCTCGGTCAGATCCCGCACAAACATGGGCTGGTCAACCGTAAGCTGATGCGTTTTGAGGCGGGCCTGCAACTGAAAAATCTCGGCATGGATATCGATCCCGATATGCCGCTGAAATATCTGTCGCTGGGGCAGTGGCAGATGGTGGAGATTGCCAAAGCGCTGGCGCGTAACGCGCGTATTATCGCCTTTGATGAGCCAACCAGCTCCCTGTCGGCGCGTGAAATCGACAACCTGTTCCGCGTCATCCGTCAGCTCCGTGAGGAGGGCCGGGTGGTGCTCTACGTTTCACACCGCATGGAGGAGATCTTCGCCCTCAGCGATGCCATCACCGTCTTTAAAGATGGCCGCTACGTGCGGACGTTTACCGATATGGCTAACACCCATCACGACGATCTGGTGCAGGCGATGGTGGGACGAAACCTCGGGGATATCTATGGCTATTCATCGCGTGCTAAAGGCGCGGTGCGGCTGGAGCTGGACAAGGTCGAAGCGAAGGGCGTGCGGACGCCGATTTCGCTGAAAGTCCATGCCGGTGAAATCGTCGGCCTGTTTGGCCTGGTCGGTGCCGGTCGCAGTGAACTGCTGAAAGGGCTGTTTGGCGGCACGCGTCTGCGCGGCGGTCAGGTGATTCTGGACGGCAAACCGCTGCCGCTGCGGGAGCCGATCGATGCCATCCGTGCGGGCATCATGCTCTGCCCGGAAGATCGCAAAGCCGAGGGCATTATTCCGGTGCATTCGGTGCGCGACAACATCAACATCAGCGCCCGTCGTCATAACCTTACTGCGGGCTGCCTGATTAAAAACGGCTGGGAAAATAAAAATGCCGACAGCCATATCCGCTCGCTAAACATCAAAACGCCCAGCGCCGATCAGCTGATCATGAACCTTTCCGGCGGCAACCAGCAGAAGGCGATTCTGGGACGCTGGCTGTCAGAGGATATGAAAGTGATCCTGCTGGATGAGCCAACGCGCGGTATCGATGTCGGTGCCAAGCATGAAATCTATAACCTGATTTATCAGCTGGCGAACCGGGGCATTGCAGTGCTGTTCGCCTCCAGCGATTTACCGGAAGTGATGGGCCTGGCCGATCGCATCGTGGTGATGCGCGAAGGTGCCATTGCCGGTGAACTGCTACACGACGACGCCACGGAACAGCAGACGCTGAGCCTGGCGATGCCCAAAACCACTCAAGCGGCCGCCGTGGCCTGACAGGAGATCATCATGGCTTCATCCACGACCTCAAATACGCCGCAGCCCGCTTCACGCGGCGGCCTGCAGTTAGGTCGCATCTGGGACAACTTCGGCATGCTGGTGGTATTTGCACTGCTGTTTATTGTCTGTGCGATCTTTGTGCCGAACTTCGGCTCGTTTATCAATATGAAAGGCTTAGGGCTGGCAATGTCGATGTCCGGCATGGTCGCCTGCGGCATGCTGTTCTGTCTGGCCTCCGGTGATTTTGACCTGTCGGTCGCTTCCGTCATCGCCTGTGCGGGTGTGGTTACCGCCGTGGTGATTAACATGACCGAAAGCCTGTGGATTGGCGTGGGTGCCGGTCTGGTACTCGGTATGATCACCGGCTTTATCAACGGCTTTGTGATTGCCCGCCTCAAGATCAATGCGCTGATCACCACGCTGGCGACCATGCAGATTGTCCGCGGGCTGGCCTATATCTTCTCTGACGGTAAAGCGGTCGGTATCGAAGATGAGCGCTTCTTTGAACTGGGCTTTGCCAACTGGCTTGGCGTGCCTGCGCCCATCTGGCTGACCCTGGCTACGATGCTGATCTTCGGCTTCCTGCTCAACAAAACCACCTTTGGCCGTAACACCCTGGCAATTGGCGGCAATGAAGAGGCGGCGCGACTGGCCGGTGTGCCGGTGGTGCGCACCCGCATTATCATTTTCATTCTCTCCGGTCTGGTTTCAGCGGCGGCGGGCATTATCCTGGCGTCACGTATGACCAGCGGCCAGCCAATGACCTCCATTGGCTATGAGCTGGTGGTGATTTCTGCCTGCGTGCTGGGTGGCGTTTCGCTGAAGGGCGGCATCGGTAAAATCTCCTATGTGGTGGCAGGGGTGCTGATCCTCGGCACGGTAGAGAATGCGATGAATTTATTGAATATCTCGCCATTCTCACAGTATGTGGTACGCGGTCTGATACTGTTAGCTGCGGTGATTTTTGACCGTTACAAACAGAAAAAAGCCTGATTGAGCGAGCAGTTGGTCCGCAGAGGCAGAAGCCTCTGCGGGCTATCCGAACAATAACAGACTGAGTGAGGACGCTATGTATCACCGTGAATTACCGGCCGAGCAGCAAAACCCCTTGTTGCCGGGCTATTCATTCAATGCCTGGCTGGTGGCGGGGCTGACGCCCATCACCGCAGATGGCCCGCTCGATTTCTTTATCGATCGCCCGCACGGCATGAAAGGTTACATTCTGAATCTCACTATCAAAGGTAAAGGGCGGGTATTTGACGGCGAGCGGGCATTTGACTGCGAACCTGGCGAAATGCTGCTGTTTCAGCCGAAAACGGCTCACTATTATGGTCGCGCGCCGGACAACCCGCAGTGGTTTCACCGCTGGGTCTATTTCCGTCCGCGCGCCTACTGGCACGACTGGCTGCGCTGGCAGGATGAGCAGGAGGGCGTGGGACGACTGCTGCTGCCTGAATCGCTGCGTGGCGAATTTGATCGCCTGTTTGCCAGTATCGAACAGACCCACAATTCGGGCCGTCGCTTTGCAGAAGAGCTGGCGATGAACCTGCTGGAACGGCTGCTGCTGCGCGCCGTTGAAGAAGATCCTCGTAGCCATCAGTTAATTCGCGATCCTCGCGTGATTGAAGCCTGCCAGTACGTCACCAACCATCTCGCCAGCGAGGTTAAGATTGAAGAGGTGGCGCGCCACGTCTGTCTGTCGCCGTCGCGGCTGGCGCACCTGTTCCGCGAGCAGATGGGTGTGAACCTGCTGCGCTGGCGTGAAGATCAGCGTGTAATCCGCGCGAAACTGCTGCTGCAGACCACCCAGGAACCGATCGCCTCGGTAGGACGTGAAGTGGGCTATGACGATCAGCTCTACTTCTCGCGGGTGTTCCGCAAGCGGGTCGGCGTCAGTCCCAGCGACTTCCGCCGCCGTAATCAGGATGCGCACGACAGCCTGGCCGCTCAGACCGCCTGGCCGCTGGCGCGAAGTGCTATCTCTTAGTTTTTTCGGGGAATTCCGGCTTGTCGCCATTTGGTTAATAGTCTTAAATCAATCAGGTTATCAACTAAGAGCCTGGTCAATCAGGCTCTGAGAGGAATCCAAATGAGCGATAAATTACGTGTTGGTCTGATCGGCTACGGTTTTGCCAGTAAAACGTTTCACGCCCCGCTGATTGCGGGGACGCCGGACGTCGAGCTGGCAGCCATTTCCAGTAGCGACGCCAGCAAAGTCCACGCCGACTGGCCCGCCGTTAAGGTGGTGGCTGACCCTCAGGCGCTGCTGGACGACCCGACGCTGCAACTGATTGTTATTCCTACCCCCAACGACACGCACTTCCCGCTGGCAAAAGCAGCGCTGAACGCCGGTAAACATGTGGTGGTCGATAAGCCTTTCACCGTGACGTTGTCACAGGCACGTGAACTGGATGCGCTGGCGAAAGCCAAGGGGCTGCTGCTGTCGGTGTTCCACAACCGCCGCTGGGACAGTGACTTCCTGACGCTGAAATCCCTGATTGAGGCCGGTACGCTGGGTGAAGTGCGCTACTTCGAATCGCACTTTGACCGCTTCCGTCTGGAAGTGCGTAATCGCTGGCGTGAAATGAAAGGCGCAGGCAGCGGAATCTGGTATGACCTGGGGCCGCATCTGCTGGACCAGGCGCTGCAGCTGTTTGGCCCGCCGGTCGCTATCACAGTTGATCTGGCAGAGATGCGTCCGGGCGCGCAGACCACCGACTACTTCCACGCGACGCTGACTTATCCGCAGCGCCGTGTCGTGCTGCACGCCAGCATGCTGGTAGCGGCAGAATCTGCCCGTTATACCGTCCACGGCACGCGCGGCAGTTACGTCAAATATGGTCTTGATCCGCAGGAAGATCGCCTGAAGTCAGGTGACTTCCCGCCGCAGGAAGACTGGGGCTATGACATGCGTGATGGCACTCTGACGCTGGTTGACGGAGATTCCCTGACCGAAACGACCCAGCTGACCCAGCCAGGCAACTATCCCGCTTACTATGCGGGCATCCGCGATGCGATTGCCGGACGTGGTAACAATCCGGTGACAGCGGAAGAGGCGATTCATGTGATGGAGCTGATCGAGTTAGGTCTGCAATCTGCCGAGAAACGCCAGACGATGTCGCTGAAGCGCGTTTAATCGGTCGGTGCTTAAAACGCAATAAGTAAAAAAGCGAAACGGGCCGGATATCCGGCCCGTTTTTTGTCGCTACGCTTCAGGATTACTGCACCCGGGCGCGAAGAGCCGCTTTCTCTGCTTCGCTCAGGAACGCAATCGTCAGACCATTTTCCTGCGCCTGACGGATCTGCGCCGCGCTCAGACCGGCAGCCGGAGCGGCGTGATGATACTCATGCGCCAGTTCAATGCCCTGAACCGCAGGATCATCCGTGTTAATCGTCGCCAGAATGCCATGCTCCAGGAAGGTCTTCAGCGGATGGTGCGCCAGTGATGGCACGGTGCTGGTCTGGATATTGGAGGTCAGGCAGGATTCAATACCAATACGGTGCTCCGCCAGGAAATCCATCAGCGCGCGATCTTCAATCGCTTTCACGCCGTGACCGATACGTTCTGCACCCAGCTCCCGAATCGCCTGCCAGATGCTCTCGGGTCCGGCCGCTTCGCCCGCATGGACGGTCACGCGGAAACCGGCATCGCGCGCCTGGGTAAAGTGGCTCAGGAACTCGCTGCCCGGGAAGCCCAGCTCATCACCCGCCAGATCGACCGCGGTGATGTGATCGCGATGGGCAAGCAAACCTTCCAGTTCGCTGAGGCAGGCATCTTCGCCAAAGGTACGGCTCATAATACCGATCAGACGCACGTCGATATCGTGCTGCTGACGGCCTGCGCGCACGCCCTCAATTACCGCTTCAACCACACCGGCAATCGGCAGGTTGTGGGTCATCGCCATATAACCAGGGGAAAAACGCAGTTCAGCATAGTGAATGCCCGCGCGGGCGGCATCTTCGACATTCTCCTGCGCGATCCGGCGGCAGGCATCCAGATCACCCAGCACTTTCACACCCCAGTCGAGCTTCTGCAGGAAGCTCACCAGGTCAGGCTCATTCTGGCCGACCTGCACATGCGGACGCAGCGTTTCCAGCGTGGAAGCAGGCAGGGCGAGGTTAAACTGGCGACCTAAATCGAGAATGGTTTGTGCACGGATGTTGCCATCAAGGTGGCGGTGAATATCAGTCAGAGGAATTTTAGAATCGATCATGGCGCACTCGCTCAGTTGTCGGTGAAGTGCAGAGCATTATAAAAATATCTTGCGCAACAGCGCCAGCTATTTGCGCAACAGCCGCGCCGGATGCTGCTTAATTACGCATAACCGGCGAGCAATGGTTGCCTCGCCGGTTAATATCACTTCTGCAACTGATGGATCGCCGCAATCAGGCGTGAAAGGCCCTCATCAACTTTGCTGCGCGGACAGCCAACGTTAAGACGCAAAAACCCTTTGCCTGCATCACCGTAGGTCGATCCGGGCATAATTGCGACCCGTTGCTGGATCAGCGCCTGTTGCAGGGCCTCTTCAGGAATGCCCAGCGGATTGATATCGAGCCAGGCGAGATAGGTCGCCTCGGGAATGTGCCAGTTCAGTGCGGGAAACTCAGCGTTAAGCCGATTGGCAACCAGTATGAAATTACCATAAAGATAGCTGCGCAGGGCATCCAGCCAGGGTGCGCCTTGTTGGTAGGCGGCAACGTGTGCCGTGACGGCCAGCACGGCCGGAGAAGAAAGGCCGTCAGCATTTTTCAGCGCCTGAAACCAGGCGGCTCTGTCTGCCGCATCCGGGATAATTCCCCACGCACCGGTCAGGCCTGGTACGTTGAAGCTTTTCGACGCCGAGGTAAACAGCGCCCAGTCACTGCGCGCCACGCTGGCCCACGGAGTATGGGGCTGATTACCCACTACCATATCCATATGGATTTCATCGCTGATCACCCGCACGCCGTGACGATCGCAGAGCGCCGCCATCTGTTGCAGCTCAGCTGCTGTCCACACTTTACCGGTGGGATTGTGCGGGCTGCAGAGCAACAGGATCTTGCAGCGCGGGCGCGCCAGCCGCGTCTCCAGCGCGGCCATATCACATCGCCAGCTACCGTTATCCCGCTGCAGCGGCATCTCCAGCACCTGTCGCTGATTGCCGCGTACCGTTTTATAAAAAGCATCGTAGGCGGGGGTGTGGAGCACCACTTCATCATCCGGGTTGCTCCAGCGGCGCAGCATCTGCGCCACCATATAGATCACCGAGGGTCCATAAACCAGCGTGTCAGCATCGGGCTGGTAGCCGAAACGGCTGGACATCCAGTGGCAGCAGGCGGAAAGAAAATCGTCATGCTGCCAGCGACTGTAACCCAACACGCCGTGTGCTACGCGCTGGGCCAGCGCCTGCTGAACCGCTGGCGCAGTTCTGAAGTCCATATCCGAAATGGTAAACGGCAGCAGATCGGGGACGCCAAAGCGGTCAGCCACGAAATCCCACTGGGTAGACCAGCTGCCGCGGCGATCGATGACTTCGTCAAAGTTAAACATTATCGGCTCCGGCACTTCAGGCAGTGACATTCATCAGGTGTGACAGTTCATCTTTCACCGACTGCACCTGTGGACCGATAACCACCTGCAGGCTGGTCTGATTAAGATGGACCACACCTATCGCGCCGTTGGCTTTCAGCGCCGCATCATCCACTTTACTCATATCCGCCAGGGTCAGACGCAGGCGCGTCAGACAATTATCCAGCGAGGTAATATTCTCCACGCCGCCAAGTGCCGCCAGAATAGCTGGTGAGTTATAGCCAGATTTGCCTTTACCGGCATTGCTGACCTGCTGCGCAACCGCACTGGCACTTTCCACTTCGCGGCCCGGTGTTTTGATATTGAAGTGCAGAATGGCGAATCGGAAAATCAGGTAGTAACCAACAAACCATATCGCTGCGACAACGGGTACCCAGTACCATTTGGTCGACAGCCCGTGCAGCACACCAAACACTACAAAGTCGATGATATTGCCGTCTGTATTGCCGATAGTAACGCCCAGTATCGCCATGATGCTAAAGCCAACGCCGGTCAGCAGGGCGTGGATCAGATAGAGGAACGGGGCGACAAACAGAAACAGGAATTCGATAGGTTCGGTGGTGCCGCCAACCACGCAGGCCACCACGCCGGAGATCAACAGGCCTTTAATCTTATGGCGATTCTCCGGGCGGGCGCAGTGATAGATGGCCAGGGCAGCACCTGGCAGGCCACCCAGGAACGCAGGCATTTTACCCTGTGACAGGAAGCGGGTCGCGCTTTCAGCAAAACCGTGGGTTTCCGGGCAGGCGAGCTGCGCCTGGAAAATGGTTAAGGCACCGCTCACGCTCTTGCCACACACATCCAGTGTGCCGCCTGCATCGGTAAAGCGCATGATGGCGACCAGAATATGCTGCAGGCCAAACGGCAGCAGCAGACGTTCGCCGGTTCCAAAGATCATCGGGCCAAAATCACCCGCGCTGTTTATCATCCAGCCTAATCCGGTGATACCCCGCGCGAAAAAAGGCCAGATCAGCGGGACGACCAGTCCCAGTAAACCAATCACCAGCGTGGTGATAATCGGCACAAACCGGGTGCCGCCAAAGAAGGCCAGCGCATCGGGCAGTCGGATGTTATGAAAGCGCTCATGCAGCCAGAACACCACAATACCCACAATGACCGCGCCCAGAATGCCGGTATCGATCGACGGTATCCCCAGGATCGGCTGAACGTTGTTAGCTTTCAGCACGGCGGCATCGGTGGTTGGCAGAATGCCGTGGATATTGAGCCAGAAGTTGATGCTGAGGTTTAGCACGGCATAACCCACAAAGCCGGCAAACGCTGCCACGCCCTTGTTCTCGCGCGCCATACCCAGCGGAATCGCAATGGCGAACATCACTGGCAGATAGCTAAAGGCGAACGATCCCAGTTTGGCCATCCAGAGAAACAGATATTGCAGCCAGGGGTGATCCAGCACAGGTAACAGGGTCAGGACATCACGACTGCTCAGCGAACTGCCAATCCCGAGCATGATGCCGCAGAAGGAAAGCAGGGCAACCGGCAGCATAAAGGTTTTGCCCAGACTCTGGAAAAATTCCCAGACGGACATTTTTTGGTGAGAGGGTGACATGAACGCTCCTGGATAAACGGACCACTGAGTGAAGTGGCGGGATGATAAAACGTTTTACCTGGATCTTATGCGCGCTGAATCACACTCTTCAGGTCATGGACGATATAATTCTGACGTTATAAGGTGTAACGTTTTACCTTGTTTTCTAATGCTGTAATTCAGTTGAGTAATCTGATGAGTAAAATCACCATCAATGATGTTGCGGCGGCGGCGGGCGTGTCGGTGACCACGGTATCGCTGGTGTTATCCGGCAAAGGACGGATCTCTGCGGCCACCATGGCGCGCGTGAACGAGGCCATTGAGCAACTCGGTTTCGTGCGCAACCGTTCGGCAACCATGCTGCGCGGGGGTGAGAGTGGCGTGATTGGCTTGATCGTCCGCGATCTCAGCCAGCCATTTTATGCCGAAATGACGGCAGGTCTGAGTGAAGCGCTGGAGAAGCAGGGCAAATTGCTGTTCCTGACGCAGAGCGGCGCCCAGGGACAGCATCTGCATCGCTGCTTTGAGTCACTGGTCGCTCAGGGAGTGGATGGCGTGGTGCTGGGAGGCGGTGCCGATAAGGCCAGCCAGATTGTGACACGGGCCAGAGAGGTGAATATGGCCTTAGTCTGTGCCGCGCGCGCCAGTAGCCTGGATGAGGTAGACGCTATCCGCCCCGATAATGCTCAGGCTGCGCGTCTGGCCACAGAATACCTGATTCGTCAGGGGCATCAGCGCATTGCCTGGCTGGGCGGCCATAGCGCATCACTGACACGGGCAGAACGTCTTGGCGGCTACTGCGCCACCCTGCTGCAATATGGGCTGCCGTTCCGGCCTGAGTGGATTATTGAATGCGGTAACACGCAAAAAGAGGCGGCGGAAGCAGCGGTACAGCTGTTTCAGCACCATCCGCGGCTGACTGCCGTGCTGGCCTATAACGCCACTACCGCGCTGGGATGCTATTTTGGGCTGTTGCGCACCGGGCGAACATTCGCCCGGGGTGCAGTCGACAGCTATTACGATCAGCAACTGGCTCTGATGGGCTTTGGCGATGAACCGCAGGCGGAACTGACCGATCCGCCGCTGACGTTTGTCACCAGTTCAGCCCGGGAGATTGGCCGTGTGGCAGCTGAGCGTATCCTGCAACGGATAGCGCAACCGGATGCCGCCCGGCAGAACGTGATTATGCCGCCGCAGCTGGTTATTCGCGGCTCGGCATAAAAAAGGCGACCCGGAGGTCGCCTTTAAAGGAAGAGTAGAGAATTACTGCGGCATCCCTTCGCTGGTCGGCATACCCAGCATATAGCGGGAGAGGAACTGCTCCAGCGTCATTTTGTCGCCGTTCATGTTCACCTGACCGTTGGTATACTGCAGGCTGGTGACGATATTGTTATCCTGCTGCTGGGTCAGGCGGAACATCTGACCCATCGCCGCCAGTCCTTTCACCTGCTGATCTGCCAGCTTCTGTGCGTCATCGGCCTGATATCCTTCAGCCAGTCCCACTTTATGCATGGTTTCGGTCGCCATTGGCATATTGATGACCAGCTTGCTGTCCAGGCTCTTGAGTACCCGATCAACCATGGCGCTGAGTGTCTGGGCTTCGCCGGTCACCGCAGAGGGATCGTT
This sequence comes from Pantoea sp. PvP021, assembly GCF_054056055.1. Taxonomy (NCBI): domain Bacteria; kingdom Pseudomonadati; phylum Pseudomonadota; class Gammaproteobacteria; order Enterobacterales; family Erwiniaceae; genus Pantoea; species Pantoea sp. PvP021. The sequence goes on along the minus strand of NZ_JBSRXX010000001.1, from coordinate 865,495 downwards.
GAAATTAGCGTTCAGGTTAAAGGTGCTTTCACCTTTATCATTTTTCCAGCTCAGCGGGGCGATACTGATCGCAGGTGAGCCTTTCAGTAGCATCGGCAGATTGCTCATCAGAATCTGATGCACACCCGCCTGGTAGCGGATAGGATCTTCCGCGACGCCAGGCTGGCTAAGCAGTTCCTGCATCTGCGCGTTGTAACGATCGGAGAAGGCTTTTACCGCCGGCGCATCAAACTGTGACAGTTTCATCTTCAGCGCTGCCTGACCAAAATCCTGCTTCTGCAGCTGAATGCCTTCAACCTTGTAGTCGATATTGCCGCCAATCTTACCGGCGCTGTTATCGAAAGAGGAGGTGCCTTTCATTTTGTGCAGCGTCAGGGCGTCCTGACCATTGATGCTGGCGTTGACCTTCTCAATATCCACTGACTGGTCGCCAATGCGCACACCTTCCGGGCTGAGATGGGTGTTACCGCTCAGCTTCAGACCATTAATGGTGAACAGCACCGGCTGGCCCATCTCATTTTTACTGGTCAGCGCGAGGCTATCAACGTCACTGTCCAGCGACACTTTGTCGCCTTTGTTATCCGCGCTGACGTTGAAGGTGCCCCCATTGGTGGCAAGACGCTCGCCGCTTTGCGCATTCTGATAATCAACCGGCAGAACGCGCAGCGCCGTATCGGTGGCACCGCTGTAGCCGATACGGGTATCGGCATTAATCAGTGACTTGTTGCCGGTCAGCTCAAACAGCTTTTTCACCGCATCGGTGTTAGCCAGTTCGGTATGAACCGACGCCATGCTCGGGATCAGATTGAAATGCTTCAGCTGAGCAAACGGGAAAGGGCCATGATCGATGGTTTCGTTCAGGATGATGCTCTGGCCTGGTTTAAGCAGGGGATTATCTTCCGTCTGCGAGTTGGCCTGAATCACCAGATTCACTTTGCTGCTGAACACGCCGCGCTGATAGTCCTGATAGCTGATCTTCAGTCGGCTGTTAGGGGCATAAGCATTCAGCTGGGCATTGGCGTTCTGCACCAGCTCATCCCTGTGGCTTTCAATCTGCTTGCCAGTGAACCATGCCGCGCCAGTCCAGACTACGCCCAGTGCGATGATGACACCTACGGCAACATTGGTCTTTTTCATTGCTGATTCGTCCTTATCCTTGAGTCCGCTTATGCCGCAGGTTTACCCCAGCGACTGAAGAAAAACGCCCGCAGGCGTTTAAAAGCTAATAGGTTGAAATAATAGCAGTTAACAGGCACTCCGTCAGCCGCTTCACCCTAAGTCGTTAAATACCCGCGCCAGTCGGCCCGTGCCTGCGACCGTTACGGGGGATTCGCTGGCGGCAATGAAGCAGGATTCACCTGGTTTCAGCGTTACCTGCTGCTCGCCTTTGGCGATCACCGTCTGGCCTTCAATGCAGAACAGCACTGCGGCGCTCTGCTGCGCCAGCGGCTGTGGCTCTGCGTTCAGGGTATGAATGGCAAAGGCAAAATCCTCCACCGGAATCGGGAAGCGCAGCGCGTTGCCCTGTTGCTCCGGCTCAGTCAGCAGGGTGCTGGCAGGCTTCTCTTCAAACTTCAGGTTCGCCATCAGCTCGGCGATATCGATATATTTCGGGGTTAAACCGGCCCGCAACACGTTATCAGAGTTTGCCATCACCTCCAGCGCCACGCCTTTCAGATAAGCGTGCGGGGTCTCCGCGTAGAGGAACATCGCCTCGCCCGGTTGCAGCGTGATTACGTTCAGCAGCAACGGCGAAAACAGGCCGCTGTCGTCAGGATACTCTGCCGCAATCATGCGAATGGTCTGCCACGGCTCACCCTGTTGTGCATCAACCGCGGATTTCAGGATGCCCAGCGCCAGCGATTTCGCCTCACCCTCCAGTGACAGCAGGGTAGAGAAGAGCGCGGCCAGCGTATCCTGATCGGGATGCTGCAGAAAATGGGCTATCTGTGGATGTGCGCCCGCAACCGGCTCCAGCAGTGAGACCATCTCCGTCAGGGTGCGAAAGCCATTCATCGCCTGGAAGGGCGTCAGCGCGTAGACCAGCTCCGGCTTGTGGTTGGCATCTTTATAATTACGCTCAGCAGCCGTCAGCGGAATACCCGCCGCATTCTCACGGGCAAAGCCCACTTCGGCCGCGCGTTTGCTGGGATGGACCTGAATCGACAGCGGCTGATCGGCAGACAACACTTTGAACAGGAAGGGCAGTTCACCAAAACGCTGTGCCACCGCTTCGCCCAGCATGGCGGCAGGCGCGGCATCAATCACGTCACGCAGCGAACGCTCGCTGCCCTGGTCAATCACGGTGGAGGGGCTTTTCGGATGTGCGCCCATCCAGAGTTCCGCCATCGGCAGCCCCTGTGGATTAGCGATTCCGTAAAGCTCAGTCAACGCAGTTTTGCTGCCCCATGCGTAGTTTTGCAGCGTATTGTTCATTTTTTGCATTGTATAACCCTTTATCACGGGAAATTATTGCCAGTATTAAAGCAGAAACTGCCGGTAAAAATACATCTCCAGCGCAAAAGGACGCTAAGCTCTGATAATGTTAAATTATTGTGTATTACTATCCTGACCGCCCGGCAGTCGATCGTAATGACGTACCGGGCGGTCATTCTTTTAAAAACCAGATGAAGGAGACGTATTCATGGCAGCCAATCGCATTGAGAAAGATTCAATGGGCCCCATCGACGTACCGGCAGACAAACTGTGGGGCGCGCAGACACAGCGCTCACTGGAACACTTCCGCATCTCAACCGAAAAAATGCCGACCGCGCTGGTGCATGCACTGGCATTGACCAAGCGCGCCGCGGCCAGCGTTAACCGCGATCTGGGACTGCTGCCCGCTGACCGCGCCGAGGCGATTGTCAGCGCGGCCGATGAGGTGCTGGCTGACAAGCATGCGGATGAATTCCCGCTGGCGATCTGGCAGACCGGTTCCGGCACCCAGACCAATATGAACATGAATGAAGTGCTGGCGAACCGCGCCAGTGAAATCCTTGGCGGCGAGCGCGGAATGGCGCGGCTGGTTCATCCCAACGACGATGTGAACAAGAGCCAGAGTTCCAACGATGTCTTCCCGACGGCGATGCACGTTGCCGCCGTTATCGCCTTGCGCGAACAGCTGATCCCTCAGATTCAGGTACTGAAGAAGACCTTAAGCCAGAAGTCCGACGCCTTCAAAGATATCGTCAAGATTGGCCGTACTCACCTGCAGGATGCCACGCCGCTGACCCTGGGCCAGGAGATTTCCGGCTGGGTGGCGATGCTGGAGCATAACCTGAAGCATATTGAGCAGAGCATTCCGCACGTGGCGGAACTGGCGCTGGGCGGCACGGCAGTAGGTACGGGCCTGAACACCCATCCGGAATATGCGGTGCGCGTGGCGAAGGCGCTGGCCGATCTCACGCAGCAGCCGTTTGTCACTGCGCCAAACAAGTTTGAGGCGCTGGCAACCTGTGATGCGCTGGTGCATGCGCATGGCGCGCTGAAAGGGCTGGCCGCCTCGCTGATGAAAATCGCGAACGACGTGCGCTGGCTCTCTTCCGGCCCGCGTTGCGGCATCGGCGAAATCGCCATCCCGGAAAATGAACCAGGCAGCTCCATCATGCCGGGTAAAGTTAACCCGACCCAGTGCGAAGCGATGACCATGCTCTGCTGTCAGGTGATGGGTAACGATGTGGCGATCAACATGGGCGGCGCATCCGGTAACTTTGAGCTTAACGTGTTCCGTCCGATGGTAATCCATAACTTCCTGCAATCGATTCGCCTGCTGGCGGATGGCATGGACAGCTTTAATCATCACTGCGCGGTCGGTATTGAGCCGGTGCGTGAGCGCATCGATCAACTGCTTAACGAATCGCTGATGCTGGTGACGGCGCTGAATACCCATATTGGCTATGACAAAGCGGCAGAAATTGCCAAGAAGGCGCACAAAGAGGGGCTGACGCTGAAAGGCTCGGCGCTGAAGCTGGGTTATCTTACCGAAGAGGAGTTTGATGCCTGGGTTCGTCCGGAAGAGATGGTCGGCAGCATGAAGTCGTAGGGTTTGAGTGAATCAGAGGCCAGCGAATGCTGGCCTTTTTCATTTATATCGGACAATCGACCCACAGATGCAGTCTGGGGATTAAAAGATTCAGCGGTTCTGCAGCAGGTTTATAACGATGGTTAATGTTATCGGCATCGTAGTTAAGCAATTCACCCAGAACCGGAACCTGGGTGCGATCGCGACAGATAACCAGAATCGGTGAAGGACAGGCCAGCTGAGTCTGTTTTTGTTCATCCGCGCGCCAGACGCGTGCAACCGGCTGGACTTTCACCGGGCGCTTGATTTTCAATCGTGCCGAGGCGGGCAGGGCACGCACGCTTGCCAGCTCCTCCTGCACTTTTTCCGCCCACTGTTCACGTGACCAAGGCGCTTTTGCACGTCCCGACTTCAGGCTTTTTTCCAGCTGGGCGATCACCTCTTCACGCTTGAGATTCTTGATAATGTGCTTGTTGGCCCAGCCGAAACGCAGACTGTCCGGTGCGCTCAGCAGGGTGATAGTGCGATAGGCATTCAGGGTAATCAGCCCGCGAAAATGCTGGTGGACAAACTCAAAACGCGCCTCACTCGGCAGGCCAGAGTCCACCGTAATCAGCTGCTCAAGCCGTGCTTTCAGCTGATTGATGACGTCGACCAGTGCGCCGATCTCCGCTTCCTGCTGCGCGTCGCATTCGATACAGAGCGCGCCAGGTAAGCGCACGGCAGCCTTGGTGCTCAGCTGTTCTGACTGATGCTGCATAAACAGGCGGCAGTAGTGGTCAAGCGCCATCTTTAACGCGCTCTCCCCGAGATGCTGCTCGACGGCAATCCGGGTGATCGCTTCATGTTCGCGACCTTTAACCACCGGCGGCAGGCTGAAGACGCGGGCGATCAGCAGAGGCTGCGCTTCAATCTGCTGACGCAATTCACCCAGCGCCAGTTCCAGGTCATTTACACATTGATGCATATCAGCCACTAAGTCGTAGCGCGTCATGTTGTGCCTCCATAGTTACAACGTCCACAATGTGGCAGAAGCCTGGCGAGGATGCAAGCGCCATATAGTTACAACATACTGAAAGGATTGTACTCAAAACCGTGCGGCCTGCATGGCTATCCAGTCAAAAGGGCATCACGCATTTTGGCTTATCGCAGATCATGTTATAAAAACGGTTCGCCTGCTAACCAGGAGATTGCCTGTGAATCAGAACAACAAACCCGGCATCGCCGCCATTATTACCCTGGGCTGGGTACAGATCCTGTCATGGGGCGGGTCGTTCTACCTGATGGCGGTGATGGCGAATCCGATTGCGGCTGAGACAGGCTGGTCACAGCAGTGGATTTATGGCGCACTCTCGACCGGGATTCTGGTATCGGGCCTGCTGTCACCGCTGGCAGGCAGGATTATCGCCCGCACCGGTGGCCGCCTGTTGCTGGCACTGAGTGGCATAGTGATGGCGGTGGGGCTGATGATCATGGCTTATAGCCACTCTCTGCCGCTGTTTCTGTTTGCCTGGGTAATTATTGGCATCGGTATGGCGATGGGCCTTTATGACGCACTGTTTGCCACGCTCGGCACCTGCTATGGCGGTCAGGCGCGTGCAGCGATCACCGGTATCACCCTGATATCTGGCTTCTGCACCACGCTGGTCTGGCCGGGAACAGCGTTGTTAATTCACGGATTCGGCTGGCGGAACGCGTCGCTGATAATTGCGGCACTGATGGTCGTCTGCGTGCTGCCCGCCTATCTGTTTGCCTTACCCGATAGCCATGCTAAGCGGCCTGTGAAAAAACTGAGTCCACAGCCTGGCACGGCGGAGATTGCGCCTGCGCTGTTCTGGCTGCTGTGTGCCATTTTCACTCTGGCGTCCGTGATCATGACAGCTATTTCCGTGCAGCTTATCGCCTTGTTGCAGGCGAGTGGTCATACGCTGACCTCGGCGCTGGCGATCAGCGCCGTACTTGGCCCGTGTCAGGTGGGATCCCGACTCGTCGATATCGCCTTTAAACGCAGTCATCCCATCCGTACCACCTTTTTTTCCGTCGGGCTGGTGGCACTGGGCTTGCTGTTGCTGGCACTGTTTCCGCAGATGGCGTTGCTGAGCATGGTGTTGTATGGCGCAGGAAATGGCTTACGTGCCATCGTGCGGGGAACTTTACCGCTGGCGATGGTCAAACCAGAGTCCTATGCGATTGTGGTGGGTAAAATGGCCCGCCCGGCGTTGATGGGGCAGGCACTGACGCCGCTGATAGGTGGATATGTGTTTGAAAAGATGGGAGCATCGGCGACGCTGTGGTTGCTTTGCGCCCTGGCAATCTTTAACGTGGTACTGGTTATTGCGCTGAAGCAGCGATTACCGGCGACAGCGGCCACCACGGCATAACGGAACGGTTCTCCTTGCTCCGCAGGAAGAGGGCCGTTAGCAGGCTAAGCACCTTGTGCTATCGGGCCTCAGCCTTTGGTGAATACGTGCCTTGTCACCGCCGGTTTGCTTCAAAAAAGCAACAGTGTTTGTTATATTTATTGCTCATTGATTGTTCACTTATGCGGCAATAAAACAATAAGATGCACCGCAACTCAGGATAAAGAAATGCTTGATTACCGCTTCCCGACAGCTTTGCAAATGGTTCTGAGCGTAGCGATGGCGGAGCAAATGGGAAAACGCTCTACCAGCGCGATTCTGGCCTACGGGCTGGAAGCGAATCCCAGTTTCATACGAAAATTAATGGTCCCGCTGACCCGTGACGGCATTATCGTCTCCACGCTGGGCCGTACCGGTTCGATTCATCTGGGCCGTCCTGCTGCGGAAATTACTCTGCGGGATATCTATGTCTCAGTGATCGAAGACAAAAAAATCTGGGCCGCGCGTCCTGACGTCGCGCCGCGCTGTCTGGTCAGTGCCAACCTCTGCTGGTACTTCAAGTCGATAGCCGATGAAGCCGAGCAGGCGTCGCTGGATGTGCTGGCAAAACGCACCGTGGCAGACGCACTGAACGAACTGAAGAAACGCGACACCAGCAACTGCACCGCCGTGCCGGAACCTGAACCCGAAGAGATTGATGATCTCTGCAAAAAGAGCCGCTGATTAGCGGCTTTTTTTATGCCTGCTGGTCACTAACTTCCTGCCTCAAATCTGCCATAAGCCAATAACTCACTTTCCTGGGGTCGGTTATCACGCTGAATCTGATAAACATTTGAAAATTCAGCATCCTTAACAACATTAATGTTTTTTTCGTTTTCTGAAATGACAGGTGAACACATTCATGTAAAATCTATTTTCTGGTTTTTAGTGGATCTAAAATCTGAAAAGAAGAGACTATTTAGCCACGTATCTACTGCTCACATGAGGCTTCATTATGGATGATGATATAAAAATCATGATGTCCCCGGTTCAGCTCACTGCTGCTCTCTCGGATGAAACGGTTACTGAAGGTGAATCACTCAGTAACCGCTTATACGGTGGGTTGAATCTTGCATTAGGGACACTTGAATTAACCGGAGCAACCGCGCTGTGCATAGCGCCAGATCCATCCGGACTGACAAAAGCGGCATGCGTTGTCGTTGGCGTACATAGTCTGGATAGCATTCATGCTGCGGCTAATCAGGTACTGACAGGCAGAAATACGCGTACAGCAACTTTCCAGTTGGCCACAGCGACGGCTAAAAAGCTTGGCGCCGATAATAAGAGCGCAATGAATATAGGTTTAATGGTCGATATTTCTGTTCCGACGGCCTTTGCCTTTGCTGCCGGAGCGGCACGTGTCGCCTCTGTACGCTTCGGTAAGTTAAAGCTGGCTGAGCATGAAGCCGTTAAAGGTATTAAGGCTGGCGGACATACTATTGCTAAGCATGTAAATATTTCCGAAGCGGATTTGCTCGCGCGTCTTGCGCGAAGTCCTAAAACGCCGCTTGCAAGTTCATTTGTTAATATTGAGCAGGCAGAGCGATTCATAAGCGCCGGTTTGAAAGCGAACCGCTGGAAGATCATCTATTGGGCTGCCGCCAAAAGCGAAAGCATACTGGAATTAAGCTGGCAGTCCCGAACCGTAGTCGGTTATGGTTTCAGGCAAGGCAGTACAACTCGTCTGGAAGCGTATGCTGTCAGGATTGTTTTGCACCGTAAAGTGTTTAACGGCAAACCCTATTATCTTCTGACTTCATATCCTTCTTTCTGAGGCTATCAATGAATAAAAGTTATAAAAATACTGGAACGCTTATTCGGGTTTTTTTTGGTCAGGATTATGATCTTTTTGGGGAAACGGTAGAAGAAGTACTGGACAGTTATTTAGAAACTGAGAACCCAAAAACAGCAGCAAAGGTCTGTCAGGAAGCAGAGTATTTACTGTCCTTAAATGATCAAGCACTTACAGAGGCGTTTGAATCCATCAGTCAGGGAGAGTTCTATCCTGAACCCTGGGGAGAAACAGTACGGACTTTTTTGGAAAAGATAAAAAGTCATTTAAGTGCCAGACTTTAACTTAAAGGATTAACGGGTCATACGGTTAATGACTGTGAGTGGAGTTTTGGCTTAGTGAATAGCAGATGAGGAGAGGGAGCGTAAGACGTGTCAGGACCAGGTTCGCTTTCACTGAAGAGTACCGATGTATGTGGTATGAATTTTAAATTTTATATTATTAATCAATTTATTATTTGGAAAATTCATTCCTGATATCCAGATAAGCAGAACGCTGAAGATCAAAGATGAATAATGATTCAGAGAAACGCTGAATGAAAGATTGAAGCGGCGCTAGCCTGCAAGACGGGGTCTGCTGAAATCAGTGAATCACAGGCAAAAAAAGGGGGCGATCCTATGATCGCCCCCTTTTAACTTTTACGGTTTACGCCGTCACGGACGATGCACTACCTGACCGGAGCGTCACCAGCTTGCGCAGGGCCACATAGAACACCGGCGTCAGGAACAGGCCGAACAGCGTCACGCCGAGCATGCCGGAGAAGACCGTAATACCGGTAACGCCACGGACCTCTGCACCCGCGCCTTCACCCAGAATCAACGGTATTGTACCGGCGATAAAGGCGATGGAGGTCATCACAATCGGACGCAGACGCAGTCGACACGCTTCCAGCGCCGCTTCCACAATCCCTTTGCCCTGAATCTCCAGCTCCCGCGCAAACTCGACGATCAGAATCGCGTTCTTACAGGCCAGCCCCATCAGCACCACCAGTCCGACCTGCACGAAGACGTTGTTGTCACCGCCAGTCAGCCAGACGCCAAACAGCGCAGAGAGCATGGTCATCGGCACAATCAGGATCACCGCCAGCGGCAGCGTCCAGCTCTCATACAGCGCGGCCAGTACCAGGAACGCCAGCAACACGGCCATCGGGAAGACAATCAGCGCGGTATTGCCCTGCGTTGACTGCTGATAACTCAGATCGGTCCACTCGATGTTCATGCCGTTTGGCAATAGCTGACCGGACATCGCTTCGAGCTGACTCATCGCCTGCGCCGAGGAGAGCACGCGTGGGTCGGCATCACCAATCAAATCCGCCGCCGGATAGCCGTTATAGCGGATCACCGGGTCGGGACCGTAGGTGGTGGTAATGTTGACCATGCTGCCAATCGGCACCATCTCACCGCGATCGTTTCGGGTCCGCAGGTTAGCGATATCTTCGATGCTGTCGCGGAAATCCCCGTCAGCCTGCGCCATCACCCGCCAGGTGCGGCCAAAGCGGTTAAAGTCATTCACATACGACGAGCCGAGATAGGTCTGGAGCGTGCTGAACAGCGCGGTCAGCGATACTCCCTGCGCTTTGGCTTTATCCCGGTCTACCTTCACATCAAGCTGCGGAACGTTGGCTTGATAAGAGGAGATGGGGAAGTGCATCCCTGGCGTCTGCATGATGCTGCCCGACAGCGTATTAATCGCCGTCTGCAGTGCGCCATAACCCAGACCCGCGCGGTCCTGCACATAGAGCGAATAGCCCGAGCCCTGGCCCAGCCCCAGAATCGGCGGTGGCATAATCGAGAAGCCAAAGCCCTGCTGGATTTGAGCGATCTTCGCATTGATCTCAGCGTTGATCTCCGCCGCCGTATGTTTGCGCTCATTAAACGGCTTCAGACCGAAGAACACCGTGCCGCTGTTCGGCGTATTGGTGAACTGCAATGCATTCAGGCCAGGGAACGCGACCGCATAGGCGACGCCTTCGGTCTGCATACCGATTTCGCTCATCTTACGAATCACTTCATCCGTGCGCGCCAGAGAGGAACCTTCCGGCATCTTCACGCCACCAATCAGGTAGAGCTTATCCTGCGTCGGAATAAATCCACCCGGCACGGTGTGGAACATAAATCCGGCACCCGCCAGCAGCAGAATATAGACGCCAAACACGGCGCCACGGCGACGCAGCGTACGGCCCACCAGCGATTCATAACCATGGGCACTGCGCTGGAAGAAGCGGTTAAACGGCCGGAACAGCCAGCCAAACAGCGCATCAATGATCCGCGTCAGCCGGTCTTTCGGCGCGTGATGATCTTTCAGCAGCATCGCCGCCAGCGCAGGCGAGAGCGTCAGCGAGTTAATGGCAGAGATCACTGTAGAGATGGCGATGGTAGTGGCGAACTGCTTATAGAACTGCCCGGTGACGCCAGAGAGAAACGCCATCGGCACAAACACCGCGCACAGCACCAGCGCAATGGCGATGATCGGCCCGGAGACCTCACGCATCGCCTGATGCGCAGCGGCGCGCGGCGACAGCCCCATCTCAATGTTACGTTCGACGTTCTCCACCACCACAATGGCGTCATCCACCACGATGCCAATCGCCAGCACCAGCCCGAACAGGCTCAGCGTATTCAGCGAGAAGCCAAGCAGATAGAGCACGCTAAAGGTACCGACTATCGAAACCGGCACCGCCAGCAGGGGAATGATCGAGGCGCGCCAGGTCTGCAGGAACAGAATCACCACCAGCACGACCAGAATGACCGCTTCCAGCAGGGTCTGCACCACGGCTTTAATCGAGTCACGGACAAACACCGTCGGATCGTAAGGCGCGGCCCATTTCACGTCGTTGGGAAAGCGGGTCGCCAGTTCATCCATTTTGGCGCGAACCGCATTGGAGAGGTCGATGGCGTTGGCGCCAGGCGCCTGGAAGATGCCGATACCGACCGCATCTTTGTTATTCAGCTGCGAGCGCAGGGCATAGCTGCCCGAGCCCATCTCAATCCGCGCCACATCGCGCAGCCGCACCAGCGAACCATCTTCCGAGGTTTTCAGGATGATATCGCCAAACTGCTGCTCGCTCTCCAGTCGTCCCTGGGTGTTGATTGACAGCAGAAAATCGCTCTGTTTTTTCAGCGGCTCGGCACCCAGCTGACCGGCAGAGACCTGCACGTTCTGCTCCTGCATCGCCGTTACCACGTCAGAGGCGGTCAGACCACGCGCCGCCACTTTATTAGGATCAAGCCAGACGCGCATCGCATACTCGCCTGCGCCGAAAATCTGGATCTGACCGACACCCGGCAGCCGGGCCAGCTCATCTTTCACCTTGAGGGTGGCGTAGTTACGCAGGTAGAGCGAATCGTAGGTATTGTTCGGTGAGAACATGTGGACGACCAGCGTCAGGGTCGGCGACATCTTCTGGGTGGTGATCCCCAGCCGACGCACATCTTCCGGCAGTCGGGCTTCCGCCTGCGCTACGCGGTTCTGCACTTGCACCTGCGCCTGATCAGGATCGGTGCCTGGACGGAAGGTGACGGTGGTCACCAGCACGCCGTCAGAACCGGCTACTGACTTCATGTACATCATGTTTTCGACGCCGTTGATTGCCTCTTCCAGCGGCGTCGCCACGGAATCCGCAATCACTTTCGGGTTAGCGCCTGGATACTCGGCGCGCACCTGTACGCTGGGTGGCACCACGTCGGGATATTCACTGACTGGTAGCAGCGGGATGGCAATCACCCCGGTCACAAAAATCAGGATCGACAGCACCGCAGCAAAAATGGGCCGGTCGATAAAAAAACGGGAAAAGTCCATAGCGGCCTCGGGTTATTGAGCGGCTGCCGCACGCATGGCGACCGGCTGAGCAGTGACCGGCATGCCGGGCATAAATACTTTTTGCAGACCGGCGATGATGACCTTGTCGCCGGATTGCAGACCCGATTTAACGATGCGCAAACCATCCACCATCGCGCCAGGCTGGATATCGCGCCGCTGCGCTTTACCTTCGCCATCCACCACGTAGACATATTTGCGATCCTGGTCGGTCAATACCGCTTTATCATCGATCAGCACCGCCTCGAACTGCGCGCTGCCGGGCAGACGCACGCGGGCAAACAGGCCAGGCGTAAACTGCCGCTGTTGATTGTCGAGCAGGGCGCGCATACGAATGGTGCCGGTGCTGGCGGTCAGCTGGTTATCCAGAAAGTCAATTTTGCCCTGGTGCGGGAAACCCTGTTCGCCGACCAGCGCAATCTCAACCGGCAGCGCATGGCGCTGCTGGCCCTGACGCGCCATCGCCTGATAGTTCAGGAAGGTGTTCTCATCGACATCGAAATAGACATACATCTGCTGCTGCGACACCAGCGTGGTTAACACACTGGCGCTGTCGCCGGCGGTCACCAGGTTACCGGCGGTGATCATCGCCCGGCTGGCGCGGCCATCAATCGGCGCGGTAACGCGGGTGAAGTCGAGGTTCAGCTGCGCCATATCGACCGCGGCCTCTGCGGCCAGCACATCCGCCTGCGCCTGGCTGGCGGCAGAACGACGCTGCTCCCACGCTTCGCGGGAAATCGCCTGCGTGCCGATCAGCTTCTCGCTGCGGCCCGATTCGCTGCGGGCCAGACTCGCCTGACTGCGCGCCCGGGCCAGTTCCGCTTTGGCCTGCTCCAGCGCCGCGCGGTAACTCCGGTCATCAATGGTAAACAGTACCTGACCTTTTCTGACCTCATCGCCTTCACGATAGTTAACGGCATCAATGTAGCCAGAGACGCGCGGACGCAACTGCACGCTCTGCACCGCTTCAACCCGGCCATTGAAATTATCCCACTGACTGACCGGTTTGATCAGCACGGGTGCGGCACTCACTTCAGGCGGCGGGGGAGCGGCGTTTTGCGCCACACCCTTATCGCAGCCGCTCAGTTGCGTGATGAGCAGTACCATCCCTAAGAGGGTTAAACCCTGACGAACCCGGTTCGTAATCATTGTTGTTATTCCGCGATAGATATAAACAGGCGGCCTGCAGGCCAATATTTGCAACTTTTAAGATTGCAATTAATCGCGGTGAGTGTAGGCTTGCGTGGCTGGCAACTGCAAGAATAACAGATACACTTTATGTGCGGTTTAGGGCAGGGCGATGAAAGCCTGAACAACTTAGCTAAAACCCCACAAATAGTGCGGCATTTAATGTACTAATAAAACTTGCATTAAATGGCATAGTCAGCCACCCTTAAGTGTAACTGCAACTGATACTAATACTTTTCGCCACGGCGACAGGAGAGACTGGAATGATGAGTGATGCTTTTATTCACGATTTAATCGACTGGATTGATAACAACATCGAAGCACGTCTGGATCTGGATACCGTTTCAGAGCGCGCGGGCTACTCCAAATGGCACCTGCAGCGCATGTTTAAAGAGCACACCGGTTATCCACTGGGTGAATACATCCGGGTTAAGAAGCTGAAGAAATCAGCCGACCGCCTGACCAGCACTGATGAACCGATTCTCAATGTGGCTATCTCGTTAGGTTTCGACTCCCAGCAATCCTTTAACCGCAGCTTCAAACGCCAGTATGGCGTCGCGCCGGGTGCATGGCGTCGGCACAGCGGGGATTCGCACGCAGCATAACCTCGCCAGGGCCAGCTTGTCTGGCCCGCGCTTTTCTCTGCGCGCAAAACTGGTATCATCTGCGTCCTGTCGTCACGGATGCCATCATGTCAAAAAAACTCTGGATTGGACTTTTTCTCGTCCTCGCGGCCTGTTTCTACGGCCTTAAACCCTATCTGAATTCCGTTTCAGCCCCTGCCCAGGCGGATATCGCCACCCTGACTGACGCCCATACCGTGGCGCGCTGGGTGCTGCAGCATCAGCAACTGCCGGACTACTACCTCACCAAAAACGACGCGCGCAAGCGTGGCTGGAATCCGGCCAAAGGCAACCTGTGTGACGTGTTGCCAGGCAAAGCCATTGGCGGCGATCGCTTTACGAACCGTGAAAAGCGTCTGCCCGCGCGTGCGGGCCGTCAGTGGTATGAAGCGGATGTGAATTATCGCTGCGGGCATCGCGACGCCGATCGCCTGGTTTACTCCTCTGACGGGCTGGTGTTTCTCTCCACCGATCACTACCGCAGTTTCAGGCAGGTGCCCTGATCATGCTTAATCTGACCTTTGACCTGCGTCAGCTCACCACGCGCGCGGCGTTTTATCAGCAGTTTGCTGAGCAGAGCGGCTGTCCGCAGACCTTCGGACATAATCTGGATGCGTTATGGGACTGGCTGACGGGCGGGATGGCGCTGCCTGCGACAATGTGGTTGCAGCACTATGCCGCGCATCAGGCCGATTTAGCGCCGGTGCTGGCGCTGCTGGGAGAGGCGGCGCAGTCGCTGGAGGGCGAACTGCGCCTGATCATTGATTAAGCGCGTAGCGGCTTGAGCAGCGCAACCAGTGCTTCGCGGGCTGCCAGCGGCAGATCGCCGCCGCCGGTGTAACCATTGTTCTCAATGATGACCTGGTTCAGCCCCACCAGCCAGTCGTAGATATAGTAGGCCGTGTGGTTGGCCGGGGCGGCAGAGAGTCTGGTCAGACGCTGACCGGAACTGAAGCTGACGCTGGGAGCCGGAGGCCGCGAGAAAATCACCTGACCCCGGTTAACGCGGCTGGAAGGGCGTTCATTTTCAGGACGCTGTAAAAAGCCGAGCCAGGCCACAAAATCCCCCAGCACCGTCATCGCCCGCGTCACCTGACGATCCGCGCGTGATTCATGGCTGACGCTCTGCGTATCGGGCTCATGCAGCGCCTGCTGCAGCTTTTGCGCGATATCGGTGCGGAATCCGGCCGTGATCAGCTCTTCAACCAGCCACTCCATCGTTGGCTTATCCACGTTCAGCAACGCCAGCAGGCTGCGGTTTTCCGGCAGCTGACGCAGATGATCCAGCCACAGCAGCAGCACCTGACGCGGATAGTGCTGCGCGCTCTGCAGACTCTGACGCGGCTGAACCGGCGCTTCAGCCGGGCTCTCACTGAACAGGTCAAATTCAAACCCGATGCCAAACTGATTTTCCGGGGCCTGAATACTGGCCGGTTTGCTGCCTTGCAAGGCCGACTGATTGAGCCACAGCTGACGCAGCGCCTCACGCGGCGGCTGCAGGCGCTCCAGCAGCTCGCCATGCAGGCCGGTCCGATGCTGTAAACACTTCAGTAGCGTATCGGCGATATTCTGTTTGCGTGCCGCCTGTTCCGGGCTGGCACCCGCTTCGGTCCAGGGCAATAAACGCCGCTCCACCACAGTGTGCTGAATCTGCGCCAGCTGAGCCAGCAGCATGTCGCGGCGCGCTTCCGGCTGCATCTCATCCTGCAACCAGCTCGCCATGCGGTCGACGCCCGCGCGATCCAGTGCCAGCATCGATCCCCAGTGCTGACCGGGCTGTCCCATCTGACGCTGCACCGCTTCATCCACATTGACCTGCTGATGGCGGGCATCGAAAGGGGTAATCGCCCAGATCAGACGCGGTTTCTCTGCGGATTCCTGTGCGGGCTGCTGACGCTGCCATTCGCGCAGCGTTTCGCTGGCGAGGTCGGCATCCTGACGCTGGCTGGCTGCGGTACAGACCAGCAGCAGATCAATTGCCTGACGCGCGGCGTAAAAACCGGGCAGCAGGGCTCGTTTCTGCTCCAGCAGTTGGGCACGCAGCGGATCCTGCTGCTGCAGGCGCTGACGATCTTCCTGGATTGCCGCGTCACCGGACTGGCCTGGCGCGGGCAGTTCCAGCATATCAGCATCATCATAGAGCGCGGTTCGCGGTGTGGAACTCAGCGGGACCAGCACTTCCAGCGTCAGCAGCGCCAGTAATCCCAGTGGCACGTTCTGCGCCTTACCGATGCGGTTACCATTCAGCGGGCAGACTTCCACCAGCTGCTGTTGATCCTGCTCACTGGCCGGCACAATCAGCTGCTCGGCCGGCAGCAGTGATGTGTCGGTCAGCAGGCTCAGTGGAGCAAGCACCCGGCTGCTGTTACGCAACTGGTGACGCAGATGCAGCAGGGTGCGCAGCATCTCATTCAGTTCAGGCTGACCCGGCCACAGCAGTGAAAAAAGCTGTACCCGGTCGTCAACGCTGAGCCAGGGCGCCAGCTCAACCGCCTGCGGCCAGAAATGACGATCAAGCCGCGCATCGTGGTGCGCACGACGACGGCACCAGGACCAGAGTGTTACCAGCGCGTCGCCTTCCAGACCCGCCAGCGGCGTGGCGAGACGATGACGCTGCAGGCGCTGCAGTGCGCTGTCGATCTGTGCGGTGTCGGGTGTTGTCGCGCCGGCACAGGCGACCATCAGCCGTACGATCTCCGCTTCACTCAGCAGCGTCAGTTCAACCGGCCACTCGTTTGAGAGCGGCTCGCGCTGATGGCTGAAACGGGTGGCGGTAGCAAAATCGAGGTTGCCGGGATTGATATGCTGAAACCAGTTCAGCAGTTTATCACCCATGCGGGTCACTAACTGGCCCTGTGCATCGGCCACCATTTCGTTCAGCAGCCAGGCCTTACCCGCCTGCGACTGGCCAAACAGCGCCAGCGTCACCGGACGCGCCACCTGTTGCGCCAGCGCCTGAGTCTGCACGCGCGCCTGGCGCAGTTGCAGCGTCAGGGTTTCTGCTTCCAGCGCCAGACGCGGCGACTGCTCACGGCTGCTCTCAATCCAGGCCAGACTGTTATTCAGGGCGTCCTGCAACAGGCCAAGACGTTTTGCCAGCGTTTGCGGCTGACGGGGTTTCAGGGCTTTCATCGTTTACACACGCTCCCGCTGTCAATCCAGTATTGCGCATTGGCATTGCCGGTCGCCGACAGGGTATTCAGCTTAAGACTCAACTGCTCCAGCGGCACGCGGGTGCCATCATCCAGGCGGGCATCGCTCAGCACCAGACTTTCCGGGCCGGACGCGTCGGGTCCGGCTTTTACCGCCAGCCGGATGCGCAGCACGCTCTCACCGGCCACTTTACGCGCCAGGGTGGCGTCGTTCAGCGTCAGGCTATAGAGCGGCGAGGCGGGCCAGCGATCGTTATCAAGCTGGCGGAAGCCGAGACAGACGTTGCCGCGAATACGGAAACTGCGCTTTTTATCCAGCACATAGCCGGGATCGTCGAGGTCAATTTCGCTGTAGCAGAGGTTCTCGTCCGTCAGCGCCTGGTTTTCGTCGAGCATGCCAAGATAGCGAATCGTCGAGTAGGGTTCAAAATCGCCTGCGCGGAACCAGAAGCTGCTGAGGCGCAGATCCAGCGCCAGCAGGCAGAGCATCGCGCCGACCGCCGCGGTCGATTTCGGGTTGTCGATGCGGCCATGTTTGTTAAACGGATACCAGTCGCTGGTGTGATAGCCTTCCAGCGACAGTATACGGCTGCCCGGCAGCGGTTGCAGATGACGCACCAGCGCCTGAATGCCCGGGAAGCGCGACGGGCGACCGGTCAGCAGCAGCACGTCACACTGATAGAGCGACACCACTTCACACATTGAACGCAGCGCCGGGATAATCGCCATCCGGTGCTGCATAAATTCACCGTGCAGCTGTGACAGGCTCACCACCAGCGGTACCTGCAGCAGGTCAAAGCGGCTGTTACCGCCCAGCTCGCGCTGAATCTCGCCGTTGACGAAGGCCAGTACCGCTTCGCCCGGCGGCTGATCGACCAGCTCGCCAAACAGTGCGTTGATCTCCGCGTGGCTCTCCAGCGGATCCCAGTTTTCGTAGCGTTCCAGTACCGCCTGCGCCAGCGGAATAAACAGTTGTAAGGTGATCTGCTGACGCAGCGTGGCCTGACCGTCCATGCGGCTGTCGTGACCAAACAGCTTGTTCATCAGCGGTTCCGCCAGCGTCAGGCCCGCTTTCTGCAGATGCTGCTGCAGCGCCGGTAAAATCCACAGCTGAATCACGTCCAGCAGGATATCGTCGCCCGCGACTTTAAAGCCTTCGCGGAACAGCAGTCGCGGCGTGATTTTGACGTTGTTGCCCTGACCATCATCCAGACGATACTGGGTGATGGCGAGGTCAGTAGTGCCGCCGCCGATATCAATCGAGGCGATGCGCAGGCTCTTGCCTGGCAGTTCGTCAGCATCGCGCGGGCGATCCGGACGGGCCATGCTGCTGAAAAAGTCTTCGGCGCGACCGGCAAAGTTGACCTGGGTTTCATTAAACAGCCAGACCATCTGACCACAGGTCGCTTCATCCCACTCCATCTGCACATCCGGCAGCGGTTTCGGATTCTGACGAGGCAGTGATGGTGAAAGGTCATCTTCGTCAGCCAGCCAGCCTTCCGCTTTCCAGACCAGCGCCAGCGCTTCCTGCATCCGGCGGCGGAAAATTTCACGCTCCGGCTTCGGCATCGCTGACGGCAGCGTCAGGATCACATGGCGCAGCTGACGCGGCGCGTGGCTCTGCGGCATGCGCTGACGCTGTGCCGCGCTGTTCATCTGCATCAGCGCCTGAGCCAGCAGCTCACACAGCATAAAGGTCATCAGCGAACTGCGGCTGTAGTGCGGAGAAAAGACCGGCAGTCGATCGTCGGGTGCCAGCGTCGAAAGCGGCTGGCCTTCGTCGTTAAGCAGGGTGGTAAAGGGCGCGGCATAGGCCAGCGGTTCAGCCTGTTCGCCGGGCGTGTTAAAACGCCAGCCTGGCTGATAGCGCGCCTCATCCCACAGATAACGGCGCGGGCTGGAGAGGCCGGTGCTGCCTTCCAGTCCCACACGCTGCAGGGCCAGACGGCTCGCTTCACGGCCGACGCGGGTCAGAGAAGGCCACATAAAGGCCTGCTCACGACCGCTCTCCAGCGAGAAGTTCGCTTTGCCAAAACGGGTCTCGGCAAACTCCAGACGGCTGTCAAACAGCTCGTTGTAAACCTGATGCGGCTGCGACAGATCGCGCAGCTGCAGCTCATAGGTCTGCTTCAGGCCGTTGCTCTCTTCCGGGTGATCTTCCACCAGAATGCCGCAGGTATGGGAGTTACCGACATCCAGAATGATATCGACGTTGACCGCCGGGGTCTGCAGCGTGGCGGCCTGAATATGGATCTCGCTGAGGTCGAGCTGTTCGCCCAGCAGTTCCAGCAGATTGAGGTAGTGCGCCTGATACTCAAACTCGCGCAGCGCCTGATTAATCGCCTGTTCGCGGCGATCGGAGACGCGGTCGGTAAAGGATTCGCGCAGCCAGCCGTCAACCCAGGTCAGGTCAAGAAAATCACCCAGCTCGTAGTTGTGCCAGGCGAGCGCAAAAGTCACACCGTTCTGAGCATCAGCTGGGCTGAGGCCGAGCTGTTCACCGCCATCCTGTTCCGCCACGCAGCGGGTATCAAAGGCCAGGCTGACGCGATGGGTATTGCCCGCTGCATCGGGCGCGGGCAGCGCAACCAGACGCATCCGCGCCCAGTTTTCAGGACCGCCGATAAAACGACGTCCGCTGGCACAGCGCAGCATCGGCAGCGGCAGCCAGCAGGCTGACAGCAGAGAGAGCGAGTCCGCCAGCGCGATATCAGACTCCGGGCGCACCACTTCCGCAGCGCCGCCATCTTCCGGATAGAGCAGGAACTTACCGCTGTTGCCATCGACGTTCAGGCGCAGCAGCGGGCCGTTGGCGGTCTGGCGCACAAACTGGCGGCGCGCCGGGGTATCTGAGAGTTGCAGGCCGAAATCCAGAAACTGCACGCCGCTGTTTTCAATCAGCGAAATTTTTTGTTTGTCATCGATCAGGGGAGCCAGCATCGTTATTTACTCTCACGCTTAATCGTCATCGGGAAGACCCGGTCATCAGCATACTGCGCTTCACACACTGCGGCGCCGATACTCGCATGGCAGACCAGCAGTGGCATACGGTAGCGCGAACTGTTCTGGCACTTCGCCGTGTAGCGGCTTTCAATCACCAGGTTACCGGCGCTGGTCATGGCCGCGCTGACATCCGCTTTACAGGTAGTATTGCCCTGGGCGATCTGCACGCTGCCTTTGCCGTTTTTAAACTGGAAGCGCATTACCGGAGGCTTACCGGTTGGCGTCGGCATCTGGTCGATAGTGACACGCCAGCGGCCATCAATCACCCGTACCTGGCCATCGCGCACCGCATCCGGCGTCACGATCAGGTCATCGGGTTTGGCCGGAACCGGCGCCGTCACCGTTGTGGCAAGGGTAGCAGATGCGTCTGCCGGTGCGGTATCGGTGGTGGTGTTGGCCGGTTTCTGCGGCTGCGATTCGGGAAGTTTTTCCGGTGCTGCCTGCTCGGCAGGTGGGGTGACGGACGGTGTCGCCGCAACCGGTGCCGGAGTCGCAGCAGGGGCCGGAGTGGATACCGTCGCCGGAGCTGACGCTGGCTTCGCAGTGGCAACCGGTGTTTTTACGGGTTCTGAACGATGCAGCAACACGGCCACCGTCACGGCGGCAGCAATCGCCACCGGCGGTAACAGATACCAGACGCGGAAACGGCGGCGAGCCGCTACAGGCGTCGCCGGCTGAGCTTCAACGGGTGCTGCAACCGGCAGCGGTTCAGCCACAGGTTCAGGTTCGGGCTCAGTGATTATCTCTGGTTCAGCGATGACCGGCGCGGCAGGCAGCTCAGGCAGCGGTTCAACCAGCGCCACTGGCAGGTTCTCTTCCAGCGTGTCACGCAGGCATGCCAGCGCGTCATCGCGGCTGCGCGCCTGGGCATCGACAAAGCCCCAGAAGGTGATGACCGGTTTGCCATCAACCAGATAGACATACTGCTGGTCGGGGAATTGCAGGGTTTTGCTCAGCAGCGCACCAAACAGCCGCATTGATGGGTTCTCAGCTGCGCGCGCGCGCGTACTGAGATCCTGCATATCCTGCTGACAGGCGGTGAGCTGTTGCAGCGCCGCGCGACGTTCATGATCGCTGGCACCCAGCCAGGATTTGACCCGGCCGCTAAAAGGGGCATACCAGTCGAGGCGATCGCCCCGTTCATTGGCCTGAGGAATGGCCAGGCAATCTGCCAGTGCGCTCTGACGGCGCAGGCGCAGGGTTTCACGAATTTGCAATGCTGAGGCGTAGACCGGCTGGCCATTTTCACCTAACGCCAGAACTGCATCTAAATTACCGCTGCGCAGAAAAGTTTTTGCCACCTGTTGGGCCCTTATCGGTCGTTGTCTGAGGCAGAAAATCGCGTGTTATCGACGATTAGGTTGATTTTACGCGGGGCAAGGACAAATCAAACGGCAGAAAAAGGGGGTAAATCCACTGTTTTTTTCACCGGCTGACGGAAAAACCACCGCTATTTCAGAGAGTATGACGCAATCAGCCGGATTTGCGCACCAGCAGCAGGTGGGCGATGACGCCGCCCGCCAGTCCCCAGAAGGCCGGACCAATGCCCAGCAGCGAAACGCCGGATGCGGTGATCAGAAAGGTGATCAGCGCGCTGTCGCGTTCGGCAGGCAGATCCAGTGCGCGGTGGAGGCTGCCACCCAGTGTGGCAAGGAGTGCCAGACCCGCCAGCGCCTCAATCAGCACCACAGGCAGGGCACTAAACAGCACGGCGATCAGCGCACCGGACGCGCCCGCCAGCAGATAGAAGATCCCCGCCAGCGCCGCCGCGCGCCAGCGTTGCTGAGGATTTGGGTCGACCTCATCGCTCATGCAGATGGCCGCCGTAATCGCCGCCACGCAGACCGAAAACCCCCCTAATGGCGACAGCAGCAGCGCAATTAATCCGGTCCAGCTCATCAGTGAAGAGACGGGTGGACGGTAGCCGTGCGCCTGCAGCGTGGCGATGCCGGGGGCGTTCTGTGACGCCATCGTCACCAGGAAATAGGGCACGCCGATCCCCAGCAGCGTGGTGAGGGTAAAGTGCGGCATCACGACTTCCGGCATTGTCAGCCTAATCGGCTGCGGCGGAAAGTGGATGGCGTGCTGTGCCAGCGCGACGGCAACACCCACCAGCAGCGTGACCAGAATTGCATAGCGGGCCAGCCAGCGGCGGGCCAGCAGCCAGGCCAGGCACATGCTGCCGCACAGTACAAAGTTACTTTGCAAATCGGCAAAGGTCTGCAGCCCGAAGCGCAGCAGAATACCTGCCAGCATCGCCGCTGCCAGCGAGGCAGGAATGTAGTTCATCAGCCGGGCAAACAGGCCGGTGACGCCGCACAATACGATCAGCAGGTTGGCGAAAACAAAGACGCCTACCGCCTCATTCAGCGAAATGCCGTGAAAACTGGTCGCCAGCAGCGCAGCGCCGGGCGTTGACCAGGCAGCCAGCACCGGCATGCGGTAGCGCAGTGACAGGCTCAGCGAAGCGATCCCCTGCGCAATGCCCAGCACCGACAGCCAGCCGCCAATCTGCGCGGGCGTGGCGCCCGCCGCCTGAAACATCTGATAGATAATCGCGCCACTGCTGCTGTAGCCCACCAGCACAGCCACGAAGCCGGAAACCAGCATCGGCAGGGCAAAACGGGGAGGTTCCGCTCTCGTCATGGTCAGACTCTTTATGAGATTGTGCGTTATAGCGCACATGGTCGCATGATGCGCTATAACGCACAAGTGTTACACTATTGCCATAACGTCACTCACCAGGATGACGAGAAAGCAGGAGAAAAAATGGCGGATTTTCAGCAACACCTGAGCAGCGCGCTCAGACAGTTGCGGCAGGCCAATGGCTGGAGCCTGACGCTGACGGCGGAGCGAACCGGCGTCAGTAAAGCGATGCTGGGCCAGATTGAGCGCGGTGAATCGAGTCCCACCGTGGCGACACTGTGGAAGATTGCCACCGGTTTCAACGTTCCGTTTTCCTTTTTTATCGACGGCAGCGTACTGCCTTCAGGCGCCGCGCCTGGATTCAGTCAGCCCAATGCCGACATGTCGGTACGGTCGCTGCTGCCTTACGATCCGCAACTGCGTTTTGATCTGCTGGCGGTGGAGCTGGCAGCGGGCGCGCAGAGTCATTCTTCGCCCCATGAAGCGGGCTGTGTGGAGCAGGTGGTGATCATCGAGGGCGAACTATTGCTGGGCGTCGGGGATCTCTGGCGACGTCTGCTCGCCGGGGAGGCGTTCCAGTTCAGGGCCGATGTGCTGCACAGCTACCGTAACCCGCTCAGCACGCCGCTGCGCTTCCACAGTCTGATCCACTATCTGCAGCGCCCGGACGTTACAAATTGATACCTGAGCAAACTACACAGTTTACCTTCGTATCTTTATACTTTCGCTTATCGATGGAGACGTGTAATGAGCGATCTGACTGAATCCGCTGCAATGCTGCGCATGCTGGTGGGCAAGCTGGGCCGCCGGTTGCGCGAGTCAGCACCGCCTGGCGAATTAACCTGGTCGCAGGTCGCGGTGCTGGGTCATCTGGTTCGCGATGGGGCGATGACGGTAACGCAACTGGCGGCGGCCGAGGGCGTACGCACCCAGTCAATGGGCGCGACCGTCGCCGGGTTACTGGCGGCAGAACTGGTGACGGGCGAGCCGGATCCCCATGATGGCCGTAAAACCCGCTATCTTCCCACGACGTCCAGCCTGGCGGTGATTACGTCGAGTCGCGCGATGCGCGATGACTGGCTGGTCCGGATGCTGGAAGCGCGACTGAGTCCGGCAGAACAGCAGCAACTGACCGACGTTCTCCCTCTGCTGCAACGACTCACTGACTATTAAATCTGAGGATTCAACATGGCTGTAACCACACTTGATGCAAAAACTGCGCTGATTGTTATCGACCTGCAACATGGCATTGTGGCGCTGCCGCTGGTTCATGAACCGCAGCCGGTGATCGAACGCTGTGCCGGACTGGCTGAGGCGTTTCGCGCGCACGATCTGCCGGTTGTGCTGGTTAACGTGGCTGGTGGGGCGCCGGGCCGCAATGAGCAGGCACGTCACAGCGGCGAATTGCCCGCCGACTGGGCCACGCTGGTTCCGGCGATGACCCCACAGCAAAATGACCTTACGGTCACCAAGAAAACCTGGGGTGCGTTTCACGCCACGGCGTTGCACGATGAGCTGCAAAAGCGCGGCATTACTCAGGTAGTGATTTGTGGTATCGCGACCAGTATCGGCGTGGAATCCACCGCACGACAGGCGTATGAGCTGGGTTACAACGTCACGCTGGCGACCGATGCGATGACCGATCTCAACCTGGATACGCACAACAATAGCGTGAACCTGATCTTCCCGCGCCTGGGTGAAACCGGCAGCTGTGAGGATATTAAGGCGCAGCTGAATTCGCGCGCATGATTGGCGTGTGACATTAAGCGTCGGGCCACCGCGACGGTGGCCCGTTGAGGGCAGCCACAGCTCTTATCAAAAAACTGCGCCACGTTTCTCCCCAGGGGGCCGGACGAAACTCTTCATCAGCAATCGCTGACATAATGACATTCAAATCGTCATCCTCATTCTGAAGCAGGATGTTTATTTCATTCCGCGCTTCAATAACAGGCATGTCATGATCAATATAGCTCTGGAGCATTTCTTCGAGGGTATTGCCAAAGTCGTCATGGTGGCAGCTTAAAAACACTCTTAACATGCCGGTTAGCGCCGGGTATTGTTTCTCGGGTTTATCACCCCATCCACGGATAAGACGTGAGAACATAATGAGGTTTCCCGTTATAATTTATCGGAAGGCGTAACCCAGCGTTAAACCGACGCTGTAATTGCGGCCCGGCGCAGATTCGAAGTAGCGACCATTACTCTCATTCACAATCACTGAACCCACATAGTGCCGATCAAACAGGTTATCGACCCGGCCAAACAGATCCAGCGTCCAGTTCTCAACCAGCCACTTATAGCCACTGTTAACCGCTGCAACGGTGTAGGACGGGGTGTTCACGCTATTCTGATCTTCAGCGGCGATCTGGCTCAGATAACGCACCTCACTGCCTGCATAAAAGCCCTGTTCCAGTAGATAACCGAGTCCGGCGTAAGCCATGTTACGGGCAATACCAGGAATGCGGTTGCCGTCACAGCTGTCGCTGCCGCAGGCGTTAGTGCGATAGCGCGCATCCAGCAGGGTGTAGGCCATCTTCAGCCGCCAGTCCCAGGCAAACTGCTGATCCAGGCTTAACTCCAGACCGCGACGGCGGGTCTGACCGGCATTTTTATAGGTAGTGCGTCCGCCACTGCTGGCATCCGCCACAATCTCATCCTGGGTATCGGTCTGGAACAACGCCGCGCTGATCAAGCCATTGCCGATGCGTTTCTTACTACCAATCTCCAGCGTATCGCTGGTGGCCGGTTTCAGCCCCAGATTCAGACCGGTCGCGCCGTCTGAACGGTAAGAGAGCTCATTAATGGTCGGGGTTTCAAAGCCGCGACCGGCGGAGATCCACGCGTTCCAGCCTGGGTCAAAGGCATACTTCAGTGCCGCAGCGGGCAGCCATTTGTGATAGCGCGCATCACCGCTGTCGTCGCCGTTACCGGGCTGAATATAGAAGTCATTAGAGTCAAAGTTAACGGTGCTGAACCGCACACCCGCATCCAGCGACAGCTTATCGGTCAGTTGCCAGGCGGTCTGCAGATAGGGATCGAGCGTCCACATCAGGTTGCGCTCGTTGCGGCGAAGATTGCCCTGTTCGCCCAGTTGCGTCACCCCGTTGCTGACCGTGAAGTTTTCATAGCCCTTGCGTCGCTCGGTCATGGTTTCGTAGTCGAGTCCGCCGGTCAGCGCCACCGGAATAGACAGCAGCGTGTCGCGATGGGTCCAGCGGGTATCGACGCCCTGATAGTGGCGGGTCAGGGCGATCACGCCACCGGGATGAGACGGGTTGCGCTGCACGGCTGCGGGGATCGACTGGAACTGGGTAGTTTCGCGCATGCCCGCATAGAGCATCACGCTGAGGTCGTCATTTTCACTCATCTGGCGCTGATAACGCAGGCCGCCCTGAGTCTGATCGACAGTCTTACGGGTGTTATAAAGCGGGACGTTGCTGACCACCTGACGTGGATTCTCACGCCACTGCGCCTCGGTTAAGCCGCCGGGATCCTGCGCGTCAATGTGAACGCTGTTAAACAGCAGCGTCAGGGTGCTGACATCATCAATACGCACGCCCAGTCGGGCGTTGCCAAGGTTTTTCTGCGCAGCGCTGTGATCACGATAGCCGTGAGTGGTGAAGCGTGAGGCGGAAACTGTGTAGTTAACATCTCCGGCATGGCTGCCGTCACCGGTCGCGCCGCTGGCTTTGACGCTATTGCGCCAGCTGCCGTAACTGCCATACCAGCTGCTGGCTTCAAGCGTGGTCGGCTGTTGTCCTTGTTGGGTAGTGACATTGATTACGCCACCCGAAGCGTTGCCATACAGCGCAGAGAACGGGCCGCGCAGTACCTCAACATGATCAATCGAGCCGATATCGATATTGGAGGTCTGCGCCTGACCATCCGGCATGGTGGCCGGGATGCCATCCACATAGATGCGCAGCCCGCGTACGCCGTAGGTTGAGCGGGAGCCAAAGCCACGCATCGACAGCTGCAGGTCCTGTGCGTAATTTTGCCTGTTCTGGATCTGCAGACCCGGCACGCTGCTGAGGTTTTCCGACAGGTTAACGCGCGGCGCTGCCTGGCGCATATCGTCACCACTGACCACGCTCAGGGCCGCAGGCGTATCAAGTTCGTTAAGGCCCGTTTCCGGCGGTGCAGCCGTGACGACCAGGGTATTGTCATTATCCGCCGCCAGCAGCGGCAGTGGCAAAATGGCAGGCAACATCAACAGCGTCGCCTGGCGCAGAGAGATTATTTTCATTATATGTGGCCTGAAAAAAGAGAGGATATGAACCAGGTGGAACAATTTCCGCATATGGTAAGGGTTTGATGCGCTGGGGTACATCGTTTCGGGCTGGATTTTTTCTCTGTTTACCGCCAGGCTGGAATCCATCTTTTGCAGTGATCAGGCGTCCGGTTCACCCGGATGCAGACAAAAAACTCACGGGAGTCAGCATGAAACAACCTGAAGTGGCGGTTCTGGGATTAGGCGCAATGGGGCACGCATTTGCCGCAAACCTGCTGAAAAAAGGCTTTCGCGTTCATGGCTGGAACCGCACCCGCGCGCGCGGCGAAGATCTGCTGGATGCGGGTTTGCAGCTGGCTGACTCGCCAGCCGAGGCGGTGCGTGAAGCAGATGTCGTGATCGCCATGCTGTCTGATGGCGACACCACTGAGCAGGTGCTGCATCAGGTCAAAGAGGCGTTTAAGCAGGGCGCGACGCTCTGCCAGATGGGCACCATCGGCGTAGAAAAAACCGACGCGCTGATCGCCTTTTTCGCAGAAAAACGCCCCGATTTGTTACTGATCGATGCGCCAGTCTCCGGCACCAAAGCACCAGCAGAGAATGCGCAGATTCTGGTGCTGGCCAGCGGCGATCAGAGCCGGGCGCAGGCGGCAGAAGCGGTGTTTGCTGCCATCAGTAAAGGTACCCAGTGGCTGGGTGAGGCGGGAAAAAGCACCCGGATGAAGCTGGTCATCAACAGCTGGCTGATTGGCATGATGCAAAGCCTGGCGGAGAGTACCCGGCTGGCAGAGCAGTTCGGCTTTTCCACCGACGATCTCTGGCAGGTGCTGGAGGGCGGTCCGCTGGCCGCACCGTATGCAAAAATGAAGCTCGGGATGATCGCCAGCGACGACTTCACGCCGCAGATGCATCTGGTCTGGGCGCTGAAAGATGCCCGCCTGGCGCTGGATGCCGCAGAGACGCCGCTGCCGGCGCTGGAGAATATTGCACAGCTCTGGCAGCAGGCGGTGGAGGCCGGACACGGTGAAGAGGACCTGGCGGTGATCTACCGCTACCTGAAGGCGCAATGAGTCAGCAGCATTTTGACTTCAGCACGCGTCCGCTGGTGCCGCTGGCGCACGATTACCTGCACGGTGCCAGCGAACCCTGGCACCAGCACGCCTGTGCCCAGCTGATCCACACCCTGAGCGGCGTGGTAAGGGTAGAGACGGAGTATGGCAGCTGGATTGTGCCGCCGAGTCGCGGCGTCTGGCTGCCCGCATTTACCCGTCATGCGTTGCAGATTACCGGCAGTGTGGCGGCGCGCACGCTGTTTATCGATCCGCTGGCGCGTGCCGATCTGCCCGCCAGTTGTCAGGTGGTGCAAATCTCACCGCTGCTGCGCGAGCTGATTGTCACGGCGCTGAGCCTGCCAGAGCGTTACGCCGCAGGCAGTCGGGCCGAGCGGGTGATGGAGTTGATTCTGGATGAAATCCGCGGCATGGACGTGCTGCCCTTTGCCTTGCCGACGCCCGACAGTCTCCGTTTACAGGCGCTGTGCGAGCTGATTCAGCAGACGCCCGGTGAGAGCTGGACGCTACTGCGAGCCAGCGCCCACCTGAATGTCTCGGGCCGCACTCTGGCCCGCCATTTTATGCGTGAAACCGGCCTGCAGTTCAGCGACTGGGTGCGGCGTGCCCGACTGGCTATCGCCCTGACGCGACTAGCTCAGGGCGACTCCGTGCTGCGGGTGGCGCTGGAGCTGGGCTATGAAAGCCCCAGCGCGTTTAGTGCGATGTTTCGTCGTCTGCTGGGCGTCTCTCCGACGGACTACTTTCCGCCTGCAGAAACTGGCCTGCCGCGCTGAGCAGCGCCTGCAGGGCGGCGCGGGCGGTGTCATTGTCGATACTCACTCCCCAGGCTCGCGCGCCACGGGCATCTACGCAGCTGATATAGGCCACCGAGCGGCTGTCACTGCGTCGTCCCAGCGTATGCTCGTGATAGTCCTCAATGGTCAGATGCAGATCAAACGCGCTGCGCAGGGCATTGACCGCCGCCGACAGCCAGCCGTTGCCGCTGCCGGTCAGCATCAGCGATTGCGTCTGATACACCACGCTGGCGCTAATCTGCGTCTGCCCGCCGCTGTCACTCTGGCTGTCAGCCCGCTGTAAGGCCACCGCGGGCTGCGTTACGCCATACTGGCGGCAGAAGAGCTGCCACAGCGCGTAGTGCGTCATCTCTCCGCCGTGCCGGTCAGTCTCCTGCTGAACACAGCGGCTGAAATCCTGCTGCAGCGCTCGCGGCATTTGTAACCCGTGATTCTGCTCCAGCAGCCAGGCGGCCCCGCTTTTTCCCGACTGGCTGTTAACGCGGATCACCGCCTCATAGCTGCAGCCAATGTCGGCCGGGTCCAATGGCAGGTAGGGCATCTGCCACTCTGTTTCCTGCTGTTCGGCGCGGATGGCGAACCCTTTTTTAATCGCATCCTGATGAGAACCAGAGAAGGCGGTGAAGACCAGCTCGCCCGCATAAGGATGGCGCGGATGAACCGGCAGCTGGTTGCAGCGGGTTACCACTTCAATCACCTCATGCATCTGGCTGAAATCGAGCTGGGGCGAAACGCCCTGGGTATAGAGATTCAGCGCCAGCGTCACCAGATCCACATTGCCGGTGCGTTCACCGTTACCAAACAGACAGCCCTCGACCCGGTCAGCGCCCGCCAGCAGCGCCAGTTCTGCGCAGGCAACGCCGGTGCCGCGATCGTTGTGCGGATGCACGCTGATGCAGACGGCATCACGGCGGCTGAAGTGACGGCAGAAAAACTCAATCTGATCGGCATAAACGTTGGGTGTGTTCACCTCTACCGTGGCGGGGAGGTTAATGATCATCGGGCGCTGGGCGTCCGGTTGCCAGACATCGGATACCGCCTCGCAGATCTCCAGCACAAACTCTGGCTCGGTAAAGCAGAAGGTCTCTGGCGAATATTCAAAGGTCCATTGAGTTTCCGGCTGGGCCTCGCATTCGGCGCGGATCTGCCGTGCACCAGCGGTGGCCAGCGCCACGATTTCCGCTTTGCTCTGTTTAAATACCCGCTCGCGAAACAGCGGCGCGGTGGCGTTATAGAGATGTACGATGGCGCGTGGCACACCCTGCAGCGCCACAAACGTGCGGGCAATCAGGTCCTCCCGCGCCTGAGTCAGCACCTGTAACGTCACATCCTCCGGGATACGCTGCTGCTCAATCAGGTCGCGGACGAAATCGAAATCAGTCTGCGACGCCGAGGGAAAGGCGACCTCGATCTCCCGGAACCCGCAGCGCAGCAGCAGATCCCAGAAGGCCATTTTGCGTTCCCGATCCATCGGTTCTGCCAGCGCCTGATTGCCGTCACGCAAATCGGTGGAGAGCCAGCGCGGCGCCTGGGTCAGCTGGCGTGAGGGCCACTGGCGATCGGGCAGGGCGATCAGCGGGGAGGGACGATATTTATCAGCGGGTCGGGTCAGCATAAGAGTCTCCTGTGGTTTTTTTACCAGTCTGCCGACACGCCTCCGGGTCCGCGCGCGCAGGGCTGACAACCTGACGCGCAAAAGTGACAATACCCAGCATGACCTGCATGACCTGCATGACCTGCGTGGCCCTGCGTGCGCTCTGGTTTGGTGAATCCGCCGGGCAGGGTTAGCATGGTCGCCTGTTTATTTGGGTGGACTCATATGCTGATTTTTGACGGTCACAACGATCTGTTGCTTAACCTCTGGCTGCATCATCGTGATGCGCCCGCGCAGGCGTTTTATCAGGGGATTGAACGGGGCCACCTCGATTTTCCGCGCATTCAGCAGGGCGGGCTCGGCGGCGGGCTGTTTGCAATCTTTGTGCCTCCGCAGGAGTACATTGCCCGCACCGTTCCGGCACGTGCCGACGAGCCGTTTCAACCGCTTCAGATCATGTGGCAACAGCTTGAGATCCTGCAGCAGCTGGCTGATGCGTCAGGCGGGCGGGCGCGACTCTGCCGCAGCCATGACGAGATCGTCGCCTGCCGCGCCGCAGGCGTACTGGCGATGGTGGCACACATCGAAGGTGCTGATGCGCTGGATGAGGAGGGCGAGCAACTGCACGCCTTCTGGCAGGCGGGGGTGCGCAGCATCGGGCCATTCTGGAATCTGGCCAGCCGCTTTGGTGAAGGCGTCAGCGGCACCTTTCCTGGCTCGCCCGACACCGGGCCAGGCCTGACCCGCGCCGGAGAGAGGCTGATTCAGCAGGCGAGTGACCTGAAGATGATGATTGACGTGTCGCATATGAATGCAAAAGCCTTTTGGGACACCGCCCGGCTCTCCAGCGCGCCGCTGGTCGCCAGCCACTCCAACGCGCATGCTCTCTGTCCGCAGCCGCGTAATCTGACGGATGACCAGCTGGTGGCAATCCGCGACAGCGGCGGTCTGGTCGGCATTAATTTCGGCAACGCTTTTCTGCGCGCCGACGGTAAACGCGACGCTGACACGCCATTAACAGAAATTGTTAAGCATTGTGATCACATGTTGAAGATAATGGGCAGCGACCATGTAGCCTTTGGCTCTGATTTCGACGGGATTACCCCACCTGCTGCGCTGGGCGATGTCAGCGGATTGCCGCGATTGCTCGCCGCTTTTCAGGAAGCGGGCTATGATCAGACACTGACAGAGAAACTGGCATGGGGAAACTGGCAGCGGGTTTTACATCTGACCGGGCTGTGATAACAATTTCCTGATGTTCCGGGCTTGATCCCGACGCGCCATTGGCGCAACATCTGCCTGGAAATTGTGACGGCGGTCTCATTCAATGCCGGTCACACTGATTTCAGGCAGCTCATTTACTGTTAACCAAGAGGAAGTAACTCATGTGGAAAAAACCAACTTTCGTTGATATGCGTCTCGGTCTGGAAGTGACTCTCTACATCTCCAACCGTTAATCGTTCTGCCCGCCCTCTGAGCGGGCATTTTTTTTCAACTTCTGGTTTTCCTCTATGTTTATCAAAATCCTCGGTTCAGCCGCGGGCGGCGGGTTTCCGCAGTGGAACTGTAACTGCGCCAACTGCCACGGCGTGCGTAACGGCACGATTCAGGCCCAGGCACGCACGCAATCGTCGATTATCCTCAGCGATAACGGCGAAGATTGGGTGTTATGCAACGCTTCACCCGACATCAGCCAGCAGATCCTGCATACGCCAGAACTGACCCGCAAAGGGGTGTTACGCGGCACGGCGATCGGCGCGATTATCCTTACCGACAGCCAGATCGATCACACCACCGGGCTGCTGAGCCTGCGTGAGGGCTGTCCGCATCAGGTGTGGTGCACGCCGGAAGTGCATGGTGACCTCAGCACCGGCTTCCCGATATTTCCTATGCTCACCCACTGGAATGGCGGCTTACAGCACCGTCCCATTGCGCCACTGACGCCGTTCAGCGTCGATGTCTGTGGTGATCTTCAGTTCACCGCAATTCCGATTATCAGTAATGCACCCCCTTACTCGCCGTATCGCGACCGGCCGCTGCCGGGCCATAACGTGGCGCTGTTTATTGAAAACCGCGCGAATGGCCAGACGCTGCTCTACGCGCCAGGCCTGGGCGAGCCGGATGCGGTGATCCTGCCGTGGCTGCAAAAAGCGGATTGCCTGCTGATTGATGGCACCGTCTGGCAGGATGATGAACTGCTGACTACTGGCGTGGGTCATAACACCGGCAAGGCGATGGGCCATCTGGCACTGGCGGAAGAGCAGGGGCTGATGGCACTGCTGGCGTCGCTGCCGGCAAAACGCAAAATTCTGATCCACATTAACAACACCAATCCGATCCTTAACGAGCAGTCACCGCAGCGTCAGTTTCTGACGGAGCAGGGAATAGAGGTGAGCTGGGACGGAATGGCGATCCACCTTCAGGGCTAAAACATGCAGATCACTGACACGCTGTCGCCGCAGGCTTTTGAACAGGCCCTGCGCGACAAAGGCGCTTACTACCATATCCATCACCCGTATCACATCGCGATGCATAACGGTCAGGCAACGCGCGAGCAGATTCAGGGCTGGGTGGCGAATCGTTTCTATTACCAGACCACCATTCCGCTGAAAGATGCGGCGATCATGGCCAACTGCCCCGATCCGGCTACCCGCCGTAAGTGGGTGCAGCGCATCCTCGACCACGACGGCAGCAACGGCGAAGAGGGCGGCATTGAGGCCTGGCTGCGGCTGGGCGAGGCGGTCGGGCTGACGCGCGAAGAACTACTTTCAGAGCAGCATGTGCTGCCGGGCGTGCGCTTCGCGGTGGATGCATATATTAACTTTGCCCGCCGCGCCAACTGGCAGGAGGCGGCCTGCAGCTCACTCACCGAGCTGTTCGCCCCGCAGATCCACCAGTCACGGCTTGATAGCTGGCCGCAGCACTATCCGTGGATCAAAGAAGAGGGCTATTTCTACTTCCGCAGTCGCCTGGGTCAGGCGAACCGCGATGTGGAACATGGCCTGGCGCTGGCGCTGGAATATTTCACCACCGCTGAGACGCAAAACCGCATGCTGGAAATTTTGCAGTTTAAGCTCGATATTTTATGGAGCATGCTGGACGCCATGACCATGGCATACGAGCTGAAACGTCCGCCTTATCACACCGTGACTGATAAAGCGGCGTGGCACACCACCCGACTGGTATAACAGATGAATGAAAACTCGATTGCCGCGTTTCGTCGCGGCTACCGCATGCAGTGGGAAACCGCCCAGGATACCCATGTGGTGCTCTATCCCGAAGGCATGGCGAAGCTGAACGAAACCGCCGCCGCCATCCTTGAGCTGGTGGATGGCAAGCAGGATATCGCCGCGATTATCGCAACGCTGGATAGCCGTTTTCCGGAAGCGGGCGGCGTGGGTGCAGATGTTTTAGAGTTCCTGCAATCAGCCTATGAACAGAAGTGGATACAGTTCCGTGACCCCGCATAAACCTGACGTGAATCCGCCGCTCTGGCTGCTGGCCGAGCTGACCTATCGCTGTCCGCTGCAGTGTCCCTACTGCTCCAACCCGCTGGATTTCGCCCAGCAGGAGAAGGAGCTGACCACCGAGCAGTGGATTGAGGTGTTTCGTCAGGCGCGGGCGATGGGCAGCGTGCAGCTCGGATTCTCCGGCGGCGAGCCGCTGGTCCGTAAAGATCTGCCGGAGCTCATCAAAGCGGCGCGCGACCTCGGCTTCTACACCAACCTGATCACCTCGGGCATCGGCCTGACGGAGAAGAAGCTGGATGCGTTCAGCGAGGCGGGGCTGGATCATATCCAGATCAGCTTCCAGGCGAGTGACGAAACCCTGAATGCGGCGCTGGCCGGTTCGAAAAAAGCGTTTCAGCAGAAGCTGGAGATGGCGAAAGCGGTGAAAGCCCACGGCTATCCGATGGTGCTGAACTTTGTTCTGCATCGTCATAACATCGACCAGATCGACAGGATCATCGATCTCTGCATTGAGCTGGAAGCGGATGACGTAGAACTGGCGACCTGTCAGTTCTACGGCTGGGCGCAGCTTAACCGTGAAGGCCTGCTGCCCACCCGCGAGCAGATCGCCCGCGCAGAGGCGGTGGTGAAAACCTACCGCGAGCGGATGAGCACCACCGGCAATCTGACCAACCTGCTGTTTGTGACGCCAGACTACTACGAAGAGCGCCCTAAGCCCTGCATGGGTGGCTGGGGCGCCATCTTCCTCAGCGTTACGCCAGAGGGCACCGCGCTGCCGTGTCACAGTGCGCGTCAGCTCCCGGTAGAATTTCCCTCAGTGCTGACGCAAAGTCTGGACGATATCTGGTATAACTCATTCGGCTTCAACCGTTATCGCGGTTTTGACTGGATGCCAGAGCCGTGCCGCTCCTGTGATGAGAAAGAGAAAGATTTTGGCGGCTGTCGCTGTCAGGCTTACATGCTGACCGGCAATGCCGACAACACCGATCCGGTCTGCAGCAAATCACCGCTTCACGGCAAAATCCTTGACGCCCGGCGTGAGGCGGATTGCAGCGACATTAAAATTGGTCAGCTGCAGTTTCGTAACCGCAGCAACTCACAATTGATCTATAAAACACGGAACCTCTGATGAAAACGCGTTGCCTGGAGATAAACGGTCTGACGGTTGAACTGGTGCATCAGCCCGATGCCAGCCAGGCCGCCGCCCTGATTCAGGTGGGCGCGGGGAGTCACGACGAACCCGATCGCTGGCCCGGACTGGCGCATCTGCTGGAACATCTGCTGTTCACCGGCAGCACCGGCTGGCCTGATGAGGGTCGGTTGATGAGCTGGATTCAGACGCAGGGTGGCAGGGTTAATGCCACCACGCTGGCCCGGCGCAGCGCGTTCTTTTTTGAGGTCACGCCGTCGCTGCTGGCTGACGGGCTGGCGCGGCTGCAGGATATGGTCTGCCATCCGCTGCTTGATAATCAGGCAATCGGTCAGGAAGTGGCGGTGATTGATGCGGAATATCAGCTATTGCAGCGTCATCAGCCGTCACGCATTGAAGCGGCACTGCTGCACGCCGCCGCGTCACCTGCGGAATTCCAACGGTTCCATATTGGCAGCCGGGCGAGTTTTGGCGACGAGCTCTCTGCACTGCAGCGGGCGTTGCGCCAGTTCCACCAGCGCTACTACTTCGCCAGCAATATGCGGCTCTGGCTGCAGGGGCCGCACTCACTGGATGAGCTGGAACAGCTGGCGCGTAACGTTGCTGCCGCGCTGCCCTCCGGTCAGTGGCGACAGGATCTGCCACCGCCGCAGCTGACCAGCGATACCTGCTGGCAGCTGGCAGAGACCGCACCTGGGGCGCTATGGCGCAGCTGGATACTGGATAACAGTGACGGTGTCACGTTATGGCGTGAATTTCTGCTGGATGAAGCACCCGGATCGCTGCTGGCTACCCTTCGTGAGCAGGGGCTGGCGGAGTCGCTGGAGCTGAAGTGGATCTATCAGGCGGGAGGCGCGCTCTGGCTGGCGCTGGGCGTTGAAACGCATCAACCCGAAACCGTTAATGTCTTGATCGACCGTTATCTGGATGCACTGCGCCAGACGAATGAGCCACAACATCAACACTACCACCATCTGGCGCAGCAGCGATTTGTGACACTGTCACCGATGGAGCAGTTACGCCAGCGCGCAATCGGCTTTGCGCCAGATGAAGCCGTGCCTGCGTTACAGCCGCTGCTGGCGCGTCTCACCGACGCGCCGGGCACGCTGCTGTTCTGCACGTCGCACCCGGCTGAGGAAACCCTTCAGACGCAGGGATTCAGCCTTGCGCTGACCGCCTGGCAGCCAGCCCCGTCTGAGGCGCTACCTCCGGCGCATTTCACATTCTACCCGTTCGAGACTGCCTTAACGTCTGAGCCGCTGCCCGCACAGGCGGTGGCATTGCCGCATCATCAGCCTGATGACCTGCAGGCGACGCTGATCCTGCGACCAGAGTTCTGGTCAACTTTCACCGAAGCGGCAGGCGAAGCGCTGGGGCGGCGGTTACGTCCGCTGTTTGCCGCGTTGCGTCATCAGGGCGGCAACGGCAGCTGGCAGGAGGTGGAGGGCGTGTGGCAACTGACGCTACAACTGACGCCGGATGAGGCGGTGGCTGACCGGGCGCTGAGCCAGATTGTCGCCGTACTGACGCTGCCGGTTGAGGCGGCGCAGCCTTCTTCGGGGGAAAGCATCGCGATTCGTGCACTGCTGCGGCAGTTGCCCTGGCAGCTGGCCGCCACTATTACGCCACATTGCTGGCGGGCGGCGCTGAAAGGCGGCAACGCGGCACTGCATTCACTGATTGCCCGGCGGCTGAGCGCACTGTCGCTGCCGGTTAACCCTGACACGCCGCCAAAGCGCATGACGACGCAAACCGGTATGACGCGCCTGCCACACAGCAGCGCGGACAATGCTCTGCTGCTGTTTATCCCGCTGCATCGACCTGAACAGCTGGCGGCGCTTCGCGCGCTGGCGCTGATCTACGAGCCGCGCTTTTTCCAGCGCTATCGCGTTGAGCAGCCTATCGGTTATGTGGTGAGCAGCCGCTATATGCGCTGTGCCGATGAAGATGGGGTGCTGTTTGCGCTGCAGTCGCCCGATTACAGCGCGCTGTCACTGCTGCGCTACTGCCGCAACTTCCTGCGGTCACTGAACGAGACGCTGGCGGGTTACGATCTGGCGGCACTGAAAGCGCGTCTTCTGAGCCGGGAAGTGGATCAGCCACTGGCGTGCTTACGCGCTGACAATGGCCTGGCAGAACCGGATGCGGCGCAGATTGAGGCGCTGACACTTGCGGATCTGCAACAGCTTCACCGCACGCTGATTCAGGATCGCCGCCGCTGGCGGGTGCTGTTCACCGGCGGCGAGAATGTGTAGCGCCCGGTATAAAGTTGCTGAATTTATTTGAAAATTACCGACAAATCTCTTCACTGTCTATTCCGGGCGAACTGGACCACACTCAATTCACTTTGTCCGCATAAGGAATTGACCGTGAAAAACTTCAAACGTATTGCACTGCCCCTGTTAGCCGCTGCCACCCTCTACGCCCCGTTGTCTCAGGCTGAGGCGATGCACTACCAGCTGAATCCTGAGCATACGTCGGTGATTGTTGCCTGGAACCACTTCGGCTTCTCTAACCCTACCGCTGATATCCCTGATGCAACCGGTAACCTGGTGTTTGATAAAGATCATCCAGAGGCATCACGCGTTGACGTGACCCTGCCAGTCAGCAAAATCGACAGCCACGTGGCTGCGCTGACCAAAGAATTCAAAGGCGCTGAGTACTTCGACACCGCTAAATATCCGACTGCGACCTTCCACAGCACCAAAGTGGTGGCGAAGGGCGACAATAAATTTGATGTTGAAGGCAACCTGACCCTGAAAGGGATCACCAAGCCAGTTACGCTACACGCGACGCTGAACAAGCAGGGCGAGCATCCGATGGTCAAAAAGCAGGCGATTGGTTTTGATGCCACCGGCACCATCAAGCGTTCTGACTTCAAGCTGGACAAATATGTCCCAGCGGTAAGCGACGAGGTCACTCTGACTCTGTCTACTGAAGCCTACGCCAAGTAAGCTTTTTGGGACGTAGCGGCTTGCTGCTACGCCCCTTATTCGTTTTTTCTGCGCCTTCTTCCCCTCTGAAATCTATTCTGCCCGCCTGTTTATCTGCCATAAAATAATCCAGATATCTCCTCATCAATTATCTTCTGAACGCTTTATCTGGCCCGGAACCGGGAAAAATGAGGCGAAAGTCACAAATTTGCAACAGCACGGAATAAGCCACTCTGTGCCGCTGTGTGGCGAAATAAAATTCAGATGCCTTCTGAACTAACTCATTGATTTATATCGTTTCACTCTAATCGGCCTTCACGCAAATAGTGTGATTTTGATCTCAAAAACCGCCGTTCAGACACCCCTGTCAATAACTCCGCCCAAAAAATACCGCTCGTAACTGTGATCTCCTCTGCAAATAGCAACCCCACGAACCGGAAGAATGGCCCTCAGCAGATTAAGCCAGCGAGGTGAGGGAAATGCGAATTGGAATGGTGATCAGTGGCGGTGATGTAACCGGCATTAATAATTTTGTCTTCCAGTTAGGGCGTCTGACGCAGGCGGAGATCGTGATATTTGATGGTGGCATTCCCGGCCTGCTGGCAAATAACCATCGTGATATCAGCCAGCGTGATCTGCTCGACTTTTCCATCGCCCCGATTCCGGTTATGCAATCGGGACGCACGCAAAAGAAACTGGTGCGCAGCGAATATGAATGTATTGCCCGCCAGCTGAAAAGCGCCCGTATTGACGTATTAATTATGGCGGGCGGTGACGGGTCGCTGCAATTTCTCCATACCCTGTCGGAGTCTGGCGTTAATTGTTTCGGCGTCGGCATGACCATCGATAATGATGTCTTCGGCAGTGATTACACCCTGGGTTTTTCCACCGCCTGCGAGCAGGTATTAAAAGAGGTCGCGAAACTGCGGAATACCGGGCGCGCCTTACCTGGCCGGGTATTTATGCTGGAGTTACTCGGCGGCTACTGCGGCGAATTAACCCTGCAGTCGGCGATTAAATCCAATGCGGACATTGCGCTGATCCCGGAGTGCCAGATTCCTTTGCCACAGCTGGCGCAGCGCATCACCCGGCGGCTGGCAGAGCAGAACAGCGTGATCATTCTCTGTTCAGAAGGCTACACCCGCGAATATTCGCCCGGTTTTCAGGGGGCTATCGACACCTTAATCAAACAGCTTGAGCCGCTTATTGGCGTACGCGTCCGTAAAACTATCCTCGGTTACGGGCTGCGGAATGGTGATCCCACCTGCGAAGAGATTTATCAGGGCACCATTATGGCCAGTGAAGTGGTGCGTTGTATTCAGTCAGGAATGCGGAATAAAGCGGTCATTATTAACGGCAGCAATAAACCGATTCCGATTGATTTAATAAGCATGCAAAAACGCCTGGTCGATATTGACGGGCACCATTACAAACTCGCTAAACAACTCAATATATTGTGAGGAGAAAACCATGCTGAAAATATTATGTGTCTGTGGTTGTGGCTTAGGATCCAGTTTTGCGATTGAGATGAGCGCAAAAGCGGTTTTAAAAAAACTGGAGATTGAGGCCGATATCGATCACACCACCATTTCAGAAGCGAATGCCTTTAAGTCGGACATGATTCTGACGCAAAAAGCCTTTGCCGATGTGTTAAATGCCGACGCCAGTCCGGAACAGATTAAGCGGGTCATTATTCTTAACCGGCTCACCGATAAAGCGGAAATAGAGCAGAAGATCCTGGCCTTTTTAAAAGAACGCAACGTAAAGGTCGCCGCCCATGAATAGTGTGATCGACTTCCTGGTAAAAGATCTGCTGGGGCAGGCGTCTATTCTGATCGCCTTTATTGCCCTGATCGGTCTGCTGCTGCAAAAGAAATCCGCAGGCAAGGTGGTGGAAGGCACCTTTAAAACCCTGCTCGGCTTTTTAATTATGATGGCGGGTATCAATATTATTGTGGGAACCCTGACGTTCCTCAATACCATTTTTACCCACGGCTTTGGCATGCGCGGCTATATCACCGATGTTGCCGCCATTGCCGGGCTGGCTAACCGTGAGCTGGGGTCTGAAGTGGCACTGACGCTGCTGGTGATCTTTATCGTCAATATCATTATCGCGCGACTGACGCCCTTTAAGTACATCTTCCTGACCGGCCAGGCCCTGCTGTGGATGGCGACAATTGGCGCGGTGATTGGCTATAAAGCGGGGCTGACCGGTCTGCCGCTGATCCTGACCGGCGGTATCTTTGGCGGGATCATGGCCGTGGTGATGCCTGCGCTGGCGCAGCCGGTGGTACGACGTATTACCGATTCGGACGACGTTGCCCTGGGTCACTTCTGCACCATTGGTTATCTGGTCACTGCGGCGGTCGCCAAAGTGGTCGGCAAAGGATCGCGATCCACTGAAGATCTGAAGCTGCCCGATAACTTCAAGTTTCTGCAGGATACCTATCTGTCGATGGCGCTGGTGATGGTGCCGATGTACCTGATCCCCGCCGTGGCGGCCGGTCCGGCGTTTATCGCCCAGTACAGCAACGGCATGAACTACCTGATGTACGCCTTTATGCAGTCGATTCAGTTCGTGGCCGGAGTCTTTGTGCTCTACAGCGGCGTTCGTCTATTGCTGAACGAGCTGGTGCCTGCCTTCCGCGGTATCGCCATGCGTGTCGTGCCGGATGCCAAACCGGCGCTGGACTGCCCGGTGATGTTTCCCTATGCCCCGAACGCGGTGATTGTTGGCTTTCTCGCCACCACGCTCGGCTCAATTGTCGGCATGCTCGTCTTCCCGATGTTTGGTCTGGCGATGATCCTGCCTGGCCTGCTGACCAACTTCTTTGCCGGTGGCACCGCCGGGGTATTTGGTAATGCCATGGGCGGACGGCGCGGCGCGATGATCGGCGGCTTCGTCCACGGCCTTTTTATCACCATTCTGCCCGCCATCCTGGTGCCGATGCTGGAGAGCTATGGCTTCACCGGTGTGACCTTCAGTGACTCAGATGTCATCAGTACCGGCCTGGTGCTCGGCCACGCCTTCCAGAATAACTGGCTGTTCGTTGCTCTGTTTATTGCCTTTGTTACCGCGCTTGCCTGGTTTGTTAATGGCAAATCCACAAAACCTCAAGAGGAAAAAATCCATGAAACTTTATAACTTCGCCGATCTGTTACAGCTGGCTAAACAGCGCGACTTTAAAGCGGTGGGTTCTTTTAATCTTCACTGCCTGGAGATGCTGCCCGCCTATTTTAAAGCGGCAGAGAAAACCAATAGTCCGTTAATGATTCAGATCTCCACCGGCACGGCAAAATATCTCGGCCATAAATTACTGGTCGATGCCATTAAATCGCTGTCAGAGAGTATGAATGTCCCGACCTGTCTGCATCTCGATCACTGTTCCGATTTAGCGGCAATTCAGACAGCGATTGATGCCGGATTCAGTTCCGTGATGTATGACGGGTCCCATCTGTCAATTGAGGAGAATATTGCCAACACCCGCCGGGTGATTGATATGGCGCGTCCGCACAATGTTTCGGTAGAAGCGGAGCTGGGCGCGATTGGCGGCTCGGAAGATGGTAAATGTGTGGAGATGGAGGAGATTGCGTTTACGCCGGTGGAAGATGCGCGCCGCTTTGTCGAAGAGACCGGCGTCGATATGCTGGCGATCTCCATCGGCACCGTGCATGGGCTTTACACCGGTAAAGCGCATATTCAGCATCAGCGGCTGGCAGATATCACGGCGGCAACCCACACGCCACTGGTGCTGCACGGCGGCACCGGCGTCAGCGATGAAGATATGCGGCTGGCGGTCAGCAGCGGTATTGAGAAGGTCAATGTCGGCACCGAAATGAATGTTCAGTGGGTGGCGCAGTGCAAATCGACCTTTGAAAAAGGCAAGGTCAATGACAGCGTGCGTAATTTCCTGGTGCCGGCCAATGATGCGGTAACCAGTGTGCTGGTAGAGAAGATGCAATTATTCCGGTAATCGCCCGTTTCGGCATCACCGGCTTATTGCGTCAAACCTTTTATAATTACCTATTAATCTGAGCCACCCCGACATGCTACGGGGCAGGAGAGCCTATGTTTGGATTCTTAAAAAAGTCTCCGGCTGTGGAACAACCCAGCGAGCAGCAGCAGGATCATCTGGCGGAATTAAGTCGCGAGAAAATAACGCAACTGGAGCAGCAGCTGGCTATTAATCCGCGTGATGGCGAAACGCAAAAACAATTAATGCTGGAATATAACCGGGCATTAAGCTTATTTGCGAAAAGCCGTCGCTATCGCAATGAAATTGATGCGCTGTTTGTCAAAATCGATGAATTACGCAATGTGGTTCGCCAGTCGATTTAAGGAGAGCTGATGACGATTAAGCAGTTATTGCAAGAGGCAAACGCCATTCAGATTGGTATCGACGCCACGGACTGGCGTCAGGTTATCGCGCTGGCTGCCGAACCCCTGGTCAGTGGCGGCTATCTCGATGCCTCTTATCCTGATGCGGTCATCGCCAATACGCTGGCCCATGGCGCTTACTACGTGTTTGAGGAGGGGATCGCCATTCCCCATGCGCGACCGGAAGCGGGGGTGATCCGCGACTGTTTCAGTATGATTCTGTTAAATGAGCCGATCTCGTTTGAGGGCAGTGACAAAGCGGACATTGTGATTATGTTTGGCGCGCGTGACAGCAATGCCCATATCGAAGAGGGGATCCGCGCGATTGTGTCGCTGCTGGAGGATGAGGAGACGCTGGTCCGGTTACGTCAGGCCAGCAGTGTCGCGGAGGTCATCGATATCTTATGACGCAAAACATCCCCCCCAAACGCGTGGTGCTGGTTAACGGTATTCCGGCATCGGGTAAAAGCACCCTGACGCGCGTGCTGTCACAACACTTTGGCTGGCCGGTGCTGACGCTCGACAGCCTGAAAGAGCCGTTTATGCACGCTTTTGCGCCGGTCGATCGCCAGCGTAACCGGCAACTGGGCTGCGCGGCCTATCAGGCGATCTGGAACATCGTCGCGCAGGCTCCCGCCAGTCAGATCTGGCTGATCGACGCCTGGTTTGGGTTCCAGCCCCGTACGCTGCTGGAGCAGGGACTGAAACAGGCGGGCGTCGAAGAGGTGCTGGAGCTGTGGCTGAAGATTGAGCCGGAGGTGGCGGTGGCGCGCTACCAGGCGCGGCTGTCACAGCGGCTGCCGGGCCATCCAGGGGCTGAGTATCTGCCGGAGCTGCGCCAGCTGGCACAACAGGCCACTCCGATGGCGCTGGGCCAGGTGTATGAGGTTGATGCCTGCGTTCAGGATCACGCTGCCGTCATTCACTGGCTGCAGCAGCAACTGACCAGAACCCGCTACACTTCAGTTCATCATCAGAGGAGTGAGGAGTTGCAGGATGTCGTCGCCCCCTTATCTGCAAACCGGTGAAAGCGCCGTGCTCTACGACGGCGTCTGTAAGCTGTGCAACGGCTGGGTTCAGTTCCTGCTGCGTCGCCATCTGGCGCGGCAGGTCCGTTTTGCCTCGGTGCAGAGCGAGCAGGGCAAAGCGCTGCTGCGCTGGGCCGGACTGCCGGAAGAGAACATCAGCACCATTGTCTACATTGCCGATAACCAGCACTGGCTGCGGGCGCAGGCGGTGTTCCGCGTGATGCAGCACCTGCCGGCACCCTGGCGCGGGCTGGCGGTGCTGCGCCACTTTCCCGACGCGATCAGTAACTTTGCCTACGACCGTATCGCGTTAAACCGCTATAAGCTGTTTGGGCGTTACAGCGCCCAGCACGCTATCCAACCCGATTATCCCGGACGTTTTCTGCATCAGGTTGATACAGCTCACTAATCTTTAACAGCCAGTCGCAGGTGGCAATGAGATCAATGAGAACAATGATGTTATTGTTATGTCCACCGAATGTTAGATAAATGTGATGCTTTCAGGAAGCGGTAAGAGGGATTTATGCCGGTTAATTTCGATCTAAACGATCTCTACGCGTTTCGCGCGCTGGTGGAGTTTGGCAATTTTCGCCTGGCGGCAGAATCGATCTGCCTCTCACAGTCGGCGCTGAGCCGCAGGATAGATAAGCTGGAAACCTCGCTGGGGATCAAACTGTTTGAGCGTACCACGCGCCGCGTCACGCTGACCCTGAAGGGGCATGCGTTTGCTCAGCGCTCGGATAAGTTGCTGGCTGATTTTGAAGAGGTCATGGCCGATCTCAGTGAGGTGAGCTTAGCACGCACCGGCCTGATCACCGTGGCCTGCGTGCCGTCAGCCGCCTACTACTTTATGCCCAACATCATCCGGCTATTTCAGGCGCGCTATCCCCGCGTACGAGTCAAACTGATCGACAGCAGTGCGGCTAACGTTTATGACGCGGTGATTGGCGGTCAGGCCGACTTTGGCATCAGTTTTTCCAGCCGCTCGCAGCCGGATGTGCATTTCCAGCCGCTGATGGATGATCCCTACGTGGCGGCCTGTCGGCGTGACCATCCTATAGCTGGCAAAAAGAGTCTGAGCTGGCAGGCGTTTTATCAGTATGAATGGGTCGGGCTGGATAAAACCTCCGGCAATCGCAACCTGCTGGATCAGGCGCTGCAGGCGATCATGCCGGAGAAACCCTGTATCTGTGAAACCCGGCACGTCACCACCATGCTGGGGATGGTTGAGGCGGGGCTGGGCATTGCTGCCGTCCCCGCCATGTCGATGCCTGGCTACGATCACGCCCTGCTGATGGCGGTTCCATTGACCGATCCGCAGGTGAAACGCACCGTGGGTCTGCTACGTAAAAATGGCCGGTCGCTGTCGCATATTGCGGGCGAACTGGAGAACCTGATTATTGAACAGTATCAGCGTCTCTGACCGGTTTAGACGCTTTCACGGTGTGCAGTCCGCTGGCGTGCACCGCCTGTTGTGCCTCAGAGGAGGCGAGCCAGCGCAGCAGCTTAGCCGCCTCATCCGGCTGCGCTGACTTGCGCACCACGGCACCGGCGAAGCGGGTGGTGTATTGCAGCT
The DNA here is from genome assembly GCF_054056055.1 of Pantoea sp. PvP021. Classification (NCBI taxonomy): domain Bacteria; kingdom Pseudomonadati; phylum Pseudomonadota; class Gammaproteobacteria; order Enterobacterales; family Erwiniaceae; genus Pantoea; species Pantoea sp. PvP021. The sequence continues at coordinate 820,628 of NZ_JBSRXX010000001.1, read as the reverse complement.
TGTCCGGCAGTTCGCCAATAAAAGTGACGCCCGGCACCGGCAGCAGCTCACTGACCTGCTGAAAGCCGATAGCGTATTTACCGGCCGCGACCTCTGAGGCCACCGGGATGCGCTCAACCTTCACCGCTTTCCCCTTAACCTGATCTTCAATGCCCAGGCGGCTGAACAGCTGGCTGCTGACATACTTACCGCTGGCGCTGTCAGAGTAGGCGATGGAGCTGGCGTTCAGCAGAGCAGTACGCAGCGCGCTTTCGCTGCCGATCTTAACCGGCGTGGCACCCTGTCTGATCACCGCGCCGATGCGGGAGTCCGCCAGCTCAACCCGTGAACCCGGCAGCGTCTCGCCCTGTTTTTGCAGATCGCTTAGCGCATCGCCGACCATAATCACCACATCGGCCGGTTCACCGCGCGCCAGTCGGGCCGGAATCGCCTGCGGGGTTTTGCCCATAGACGGACCGGCGACGGTGTTGATAGTGATCCCTTCACGCTGGGCGAAGCGGGGCGAGAGCGTATCCCACGCGGCTTTAAACCCGCCGGAGATCATCACCGTCAGCTCTTTTGCCTGCGCCGTGGTGCTGCCCGCCACGCTGAACAGCAGAGCAGCGTACAGCGACATCGTTTTCAGTTTCATTTTACGTTCCTCAGCTAACGGTTTCATGGGCAGGTGATACGGCACTGCGTGTACGACGATAGAGATAAAGTGTTGCCCCCAGGGCGCAGACTGCGGCAAAACTCATCCAGTAGCCTGGCGAGGCTTTATCGCCGGTCATCTCAATCAGGCCGGTTGACATCACCGGCGTAAACCCGCCAAACAGCGCAGTTGCCAGGCTATAGGCCAGCGAGAAGCCCGCCACGCGTACTTCCGCTGGCATGATTTCGGTCAGCGCCGGGATCATCGCGCCGTTGTAGAGACCATAGATCATTGAAAGCCACAGCAGCACGCCCAGCATCATCGAGAAGCCCGGTGCGGCGGCCAGCATGCTCAGAGCCGGATAGGTGGTGACGATCGCCAGCAGGGTCATGGCGACCAGCACAGGCTTGCGACCAAAGCGGTCGGAGATCGCACCGCCAATCGGCAGCCAGATAAAGTTCGATACCGCCACCAGCAACGTCACCAGCAGGCTGTCAGAGGCGCTGAGCAGCAGCACTTTCTTGCCAAAGGTCGGCGCGTAAACCGTAATCAGGTAAAACGCAGTCGTGGTCATTGCTACCATCAGCATCCCGGCAATCACCACCTGCCAGTTGGCGAGCAGGATGCGGAACACCTGCTTCACATCGGGATGGCTGCGACGGTTGTTGAACTCCTGGGTCTCTTCCAGCTTGCGACGCAGCACGAAAATAAACGGCACAATCAGGCAGCCAAACAGGAACGGAATGCGCCAGCCCCATTCACGAATGGCGCTCTCTTCCAGCACCGCGTTGAGGATAAAGCCCATCGCCGCCGCCACCATAATCGCGACCTGCTGACTGCCTGACTGCCAGCTGGTGTAGAAGCCCTTGCGGCCTGGTGTGGCAATCTCTGCGAGATAGACCGACACGCCGCCCAGCTCTGCACCGGCGGAGAAGCCCTGCAGCAGCCGACCGATCAGCACCAGCAGCGGCGCCCACAGGCCAATACTCTGGTAAGAGGGGATCAGCACGATCATAAAGGTGCCTGCTGCCATGATGGAGAGCGTGACGATCAGCCCTTTACGACGGCCAACCTTATCGATGTACGCCCCCAGCACTACCGCGCCAATCGGGCGCATCAGGAACCCTGCGCCAAACACGGCAAAGGTCATCATCAGTGAGGCGAACTCACTGCTGGCCGGGAAAAAGGTATGGGCGATATAGGTGGCATAGAAACCGAACAGGAAGAAGTCGAACTGTTCGAGAAAGTTGCCTGAGGTAACACGGAATATTGCGCCAATCCTGGCGCGGTGAGTCATGGGTGAGGTTGTCTGCATCAGTAGCTCCAGTAAGGTATGACGCTTTTTGCCGCGCCTGTCACTGAAGAGTGGATCAGCGCCCGGCGCTAAATAAGTGCAAAAAGGGCATCGATTAATGTGCCAGCCGCATGATTGCCAGGCGTTATCACTTAAAGTGTTTCGCATTCAACAGGTTAAATGGCGGGATGGTTTTTTTGTGCCTGTTAGTGAGCCTGAGAGGAGTTTGCGGAAATGTGACAGATTTCATAAGCGTGTTGCAGGCGAATAGGGGGAATCTGGCTTGTCTGAGGCCATCAGCGCAGAGTCTGGCGGCAAAGAGGGTTCAGAACGCAGGCAGCAAGGCGTCAGGGAAAGGTTATGCCAAAAATCTGATGTAAATGTCGGACGCCCGCTACGGTAAACACCACTTCACGGTAGCCAGGCTGCCGGGTTAGCCAGCCTTGCGTTTCAAAGGCACTCAGCAGCGCTGCACCCGCGTAGCCGCCGAGATGGAACCGGCGCTCACTCCAGTCGAGACAGCCACAGCAGGCTCTGCGGCGTCCGGGCTGTGACAGATCAATCTGCAACGCCGCAAACTGCTGCAGACCCAACAGGGTGACAGCGCTGCCTTCCGGCGTGATCCAGCCCTGTTGCGCCATTGCGGCATAGATCTGCACCGCAATCTCACCGGCCAGATGGTCGTAACAGGTGCGGGCGGAGCGAAGCGATGTTGGGGTGGTGCTCGCCGGCGCGGCAATCCGTCGCCAGGACACGCCCATCATGTTCTCAATCAGCGTAGCGATGTCACTGCCGGTCAGTCGGTAATAACGGTGACGCCCCTGCGCCACGCAGACGATCAAGCCGCTGGTGATCAACCGGTTCAGATGGGCGCTGGCGGTTGAGGGCGCCACGTCGGTGACGGCACTGAGTTCGGTGGCGGTCCAGGCGCGTCCATCCATCAGCGCGGACAGCATCTTCACCCGTGACGGATCGGCCATTGCGGCGGCGACGCCCACAATCGCATTCTCAAGTGCTTCGCTATCGTCAGGTGCGTTATGCGGTTGTGGAGTTGCCATCAGATTACAGTGCCCATTCTGTGGTCAGCCCGGCGGCTGATCGATTGTTATCGGTGATCAGGATCAGCTGGTTAGCGTGATCGCTGTATTGCACCAGGATGTTGATTCCGGCATCGGCAAGGCGTGCAGTGATCGCCCCCAGCTCGCCGGGACGCTGTTGCGGTAACCTGCGAATAAGCGGGACGTTAACTGCCTCGACGGCGATACCTTCTGCTTCAAGCACGGCCCGCGCCCGTTCGCCTTCCTCAACCAGAAAATGAGCGTGGCTCTGTTCACCAAAGGAGAACAGGCCGCCGCCTTCCAGGCCAATCCCATGACGGCCCAGCAGCGTGGTGAGCCGGGAAAGTGTGCCTGGACTATTTTGCAGGATGACATGAATATCGAACATGTTAATTTACTCCCTGTTGTGAGGCATATTCTCTGATCAGCGTGACGATGCGAAGACGGTAACCGGCAAAAAGGGTCTCGCGGCCTTCACGCTGTGCGGCCTGGTGACAGAGGTTGCGCTTCCAGGCCAGCACCGATTCTTCATCGCGCCACCAGGAGAGCGAGAGAATTTTTTTCTCATCGGTCAGGCTTTGAAAGCGCTCAAGAGAGATAAACCCGCTGTTTTGCATCAGCAGCGGTTTAAGGTCGGCAGCCAGTTGCAGGTAACGCATCTGGTGTTCGGGTCGGGCTTCGGCTTCAAATAGTACGGCAATCATCGCTATCCTCCTTTGGGTGATAGCGCAAAAATAGCGGGCGGGGCGGGTTGATGCTTCGTCCGGTAACGAAATATGGCTGCAGGGGCGACCTCCAGCCGGTGCAATCTTGTAATGGAGCAGATGATATGTTCAGCGGACTCAGTGCGTTCCCCCTTACTCCCTTTGCGGCAGGCAAGCCCGATGAGGCGGCTTTTTTGCGGCTGCTGCGCAGGCTGACTGATGCAAAAGTCGATTCCCTTGGCGTGCTGGGGTCCACCGGCAGCTACGCCTATCTCACCCGCGCGCAGCGCAGGCGTATCGCAGAACTGGCGGTGGAACATGCAGAGTCGATTCCGGTGATGATCTGCATTGGTGCGGTGGGCACTGACGAGGTGCTGGCGCTGGCGGAGGACGCGCAACAGGCGGGCGCGGCCGCGTTACTGCTGCCGCCGCTGGGTTATCAGACGTTGAATGAAGATGAGGTGTTCACGCTTTTCGAGACCGTAACGCGACACGCCTCTGTGCCAGTCTGTATCTATGACAATCCCGGCACCACCCATTTTACGTTTTCCGATGCGCTGCTGAGCCGGATCGCCGCACTTTCCGGTGTCGGGTCAGTGAAAATTCCTGGGGTACCGGCGGAGCAATCTGCGGCTAACGATCGCCTCGCTCAGCTGCGCGGCACGCTGCCAGATTCCGTGTCGATTGGCGTCAGCGGCGATGCTTCTGCCGCCAACGGGCTGATTGCGGGCTGTGATGGCTGGTATTCGGTGTGCGGCGGACTCTTTCCGCGCGTTGCAAAAGCGATGACCGAAGCGGCGGCCGCAGGCGACCATCAGAGCGTCAGGGCGCAGTCCGATCGCCTGCAGCCTTTATGGGCGCTGTTCCGCCAGCATGGCGGCAGTTTCCGGGTGATCAGCGCCGCGGCGGGGCTGCTGGGACTGACCGAACGCGACTGCCTGCCGCGCCCGCTGCAGCCGCTCTCCGATGCGCACTGCCAGCAGATTGCTGACGTGCTCGCGGCACTCGACCTCTCTTAAGATCCCGCGCCAGAAGGCATTAACCGTGGCGCACCAGGTTAAAGCCTTCTTCCTCCTTCGGCGCTTCGAAATAGCGGGTAATCAGCGCGAACTGCTCGTCTGTTGCGGCAAAGGCGTGTTCGCCGCCCTGATTTCGGGCGTGCAGGCGCGATTTACACAGCGCATCCGGTACGTCCAGATAATGCAGGCGATGGTCGGCAGAGGATGCCTTAATCACCGACATCATCCAGTCGCGATTCGCCCGGGTGTTGGCAGGAAAATCGAGCACCACCGACACCCCTGCGTTAAGCAGCGCGACCAGATGAGGCGTCATCGCCTTTCTGAGTTTTGCCGCATAGCGCACGTAATCGGCCACCGACTGCATCTCGTCCTGATAGAGCGCGGCGAGCCACTGGTCCTCGCTGATCACCACGCAACCGGGGGCGGCACTCAGCTCCGCCGCCAGCGTCGATTTCCCGGAGGCAATTTTTCCACACAGCAGATGCAGCGTGGCGGGGGCAAAAGTCATGGTCATATCACTCCTGTGTCAGCCTGATAGTGAACCGCGCGCATTACGCGAAGGGAAAGTAAAGCAGGTCTCGCCGAAGCGGGATTCAGGCTAACAAAACAGGGGAGAGATAAGCAATGAGAGGCAAAAAGTTGCTGGTGAGTAAAACCCGGATTTACCGCGCGTAACAGTCTCTGCTGCTGCGGGCGTTACTGCATTCAGAAAAAACCGCGGCTTTCGCTGGGCATGTTGACACGCCTGAACGGGGAAGTGCGGTCAGGCGTTGAGTGCAATATCAGATACGCTTTCAGAAAGGGGTGAATCGGCGCTGAACAGCTGGCAACTGACTTCATTTTTGTGCCATCAGCAACGTCAGCAGTTCGCGGCAGCATGCCTCTTCTTCTGCACTGTCTGCGGATGCCAGATGGCGCAGCAGTTCCATACAGCTTTTTTCCTTGCCCGCTTCCAGTAACTCTTCGATCAGAAAGTTGAGTTTGTCCTGTTCAGACACCGCAAAGGATGAACTAAACTCATTTTTGACCGGGCCACTGTGATTCACCGGCAACGTGAGGGTGTTTTGCATTGGCATAATATTGTCCTGTTTCGGGTTAAAAAATGTTCGGCGATTGCTATTAAACTTATACAACGATCCGGAATTTGTACAGAAATCTGCCCGATTGATTTTCAGGACGAAGCTAAGCGCAGCGCGGTTGCGGCGTAAATGTCAGCTAATCATTAAGTTAGCGGGAGAAGGAATTTCAGAAAAATTCTGCGGGCCTGAGGCAGGATGCGGAGACGGGAAAAACCAGGTCAGTCCTGCGTCAGGTCAACAGGCGGCCCACCGGGCCGCATGCACTATTTAGCGGTCAGGAAATCTTCGCGCTGCGGTGTAAACGTATCCAGTAATGTGCCCGCCTCAAGACAGACACAGCCATGAACCACATTGGGCGCTTTATAGAGCGTATCTCCTGCGCCCACCTCACGCGTTTCACCATTGATGGTGAAGGCAAAACGTCCGCTCAGCACATAGGTCAGCTGCTCGTGGGGATGGTGATGCAGCGGGCCGACAGCCTCTTTCTCAAAAATCACTTCTACCGCCATCATGGTGCCGCCGTACGCCAGCACGCGGCGGGTCACGCCGTTGCCCAGATCTTCCAGTGGTCGCTCTTTATGGTAGATAAACATCGCAATCCTCCTGCGGTTGCCCCTGCTGCGGTGACCGTTTTGTGATGGATCTCACAGCACTCGGGTGAATTAGTTTATGCACTTTAGTGGTTTTTCACTAAAATGAAACGGTGTTTCAATTAATTTATAAGGGTAGATCATGAAAATCGCGTTAATGATGGAAAACAGCCAGGCCGCTAAAAACGTTACCGTGCTGAAAGAACTGGAAGGCGTCGCACAGCCGCTGGGCCATCAGGTCTTCAACGTCGGTATGAGCGATGAGCAGGATCACCACCTGACCTATATTCACCTCGGCATTCAGGCCAGCGTGTTGCTCAACAGCCAGGCCGTGGATTTCGTGGTCGCGGGTTGCGGCACCGGGCAGGGCGCGCTGATGTCGCTTAACATTCACCCGGGCGTCGTCTGCGGCTACTGTATCGATCCGGCGGATGCCTACCTGTTTGCCCAGATCAACAACGGTAATGCCTTATCTCTGCCGTTCGCCAAAGGCTTTGGCTGGGGCGCTGAACTTAACCTGCGCTTTATCTTTGAAAAAGCCTTCACCGGCGAGAAGGGCAATGGCTATCCGCCAGAGCGTAAAGAGCCGCAGGTGCGTAATGCCGGTCTGCTGAATCAGGTCAAAGCTGCCGTGATCAAAGAGAACTACCTCGACACGCTGCGCGCCATCGAACCTGAACTGGTGCGTACTGCCGTTAGTGGCCCACGCTTCCAGCAGTGTCTGTTTGAGCATGGCAAAAATCAGGAAATCGTCGCTTTTGTGCGTCAGCTGACCCACTAACGCATCCGGGGTCATAAGGCCGGTCTGACCGGCCTTTTTTTATTCTCTCTTTCCCGACATCAGCTGAACGTCAGCTCTGCTGCGCCAGCGCCGGATTGTAATGACGACTCGCCTCTACCAGCATCCGGGTGTAGGGCATCGCGGCGCGGTCGGCCACCAGCGTCGGCACATCCAGCGTCTCCAGCACCTTGCCCTGTTGCATAACCGCTACGCGATGGCAGAGGTGCGCCACCACGCCGAGATCGTGCGTCACCATCAGATAGGTCAGGTTCTCCTGCTGCTGCAGATCGCTGAGCAGATTGAGGATCTCCGCCTGCACCGAAACATCCAGTGCGGAGGTCGGCTCATCCAGCAGCAGCACGCGCGGCTCTAAAATCAGCGCACGGGCAATCGCCACGCGCTGACGCTGACCACCGGAAAGCTGGTGCGGATAACGCGTCTGCCAGGCGCGATTCAGCCCGACCTTATCCAGCATCGCCACGACGCGCTGCTGGCGCTGCCCGATACCCTGAATCTGTAATGGCTCTTCAAGGATATCGCCCAGCGTATGACGCGGATGCAGGGAGCCATAAGGGTCCTGAAACACCATCTGCACCTGACGGCAGCGCGCCCGATCGATGCGGTGCGCCAGCGGCTGGCCATCAATGGTCAGCTCTCCCTGCCAGTGATTAAACAGGCCCGCCAGACACTTCAGCACCGTGGTTTTACCCGAGCCTGACTCACCGACCAGTCCGAAGATTTCACCCTGTTTAACCTGCAGGCTGACGTCGAACAGCACCTGATTACGGCGACCCTCTTCACCAAAACTCAGGTTGAGATTTTTCACCTCAATCATCGTAACTCCTTAGTCAGTTAGCCAGCTGGCGTGACGTTGTAACACCGGCAGACGCGTGCGCCGCCGATCAAGGTCGGGCAGTGCTGCCAGCAGTCCCTGGGTGTAGGGATGCTGCGCGCGGTCAAGTTCGCTGGCGGCCAGCGACTCCACCACGCGCCCGGCATACATCACCAGCACCCGATCGCAGAAGCTGCGCACCAGATTGATATCGTGACTGATAAAAATCAGTCCCAGACCGCGCGCTTTCACCAGATCATCCAGTAGCGCCAGCACCTGCAGGCGAACCGAGACATCCAGCGCAGAGGTGGGCTCATCGGCAATCACCAGTTCCGGCTCGGTGATCAGCATCATGGCGATCATCACGCGCTGCCCCTGACCGCCGGAAATCTCATGGGGATAGAGCTGATATACCCGTTCAGGATCGCGGATCTGCACCTCCTCCAGCATCGCCAGCGCCCGCTGACGTGCCGCCGATTTCTGGCCGCGATGGTGACTGCGCCAGGCTTCGGCAATCTGCTCGCCAACCCGGATCACTGGATTCAGCGAATATTTCGGGTCCTGCATAATCATCGAGATACGTTTGCCACGAATGGCGCGCATCTCTGCCGGGCTGGCGTGCAGCAGGTCGATATCGCCAAACTGCATCCGGCTCGCCTCAATGCGCGCCTTAGCCGGATGCAGCTGCAGCAGGGCGCGACCCACGGTCGATTTACCGGAGCCGGACTCACCGACAATCGCCAGCTTCTCCTGACCGAGCTGAAAGGAGACGCCACGCACCGCCGGGGTTATCTGGCGTCCGTTAACAAAGTTCACGTGCAAATCGCGCACGTCGAGCAACGGCGAGGCGTTACTCACTGCGGGGATCGAGCAGGTCACGTAGGCCATCTCCTAAGAAGTTAAATGCCAGGCTATTAATCAGGATCGCCAGACCGGGAACGGTCACCACCCACCAGCACTCCAGCATGTAGGTGCGGCCACTGGCGATCATCGCGCCCCATTCCGGATCCGGCGGCTGCGCGCCCAGCCCAAGAAACCCCAGCCCGGCGGCGGTGAGGATAATGCCCGCCATATTCATGGTGATGCGGATAATTACCGACGGCAGGCAGAGCGGAATAATGTGCTTCCAGAGCACCCGCAACGGCGACGCGCCCTGTAAGCGCACCGCCGAGATAAAGTCCGCCTGACGCAGCGACAGCGTTTCAGCGCGGGCCAGACGGGCTATGGGTGGCCAGGCAGTGAGCGTAATCGCGATCACCACATGCTCCAGACCCGGCCCCAGCGCGGCAACAAAGGCCAGCGCCAGTACCAGGCTCGGGAAGGAGATAAAGATATCGGTGACGCGCATCAGCACGCCGTCGACTTTGCCGCCAAAATAACCGGCGGTGACGCCCAGCAGCAGGCCCAGCGGCCCGACGGTGACCGATACCAGCAGCACGATGTAGAGCGTGATGCGTGCGCCCCACACCAGGCGACTGAAGATATCCCGGCCAAACTCGTCGGTGCCGAACCAGTGGGCCGCGCCGGGAGGCGTCAGCGCATTGTTCAGATCCTGAACCAGCGGGTGATACGGCGCGATCCAGGGCGCGAACAGCGCCACGATGCAGAGCACCAGCACTATGCCACCACCAATCGCGGTCAGGGGATTACAGGCCATGCGCCAGAGGAAATAGCCGCAGCGGGCAGCAAAACGCTGACAGCGCACCAGCCGCTCACGGGAATGACTCACAGACCCAGCGTCAAAAGAGATCGTCATACTTTGGTCCTCGGATCGAACACCTGATAGAGCAGGTCGGAGATCAGGTTAAGCAGCACAAAAATCAGGCCCACCACCAGCACACAGCCCATCACCGCATTCATATCGCCCAGCATCAGGCTGCCGGTGAGGTAGGAGCCAAAGCCGGGCCAGGAGAAGACGGTTTCAATCAGCACCGCGCCCTCCAGCAGCGAGCCATAGGCCAGCGCCACCACGGTCAGCAGCTGCACCAGGATATTGCGGAAGGCGTGCTGCCAGATCACCTGCCATTCAGTCAGGCCTTTGACCCGCGCGGTCAGAATGAACTCCTGCGACATCTGCGCGAGCATAAAGCTGCGCGTCATGCGGCTGATATAGGCCATGGAGTGAAAGCCAAGCAGCGAGGCGGGCAGCACCAGATGATTCAGCGCATTCCAGAATACCTGGCTGTTGCCCGCCAGCAGGGCGTCAATCAGCATAAAGCCGGTGCGACGTGGCACGATGCCATCCAGGCTGAAGTCCACCCGACCTGCGCCGCCGACCCAGCCGAGATGGGCATAGAACAGCAGCAGGCCAATCATGCCGACCCAGAAGATTGGGGTGGAGTAACCGGCCAGGCTGAGCATCCGCACCACATAGTCGATGACGCTGTTGCGACGCGCCGCCGCCAGCACACCCAGCGGCACGCCCAGTCCTGCGCCAATCACAATCGCCAGCGTGGCCAGCTCTACGGTTGCCGGAAAGACGCGCACAATGTCATGCACCACCGGCTGACCGGTGAGCAGCGCATGGCCGAGATCGCCATGCAGCAGCGCGTTAAGGTAGATGCCAAACTGCACCCACAGCGGTTTATCAAAGCCGAGCTGGTGATAAACCTGCTGATAGGTGGCCTGATCGGCGTCGGGGCCGACAATCGCCAGCACCGGATCCAGCGGCATTACCCGGCCAATAAAAAAGGTCAGCAGCAGCAGGCCGAACAGGGTAATCACTACCTGCACCGCGCGATGGCTGATGCGGCGGCACTGAGTTCGGGTCAGGGTCAGGATCATAGGGTGCCTCCCGCTTTGGCTTCAGGGGTTTTCCAGACATCGCGGAGGAAGGTGGTCGCTGAGGGATGCGGCTGATAAGCCTGCACCCGGTTACTGACCACCACGGAGTCGAGCATTTGTGAAATCGGCATCAGTGCAGGCACCAGCTGGTCATAGCGCTGCTGGATGGCGTAATAGGCCTGCTGCTGGCGGGTTTTGTCGCGCTCTACCAGCGCCTGATCGATCATGCTGTTGAGCTGTGCGTCGTAGAAACCGGTGCGCCACCCCTGGAAGTTGGTTAGCCGGGCGCTGTCAGCATTATTCGGGTTATAGACCAGCGCGCGCAGACTGGAGTGGGGATGTGGCTCCACGCCGCTGCCGCCGCGCCCGACCAGCAGACTGAACTGGCGATCGCGCATCGCGCCATAGATCTGGTTACCGGTGCCGGTGATGATTTTTGCGCGGATCCCGCCCTGGAGCAGCGTCGACTGCACCGCGATAGCGATGTTCAGAAAGGGCTGATCGGCCAGCACCCGCAGCGTGGTGTCGAAGCCGTCCGGATAACCCGCTTCAGCCAGCAGTGCGCGGGCGCGCGGCACATCGAGCCGGTAACCGGGATCGGGCAGCGTGGCGGGCATGCCAGCCTGAATCGGGCGCTGATGCAGCTCGCCATAGCCGGTCATCAGGCTTTTATTGATGCCCTGATAATCGACCAGGTAGCGTACCGCCTCCCGCACTTTGATATTGTCGAAGTGCGGATCTTTCATGCTCATCGCCAGGTAGTAGATCGTTCCTTTTCTTACCGCATCAATGGTGAGGTCGGGGTCGTGCCGCAGGGCGCGCACGTCGGGGATCGCCATGTTACTGGCGATATCCAGATCGCCTTTCTCCATCATCAGCCGCAGGGTCTGCGACTCCTGCAGATGGCGGAACACCACCCGCGACATCTTCGCCTCGCCGCGCCAGTAATCAGCCGCACGACTCATGCGCAGCACATCTTTTGCCTGCCATACATCCAGCCGGAACGGGCCGGAGCCCGCTTCATGGGTGGTGAGCCAGCGGTTGCCCCAGTCGCCATCCACCTCATGCTGCTGCACGGTTTTGCTGTCCAGCACCACCATGCTGCCCAGCGCCGCCAGCGAGTAGATCACCAGTTGCGGATCGTTAGGTCTGGGAAGGGTGATCACCAGTGTGCGGTCGTCGGGCGCGGTAATCATCTGGTCAACATTGTCGTGGCTGAAGCCGTACGATTTCCACACCGACGCCTGCGCCAGGTTCAGATGCAGCACCCGCCGCATCGACCAGACCGCATCGGCGCTGGTGAGCGGATTGCCGGAGTGAAACCTGACGTTGTCGCGCAGGTGAAAAGTCAGGGTGCGGTTATCCGGACTGACTGACCAGCGTTCCGCCAGCGCCGGGCGCACCTCGGTGAGTTGCTGCGGGTTCAGCTCGACCAGTCCGTCATAGAGATTTACGACAATGCCGACCACTTCGTTGCCGGTCATAGCGGCCGGATCCAGGGTGAGCAGGTTATTCATATTCATGCCGACGATCAGCTGGTCATCCGGGGTCTTTGCCTGGATTGACGCGCTGCCCGTCAGCACCAGCAGCGTGATCAGCCACGCGCCACATCGTTGTGTCAGGGTCATAGGTAAAGTCCAGCAGGTCAGAGGTTTTCCCGTTTACGACTCTGCCTGCTGCTGGCCACCGGGATGGCAGGCAGCAGGCGGGCGACGGGGTTATTATTGTTTGCCGTACTTCGGTAGTGCGATTTACCAGCGGTTCAGCGTGTGCGTCTCAATCCAGCTGAAGTTAATATCCTCACCCAGCCCGCTGTGGGTGGGCAGGGTGACAAATCCCTGATCGTCCATCGGGTCGATCAGGCTGTTGAGGTAGGCGGGCGGTGTTTCATAATCCAGGAAGGGATGCAGCAGGCCGCGCTCATACCAGCGGCAGTTACGGATCGCCCCGACCACCGCCAGGCTGGCCGCACCGTTGCCGTGCACTTCGCAATCCATGCCAAAGGCTTCAGCCAGATTCGCCACTTTCAGGGTGGGCGAGATGCCGCCTACGCCGTTGGCACCGGCTCGCAGAATGTCGCAGGCTCCGGCACGCACCCAGTCGGCGCGGCTGTGATGTTTACCGCCCAGGCTCTCCGGACCAAGCACGTCGATAGAAAGGTTTTCGGCCAGCCAGGCGTAAGAGGCCATGCTCTCTTCCTCCATCGGCTCCTCGAACCAGGCGAAATTAAGCTTTTCCAGCGCCTTGCCGATGGTCAGCGCGTCACTGCGGCTGTACCAGTGGTAGCCATCCAGCATCAGCGCGATATCGGGGCCCACCGCTTCACGCACCGCCGCGCAGGCTTTGATATCCATCGCCGGGCTGGGTGCGAAGGAGACCGGCGGCATCCAGGTGTGTAGCTTGATCGCCTGATATCCGCGCGCCACCAGCTTTTCCGCGAACTGCGCATACTCATCCGGCGTTGATAATCCACCGCTCAGCTCGTCACCACACATGGTGCTGCCGTAAGCCGGGATCTTCTCGCGATAGCCGCCCAGCAGTTTGTGGACAGGCTGTTTCAGCTTCCGTCCAATCAGATCCAACAATGCCTGCTCCACAGCGGAGAGCGCCCGCTCGGTGAGCTGATGGGCGCTGCCGCGCTGCCAGTGCACCAGATCCTGCCAGAGACGCTCCCGGTCAAAGGCGTTCTGACCGATCAGCACTTTGCGGAAAAAGGCATTAACCACATGGGATCGCACCACTTCCGGCGGCGCAAAGGCGTAACCACAGTCGCCTTCCTCGCTGGTCAGGGTCAGTAGCGCCATCTGCGCATCATTTTCCGGGCCAGGGTGGGAGTGTCCGGCGCTGTCGGCGCAGCGTTGGGTGGGATAGGTAAAAAGGGTGACATCAATGGCGCTGATCTTCACGGTTAAGCTCCTGTGGCAGTCTGTCCTGATGAATTATTAAAACGCTGTTTCATTTTCAATCTAGCCTTCACAATTCATTAACGCATTAGCCAAAACGATACGATTAATGGCTAATATGTGTGCAACTGCCCAGGGTGTTGTGAACATATTCACGAAAGCTGACCGTTTTGTGAGCAGCGACACGCTGCGCTTTTTCCTCTTAAGGGATCTCTTTGAGCGAAACTCCGCCAGTTAACCCCGCCGCAAAAAACATTTAACCGGATGACTTCCCCTGACCCCTGTTTTAGGTGATAGTAACGCCGCTTTACATTAATAATTCTCATTATCATTTGTGCGGGTTTTTACAATGAAAAAATGGTTTTTAGCGCTGGGGCTGCTCACGCTGGCAGGGACGGCTTCGGCCAAATTGATTACCGATGTCGCAGGCCGTCAGGTCGAGGTGCCGCAGGAGGCAAAACGCATCATTCTGGGTGAGGGCCGTCAGATGTATCTGCTGGCGGCATTTGAACCCGATGCCCCATTTAAACGGGTGATTGGCTGGCGTGACGACTTCCCGAAAGCGGACTGGGACGGTTATCAGGCTTACGAAAAACGCTATCCGGAAATTAAAAAATTACCGACCTTTGGCGGGGCGAAAGATGGCACTTTCAACGTCGAGCAGGCGTTAACCCTGAAGCCCGATCTGGTGCTGATGAATCTGGAATCCAAAGCCGCCACCGATGAAGGCAAGCTGATTGAAAAACTGCAGGCAGTAGGCGTGCCGGTGGTGTTTATCGATTTCCGCGAAGCGCCGATGGTGAATGCGGAGAAAAGTATCCGCATCATGGGCGAACTGGTGAACAAACCGGCGCGTGCCCAGGAAATTATCACCTTCCGCCAGCAGCAGATTGACCTTGTCACCTCGCGTCTGAAGAACTTTACCGGCTACCGCCCGAAAGTGATGATTGACCGTGCAGGCGGCTACAGCGACGAGTGCTGCATGTCGTTTGGCAATGAAAACTTTGGTCAGATGGTCGAGATCGCGGGCGGTCGTAACATCGCTAAAGATCTGATCCCTGGCACCTTCGGCACCGTTAACCCGGAACAGATTATCGCCAGCCAGCCGGATGTGGTGGTAGTGACCGGCGCTAACTGGAAGAATTACAATACCGTGGGAAAATGGGTCGGCGTCGGTCCGGGTGCCAATGTCACCGAGGCTACCGCGCGTCTTAAGGGGCTGATGATGCGCGATGCTTTTAAAACCCTGCCGGTGGCGCACAACGGCAATGTCCACGCCATCTGGCATCAGTTCTACGACAGCCCTTACCAGTTTGTGGCTATCCAGGCGCTGGCGAAATGGCTGCATCCCGATCTGTTTGCCGATCTGGATCCGGACGCCACCTTCCGCACGTTCCACGAGAAGTTCCTGCCGCTGCCTTATCAGCCAGGATACTGGGTCACTTTACCCGCTGATAAACCCTGACAGACCGGCGATGACAGGGACGTCATCCGCCTGATTTGCAATTCCTCCTGAATAAACCCTCTGTTTCTCTTCAGATTTACTAATCTTTTACAGGCGCGGAGTCAGTTGCTCTGAGCAGCGCGACGTCTGACGCGGTCCGCATTCACGTTAAAAATGGAGAGAAACATGCGCAATACCCTGGGAAGATCGGCCTTTGCCGTGACGCTGTACGCTCTGCTGGAGCCGGTGCCGCTGGGCTTTTTTGTCGCGGCCTGGCTGTTCGATATTCTCTATAGCCAGACCTTTGTGTTGTTCTGGACGGATGCCGCAGGCTGGCTGATTGCGCTGGGACTGATACTGGCGATTGTGCCGCGACTCATCGCGCTGGTTTATCTGTTCCGCGGCAGTGACAGTGCGGAAAAGAGTCATTTCTGGCTCTGGCTGGTGGCGATTGTGATCGCTATCGTCAATGCGTTTATTCACAGCCGTGATGCCGCCGCTGTCATCCCGCTGGGCGTGACGCTTTCGACGCTGGTGGTAGCGCTGCTGCTGCTGGCGAATGTGCAACTTGCGTTACGTCAGCGTAGCGCTTAAGGAGGAGCCACCATGAAGATACCGCATAAAACGTTGCTCGCGCTTACCCTGACAGCACTGCTGGCAGGCTGTGATGATGGTGCGCTGGTCGATCCGCAAAAGCAGATCGGACCGAATCCCGAACTGCCGCAGGCACAGAACTTCTTTATGCCGCCGATGCAGGTGCCGGAAGGCACGCCATGGAAAGCGGGCGAAATGCCAAAAGTGGCTGACGGGCTGAAAATCGAAAAGATCGCTGACAATCTGCAGCATCCGCGTCAGGTTTATGTTCTGCCGAATAACGATGTGCTGGTGGCGGAATCCAACGGCCCGGCCAAACCCACTACCCGGCCTAAACAGCTGATTATGGGCATTGTGCAGAAAGCGTCAGGTAAGGGCGGCGCTGGCGGCAACCGGATTACGCTGCTGCGCAACGTCAATGGCAAATGGGAGCAGCACCGCTTTATTGAGAATCTGCACTCGCCGTTTGGTATGCAGCTGATTGGGAATACGCTTTACGTCGCGAATGCTGACAGCCTGGTGAAGTTCCCCTATCGCGAAGGGGAGACGGAGATCCGCACCGCGCCTGAAGAGGTGACGGAACTGCCGGGCGGGCCGATTAACCACCACTGGACCAAAGCGCTGTTGGCCAGCCCCGATGGCAGCAAGCTCTATGTGGGTGTCGGCTCCAACAGTAACGTCACCGAGAACGGCATTGGCGCAGAGTATCGCCGCGCCGCGGTGCTGGAAGTGGACGCGGCCAGCGGTGCCAGCCGGATCTACGCCAGCGGATTGCGCAATCCGACCGGTTTACAGTGGGAACCGCAGAGCGGAAAACTGTGGGCCATCGTCAACGAGCGTGATGAAATCGGCTCCGATCTGGTGCCTGACTACATGACCTCAGTGCAGGACAAAGGCTTCTATGGCTGGCCCTACAGCTACTTTGGTCAGCATGTGGATACCCGTGCCGAACCGCAGCGTCCCGATCTGGTTGAGAAAGCGATTAAGCCTGATTTTGCCCTGAGTTCGCATGTCGCTCCGCTGGGGCTGCTGTTCTACGGCGCAGATAACATGCCGCAATACCAGGGCGGTGCGTTTATCAGTGAACATGGCAGCTGGAACCGTACGCCGCTGAATGGCTACAAAGTGGTGTGGGTGAAATTTGAAAACGGCAAGCCAGTGGGTCAGCCGCAGACGGTGGTCTCGGGCTTCCTGACGGACGACGAAAAGCAGGTGCGTGGATTACCGGTCGGTCTGGCCAGCGACAAACAGGGCGGTGTCCTGATTGCTGACGATGCGGGTAATACCGTGTGGCGAATCAGCGCCGCAAAGTAAGCATTGCGCTGCTTTTTTAAGCAGAAAGCAGGCATAAAAAAAGGATTTGGCATTTCGCCAAATCCTTTATTTTTTGTTCGCTACCCGGCTGGTAACCGCGCTGCGAACGAGGTGCTCAGCACTCTCCACAAACAAGATTGTAAAATGTGCGGCTAAGGATTTCAAGTTTCGCCAAAATGCTGTATGTTTATACAGGTGTTGAGTGTTGAGCATCGCCTCATTGTCGACTGGCCGCTCCCAGGGGCACGGTTTTAAAATCCCGGCAGGCATCAGGTGGTGCTGGCCTGTGGCTTTAACCATGAGTGCCGCTCAGCTCTCTCCACAAAGATGTGCTTAGGCGCCCGGCGGGTAGAGTCAAAGCCCTGGTTGCCGAACAGCGCGCTCCTGTAAAAGGAGAAGGAAAGTGATGGAACTGACTAAGCTGATTCTGGATCTTATCCGGGTCATCTTGCAGATCATCGTTGCCCTTATGCAACTGACCGGTCACGCAGGTTAACCGGAACTTGAAACAAGGCGGAGCTAACCACTCCGCCTTTTTTCTTTGTCAATTCTCTGTCATCGGAGGCGGGTAAGGTGGTGCGGCAAAGCACGCCGCCGGGGCGCTGCTTATCCAGACCGGGAGTTTTATGTCCATTGCCGCCGTTATGCCCGCCCGATTAGCGCACACCTGGATTGATGAGAGTGTGAAGATGCGCGAAACCACTGTGGGTCAGCAGTGTGAGATCCTGGCGCACAGCACGCTGGAATATAGCGAGCTGGGTGACTTCTCCTATGTCGGTGAACACTGCTGCCTGGCCGATACCCAGGTGGGGCGCTTCTGCGCCATTGCTAATCAGGTGCGCATTGGCGCGCCGAATCATCCTATGGACCGCGCTTCCCAGCATCGCTTTACCTACTGCCCGGAGTATTACCACCCCGACGCCCGGCGCGATCAGGGCTTCTTTTCCGCCCGTCGCGCCGATCGGGTGATAATCGGTCACGATGTGTGGATAGGTCACGGCGTAATTGTGCTGCCTGGCGTCACCATTGGAGATGGTGCGGTGCTGGCTGCGGGTGCAGTCGTGACGAAAAACGTCGCGCCCTACAGCGTCGTGGGCGGTGTTCCGGCCAGGCCACTGCGGGTGCGCTTTACACCGGCTATCGCCGCACGTCTCCAGCGCATTGCCTGGTGGAACTGGCCCCTGGAGAAACTGCTGGCGAATCTGCCCGATTTTCAGCACGGTGACATCGAAGCGTTCTGCCAGCGGCACGGTGCATAGCCACCCCACGGCGCCGTCAGCCGGTTTGTACGCCGAAATAGCGCACAACCCGCTGGCCATAGAGCCCGACGGCCAGTCCGGCGACGATCAGCAGCAGCGCGGCGATTTTCTGAGGTGAAACCGTTTCGCCAAATATCGCCACTGAACCCAGGATGCCGAACACCGGTACCAGCAGCGACAGTGGCGCGACCGTAGAAACCGGATAGTGTTTCAGCAGCCAGTTCCACACCCAGTAGCCCAGCAGGGTATTGGGATAGACCTGAAACAGTATCGACAACACCGCCTTCACATCCAGCTGGGTGAACAGTGCGTGATAGCCCGCGCTGCCATTGACCAGCCCGTCCAGCAGGAAGAGTGGAATGGGTGCAAAGGCGCTCGACCAGACCAGAAAAGCAAAAACCTGCCGGGTGCCCGCTTTTTTATTGATGATATTGGCAATACTCCATGCGACCGCGCCTGCCAGCACCAGCAGCATGCCGGAAAACGTCACTGAGCCATCGGTAATGAAAAAAATGCTCAGCAGACCGGCGCAGGCCAGCGCACACCCGGCGATCTGATAGCGGCTGAGACGCTCTTTAAATACCCAGCCACCGAGCAGCAGCGTGAAGAAGGCGCTGAACTGCAGCAGCAGCGAGGCGATGCCCGCCGACAGTCCGGTTTTAATCCCCAGATTCACCAGACCCCACAGGCCAATCCCGAAGACCAGGCCATAGCTAATCAGGTAACGCCACGGCACGTCCGGTTTCTTTATAAAGAACAGGGCTGGCAGAGCGCAGAGCGTAAAGCGGATACCTGCCAGGATAAACGGGTCGACCGCCTGCAGGCCGAGTTTGATAACGGAAAAGTTAACCCCCCAGATGGCGGTGATCATGACGGCGAGCAGCAGATGCGTTAATTTCATGAGTGACGAACTCCGGACCAGCAGAAAAAGGCAGAGGCACTGACCGCTGCACCGGCATAGCAGACAGCCTGCCATCCCCAGTGCGTATAAAGCTGAGTGGCGGCGATGGCCCCCAGCGCACTGCCCAGCGAGTAAAAGCACATATAGGCGCCCACCAGACGACTTGCCGCCTCGGGTCGGGCGGCCACGATCAGGCTCTGATTAATCACATGTACCGTCTGGACGGCGAAATCGAGCAGGATCACCCCGAAAATCAGCAACAGTAACGAGGTGTGAAGCGCGGCTATCGGCAGCCAGGAGAAGGTCAGCAACGCCAGGGCTAAGCCGGTGGCACGCTGCCCCAGGCCCAGGTCAGCCCATGCGCCTGCTCTGGAGGCCGCCAGCGCACCGGCAAGTCCGGCCAGGCCGAACATCCCGGTCTGGGTGTGTGACAGTGACAGGCCGGTAAGTGGCAGTACCATCGAAGACCAGAGCATACTGAAGGCCGCAAAAATCAGCAGCGCCAGGATCCCGCGTCTGCGCAGCTGCGGTTCCGTGAGGAAGAGACGGAAAACAGACAATAAGAGGTGAGGATAAGATGTGCGCCGCGTCTGACCTGCTGTGGCGGGCAGCACTTTCGCCAGGATGAGCGAGATCAGGAGTAACAGGCAGGCAGCCGTCAGATAGACCGCCCGCCAGCCCGCCAGGTCAGCAATCATTCCGGAAACAAACCGCGCCAGCAGGATGCCGATCACGATGCCGCTGGTCACGCTGCCCACCACCTGTCCGCGCTGTTCTGGCGATGCCAGCATGGCGGCCCACGCCACCATCAGCTGCGTGACCACCGCCATTAATCCCACCAGCAGCATTGCACAGAGCAGCGTCATCAGGTCTGGCGCAACCGCAGCAGTGATTAACGCCAGCACGGAAAGCAACAACTGGGTAATCACCAGTTTTTTGCGGTTCACGCAGTCGCCCAGCGGCACCAGAAAGACCAGCCCGAGGGCGTAGCCGCTCTGCGTGGCCGTTACCACTGTGCCAATGGTGCCGGTGGAAACCTGCAGGCTGGCGGCGATCGACTCCAGAAGAGGCTGTGCCGAGTAAACATTGGCGACCGCCAGCGCAGAGGTGAGTGAGAACAAAAAGATCATCCGGGACGAGAGCACCGGGATCGCGGCTGGGGGCGAATCGGCTTCAGGATCACGCGCCTTGCCAATCGTACAGGTCATGTTGCTTTCCTTTCTGGTTTTTATTTGAAACTGGATTGGCGATATCTTTAACCGGGCTGGTTTTTTTTTGCAACTTCTTTTCGGAGTGGCTAAACTGCCATCATGAGACAGGCAGCGTGAGAGAAGAGCATGGCTAAGCAGGAATCCCTGAGAACCAGCGAGTGTCCGGTCGCCAGAACCCTGGAGTCGATAGGTGAGCGCTGGTGCATGATGATCGTGCGTGAAGCTTTTGATGACGTCCGCAGATTCAGTGACTTCCAGCGGAATTTGGGGCTGGCGAAAAATATCCTGGCGTCACGCCTGAAGCAGCTGGTGGAGATAGGGGTGTTTGAGGTTGCGCCGGCCTCCGACGGCAGCGCCTACAGCGAATATGTCCTGACCGAAAGAGGCCGTTCGCTGTTTCCGGTTGTGGTCGCGATGCGCCAGTGGGGCGAGCGTTACCTGTTTGAGAAGGGCGAAACCCACTCCGTGCTGCTGGATAATGCGGAAGGAAAGCCGCTGCCGCGCCTGGAGGTTATCTCTTCACAGGGGCAAAAACTGGAACCGGCCGACTGTCATCGTCAGCGGGTGGTTGCTGAAGGGTAACCGTCAGGGTTTTTCCTCTTCCGCACACTCTGAAACTGACAGGCCTGACATCGTACGCGTTACCCGATCATCGCTGTCGCCTGTAGCGGTGATCGAACAAAATGCCTTACTCCCGTTTTACGCCCCGCCATAAGGGCGTTATCCCCCGGAAACAGGTCCCCGCGCTCCCTCATCCTTTCCTGCCCCATCATGACAGGCCTGTCGATATCATCACATTTTCCAATGACCGGTTGCCTTGTAACTTCCCGATGCGCATGACAATATCGCTGCTTGTATAGACATGTACTCTCAACCCTGGATTGGGCAAATCACGCTTTCAGTCAACACGTCTCTCACTGTTCCAGCGAGGAATCTATGTCGGTCAAATCATCTGTATCAGATTATTCAGGCTCAGAGAAACAGGGCCTGTCAGAAACCCGCTCCATTGATTACATCCCGTTGGGTGAACGTCATGGTCATCCCTTTAACCAGTTCACGCTCTGGTTTGGTGGCAATCTGCAAATCACGGCTATTGTCACGGGTGCGCTGGCCGTGGTGCTGGGTGGAGACGTCGTGTGGTCTCTTATCGGCTTACTGGTGGGGCAGATTCTGGGTGCAGCGATCATGTCTTTGCATGCGATCCAGGGTCCGCGCCTGGGTTTACCGCAGATGATCACCAGCCGTATGCAGTTTGGCGTGTTTGGTGCAGTTATTCCTCTGGTGCTGGTGTGCATTATGTATGTGGGATTTTCAGCCAGCGGGACAGTATTAGCCGGGCAGGCGCTGGCTAAACTTATCCATGTCAGTCATTCAACCGGGATGATCCTGTTCAGCATCCTCATCGTGATCATTGCGGTGCTGGGCTATCGCGTGATTCATCAACTGGGCAAGCTGGCGAGCGTCATTGGCGTTTTAGCCTTTGCTTATATGTTTATCACGCTGTTCTCTGCGCATGACTTATCAGCCGTGTGGCAGAATCAGCACTTTACCCCGGCAAATTTCCTGCTGGCGGTCTCCCTGTCTTCATCCTGGCAAATTGCCTTCTGTCCTTATGTCTCTGACTATTCACGCTATCTGCCAGCTGATGTCTCCGCGAAGAAACTCTTCAGCTCAGTCTTTTTTGGCACCGTACTTGGCACGCAGGCTTCAATGACGCTGGGGGTGATTGTCGCTGCCATTGCCGGAAGTGCGTTTGCAGGCAATGAGGTCGGTTACATCGTGAGCATGGGTAGCACGGCGACCATGGCCATGGTGATTTATTTCGCCATTTGCTTTGGAAAAATCACGTTTACCACGCTGAACGCCTACGGCAGTTTTATGTCACTGACCACCATTGTCTCTGGTTTCCGTCAGCAAACCACGCTGAGTCGGGGCGGGCGCATTCTGTTTGTGGTGCTTATGGTTACACTGGCCTGCGTCATTGCTCTGCTCAGTGAACCGGCCTTTCTGAAATCCTTCACCCACTTCCTGCTGTTTCTGCTGGCTTTCTTTGTGCCGTGGAGCGCGATCAGCCTGACCGATTTCTATCTGATCACCAGGGGCAGGGTTGATGTCCCGGCACTGTCGCAGCCGGACGGGCGCTATGGACGCTGGAACCTGGCCGGTATTACCGTCTATTTTCTGGGCGTGCTGGTGCAACTGCCGTTTATCGATAATCCGCTGCACCATGGATCGCTAACCTGGATTTTTGCCGGTAATGATGTCTCGTGGATCATCGGCTGGTTTGCGACGGCACTGTTATGGCTGATCGCCAGCCGCTGGGATCGTCGGGGCATCCCCGAACAGTCAATTTATCCCGCCCAATAACAAGGTCAGGCCGCCTGAGCGGCTGCCTTTCAGGGAGTGTCACTCTTCGCGGGTGTGTGATCACCCGCGTGTCAGGAAATCCTCTTTTAAGATCAGGCGGCAGAAACGTCCGCTGCGCCGGTCTGCGCCTCTGCCACCAGCGGCTTCTCCGGTTGCAGCAGTGTCATTGCCAGCATACTGCCAAAGGCGATCAGCGCGGTGACGGTAAACATCGCGTTGTAGCCGTAATATTCCGCCAGCCAGCCGCAGAGCATCGGAGAGATAATCGCTGCCAGATTGGCTATCGCCAGCGTCATGCCACTGTAGGTGCCCACCGACGCTTTAGGGGTGACATCAATCACCACCGACCAGTAGACATTGTTTACCAGTGCATTCAGCGCATTGCCCAGGGTCATCAGTGCAATAATCCCCGCAGCCGACTGCACATAGGGGATCGCCATAAAGCAGCAGGCGGTGCCGCACAGCGTGACGGCGGCAAAGAGATTGCGCGCCAGACGCAGATTACGGAAGCGAGCCAGCAGGGCATCGGCAATGCGACCGCCCAGCAGCACCGTAATACAGGCGCCGCTCCACGGGATCATCGCGACGTACCACAGTGAGTGCAGGTCGTAATGGAAATTATCCTGCAGATATTTCGGCATCCAGGTCACCAGGGTAAAGGTGATGTAGAGGAATGAGAAGTAGCCCAGCGCGTTGCAGACCAGGGTGCGGCTGGTAAAGAAGCGCCACCAGGGCAGTGGTACGCTGTCGCCCGCGCTGCGGCGCTGACCGGTCTGGATAAGCTGACGTTCTGCGGCATTGGTATGTGGACTTTTCTCCGGGCTGTCGCTGAAGGTGCGGGCAAACAGCGCCATCGCCAGCAGGGAGAAAACACCGAGCAGGATAAACATCATGCGCCAGTCATGGGTCAGCAGCAGCAGGCCCACCGCAATCGGGGCGGTCAGCAGCGCGCCAACCTGGGTCGAGAGCAGGCCGATGCCCAGCGCAAAGCCGCGCTCATTATCGGGTGCCCAGTGAGCAATCGCCTTGTTCATCAGCGCATAGGCCGGGCCTTCGGAAAAACCAAACATGATGCGCAGGGCAGCAAAGCCCATAATGGCGGATCCGCCAAACAGCGCCATGCCCAGTTCCCCCGCCCAGGCGGTGGCGATCTCCAGCAGCGACCAGAGTACGCCTGCCAGCAGCCAGACTTTTTTCGTGCCGATACGGTCGGCAAGAAAGCCGCCACACAGCGAACCAAACAGATAGCCAAAGCCAAAGTAGCCCAGCACGGCTCCGAGCTGGACTTTGCTGAAGTGATATTCCGCCGCAATGGCGTTAGCCGCAAACGACAGGGCACCGCGATCGATGTAGTTGATCAGGGCGATCAGGAACAGCAGTGAAAATATGGTGTAACGGTAACGGCTGGTTGTCATCTCACTTCTCCTGATTGAATGTCTCAGGAGAGCAGAAGCAAAATTGATGCCGGAAAGGGCATTTATCCGGCAAACAGCGGACAAGCACAGAATTCGGGCCCCTGAGCCCGCTCCGAAGGGGGTTAACTGATCCCGCTAATAATTCGCCTGCGCTTCAATGCGGTGCAGCCGCTGCCTGTCGGTGGTGAGGCTCAGGCGGCGTTATGATGGTTGGGGCTGACGTGTGGCAGCGGGATAACCACGGCTTCCGTGACTGCTTCTGTATCAGCCGTCCCGACCTGGGGTATTTCGCCAACGTGTTGTAAAATCTGCTGCTGATAAGTCGCATCTGCCACCGTAGTCTGTTCACTCAGCAGTACGCCCGCCTCATTGACGTTTTTTCCGTCCACTTTTATTTTGCTGGTGGCACTGGCCAGCATCCACTCATATTCAATATCGACGTGGCCGCTATCAATACAGCGGATACCGTGTTGACTTAAATCATATGCCAGCACGGTTGCGGTCGGCCCTAATGAAATCAAGACCAGGTCAAAGTTGACGGCATTCTTTAAAACGGTATCAAACAGACGATCATAGACGGAAAAGGCATTACGGTTCAGCGTCGTAATACGTTTCACTTCGCTGGCTCCCTCCAGTAAATCATTGCCTAATCCCAGGCGCGTTCCACTGCCTTCCACAATTAATACCCGGCGGCCCTGATAGAGCTGTTTAAACTTATCAAATATCGTCCGGGATAATTGCTTGCCTTTATAATCGTGATAGGGACGGGTCACCGAGGTATTTCCATACTGGTACTGTTTATTCAGCAGAGCCTCATAATATTTAAAATAAAATGATTTATGGAAGAACCAGAACAGGGCCGACCCGCTCCGCATATTACGGGTGGTGCGAAAGGCATCCGGCAGACAGATCAGACAGTTCGGGTTGGCTCCTGAATCCTGCTGCAGCAAGGCTTTGAGTCGTGCAGAGAGATTCGGGTCAAATGGCTGGAAACCGATATTTTTATACCAGGTCATTTCCAGTTCACCGTCGCCATAACGGGCCAGAGATAATTGTGTGTTACGTAATAACAGATCGACAGTCTCTTCTATCGACATGACGGAATAACGCTTTACCCGTGCCTGCGCGGCAGGATAGCGAATGGCAGCATTAAGAAACTTAAAAGGGAAACGAAACTTGCGATAAATAGCATGAAGTGCGGTCATAGTTAACCTGCCTGGTTTATTGCTGCCAGAAAAATCCCGCCTGCTGGCCGGATAAACGAATATAAGAGAGCTGATATATATCACAGATAAAATAAGCGTCATGCTACGGAATATCTGAAATCGTTTTCATCGGCAAAATCCCTTTGTTCATTAATCTATTTCCTGAGTGTTATTTTTCAGGAAAATAATAAAAAACGCGTTCAGGCTGGCACAATTAAATCATTTGAACAGCAGCGACACCGCACCAGCGTTGATGAAGCCGCCAAGAATAACAGCAGGGCAGTAACATTCCCGATTTCAGCAATAAGAGTTATTTCAGAACAGAGTTAATAAACCATTATGATTATTTGACTCTGAAAATCTTTCGTCGGGCACACTTTAGCTGGCGTTACAGAAGGGCGGCTTGTCTGTTAATTAATCGCCTTTGAACAAAAGGTGCGGTCGTTAGCAGCCTATGGTTAATTTTTTGTGATGGATATCCCGTAATCAGCCCTTCAGAAAGTAAAAAAAGCGGCCTGACCGCATTAACAGGTGACATTTATAATAAATATTTCTAATGATTAACGCTTATACACGTTTTTACATATTTCGTGCGTAAGTTAAAATCTCGTTGAATTTATGTTTCCAGCTTAACCTTTCAATTGCCGCTAATGACCCGAGGATGGATCATGATCAATAAAATAACCAGTATAATCATGGTGATATTTGCTATCGCCCTGATTTACATGGGAGGACAACTCCTGCTAGCAGGAGGCAGCGCGTTCTATGCGCTGATGGGCGTGGGCGTTCTGCTCAGCGCGATTCTGCTGTTGATGAACAAACGCAGTGCGCTGACGCTTTATGCGCTGCTGATGTGGATCACTCTGTTCTGGACTATCTGGGAAGTGGGCTTCGACAAATGGCAGTGGATCCCGCGCGGCGACCTGTTTGGCGTGCTGGGTCTCTGGCTGGCGCTGCCGTGGGTGGTGCGTCCGCTCTATCAGGGGCAGCGTCGTTTCCATCCTTTCCTCGGGGGTTCCGTCGTCCTGATGGTGCTGCTGGTCATCGGTCTCTGCTTCTACGATCCGCTGCCGCAGCAGGGCGCCATTAATACGCCGCGCAACGCCTCTGCGACCGGCGGTGCCGCTGAAGAGTGGAGCGCCTATGGCGGAAACACAGATGGCCAGCGCTTTTCGGCGCTGAAGCAGATCACTAAAGATAACGTGAAAGATCTGGAAGTGGCCTGGACCTATCACACCGGCGATCTGCGTCAGGGTGACGATGCGACCGAATACACCTTTGAAGCGACACCGCTGAAAGCCAACGGCATGCTCTACTTCTGTACGCCGCACAACGAAGTCCATGCCCTTGACCCGGAAACCGGTGCGGTGAAGTGGAAAACGACGCCGGATAAAAACCGCTCTTATCTGCAGCAGCACCAGACCTGTCGTGGCGTGAGCTACTTCGATGCCGGTCAGCAGGCGCAGGCGCAGACGGGCGCATCGCCGGCCATCTGCCGCAAGCGTATCTTCAATGCCACTACCGATGCCCGCCTGCTGGCGCTGGATGCCGATACCGGTAAAGCCTGTGCTGACTTTGGTGACAACGGTGTGGTGAATCTGCGCGCCAACATGGGCGAGGTGCGTCCGCACGCGCTGATGCAGACTGCCGCGCCACTGGTGGCGGGCAACCTGGTGATTGTCGGCGGTTCGGTGATGGATAACGGCTTCAACAGCGGTAACCCATCAGGTGTGATCCGTGCCTATGATGCCGTCAGCGGTCGTCTGGTGTGGAACTTCGATCCGGCTAACCCGGATAACACCGCACCGGTCGCTGAAGGGGCAACCTATCCGCAGGATACCCCGGTCGCCTGGGCCACCCTGAGCGCCGATCTGAAAAACGGCCTGGTCTATGTGCCGTTTGGTAACGCCTCGCCGGATGAAGTGGGACTTGAACGCGATCCTGCCAGCAACACTGAAAAATTCCGTGATGCGCTGGTGGCACTGGATCTGAAAACTGGTGCGTTCAAATGGCGCTATCAGAGTTCAAACCACGACCTCTGGGATCGCGATAACCCGTCACAGCCGTCGCTGGTGGACATCAACTATCAGGGCAAACCGCAACCGGCGGTGATCCTGCCGACCAAAACCGGCAACCTGTTTGTGCTGAACCGCCTGACCGGCAAACCGGTTTATCCGGTAGAGCAGGTTAAGGTCTCCACGGATGGTATTAAAGGCGAGCAGTATGCGGCGACTCAGCCGGTCTCAAGCCTGAACTTCATTCCGCAGCCGCTGACTGAGAAGTCAATGTGGGGCATTACGCCGTTTGACCAGATGGCCTGCCGCACCACGTTCCGTGAGCTGCGCTATGACGGTAACCCGTGGACGCCACCAACGGAGAAAGGCTCGCTGATCTTCCCGGGCAACATCGGGGTGTTTAACTGGGGTTCAGTAGCGGTTGATCCACAGCGTCAGATGCTGATTGCGGCACCGGTGCGCCTGGCTTACAAATACAACCTCATCAGACGCACGCCGGAAACCGAAACCCAGCGTACCTTCACCAAAGATGGTACGCCGTACTGGAATGAGAACTTCCACGGTGACTACGCTATCCACATCCAGCAGATGGCGTCGGGTCTGGGTATTCCCTGCATCGCGCCACCGTGGGGACGGATGGTCGGTGTGGATCTGACCACCGGCAAAACCGAATGGCTGCGTCGCGTCGGCACCACCAAAAACCTCAAGACCAGCTTCCTGCCTGGCCGCTTCCCGCTCGGTTTCCCGATGGGCATGGTGGCGCACGGCGGACCGCTGCTGACGGCGGGTGATCTGGTGTTCCACGGTGCAACGGCAGATAACTTCTTCCGTGCTTACGACAGCACCACCGGCGAACTGCTGTGGCAGACTGAACTGAGCGCGGGTGCGCAGGCCACGCCATCCACCTTTATGGGCAAAGATGGCAAGCAGTATGTGGTGATTGCCGCGGGCGGCCACGGCTCGCTCGGTACCACGGCGGGCGACAGCGTTGTCGCTTTCCGTCTGAAGTGATTTTTTAAAAAACCGACCCGCTGAGCGCCACCCTGGCGCTCAGCTTTTTTCACACCTCTGCCTGCCAGATCTCACACCCGGCTTCGCGCGACAACCTGTTGTATTTCATCTTAATTCTTTCATCTCCGCATTCACATCATCTGATAACGCATCGAAACCATTTCGTGACAGCGCTCCCGGTTTAATGATTTCTCCTGCCTGACAGACTTGCGCATTAAGCCGCGAGGCGTAGATTAATATATGACTTCACAATTAATCGTGAATACGAAAAGTACTTCACAATACGCACTCTGAAGGATTGATGCTCATGTCGGAACTGAAATTTGCTACCCGTCTTAACTCTTTCGCCTCGGGGGCGCACCTCTACTGGCCCGATCAGCAGGGCAAGCCCTCTGTGCTGCAGATGGTTGCCCGTGCAGGCAAGGTCAAAGGCTTAACGCATCTCGACCTCAACTTTCCGCAACATCTCACCAGCGATATCCCCACACTGCGCCAGGCGATCAGTGATGCGGGTCTGGCCGTTAACGGTATGCAGATGCGCTGGGACGCGCCACAGTTCAAAATCGGCGCGTTTACCCATCCCGACGCGAAAGTGCGTCGCGAAGCGATTGAGCTGACCAAACGGGGCATTGACGCGGGTCGGGAATTTGGTTCACGGCTGATGACGCTGTGGATGGGGCAGGACGGTTTCGATTACTGCTTCCAGGCGGACTATAAGAAGATCTGGGAGGATGCGGTCAGCGCCGTGCGTGAAGTGGCGGAGTATGCACCGGACGTTGACGTCAGCATCGAATATAAACCCAATGAGCCACGCGCCTACAGCATCTTTCCCAACGCCACCACCTGTCTGCTGGCCGTGGAAGAGGCGGGCTGCGCCAACCTGGGGATCACCCTGGATTTTGCTCATGTACTGTTTGCCAATGAGATCCCGGCTTACGCCGCCGCCATGGTGGCGCGCCGCTCACGGCTGCTGGGGCTGGACCTTAATGACGGCTGGGGCAAGCGTGATGACGGCCTGATGGTCGGCTCAGTTAACCCACGCGCCACGCTGGAGTTTCTCTGGCAGATGCAGCGTGATGGTTATCGCGGTGCCTACTACTTCGATACCTTCCCGGATGCCAGCGGTCTTGACCCGATCCGTGAGGCAGAAAGCAATATTGCGACCGTGACTCGTCTGCTGAGGCTTTGTGACCAGCTGCACGACAACGCGGCGTTACTGGCGGCCATTGAGCGTCAGGATGCGGTGGCCTCTCAGCAGATCGTCAATGACATCATGCTGGCGCGCTGACAGCCGATTAATCATAAAAACATCACACCTCTACCCAACACCCTGAGAATAAAAAATGAAAAAACGCCTGCTTTCTCTTATCGCCTCCTCACTGCTCTGCAGCACGGTTTATGCGGCAGAACTGGCACCGCTGCAATCCGATACCGAACCGGATCGCACCGACTGGACCCAGCTCGACACCAAATATGGCGCACTGCCAAAAGTCGATAAGTCGCTGAAGATTGGCGGGGTATCGAAAACCCTGACCAATGAGTACTGGCGCTCACTCGGCCAGGGCTACCAGAACGCGGCGAAAAAGTATGGTTTCACTGTCGCTTATCAGGCGGCGGCCAATGAAGACGATCAGCTTGGTCAGCTCTCCATTGCGGAAACCCTGATCTCGCAGGGCTTTAACGGCCTGCTGGTTTCGCCGCAGACCGATATCAACCTGGAGCCTGCACTGGAGAGTGCCAACAGTAAAAATATCCCGGTGGTGAACGTTAATGATGCGGTGATGCCGAATGCGCGCTACTACGTCGGCAACGTCCAGAAGGACAATGGCGTGCGGGTGGCGAAATGGTTTATTCAGCACCATCCGCAGGGCGGCAAAGTGGCGGTGATTGAAGGGCAGCCAGGGGTTTATGCCGCCGGACAGCGCACCCGTGGCTTTAAAGAGACGCTGGACAGCGCCGGTAAGTTCACCATCGTGGCCAGCGTGCCCGCTAACTGGAGTCGCGAGCAGGCCTTTAACGCCGCATCGACCATTCTGCAGCAGCATCCTGATTTAATCGGCTTCTACGCCAACAACGACACCATGGCGCTGGGCGTGGTGGAGGCGGTACGCGCGCAGAACAAAGCATCACAGGTGGCCATCTTTGGCACTGACGGTATTTCCGATGCCTACGCCTCGATTAAGCGCGGCGAGCTGACCGGCACGGTCGACAGTTTCCCGGTGCTGACCGGTGAAGTGGCGATGGACGTCATTATCCGGCTGATCAATGGACAGAAACTGTCGCGCGTTGTCTCGACACCCCAGGCGCTGATCACCAAAGAGAATGTCGAGGCGTTCTCAACCAAAGACAACAACCGGTTGCGTCAGCTGCTGGCTCAACAATAAGTCAGCGGGAGCGGGTATGGAACAGTTTCGCTTAATGATGCGTGGCATCAGCAAAAGTTACGGTAACGCCGCCGCGCTGCAGGATGTCGATTTCTCAGTGCGGCCCGGCGAGGTGCACGCGCTGATTGGGGAAAATGGCGCGGGTAAGTCGACGCTGCTGAATATCCTCTCCGGCGTTCGCGGTGCGGACAGCGGAGAGATCAGCGTCAATGGAAACCGGGTGCAGATCCGCAGTCCGCTCAGCGCCCGTCAGGCCGGGATCGCGATGATCCACCAGGAGTTACAGCATGTGCCTGAGCTTTCCGTGGCGCAGAACATGTTTCTGGGTCGCCCGCTGACCCGCGCCGGGGGCTGGTGGGTGGATAAAAAGGCCCAGCTGGCGCGGGCTACCCTGATTCTGAAGACGCTGGATCCCACTATCGATCCCGATACGCCGATCAGGAACCTCAAGGTATCGCAGCAGCAGATTGTTGAGATTGCCCGGGCGCTGCTGGATGACGCCAAAATCATCGCCATGGATGAGCCGACCTCCAGCCTGACGCCACGCGAATTTGACCGGCTGGCGGAGCTGATTGGCGATCTGAAGTCGACCGGCGTCTCGCTGATCTATGTCTCGCACAAGATGAATGAGATTTTCCGGGTGTGCGACCGCGCCACCATTATGCGTGACGGAAAGCAGGTGGGGGTGGTCAACATCAGTGATGAGGATGAGGAGAGCATCGTCGCCAAAATGGTCGGACGGAAGATCGACAAGCTTGACCATCAGGCGTTTGTCACCGATCGCGAAGTGCTGCGGGTAGAAGATCTGACGCGTGGCAATGAGGTGGTGGCGGCAAACTTCAGCGTTCGTGCGGGCGAAGTGCTGGGGATTGCCGGGCTGGTCGGCGCGGGGCGCACCGAACTGCTGAAGCTGATTGCCGGTATCGACAGGCGCACCCGTGGCACGGTGAGCGTCAACGGTGCCGCGGTGAAGAACCACAACGTGCGTGCGGCGATCAAGGCGGGCATTGGCCTGGTACCAGAAGACCGCAAAAAAGAGGGCATTATCAAAGAGCGGGCGGTGAAGATGAATATGGCGCTGCCGTCGATGCACCGCTTCACGTCGGCGGGGCTGATGAACCAGGCCCGGCTGGACCGCGAGGCGCTGAAGGTCATGGGCGACCTGAAACTGCGCCCGCTCGACATTGAGAAAACCATCGGCACGCTGAGCGGCGGCAATCAGCAAAAAGTGATCATCGGCCGCTGGGTTGCGGCGGATGCCAATGTGTTTCTGTTTGATGAGCCGACGCGCGGTATCGATATTGGTGCCAAGTCTGAAATCTATCACCTGATTGAAAAACTGGCCCAGGCGGGCAAAGCCATTGTGGTGGTGTCGTCAGAAATGACCGAGATCATGCGTATCTCCGATCGGGTGCTGGTGATGCGCGAGGGCCGGATAACCAAAGAGTTAACCGGCAGCGCGATCACCGAAGAGAACATTGCCCGTTATGCCATCAAAGATATCGACCAGACCGCCTGACCGCTTACCTGACACTATTTAAGGTTATAACTATGACAACTCAGACATCTACCGGGCCGGGTCCCCGACCTGCGCTGCGGCTTAAATTTAATCTGCGTGATGCCGGTACCTTAATTGGCTTACTGATTATCGTGGTGACATTTTCGTTTCTGTCGCCGGTCTTTTTCACCCTGCCTAATCTGCTGAATATTCTGCAGCAGTCCTCAATCAACGCCCTGATCGCACTGGGCATGACGCTGGTGATTATCTCCGGCGGGATTGACCTCTCGGTCGGCCCCACGGCGGCGCTCTCTGCGGTGCTGGGTGCAACCCTGATGGCATCGGGCGTGCCGGTGCCGCTGGCGATCCTCGCGACGCTGGGTGTGGGCGCGATGTGCGGGCTGTTCAGCGGCACGCTGATCGCCTATGCCGGGCTGCAGCCGTTTATTGTGACGCTGGGCGGCCTGTCGCTGTTCCGGGCAATTGCGCTGATCTACACCGGCGGCAATCCCATCTTCGGTATTCCGCTGGAATTTCGCAGCCTGATTAACAGTACGCTTTTCGGTATCCCGACGCCGATTGTGATTGTGGCAGTGATTGCGCTGCTGCTGTGGACGGTGATGAATAAGACCCCGCTGGGGGAATATATTCTGGCGATTGGCGGCAATGAAGAGGCGGCGCGGGTCGCAGGTGTGCCGGTTAAGCGCACCAAGGTCACGGTCTATATCTTCTCCGGCTTACTGGCCTCACTGGCCTCGCTGATTCTGATTGGTCGTCTGGGGGCTGCCGAACCGACCATCGGCAACCTGTGGGAACTGGATGCGATTGCGGCGGCGGCCATTGGCGGTGCGTCGTTAATGGGCGGCAAGGGCAGTATCTTCGGAACGCTGATCGGCGTGGTTATCCTCGGTGCGTTACGTAATGGCTTGACCTTACTGAACATTCAGGCCTTTTACCAATTGCTCGCTACCGGCCTTATTATTATCATAGCGATGTTGATTGACCGGGCGACCCGAGGCAAGTAATGAAGCAAGATCCGCGAGCCATTGGCGCTCAGATTCGTATGCGTTTGCCCCAGCTGACGCCGTTAGAACGTCGGGTAGCTGAGGCGATAATTGCCCGAACCGACATTACCGAGCAATCCTCATTAAAGGAGATTGCGCGGGAGAATAATGTCTCTGAAGCGATGATCGTTAAGATTACCAAAAAACTTAACTTCACCGGCTTCAGGCATTTCAGAAGTGGCCTGATCTATTACAACCAGTCTGAAGTGGCAGGGCTGCATGCGGAAATTGAGCCGGATGATTCGTCGGAGCAGTTGCTGGCCAAAGTTTTCAGAACCTCTATCCAGGCGATTGAAGAGACCTTATCGATTCTGGATGTTTCTGAATTCAATCGTGCGGCGGACATTATCTTTAAAGCGCGTCATATCGATCTCTATGCCGTGGGCGGCTCTGCCGCCGTGGCGCGGGACCTGTCACACAAGATGCTGAAGATTGGCATTAAGTCGACTGCCTATGACGACGCCCACATCATGCTGATGTCAGCCGCCGTGTTATCTGATGACGATGTGGTTATCGCCATCAGCCATTCGGGTGCTACGCGTGCGGTGAACGATCCGGTCAGACTGGCGGGGAGGAATGGCGCTAAAGTTATCGCCATTACCAACTACGCCGAATCCCCGATCGCGAAGAGTGCGCATGTGGTCCTCAATTCAACCTCTCAGGGATCGCATCTGCTGGGTGAAAACGCCGCGTCACGCATCGCCCAGCTCAATATTCTGGATGCGCTGTTTGTCGCTATCGCCAAGAAAGATCTGAAGCGGGCGGAGAAGAACCTGATGAAAACCCAGCATGCGGTTCAGGATCTGCGGGAATTCTAGCTATGAGCAAAATTGCAGTCACCGGCAGTCTTCACTACGACATTATGCTGGATGCACACCATCGCCCGGAAAAAGGCGAAACGGTGATGGGCAGCGCCTGTCACTATAAGTTTGGTGGCAAGGGGGGTAATCAGGCCGTCGCAGCGGCACGCGCGGGTGCCGCAGTGCGCTTCGCCGGTTCAGTGGGGCGCGATCAGCAGGGGCAATTCCTGCTGGATCATCTGCAGCAGGCCGGGGTCGATTGCACCGCCGTCAGCATCATTGATGCGCTTCCCTCCGGGATGAGCGTGGCGATTACCGATGCCGAAGGAGATTACGGTGCGGTGGTGGTCTCCAATGCTAATCAGCAGATCCCGCTGGAGACCTTTGAGCAACCCGGCTTCTGGCAGGAGGTGTCGCTGCTGGTGCTGCAAAATGAAGTCCCTGAAGCGGTGAACCTCTGTGCGGCCCAGGCGGCACAGCAGCGGGGGATTACGGTCTGCGTCAATGCCGCGCCCGCCCGGCCGTTGTCAGCCGCGTTTGAAAACTGTATTGATCTGCTGGTGGTGAACGCCATTGAAGCGCGCGATATGTGCGGGATTAGCGTGCAGGATCTGACGTCGGCGCGCTCAGCGGCAGAATCGCTGGCCAGCCGGTTTGCCAGAGTGGTGGTTACCGCTGGTGAACATGGTGTGGCTTACAGCGAGGCGGGAGAGACGCATACACTGGCGGCGCAGAAGGTGACACTGGTGAGCACCCACGGTGCCGGGGATTGTTTTGTCGGCGTGTTGTGTCAGCGCCTGAGTAGCGGGGTAACGCTGGCAGAAGCGGTGAGTGCGGCAAATCGTGCAGCTGCCGAACACGTTTCCCGGCAGCCGCACTGATTAATGGCGTGCCACGTCAGTGACGCGGCACGCTAACGTCATCAGGCACCGACGTTCACCACGGTTTTACCGAAGTTTTTGCCATTCAGCATATCGATAAACGCCTGTGGCGCGTTCTCTAATCCTTCAATCATGTGCTCGCGATAGTGGATTTTTTTGTTCTCCACCAGCGGACGCATCGCCTCCAGGAACTCAGGGTAACGGTCACCATAATCCTGGAAGATGATAAAGCCCTGCATACGGATACGGCGTTTCAGAATGCCCGCCATGATCAGAGAGGTTCTGTCCGGGCCTTGCGGCAGCTCACGCTGGCTGTAAGCCGAGACCAGACCACAGACCGGCACGCGCGCAGCGGTGTTCAGCAGCGGGAATACGGCATCAAACACTTTGCCGCCGACGTTTTCGAAGTAGATATCGATGCCATCCGGGCAGGCGTTTTTCAGCTGCTCTTCAAAGTCGGCGCTGTGGTGATCGAGGCAGGCATCAAAGCCCAGCGTATCGACCGCGTAACGGCATTTTTCTTCACCGCCCGCCACACCAACGACACGGCAGCCTTTCTGTTTACCCAACTGACCGACCGTTGCGCCCACCGGACCGGTTGCGGCGGCAACGACCAGGGTTTCACCCGCTTTCGGCTGACCAATATCCATCAGACCCATATAGGCGGTAAAGCCTGGCATACCGAGAATACCCAGCGCCCATGAGGGATGAGGCAGATCGTTGCCCAGCTTCGCAATCTCTTTGCCATCGGAGACGGCATATTCCTGCCAGCCGCTCTGCGCCAGCACCCAGTCACCGGTCTTAAAATCACTGTTTTTCGATTCGGCGACCTGACAGACGGTGCCGCCCACCATCGGCTGATCCAGCTCTGCCGGCGCGGCGTAGGATTTACCCTCGTCCATCCGCCCACGCATGTAGGGGTCAAGCGAGAGATAGATGGTTTTCAGCAGTACTTCACCCTCTTTGATTTCCGGGACGGGCTGCGCCACATGGCGGAAATTCTCTTTGGTCGGCTCACCGTGTGGGCGTGAAGCCAGTAACCAGGCATGGTTCTGGGTTGCTTGTTCAGTCATATTGTCATCCTTTTATAGCCGGGCAATGCTCAGGGCATCACCATATGAATACCGGGAAAGTGTAGATGACAGCGGCGGGAATGCGTTTAGCGCTGTGAGCGGTAAACTGATTTACCGATAACAGGGCATAGGGTGCTAACCACGGGGACACAGCGGATGCAGGACCATTGGCGTCATGGATTCAGTCTGATGGCTGTTCACATCCGCTTGCAAAAAACGGGCAGGCGAGTCAACAGCAGTGCGGCATGACACGCATCCAGGTCAGAGGGAGGCGACTATCATTACGCTTCACCACAAGACTTACAGGGCCAGGGCATATTTTGCGATTGCCGAAACAGAGAAGCTAAAACGCTTCTAGACCGGGTTTTACAGCATCCGCCCCGTGATGTAATGTATGAAGTGAATACCGCCATAGGCGAAGGAGGAAGAGGTTATGTACTCAAAACACGATATTTCAACCCTGAAAAAAATGACAGTTGCAGAGCGTAAAGCGGAAGCAATGCGTCAGCTCAAAGAATCTTTTGATCTTGCGGAGCGCTCAGGCACAGTGCGTTCACGCGAAGCAAAGGCTGGTTGACTGTCAGCTTCCTCCAAAACCCGCTAAGGCGGGTTTTTTTATGCCTTCAATTTATGGGCATGGGAAGTTGCTGCGCATCCGGCGTCACGGGAAGCTCTGAAGATTGTGATAAATATCAGTGAACTCTACAGGGAGAGAACCATGATTATCCAGCATCTGCGTATTGCCCGACCGGTGACAGACCTGACGCAAAGCAGTCAGAACTATTGTGACGGGCTGGGGTTGCAAGAAATCGGTGAGTTTACTGATCATCAGGGGTTCAGTGGCGTGATGCTGGGCGCTGAAGGGCTGGCCTGGCATCTCGAATTCACGCTCTGTCACACGCATCCCGTCCGGCCATCGCCAACAGATGAGGACCTGCTGGTGCTCTACATTCCGCAACGGCCTGACTGGCTGGCCCGATGTGCCTGTATGGATGAGGCAGGATTTATGCGGGTTCCTGCATTGAATCCTTACTGGGATCAACGGGGCGTGACATTCAGCGACAGGGATGGTTATCGTGTTGTTATCCAGCATGCTGCCTGGCAACCCGCACATTGACCATGCCCATTCAGTGAACCGGAGCTCACCCTGAACATTCTTTGTTTTCACACCGCGGCCAGTAATATCGCAATATTTGATGATGCCGCCAGCGCACTGGCGCGTGACAATCCGCCGCTGAATCATCTGGTGATGCCTGCGCTGCTGGCAGAAGCGGAACGCAGCGGCGGGATGACGACTGCGTTACGCCGCCGTATTGCCCAAATGATTGAAACGTTGCTGCCGCAGTTTGATGCGGTACTGATCACCTGCTCGACGCTGGGGCCGGTTGCCGGTGATTTCAGCGCACAGGATCGGGTTATGCGCACCGACGGGATGTTGGCGGAGGCGCTGCAGCGTCAGGCAGGGCGCACAGTCGCGCTCTGTGCGGCAGAATCAACGCTGGCGGTGACGCGGGCACTTTTCTGTCAGCCCGGCAGCCAGGTGGAGGTCGCGCTGGTGGAGGGAGCGTGGACGGCGTTTAAAGCGGGGGAGACAACACGCTATTTTGCATTGATTGCAGCAGCAGCAGAGCAGGCTTATCAGCAGGGAGCCGTTGCGGTGGCCCTGGCGCAAAGCTCAATGACGCCCGTAGCACAGCAGTTTCCTGACACACAGCGACCATTGACCGGTCCGCATCTTGCGCTGCAGGCCTGCTACGAACTCAGATGACCGTCACACCTTGCTGGCTCAGCGCCTGTCGCAGCGCCTCGTCCGGCTGCGTTTCCACGACCAGCGTGCTGGCCAGCGACAGGTCGCCTATGGCAAATGCCGAGGCGGAGTTCAGCTTTTCCGCTGACGCCAGCACCACGGTTTCCGCTGCGCGTCCTGCCAGCGCACGCTTGACCGTCGCCTCTTCAAAATTACCGGTGGTCAGGCCTGCCGCAGGATGCACGCCGGTGACACCCATAAAAAAGAGATCGGCATTGATGCGGTTGATCGACTCCAGCATCGCTGCGCCCACCGTCACCACTGAATGTTTATAGAGCTGCCCGCCAATCAGTATGATCTCCACGAGTGGATGATCGGCTAACGCCAGCGCCACGCTGGGACTGTGCGTGACCGCGGTAAAGCTCAGCGTGGCGGGTAACCGTCGCACCAGTTCCGCGCTGGTGGTCCCGCCATCAATCAGTACGATCTGCCCCGGCTGAATCAGCGAAACGGCTTTTTGCGCGATAACCTGCTTAGAAGCAGTCTGCACGCTTTTGCGTGTTTCAAAGGTGGCCAGCGCAGCGGAAACTGGCAGCGCGCCGCCATGTACCCGCTGCAACAATCCTTCAGCCGCCAGTTCACGCAGGTCGCGGCGGATAGAGTCTTCGGAGAGGCCAAAGCGCTGGCTGAGATCGCGCGACTGCACCTGTTTTTCCTGGGCGAGCAGGGCGAGAATCGTCTGTTTTCGCTGGCTGGATAGCATGACTGGCCTTTGCATGTTTTTTCTTGAAGTTGCACGATTGTGCATGATAGCGTGATGGCTGTCTACTATCCTGGAGAGCATCATGCAGCAGAACCATCCCCGCGTGCGCATCATCAATGAGCAGTTGCTGTCAGACAACTGGTATACCCTGAAGAAATATACGTTCTCGCTGCTGCGCCGTGACGGTCGCTGGCAGGAGCAGAGCCGTGAAGCCTATGACCGCGGTAATGGCGCAGTGATCCTGCTCTACAACCGTGACAAACGTACGGTGGTACTGACCCGTCAGTTTCGCTTTCCGATTTTCCTGAACGGGCATGATGGCTTTCTGATTGAAGCAGCCGCCGGTCTGCTGGATAACGCCTCGCCGGAAGCGCGTATTGTTGCCGAAGCCGAAGAGGAAACCGGTTTTCGTGTCAGCCATGTGCAGAAGGTGTTTGAAGCCTTTATGAGCCCCGGTTCGGTTACTGAAAAACTCTACTTTTTTATTGCCGAGTATGGCGATCAGCAGCGTAGCGGTGAAGGCGGCGGAATAGCGGAAGAGGGTGAGGATATCGAGGTGCTTGAGATCGGTTTTGACCAGGCGTTACAGGCGATTGACCAGGGTGAGATTGTGGATGCCAAGACCATCATGCTGCTGCAGCATCTGCGGCTGAAAGGCATTTTATAAGAGAACGGGCAGACCGGTGTTAATGCGGTCTGCCCGTTAAAGCTTACTGATCCTGCGTCAGGATGCCTTTTACATCGTGCGGTTCAGAACGCAGATACTGTGGCGGAACCTGGACTTTACCATCCAGCGCAGCGGCTGCGTGCCACGGCCAGCGCGGATCGTAAAGAATACCGCGCGCCAGCGCCACCAGGTCAGCTTCACCCTGTTGCAGCAGATCTTCTGCCTGCTGCGGCTCAGTAATTAAGCCGACCGCAATCACCGGAATCGACACCTGCTCACGAATATCGCGGGCGAACGGCACCTGATAGTTGGGTCCGACGCTGATTTTCTGGTCTTCCGACAAACCACCACTTGAGACATGAATATAAGCACTGTTCAGCGCTTCCAGCTCACGCGAGAAGGCGATTGACTGATTGATCTCCCAGCCGCCTTCAACCCAGTCAGTGGCAGAAATGCGCACGCCTACCGGCACGGAAGCGGGTACGGCATCGCGAACGGCTTTGAAGACTTCCAGTGGGAAGCGCATACGGTTTTCCAGCGAGCCGCCATATTCATCACTGCGCTGATTCGACAGCGGCGACAGGAACTGATGCAGCAGGTAGCCGTGTGCGGCATGCACTTCGATGAGCTGAATTCCCAGACGCACCGCACGCAGGGCGCTGTCGACAAAGGCCTGTTTTACCCTCGCCAGATCGTCAGTGTGCATGGCAACCGGTTTCACTTCATCCGCGCTGTAGCTCAGTGCGGACGGAGCCACGGTTTGCCAGCCGCCGGCTTCAGGCGCAATCTGCTTACCGCCTTCCCAGGGTACGGCACACGACGCTTTGCGTCCCGCATGGCCCAGCTGAATACCAACCGGAATAGAGGAGTAGCGGCGGACATCTTCCAGAACCGTTTTCAGCGCAGCTTCATTATCATCATTCCACAAACCGAGATCGCCTGGGGAGATGCGACCAATATCCTCTACGGCGGTGGCTTCAATGATCATCAGACCTGCGCCGGAAAAGGCCAGCTGGCCAAGATGGATACGGTGCCAGGCGGTCGCATTGCCCGCCTCAGCGGAGTACTGGCACATCGGCGCAATCACAATGCGGTTATCCAGCGTAAGTTCGCCCAGCGAGACAGTGGAAAAAAGTTGGCTCATGTTATCTCCATGGTTTTTATGACTGACGTGACAGGCAATAACTATAGCGGGGGATTTGCCAGGCGGGTGTTTCTTCAACGTGACATTTTATGACGGCGTGCCGGATTCAGGTTACAGATCAACGCAGCCTGCTGCCTTTGACAGGGGTTATTACGTTAACGGTTCAGCCAGGCGCAGCTTTGCTGCTCACGCCCGGCGAACCGGGATTTTGCGTACCGGATAAGGACAATCATCAGGGTCTGATATTCAGCTACAGGGTGAGTCTCAGACCTGTGCCATTCCGCCATCAACAAACAGTTCTGCCGCATTGATAAAGCTGGCGGCATCCGAGGCGAGAAACGCAACGGTGCGGGCAACCTCCTGCGGTTCACCCAGGCGGCCAAGCGGTATTTGTGCTGCCAGCGCATCAAACAAGCCCTGACGCTGATCTTCACTGACCAGATCACCCAGCCCAGGCGTACGGACAGGGCCGGGGCTCACGACATTGACCCGGATTCCGCGATCTTTCAGATCCAGCGCCCACGAACGGGCAAAATTGCGCACTGCCGCTTTACTGGCGCTGTAGACGCTAAAAGCCGCAGTACCCTGCGCTCCGGCAGTCGATCCGGTCAGAATTACCGATGCGCCATCAACCAGCAGAGGCAGGGCTTTCTGTACGGTAAACAGCATGCCGCGTACGTTAGTGCCAAAGATACGGTCAAAATGCTCTTCAGTAATCGCCCCCAGCGGCAGCATGTCGCCGCCCCCGGCGTTGGCAAAGAGAATATCGAGGCGTCCCGCCTGTGCTGCAATTCGCGAGTAAACCTCATCGAGATCGTGCAGTTGTGAGGCGTCTGCGCGGATGCCGCTGACGGTTCCGCCGATTTCAGCGACGGCGGCATCCAGCTCCGCCTGACGACGGCCGGTTATAAAAACCTGTGCGCCCTGTGCCGCCAGCTCCCGGGCGGTAGCCAGGCCAATTCCGCTCGTTCCGCCTGTAACCAGTGCAATTTTTCCTGCGAGTGATGCGTTCATAAGTTCTTCTCCGGATAGTCTCTTAGACAGTTTGGGTTATTCCCGGTCAGCGGGGCTGCCGGACTGATTGCTACTGTAAGAGAGGAGGATTGGCGGATAAATCCGCTAAAATGAAAATGACTATCCACACGGGTGGATAATAGGGAGATAGAATGGATCAGCTGCTGGCGATAAAAGCCTTTTCACGGGTGGTGGAAAGCGGCAGTTTTACCCGGGCGGCGGACTCGCTGAATATGCCGAAGGCGACGCTGAGTAAACTGGTTCAGGAGCTGGAGGCGCATCTTTCCGTCAGGCTACTGCAGCGCACCACCCGACGCGTGACCGTCACCGCAGAAGGGCGTGAATACTATGAGAAAGCGCTGCGCATCCTGCACGATCTCGAAGATATTGATGCCTGTTTCAATTCACTGCGCAGTAAGCCGCGTGGGCAGTTACGCATTGATGTCGGCGGATCTACCGCCAGGGACGTTCTGATTCCGCTGCTGCCCGATTTCTTTGCCCGCTATCCTGATATTACGCTGGATCTGGGCGTATCCGATCGCCCGGTCAATCTTATCAGTGACAACGTTGATTGTGTGATCCGCGGCGGTCCGCTGGTCGATTCCTCA
Source organism: Pantoea sp. PvP021 (assembly GCF_054056055.1). Lineage (NCBI taxonomy): Bacteria > Pseudomonadati > Pseudomonadota > Gammaproteobacteria > Enterobacterales > Erwiniaceae > Pantoea > Pantoea sp. PvP021. The sequence goes on along the minus strand of NZ_JBSRXX010000001.1, from coordinate 778,574 downwards.
CTGATTGCCCGCCTGATAGGGCACGCTACGCTCATTACCTGCGCGACACCCGCCTACCTTAAAGCGTTTGGCGTGCCCGCCTATCCTGATGAACTGCGCAACGGACACCGGCTGGTGAGTTATCTCTCGCCGCAAACCGGCAAGCCATTTCCGCTTCGGTTCGAACGTCAGGGAGAGAAAATTGAGATCACCAGTGCGCATCGCATAGGCGTCAATGAAAGCAACGCGCATCTGGCCGCGGGACTGGCAGGGCTTGGGATCATTCAGACATTTAATTATTCGCTGTCGTCGATTCTGCGGCAGGGAGAAATGGTTGAGATCCTGCACGACTGGCGTCCGGCGGGTTATGCGTTTCATCTGGTTTATCCGCAAAACCGGCACGTAACGCAACGGCTACGGGTATTTATCGACTGGCTGGTGGAGTGCTTTCCGGCGCGGGTAGCGGGAGAGGGGAAATCCGGCACCTGAGTGCCGGATCGGGATCAGTTGCCGCGATAGGTAGAGTAACCAAACGGGCTCAGCAGCAACGGGATATGGTAGTGCTCACCGCTGGCTTCCATATTGAACTCAACCGGGATCTCCGGGAAGAAGGTTTTCTGGTTGTTCTTTTTATAGAAGTCACCGGTTTTAAACACCACGCGGTAGCTGCCTGCGCTGGCTGTTTTGTCCTGCGGGAACAGGGCGCTGATGCGACCATTGTTATCGGTGACGCCTGACGCCAGTTTCACCCAGTTATCCTGCTGCTTCTGATCCAGTTCAACTTCGATGCCTGCCGTTGGCTGGCCAGTTTGCAGGTTAAGAACGTGCACGCTCAGTGGGTTTTTAGCGGTAGCAGGCTGAGCAGCGATAGCGGATGCGCCAGAGGTCATCAGTAATGTTGCGATCAAGGCATATGAAGTTTTCATCAATGTTTCCTTTATTGATTGTCTGAAGTCGGGTGACAGTGCAGAGAGAGTAATGCGCCTGAGGGCAAAGAGATATTTAGCCGCAGGAAATGTGAAATTTCTGAGAAAGAAGAAAAATGTCTTTAGTTACATCATACAAAATCTCTGCTTAATCATAGTCCAGCACCTGTGCAGTCATAGCTAATCAGGGAACAGAGGCACCAGATGAAATCCTCTCTGAATTCAGCAATAAAACAAAGCCTGGCCCCTGGCGGGCAACGTAGCGATAGCAATCCTCTGATCTATCCACAGAATCGTCTCGTCAGTTATCAACTACCGGACATGTATCGACTCGTGGGCGGGCTGCTTTCCGTCGCGAATGACGTGAAAATGTGAATCCGGCACGTCTGGTCAGCGAGCCGGATACGTACAAAGGTCTGACCGAGACAGGGTGTATAACCGAACGGACTCAGCAGCGGCAGCGGCAGCGGCAGCGGGATAGGGTAGCGAGCACCGTTGGCGTCCATGCTGAACTTAACCAGAAAAAACTCTATGCTTTTAACTTTTTTCAGGTGCTCAGGCGCAGTGCTTAATTGCTGAAAATAGGTACAGATAGCAGCAAAGTAGTCTGTTAATGACGAAAATAGTCAGAGAGGGTAAAAGCTTGAGATAAATAGTGTGCTATTTAGTAGTTTACAATCCAGGTTCGCCGTGTCATTGTCCTGCCAACCAGATAGCACACTACTTAATAGCAAGTTAATTGGAACCCTGTGATGAAAATGAAACTGATTGCCAGTGCATTATTGTTAGCCAGCCAGATGAGTACCGCGTTTGCTGCACCCACTGAAAACAGTCCGCAACCGACCGCAGGCGTGGCCGCTTTCCTGAAGGCGCTCAACAGCGGGAGTGGTAAACCGATTGAGCAACTCTCCGTCAAAGATGCCCGAGCGGTGTTGACGGGGGCGCAGAAGGGCGCAGAACTGCCGCCGGCACAGATTTCACAGAAGATCATTACCGTACAGGGCAAGCCTCTGACGCTGACCATCGTTAAGCCCGAGCACGCCAGCAGCACCTTGCCGGTGTTTATGTTCTTCCACGGCGGTGGCTGGGTGCTGGGTGATTTTCCGACCCATGAGCGACTGGTACGTGGCATGGTGAATGCATCCGGCGCTGCTGCGGTATTTGTCAATTATCAACCATCGCCAGAAGCCCATTTCCCGGTGGCGATTACTCAGGCTTATGACGCCACTAAATGGGTCGCCGAACATGGCGCTGAAATTGGCGTTGACGGAAAACGTCTGGCGCTGGTTGGTAATAGCGTTGGCGGTAACATGGTGGCGGCGGTTGCCTTGCAGGCGAAGCAGTTTAAAACGCCGGCCATCCGTTATGATGTGATGCTGTGGCCGGTTACCGATGCGCGTTTCGACACCGCGTCGTATGATCAATTTGCTGACGGACATTTCCTGACGAAGAACATGATGAAGTGGTTCTGGGATAACTATACCGTTTCGGAAAAAGATCGTAATAACATCCTGGCATCACCGTTGCGTGCCACCACTGAACAGCTGAAGGGGCTGCCGCCAACATTGATTCAGACTGCAGAGCTGGATGTGTTACGTGATGAAGGTGAAGCGTTCGGTCGTAAGCTGGATGCAGCAGGCGTGCCGGTTACCGTGACGCGCTACAATGGCATGATTCATGATTACGGTTTGCTGAACGCGTTAAGTCAGGAACCCACGGTCAGAACAGCTATTAATCAGGCGGGTGAAGAGTTGCGTTCGCATCTCAAATAACTGACCGGTCACATGAAACCAACCCCGGACCGAATCTTCGTCCGGGGTTCTTACCATACAGTAAGTTTGAAGGAATCAGTTCGAAGACGCAGGGCAGTGCGATTGCCGGAACACCAGGAAAGAACGGAGCAGTATCGAAGCGATAAGTGCGCTGTTAATATCTTATTTAACATAATATACATTATGCGCATATTGATTATGATCGGGAGCGTGATGCTCTATTGTATGGTCTGCTCACCATTTTGGGCTGATCCTGACTGTTTTCCTCTGTACAGCTAAATCTGTCAGAAACGATCACAACGTCTGCCTGACCTTGTTACTGTTGCTTACGCTGTTCCGAAACTGAAATAATGTGATGCTACGTTATTCAGCATGGCTTTCCCTGCGGGACATCTTCTTCAGCGACTCTACACGCTATCCTCTCATCAACAAACCTGATATCGGAGATTTGCAGCCGGACGATGCAATGACGACTTCGCCCTTTGCGGCTGGCTGGATGCACTGCTGCGCATTCTGACCGTTTCTCTGCTCAGGTGCTTTGCACAACTTAAGCAGTGACGTCGCTACGTGAAAATTAGCGCATTCATCAGGGCTGTCGGGCACAAAAATGCTGTAGAGGCGTCTATGTGCATCACCGCTTTATGTTCATCCTCGTTGTCTGCCTTGCGTACCATTAAATTGTCGTAAACGCGTCCACGTGTAACTACGCTTTCTTCACTCTGTTCCTTGCCAGGTTAATCCTGTAATGAGCAAGAAAGCCTGAGTCAGCTTTCTGCTGGCTGTCTGGTCAGCCGGACTCATACCGGCTATTCGCATTGCGATTGCAAGGCAGTCACCGCAGCGCAGTGATGCTTTTGCCCTGAGCATTGAAAATAAGAGTCAGTAACATCCGGTCGTTTTCAGCACTATCAGCGACACGCAAAATGAGGTGTAACGTCCCTGCTCTGTCCTGTCATCCAATAACTATCTTGTATAATCTGACAAAAAAGTAGAACGTAAATTTCGCACAGCAAGAATGATTCTTCGTATACAAAATCTGAATGATAACGTCCGGGAAAGAAATAAATATAGATCTCTTTTCTTTTAATGACACTGACCAAAATAGTGATGTTTCCATGCACTAAATAACTGATTTAGATCAATATTTATAGTAAGTGCGTCAATTAACATCTTTGTTACCAGGAGTATTCTTAATAAAATGGGATGTGAACTATAAATATCGTCGCTAATTTTTTTATAAAAGCCATTTAAAATGCAGATCGTTTCAATGAAGTAAGGGAGAAAGCAATAATAGAGTCAGTAAAAAGTCATTTATCAATGCCATCTTAGTGGCCGCTATATACAAAATTGATCACTGAACAAAATTCGCACATATTTAGCATTGAGTGCGGAATTTTTATTGATCAAAGTGGCGTTATTTGCGAAATATTCCTAACGGACGTAAAAAAATCCTGGTCTCTCAGCACTGCTGAGGGCGTCGTCGCCCTTTTTGTCCCGAATTTTCAACAAATATTACTCCCGCCCGTGGAGGTGACCCCTTAAGAAAAATCCGAATGAAGAAAATAGCGGATAATTTTCATCGCCTTGAAACGCGGAGATTTTTATCGATAAAATAATCACAACTCTCGCAACAACGCCAAAATATTATGATAAAGATAACCAGAGAGGAAATTCGCTGCGCCAGTTGTAAATATGGCTGTGATCTCACCCATCGCGCTTCAGACATTTATAACAGATGTCCGTTGCAAAAAATTACCACCTGGCCTGGAGGGAATCATTTTTTCTCTTCATCCATACTCAGCATGGTCGCTGGAAAATATGAGAGCCTCTTTTGCAGAGGATGTGTATTCGTTGACTTCTCCAGGGAAAATGTCAGGTATTTTACCAATAGCAACTGGATTGAGTATTTGAAACATACGGGATTAATGCTGATTATCGTCAGTGATCGCCATATGGAGCCGCTTGCGGCGTACTGGCAAAAAGAGGACCTGCGTATACAAACTGTGATTTATGCCGATTTGTCCCTGGATGAGATAAACAGACAAATCCAGGGCTGTTATTTCGGTTTAAAAGGCGAGGTCAGGAAAAAAGTGAATGCACTTAAACAGGATGAAGTTCGGTTCCTTGATCTGGCGATGAACGGACTGTCACTACCGATTATTGCCAGAGAAATGGGAGTTGAAGTCAAGCGTGTTTATAACATCAAAGATGCCATTCGCCGGAAAATGGGCATCAGCCTCAATCAGTTATTTTCCGCATAATTATGATAAAGGAGTATTAAATGAACACCAAATTCAGAACGCTTAATCTTGCTGTGTTAATCAGTGCCGGGCTGGTGTCAGCCAGCGTGTTTGCAGCTTCAGATAACACCATCAACTTTCAGGGAGAAGTGACCACTGAAACCTGTTCTGTTTCCGTAAATGGCAACAATGCGTCCCCTGTCGTGCTGCTGCCAACGGTCAGTACTTCGGACCTTGCTGCCTCTGGTGCAACTGCGGGTGATACCACCTTCACCGTGGGCGTTAGCGGCTGCGCCGGGGACAGTACCTCGGCCACCAAAATCTCGACGGTGTTTGTGGGGAATAACGTTAGCGCTGCCGGTAATTTATCTAACACCGGAACCGCAAAAAATGTTGAGGTACAAATCCTCGATCCGAAAGATGCGGTGGTTAATCTGACCAGTGGTTATACCGGCAGCGGTGATCTGACACTGCAGACCGGTGAAACTTCTGGCTCTGCCACCTACTCTGCCCGTTATTACGCATCCGGCACGCCAACGGCGGGTACCGTTACCGCATCACTGCAATATGCCGTGACTTACCAGTAATATTTTTCGTGCGTATCTGGATAGCCAGATACGCACGCCACGCTTGAGATATCCGACATGTATTCGCGCATTATGCTGTTCCCATTAAAAATGGTAATACTGATTTTTTTGATGACGTTTATTTCGGATAACGTCCAGGCAAGCGTCACTATTCTTGGCAGCCGAATTATTTATCCGGGTAATGCTCTCTCCGTCGATGTTCAGTTAAAGAACAACGATAATATTCCTTATGTCATTCAGGCCTGGCTTGATAATGGCAATATGGATTCGCAACCTGGCGATAAGAGTGACGTGCCTTTTATTATCACGCCACCGCTGTTTCGGATCCAGCCTCTGACCGGCCAGGTTTTAAGAATCCGATTCATACCTAATGTCTCATTACCACAGGATCGCGAGACGATTTACTGGTTCAACTCCCTGCAGATCCCCCCCGGTAATATTCAGGCGGAATCAGGCCGTAACAGTATTGTTTTAATGTTACGTAACCGCATGAAACTCTTTTATCGTCCTAAAGCGATTGGTCAGCCGGTTAATGTTTTCGACGGTGTAAAAGTAACGATGCAAAAAGAGGGGGTTGAAATCAACAACACTCAACCCTGGTATCTCTCACTTACAGAGGTTGCAATAAAAACAGCAGGCAAAAAAACAGCCTGCGAAGCCGAAATGATTGCACCCTTTGCCAAAAAAATAGTCAGGTGTAAACCGGCAACGCACTCTTTATCAGCTAATAGCGTGATTTCTCTTTCAGCAATGAATGACCAGGGAGCTAAAGTCAGTGAAGACTATCCGATTGCAGGCAGGTAATATCCGCATCTTTTTTTTGCCTCTCTGTGCATCATTTACTTTTTCAACGTATGGACACGCTGATGAGTACTATTTCGATCCTTCGCTGTTTAAAGGTTCCGCCTTTGGCCAGAATATTGATCAGTTTAATCATCAGACTATCGCCCCCGGAAACTATTATGTCGATATCTATGTTAACAATAAGCTGGTTAAAAGCGGCGTCACCCTGACCTTTCTGTCAGCAGAGAAAGGTCAGCCGATAGAACCTTGTCTCCCGCTGACGGTGGCTGAATCATTAAGCCTTAAGTCACTGAATAAATCCTCAGCCAGCGAGGGCTGTCAGCCCTTGCGTCACTGGTCATCAGCGGCCCGCTGGCAATTTGATCAGGCTTCACTGCGGCTGCAGTTCACCATTCCGGATGCGGAGTTAATTCATCTTCCCAGGGGAAATATTCCCGTCGCCGAATGGGATAAAGGGATCTCCGCCCTTTTCATCCGGCATAACACCAATTATAGCTGGACGGAAAATACCGCTTCCGGTTACAGATACCAGTATCTCTGGAGTGGCATCACGGCGGGCACTAATATTGATAACTGGCAGCTGCGCCATCAGGGCAATCTGCGGTTTATCGACAATAACGTTACCGGCAGTGACGTTCGCTACACAACGGTCAGAACCTGGCTTCAGCGCCCCATTGAACCGCTGAACAGTCTGCTGACACTGGGCGACAGCTATACAGAAAGTTCGCAGTTTGGCAGCCTTTCTTATAATGGCATTAAGCTCACTACCGATGAAAGGATGCGTCCGCAAAGCCGGCGTGGTTATGCGCCCGAAATTCGCGGTGTGGCCTCCTCCAGTGCCCGGGTTATCGTCAGACAACTGAATCGCGTTATTTATGAGACCAGCGTGGCGCCTGGTCTCTTCGTGATCAACGATTTGTACAATACCCGAAGCCAGGGCGATCTCGATGTTGAGATTATTGAAGCCAATGGCAAAACGTCCTCGTTTACCGTTCCTTATGCCTCTGTGCCTGATTCGGTCAGGCCGGGAAACTGGCATTACTCGGTTGCACTGGGTCGGGTACGGCAATTCTACTCAGTTAATAACACCTTCTTCGAAGGGCTGTTGCAGCGCGGTATCAGTAACCGACTGACCGCTACGGCAGGATCGCGGCTGGCTCAGGACTATCAGGCCTGGCTGCTTGGCGGTGTCTGGACTTCGGCAGCGGGCGCAGTGGGATTAAACACCACCTTTTCTGATGCAAAGGTCGCACAGAACAGAAATGCCTCGGGATGGCGCGCCGAGCTGAGCTACAGCAAAACCTTTGCTACCGGCACCAACCTGGTCCTGGCCGCCTATCGTTACTCAACCAGCGGTTATCGCGACCTGCAGGATGTGCTGGGCGTTCGGTGCCAGCAGGACAATGGCATCAGTTACTATTCAGATACGCTGCATCAGCGTAATAATTTTTCTGTGACCCTGAGTCAGTCAATGGCCGATTATGGCTTAATCAGCCTGAGCGGCAGCACGGCGGATTACTATAATAACCGGTCACGTATTACTCAGCTTCAGTCAGGTTACAGCAACAGCTGGAATAACATCAGTTACAGTCTCAACGTTGCCCGTCAGCGTACTACCTGGAATTATGATCGTTTCGGGCTGAACCTGGACGATGGTGATAACGCATACCGCGAGAAATATACCGAAAATACCGTTTCACTGAATGTCTCGGTTCCGCTGAACTGGGGCAATCACACTACCTCAGTGGCCTATAACTACAACCAGTCTAAAGAAACGCGCAATTCGACGCTCTCACTGACCGGTTCATCTGGCGAGAACAATCAGCGATCCTGGTCCCTGTATGGCGGAACCGAAAATACGCAAAGTAACAGCGGCCACCGTGTCTCGTTCGGCGGAAATATTCAGCAGAATACGCGCGCAGGCGCGGTCAGGGCGAATTATGGTCAGGGGGATAATTATCGCCAGGCTGGATTAGGGCTTTCTGGTACGTTGCTGATTCATCGCGGCGGCGTTACCGCCGGGCCTTATACCAGCGACACTTTTGCGCTTATCCATGCGGATGGTGCCCAGGGCGCCAGCGTACGCAATGGTCAGGGTGCCGTCATTGATCATTTTGGTTACGCTATCCTGCCGTCGCTGACGCCATATCAGGCCAACACCGTCAGCCTTGATACACGCTATATGAATGCTGATGCCGAATTAAGCGGCGGAAGCCAGCGCGTTGTGCCCTATGCCGGTTCCGTTACCCGAATTAATTTTGCCACGCTGCAGGGTAAGGCCGTCTTAATCGCGCTCAAAAATGAAGATCATGAAATCCCGCCAATGGGCACCGAGGTCCGTGATGCTGATAATACCGTGATAGGTATTGTGGGCCAGGGTGGTCAATTATATGCACGTGTACCGCATGACTCTGGAACCTTAAAGGTAAACTGGGAATATAAGGGCAATAAAACATGTTTTGTTAATTATCAAATAACCGGTCGCGTGAATGAGAATATTGTTCGCCTGGATGCTGTCTGCCATAAGGGTTAATCGTGTGAGAATCGAAAAATATTTCCTGTATATCTTATTATTGCTGTTCAATGTGCCCGCCTGGGCTAATTGCAGTGTTGTTACCGCCACATCCTCGTTGTCTCAAAGCGCGATTGCAGCAGGCTATACCGCCGCCTACTGGACCGGCGCTTGCGACACCTGCTCAGGGAATGTGGGCCTGCCATCTGTGATCAGCATCAATAGCGGAAAGACCTTCCAGCCCTCTGGCACACTGCTGGCCAGCTCGGTAGGCAGCTTTCTGTCATCGGCCAGCAATGTTTCCTACTCAGCTAACCAGATTCTTTACCGCTGCGCCGTGGCAGATGCAGACAGTTTGTATGAGATGTATGCCACCAATGGCGACAGCCCCTATGCCGGTCAATATATTACCTCTGAAGTGGACGGCGCCTATTATGATGTCGCTGCAAATGTTGCCGTCAGGCTAACTAACCTGACAACCGGCGAATATTACAGTCGCTACTGGAAAGCCCGACAGCTGACAGCCAGTGATTGGTATTCTGATGGCACCTATATTTATATTCCGGCCAGTGCTTTCAGCAATGTGCTGTATGAAATGTTTAAAATAGACTCTACGCGCTATTACGCCAGCAACAGCAATCGCTATGTGGACAACTGGACACAACCTCGCGGATATATTGCTTTTAAAGGACCCGGGCTGGATACCAATAATCTGAAAGTGGGCCAGGATAGTCTCTCTTACTGGTATGGTTTTTACCGTAACTGGCCCGCTGCCTGGAGCACCTTCTCAAATGTCACCTATGTGCGTGGCGCGCTATGCGAAGTCCAGGATTATCCTTCGGTGGTGCTGCTGCCGACCGTAAGCGTGAATACCCTTGCCGCGGGCGGGAAAAGTCAGGCTCCTTTTACTATCACTATCCAGTGTGAGTCCGGTGCCATCTCCGGCACCAGTACATCGACGATCACGTCAGCAAATGTCGCTATGGGCTTTCTCGTTAACCAGTCAAATGCGGTGACGCAGGCAAGAAATCTGGGGCTGAGTACAGCTGGCGGCGGGCTAACCTGGCTGCTGGATACCCACTATGGTAGCAGCGCTGCCGCCTCCGGCGTCGGTATAAAAATTTATGACAGTCATAATATGGCGCTCAATTTACTGCCTGACAGAACAGTGACGGGCACGGGCAACAGCCGTGGCTGGTATGCCTATAAAGATTTAACGTCGCAAATCTCCTCAGGAGGCGCTGATATTTACAGTGGTGATTTCACCGCCTCTCTTGAAGCGCTCAGCGGGCAAACTATTACAGCAGGAACAGTCAATGCGCAGTTACAGGTTGTGGTCAGTTTTCAGTAACGTCGTCGTGCTATCTGGCGTCCTGCTCTCATTCAGCGTCTGGGCGGTGGTCAATGTGGATAAAACCCGGATCGTTTTCAATCAATCGGATCTGAGCCAGTCTGTTAACGTCGTCAACAGCGGCGGAAACGAAACGTATTTGCAAATCTGGACAGATGACGGTGACCTGACTCTCTCACCCGACGCCAGCATCACGCCCGTCATAGTCATACCGCCGGTGGTAAAAATGTATCCGGGAGAAATGCGATCGTTGCGTCTGGTACTCACTTCACGTCAGGCGCTGCCCGCGGACAAAGAGAGCCTCTACTGGTTAAATATTTATCAGATCCCTGCGCTGAAAAAAGAGCTTAACGCGGCTGAACGTAAAGTGGTGTTACCGCTGCGAATCCGGCTAAAAATCTTTATACGGCCTGAGGGACTAAACGCCCCGCTGACCACCGATCCGGAAAAGCTCCGTTTCGCGGTAACGGGAAATAAAATCGCCATAACCAACCCTACTCCCTGGTTCATGAGCATGAATGTCTATTCTGAAGGTCAGCCATCAATAAAAAATCTCACTCTTGCCCCACAATCTGATGCTTACATTGACAGTCACACTCCGCCGAAACCCGGTGAGTCAGTGAGTTATGCGGTGATCAATGACCAGGGGATTCCGGTTAACTACACGACAACCTTGAAGTAACCGGACGGGAGTGCCATCTGCCGACAGGCAGAGTGCACATAAATCCGACCTTTTGCGGCAGTCCAGGGCGTCGCTACATGAATTCTGCGCATCTGATGGGGCTGGCAGTACGCAGAATTTACCTACGCATGGCGTTTTGAGAGGTTCAAGAGGCAGTTCCGCAAGACAATCCATTTTAGCCGCGCTAGAGTTGCTGGCTTCCACTGTTTCAACGACGAGAAAAAATGAAACGCTTATTTGTCTATGGCACGCTCTGTCCGGGACGCGAGAATGCCCATATCCTGGAAAATATTGGCGGAGAATGGCTGGCCGGTTCGGTGAACGGTACCTTCTATCAGCGCGGCTGGGGCGCAGCGGCTGATTTTCCGGGCATCGTTCTGGATGAGCATGGGCCCGACGTGCCGGGTTATCTGTTTCTCTCCGACCAGCTGGACGCCCACTGGCCGATGCTGGATGCGTTTGAAGATGGCTACGATCGCGTTGAGGTTCGCGTTTCTGCCGAGGATAATCGGCAATACAGTGCGTGGATTTATCAGCTTCAGCCGCAGGAAAGCCGCTGAGCTATTACCGCTGAACTTTTCCTGCATCAACCCTGCTTTCCTGCATTGGGATGCGCGCGCCCTGCTCTTGTTGCAGGCTTCTGACGCAGCAGGACGCGCTTATGACCAGTATTAACCAGGCGTGCCTGGCTAGAGAATTGAATGCAACAGTCTGATTTAAAAGCGGTATAATGCCTGCGCTTCACGCTCAGGCCATTGCTGGCCATTTTAACCAACCAACCTTTCCACTCTGCTGACCTTATTTTCCTGCAAGACAAATAAATGGGCACGCTGCCTGATTCTCAATTTAATTAAGATCTAATGTATGATGTAACTAAAATAAGATTGTCCGCTCTGGTCCCGGCAAGCGCTCTCTTAGCCCCACCAGCCAGCCCTGTTATACCGGGTTAATCTGGCCAGCGCTGATGTGGAAACAGTGATACCCGAATATTAAACAGATGGATTAAGGGCGCAACAGCCACACTCTCCTCTCGGGCGATCGGCTCCAGTCTTAGCAGCAACAGATCCAGCTCTTCCAGCAGATCCTGATGTGGCGCTAACTGCAGCGACTTCATCTTGCGCTTCAGGTATAGCGCCAGCTCGTGAAACATCTGACCACTATCAATCTGATGACTCTCCAGCACCTCACGATAACGTGCGTAGAAGTCATAACAGTTGGCGCCCAGCCAGGTTTCAGTAATCAGATAGCCCCCCACCACGATATCCGGCACCGGATCGAGCCTTTTACGCGGCAGAATGATATTCACCCGGTCGAGCATCCGCGCAATAAATTGCTGCCGTGACAGTAGCGTGGCGGAATTGCGCTCCACCATTTTAATAAACCCTAACAGATCGCGCAGCCCTCGTTGCACCGCTCTTCTGGCTATCCATGACGGCCGTTTGTTGCGGATCAACGCCGTCAGCACCACCGCAAACATAATCCCCACCATCGAGGAGATGGCCGCATTCAGCGTGACGATCAGATTCGGGACATAGTGATGGCTTAAGCCGATAAAACCGGGGATCTGGATGGCGACACTCAGCCCTACCAGATTGGTCGCCGGATTGGCAATCACCAGGCTCAGCAGCATCAGACCGGGCAGCAGTATGATCATCAGCGCCTGTAAGGTATTGGCCTGCGGGATCAGAAAAGCGATGTAGAACAGGCTGACCACCAGCGCAATCATCACCCCTTTCACGAACAGCTTCATCGGCGTCACCGGGGAATCGACACCAGCAAAAAATGAACTGATGATCGCCGCCATTAGAGGTGCATTCGCCCCATCGGCCCAGCCGCTGCCGATCCAGAACAGGCTGGAGAGGAAAGTCGCCAGAAATGCCGTCAGCGCGGACAGCCGTAACAGTCCCTTATCGATATGCCGGTGTTCCCGGATATTGCGGATCGCCGCCCCATCCCCGTGGCTGTAGAGATCCCCTGCGCGCGCACTGACATTCTCATAAGCATCGGCAATGCGCACAAAGTTAGCCAGCCGCTCAAGCAGACCAATCAGCAGCAGGCTCTCTTCGGTTGCCAGCAGCCCGGCCCGCCATTCGTGCTCCAGGGTTGCCTGACTGGCAGCAATCGCTTCACGCAGTCCGGCAATATCGTTAATCCGATCGTGATGCAGCCACAACAGGAACTGCTGAAACACGTCGGTGACGCACGGCGGAAAACGAATATTCAGTTCGGCCAGCACACCCAGCCGTGATTCAATCGCCGTCAGTGTCGGCAGCAGATAAGTCAGATGCTGATACTGTACGCTGACCAGACGGATGACATTACGCGCGGCTTCGCCCTCATAGACGCAGTGGGTCAGCAGCGTTTCAACATTCAACGGATAACCCGCCATCTGAATCAGGATATCTTCGCGCTCCAGCGATTTGTTCTTTGCCATTCCGCTGATCAGTTCATCACAGAGTTTGCGCGCATTCTGAAACCAGAGATTAACGCTCTGCCCCAGCAGATGATGCATCGAAACCGGAAACACCAGCCGGTGAACCAGCGTGCTGCAAAGGATGCCCAGCGTAATCTCCTCAATACGTGAAACTACGGTGTTGATGATTGCCAACGGTGACTCCACGTCAGGAAATCCCATAATCGCTGCGCTGTAGCCAGCCAGCATAAAGATATAGCTCTTCGGCGTGCGGTCATGCAGAGAGAGCCAGAGGCAAACCGTTACCCACAGCGATACGCACAGGCTGAACAACACTGGCGACTGCACCGTTTCGGGGTAGATCAGCAGAATAAAGATGCCGCCCAGCAGCGTGCCCAGCAAGCGAAACAGCGATTTCGAGACGGTCGATGCTGCATAGAGTTGCGAGGTGACAAACACCGTGGTCAGCGCCCAGGCGGGTTTTTCGAAGTTAAGAACGAGCGCCACAGAGAGTGCGATAAACGCGGCAAAGGAGGTTTTGCAGGCAAACAAAACCGCGTTTTTGGTAAACCATTTCATCGAATGAGAGCAACCAGGAACTTTCTGAGGCGCGTATCCTGACAGATGCGCCTGCGTTTTACTCTCAGTTAAATTTTACAAATTATTACCGGCCGCATCAGGCCGGTTAAGCCCCTGCTGGCGCACCAGCGCACGGCGCTTATCCAGTAAAAAAGGGCGCAGATAGCCTACCGTGTTCGAGAGCAAAATCACCTCTTCGGCAAGCTCAATCCTCAGCACATCTGTCAGGTACGCTTTGCGCTGAGTCATTCGCTGCCAGAGATCGGGAAAACGACGCGCCAGCTCATGACGTAACGCCGCGTCCGCCAGTCCGACCGTATCCTCGATACTGCAGCCGCCATAACCCGGCACCGACGGGATAATATCAATCTGCAGCAGCATACCGCTTTTCAGTGTCACGGCTGAATCGGGATAGATGGGCGAGCTTAGCCACTCTTCGTCAGCCACCAGATGCCCCGGATTAAGATGCCAGCCATACTGCGCTTTCGGCAGCACCGTTTCGATAAGCGAATAGAGTTCGCCGCCGGTGATCCCGATCCGCAGCTGCTCCAGCCAGCTGACCACCGCGTGATAATAGGGGATCGCCAGCCGGGTCAGCCAGTCGGAGACGTTACACTGTAACTCAGAAGCTTCACTGACCACGTAAGCCGAGCGACTGGTCAGCCCGCCTTTGTAGCCGGTGGTAAGAGAAAGCTTGTCGCCTGTCGCAATCCGTTTATCAGACGGATAGAGCCGGGCCTGGGCGAAACGATCGCCGGTCGCGGCAATCGTCACCACCGTGTTTGGCTGCCCTTCTGCGTTCAGACGTGCGCCTAACGCCTTTTCTGTGACGCCCGGCGCTACGCTATCCAGCGCAGCCAGCATCGCGGTTGAAGCAAGATTGGCCCCCGCCTCATAAAACGCCACTTCATCGGCGCCGTTAACGCAGCGTGCACCGTTGTCAGGCGAGATAAACAATCCGGTGGCGTTTACCAGTTGCGCATCGCCGCCCGCTGCCTGCGCCGCCGCGGCATAGATGAACTGCGGCAGATCAAACATCCCTTGCTGCCTGCCGGTAAATAACTTCCAGCCCACCAGCCCGGTGCGTTCTCCCGCCACTATCCCTGCCTCTGTTAACAGCTGATCCAGGGGCTGCTCCCCGCGCATAGGCTGGTTGGGCAGAGAAAAGACCGCCGCATGCAGACAGCGTCCCGGATTGCGGGCAAACGGCACCAGCTTGAGGTTCTCATTACCCATGATATAGGTGAGCTCGCCCTGCTGAGTCACCACCAGCAGCGCCTCCTCGAAGCGCGGAATGAATCCCGCCAGATATTCAAAATTGCTGCCGTGCTCTTTGTCGGCATAGATAATCAGTTGCGCAATCTGCTGCTGCTGCATCCGCTCAATAATGGCGGCCAGACGGCGATGCAGTGTTTCATCAGATATTACAGGGCTGGCAGCACCGGGAAATGCCGGCGGTGACGGGATTGTTTCCAGGGCATAGCGATTGGCATCCATAACGCACTCCAGTGGCCAGATTGACGGGGTTTGATTTCCATTCCCAGGGTAAACCTGAGGTTTAACCTGTAGGGTGCCACAATCACACAACTTACTCGTTGCGTGTTATCAAAAGAGGGACATTCACCTGTAACAGAGACAAAGAAGCCCGCGCTAAACGGGCTCTCTGTGTTATTTGATGGGCACGCCTGCATTCTCCAGCGCTTCAGCCTTTTCGGGATATAACTCCGACGTTCCGGCATTCATAATCACCGCTCCACAGCGGATGCAGTGATCGCCCTTTACATCTGGCACAACGTCCTCCGGATTACCCGTATTAAGACTGACATCGCGCGTGGCGTACACAAACGCCTCTCCTTCACATCCCGGACACTTCATACCATGACTCTCCTGTTAAGCCTGTCAGATAAGCATAGCCGACAGGCTTTTAGCCATACACATGAGGAGAGGTTTTTCAGGATATTGCCAGCTCATAAGCGCCATCACTCTTTGTGCCGCAGCCGCTCCAGCATAATCAGTGAATGACTAAAAATGGCGTCGGCGATGTGCTGCGGGAAATCGGGCGGCAAAGCATCGCGCACCGAGACCACTGCCTGGGGAAAGGCCTTAATAAAGAAGTCGAAGATCTGCTGCAAACTGTCACGATCAAAACTGACGCTTTTTGCCGTGGCGATAAAATGGCGCGGGAAGATTTTGTCGATCTCTGTCTTCTTCCCCTTAGTGGCACGCAGCCCCATCGCCAGTTTCAGCGCTCGCTTGTTCAGACCGGTGCCGCCCAGTACCGGATAAGCGGAGATCACATCATAAAAGGGAGTCAGTCGATAACTGCCGCCGCGCTCAATAAACAGTGAGAAGTTCTTGGCGTGACCGTCGGTTGCGCCAATCAGCCACTGAAAAACCTGGAACATCATAAAGCGATAGCGATCTTCGATGGCGTTGCTCGATCCCATCAGTATCTGCATGATTTCGGCAATGCCCGGCCCGCCATCCGACTCATATTTGGTTGAAGATGGCAGTCCCAGCGCCTGACAGAAATCCTCCTGCGGCAGGCGAATCAACCGGGTTTTATCGCGTGACCAGCGGCGGTCAAAACGTTCTACCGCCAGGGCGCGCATCTGTCCGGCACGAATAATCGTTGCCTGCGGCACGTCGATACCGAGTGCACGGGCCAGCGCCAGACAGAGATACTCATTCTCCACACTTTCACGCATATCCAGCGTCGCGGCCGGCTGTTTAATCTCTCCGATCGGCAGCTTAATGATGTGCGAGGTGGGCGTGGCACCGGCAGGAATGCTCCAGCCTTCATCGGTCAGCAGCAGTGCGGTTTTCTCCTGCGCCCCTGCGACCGAGATACGGAAATCGGTCTCTTCACGCAGCATCCCCAGCGGGATATCTGACTGATAGGCCGACAGCACGCTTTCGAGCCGGGTTTCATCCAGCACTTCATAGCGGGCCTGCAGTGCGGGCAGTGGCATATCGGGCGGCAGCAGCATAGTCGCCCCGACGCTGTCACGTCCCACTTCCTGCAACAGATCAAAGGGCTGACGGGATTTAATCTGGTAACGCGCCACGATTCTGTCGCGAATCAATGGGCTATCCGGCAGCAGGTTATCGAAGAAGTTAATCACGGCGTGTGAGGTGAGAGCCTTAACCTGCAACGGCATCGAAAGTGACAGCGGCCTGGAGAGCGGATTACTCAGCCAGCCGGTATCATACTGAAACTCATGAGCGCCGTTTCGCTGGCGGGTGAGTACGCCTACCCGCTCGCCGTTCATCCACGCAATCAACCTTTGCATTACCACTCATCCTCATCATGCACCTGAGGCGCACCGGCCTCCTCTTTCTCCTGAACTTCCAGACTCAGCTCCAGCGACTGTAACAGCTTAAACAGCGTTGCCAGCGAGGTACTGTCAGGGGCATTTTCAAAGTGAGAGATGGTGGCCTGTTTCAGGCCGACCTTTTTCGCCAGTTCACTCTGGGTCCAGCCATTGCGCTGACGAATGAGCTTTAGCCGGTTTGCCAGCTGTAGCGGGCTGTATATCATGGGGTGACTCCTTCTGGATCACAGGCTGTAAGCATAGCGCAGCCGTGTTATCCCCGATAGGGTATAAAATGTCATTTATCCGCTAAAGGGGATAATAATTACTTTATACCCTTTAGCGGATAATCGCACAATTATCCTTTGCAGGGGATAAGCCGGAACCACGATTAAAAGAGGACGAGGATGAGCACATTTACCCTTACCCATCAGGTCAACGACGACGATCGGGAAGAGTTGCTGGCAGGACTTGGGGCTTACAACCGGCAATTTATCAGCCGCGATAACTGGGGACCGCTGTCGGTTTCTCACAGGGACGAACAGGGAATGTTGCGCGGGGGAGTGATCGCCGCACGCAAAGGAAACTGGCTCTGTATCGATTATCTCTGGGTGGACGAAACGCTCCGTGGCAGTGGTCTGGGTAGCGCACTGCTGGAAGCCGCCGAGCAGGAGGCGGGAAAGATGGGATGTCTCTATGCGCTGGTGGATACCTTTAGTTTTCAGGCCCTGCCGTTTTATCAGAAACAGGGTTATCAGCCGCAGATGTCCCTGCCCGATTTTCCGCAAACCGGTATGCAGCGTCACTATCTGACCAAAACGCTACGGCCAAAAGCATCACGCTGACCACAGTACAGTCAGCGTGACAGGGTCACATAATTATAAACCGGCAATGCGCCGCAGATCCGCTTCGGCACCCGGTGCCACGGCCAGAACCTGCGCGCCTTTAGTGATGCGATCGCCTTCGGTGTTAAACGGGTGGTACCAGCCGCCCGCTTCTTTTACCAGGCAGTAACCCGCCAGGCAATCCCAGGCGTGCATATAGGGTTCGTAGTAACCCACGACCCGACCGGCGGCGACCCACGCCAGCATCAGTGCGCCGGAACCAATGCGGATAAAGTTACCGCCTGCCGACAGCAGCGCTGCCACAATCTCACCTACCTGCTGCGGGCTGACATAGCTGTTGGCACCAAAACCGGTAACGTGGTTTTGCAGCGTGCGTGTGGGATCGACCTGCAGACGATGACCGTTGAGCGTCGCGCCCTGCCCCAGTGCCGCCACGTAGCACTCCTGATAGGTCGGCGCGAAAATCACCCCGATGACCGGCACATCGCCGCGCAGTACCGCGACGGAAACACACCAGCTCGGCATCCCATTGAGAAATGGGCTGGTGCCATCGATCGGATCAACCACCCAGGTGTAGTCAGACTCTCCCGCCTGCAGTCCCGACTCCTCACCCAGAAAGCCATCAGCGGGAAACGCATCCCGTATACGGCTGGCGATCAGCTGCTCCACTTCACGGTCGGCGATTGATACCACATCCTGCAAATCGTACTTGGTCTCCACCACCAGCGTCTCGCGACGGTTGAAGTAAGATAACGCCGTCGCGCCACCTTCACGGGCAACGGCTTCCGCTAAAGCCAGACGCGCCATTATTTCATCATGCGATTCCATGCGAACTCCTTGAGTTAGTCAGATTAACGGGCAATCAGGGCAAGGCCCTGCGGCTTGAAGTTGACGCCAACTGTGGTGGCGAGCGGCAGACGCTGTTCCATCTGCGGATCGATAATGAACAGCGCGCCCAGTTCGGTGGCAACTTCATATTCGATATGGTCACCCAGCCAGGTGCTGTGAATGATCTCCCCCTGCAGCGCACCCTGGCCGTCGCCGGACAACGTAATAAATTGCGGTCGCACCGCCAGCTGAGCACTGCCGGTTTTTGCTCCGGCACCTCGCACCCGGAAGCGCTGATTACCCAGGCGGACCAGCGCATCATCCGTATCTGCCTCTTCCACTTCACAGGGCAGAATGTTCGCCTCCCCCATGAAGTCCGCGATAAAGACCGAATTGGGTGAATGGTAAAGCGTCTCCGGCGCACCCTGCTGGGCAATATCCCCCTCTTTCATGACAATAATCTTATCGGAGACCGCCAGCGCCTCCTCCTGGTCATGGGTCACATAAACCGCCGTAAACCCGAGCCGCTGCTGCAGATCGCGGATGTCGGTGCGCACCCGACGGCGCAGACGCTCATCAAGGTTCGATAGCGGCTCATCAAGCAGCAGCACCTGCGGTTCCAGCACCAGCGCGCGGGCGACCGCAATACGCTGCTGCTGTCCGCCAGAAAGCTCCGACGGCAACCGCTGCCCCTGACTCTCCAGACCCACCAGCTTCAGCCCCTCGCGCGCCCTGTCCTGCGCCTCGCGTTTGTTCATGCCCGAGGAAAGCAGCCCGTAGAGAATATTGTCGATGGCATTCATATGGGGAAACAGCGCGTAGGACTGAAACACCATCGCCACGTCGCGCTCGTTGGCGGGCAGATGGGTGACATCTTTGCCGCCAATCAGAATCCGCCCTGCGGTGGGATGCTCCAGCCCGGCCAGCAGTCGCAGCGTGGTGGTCTTGCCGCAGCCGGATGGCCCGAGCAGCGTCACCAGCGTACCCGGCTCTACGGTGAGCGACAGATCCGGCACGGCAGTAAAACCGGCAAAACGCTTTGCGACATGTTCAAACACCACCGATCCGGCGTTAATGGTCGTCATACGGCTCTCTCCTGAGTCAGAGTGGATGCAGAGGGTGCGGCAATAATCACCGCCGGTTGGATTGCACGACGCAGGCGACGTTCGCCCACCAGCAGCTGGAAAAGGCCAATGATCAGCAGCATCACCACTATCAATACCGAGGAGTAGGCAATCGCCACGCCATACTCACCGTTCTCCACCAGCCCGACAATGTACGAGGTCGCCATGTTGTACTGGGCGCTGACCAGGAAAATCACCGCGCTGATAGAGGTAATGGCCCGCACAAAGGCGTACACCAGCGCGGCGCTGATGGCCGGTTTCAGCAGCGGCAGCACCACTTTGCGCAGGGTACGGAAACTGTTTGCGCCCAGCGTCAGTGAAGCTTCATCCAGGCTTTTATCCAGCTGGCTCATCGCCGCAATACCGCCACGCACGCCGACCGGCATATTACGGAAGACAAAGCAGGCGATCAGGATCATCGCGGTACCGGTGATCTCCAGCGGCGGCAGGTTATACGCCATCACATAGCTCACACCAATCACCGTGCCGGGAATGGCAAAGCTCAGCATCAGCATGAACTCAAAGGTCTGACGACCGGCAAACTTCTGTCGCACAATCAGCCAGGCGGTCAGCAGTCCGACAATGGCCGTAAGCGGCGCGGCGATCAGGGCGATCTCCAGCGTGGTCCAGAAAGAGCTCCAGGCAACGCCGCTCCAGACCAGTTGCCCCTGATTAACGCTGACGCTAAAGGCGCGAATGTAGTGATCCAGCGTCAGATTGTTATTCAGCCCCCAGGACTGCACAAAGCCGCCAATCATGATCATGCCGTAGATCACCAGGGTGAACAGACCCCAGGGTATTACCATGCCATAGACGCTGTAGCGCACCGGACGCGGCAGCATCACATGACGGCCGCCGTCGCCTTTGCCGGTGACAGTGGCGAAGCTTTTGCCGGAGAGCCAGACACGCTGCACCAGAAAAGCAGCCAGGGTGAAGCCCAGCAGGATCATCGCCAGCACCGCCGCGCGACTCGGGTCGTTCTGTGCGCCAACCACGGAGAAGAAGATCTCCGTCGACAGCACGCCGTGACTGCCGCCCAGCACCATCGGGTTACCGAAATCGGCCATGCTTTCGATAAAGCTGATTAAGAAGGCGTTGGCCAGCCCCGGCGCCATCAGCGGCAGCGAGATGCGGGAGAAAGTGCGCCAGCGGCTGGCACGCAGGGTCTGTGACGCCTCTTCCAGTGACGGACTGACGCCCTCGACCACCCCAATCAGCACCAGAAAGGCGATGGGGGTAAAGGAGAGTACCTGTGCAATCCAGATGCCGGTCATGCCATAGAGCCAGCGGCCCGGCTCGATGCCGAACAGCGTCGCCAGCGATTCGGTGACCACGCCAGAGCGGCCAAACAGCAGGATCAGCGCCAGACCAATGACAAACGGCGGCGTGATAATCGGCAGAATGGTCAGCATCCGCAGCGCTTTTTTACACGGCAGCGAGGTGCGCGTCGCCGCCAGTGCAAACGCCAGTCCCAGCAGCGTAGCGCCACTGGCCGTCATCAGCGCCAGTCCCAGCGTGCGCCAGGCGGTGCCGCAGGTGCCACCGGTAAAACAGCCGAGGCTCCAGATGGCGGGATCCTGCATATTGGCAATCAGTCCGTCAGGTTTAAAACTGCCATCAATATCCTGCACCGAGGCGACAAACAGGCTCAGCACCGGATAGAGCACAAAGGTCGTGACCAGCGCCACCAGCAGCACAATCGACGCCACCACAAAGGCATCGCCTCTCAGCACGCCGCGCTCCGCCAGGGCAAAGGCGAAAATCAGCAAAAATATGGTCAGCAACAGCAGCGCACCCGCACCCATCGCGGGTTGTCCCTGCGCCAGCGGGCCGGTGAGGTTCTCCAGCCATAACCAGTTCCAGCCACTGAAACCGATGGCATGCCCTTCCAGCACCAGAAACAGAATGCCGCAGGTGCTGAACAGCAGCAGCAGCGTGCTGCGGGTGCGGCCCGGGGGCAGAAAGGCGCTGCCAGCACAGAGCAGCCACAGCGCCACGGCGATGCCCAGCCAGCTGTGTAACGCGAGCTGCCACAGCGCAGGCGCATTGTTCTCATCACCCCATAAGCTGAACAGCCAGTCACCCGAGAAGAAGCCCTGCTCCAGGCTATACCAGGGCAGCAGCGTCAGCGCGATGGCGCCCGCCAGCAGCGCGCCGGTTAAGCGACGATTGTGCGCATTCATAAATCACCTCGATCAGGAAGCGGACATCAGGCTTACGCCACCGCGGTCTGGCACAGACCCGGCTCAGGTGGCCGGGGGCGCACCACCGTTATAGTGCGCTGGCACCAATCTCTTTATCCCAGCGGCCCAGCAGCGCTTTGCGTTTTGCTGAGTCACCATAGGTTTTAAAGTCATAATCGATCAGCCTGATGTTCTCGAAGCGCGGTGCATATTCAGAGATCTCCGCCTTGCGGTTAGAGGGCAGCTGGAACGATTTCGCCTCTTTCATATGCGACTGTGCTTCAGCGCTGAGCGCCCAGTCATACCAGGCTTTGGCATTGGCCAGGTTTCGTGCCCCTTTGATGATCGACATCGAACCTATTTCATAGCCAGTGCCTTCACAGGGCGCGACGGGCTTAATCGGGAAGCCATCCACTTCCATTGCGACGGCATCATGCATAAAGACAATGCCGATGGTGGTTTCACCGCGCGCGGCGGCTTTGACCGGAGCAGAGCCGGACTTGGTATATTGCGAGATGTTGGCGTTGAGCTTCTTCAGGTAGTCAAAGGCTTTGTCTTCGCCCATGATCTGCACCAGCGTCGCCAGGGTGTTATAAGCCGTTCCGGAAGAGTTGGGATTGGCGATCTGAATCTCGCCTTTAAAGCCAGGGTCGAGTAAATCCGCCCAGCAGGCAGGCACTTTCTGCTTTTTCTCCGCCAGCAGTCTGGTGTTATAGCCCCAGCCCAGCGCACCGGCATAAACGCCCACGGTGCGATAACCGGAGATCTCCGCCACTTTTTGTGACCAGGGCTGTTGCTGATCGAGCAGTGGCGATTTATAGGCCTGGGTCAGCCCCTCTTCGGCGGCCTGCATATGCGGATCGCCGGTACCGGCCCACCAGATATCGGTACGGGGATTGCGTGCCTCGCTGCGGATACGGGCATAGGCTTCACCGGCAGAGAGCCGCACCATGCTGAGTTTAATATCGGGATGGGACTGGCTGAACAGCGTGGTCATCTGTTCGCACACCACCACATCGGCTGAGCAGATCATATTAAGATTGCCCGCCGCCGAGGCAGCAAACGGCACTATAGGGCAGACGATTACAGCAGCGAGCAGAGAGGAATAACGCATGGTGTTCTCCTGGGCTGGATGACGCAGGCGCGCCAGCTTTTGCACATGTGTGCAAACGTGTGTGCAGATTAGTACGGCGGCCCTGCTGCAGTGTCAATTCAGTTGTTAAGCAATTGTCAGTCGCTGTCACAAATTTGAAACCTTTCGCCCGTCTGTATTTTTTGCACAGGCTTGCAACTTCAGGCAAACTCAGTGCAGACAATGTCAGGCGAGGAGAGAACATGCAGCAGCTTAAGGCGGTGGTGAGTGCGCAGGATGTGGCTGACCGGGCGGGCGTCTCCCGCTCAGCGGTCTCCCGCACCTTTACACCGGGAGCCAGCGTGTCAGATGCTACCCGTCAGCGGGTGATGAAAGCGGCGGAGGAACTGGGCTATCACGTCAATCATCTGGCGCGCGGCCTGGTGCGCAACCGCAGCGGCATCGTCTGCTTAATTGCCTCCGAGGTTGACACGCCCTACCGTGCCAGCCTGGTGCGCTGGATGACCCAGTATCTGCAGGAAGCGGGAAAAGTGGCGATGCTGATTAACACTGACCGATCCGATGCGCGCGTTTCCGCCGCGCTGCAGCAGGCGATTAATTTTCGCGCCGACGCATCGATTATTCTCTCCGGCATGCCGGACAGCGGCATTACCCGGCTCTGCTACAAACATGGTCAGCATCTGGTGCTGATTAACCGCGACGAATCCCTGCCCGGCACGCTCAGTATCAACCTTGACTCCCGCCCCGCCGCAGAAATGGCGGTTAACGCGTTTGTGCGGGCGGGATGCAGCCGCATCGCCTTTGTGAATTCGCTGGCGGGAACGCCGAGTCTGCTGAAGCGCGAAGCGGATTTTCTGGCCGCCGCGCAGAAAGTGGGCGTCACGGTCCAGGTGGAGCGGTTCGGCACCACCTCTTACGAAAGCGGCCAGATTCTGGCCCAGCGTCTGCTGACGCGTAAAGTTCGCCCTGATGCGGTGTACTGTGCCACCGACCTGCTCGCCTGCGGCTTTATGGATGAGGCGCGTCACCGCTTTGCGCTGCGTATTCCGGACGATCTCTGCATCATCGGACACGATAATATCGCGCAGTCGGGCTGGGCCTCTTACAACCTCACGACCTTTGCACAGCCGGTGGAACAGTTCGCCCGCGACGCCATTGCCTGGCTGGTGGAGACGGAAGCGCAACCGGAGACGCTGATGCCAAAAAATGAACAGCAGCAGGAGCGGAGAATATATCCGGTAGATGTGGTCTGGCGCGGTTCGGTACGCGGCGGTTAACCGCCCTTTTTTATTTTCTTCCGCTATGTAATTACGTCCTGAAATAATCCACAACCGATCTTACGCTTCGCTTTAAATATCCCGCCCCTGCACTGAAAAATAATCGGACGCTACTGCACAGTGTTCCGATTTTCTGTCTACGCTTTATCTGCATTATTAAG
The DNA here is from genome assembly GCF_054056055.1 of Pantoea sp. PvP021. Classification (NCBI taxonomy): domain Bacteria; kingdom Pseudomonadati; phylum Pseudomonadota; class Gammaproteobacteria; order Enterobacterales; family Erwiniaceae; genus Pantoea; species Pantoea sp. PvP021. The sequence goes on along the minus strand of NZ_JBSRXX010000001.1, from coordinate 753,904 downwards.
TTCTTCTGGTTTTAACTGCTCAATGAATCAGCAGTCAGATGTGACAAATATCACATTTGTGCCAGGCTTAATGTCTCAGATAACTCTGTTCAAGGAGCATACAATGGCTACACCAACTAACAAGACGCTCGATCTGGATCAATTTCCTAAACCTCCTTTTGAGGATCAGCCACAACAGGCGCCAGGCCTGGCCAGCAAAATGATCCCGGTTCCCGACCACGGTGAAACCAGCTATCGCGGTACGGGCCGACTGACCGGCCGCAAGGCGCTGATCACCGGCGGTGACTCCGGTATTGGCCGCGCGGTGGCTATCGCTTATGCCCGTGAAGGCGCAGATGTGGTGATTAACTACCTGCCGGAAGAACAGCCCGACGCCGATGAAGTGATTAAATTAATCGAAGCGGAAGGCCGTAAAGTTTTTGCTATTCCGGGCGACATTCGTTCTGAAGAATTCTGTCAGCAGCTGGTCAAAGAGGCAGCCGATAAATTAGGTGGCCTGGATATTCTGGTTAATAACGCCGGTCGTCAGCAATTTAATGAGTCCATCCGGACCCTGAGTACGGAAGATTTTGACGCAACGTTTAAAACCAACGTTTATGCGATGTTCTGGATCACCAAAGCAGCGCTGGAATATCTGCCACGCGGTGCGTCCATTATTAATACTTCGTCCGTACAGGCGTTTAAACCCAGCGATATTCTGCTCGACTATGCGCAGACCAAAGCGGCCATCGTCGCCTTTACCAAATCCCTGGCGAAGCAGCTGGGTGGTGACGGTATCCGGGTCAACGCCGTTGCACCAGGGCCGTACTGGACCGTGCTGCAGTCCAGCGGCGGACAGCCGATGGAGAAAGTGAAGCAGTTTGGCGCCGACTCACCGATGGGCCGTCCGGGCCAGCCGGTTGAGATCGCCCCACTCTACGTTACCCTGGCCTCAACCGAGAGCAGTTACTCATCCGGGCAGGTCTGGTGTTCTGATGGCGGCACCGGTACGCTGTAATCTCACTCAGGTGGCCGCATAACGCGGCCATTTTTTTGTCCCGCTTTTGCCCCGCTTAAGAAACCTCGCCACCGTGATATAAGGAAGCAGATTATGGAAAACCCGATCTTTCATTCGCCGGTCAGAAAAGAGGGCTTGCGGGCCTGGGTGACTATGCCGCCATTGGTGAAGGCCGTTCAGTCGCGCTGATTGCGCCGGACGGTTCCATTGACTGGTGGTGTGCGCCCAATCTCGACGCAAAGCCCCTGTTTGATCGCCTGCTTGATGCCGGACTCGGTGGCTACTTCCAGATTGTCCCGCGTGCGCCTTATCAGGTCTCACGCCGCTACCGCGATAACAGCAACGTGCTGGAGACCCGCTTCGAAACCCGTGACGGCACCGTGCTGCTGACCGAATCGATTAACAGCACGCTGGCGGGCCGTCTGCCCTGGTGCGAACTGGCTCGCCGCATAGAGGGTGTCAGCGGTGAAGTGGAATTAGCGATCATCCTGCGCTTCGGCACCGCCGCTGAAACCCGTTCACCGTGGGTGGCCGATAATGAGAAAGGCAAGGTGTTTCACATCGCGGAGATCATGGCGATGTTGCGCACCAGCGAAGATATTCAGATCACAGAGCTGGATGACGAGCAGGTCTGCGCTACGCTGCGTACCTATGCCGGTTCCCGCTCGCTCTGCGCGCTGCTGGTGACCGAGAAAGAGCCGCTGGCGGTGCCGCCGCTGGAGGCTATCGATCAGCGGATTGAAACCAGCCACACCGGCTGGACCAGCTGGGTGGAGAGCCTGAGTTATGAGGGTCGCTACCCGACGCTGGTGAAGCGCTCAGCCCTGTCGCTGAAGTTTCTCTGGTACTCCCCGACCGGCGCGCTGGCTGCTGCTGCCACCACCTCCCTGCCGGAGGGGATCGGCGGCGAAAAAAATTATGATTACCGCTACGCCTGGGTGCGCGACGCCTGCCTGATTATTAAAGCCTTCGTCTATCTCGGGGCGCTGGAAGATTGTAAGGCGGCCTTTTCCTGGCTGTCGCAGACTATCATGCGCCACGGCGTCAGGCTGCGCGCCTGCTATGCCCTGAATGGTGATGAGGTCCCCGCTGAGCGTTATCCGCCGCTGATCGGCTATCAGAACTCTCAGCCGGTGCGGGTCGGCAATAATGCCCGCGACCAGCTGCAGCTCAGTATGTATGGCGACATGCTGGTCACCGCGCAGCATTTTATCGAGGCGGGACACGTGCTGGATATCACCACCTCGCGCATGCTGGGCGAGCTGGCGAACTGCTGCGCCGATCACTGGCGGCAGAAGGATTGCGGCATCTGGGAGCTGCCGGAGTTGCAACACTACACCCACTCCAAAATGGCCTGCTGGATGGCGCTGGATCGGGCGGTGGCGCTGGCAGAAAGCCAGCATATCGAACCGACCTGGCTGGGACGCTGGCAGCGGGAACGTGACCGTATCCGCGACTGGATTGAGTCGCACTGCTGGTCAGAGCAACAGCAGGCTTATCTCTTTTACGCCGGCAGTGACGATCGCCTCGACGCGTCGCTGGCGCTGGTTCACAGCTACGGCAACGCGGTCAATCCGCAGCGGATGCTCTCGACCTACCGTGCTATCCGGCAAAAACTGGGTGACGGCAGCGCCATGCTCTATCGCTACAGCGGGGTAAGAGAAGAAGAGAGTACCTTTCTCGCCTGCGCCTTCTGGCTGGTGGAAGCCTGGGCAGAGATAGGTGAGACGGATGAGGCAGAACAGGCGATGCAGGAGATCCTGACTACGCTGAACGGCCACGGTAACGTCGATATCTTCAATGAGATGTATGACGTCCGCAGCCAGAGCTGGCGCGGCAATATGCCGCAGGGGCTGAGTCATCTGGCGCTGATCTGTGCGGCGCAGGCGCTATCAGAATCGCAGGCGCCTGCGTGATGTGAGATGTTGCGGTGAGGAAAGTGGCGAATCCGCGCCCTACTGCAGCCTGAAACGCGGGTCGAAGAAAAATGGCTCCACCACTACCTTACTAATGATGCCAGCCGCTGCCGGATGACGGGGATTGAACAGCGCATTCCACTCGCCGGTCAGCGTGCTCGGTACCTTCAGCACCAGGCCGTTATCCGGGCTGGCAAGCCAGTCGTCACCAATTTGCCGCGTGGACGATGGCGCAGGATCGGCCTGCCAGTCATCGGGGAGTGCCGCCAGCGAGAGCTCGGTAATCAGCGATTCAGGGACGCTAATCGACAGCATTGAGTAGTCGTGTGACAGATCCTGAATGGTGAGATGAACCAGCGCCTCAAGTACACAGAGCGCCCGGCTTGATCCCATATAGACACAGACCGTTCCCACGGAATTCCAGCGCCCCCCGTAAGTGCGGGCACCAAAACCATCAAAGGCGCTCATCGCATACTCACTCTTCACCAGGCGAAAGAAACGAACTGCCATCAGGTAATCACGCCATGCTCAAGCTGGCCAATCAGGTTAATCACCGCTTCTGCACCCGCCACCGTGGTGGTCATCTCCGCCGGTTTCTTACCGCCCAGCGCTTTGGCGGGCGTTTCCAGCCACTGCACCAGACGCTGCCTGTCGTCGCGGAACAGTTTGCTGGCGGCAGAGAGGACGCGGATCAGCATGTAGATCCGTCCGCTCTGATCGGGCGAAAAGGTCTGCTGCGGATCTTTAACTTTGCGGTTGTAGGTGGTGCGATCAATGCCCGCCAGACGGCACAGCCAGCCCTCGTCAAAGGTGGACAACGACGCCGTGCGTTTCAGCACGCCGCTGCTGAACCCTACCGCAATACGCTGGTGCGCATCAGGCAGTGTTTCCGGCAGATTCAGGGCATGCAGCAGCGAATTGTCGCGACGATGCTGAGCGGGTGTGTAGATGGCGATAGACATAGCAGCCTCCTGTTCATTTGATTTTTATTTTAGCGCAAATGAACAGGCGGTGCCAGCTTTACCCCGTCGCTGAGCAAGCGTGATGCCTGTTACTAAGGCTTCTCCTGCTGTAACGCCTGCAGAATCTGCCACGCCGCCTTTATACGCAGCGGATTAGGGTAATTCTTGTTGGCGAGTATCACGATGCCGCTGTTCCTCTCAGGAATAAAGGCGATATAGGCACCAAATCCATTGGTTGCACCGGTTTTATGCACCCAGCTGGCACTCTGCGACGGCCCGACCGGATTGAGCAGCGTCGCCGGGCGGGGTTGCAGCGCAACACCATTATCGCTGTCGCCCATCAGCGTGTCGGCAGTCACCGGCCAGTCGTAGATCTCCCAGCCCAGTCCCTGAAACAGGGTGCCGACTTTGAAGTAGCGCGCCTGCGCGGTGCGAATGGCATTACGCAGCACGGCATTCCCCGAAGAGAGGCGGTTAGGATCCACATTTGCCTGCATAAAGGTGAGCATGTCACGCGCGGTGGATTTAACGCCGTAGGCTTCTGCATCCAGCATGCCGGGTGAAACCCGTACCGGCTGGCCATTTTTATAGCCCCAGGCGTAGTCCAGCATCATTGAGGGCGGCACGGTGATATAGGTGCGCGTCAGACGCAGTGGCTGAAACACATTTCGCGCCATCGCCTGCTCATAATCACCCTTCACCATCAGCGAACCAAACAGACCGATGCTGGCGTTAGAGTACTGCCGGAGCGTGCCGGGCGCTGCTTCTGGCTGCCATTCCTGATAGAAACGCAGCAGCGAAGCCTGATCGGTGACATCATCCGGCAACTGTAAAGGCAGGCCGCCCGCGGTATAGGTCGCCAGATGCAGCATCCGCACCGGACGCCACTGCTCACCGGTCAGCTGCGGCCAGTACTTCTGCACCGGATCGTTAAGGCGTATTTCGCCGTTGCGGATCATGACGCCGGCCAGGGTGCCGGTAAAGGTTTTGCTCACGGAGCCCAGCTCAAACAGCGTGTTTTCCGTGACCCGGCGACGTGATTCGAGATCGGCCACACCGAAGTTCACAAACTGCGCCCGGCCTTTGTAAAGCACCGCCACCGACATGCCGGGGATCTCCTGCTGCTCCATCAGCGGTTCGATCGCGGCTTTAACCAGAGAAGTAACCTGCTGTGAAGAGAGATCGGCGGCGACACAGCTGGCAGAAAGAGAGAATAACGCGAGATAAAACAAAGACTTTTTCATTGGCAACTAAGGGATTCTTCACTGAATTAAATTATTTACACTGGTCGGCACAGGCCTGCACGCACATCTGAGCCTGAGAACTGCAGCCACCGTTGTCCCGGGTGTTGCAGTGCGATTGTTCTGTGTAGCAGTTGGTCTGACAGGCGGAGACATCGCAGCGGGCAGCGACGGGCGTCAGCTGTGCCAGGGGCGCGCGGGCCGGAAAAAGCGGTGCGGGCTGAGCGAAGGCGCTGCTGCCCAGTAATTCGGACAGCAGCAGGCTGATGATCATTTTCATAAGAGTTCTCCAGAGGGACGCTGCACTAAGTATGGCCAGTCTGGCGCGCCCCGTCAGAGAAATCTAATCAAATTGAGACCACAGGGGGATGTTGAGTGACATTAATCACGCCACGGCTGTAGATATCGTTGAGCCGGGCAATATAACGCTGGGTGTCATGCTGATCTTTGATGCGCAGAATCGCCGCCTCACCTTTCTCCTGCAGCATCTCAGGACGGTCGATAATAGCGAGCAGTATCGATTTCAGCCCCTCCACCAGCGACTGACGCAACTGCGTTTTCTGCTCTGGCGAGGTAATACTGTATTCACGGTCAGCGTTCAGCGGACTCGCAATCACCCAGCCTGCACTGGCGGGATTAATCTCTGGCAATGCGCGCACGTTGCTGGTAATCACCGGGCAGCCGTTAGCCTGCATCTCCAGCACTGAGAAACCGTACGTCTCCTGCCAGGTTGGTAGCAGTCCGGCATCGCTCTGGCGGAACAGCTGCATCAGGGCGCCGTTATCCATCTGTGAATGATGCGTGAAGCAGCGATAGCGTTTGATGCGGTTCTCAATGCCACTATAGAAGGTCTCATCATCCTGGAACTGGCGGTGCGCCACATTACGACGCTTGGCGAGATCGCCAATCAGCTGCACATCCAGCTGGGACTCTTCCAGTTTGCGCTCTTCAATCAGCTCACTGATCGCCAGCACGACTTCAGCCCCGCCTTTGCGGTAGAACTCGTTACCGGCAAAGGTCAGTTTCAGAATACCGGTCTGACGCGGCGTTTTCTGCTGGACAAACAGCTTCTGCGGCGGATGCAGCACCAGGGTTTTACGGCGGATTTGCTGGGCAATATCCGGCCTGAACAGTTTCATCTGAATGTTCAGGGTGGCATCTGAGATGGCAATCAACCCCAGGCAGTTATCTTTTAACAGATAAGGAATGAGGCGTTTCAGCTCGGGGTTATCCTGCTTGGCGACGCCCGCCACCGGCAGCACACGCGGCAGCTCCGTTTCAAACGACGCGACCCACTTCTGATGGGTTATCGCCACTTCATTGAACAGATGCAGGATGTCAGCCCGCGATGCCCCTGAAAAAGGCACAGGCTGAAAGACAAAGGTTTTATTTTTTTTGAGCAATCGGGTTCGTAACGGATTAATAAAGTAGAACAGATTGCTCTTTTTCAGATTGATATATTCGTTATCCGGATTAACTAAGATATTACGCTGCTCCGGATACTGGTTATTCGTGATTCCAATTTTCATGTTCGCCTTCCAGAGTCCTTGTGTCCGGAGTGATCTATATCACGTGATCGTGACTGGCGGGTCTGAGCAATATCCTAAAAGCCCGTAATGACGCGGCCTGAACGCTTTTGCTAATGATTGCGCACGGTGCTAAAACAGACACAGTTGTGTCTGGTTATGAATTTGCATTTTTTATTAACAGGTGTGTTTAACTGTGTCAGGCTAACCCCTTATTGAATATGGCGATTATTTTCCGGGAAATATTCGCGCCAGTTGTTATGTAAATATTTAATTAATTGTCAGGAATATTAGCGAAGCGGATGAGGATTTTAGTTAATAACTTTTAAAGTAATAAGAATGACCATGCTGATAAGTGCCCGGCGCGTTCCACTGGCTGATGATTAACACAAACACAGACGGGCGATAATGAAACAAATGATGCAGCACGGTTATAGCCGCACCCTTTTTGCACGCCCGTTTGCCACAATTCAGTGCAACTGATTAAGAGGAAGGCGGGAGTCAGGTGCCCCCCATTATACATTAAGCCTATGATTTACATTGTTATTTATATGAAACTCTCTACCACCATCTCTCTGGTACAAAAGTTGCAGGAAGTGACGTATGCAGACAGGAGAGCATTATGAAAGCAATCGTAATTGGTGGCGGTATAGGCGGCATGAGTAGTGCCATTGCGCTGGAGAAATCCGGAATTGACGTTGAGGTCTTTGAAGCCGTAAAGGAGATGAAGCCCGTCGGCGCGGCGATTTCCATCTGGCCCAACGGGGTTAAATGCCTGAATGCGCTGGGCATGAAAACCGCGCTGCGTGAGCTGGGCGGGAACATGGCCTATATGGCCTATCACGATGGCACCACCGGCGCGCCCCTGACCCGCTTCAGTATGGCGCCGCTGGTGCAGCAGGTTGGCGAATATCCCTGTCCGGTGGCGCGGGCAGAACTGCAGGCGATGCTGATTGATACCTTCGGGCGTGAACGGGTGCAGTTTGGTAAGCGGGTGATCCAGGTCGAGCAGACCGGCAGTGGCGTGATTGCCACCTTTTCCGACAACACTCAGGCCACCGGCGATTTCCTGATTGCCGCCGATGGCACCCATTCGGTGATCCGCGAGTATGTGCTGGAGCAGAAGCTTGAACGACGTTACGCCGGTTACGTTAACTGGAATGGCCTGGTCACTATAGATGAGAGGATTGCGCCCGCCGATCAGTGGACCACCTTTGTCGGTGACGGCAAGCGGGTGTCGCTGATGCCGGTCAGCGGCAATCGATTCTACTTCTTCTTTGATGTGCCGCTGCCGAAGGGACTGCCGCAGGATCGCAGCACGGTGAAAGCGGACTTAACCGGCTATTTTCAGGGCTGGGCGGAGCCGGTAGAGCAGCTGATCGCGGCAATCAATCCTGACACCACCAATCGGGTTGAGATCCACGACATTGAACCTTTCAGCCGCTTTGTTAAAGGACGTGTGGCCCTGCTGGGCGATGCCGCCCACAGCACCACGCCCGATATCGGCCAGGGCGGCTGCGCGGCGATGGAAGATGCCGTGGTACTGGCCTCGACGCTGGCCTCTCATTCACTGGGTATTGAAGATGCACTGCTGCGCTATCAGGCGCGACGGGTTGAACGAGTAAAAGATCTGGTGCTGAAAGCGCGCAAACGCTGTGACGTTACCCATGCGCGCGATCCGGCAATCACGGCAGAATGGTATGACTCTCTGAAAAGCGAAACCGGTGAACGGGTGCTGGCCGGAATGTGCGAAACCATTGAAGGTGGCCCGTTGGGTTAACACGAATAAAACCGGGCTGTCAGCGCGACCAGCGCGTGACAGCCCGTTCTGTTATGACTCCGCCAGACCACGATTTTTCAGCATGGGCTCCAGCTGCGGAGGCCCGCCCCGCCAGCTTTCATACAGTGTTTTGAGATCGCTGCTGTTCCCCCGGGACAGAATTTTCTGTCGGAAGAGGTCGCCGTTCTCGCGCGTCAGTCCGCCCTGTTCCGCAAACCACTGATAGCCATCGTCGGCGAGCATCTGCGTCCAGATATAGGCATAATAACCTGCTGCATAGCCACCGCCCCAGATGTGCTGGAAATAACTGGAACGATAGCGCGGCGGCACCGCCGTCAGCGCCAGATTATCGCTCTGTAACGCCTGCTGCTCGAATCCCTCCACGCTTTGCGGCGCGGAATCACGGTTAAGGCTGTGCCAGTGCAGATCCAGCAGCGCGGCAGCCAGCAGCTCGCTCATCTCGTAGCCTTTGTTGAACGTGGCGGCCCGGACGATTTTTTCATGCAGCTCAGCGGGCATCAGCGCCTGAGTCTGATAGTGGCGAGCGTAGTTGCGGAACACCGCTGGCTCGCTGGCCCAGTGCTCGTTGATCTGCGAAGGAAACTCAACGAAATCGCGCGGGGTTTCCGTTCCCGACAGGCTCGGATAGCGCTGGCTGGCAAACAGACCGTGCAGCGTGTGACCGAACTCGTGAAACATCGTGATAACGTCGTCCCAGCTCAGCAGCGCCGGTTCACCGGCTGGCGGTTTGGTGTAGTTACAGACGTTGTAGATCACCGGTTTGCTGTCGAGCAGCGTGGACTGGTTGACGAAGTTGCTCATCCAGGCACCACCGCCTTTGCTGTCGCGCTTAAAGAAGTCGGTGTAAAACAGCGCCAGCGGGGTCTCATCGGCGTCAAAAATCTCATAGACCTGGACGTCGGGATGGTAAACCGGCAGATCCTGTCGCGGCGTGAAACGGATGCCATAGAGCTGCGTCGCCGCCCAGAACACGCCATTCTGCAGCACCGAATTCAGTTCAAAGTAGGGCTTAATCTGGCTCTCATCCAGATCGTAACGGGCACGCCGCACCTGTTCGGCATAAAAACGCCAGTCCCAGGCCTGCAGGGTAAAATCGCCCTGCTGCTGGTCGATGGTCTGCTGGATAGCCGCCGCTTCACGCTCCGCACGACCGCGCGCGGCAGGCACGATGTTATGCATAAACGCCAGCGCCGCCTTAGGCGTTTTGGCCATCTGATCCTGTAGCTTCCACTCGGCATAGCTGGCAAATCCCAGCAGCCGCGCCTGCTCGGCCCTGACCTGCGCCAGACGTAATACCAGCTCGCGGGTGTCGTTCTCATCGCCTTTTTCAGTGCGCGTCACGCCCGCCTTAAACAGCGCTTCACGGGTTGCGCGATCGGCCAGGCTCTGTAATGCGGGTTGCTGGGTGGTGTTTTGCAGCACCAGCAGCCAGTGCTTTTCCAGTCCGCGAGCCTGCGCTTCCGCCTGCGCCACCGCCAGATCGGCCGGTGAGAGTCCCGCCAGCTTCTGCAGATCATCGACGACCAGCCCGCCCGCTTTAGTGGCGGCCAGCAGTCTGTTGGTGAAGCGGGTACCGAGGCGGGCCGCTTCCTGATTCAGTGTCTTAAGCTGCTGTTTCTGCGCTTCCGGCAGATTAGCCCCCGCCAGCTGGAAACGCTGCCAGATCACCTCGACCAGCCGTTTTGATTCGGCATCCAGTTTAGCGCGCTGCAGATAGACCGCATCGAGCCGCGAAAACAGCGGACGGTTAAGCATGATGTCATCGTTGAGCGCGGTGAGCTGAGGCGCAATTTCCTCATCCACCTGCTGCAGATACGGGCTGGTATGCGCCGAGGTCATGGCACTGAACACCAGATTCACCCGGTTGAGCAGTTGTCCGCTCCTCTCCAGCGCCTCATAAGTGTTGAAAAAGCTGGGCGCGTCGCTGTTCAGTGCGATCGCCTCGATCTCCTGACGCTTCTCCTCAATGCCCGCCTGCAGCGCGGGCAGAAAATCCTGCTCCTCAATCTGGTCAAAAGGAGGAGTCTGGTAAGGCAGTGTGCTGACGCTAAAGAAGGGATTCTGACGGGCGTTCATGGTTCGCTCCTGGTGGGCATCGCAAAGTCTTATCCTGACAGGTTGCCGTGCAGGCGACAACTCAGGCGACGTGCTGCTGATAAACGCTGATGATTTCACCGGCAATTGCCACCGCAATCTCGGCGGGCAGCTTGCCTTTGACGTCCGGCAGGCCAATCGGACAGCGCAGGCGCGCCAGCGGTTCGCTCGCCACACCCTTGCCCGCCAGCCTGTAGCGGAAACGCTGGTTTTTCGTTTCAGAACCGATCACCCCGGCATAGCGGAAATCGCCGCGCTTCAGCACCGCCTCGCACAGTTCGAAGTCGAGAGGATGATGATGGGTCATGATGATGAAGTAGCTGCCTGCGGGTGCCTGTGCTACGCAGTCGAGTGGGTCGTCCGGCTGCATTGTCATCACGCCAGCGGGAACGTGGCTGAACTGCGCCGGACGGCTATCGATCCAGTTTATGTGACAGGGTAACGTTGACAGCAGGTTGACCAGGGCCTGTCCCACATGGCCTGCGCCAAAAAGGTAGATCTCCGGCTGCGCCTGCAGCAGCGGCTCAAACAGCAGCGTGGTTTTGCCGCCACAGCACTGTCCGAGCCGCGCGCCAAGGCTGAAATCCTCGGTGTGTGGCGCAGTCGCCCCACTCTGCAACATCGCCCTGGCCTGGGCGATGCACTCAAACTCCAGATGACCGCCACCGATGGTGAGATAACTCTCCTGCTGCGTCACCACCATTTTGCTGCCGCTGTCACGCGGCACCGAACCGTGCTCACTGAGCACGGTGATTAATACGCAGCTCTGACGTTTTTCACGCAGCTGATGCAGCACGCCAATCCAGTCATGATAAATCATCAACCCCTCCCGTCAGGCGCTGCACGCCCCAGAAGATGCGCTCCGGCGTGGCGGGCGCGTCCAGCAGCGGGTGCTGCCGGTAGTCGGAGACGCTGGCGACCGCATCCTGAAGGGCACACCAGGCGGCGATGCCCAGCATAAACGGCGGTTCGCCAACGGCCTTGGAGTGAAACACCGTGTCTTTAGGGTTTTTACGGTTCTCCACCAGCGTGACCCGCAGGTCCGCCGGAACGTCGCTGATGGCGGGGATTTTGTAGCTCGCCGGGCCATCGGTCAGCAGCTGGCCTTTATCACTCCATACCAGCTCTTCGCAGGTAAGCCAGCCGACGCCCTGTACAAAGCCACCTTCAACCTGGCCGATGTCGATGGCCGGATTCAGCGAGGCGCCGACGTCATGCAAAATGTCGGCACGCAGCAGGCGGGATTCGCCGGTTAAGGTATCAATCACCACTTCACAGCAGGCTGCACCGTAAGCGTAGTAATAGAACGGCGTCCCGCGACCCGCGACCCGGTCGTAATGAATCCCCGGCACGCGGTAGCAGCCGGTGGCGGAGAGCGGCACCTGATTCAGCCACGCCAGCTTCGCCACCTCGGCGAAGGTGTAATGTTTATCCCCGGCGCGCACCACCCCGTTGCGGAAGCTCACCGCCGCCGCGTCGCACTGGTGTAGCTCGCAGAGCATGGCGGTCATGCGGTCGCGAAGGATCTCAGCACCATTCTGCGCCGCTTTGCCATTGAGGTCAGCCCCGCTGGAGGCCGCGGTTGGCGAGGTGTTGGGCACTTTGCCGGTGTCGGTGGCGGTGATCTGAATTTTATCGATCTCAATCTGCAGCACTTCGGCGACAATCTGAATCACCTTGGTGTTCAGGCCCTGGCCCATCTCGGTGCCGCCGTGGTTAAGCTGCACCGTGCCGTCGGTGTAGATCAGGATCAGCGCCCCCGCCTGATTGAGAAAGCTGGAGGTAAAGGAGATGCCGAATTTTACCGGCGTCAGCGCCAGACCGCGTTTCAGCAGCGGACTGCGGGCATTAAACGCCTTAATCTCCGCGCGGCGAGCCTGATAGTCGCTGCTCTGCTCCAGCTGTTCGGTAATCTCATCCAGCAGATTATCCTCTACCTGCTGGTGGTAATGGGTGATGTTGCGATCCTGCTTGCCATAGTAGTTACGCTTGCGCAGCGCCAGCGGATCCAGCCCGCGCTCACGGGCGATATGATCCATGATCTGTTCAATCGCCACCATGCCCTGCGGCCCGCCAAAACCCCGATAGGCGGTGTTCGAGGCGGTGTTAGTACGGCAGCGATAGCCGGTTACCCGTGCATCCCCGAGGTAATAGGCGTTATCGGCGTGGAACATGGCACGATCGACAATCGATCCGCTAAGATCCAGTGAATAACCGCAGTTTCCGGCCAGATCGATTTTGATGCCGCACAGACGCCCATCCTCTTCAACACCCGCTTCGTAGCGCACAAAGAACGGATGGCGTTTGCCGGTGACGCGCATATCGTCGCGACGTGAAAGCCGCATCTTCGCCGCCCGGCCGGTCTGGCGCGCCACGATGGCACAGAGACAGGCGACACCGGCCGCCTGCGTCTCTTTACCACCAAAGCCACCGCCCATCCGGCGCATATCTATCGTCACCTGATTCAGGCTGATGCCCATTACTTCCGCCACCAGTTTCTGCACTTCGGTGGGGTTCTGGGTTGAGGAGAAGACCTGCAACTGCTGATCTTCACCGGGAATAACCATTGCCGTCTGGGTTTCCAGATAGAAATGCTCCTGGCCGCCAATGTGAAACGCCCCGCTGACCCGATGCGGCGCACGCGCCAGGGCCGCTTCCACATCACCGCGCTGGTGAATGTGAGGTTCCTGCACAAAGCTGCCCTGAGCCAGCGCCTGTTCCACATCCAGCAGCGGTTCCAGCACCTCATATTCAATTACCGCAGCGGCCGCGCCAAGACGCGCAGCTTCGGGGGATTCCGCCGCCACCGCGATCACGATCTGTCCCAGATACTCTACTTTGTCATGGGCCAGCAGCGGGTCGCCCGGCTCCAGCGGCCCGACATCATTGATGCCCGGCACATCCTGCCAGGTCAGGACGCTGACGACGCCGGGAACGGCATAACAGGGCTGCACATCAATATGCAGGATGCGCGCATGAGCATACTCACTCAGGCGCGGACAGAGATGCAGCAGACCCGGCAGCTCCGGCTTATCGTCGATAAAACGCGCCTCGCCGGAGACATGCTTTTCCGCGCTCTCATGGCGGTTACTGCGACCGACGCCGCTCTGTAAATCAGCGGCATACTGCGCCTTAATGACCTCTTCGTTGAGTTCAGGACGGTTATGAGACATAGCGGGCCACCTCAATACAGGTTATTTCGCCGTTGTGGCGATGCCAGTAGCGGCGCAGCAGGTTGCGTGCGACCTGCAGACGGTAGTCACTGCTGGCGCGGAAATCGGAGAGCGGCTGGAAATCCTCTGCCAGCGCCGCGGCTGCGCGTGACACCGTCACGGCATTCAGTGGCTGACCGATGAATGCCTGTTCACAGTGACGGGCACGCTGCGGTGTGGCCGCCATGCCGCCAAAGGCGATGCGGGCACTGCTGACCACGCCCTGTTCAATCTGCAGATTAAAGGCGGCGAACACGGCTGAGATATCATCGTCCAGCCGTTTGGACACTTTCCAGGCCACAAAATCAGGTGACACCGTCACCTTATCGATGCGAATGGCGCGAATAAACTCCCCTTTTTCGAGCCGGGTCTGGCGATAGCCGGTAAAGAACTGATCCAGCGGCAGGCTGCGCTGCTGCTCACCGCGCTGTAACAACAGGCTGGCGTTCAGGGCCAGCAGCGCCGGCGAGGCGTCGCCAATGGGGGAAGCGTTACCGATGTTGCCACCTAATGTGCCTTGCAGACGAATTTGCAGCGAGGCAAAGCGTTGCAGCATCGCGCTGACGCCGGGAATGCGGCTGGCAAGAAATTCGCTGACCTGCTGCAGCGAAGCCCCTGCGCCCAGCAGGTAATGGTCATCAAATTCGCTGCAGACTTTGAGCGCGGCAACCTGCTCCAGCGCAATCAGCAACGGTATTCTTTTATGCTGCTGGGTAATCTGCAGGCTGAGATCGGTGCCACCGGCAATCAGCCTCGCCTCGGGATGTGCCAGATAGATCGCCGCCAGCTGAGCCGGGGTTTTGGGCAGGAAGCAACGGCGGCCCTCACCCCCTAATTCCTGCATCTCCGGGGTTGCCAGCGCCTCAAGCCGCTGCACGGTTGCGGCGGCACCTTGATCGAACTGGTCTGTCACCGGCTGCGAGCAGAGCTGTTCGGCGGCGGCCATAATCGGCCGGTAACCGGTACAGCGGCAGAGGTTGCCCGCCAGCGCAGTTTCCGCCTGATGGCGATCCCAGCCCGAAGCGGTCTTTTGCAGGCTGAACAGCGACATCACAAAGCCTGGCGTGCAGAATCCGCATTGCGAACCGTGGCAGTCGACCATCGCCTGCTGCGCCGGATGCAGTGCGCGGCCGTGACGCAGATCCTCAACCGTAATCAGCTGCTTGCCCTGTAACGCGGAGACCAGCGTCAGGCAGCTGTTAACCGTTTCATACTGCATCGTTCCCCCTACGGCTTTGCCCAGGGTCACGCTGCAGGCGCCACAGTCGCCAGATGCACAGCCCTCTTTGGTGCCAGGGCGTTGCTGACGGGTGCGCAGGTAGTTGAGCACCGTGAGGTTGGGGTCGAGCGTGTCCTCGCTGACCAGCTGGTTGTTTAACAGAAACTGGATCATGCGGCTTGCTCCTGTGCGTCGCGCTGCCAGACCGGACGACCGGCAACCCAGGTCTGGGCAATATTACGGTCGTCGCCAAGCGTCATTAATACAAACAGTTTTTCCCAGATATCTTTGCTGTTGCCGATGCGCAGTTGCTGCAGAGCAGAAACCGCCGGATCCAGCACCACAAAGTCCGCTTCTTTACCGACGTTGAAATTTCCGATCACGTGGTCGAGATCCAGCGCACGCGCCCCGCCCAGCGTGGCGTGATAGAAGGCTTCGGCCGCGCTGAGCCGGTAGTGCTGCAGCTGGCCCACCTTGTAGGCTTCGCCCAGGGTCTGCAGCATATTAAAGGTAGTGCCCGCCCCGACATCGGTGCCGATCCCCACTTTCACCCCCTGCTGCCAGCTGCGTTTCAGGTTAAACAGGCCACTGCCGAGAAACAGGTTTGAGGTGGGACAGAAAGCAATGGATGAATCGGTATCGTGCAGACACTGCCATTCGTTCTCTTCCAGATGCAGACAGTGAGCAAAGACGCTGCGGCGGCCGGTCAGCTGGTGATGATGATAAACATCCAGATAGCCTTCACGCTCCGGGAACAGTTCTTTGACCCAGGCGACCTCCTGCGGGTTTTCGCTGAGATGGGTATGCAGCCAGGTATCCGGGAACTCCTGACGCAGCTGCTGCACTTTTTCCAGCAGCTGTGGGGATGAGGTCGGCGCAAAGCGCGGCGTCAGGGCGTAGCTCAGGCGTCCGCGCTGGTGCCAGCGCTCAATCAGCGCCCGGGTCTGCTGGTAGCTCTGTTCAGGGGTTTCGATCAGGTTGTCGGGCGCATTGCGATCCATCATCACTTTCCCGGCAATCAGCCGCATGTTCAGCGCTTCGGCGGCGCTGAACAGCGCCTCCACCGATTGCGGATGGACGGTACCAAACACCAGCGCGCTGGTGGTGCCGTTGGAAAGCAGCTGATGCAGGAAGAAGGCGGACATCCGCGCAGCATGATCGGGACAGTGATACTGCGCTTCAACCGGGAAGGTGTAGTGATTCAGCCACTCCAGCAGCTGCTCGCCAAATGCGCCAATCATCTCTGTCTGCGGATAGTGAATGTGGGTATCGACAAAGCCCGGCACGATCAGTCTGCCGCGCAGGTCGATGACCGGATGTCCCGCCAGCATCGCCTCGCTATTCTCCCAGCTATCCAGCCCCACTACGCATCCATCACGCAGCAGCAGCACCGCATCCTCAAGATAGCGGGCCTGGCCGGCCAGGTCGTCGGGACGATCCACCACGCCGGTAAAGTCAAAGAAGCTGGCGCGTATCGCCGTGTCGGTTGCTGAAAGCATGGGTAGTCCTTTCTGAAAGCGCGATGTTATATCTGCAGATGATTATCTGAATAATCCTTTGCAACCTGCGTGCCAGAATTGAAATAGCATAAATTCTTTAAATATCAGTTAAATAAGCTAAACAGAGGGAAGTTGCGCAACAGATAAGGACTGAGATGGCATGGCAACCGTTTGCGGAACGGATGCAAACGGTTGCTACGCAATATTGCGCGCCCTGAACATTTTGAGTATGACGGGTTACCCGCAAACCTGCCCTTTAACGGTGCAATCTGCCCTGAAAAGGCGCAGCTGGCTACCCGTTAAAATCCGTTTACAGGTCAGGCAGTTTTTCCACGCGCAGAAGCGGAAATGAAATGCTATGGTGAAGCCATCGACTCTGAAAATGGCATAAGGAACAGTGAGATGATTATTTTTGTCACCGGTGCGACCGCCGGTTTTGGTCAAAGCATCACCCGTCGCTTTATTGAGAATGGTCATAAAGTGATTGCCACTGGACGACGGACTGAACGTTTAAAAGCGCTGAAGGATGAACTGGGCGAGAATATTTATACGGTACAGCTCGATGTGCGTAACCGTGCCGCCATTGAAGAGGCGGTGGCGCAGTTACCGGCGGAATGGCGCAATATCGACGTGCTGGTCAACAACGCCGGTCTGGCGCTGGGCGTCGAACCGGCGCACAAGGCCAACGTCGAAGACTGGGAAAACATGATTGACACCAACACCAAAGGCCTGGTCTATATGACCCGCGCCCTGCTGCCACAGATGGTGGAGCGTGATGTCGGTCATATCATCAATATCGGTTCAATTGCCGGCAGCTGGCCCTATGCCGGCGGCAACGTCTACGGCGCCACCAAAGCCTTTGTGCGCCAGTTCAGCCTGAATCTGCGAACCGATTTACACGGCACCGCGCTGCGTGTGACCGACATTGAACCGGGTCTGGTCGGTGGCACAGAGTTTTCCAACGTGCGCTTTAAGGGCGATGATGACAAAGCGGGTCAGGTCTACGAAGGGGCTACCGCCTTAACGCCGGAAGATGTGACAGAAGCCGTATACTGGGTGGCCACACTGCCTAAACATGTCAACATCAATAGCCTTGAGATGATGCCGGTCAGCCAGACGCTGGCGGGGCTGAAAGTGCATAAACCTTAACTCCCTGCAGCGCCAGCCCTCACGGCTGGCGTTACCCGCGTCCCCAGCCCATCACGATAATCAGCATGCCGCTGAATGCGATCAGAGCCCCGCTCCAGTCCCACACACTTAGCTTCACGCCATCCACCACCCGCAACCAGAGCAGCGCGGTAAGCACATAGACGCCACCGTAGGCGGCATAAACCCGTCCGCTGGCAGCGGGATGCAGCGTCAGCAGCCAGACAAACAGCGCCAGACTTGCTGCCGCAGGGAGTAGCAACCAGACTGAGCCGCCTTTTTTCAGCCATAACCACGGCAGAAAGCAGCCGGTAATCTCCGCCAGCGCGGTAATAAAAAACAGCAAGGCGGTTTTAATCAGCATCCTTACCTCTCCTTAACGTAAACAAACGACTCACTGCTGGTGAGTAAAGAAACGGCGATGATATACTAATAGCCAGGCCCATCAGGATGTTTTATTTGTCCGTCTGAACCCGGGCAGTGCTTACCCTCCTCACGTACACCCTGTACGCACCGGTTGTTATGCGCTGTCGGTGTTCAGACTTCTGCCTCAATGACCCCTGATGAGCCAGGCTCTAAGCATGCCCGCTGCAACCGCTGTCGTGGATGGCGATGTTTGCGTTAACTAAAGGATAGTGTGATGAAAAAAATGATCCCTGCCGTGCTGATGGTTCTCCTCTCCACTGCGGCATTCACTGCCACTGCGAATACTAATCGTCTGATTATCGAAGATGGCAGTTCCGCGCTGAGCAATGAAGCGGCGCGCCAGGATAAAGAGCAATGGAATGACACGCGCATGCTGCGCAACAAAGTGAACACCCGCGTCGAAAAAGAGTTTGATAAAACCGATCGTGCGTTTGATACCCGCGACAAGTGCGAGCAGAGCCTCAATCTCAACGCCTACTGGGAGCCCAACACCCTGCGTTGTCTGGATCGCCGTTCCGGTCGCCCGGTAGCGCCGTAAATTTGAGCTATAGTAATGACGGACGACTAACATAAGGAAGACGTGATGAAGCTACAGAGGGTTTTGTTAAGCGCGGCGTTATTTGCTCTGCCGCTGATGGCGCAGGCATCCTGTGAATCGGTAAAAACCGAAATCAGCCAGAAAATTATTCAGAACGGTGTACCTGAGTCGGGTTTTAGTCTCGACATCGTCGCCAACGATCAGGTTGATCAGGCGGGTGGCCAGGTCGTCGGACATTGTGAGAACGACACACAAAAAATTGTTTATAAGCGCTCAGGCAGTGACAACGAAGCCAGCGTACCTGCCAGTGCCGGCAGTTCGCAGGACTCATCTGCCCAGTAGTTCTGTTCAAATCAGGGCGACATCCTGTCGCCCTGCCTGTTAGTCCGCCTGTTCCGGCCGCTGACGCGGCATCATCCATGCCACACCCACCGCAAACAGCGCAATCACCAGTGCCACCACGAACACCCAGTGCAGTGAGGCGGCAATGGCTGCTGTCATCTGCTGCAGGGTTTCCGGCTGTAACTGCTGACGGCTGGGTTCGGACATAATCTTCTGCACCGGATCCTCGACCTGCGGCAAACGCCACTGCAGATTGAGATTCAGCACCGCGCCCATGATCGCCGTCCCTACCGCCGACCCGATCATCCGGCTGAACATAATTGAAGCGGTACAGATGCCGCGAATCTGGTAATCCGCCTGGTTTTGTACTGAAACCAGGAACGTGGTGCTGGTCATCCCCATGCCGGTACCGATCAGAAACGCCGTAAAGCCCGCCTGATAGAGTGAGCTTGTGGGCTGTAAAAACAGCAGCAAGGCACTGCCGGTCACCAGCAACAGCGCCCCAAGCTGGGCGGTGAAGCGGTAGGAGGTGTGCAGCATCAGTCTGCCGCTGAGGGTGCTGGCCAGCGGCCAGCCAATCGACATCATCGCCAGCACACTGCCCGCCTGTAACGGTGAACCGCCGCTGATCCCCTGAATCCAGGTGGGCAGAAAAGCGCTGATGCCCATCATGGCCGCCCCGATGATGAGGTTGCCCGCATTGCCCGCCACGATAAGCCGGCTGCGCCAGATTATCAGCGGAAACAGCGGTGCCGCTGAATTCAGCTCGTGGCGTCTGAGCTGCCAGCCAGCGAACAGTGAGAAGAGCAGAAACGGCACCAGCAAGACGCCCAGCTGTTCCGCCTGCAACAGCGCAATCAGCAAGGCCGTCACGCAGAGCATCAGCCAGCCGCTGCCCGCCAGGTTCAGCGGCTGCGATTTCTCCTCCTTCTGGTGCGACGGTAGCCAGCGCCACAGCATCAGCATGCTGATCAGGCCGATGGGCAGATTGACCCAGAAAATCACCGACCAGCTAAAGTGCTGTACCAGCCACGCGCCGGTCAGCGGCCCCACTATCGCCGCTACACCCCAGACGCTGGAGAGCCAGCCCTGCACGCTGGCGCGTTCGCGCGGCGAATAGATATCCGCCACGATGGTGGAGCTGAGGGGCATGATCGCCCCCGCTCCCAAACCCTGAAACGCCCGGAACAGGATCAGCCAGGTCATGGTATGGGCAAAGCCACACAGCACCGACCCCACCAGGAAAATCGACGTGCCGACAAAAAACATCGTTTTGCGACCCACCATATCCGCCAGCCGCCCATAGAGCGGCACGCTGACCGCCTGGGTCAGCAGATAGATCGAGAAGACCCAGCCAAACTGCGAAAAACCGCCGAGGTCAGCAATGATGGTGGGCATCGCGGTGGCCACAATAGTGACTTCAATGGCCGCCATAAACATCGCCAGCATGCAGGCGATTAAGATCCAGTGGCGATGTCCGGTCTGGAGTTGTGCGCTTTCAGTCATAGGGTTCCTTTTTTAATCTGCAAGGCTAGCTGAAAAACAGACAATGCAGTTTCCCGCGCGTGCGCATTTTCTGCGCCCTCTGTGACAGTGTCACCAGAAGTCGATGAAAATTTTTTATTGTCGCATTAGCCCAGCGGCTACGCGGCTTTAACACCATTTTAACCTGTTTCTATCTCTCTGATTTGTGGCTTAAAAACTGGCTTGTGCAATAAAGGGCTGCTATAGCATTACACCATCTTATTCAGTATTCACTGAAAAAGAGTGGGTAAACAGTCATTTTATCTACATTTTATCGCAGTTTCGGTATTGGGCGCGGCGGCATTTTTTGCCGTACCTGTCGGGCTGTTTATGGTTGTTATAACAATTGAGATCGTAATCAGGGAGATTCTCCTATGCAAAATGCTTCACTGGCCCGACGCGCCGGTCTGGCACTGCTTGCAGTGGTCGCGGTGATCGCGGTGCTGATCTGGGGCCTTGGCTGGGAGCAACTGGTCGCACGTAAAGTCGATCTGCTTTATCTCGGGCAACAACACCTCTTCTTAGTCTTCTGGTCAATGCTGTTCGCTTTGCTGGTCGGTATCCCCAGCGGCATCCTGCTAAGTCGCCCGTTTGCACGTCGCTGGGCAGAGTACGTGATGCAGATTTTCAATGTCGGTAACACCCTGCCACCACTGGCGGTACTGGCTCTGGCGATGGTTATTATCGGGATTGGCGACCGTCCGGCGCTGATTGCGCTGTTTCTGGCTTCGCTGCTGCCTATCGTCCGCAACACCTTCTCTGGTCTGAGCGCAGTTCCCCCGTCGCTGATTGAGGCGGCCAACGGCATCGGCATGACCAAATGGCAGCGTCTGCGTCAGGTAGAGCTGCCGAATGCCTTGCCGGTCATCCTCTCTGGCGTGCGCATCGCCACCGCCATCAATGTCGGCACCGCCCCACTGGCGTTCCTGATTGGCGCCAGCAGCTTTGGCGAGCTGATCTTCCCGGGCATCTATCTGAATGACTTTCCGACGCTGATACTCGGCGCCGTCGCCACTGCACTGGTGGCACTGGTACTGGATATGATGCTGGCCGCGCTGGGCCGCTTTCTGAGTCCGCACGCTGCGGCCTGACCACAAGGAGCTTTGCAATGCTAACGCGTTGGATTAAGAAAAGCGTTGTCGCGCTGACCGCGACACTGCTGTTAAGCCAGACGGCACAGGCTGCTGCACCGCTGGTGATGGCGACCAAAAGTTTCACCGAGCAGCATATCCTGTCAGCAATGACGGTGCTCTGGCTGCAGAAGAAAGGCTTCGAGGTGGTGCCTAAACGCAATATCGCCACCACCATTGGCCGTAATGCGCTGCTGAATAAGCAGATTGATATGGTCTGGGAATATACCGGCACCTCGCTGATCATCTTTAACCATATCAACCAGCCGATGTCTTCACAGCAGGCATATGAGACGGTGAAAAAGCTGGATGCCAGACTGGGGCTGGTCTGGCTTAACCCGGCACCAATGAACAACACCTATGCCTTTGCCATGACCCGTGAACGGGCCGAAAAAGAGGGCATCAGCACCATGTCGCAGCTGGTTGCGAAGATTGAGCAGGTGCGTAAAACCGATCCGGATCATAACTGGCGACTGGGTCTGGACCTGGAGTTCTCGGGTCGTTCAGACGGCATGAAGCCGCTGCAGAAAACCTACAACCTGACGCTGGATCGCCCGCAGATCCGCCAGATGGACCCCGGTCTGGTCTATAACGCGATTCGCGACGGATTCGTGGATGCCGGTCTGATCTACACCACCGATGGCCGGGTTAAGGGCTTCAACATGAAAGTACTGGAGGATGATAAGCACTTCTTCCCGAGCTACAACGTGACGCCGGTTGTGCGTCAGGATGTGCTGGCGAGTCATCCGGGGCTGGATACCGCGCTTAATCAGCTTTCTGCGCAGATCACCGATGAGGCGATAACGGAGCTGAACAAGCGGGTCGATATCGATCATCAGTCACCGGAAACCGTGGCGCGTGATTTCCTTAAATCCAAAAACATGCTGTAAGGAGGCACTGTGGATACCCTTCACTACATCATGGATAACTGGAGCACCCTGCTCACCCTGAGCTGGCAGCACAGCTGGCTGGTGCTGGTCGCGGTCGGACTGGCAATTGTGATTGGCGTGCCGCTTGGCATTCTGATCGTGCGTGTAAGATGGCTGGCAACGCCGATTCTCGGTATCGCCACCGTAGTGCTGACTATTCCCACCATTGCGCTGTTTGGTCTGATGATCCCGCTGTTTTCACTCATCGGTCAGGGCATTGGCGCGCTGCCGGCGATTACCGCCGTATTCCTCTACTCGCTGCTGCCGATTGTCCGAAACACCCACACCGCACTGGAGAATCTGCCGGACGGCCTGCGTGAGGCGGGGCGTGGCATCGGCATGACTTTCTGGCAGCGCCTGCGCTGGGTTGAAATCCCGATGGCGCTGCCGGTGATCTTCGGTGGCATCCGTACCGCCGTGGTGATGAACGTTGGCGTCATGGCGATTGCCGCCGTGATTGGCGCGGGCGGTCTGGGCCAGCTGCTGCTGGATGGTATCAGCGGCAGTGATATTCGTATGTTAATTGCCGGGGCATTGATGATCTGTCTGCTGGCTATTTTTCTTGACTGGCTGCTGCACCGTTTGCAGCAGGCGCTGACTCCAAAGGGGATTCGATAATGATTACGCTGGAAAACCTGACGAAAACCTTTACACAGAAAAACGGCACGACCAATAAAGCCGTCGATAACGTCAGCCTGCACGTGCCAGCCGGTGAGATGTGCGTGCTGCTGGGACCCTCGGGCTGCGGGAAAACCACCACGCTGAAGATGATTAACCGCCTGATTCCCGCCACCAGTGGCCGGATCCTGATTAATGGCGAAGATACCAGTACGCAGGACACCACCACCCTGCGTCGCAACATTGGCTATGTTATCCAGCA
Source organism: Pantoea sp. PvP021 (assembly GCF_054056055.1). Lineage (NCBI taxonomy): Bacteria > Pseudomonadati > Pseudomonadota > Gammaproteobacteria > Enterobacterales > Erwiniaceae > Pantoea > Pantoea sp. PvP021. The sequence continues at coordinate 730,522 of NZ_JBSRXX010000001.1, read as the reverse complement.
GATTGGTCTGTTCCCCAACATGACCATCGAAGAGAACATTACCGTCGTGCCACGCATGCTGGGCTGGAACAAAAAGCAGTGCCACGAGCGGGCTACCGAGCTGATGAGCATGGTTGCGCTGGATCCCACCAAATTCCTGCATCGCTATCCGCGTGAGATGTCAGGCGGTCAGCAGCAGCGTATCGGGGTGATTCGTGCCCTGGCGGCGGATCCACCGGTGCTGCTGATGGATGAGCCGTTTGGCGCCGTTGACCCGATTAACCGCGAAGTGATCCAGAACGAGTTTCTCGACATGCAGCGTCAGCTGAAAAAAACCGTGATGCTGGTGAGCCACGATATTGACGAGGCACTGAAGCTCGGCGATCGCATTGCGGTATTTGGTCAGGGTAAAATCGTGCAGTGCGCCAGCCCGGATGAACTGCTGGCGACCCCTGCCAATGAGTTCGTCGGCTCGTTTGTGGGTCAGGACCGTACGCTTAAGCGCCTGTTACTGGTGCAGGCGGGCGATGTGACTGACCAGCAGCCGACCATCACCGTCCGCCGCTCTACTCCGCTGGTAGAAGCCTTTGGCACCATGGATGAGAACGATATGCGGTCGATTACCGTGGTCGATGAGGATGGCAAACCGCTGGGCTTCGTGAAGCGTCGCGAGGCGCGTAACGTCAGTGGCCGCTGTGAAGAGCGACTGCACACCTTTAAGGTCACCGGTAAAGCGGAAGAGAACCTGCGCGTGGTGCTGTCAAAACTCTATGAGCACAACACGGTCTGGATGCCGATTGTCGATGAAGAGGGTCGCTACAGCGGTGAGATTTCGCAGGATTATATTGCGGATTACCTCAGTTCTGGTCGTACCCGCCGTCGTCTGAATCCATAATTTCGTCACCTAAATGGGTCTTACCGGCCCATTAAAACAGCAGATATAAGCAGATATACCCAAGCCTGGGTAAATCAGACAGCAACAAACAAGCTTAACGCGCAGGGAACCGGGTCAGAGGAGGAAAGCGTCCCGCGCCATGGACAAAAACGCCGGGAGCGTTTTTGAACAACGCAACGCGTTGGCCCGGTACGGGCGCACCTCAGGGATGAGGTGCGTAATTGCGCGGGCCGAGCGTGCCACGGATGGCGGCTTTTGCGACTTTCCGATCTGACCCTGTTCCCTTCGCAGACTCCATCTTAAAGCCAGTTAAGTCACGGCCTGTCCTGTCTGTCAATTCAGGTAGTAGCTCAGGGAGCATACGCCTGTAGCAAAGACGCAAAAGATGCCATCCATGGCATGCTCAGCGCGGCCCATCCCTGGTCCGCGATGCTTTGATACAGGCATATGCTCCCATCGCTTTGGATTTTTGAGCCGTATGTGAGAGATACATCGGCTCTTCTGCTTTTTAGCTCTCCGTCAGCGTTTCCGCCTCCACCTCTTCCACCACAGGCGCCTCGTCCGGCAGCACCATGTTCAGCACAATCGCCAGAATACCGCCGGTCGTCACCGCATGACCAAACAGACTGTTAATCAGCGGCGGGAACTGCTTCAGCACATCCGGCACCGCCTCCACGCCCAGACCAATACCAAAAGCGATCGCCACAATCAGCATCTCGCGGCGACCCAGCGGCGTCTGGGTCATCACACGGATGCCCGCAGCAACCACGCTGCCAAACATCACGATTGTCGCCCCGCCCAGCACCGGCGGCGGGATCTGCTGCAACAGGGAGCCAATAAAGGGAAACAGCCCCAGCAGCGCCAGCATGATTCCCAGCAGCATACCGACGTAACGGCTGGCGACGCCGGTCATCTGGATAACGCCATTGTTCTGCGCAAACGTGGTGTTGGGAAAGGCGGAGAAGACCGCTGCAAGCACACAGCTCAGGCCGTCGGCGACAATGCCACCCTGCAACCGCTGCTGAAAAGGTTTGCCGGTGATCGGCTGCTGTGAAATCAGGCAGTTAGCGGTAAGGTCACCGACGGCTTCAATTACCGCGATCACTGACACCAGCGCGATCGGCAGGAAAATGGTCCAGTCAAAGGCAAAACCAAACCGGAAGAACGCGGGCAGCACCAGCCAGTTGCTCTCCGGCGCAACATTAAGTTGCAGATGACCGGTCAAGGCCGCGGCAACGCATCCCACCGCGATTCCGGCCACCACCGCCACCAGCCGCGCCCAGCGATTTCGCGAGCGGTTCAGCGCCACGATCACCAGCAACGTCAGCGCCCCCAGCGCCAGATTTCCCGTCGATCCAAAATCTGTGGCGTTGTGCCCGCCCGCCCAGTCGGTAATGCTGACTTTTATCAGGCTGATGCCAATCAGGGTGATCACCGTGCCGGTCACCACCGGCGTCAGAACTTTGCGCAGCGAGCCAACGCAGCGGCTGATCAGAATCGGAATCAACGCCGCCACCAGATTACAGCCAAACAGCATCGCCATAATCTCTTCCGGCGAACCACCGCGCCCTTTCACCATCAGACCACCCGAGAGGATCACCCCCAGAAACGCGAAGCTGGTGCCCTGCAGACAGATCATGCCCGCCCCGATGCCATAAAAGCGTCTGGCCTGCATAAACGTGCCTAAGCCGGAAACGAACAATGACATGCTGATCAGATAAGGAATATAGGCCTGCAACCCCAGAACGGAGCCAATAATCAGCGGCGGCGTGATGATTCCCACCACGCTGGCCAGCAGATGTTGCAGTGCGGCGAAAAACGCCGGGGCGGGGCCGATGCGGGCTTCAAGCCCATATAACAAACCTTTCTCGTGCGAGTGCGACATGATGGGGCTCCAGCTCAGTGTGATAAGCGGAGTTAATGCATTTTCTGCGCCATGACGCCACGATTTCGCGATATCCGAGCCAGGTCTTTCAATTCTAAATGGAAATAGTTAAAGACAGCCGACAACAAGCCTGAAACTTTAGGCTCATTGCCGACTCAGATGACTTAGTTTGTTTCATAATCAGGCGATCTTTGCACTCACAGCGTGCAGATTGTTCTGCTCCAGCAGAGAAATATCGATGTAAGGCGTCAAATCACGCTGTTCTGCACGCGGCAGATAAGGCAGCTCGCCCAGCAGCGGCGCACTAATTTTTTCACGCAGAATCTCAATAATATCGCTGTACTGCGCCAGTCCCGGATTGATGCGATTGGCCACCCAGCCCACCAGTGGCAGTCCATCCTGCGCTATCGCTTCTGCTGTTAACAGGGCGTGACTGATACAGCCCGACTGGATACCGACCACCAGCACCACCGGCAGCTGCTGCTCAACGACCCAGCAGGAGAGCGGACGTCCATCGTTCATCAGGCTGCGCCAGCCGCCGGTGCCCTCCACGACCACGCGATCGGCCTGCTGCGTCAGGCTGCTTAAGCCCTGTGTCAGCAATGCGTAATCAATGATCTGGCTCGGATGGGTGCAGATCTCCTCTTCCTGAAAGGCCAGCGGATTGATCGCCTGATAGGGTAAATCGATAGATGAAGCGCTTTGCAGAACCTGTGCATCTTTGTTACGCAGGCCGTCAGCGGTTTTGACCGCGCAGCGCGCGACGGGCTTGTACCCGACGGCACTGAGCCTGGCCTGGATAAAACTTTGTAACAGGGCGCGTGACACCACCGTTTTGCCCACTGCGGTGTCAGTGCCGGTAACAAATAGTCTGTTCACTCAACTTCTCCTCTCGAACCGTTGCGGTTAATCGGTGATTAACCTTGCTGCGAACCGGCATTTTAAGGAATGGAGGATGAGAACAGATTGCGTTAGCGCAAGATTAGGCCCGCTTAACCTTGCAACAGTTTCACTAACAGGTGTCCGTTATAGAGCGCGTCTTTGATCAGGGCTGCGCCGCCTAACGTTCCCGGCTCGCTAAATTCGGTAGGTGCCAGCTGGATACTCGCGCTGTAGGCCGGGAGTGATTGCTGCAGAATGGTGTTGCTCACGGCCGGAAACAGCACATCCGCGGCGGCATTCAGGGGGGAACCGATAAGAATATGTTGAGGATTGAAGATGTTGACCATCATCGCCAGAATCCGGCCAACATGATGACCCACGCTGGCGATGGTGTCGCGCGCCAGACGGTCGCCAGACTGCGCCGCCGCGCACAGCGACTCCAGCGTCAGCGGCTGATTATTGAGCAGGCTGTCGGGCTGGGCCGGCAGACGCTGCGCCGCCAGCGCCAGCAGACTGCCGGTGCTGGCTACGGTCTCCAGACAGCCATGATTACCGCAGTAGCACTGCTGTCCATACGGGTCGATCTGAGTATGCCCGATCTCGACCAGCGCCCTGCCACTTTTATGCAGCAGCTGACCGCCACTGATCACCCCGGCTCCCACGGTTTCATCAATCACAATCTGAATCACATCCTGCGCCCCACGTGAGGCACCAAACAGCGACTCCGCCAGCGTCCAGGCTGAAATATCGTGCTGCACAAACACCGGTAAGCCGGTTCGCGCCGCCAGCGCATCGCCCAGCGGCATATCGCGCACCTCATAACCCGGTAGCCGATGCACCACACCTGACGCGGCGTTGATCAGCCCTGGCAATGTAATGGCAATGGCCGTAAGACGTTCCAGTTTCTTCTGATGACGAATAAAGAAGGCATCAACCTGTTCAATCAGCGCGGTAAGTAACGGCTGAGCAGACTCATCAGGCAGCGGCAGGCTCTCTTCCACCAGTTCCTTGCTGCTGAGATCGCGCAGCGTAAACGTCATGGCGCCGCGATGCAGGCGAATAGCCAGATAGTGCCAGGCGTCGGTATCCAGTATCAGGCCTATCGCCGGACGACCACGACTGCCGGGATCCTGAAACTCGGTCTCCTGCACTAAATGTGCGTCCAGCATTTCACGCACAATTTTGGTAATGCTGGCCGGAGCAAGCTGGGCACGGCGGGAAAGTTCGATACGCGAAATGGGACCATAACGGTCAATTAATCGATATACGACACCTGCATTAGTCTGCTTGATCTGGTCAATGTGGCCAGGTTGACTGTCCGGATTCACAACCCTGCTCCCGGTTATTTTCGCGCTTCTAAATAAACATGCGCCATGGTGAGCCAGATCCGGCGACAGCGTCAAATATTTGATTAGAAATGTGATTTATCGCACAGATTGATGCGGTGTTGCCCGCGCATCAGTGCCGGTTTCGCCGCAGCAACGCCATCATGTTTTCCATCTGCGCATTTATTTCGCGTCCGGCTGACCAGACCAGCCACAGCTCTGAAATGGCATCCTCTTCCGTTAAGGGCAACCAGACCAGATCGGCCAGCCGCGCCCGACGAAATGAGGCAGGCAGAATGGAGACGCCTAACCCGGTTGCCACCAGCCCAAGGATGGTCATCGCCTCACCCACTTCCTGAGTAATAAAGGGCTTGATATGGTAGCGGTGCAGCAGCGCCAGAATATCGCTGTAGAGCGCGGTTCCGCCCTGAGGGTCAAAGAAGACAAAGGGTTCCGCCGCCAGGGCAGTGACAGAGATTTTATCGGCGTCAGCCAACGGATGCGCCTTATGCACCACGGCATAAAGCGGCTCACTCAGCAGCAGCTGATGACGCAGATCGGCGGGCAGCGGCGTGTTGCGCATCACGCCAAGATCGAGCCGTCCATCATGAAGCGGTGCGAGCTGCTGGCGGGTATTAATCTCCTGCATCTGAATATGTACCTGCGGCCAGCGCTGACGAAACCGGAATAGCGCGTCAGAGACCACGGCGGTAAACGGGGCCGAGGAGGTAAAGCCAATCCGCAGCTCCCCCTCTTCACCACGATGCAGCCGGGCGGCGCGATCGGCCGCCTGCTCGACCTGCAACAGAATCGCGCGGGCGTCACTCAGCAGTTGCTGTCCGGCAGCGGTAAGCTGCACGCTGCGGTTAGTGCGATTGAACAGCCTTGCGCCCGTTTCTGTTTCCAGCTGAATAATCTGCTGGCTGAGCGGCGGCTGAGAAATGTTCAGTCGCTGGGCCGCCCGCCCGAAATGTAATTCTTCCGCCACCGCAACAAAGTAGCGCAGATGACGCAGTTCGATATTCATATCTTAAACGTCTCATTTGAGATTATTAATATATTAGACATCATAATGCCGCTTTCCTAAGCTGACGACAGGTTTTCTAAATTTGAGGAAGATGTGTGAGTCGCTCAACACAGGCTGTCACAGTGGATGAGAATGCGGTCTCTGCGCCGCCAGAGTCAGTTGCCGCTTCAGGTCATATCCGCCGGGATTCGCCACAGTTTATGCGCGTGACGCTGGCGCTTTTCTCCGCCGGGCTGGCGACCTTTGCCCTGCTCTACTGTGTGCAGCCGATTCTGCCGGTGCTGTCACAGCAGTTTGGTATCTCTCCGGCAACCAGCAGCCTGTCACTCTCCATCTCGACCGGCCTGATGGCGCTGGGCCTGCTGGTCACCGGGCCGCTCTCTGATGCTATCGGTCGTAAATCGGTGATGGTCACAGCCCTGATGCTGGCCGCCATCTGCACGCTGGTCTCGGCCACCATGACCAGCTGGCACGGCATTCTGATTATGCGGGCGCTGATGGGGTTGTCGCTGAGTGGCGTGGCGGCGGTCGGCATGACCTACCTCAGCGAGGAGATGGATGCACGGGTCGTCGCCTTTTCCATGGGGTTATATATCAGCGGTAACTCGATAGGCGGGATGAGCGGTCGACTGCTGAGCGGCGTGCTGACTGACCTCTTCTCATGGCGACTCGCCGTGGCGGTAATCGGCTGTTTTTCGCTGGCCTCGGCGCTGATGTTCTGGAAGATTCTGCCTGCGTCGCGCCATTTCCGGCCCATTACGCTGCGTCCGCGTAATCTGCTGATTAACTTCCGGCTGCACTGGCGCGATCCGGGCCTGCCCTGGCTGTTTGCCGAAGGATTCCTGCTGATGGGAGCCTTTGTCACCCTGTTTAACTATATTGGCTACCGTTTACTGGATGCGCCCTGGCATCTCAGCCAGGCTGTGGTCGGGCTGTTATCAGTGGTCTACCTCACCGGCTCCTGGAGTTCGCCTAAAGCGGGCGCGCTGACCAACCGGTTGGGTCGGGGTCCTGTGATGCTGGGTGCTACCGCCATCATGCTGCTGGGTTTGCTGATTACCGCCTTCAACTCCCTCTGGCTGATCCTGCCTGGGATGATGCTGTTCACCGCCGGTTTTTTTGCCGCCCACGCGGTCGCCAGCGGCTGGATTGGTCCCCGGGCGCGCCGGGCACGAGGCCAGGCTTCTTCGCTCTATCTGTTCAGCTACTACGTGGGTTCCAGCGTCGCGGGTACGCTGGGTGGCGTGTTCTGGCATAACTTTGGCTGGAGCGGGATTACGCTGTTTATCAGCGTCCTGCTGATCCTGGCGTTACTGGTTGCCTGGCGTCTGCACAGTAAAAAACTCTGAGAACGTCTTCTCATGCCATGCCTGGCTTCTCCTGCGGGCCTGGCGGTTTATCACAATAAACGCGCTATTCAGAGCCACAGCAAACAAAATGCAGGTTTCCCGCTATAATCGTTTTTATTGTAATAATTCATCTGCTTTGCCTTTTAACACGGCAACAAGGAACGCCTGTGGCTCTCTACTACTACGTCAATAAACAATCAGGATATAACAATAATCATGTGGTTCATGCCGCAGGCTGCCCCCATCTTACCGACATCGATAACCGTATGTTTCTGGGCAGTTTTTACCATGTGAATGCCGCCATCCTGCAGGCTAAAAAATATTATGCTGGCGCAATCGGCTGTGAAAACTGTTGTCCACTCAAAAATGTTGACCAGCAGGCCACCCAGCTCAGCGTGGCCCTGAAGCACACCCCGTCTTCGCGTTAATCTGATCCACCTGGTAAGGTGGAAAAAATTTTTCCCGCTGCGCTAATTTGTTAAGAATTACCGCGCTGTTTTCCGTTATGTTAATCTTTCTGATTCTCTTTAATGGAATGCACAATGCGGGATAAGTTTGCGCGCGCTCAGATAGCCCTTCACTGGCTCACCTTTTTACTGGTGGTGACGGCCTACGCCACCATTGAACTGCGCGGTTTTGCACAGCGCGGATCCTGGCAGGGTTATGCCATGATCATTACCCATTTCAGCGCCGGCGCGACCATCCTGGTATTGATGCTTGCCCGCCTCTTTTTACGCACCCGGCATCGCACACCGCCCATTACTCCCGCTCCGCCGCGCTGGCAAACCGGGCTGGCACATCTGACTCATACCCTGCTCTATGCCCTGTTTATCACTCTGCCGATCCTCGGCCTGACATCGCGTTATCTTAAAGGTCGGGAATGGTGGCTGTTTGGCATCAGCATGCCGGTCGCGCCTGAACCTGACTTTGATATGGCGGATATGCTGATTGGCTGGCATGAAACCCTGGCACCGCTGGGTTACTGGCTGATCGGACTGCATGCTGCTGCCGCACTGTTCCATCACTATCTGCTTAAAGACAATACTCTGCTGCGAATGATGCCCGCCCGACGTCGCGGTCAATAACCTCAGGCTATCGCCCTGTGATGGGGCGATAAAAAAATTTCAGCATTAAAAGGCGTTTATAAGGTTTCTCTTCCCGCTTTATTCACTACAATGGTCAGTAATTTGTGACGCAGGTCACTTTCGCTGGATGTTTCTGCCGCATCCGATTCGCTGTACTGACTGACTTGACTCCTCATGCAACCAACTACTGTTTCACGTAAAACTGCCTGGCTACGCGTGGTATTGCTGGCCATCGCCGCCTTTGTATTTAATACCACCGAATTTGTGCCGGTTGGCCTGTTATCTGACATCGCTGCTGACTTTTCAATGCAGACGGCTGACGTCGGGATCATGCTGACCATCTATGCCTGGGTGGTCGCACTGCTCTCACTGCCGCTGATGCTGCTGACCCGCAATATTGAGCGACGACTGCTGCTGGGTGTGTTGTTCCTGATCTTTATCGTCAGCCACGTACTTTCTACCGTTGCCTGGGATTTCCGGTCACTGATGGTGTCACGCGTGGGTATCGCCCTGTCTCACGCGGTGTTCTGGTCGATCACCGCCTCGCTGGCGATTCGCGTCGCTCCGGCCGGTAAGAAAACTCAGGCGCTAAGTATGCTGGCAACCGGTACCGCGCTGGCGATGGTGCTGGGCGTGCCGATTGGCCGCGTGGTGGGTCAGTATCTTGGCTGGCGTACGACCTTCGGCGCGATTGGCCTTTCGGCACTGGTGCTGATGATTATGCTGGTGCGCATCCTGCCGCGTCTGCCGAGTGAACATACCGGCTCGCTGAGCAGTGTGCCGATGCTGTTTCGCCGTCCGGCGCTGGTCAGCATGTATCTGCTGGTGACGCTGGTTGTTACCGCGCATTACACCGCTTACAGCTATATCGAGCCCTTTATGCAAACCGTGGCCCATTCCAGTGGCAACTTCACTACCCTGCTACTGCTGCTGTTTGGCTCTGCGGGCATTGTGGGTAGCGTACTGTTCAGCACACTCGGCAATAAGTTTCCCTCCGGACTGCTGATTGCGGCCATCGCGCTGATCACCCTGTGCATGGGCCTGCTGATTTTTGCTGCCGTTCGCCCTGCGGCTATTTCAACGCTATGCGTTGTCTGGGGAATGGCGATGATGATGATCGGACTGGGTATGCAGGTGCGGGTGTTGTCGCTGGCACCGGATGCCACGGATGTGGCGATGTCGCTGATGTCCGGTATCTACAATATCGGTATCGGCGCGGGTGCGCTGCTGGGTAATCAGGTCAGCCTGCATCTGAGCATGGCGGAAGTCGGCAATGTCGGCGGGATGATTGGCCTGGTGGCGTTACTCTGGTGTGTTTATATCTTCCGTCGTTATCCACAGTTACGCAGTAACGGATAATAAAAAAAGGCTTCAGATAAGCGGGTTATCTGAAGCCTGTTCAGGGTTATTTACCGATCACTTTATCTATAAAGAACGGCTGTGCCATGCAGGTTGTTGCTGCCAGAGGTCGAAGTGATGCGGAAAGACTTTGCTCCTGCATCGCTGGCCTTTTCTGACAGTTGCTGCTCCAGCGAAAGCAGATTAGTACTGCCCGTTGCGCTGATGACACCGATTTTTTGCTGATCCAGCGGTGTGCTGCTGACCTGCTGGGCCGCTACGCTGGCAAATGACAGACCGCTTAGCACAGCCGCCACGACCATCATATTGATACTTTTCATAACGAACCCCTTCTCACTTATTCTGCTGAAACACCAAAATTACTGATAAATCACAGCCGTGCCGTGCAGTTTGTTCTGGCCGCTGGTTGAGGTGATGCGGAACGATTTCGCACCCGCTTCATCCGCTTTAGCACTCAGCTGCGCTTCAACAGAAGACAGATTGGTGCCGCCCAGTACAGAGATGGTGCCAACTGGCTGCTGATTAACAGGTTCGCTGGTCACCAGGTCAGCGGCAGATGCGCCAAAAGTCAGAGTCGTCAGTGCCAGTGCTGCCAGGGTGATTTTGATGTTTTTCATAATAATCTCTCTATTCAATATTGAAATTCGGTTGGTCTGAATGGGTTGTCACTATTTAATTAATGACCGTTAAACAAATGATAGACCCCGATACGGTTTGTCGTCAACATTTATTTAATGAGCGTTATTTTATTCGCGGAGTGGCGTGATTATGGGCTTCAGCCTCTTTTCTGACTTAACCTAAGGGGCTGTAATAATGCGCTGGCGCACAAAATGGCAACCCCTGCCGGCGACATCCACGCCAGGCCTTGCACATTTTTATAATGATCGGTAATTTAATAGGGTGTTTTACTGTCAGTGAGGGTGTATGAGTCAGGTTCAGGATTGCGATGTAAAGAAATGCCGCGGCCGACCAAAAGTGTTCGATCGCGAAGCAGCGCTCGATAAAGCTCTGACCCTGTTCTGGACGCACGGTTACGAGGGAACTTCTCTGGCCGATCTGGTGGCCGCAACCGGCGCGAAAGCGCCAACCCTCTACGCCGAGTTTGTTAATAAAGAGGGACTGTTTCGCGCGGCGATGGAGCGCTACGTGGAGAAGTTCAGTGCATGGCGTGAAGCGGCATTGGGCGATGACCAGTTACCGGTGGATCGGGCTATTGAAGCCTATTTCCGCGCCACCGCGGCCTGTTTTACCGAACGCGACTCTCCCGGCGGCTGTTTCTTTATCTGCACCTCAACCGCCCTGTCGGCGGCTTCAGCAGAGATTGCCACCATGCTGCAACAGCAGCATCAGTCGCAGGAGCATGTGTTAAAAGATTTTCTGCTGGCGCGTCAGCAGCGTGGCGAACTGAGTGCGTCAGTAAACATTCCCGCGCTGTCACGTTATCTGAGTTGTATGCTGCAGGGCATGTCGGTGCGGGCGCGTGAAGGCGTTGAGCGTGACGATCTGGAGAGCATTATTGATACGCTGATGGCGATGTGGCCGACACTCACCGGCCTGTGTCAGGCTAAGCGTTAAAAATATCAGGGCGGCGATGCCGCCCTTTTCATCTTTTATTCCCGATTTTATTCCAGAAAGAAAACCGGTTTTAACGGCTCACTGATCGGGCTGTTATCTTCATTTGACGGCATCAGATCTTTCATTGATGCCCACCAGCGCTGACAGACCTCCGTTTCCGCCACCGCGTTCCAGCGCTCCTCAGATTCAATCTCAACGCTGGCGAACAGCAGATGCCGCTCAGCGTCCAGCCAGATGGCATAGTTATGCGCGCCGTGCGCTTTCAGGGTTTCGGCCAGTTCAGGCCAGATCGGTGAGTGGCGACGCTCATACTCTGCATGGCAATAAGGATTCACCTGCATCACAAAGGCTTTACGCAGCATTAGCAGGCCCTGCATCCAGCGCCGGTTGCCACGGCTTCACACCAAATCGCTCACCCAATGCAACCAGCTGTTCTGTGGTGATACTCTGACGCATACCGCCCATCGACAGCACTTTGACGATCACTTCTGACGATTTCTCCGCCGTATCAATCAGACCAAAAGTCTCATCGAGCGTCGGGCCCGTGCCAAAGACACCGTGGAATGGCCACATCACCAGGGTATGTGACTGCATCTGCCCGGCTGTCGCGGTGCCGATTTCATCGGTGCCGGGTACCATCCAGGGTAAAACACCCACACCGTCCGGGAACACCACCAGACATTCGGTACTCCCTTCCCACAGCAGGCGGGTAAAGCGGGCGGAATCCATCTCAACCACATAGCTTAAGGCCATAAAGTTGGTAGCGTGACAGTGCATGATTACCCGGTCTGCACCATTACTGACCGCTTTACGCACCGCGTGAGACTGAAAGTGTGACGCCAGCTCAGAGGTGGGCAAACCGCCATTCGACAGGCCCCAGTGAATTTTATAAGAGAGCCCTTTGTCATCGACCTGCAGCAGTGCCAGACAATCCGCCGGATCAAGCTGGACATTACGCATGAATTTTCCTGACCCGGTCACCAGAAACCAGTCGTTCGCCAGCGCCGGCGCAGGTTGTGTCAGCTCAATACAGCGCGGTTGCAGGCAGAAATCAGCGGCAAAAGGTTTAACCTCCTCTTCCCGCAGACGCAGGCTGACGTTGCCGCCGTTACGTTCGTCCCAGCCCTTCAGCCACATATCGCTGGTTGCTTTGACCATTCCCTTAACAAACCCGGAAGAAAGAATGCTTTGCATAGTGAAATCCTTAACGTTGGCTCAAAATCTGTTGTTCATAATGACGGACGTCGCCTAACCAGCTGGCATCAGCCGGGACGTCATGGCGCAGGCACCAGGCTTCCCATACCGCCTGCCATGGCAATGATTTTTGCTCTTCCAGCAGCGTCAGCCGCGCGGTGTAATCGCCCTCGTTCTCGGCCTGGCGCAGACGATCGGTTGGCTCCAGCAGGGCACGCAGCAGCGCTTTTTTGGTGTTACGGGTGCCGATAACCCAGGCGGCAATCCGGTTGATAGAGGCGTCGAAGAAATCGAGTCCGATATGCACTTTGTCGAACAGCTGATGGCGGACGATCTCACTGGCGATCGCCTGAGTTTCATCATCCAGCAGCACCACATGGTCGCTGTCCCAGCGCACCGGGCGGCTGACGTGCAGCAGCAGACGCGGCACATAGAGCATCGCGGCGGAAATTTTATCGGAGATCACTTCGGTGGGATGGAAATGTCCTGCATCCAGGCATAGTGCTGTCTGGCGACTGGCGGCGTAACCGAGATAAAACTCATTGGAGCCCACGGTGTAGCTCTCTGCGCCAATGCCAAACAGCTTGCTCTCAACCGCGTCAATATGGTGCTGCGGGTTCAGTTTTTCTGAGATGACCTCATCCAGTGCGCTCATCAGACGCTGACGCGGGGCCAGGCGATCCACGGTAATATCTTTCATGCCGTCCGGCACCCAGATATTCATCACTGACGGCGTGCCAAGCTGCTCACCAAACGAAGCGGAGATGCGGCGACTCGCTTTGCAGTGATCGATCCAGAACTGACGCACGGTTTTATCACTGTGCGACAGCGTAAAACCGTCGGCACTCATCGGATGCGAGAAGCAGCTGGGGTTAAAATCCAGCCCTAAGTTGTGCTCTTTCGCCCAGGCGACCCAGTTGGTGAAATGGGCAGGTTCAATCGCATCCCGATCGACTGGCTTGTCACTTTCCAGATAGATAGCGTGCAGGTTCAGACGTTTTGCGCCTGGGATCAGAGACATCGCCTTGTCGATATCGCTGCGCAATTCACTGGCATTGCGTGCCCGCCCCGGATAGTTGCCGGTCGCCTGGATGCCGCCAGTCAATGCGCCCTGTGGGTTCTCAAAGCCCCGGACATCGTCCCCCTGCCAGCAGTGCATCGAGACAGGAATGCTGTCCAGCTGGCGAATGGCCTGTTCAACATCAACTCCATTGTCAGCGTAGCGTTGTTTAGCCAGTTCAAAAGCCTGTTCAATCTGCTTAGTCATAAGCGGGTTCCTTAGCGGGTTGACTCAGCGTCGCGAAGCGTGCCTGACTGGCACTGAAGACGCTGTGAGTTTGCGGTTCGAATTTTTCCAGTGGGAAGTTGTTGATGACGCTGCAGCGGAAATCAGCCACATCGATCAGTTCGCCAAGTGCAATCAGCTGGCAACCAACGTTACCCAGCGTGGAGGCTTCAACCGGACCTGCCAGCACCGGAATCTGGCAGGCATCGGCACAGAGCTGGTTAAGAAAACGGTTCTGGCTGCCGCCCCCTACCACGTGAAGCTGGCTGAAAGGTTTGCCTCGCAGCTCTGCCAGCTCCTGGATCACCTCGCGATAGAGCAGTGCCAGGCTGTCAAATATGCAGCGGGCCAGCGCGGCGGCAGATTGTGGCACCGGCATTCCCTGCTCTGCGCAGGCGTTCTGAATCTCGTTAACCATGCTGTCGGGATTGATGAAGCGCGCATCGTTGGGACTAATCAGTGAAACACAGGCGGGCTGCCGTGCCGTCTGATCAATCAGTGCGCTGAGATCGTCAATCTGAAGTTCGCCGCAGATGCGCTGCAACAGCCATAAGCCCATGATATTTTTCAGTACGCGGTAGCCTTCTGCGCCGCCCTCATTGGTGATATTGGCGCGTAACGCGCCATCGCAGGCATAAGGCTGCAAACTTTCAAAGCCCATCAGCGACCAGGTTCCGGAACTGAGATAGGCGGCATCGTCCTGCATTAGCGGCGTTGCCAGAACCGCGCTGGCGGTGTCGTGGGTGGCGACAGCAATAACCGGGACCGGGACACCTGCGCTATTGACCCAGTGGCCGACGGTGTTGCCCGGTGCCTGCGGCTGGCCGAACCATTCAGGAGCAACGCCCGCCCAGGCGAGCAGATCACGATCCCATTCGCCGCTGTGAATATTGAGCATTTGCGTGGTGGTGGCGTTGGTGTATTCCCAGTTGAGATTTCCGGTCAGGCGATAATGCAGGTAGTCCGGCATCATCAGCGCATGCGCCACGCGGGTCTGCCAGTCGGGCTGCTGCTGATGCAGGGCGCGCATCTGATAGAGCGTATTGAATGGCAGGAACTGAATGCCGGTTCGGGCGTAGATGGCACTGCGGCTCAGTTCGTGCTGCGCCTGCTCCATCAGGCCGTGGGTGCGCGCATCGCGGTAGCTGACCGCCTCACCCACCGGCTCGCCCTCTGCATCCAGCAGCACCATATCAACGCCCCAGGTGTCGATACCGATACTGTCTGGCACGATCTTCTCTTCATCTAACTGAGCCAGCCCGGCGCGTATCTCCTGCTCAAGCATCGTCAGATCCCAGCAGTCATAACCGGCACGACGCTGGCGCTTATTTTTAAAGCGCCGGACCTCACGAAGCGCGAGCTGGCGCTGCGCAGCATCCCAGCTTGCGAGCATGACCCGCCCGCTGGATGCCCCGAGATCAATAGCAACAATGTTTCTCCTGGTCATGGCGACTTTTCCCTGTGATTGATTGGTCACAGAGTAAAAACCTGGCCGGTTAAAGACCTTCCCCGGAGTGCCAGCGGCTGATAAGCCCTGGCAGACTTGCAAAGAACTTCGTGAGAGAGATCACAGAGGCGAAAGGCAGGAGGATGTGACCCCTGCCGCAAATCTGTTAACTGCTGAGGATTTCTTGAAAAATCAGCATGATTCCTGCTGAGTCAGGCTGAAAATTCAAGGTAAGGTTAGAGCGTGCTGATTAGACTGCGTTACGGTTTTGTTAAGCAGCGAGAGATGACCATGACCATATTGCACAGTGCGGATTTTTTCCCCGAAGGCGATTACGCCATTGCGATTGAACCCCGCATACCCCAGGCCGCCTTCCCGGAACATCATCATGATTTCCATGAAATTGTGCTGGTTGAGCAAGGCTCTGGCATTCATGTGTTTAATGGTCAGCCACAAACGCTTTGCGCCGGTTGCGTCTGCTTTGTGCGCGATCACGATCGTCATCTTTATGAGCAGACCGACAACCTTTGCCTGACCAACGTGCTTTATCGCAGCCCCGGCGCGTTTCGCTTTCTCTCCGGGTTACAGGCTTTACTGCCCTGCGATCAGGACGGGCAATATGCTTCCCACTGGCGCATCAATCAAAAGGTGATGACGCAGGCGCTGAGTGTGGCGGCGCAGATGCAGCCGGATGATACCTGGTCGATGGAAAAACAGGCGCGTCAGGAACAGCTCTTTTTACAGTTGCTGGTGCTGTTGCGTGAGGCGTGCATTGATGGACAGAGTCAGGATCAGGAGGCGCGGCTGCATCGTCTGCTCGACTGGCTGGGTGAGCATTACAGTGATGAGATTATCTGGGATGAACTGGCGGATCGCTTCTCCCTGTCGCTGCGTACCCTGCATCGGCAAATGAAGCAGCAAACCGGCAGCACGCCGCAGCGCTACCTGAACCGTGTGCGGCTGTTGCAGGCCCGTCATCTTCTGCGTCACAGTGATATGCGAATTACCGATATCGCCTTCCAGTGTGGATTTGGGGACAGCAACCATTTCTCAACCCTGTTCAGGCGCGAATTTGGCTGCGCACCGCGAGCGGAGCGCCAGCAGATGATGTAAAGGAGCCAATCATGGCATTGATACTCAGTCGGGATGACTATTTTCCCGCCACTACTCTACCGGTGGCGGTCGCCGAAAGGATGCCACAACCCTCTTTCCCGCCGCATCGACACGAGTTCAGTGAAATCGTGATTGTCTGGCGCGGCAATGGCCTGCACGTCCTCAACGATCGGCCCTGGCTGATTACCTGTGGCGACGTTTTTTATATCCGCGACAGTGACTGCCACAGCTACGACAGCGTTAACGATCTGGTGCTGGATAACATCCTCTACTGTCGGGATCGCTTTGGTCTTGCCCTTGACTGGAATCAGCTGCTGCCGCAACAGGGACCGGATGCGCCAGGCGGCTGGCGGCTGACCACGCGAGGGATGGCGCTGGCCCGGGGAGTGATCAGCCAGCTGGAGCGTGAAAGCCGCAAAAGCGACCCCCTTTCAGTTCAGCTCTCGGAGGCGCTGTTTTTACAGCTGGCGCTGATTCTGCGCCGCCACGGCTACGCGGCCGACCGCCCCTGGGCGTTGCCGGAGGGGGAACAGCTCGATCTGCTGATGTCAGCGTTACAGGGTGCGATTGCCCGCCCCTTTGATCTCGCGGAGTTTTGTCAGCAGAACCAGCTCAGCGAACGGGCGCTGAGGCAGCTTTTCCGTCAGCAGACCGGGATGACCATCGGTCATTACCTGCGTCAGCTGCAGCTCTGTCAGGCAAAATATCTGCTGCGCACCCAGGATTGTCTGATTAGTGAGGTTGCCGCCCGCTGCGGCTTTGATGACAGTAACTATTTTTCGGTGGTTTTCACCCGTGACACCGGTTTACCTCCCAGCGCCTGGCGACAGCAATTTATCGCGCCACGCCAGGCACTGAAAAGTGCCGAGTCTTAATAAAACGGGCCTGCATAGCAGGCCCGTTGAGGTAACAGAGAAAAGCTGTTCCACATTGCCGTGAAACAGTGCCTGCGAATTAAACTAATGTGTTGTTGTAAGTAAAACCCCGACGGAGTGAGCCATCAGTCTGGCAGGCCCCGCCTGCATAAAGACAGAGTCACTATTCGCGATCAGGCCGCCATGCCAAGTCCCACAATATTGGCGGCAATGATAATCACCACACAGCCGATTGATAACACGCTGACCGGGCGGCGTCCCGCAGACTTCCACTCCTTCATCAGCAGCCCCACCAGACCACCACACAGGACGTATAGACTCATGTGCAGCATCCAGCTGACATAGTCATACTGCGCCGGGATTCTGGCATGGCCCCAGGCATAGAAGAAGAACTGCAGATACCACATTGTGCCGCCGAGCACCGCAAAAGCGGTATTGGTAATCAGCAGCGACTTCCCGACCGAGAAGTCTTTACGCACCGACAGCTCTGGCCGGGTGGCCAGCCGCCAGAAACAGAAGGCCAGATTAACCAGTGCCCCGCCGCCCATAATGATCACGTAGCTGGGCAGAGCTACATACAGCGGATCGATGCCAAGATTAGCGGCGGCCTGATGCATGGGTTTAGCCGCATCCATGGCAAAGGACATACCCGCCGAGAAGATGCCGCACATCACCGCCAGCACCAGTCCTTTTCTGAGATTAAACTCTTCTGCGTTAATCCCCAGCGCCCGCTCCTTTAACAGCCCGGCACGCGACACAATCCCGACGCCAATCAGTGCCACCAGTACGCCCAGCAGGGTTAACCGGCCACCCGCCGACGCGAAGAGCTCACCAAAGCGCCCCTGCAGAAGCGGTGTCATCAGCGTGCCGACCACCAGGGTAATGCCAATCGCGATACCGATTCCCATCGACATGCCGAGATAACGCATGGTCAGGCCGTAGTTGATATTGCCTATGCCCCACATCGCGCCAAACAGAAATACCGGCGTCAGTTGCGAAAGCGAGAAGCTGCTGTAATAGGCCATAAAATCTGGCAGTAAAATGGCACTTACCGCCCACGGCAGGATCAGCCACGACATCAGGCCACCGATCGACCACATGGTTTCCCATGACCATCTTTTCACCTGTTTAAAAGGCGCGTAGAAACACGCGGCGCTGGCAGCTCCGACAAAATGCCAGAAGATACCCGCAATAATGGCACTGTTCATTGTTATTCCCCGGTTAGGTTGAGGCCTGTCGGAAACCTGTCTGCTTCCGCTCAGCAGGCAGTCTACGTTCAGCAGGAATTCCTCAGCCTTTGGATAAATGCCGGAAGCCACAGTGAAGTGGCAATATTTACCCGTTGTGCCCATCAGGGATCACAATTTCACCGTTGTCAGAAAACCGGACGATTAGTTAAGTAAGTAACTTATTATTCAATGTTTTTTTCATTTTTGCTGTGTGGCGCAGCACAATTCTGATCTGACTGCCATTCACAAGGGAAGGTTGGCAAATGTGCAAAGAAGCCTTTCATTAACGCGGGCAAGGTCGTATAAACTGGGGAAAATTGATCGGATCAGGGAATGGGATGACGACAAAGTGGTTAACGCTGTTTCTTTCGCAGTCAGTCAGCCAGGTCATGCTGGATGATCTGCGCGCGATATTACCTGCAGATGCGATAAAGGTGTTTGTGAATGGCCTGGATGAAACCCACTATGCCACCCTTGAGTGTGTGCAGGCGGATCAGCATTGCGCCCTGATCGCCTCAGCGATAGTGGTCTGGCGTAAGCTCGGACATGTTCACCATATTCTCTATAAAAAAGGTGAGGTGTTGCGGGAGGAAAATGATGCAACGCAGTTCCAGCTGTTCACTCTGCTGAAAACCCACCGCGCCGTATTGCAGATCTCATGATAAGATCGCAGCCCCTGAAATCGCTGTTTGCAGCAGGTAAATTATGAGAATTGGAATTCTGTTTCCGATCGCCATCATTGTGGCGGGCGTGGGCTTTCTGGCGTGGTTTATTGGCAGTGGCCTGGCGATGCCAAGCTCCTGAAGGTCAGCGCAACTGACTATCTTTACTGCCCCGACGGTTATATAAACTGCTGGTCTGCTGCTGCTTGTCGATTTTTTCCTGACACGCCACACAATAGTGCACGCCTTTAAGCGCCTGACGACGCGCTTCGGGAATCGGCTCGCCGCAGAGCTCACATTCGGTGGCGCTTTCGCCCTGTCCGATCGACTGTCTTACCCGCTCAATGCCGTCATTGACGGTGCTATCGATCTGTTCCTGTACTGCGCCTTCTGACGCCCATCCATTTGCCATGATTTAACCCCTTTATTACCACTTCACTCCTTTAAATCTACAACATATTGACGTTTTTGCCGCAGAACTCACCGATATCTGTGATTGGCTGCCAGCCGCTCCCGGCAGCTGGCAATCAGCTAAAGGTAGCCCTGAGCAATCTGCTTCACCCTGCTATCACATTACTGCAACGTATCGATAGCGGAGAGCTAAGCGAATGACAACACATCATCAACATTTCATTAATGGCGAATTTGTAGCCCATCAGGGTGACCGGTGGATTGAAGTGATCAATCCGTCCACGGAGGCGTTGCTGTCCCGTATTCCCCAAGGCAGTCGTCAGGATGCCAGCCTTGCCATCAGCGCCGCAGAAGTGGCTCAGCCTGGATGGGAAGCGCTGCCTGCAGTAGAGCGCGGCGTCTGGCTGCACAAAATTGCCACCGCCATCCGCCAGCGTGACCCTGAACTGACGGCAACCATTGTGGCTGAGGGTGGAAAAACCCAGGGGCTGGCGAAGACCGAAGTGATGTTCACCGCCGACTACCTCGATTACATGGCGGAGTGGGCGCGTCGCTATGAAGGTGAGATCATCAACAGTGACCGCCCCAACGAAAATATCTTCCTGTTCAAAAAAGCGATCGGCGTCACTACCGGAATACTGCCGTGGAATTTCCCTTTCTTCCTCATTGCCCGCAAAGCGGCACCGGCCCTGATCACCGGAAACACCATCGTGATCAAACCCAGTGAGCTGACACCGAATAATGCGGCACTTTTTGCCGACATCATACAAAAGCTGGGCCTGCCTGCTGGCGTCATTAACTTTGTTTATGGTCTGGGACCGGAAGTGGGACAGGAGCTGGCGGCAAATCCTAAGGTCGGTCTGGTGAGTCTGACCGGAAGCGTCGGTGCGGGCATTGCCACCATGGAAGCCGCGGCTAAAAATGTCACCAAAGTGTCGCTGGAACTGGGTGGCAAAGCCCCAGCCATCGTGATGGATGATGCCGACCTCGAGCTGGCTGTGCGGGCGGTCGTCAGCTCGCGGATCATTAACAGCGGCCAGGTCTGCAATTGCGTAGAGCGGCTCTATGTGCAGGAAGGCATTTACGATCGTTTTATCAGCGCACTGACCGCCGCGTTTCAGCAGGTGACATTTGGCGACCCGGCCGAACGCAGCGATATCGATATGGGTCCGCTGATTAATGCCGCAGCACGGGATCGGGTGGAGCAGAAGGTGGCAGAGGCCGTCGCCGCAGGGGCGAAAGTGGTTCTGGGCGGCAAGCGCGCCGGAGACAGAGGCTTCTTTTTCCAACCCACCTTGCTGACTGAGGTGCGCCAGGAGATGGCGATTATGCAGGAGGAGATTTTTGGCCCGGTTCTGCCGGTGATGAGTTTTAAAACGCTTGACGAGGCGATTACGCTGGCCAACGACTGCGAGTATGGGCTGACCTCCTCGATTTATACGCAGAATCTGAATACCACCATGACCGCGCTGCGAAAGCTGAAGTTCGGCGAAACCTATGTTAACCGTGAAAACTTCGAAGCGATGCAGGGATTTCATGCCGGGTGGCGTAAATCGGGTGTCGGCGGTGCCGATGGAAAACATGGTCTGGAGGAGTATCTGCAGACCCATGTTGCCTATTTACAGTTCAGTTAATCACTGGCTCGATCTTACCTCCTCCCGTACCTGACGTTGTCAGTACCAGAGTGGGCCAGTAATTGGCCCACTCTTTTATGCCACCCGCTTACTGCAGCGCAGCAGCGCGATGCCACTCAGCACCGCCACAGCCATCAGGTAGTATCCAGGCGCCAGACTGCTGCCGGTGGCGGCTATCAGCATGCTGCAAATCAGCGGTGCAAACCCGCCAAATACCGTCACGGCCACGTTGTAGCTGATCGCCATGCCGCTGGCGCGCGTGGTCGCCGGGAAGAGATCGGCCATCACCGACGGCACCGTGGAGAAATAGACCGACTTGAGTAGCGCCATCCACGCCACCAGCAGGATCAGCGTGGTGGGCGTAGTGTGATCGACCATCCATTTGAAGGCGGGATAGATGGTGACCATCAACAGCAGCAGCGATCCCCACATCAGCGGCAATCGGCCAATCCGCTCCGCCCACAATCCCATTATGGGCGTCACCACCGTCAGGATAATCCCTGCGACCAGCGTGGCGGTGAAGGCCACTGACCCCGGCAGATGCAGCGTTTTGGTGGCGTAGGTCGGAATGTAATTGAGCATGTAGTTGACCGCAGTCGAGATCACCATCACCCCAATCGCCAGGGTGATCAGCGCTTTCTGCCGCCCGAACAGTGTTTTCAGCGGTGCGGCTTCCTTCTCCTGCGTCGCAAAGCTGGCGGGCTCCTGCACGTGACGGCGAATGTAGATCCCCAGCGGCCCAATCAGTAAGCCGAAAGCAAACGGGATACGCCAGCCCCACGCCTGAATCTCGCTTTCGCTCAGCCAGTGTGTCAGCCCGAGGCCGAACGCCGATGCCATCAGAGTACTGGCGCCCTGTGTGGCGAACTGCCAGCTGGCGATAAAGGCTTTGCGCTCGGGAAAGTGCTCTACCAGGAAAGCGGTCGAACTGCCAAATTCGCCTCCGGCAGAGAAGCCCTGAATCAGACGCGCCAGGATAATCAGCAGCGGCGCCGCCAGACCAATAGTGGCGTAACCCGGCATAAAGGTAATGATCGCCCCGCCCAGCATCATCAGATTGATTGAGAGCAGCAGCGCTTTTTTACGGCCATGACGGTCGGCATAGTTGCCCAGCACGATGGCACCCAGCGGACGGATCAGGAATGAGATGCCGAAGCTGCCGAAGGTCAGCAGCAGCGACACCGACGGATCGCTGACCGGAAAGAAGACGTGCGCGATGTAGCTGGCGAAGAAGCCATACACCGCGATGTCGAACCACTCCAGCGCGTTACCAATGCAGGTAGCGAACAGCGTTTTGTGCAGGCTCGGTTTCACCTGCGGAGTACTCTGTGCGATGCTGCTCATTGTTCACCTCTCCGCCACTGATGGTGGCGCGACATCAGTTGTTCGCCCTCTTCACCCAGTTGCCAGAAAAGGCGGGTCATGATCGCCAGCCCTTCACGTGCAACAGAGGTGAGCATGTGTTCGTTAACGCCGTGCTGGCCGCAGGCCGGATAGGAATGGGGCACCCACAGCGTCGGGAGGCCGAGGATATCGGCAAATACCTCATTGGGCAGTGAACCGCCGAGATTGGGCAACAGCGCCGGTTTTTTACCGCTGCTGCGGGCCAGCGTGTCCAGCGCCCAGGCCACCAGCGGATCCTGCGGATCGAGTCGCGTTGCAGGTGAACCGCGCATAAACTCTACGCTGACGTTATCGAAGCCGTGCTGATGCAGGTGACTTTCGACATGCCGGACCAGATTTTCCCAGTCGGTGCCGACCACAAATCGCAGCTGACACACCGCCGTGGCGCTGCCGGGAATGGCGTTCATCGGGCGCGCCGGATTACCGGTTTCAAACGCCAGCACCTCCAGCGTGTTCCAGCCATAAAGACGCTCCGCAGGCGTCAGACCCGGCTCGCCCCAGCCGTCGGCCAGCGCCGGATCGCCCGGCATTCCGCCCACCTCGATATCACTGAGGATGGCGCGCACCGCATCGGTCAGGGAGTCCGGTTTCAGCGCGGCGACCTGCAAAACACCCTTTGCATTCACCAGGCAGGCGAGCGCATTCGCCAGCTGGGTGCCGGGATTACTCAGCAGTCCGCCCCAGTTGCCGGAGTGATAGGCGTTGTCGCGCGCTCTGATAGTCAGACGAAAGTTCGCCGCGCCACGCGAACCCAGGAACAGTGTCGGCCGCACCGCGTTCAGTCGCGGGCCATCAGAGGCGATAAAGAGGTCGGCCTGTAACAGCGCCCGCTGCTGCTGACAAATCTCCGCCAGCCCCGGTGAACTGATCTCTTCACCCATTTCAAACAAAATTTTGCAGTTGAAGCCCAGTGCGCCACCGCGTGCCTGCCACACCTGCTCCAGCGCCGCGAGATTGATGCAGTGCTGGCCTTTGTTGTCCGCACTGCCGCGCCCATACAGGCGGTCATCTTCAGCCGTGAGTTGCCACGGTGATAAACCGTCGCGCCAGTTCTCATCGTCGCCGAACACCACATCGCCGTGGCCATAGCAGAGCAGCGTCGGTCTGGAGGGATCTTCAATGAGCGTGGCGATCAGAAACGGCGGGCTGCCGGGCTGCGGATTCTCAAACGGGTGCAGCGTAAAGCCCATCGCCGCCAGCTGCGGGCCGATCTCCTGCTGCAGATAGTTCTCCAGCTCCACCTGCCTGCTGGCGTGCTGGCTTTCGGTCACGCAGGAAATTCGTCGTGCCAGCAGCTGCTGAAACTCGCCACTGTCGAAATAGTGCATCGCCTGGTCAACGGTCTGTTGCTCTGTCATGTTTGCCCTGTCTGTTCTTTTTATCGTGCTTTATCTTTGACAAACTTCTCTCTTTGCCACAATTATTAATTTATCGAGTGAGCCTTGCTTTTAAAGCAAGCCACGCCTGCCCTTTTATGATGCGTTTTGCCGGAGTCACCATGTTAAGCAGTGAGATCCGCTATTTCCTGGCGGTCGTACAGTGCGGATCGCTGAGCGCCGCCAGCGAGCAGCTCTTTGTGGCCGTGTCGGCGATTAGTCGCCAGATTCAGCGTCTGGAGACGCAGGTCGGTGTGCCGCTGTTTGAGCGGCATGCGCGCGGCATGGTATTGAACGAAGCGGGTGAAATATTCGCGCATCATGTGCGCAAGAGTCAGCTCGATATGGAATATGCGCTGGCGGAGATTAAAGGGCTGAAAGCAATACGGCGCAGCCTGATCCGCATCGCCTGCACCGACGGAATGGCGTTCAGTCTGCTGCCGGGTCTGCTGGCGGAGTTCCGTCAGGCCAACCCCGGCGTGCTGTTTGCGCTTAACGTAACGCACTCGCAGGGCGTGGCGGCATGCGTCAGGGCTGGGGAATGCGATGTCGCGCTGCAGTTCAGTCTGCAACCGGAGCGCAGCGTTGAGGTGCTCGGCTCGTGGCCGGCGCCAGTGTTACTGGCGATGCATCAGTCACATCCGCTGGCATCGCGTCAGGTGACGCTGGCCGATCTGCATGGCTGGCCGCTGGCGTTACCAGGTCAGCATACTACTGTGCGGCAGTTGTTTGACCTCTCCTGTCAGATGAACGACTGCGTGGTCGAGCCGGTGCTGACCTGCGACTATTTCGCTACGCTCTACCACTTTTTGCTGCATACCCCGCAGGCAGTGACCATTTGCAGCGCATTTACCCTGTTGTTTGAGCGCGACACGCAAAATCTGGTGTTGCGTTCTATGGGGGTGGATCAGCTGAGTCAGCGAACGTTGCAGCTTCAGACGGTGTCCGGCCGCCAGCGGAATGCGGCGCTGACGCTGTTTCTGCAGTTTTTGCAGCAGCGGCTGACGGAAATGGATCAGCAGGTGAGGATGGGATAAGGGTTAAGGTCTGCAAAGATTTGCTATAAGACCGTGATGGCTAAGGGAACACGACCCGATCGGAAAGTCGCAACAGCCGCCATCCATGGCATGCCCGGCCCGCGAGATTACGCACCTCATCCCTGAGGAGCGCCCGTAGCCGGGCCAACGCGTTGCGTTGTTCAAAAACGCTCCCGGCGTTTTTATCCGGGCGGCGGGACGCTTTCCTCCCTGCTCGTGTTCCCTTCGCGTTGAGCTTTATCATTGCGGTCATATAAACCCTGACTTTAGTGCATAAACTTAGCCCCACTCGGAAGTGGGGCTCTGGTTTTAGCGGCAATCACTTACTACTTAATATCAACCTGATAGAAGATGTGTTTGCCGAACGGATCGACCTGATAGCCGCTGACTGATTTGCGCACCGGCTCAAAGATGGTGGAGTGCGCAATCATCACCGCAGGCATCTGGTCATGCATCATCTGCTGTGCCTGCAGATAAAGCGCGGTGCGTTTGCCCTGATCCGGCTCGGCGCGGGCTTCGGTGATTAACTTCTCGAACGGCTGATAGCACCATTTTGAGGAGTTGGAACCGCCCTGTGCCGAGGTACAGCTGTAAAGCGGGCCAAAAAAGTTGTCCGGATCGCCGGTGGCGGTGGTCCAGCCCATCAGTGCCGCCTGATGCTCGCCGCTGCGCACGCGTTTCAGGTATTCGCCCCACTCATAGCTGACGATATTGGCTTTGATGCCCACTTTAGCCCAGTCCGACTGAATCATCTCCGCCATGCGGCGCGCATTCGGGTTGTAAGGCCGCTGAACCGGCATCGCCCAGAGCGCAATTTCGGTACCCGGTTTCACACCCGCCTGTTGCAGCAGGGCTTTGGCCTTCTCTGGATCGTAGTCGTAATCTTTCAGATCTTTGTCGGCGCTCCAGACGCCCGGTGGCAGGATATTTTTCGCAACCGTGCCGGTGCCTTTAAAAATCGCATCAATGATCGCCGGTTTGTTGATCGCCATCGCCAGCGCCTGGCGCACTTTGACGTTATCGGTTGGCGCTTTGGTGGTGTTAAACGCCAGGAAGCCGGTATTCAGACCCGCCTTTTGTTCCAGGGTGATATCCGGGTTAGCGCGCATCTTTTCAAGATCGGCGGGATTAGGGAAAGGCATCACCTGACACTCGTTCTTCTCCAGCTTGGCGTAGCGCACGGAGGCATCCGGCGTGATGCTGAACACCAGCCGATCGAGTTTCGCCTTGCCCTGCCAGTAGTCCGGGAACGCTTTGTAGAGAATGCGGGAATCTTTCTGATACTGCACCAGCTCAAACGGTCCGGTGCCGATCGGGTTCATATCGACCTTCTCCGGCGTCCCCGCTTTCAGCATCGCGTCTGCATATTCCGCCGAGTGGATCGAGGCGAAGTACCAGGCGAGATCGGCAAGGAACGGCGCTTCCGGATGGGACAGCGTAAAACTCACGGTGTGGTCATCAACCCGGTCGATACTTTTAATCAGCGTGGAGAGTTCCAGGCTTTCGAAGTTGGAATAAGTGCCGCCAGAGACATTGTGGTAGGGATTTTTAGGGTCCATCTGGCGCATAAACGAGAAGATCACATCGTCGGCGTTGAAGTCGCGGCTGGGTTTGAAGGCTTTATTGCTCTGAAACTTCACATTCTTGCGCAGATGGAAGGTGTAAACCGTGCCATCCGGGCTGATTTCCCAGCGTTCCGCCAGGCTGGGCACCAGGTTGGTGGTGCCAGGCGTAAAGTCCACCAGCCGGTTGAAAACCGGCACCGCACTGGCGTCAACGCTGGTCCCGGAGGTATAGAGCTGCGGGTTAAAGTTCTCTGGCGATCCCTCAGAACAGAAGACCAGCGTTTTGGCGTTAACGCTGCCAGCCAGCGCTATCCCAGCCGTAACAAGCGCTAAGGTGGCTATCTTGATTTTCATTATTATCCTCGCTTTGTATTGACTTCCTGTGATCACAATATCTAAATGAATCATTCAGATGCTTCATTGATAGCACGATTCGGCACCATAACGAACCCCGCCGGTGGCTGACTAATAAGGAATAGTGATGACAGACAAACTTGAGTCGCAGCTCACAGAACGTTTTTTCCGTTACCTCGCCATCAGCAGTCAGAGCGATGCCAAATCCACCACCCTGCCCAGCACGCCGAGCCAGCACGCCATGGCGGAACTGCTGGCGGATGAGCTGCGCGCGTCAGGGCTGGATGAGGTGGTGATTGATGAACATGCCACGGTGACGGCGGTGAAACGCGGCAACCGGCCTGACGCGCCGCGCATCGGGTTTATTACGCATATCGATACCGTTGATGTCGGTTTGTCGCCCGATATCCACCCGCAGATCCTCACCTGGCAGGGCGAAGATCTCTGTCTGAATGCAGAGCAGGATATCTGGCTGCGCCGCGATGAACATCCGGAGATCGCGCCCTACGTCGGTCAGCAGGTGATCTTCAGCGACGGCACCAGCGTGCTGGGCGCGGACAACAAAGCGGCGGTCACCGTGGTGATGACGCTGATGCAGAACCTTAACGGCGACCACGGCGACATCGTGGTGGCCTTTGTGCCGGACGAAGAGATTGGGCTGCGCGGCGCGAAAGCGCTGGATCTGGAAACGCGCTTTAATGTTGATTTCGCCTGGACCATCGACTGCTGCGAACTGGGCGAAGTGGTCTATGAAAACTTCAATGCTGCCGCTGCAGAAATTGTGTTTACCGGTGTACCCGCCCATCCGATGTCGGGCAAAGGGGTGCTGGTCAATCCGCTGCTGATGGCCCATGACTATATCAGCCTGTTTGATCGGCAGCAGACCCCGGAGCACACTGAAGGCCGTGAAGGCTATATCTGGTTCAATGAGATTCAGGCCAACGCCAGCAAGGCGACGCTTAAGGCCTCAATCCGTGATTTTGATCTGACCAGCTTTGCGGCACGTAAGCAGCAGTTGCAGCAGGCAGCAGAGGATCTGGCGGCGCGTTACCCCACCGGCAAGGTGAGCGTGGGTATCAGCGATACTTACAGCAATATCAGCAATGCCCTGGGTGAAGATCGTCGGGCGATTGACCTGATCTTCAGTGCCTTTGCCGCGCTGGAGATTGAGCCGAAGGTGATTCCGATGCGTGGCGGTACAGACGGTGCCGCGCTGTCAGCCAAAGGTCTGCTGACGCCGAACTTCTTTACCGGCGCGCACAACTTCCATTCACGCTTCGAATTTCTGCCGGTAACGTCGTTTGTGAAGTCCTATCAGGTGGCGGAAAAACTCTGTTATCTGGCGGCGGAATAAGCGGAGGAATCGGGCGCAGAACGCGCCCGATTGCGATTATGGCTTCGCGCTGACATCAATGCCTGGGAAATATTTTTCAGCCAGCTTTTTGATGGTGCCATCGCCCTGCACTTTAGCAATCGCCGCATCCAGTGACTGCTTCAGCTGCGCGTCATCTTTGCGCAGGCCGTAGCCGATGCCTGAACCAAGAATCGCGTCATCTTCGACTGGCTTGCCAACAAACCCAAAGCCTTTGCCCTGCGGTTTATCGAGGAAGCCAGACTGACCGGCAGCAGACATCACCAGTGTGCCATCCAGGCGGCCCGCGACCATGTCGTTGTAAACCTGGTTTTGATCCTGATACGAGGTCACAGTCACACCCTGCGGCTCCCAGTGCTTCTTGGCATAGGTTTCCTGGATGGATCCCTGTAATACACCGATGTTCTTGCCCTTCAGACCTTCGGCGTTCGGTGCCAGATTTTCACCGGTCTTCGCCACTAACATGGTCGGAATACGGTAGATAGGCTGCGTAAAAGCAATGCTTCTGGCGCGCGCTTCGGTGATGTTCATCGCCGAGTTAATGGCGTCAAACTTTTTCGCCTGCAGTGCCGGGATCAGCGCATCAAAACTGCTCTCAACCCAGTGGCAGCTGAAGTTGCCCGCCTTACAGATGGCATTGCCCAGCTCGATATCAAAGCCTTCCAGTTCCCCTTTTGCATTGCGGCTTTCAAAAGGCGGATATTGTGACTCCACGCCGTAGCGTAAATCCAGTGCCAGTGCCTGTACCGATGTCATCATGCCCAGAGCGAGAAAAAGCGCGTTCAGTTTCTTCATTATGTCATTTACCCCGAAAAGTCCTGGTTACCTGTTCCCCGAGCTGCCTCACGCGGTGGCGTGAATCAGTGAGAAAAAGCACATAGCGCAGCCGCGCCAGCCTCAAGTGTCGCCTCGTCTTTAGCAAAAGAGAGCCGAATCAGTTTGTTATCTGTGCCATCCATATAAAACGCCGACAGCGGTATGGTCGCCACACCGTGATCGACGATAAGACGTTTTACCATTTCACTGTCCGGTTCGTCACTGAAATGTCCATAGCTGGCGAGCATAAAGAACGAACCCGCACTCGGCAGCAGCCGGAACGGGGAGTTCTGCATCAGGGCAATCAGCCGATCGCGCTTCTGCTGATAGAAGGCACTGAGCGACAGATAGTTCTCTGGCGTCTGCAGATAGTGTGCGAAACCGACCTGCATCGGTGTATCGGCGGCGTACATCATAAACTGATGCACTTTCACCAGCTCAGTCATCAGCTCTGCCGGTGCCAGACAGTAGCCTACCCGCCAGCCGGTGACGTGGAAGGTTTTGCCAAACGAAGAGACAATGACGCTGCGTGCTGCCAGCTCCGGATGCGTCGCCATCCCACAATGCGGTCGCCCATCAAACAGAATATGCTCGTAAACCTCATCGGAGAGCACCACGATATCGGTGTTGCGGAGTAAGGCTGCCAGCTGATTCAGGTCGTCGGGGGTCAGCACCTGCGCGCTGGGGTTGTGCGGCGTATTAATAATGATCATCCGGGTGCGCGGCGTAATTGCTGCCCGCAACTGATCCCAGTCGATAGCAAATGACGGCACCTGCAACTTCAGGCCAATCGGTTTACCGCCCTGCAACCGCACCACCGGCGCGTAGCTGTCAAACGCCGGTTCAAAGAAGATCACCTCATCGCCCTGATGAACCAGCGCGGTAATCGCCATATAGAGCCCCTGGCTGGCGCTGCCGGTGATCAGCACTTCACTGGCGGCATCATATTGTTGTCCATAGAGCGCCTGCACTTTGCTGGCAAGCGCGTCGCGTAAGGCGGGCAAGCCCATCATGGCGGCATACTGATTATGTCCTTCCTGCATCGCGCGGCTGACTGAGTCGACCAGCGCCGGATCACAGGGGAAATTGGGCGCGCCCTGCGACAGGTTAATCGCCTGATGCTGCGCCGAAAGCTGGCCAATCACGCTGAAAATAGTGGTGCCGACGTCCGGCAATTTTGAGTGGATAGCGACAGGCGTTTTCAGGGACATACTCTCTCCGTCAGGGGCTTAACCGCTCAGATGCGGTAAAGAGCTATTCAACGGGCTGCGACTTGAGTCGGCAAGCGAAATGTCGTCATAATAGCCATGATAAAAATGCATAGCTGAGGTTCACCGTGTCACGCTTATCGCTGCCGCTTAATGCCATTCACGCCTTTCTGGTGACCGCCCGACATCTCAATCTGACTCACGCTGCCCGCGAGCTGTGCCTGACGCAGGGCGCCGTCAGTCGTAAGATTGCCGCGCTGGAGCAGTGGCTGGGCGTGACGCTGTTTGACCGCCACGCGCGCGGTCTGCGCCTGACCCCTCAGGGCGCGGCGCTGCTGCCTGACTTACAGCAGGGTTTTGAGCTGATGGTTAAGGCCAGCGAGAAGGTCCGCCGTAGTCAGGTCAGCATTCGCCTGAAAGCGCCAACCTGTGCGATGCGCTGGCTGGTGCCCCGGCTGATGGCGCTGGAGCATCATCGTCCTGAACTGCATGTGGCCCTGACCACCACGCTGGATCATGCCGCGCAGCTGGAGAACTTCGATGTGGCGATTGTCTATGGTAAGCCGCACCCTGACGGAATTTGCCTGTTCAGTGAGTCGCTGACGCCAGTGATGGCAGCCGATCAACCCCGCCCGGACTCCCCGGCGGCACTGGCCACAATGACCTTTTTGCATCCGACGGCAGATACGCGTGACTGGCAGTGCTGGCTGCAGGCGCAGCAGGTGACACTGAACATGAAGCGGAACCAGCATTTTGCCACCATGGACTTAGCGATCAGTGCAGCGATTCAGGGGTTTGGTGTGGCGATGGCCGACAGCAATCTGGTGGAGAGTGATATAGCCAGCGGCAGGCTGATTAAGCCGTTCGCTGGCGAGGCAAAAACCGGTGCGGTTTACAGTTTACTGAAACGGCCCGCGCAGGATGCGCCACCGTTCCTGGCGGAGCTGGTGGCGTGGCTGTGCAGGGATCAGAAGGTGACCCAGTCGCCGTTATCCGCCGGTTTAGCCTGAGGCGCATTCAGCACGGTTGCTTTCGGCGCGGCAGGTTTATTCGTGATGACCGGTACGGTCTGGCGGTTGCTGGAGAGACGGAACTTCGACACAGAAGCCTGCAGCGCTTCCGTCTGCAATGCCAGTGCGCTCGCCGCGGCAGAAACCTCTTCAACCAGTGAGGCGTTCTGCTGGGTCACGCTATCCATTTCGGTTACCGCAGCACCCACCTGAGAGATGCCTTTGCTCTGCTCTTCCGAGGCGGAGGCAATCTGTTTCATGATCGCATCAACATCCTGCACCGATTTCAGAATATTGTTCATGGTGCCGCCGGTGGTGCTGACCAGCTCGGCGCCTTTACCTACACGCTGAACCGAATCTTCAATCAGCGTCGCAATCTCTTTCGCGGCATTGGCGCTGCGCTGTGCAAGGTTACGCACTTCAGAGGCAACGACCGCAAAACCCCGCCCCTGTTCGCCAGCACGTGCCGCTTCGACGGCGGCGTTCAGCGCCAGAATATTGGTCTGGAAAGCGATACCGTTGATCACGTTAGTGATTTCAGCGATTTTCTTCGAGCTGCCTGAAATGCCATCCATAGTGCTGACGACTTCACTGACCAGCTGACCGCCACGTTGTGCCGTGGTGGTGGCGGTTTCTGCCAGCAGGCTGGCCTGGCGGGCATTATCGGCGTTGAATTTTACCGTGGCCGTCAACTGCTCCATGCTGGCCGCAGTCTGTTCGAGCGCAGCGGCCTGCTCTTCGGTACGTGAAGAGAGGTCGTTGTTACCGGCAGAAATCTCTGCGGCACCGCGCGAGATGTTTTCGGTGCCGCTGCGAATGGCGCTGACCGCTTCACGCAGGCTATCCTGCATGGCGCTCAGCAGCGGCACCAGTTTACCGACGCAGTTGCGTCCGAAATCGGATACCGGCTGACTCAGGTCGCCCGTGGCAATTACCGCGAAGTGGGTACGAATACTTTCCAGCGGACGGACCAGCATCGCCACCAGATAGCGGTCGGTAAACAGCAGAATAAACAGGCCGATAATTACCGTGATGGTAATAATCGTTTTGGTCATCGCGGTGAGGTGATCCACTTCAACCCGGGTTGCATCCAGCTTTTCAGCTGCGCTCTGGCTGAATTTCTCTGCGCTGATGCCAAAGGCACGGCTGAGTGGCGGCGTGACGTTATTTGCCTGCTGGCGATAAACATCAGGTGTTGCCTGGCGGGCCAGCTGCAACTGTGGAGTCACGCCCTCATCCAGCAACTTTTGCCAGGTCTGAATTACGCCATCCACCACTTCCGGGTTCATCGGACCGGGTGCCAGCTGTTTAAAGCGAGCCAGTTGCTGGGTCATACCATCCAGCGCCTGCTGTACCGGAGCATAAGCCTCGTCGGTCAGCGCTTTACCCGCCGCTTTGCCTTCCATCACGCGGGATAAGCGCGTAATAACACGAAAATATTGATCGTTGCCTTTGCTCAGCACCGTCATTTGCTCAACCAGATGACGGTCCACATCATTCCCTTCGCTGAGCGCGCCCAGAGAGTGAATGCTATACAGCCCGACGCCGCTCCACAGTAAACAAAACAGTCCCAGAATCGTGAGCATCACTGCGCGAATGGTAAAATTTTTGAGCATTCCCATACCAAAATCCTATACACGTTGACCCGCAAGCGTCGGGCATAGGTTGTTTATCGGCATGCGATTGTGAAGATGTAACTGTTTTGTTACCTAATATTTTACAGCGTCCATATTACAGATTTGTGTTTATGATTTTTTAATTCAATAGCTTAGCCTTTAAAAAGCAGAGTAATTCCATTCGCGCAATTTGATGGTTAGCAGGCTAACCATGACCCATCGCTTAAAGCCTGACCATACGAGTCATTAATAGCCGGAAAAGCCGCATACGAGCGCGCATAAAGTTTCGCTTCAAAACCAGCCCGCTCTTCCGATCATCACCGAGTGACATTGTCACGTCAGAGCCTGGGTGCCAGGCTGGCCACACGACTTCCCCCTCCAGCTGATGCTTGTATTCCGTAGCATCACGGGCAAAGGTAAACCAGTACTCGCTGACCCGTGCCGCAAATGCCCGATCGGCCTCACTGAAGGGTCGTTCTTCGTTGGGATCCGGCATCTGACTCAGCGTGTTCAGCACATAAGGCACTTCGTTGCCGTGCCAGGTGCCGTGCGGATAGAGGTCACGGGCATGTTCAGAGACATAATCAAACCAGTAGCGCCAGCCTGGCATTCCGGCATTGTGCTGCGCCCGCATCACCAGCCACGGCACCAGGCTGAATGCCATATCGCGCGCCACGGCACGTCCCAGCCGCTGATCGTCATGAATGTCATACATCCATTTAAGCGTCCGGTAAGTGAGACGATTTTTATCGCGTAACTGATGCAACACCGCGGTGGCATCCACGCCAAAATATTCCAGCACGCTGGCTTCATCGCTGTTGCTGCCCGCCATCAGCGGCAGACGGTGCTGTTTTGCAGCCATAAAGGTTTTCAGCATCGGCTCAGGCAGAACAGCATCACCCGCAATCGGCACCGGCGGAATCGCCAGCGGCCCTTCCAGCGACCAGAAGGCATCGGCAGGCAGTGCGCGCAGGTCATCAGCGCTGGTATCGGGCGGCAGACCGAAATGGCGGGCCACCGCCATTCCCTGCTGACGCGCTTTTTTCAGCGGCGTATCAGGCAGGCTGTAGGCGCTCTGCACAATCCCTTTATGAAACAGCCCTTCGGCCAGTGGCGAACAGCAGAGTGACAGCACGCTGCGTGCGCCTGAGGATTCACCGAAAAGTGTCACATTGCGGCGGTCGCCGCCAAAGGCAGGAATGTTGCGCTGCACCCACTGCAGTGCGGCAATCTGATCCAGCAGGCCAAAATTGTTGACCGTGCTGGCAACAGGGTATTCAGCATCCAGGGCCGGATGAGAGAAGAAACCGAGATGGCCTAGCCGGTAGTTGAGCGTCACCACCACCGCGCCGCGTGAAGCCATCGGCTTGCCGTTGTAAGGTGCCAGCCCGCCAGCACCAATGGTGTAGCCACCACCGTGCAGCCATACCATCACCGGCAGGGGTTTCACGGGCGCGACATCGGGCGTCCAGACATTAAGGTAGAGGCAGTCTTCGCTGAACTCACCCGGATCGCCACCGCCCACGGCCTGGCAGTAAGTGCGATTTTGCCAGCCGGAAGCCCCAAACGCGGTGGCGTCGCGCACCTGCTGCCAGGGCGTAACCGGCTGTGGCGGACGCCAGCGCAGTGCGCCAAGCGGTGCCGCCGCATAAGGTATGCCTTTGAATACGAAAAGGTCATCGTCCATGCATCCACGCAACTCCCCCTCAGCAGTCATGATCCTCAGACCTGTTTCGTTTTTCATTCCTGTTTCCCTGTTCAAACGTCCCTCCATTATTTGCAGGCCCGCCAGCATTGTCCAGGTACGGAAGGGATTTGCAGAATATGCCGAAGCGTGAGGGGCAGGCGTGAACATGCTCATCAACAGGTTCAGAGAGTCAGTTAGGGTTATGATTCAACGTTGTTTATCTTTTCGCAATTGGTCAATGACGCTGCCAGCGCCGGAGTGGCGCGTCGTTGCTCTGTTATCACGTGCGGTTGTGCGGCTGTTAATCAGTCAGCCTGCTAATAGATTAAGATACTCACGCGGGTAAACCTGCGCTGAGCGGTAAAGCGTTGTTTTTCCCCAGTCCTGTCAGCATATTACCCGCGTTGCCCCACTTCAGGTCCACTGGCCTTAGCAGGGCGGGTGCGGAGAAAGCGTTGCGGGCAACGCGCCTGTTGCCTGCAGAGGCGTCAGTCTGGCCGTAAGCCACACTGTGCCAGCGAGCGCTGCTGGCGCTCTTCGTATAGCGCCATCTCATCCAGCACGACAGCGCCCAGCGCGGCTTCAAATGCCTGGCGGCTCGCCTGTCCCGCCGAACGAACCTGCGCCCGATCGCCGAGGTTGGACTGGAAAATGCCCGCCGCGCTGACGGGCAGAAAATCTTCGTAGATGATAGGGTCTGCCAGCACACGACCTTCTTCGATGAGGGTCTCCAGCGATTCACCCTGAGCCGGCGGCGTCGCGATGCCCTTTTCACTCAGGCGATAATGGAACCAGGCCAGCTCCTGCTGGCGCAGCGTGGTTTCGTCGTCGGGGAAGTCACGGAAAATTGCCGCCAGATGTTGCTGATGCTGCTGATTATCCTGACCGCTGCCCGCCTCGCTGAGTAGCCGATCGTAGAGCGCACGGCCCTGAGGCGTCAGCGCCACGCCGCGCTGCTCAATTTCACCGAAGCGTGCAGTATGGGTTCCCTGATGCCCATCCTGAAAGATGATCGGCTCTTCCAGCGCTTTAAAGCTGGTCTGACGTAACAGGATCGGTACCTGACGACGCGGCGGTCCCTCGATCAGGGTTTTCGGATCGATACCGCGCGACGGCATCAGTTGCTGTACGCGGTCAATATCGAGCGTGCGCGGCGTGAGATGGTTGATGTGGCAGCCGGGAAAGCAGACCACGTCAGCGATCAGCCGATGCTGCTGGTTCAGCGCCTGATAGGTCTGACTGTCCACGCTGCTGTGGGCATGCCAGCGGAAGGTTTCCAGTGCTTCGGTAACAAACTCAGTGGCCTGCTCGTCGGTTAATCCGCCCTGCTGCTGCTGCAGTTCCAAAAGCGCCCGGCAACGGGGGGTGAAAATGTCGCGCGCGGCAAGAATCTCCGACGCCTTTTCACGCAGCGCGTGGTCGTCGATCAGTTCAGAGCGTAACAGCGAGGTAAAGACCCGAAAGGGATTGCGGCGCAACGCCGCATCGGTGATCGGCCGGAACGCCGTGGAGTGCACCGGCACACCAGCCTGAGAGAGATCGTAATAGCCAACCGGGTGCATTCCCATCACCGCAAACAGCTGCCGCAGTGTGGCTAATTCGTCTGCCGTGCCCACACGGATCGCACCGTGACGTTCCAGGTTGAGTCGGTCGATCTCATCGGCTGCGGTGAGACGATCTTTCAGCGCGATATCCGCTTCCAGCGCGCGGTCGTTGACGGTCGCCACCAGTTGCATCAGCGTGCCATATTGTGGCACTTCCTGCTGATACATAGCTGACATCGCCTGAGAGAAACGGGTGCGGATGAGATCCGCACTGAGAAAGTTGTCCATCTTATCCACCTGACACCGTTAGCGTTGCTGCTAATGTAATGCAACACGCTGGCCTCAGCGGAAAAAATCACGAATCTGTGATCGGCTTAAAGCCGTAGCGGTTTTTTAACAGCAGCATCAGGGTGGTGATCACAGCCGGTATTGCCAGCAGCAGAAAGATAACGCTGAAAGACCATCCAAGAGACATCATCTCTGCGCCAACAAAGGCGCTTAAAATCGCGCCGATGCGGCCCACTCCATGCATCCAGCTGGAACCGGTAGCGCGGGCGTGGGTAGGATAATAGCTGGCGGATAAGGCATTCATACCAGTATTGGCCCCGTTGAAACAGAAGCCACTGCAAAAGGCGATCGCACTCATCATACCCACTTCCGCGGGTGAAAAGCCCAGTGCCACAATAAACAGCCCGCCGCAGCCGTAGATCGCCGCCAGGGCCAGGTTAGCGTTGAAGCGATCCATCATCCAGCCCGCAAACAGGGAGCCCAGCGTCCCGCCCGCCTGATACATCGCGGTGATAATCGCCGCTTCGGTCACTGACATGCCCAGGGTGTTGACCAGCGACGGCAGCCAGCTGCCAATCAGGTAAACCATGAACAGCCCCATAAAGTAGCCGCCCCACAGCATGGTGCTGCCAAACAGATAGCGGCGTGAAAGTACGGTGCCTATCGCGCCGCTCACCGGCATGGTGGCCTCAGGCGCGTGAAACGCACAGTCGGGCGCGGTTTTGCCCGGCATCATCCGGTCGAGGATGGCGTGAATGCGGGCAGCCGGTGCGCCACGGCTGATAAGAAATCGCACCGACTCCGGCAGGCCGCGGATCAGTAATGGCAACACCAGCAGCGGCAGAATACCGCCCAGCAGCAGCACGGAGTGCCAGTCATAGCGCGGTAACAGCCAGGAGGCAGCAAATCCCCCGCTGGCGGCACCAAAGGTAAAGCCGCAGAACACCACCGTGATGATAAAAGCCCGCCGCCGCTCAGGTGCATATTCCGCCACCAGCGTGCCGACGTTGGGCATCGCCGCACCCAGCCCCAGCCCCGTCAGGAAACGGAACAGCATCATCTGCTCAATGTTTTGTGACAGCGCCGTTGCCAGCGTCCAGAGACCGAAAAAGAAGACGCTGAGGATAATCATCATGCGACGGCCATAGCGGTCAGCCAGCGGTCCTGCCACCATGGCACCCAGCGCCAGCCCGATTAACGCTGCGCTGATGACGACCCCGAGCTGATGATTACTCACCCCCCACGCGGCTTTCAGTGTCGGCGCAATGAATCCCATGATCGCAATGTCCATGCCATCGAGTGCCACCACGATAAAACAGAGCGCAATGAGCCGCTTTTGCCAGTGGCTCAGCCCCTGCTGGTTGATAAGCTGGCGGACATCTACCGCCTCGACGCTGGTCAATGAACACTCCTCTGGAGTAACGAAATCTGACATCAGTTTAAGTAAAAAAAACGGCGCTAATGATAGCCGATCGTTAACCTTAAGCGGTCAGATTTTTATATGATATTGAGAATTATTCAACTTTAAGCCGTTAAGTTATTGATATACCGTAGTCAGAGGATGGCGTATTTCAGCGGCATACCCGGCTGAGCGCTTTTTAATCAGAGAGTTAAAGGGTAGCACGGTCATTTCGACTCGTTTGTTAAAATAAATTTGCAGCAAAGTTAACAGAATTCATTTTAAACAGTTGCCTGAAGCCGGTCATTCTCATTAAGTTTAGGATATGGAAAAAAATATCCTTTTCAATCAGCGCATTCGCTTGCGCCATCTACATACCTTTGTTGCGGTTGCGCAGCAAGGCACACTGGGCCGGGCGGCAGAGACGCTTAGCCTCAGCCAGCCTGCCCTCTCCAAGACCCTGAATGAGCTGGAGGAGCTGACTGGCGTTCGTCTGTTTGAACGTGGCCGGCTGGGCGCGCAGCTGACCACCATGGGAGAGCAGTTTTTGACCCATGCGGTGCGGGTACTCGACGCGCTAAACCATGCCGGTCAGAGTTTTAATGAGCAGCCGGGCGATGCGCCGGTGATTATCCGGCTGGGGGCATTGACCACTGCTGCGATGGGGATGCTGCCACGCATCCTGGATCGTTTTCATCAATTGCAGCCCAACACCACCATTCAGGTGGCGACACTTCACAATAATGTGTTGCTGGCAGGCTTGCGCGGCGGTGAATTCGATATCGGCATTGGCCGGATGGCGGACAGCGCCATGATGACCGGGCTGACCTATGAATTGCTGTTTCTGGAATCGCTCAAGCTGGTGGTCAGGCCGGAACACCCGCTGTTAAGTGACAACGTCACGCTTTCGCGTGCTATGCAGTGGCCGGTGGTGATATCGCCCGAGGGCACGGCTCCGCGCCGGATTGCACAGCAGATGCTGGATGAACAGGGCTGCACCCTTCCGCCTCACTGCATTGAGACCTCTTCGACTTCACTGGCACGCCAGCTGGCTCTTCGCTACGACTACATCTGGTTCGTCCCTTCCGGGGCGATTAAAGAGGATCTGAGCCACAACGCGGTTTGTGCGCTGCCGATCGCCTCTTCCGGGCCGGGCGAACCGGTGGGCATCATTACCCGCACCGGCGCAGAACTGAGCCTGAGTGCTGAAGTGCTGATGTCCACCATCCGTAAGTTTCACAGTTAGCGGCTGCGTTTCGCATGCCGCTCGCGGTTTTCAAGGCGTGCTTTATCGGTTTTGCGCAATCCGACATAAAGCGCCCCGGCCCCGCCATGCCGGGTCTGGGCCACGCAAAAGGTCTGTACGTCATCAAACTGCTTTAGCCAGCGCGCCAGATAGCTGCGCACAATGTTGGCATGCGATTCATCATCACGACCTTTGCCGTGGATGATCAGCAGATTGCGCATTCCCTGTTTGTGCGCCTGCATCATAAAGTTAAAGAGCGCCTGACGACAGGTTTCGACCGGTTGCCGCAACAGGTTGAGGCTGGCATCCAGCTGATACTCTCCTCTGCGCAGTTTATCCAGAATACCCTGCTGAATGCCGTCGGCTTTGTATTCCAGCGGGGTATTGAGTGGAACGATCTCCAGATCGCCCCGGGTCAGGAAATTTTCCTCCTCCGATTCACCTGGCGGTTTTCGTGGCGCCTTCGTTGAGGGTGCTTTAAGCCATAAGGTTGTGGTGGTGTCTTTTAACGGCGTGACATCGCCCATGGCATCCCGAAAGAGATCATTATCATCAAGGTTCATGGTTTTCTCACACCTGGTTAAAATTGATGGAATGTGCAAATCACGCTTTACCCGTTAGCGTAGCAAAAGCTGGAATTACCGGCCCACCCCACTTTTTCGAAAGTCACTGCCAGTGCAGAAGCGTGTGACAGATCACATAAGCGGAAAGTTTTCTTGACAGTCGGCCCTGTCGGGATTCTGAGAAGCCCGTCACATCAGCGTTTGTCGTTGTGTGCTTAGTCCATAATATTTGTAAGTGTAAAACTGCTCGGATGAGTTCCCTTCAGCACAAAAAATGTTAAAATTGACCCCAGTCAATAATCGTCGAGCAAACCATTATGATCCCTGAAAAACGCAGCATTCGTCGTATTCAGTCGGGCGGTTGTGCCATTCACTGCCAGGATTGCAGCATCAGTCAGCTCTGCATCCCCTTTACGCTAAATGAACATGAGCTGGATCAGCTCGACAATATCATTGAGCGTAAAAAACCCATTCAGAAAGGGCAAACGCTTTTCAAAGCAGGCGATGAACTCAAGTCTCTGTATGCGATTCGCTCCGGCACCATTAAAAGCTACACCATCACTGAACAGGGTGATGAGCAGATCACCGGTTTCCATCTGGCGGGCGATTTAGTCGGCTTTGACGCGATTATGGGCTCCAGCCATCCCAGCTTTGCGCAGGCGCTGGAAACGGCAATGGTGTGTGAGATCCCTTTTGAAACGCTGGATGATTTGTCGGGCAAAATGCCGGCCCTGCGTCAGCAGATGATGCGTCTGATGAGCGGTGAAATCAAAGGCGATCAGGACATGATCCTGCTGCTGTCGAAGAAAAATGCTGAAGAGCGCCTGGCGGCGTTTATCTGGAACCTTTCCCGTCGTTTTGGCCAGCGCGGCTTTTCACAGCGCGAATTCCGCCTCACCATGACGCGTGGCGATATCGGTAATTACCTGGGCCTGACGGTTGAAACCATCAGCCGCCTGCTGGGGCGTTTTCAGAAGTCCGGTATGCTGGCGGTGAAAGGCAAGTACATCACGATTGAAAACCACGCCCTGCTGGAAGAGCTCGCCGGTCAGAGCCACCAGGCCGCCTGATCCTCAGCCGGATCAATAAATCTTATTTTGTTGATCCGGCAGTAACTTTTTCACTTCTTCCGCTGTGCAACATAGGCTATCTTTATTCCAGTCGCTCTGGTTTAAGGAGAACGCCTCATGTCCCAGTACCAAAATGTTCTGGTCGCCATTGATGCCCAGCAAGACGATCAGCCCGCGCTGCGACGTGCGGTCTATCTGAATCAACGTCTTGGCGGAAGAATTAAAGCCTTCCTGCCTATCTATGACTTCTCATATGAGATGACCACCCTGCTTTCGCCGGACGAGCGCGCGTCGATGCGCCAGGGCGTGATCAGCCAGCGTACCGAATGGATCCGCGAGCAGGCCCGCGCTTACCTTGATGCCGGTGTAGAAATTGACATCAAAGTGATCTGGCACAACCGTCCCTACGAAGCCATTATTCAGGAAGTGCTCGCCCATCAGCATGACCTGGTGCTTAAGATGGCGCATCAGCACGATCGCCTTGAGTCAGTGATTTTCACTCCAACCGACTGGCACCTGCTGCGTAAATGCCCGTGTCCGGTGTGGATGGTTAAAGATCAGCCGTGGCCGGAAGGCGGTAAAGCGATTGTCGCGGTCAATCTTGCCAGCGAAGAGCCGCATCACGATGGCCTGAATCAGAAGCTTATTCGTGAAACGGTGATACTGGCGGAAAAGGTGAATCAGACCGAAGTGCATCTGGTCGGCGCCTACCCGATTACCCCTATCAATATTGCTATCGA
This sequence comes from Pantoea sp. PvP021, assembly GCF_054056055.1. Taxonomy (NCBI): domain Bacteria; kingdom Pseudomonadati; phylum Pseudomonadota; class Gammaproteobacteria; order Enterobacterales; family Erwiniaceae; genus Pantoea; species Pantoea sp. PvP021. The sequence continues at coordinate 689,016 of NZ_JBSRXX010000001.1, read as the reverse complement.
ACTGCCCGATTTTGATCCCAGCGTCTATAACGACGCGATCCGTGGTCAGCATCTGGTGGCAATGAAAGCGCTACGGCAGAAGTTCTCGATTGGTGAAGAGTTCACCCATGTGGCTAAAGGCCTGCCGGAAGAGGTCATCCCCGATCTGGCGGCGCATCTGGGAGCCGGTGTGGTGGTGCTGGGAACGATTGGACGCACCGGCCTGTCGGCGGCATTCCTCGGCAATACGGCGGAACAGGTGATTGATCATCTGCGTTGCGATCTGCTGGCGCTTAAGCCGGACGATTTCAAATCGCCGATTGACCTGGATGATGAAGAGGATGAGGAGGATTAATCCTCTTCAGAAACAGAGAGGGCGGCTGATTAGCCGCCCTTTTTTATTACAGCGCTTTAAGAATCGCTTCCACGCTGGCTTTGGCATCGCCAAACAGCATCTGGCTATTCTCTTTGAAGAACAGCGGATTCTGCACCCCGGCATAGCCGGTGTTCATCGAGCGTTTGAACACTATCAAGTTGTGCGCCTTCCACACTTCCAGCACCGGCATGCCCGCAATCGGACTGCGGGGATCATCCTGTGCCGCCGGGTTGACCGTGTCGTTAGCGCCGATGACCAGCACCGTGTCGGTGTCACTGAAATCGTCGTTGATCTCATCCATCTCCAGCACCACGTCATAAGGCACTTTCGCCTCTGCCAGCAGCACGTTCATGTGACCCGGCAGACGCCCCGCCACCGGATGGATACCGAAGCGCACTTTGATGCCAAGCGCACGCAGTCGGGCAGTCATTTCCGCGACCGGATACTGCGCCTGCGCTACCGCCATGCCGTAGCCTGGTGTGATAATCACCGAGCTGGAAGCCTTGAGCATCTCAGCGGTCTCTTCAGCCGTAATCTCACGATGCTCGCCCGCTTCCTGACTTTCATCGCCACTGCTGGCTTCAGTACCAAAGCCGCCCGCGATCACGCTGATAAACGAACGGTTCATCGCTTTACACATAATGTAGGAGAGGATCGCACCGGATGACCCCACCAGCGCACCGGTCACAATCAGCAGATCGTTGCTCAACATGAAACCAGCAGCGGCGGCGGCCCAGCCTGAATAGGAGTTAAGCATCGAGACCACGACCGGCATATCCGCGCCGCCAATGGACGCGACGAGATGCCAGCCAAACGCCAGCGCAATGACCGTCATCAGCAAGAGTGCAAACACCTGCACAGCCGTGCTGCTGGTGTTAACAAACCACAACAGCAGCAGGAACGAAACCACCAGCGCCAGCAGATTCAGCTTGTGACGATGCGGTAACGCTAACGGCCGTGAAGAGATTTTGCCGCACAGTTTGCCAAACGCTACCAGCGAGCCGGTGAAGGTGACGGCACCGATAAAGATACCGATAAACACTTCGCTGAGATGGATATTCTCCATCACCGCTGGCAGGCCAGGCGCATGGTCGATATAGCTGTTGATGCCCACCAGCACTGCGGCCAGGCCAACAAAGCTGTGCAGAATCGCCACCAGCTCTGGCATTTCCGTCATTTCGACTTTCTTCGCCAGACGAATGCCGATAGCGCCGCCGATGACCATCGCCAGCAGGATCCAGACCACATTACCGCTGTCCGGGCCAAATATGGTGGCGATCAGCGCAATCGCCATACCGCTGATACCGAAAATATTACCCCGCTTTGAGGTCTCATGACGCGAAAGACCAGCAAGGCTACAGATGAACAGAATCGCAGCCACAATATAGGCTGCAGTGACTAATCCGCCAGACATGTGTTACCCCTTACGAAACATTTTCAGCATGCGCTGGGTGACGGTGAAGCCACCAAAGATATTTATGCTGGCAATCAGCACGGCAATAAAGGAGATAAAGGTGACCCAGCCACCGTGGCCCATCTGCAAGACCGCACCGATAACAATGATGCCGGAAATGGCATTGGTTACGGACATCAGCGGTGTATGCAGCGCATGACTGACGTTCCAGACCACGTAATACCCCACCACGCAGGCGAGCGCGAACACGGTAAAATGGGAGAGGAAGTCGGCCGGTGCCACGTTTGCCAGGCAGCCAAACAGCACAATAGCCAGGGCGATCAGCAGATATTTACGCCACGGTGAAACGGGCTTCGCCTCAATCTTTTCTGACGGCTTGGCGGCGGCAGCGGCAGCCTGTGGCGCGGCGGAGACCTGAATCGGCGGGGCTGGCCAGGTCACTTCGCCTTCGCGTACCACGGTGACGCCACGCACCACCACATCTTCGAAATCGACCTGGATTTCGCCATTTTTCTCTTTACACAGCAGCTTGATCAGATTGACCAGATTGGTGCCGTAGAGCTGGGAGGATTGTGTCGCCAGACGGCTGGGCAGATCGGTGTAACCGATAATTTTCACACCATTCGGCGTGACGGTAACCTGGTCAGCGACGGTCAGCGCGCAGTTGCCGCCGGTCTGCGCCGCCAGATCAACAATGACGCTGCCCGGCTTCATGCTGGCGACCATCTCTTCGGTGATCAGTTTCGGAGCCGGTTTGCCTGGGATCAGCGCCGTGGTGACAATGATGTCCACGTCTCTGGCCTGACTGGCAAACAGCGCCATCTCAGCTTTGATGAAAGCCTCGGACATGACCTTGGCATAGCCGTCGCCGCTGCCCGCTTCCTCTTCAAAGTCGAGCTCGAGGAATTCGGCGCCCATACTCTGCACCTGCTCTTTGACTTCGGGACGGGTATCAAACGCCCGGACAATCGCGCCCAGGCTGCCCGCTGCGCCAATCGCGGCCAGCCCGGCAACACCGGCCCCAATCACCATCACTTTTGCCGGTGGCACTTTACCGGCTGCGGTGATCTGACCGGTAAAGAAGCGACCAAATTCATGGGCGGCTTCGACAATGGCGCGATAACCGGCAATGTTCGCCATAGAGCTCAGGGCATCCAGCGACTGCGCCCGTGAGATACGCGGCACTGAATCCATTGCCATTACCGTGACCTGACGTGCGGCCAGTTTTGACAGCAGTTCGGGATTCTGTGCGGGCCAGATAAAACTGACCAGCGTGCTGCCCGCACGCGTCAGCGCAATCTCTTCGTCATCCGGCGCATTCACCTTCAGCACGATATCGGACTGCCAGACCTGCTCTCTGTCGCTGAGTGTGGCACCGGCTGCGATATAGCTTTCATCATCGAAGCTGGCGCGTTTACCGGCGTCATGCTCAAGGGTGACGCTGAAACCCAGCTTGATGAGTTGTTCCACGGTCTTAGGCGTGGCGGCCACGCGCGACTCGTTTGGCAACCTTTCCTTGGGTATTCCAATTAACATAGTGTTTCCTTTCATCGGTTAAAGGATGATGGCCCGAACCTGCACCACGAGAGCGCGACTGAAACGCGATTTCAGCCGCTTTTGGACGAAACGCAGGTATTTCAAAGTGTTTATAACCTACTGAAAATGTGACGAGCGATCTACAGCGACTAGGCAGAGTGATGACATTCACCCAATTATGCAGTGTTCTGTTAAGAAACCTGCGTTATCCCACTGCAAAATAGTCTCACAGGCAGATAATCTGCCAGAGATAATTGTACCCGGACGAATTAATCAACAACAAAAACCTTTATTTAACAATGCATTAACTATTTTATCGCTAACAGTTACCGCTTTTAGTGGTAACTATCACTAAAACTGGCCATAACTGCGTTTGATGACAAACAAATGAAAAAATCATGGTTGAATAACGCGATCTGACACAAAAAATCGCTGCGACAGTCTGTTTATAACATGCAATAATCAGCGGCTATTCTGTTATACATCAAGAGTCCAGCACGTTTTCGTACTCATTTTTGCGTAAGGCGAAGGATTATTTTTATGAAGCTGAAGAACACTATTCTGGCGACCACTCTGTTGTCCCTGCTGGCAGCCAACGCATTCGCTGCGCAGGAACTTACGCCAGAAAAAGCGGCCGCGTTGAAGCCATTCGAACGTATTAATATTACCGGCCGTTTCAACGCAATTGGCGACGCTGCCGATGCGGTATCTAAGCGTGCAGATCAGATGGGCGCGGCCTCTTATTACATCCAGGCGATCAACGACAGCAACGGTAACAGCGGTAACTGGCGCGTTACGGCTGACCTCTATAAAGCCGATGCCCCGGCAGCCACAGAGTCAACGACTTACCGTCGTTTCAACGGCGTAAACGAACTACCAAAAGCAGAAGCGTATAAACTCGAACCCTTCGATACCGTTTCGGTCAGCGGCTTCTTTGCCAGCCAGCCGGATGTAAACGACGCAATTTCGAAAGCCGCAAAACAGAAAGGCGCAGCCTCCTTCTTTATCGTTCGCCAGATCGATGCCAACAGCGGCGGCAATCAGTATGTCACCGCCTATGTCTATAAAGCGGATGCTAAAGAGCGCGCGGTGCAGACACCAAATGCGATTCCTGCCGATTCAGAAGCGGGTAAAGCCGCACTGGCAACCGGTGGCGCTGCGGCGGCTAACGTAGAGATTCCAGGCGTGGCCTCGTCTGAAACGCCAAGCAACAAAGTGGGTCGTTTCTTCGAAACCCAAAGCTCTACCGGCAAGCGCTATACCGTTAATCTGCCAAACGGCAAATCGGTGCAGGAAGTGAATGCCATTACTGCTGCTCAGATGCAGCCGTTCGATACCGTAACCTTCACCGGTCACTTCGGTACGCCAACTGAGATTTCAGAAGAAGTGGCGAAGCGTGCGGCGGATAAAGGTGCCAAGTTCTACCACGTTACCCGTCAGTGGCAGAACCAGAGTGGCGGTAACCTGACCGTCACGGCTGACCTGTTTAAGTAATCCTTCTCAGGGCGGCGCCTGCCGCCCTGCTGTTTGCATAATTCCTGCGCTGTTTTGCATAGTCACGCATTGCCATCCCCTGCCACACTCCGTAAAATCCCTCGCCTGTTTTACCGGATATTGTCCCTGTATTGTGCCTTTGGTGTGACATAACCCAGCGACAAAATCCGATTTACCCAGCCATATATGCTAGCGGGAAGGTTGTTTTGGAGAAAAAATTAGGTCTCGGTGCGCTGACGGCGCTGGTGCTCAGCTCAATGCTGGGCGCAGGCGTGTTCAGTCTGCCGCAAAATATGGCTGCAGTGGCTGGTCCGGCGGCGCTGCTGCTGGGCTGGCTGATTACCGGCGTCGGCATCATCTTTCTGTCGCTGGCGATGCTGCTGCTGACCCGCCTTAAACCCGAGCTGGATGGCGGCATCTTTACCTATGCCCGTGCCGGTTTCGGCGAGCTGATGGGCTTCTGCTCCGCCTGGGGCTACTGGCTGTGCGCCGTGATCGCCAACGTCTCCTATCTGGTGATTGTCTTCTCTGCCCTGAGCTTCTTCACCGATACGCCGGACCGGATTATCTTTGGCGATGGCAACACCTGGCAGGCGATGCTGGGTGCATCCGTGCTGTTGTGGCTGGTTCACTGGCTGGTGCTGCGCGGCGTGCAGACCGCTGCCAGCATTAATCTGATGGCGACGCTCGGCAAGCTGGTGCCGCTGCTGCTGTTTATTGTGCTGGCGGTGATGGCATTCAACTATGATCGCTTCCGCTTTGACTTTTCCGGCGTCACGCTGGGACAACCGCTATGGGAGCAGGTCAAACAGACCATGCTGATTACCCTGTGGGTCTTTATCGGCGTCGAGGGGGCGGTGGTGGTCTCTGCACGCGCGCGCCAGAAAAAGGATGTGGGCCGGGCTACATTATTCGCCGTGCTGGCAGCGTTGCTGGTCTATCTGCTGGTGACACTGCTGTCGCTTGGCGTGGTTCCACGTGCTGAACTGGCTCAGATGCGTAACCCCTCCATGGCGGGATTGATGACCCGACTGATGGGCAACTGGGGCGATGCGGTGATTGCGGTGGGTCTGGTTATCTCGGTGTGCGGTGCCTATCTGAGCTGGACGATTATGGCCGCTGAAGTGCCGCTGATTGCCGCGCAACAGGGTGCATTTCCACGCAGTATCGCCCGGCAAAACCGCCATAACGCGCCAGCCGCCTCACTGTGGCTGACCAACGGCAGTATTCAGCTCTGCCTGATCCTGATTGCCCTGACTGGTGCAAATTACAACAACCTGCTGACCATCGCCTCTGAGATGATTCTGGTGCCCTATCTGCTGGTGGGGTTATATCTGATCAAAGTGGTACGCGGACAGCATAAACCGCTGGCGATGGCGACCGGTATCGGTGCCAGCCTTTATGGCATCTGGCTGCTTTACGCCTCGGGGCCATTGCACCTGATGATGTCTGTGGTGCTCTATACACCGGGCCTGCTGCTGTTTCTGTTTGCACGACGCGGTGGCCGCGCAGAGTTTGCGCTGACTTCGCTGGAGCGGATTGCAATGGGATTGCTGATTGCCGCGACGCTGCCCGCCGTGTGGCAGCTGACGACTTAGCGCCTGGCCCGGCAGGCGTAATGGCTGCAGGCAGTGCGAACCCGGCCAGCGCGGAGCAACCAGGCGTACAGACAGTACGTGAGGATGGTGAGCACTGCCCAGGTTCAGAGCCTGATGGGAGAGGCTATCAGTGCGACTGCACAGGTATTGAGACACACAGCAGGTCATCCTGCTGTGTCAGATTCAGCGGCCTGGAATATTCATGATGGATCGCGTCCAGCTGCTCCGCCGAAAGCGGATAAGGAAGCTGAATATCGAAGCGACTAATCTGCTGTTGTTCCGCAAGGGTAATCAGGCGCGCGATATTAATTTCATCGCTGACCTGAGTAGAAATGATTTGTAATGCTAATTCTTTTAACGGGTCGTCACTGCCCTGTAAGCGGTGAGCCGATTTACGTGTCACCATGCCAAATATCGGCATCACACCATAAATAGCATCGACGAAGCTCCAGCGCTTTTTGCAGGAAGCGGAAAGAAAGTCACTGTAATTGAAGCAGATGCGGTCGGGGTATATGGCTGATGCCAGCTCTTTATCAGACACACTAACGCTCCTCATGATAATCATCAATATCCCAAACCTGGCGCAAAAAGGCCGCGCTAATGATTGCACATTTTGCCGGTTATATACCAGCAAGCCACGGATATTTCGTGCGGTAACGTAGAGCTCAGGACCAGGAAAAGATATGCTTCCGTCCATCCCTGTCTCTGCTTTGTGAACTATGAACAAAATTGTTTATGTAGAAGATGAACCCGAAGTGGGCTCACTGATTGCGGCCTATCTGGGTCGTCATGATATTGAGGTGATTGTCGAGATGCGCGGCGACCGTGCTGAAGCGGTCATTGCCGAACAGCAGCCCGATCTGGTGATGCTGGATATCATGTTGCCAGGCAAAGATGGCATGACTATCTGCCGTGACCTGCGGGCCAACTGGCAGGGGCCGATCGTGTTGCTCACCTCACTGGACAGCGACATGAACCATATTCTGGCCCTGGAGATGGGTGCGCAGGATTACATTCTGAAAACCACGCCGCCGGCGGTACTGCTGGCCCGCCTGCGCCTTCATCTGCGTCAGTCGCAGCAGGGACAGCCGGACGATGCGCCCAGCGCACCCGCCGCCAACCGTATGCTGCGTTTTGGCTCGCTGACCATCGATGCGCTGAACCGCCAGGTCACGCTGTTTGACGAGCAGATTGCCCTTTCCACCGCAGATTTCGATCTGCTGTGGGTACTCGCCAGCCATGCAGGCCAGACGCTTAACCGTGATGCGCTGCTGAAAACGTTGCGCGGGGTCAGCTATGACGGCCTTGACCGCAGCATCGACGTGGCCATCTCCCGGTTGCGCAAAAAGCTGCACGACAGCGCCACCGAGCCGTTCCGCATTAAAACCATTCGTAACAAAGGCTATCTGTTTGCGCCCCAGGCCTGGGATACCCGCGGACTATGAGAAAGCTTTTTATTCAGTTTTATCTGCTGCTGTTTGTCTGCTTTCTGGTGATGGCGCTGCTGGTGGGGCTGGTCTACAAGTTCACCGCTGAACGTGCGGGCCGCCAGTCAATGAATGACCTGATGGCCAGTTCGCTCTACCTGATCCGCAGCGAACTGCGCGAGATCCCGCCGCGTGACTGGAATAAAACCATCAAGAGTCTCGATCTCGGCCTGTCGTTCGACCTGCACATCGAGCCGATGAATAAATATCAGCTTGATGAAGGCAACATGCGTCGGTTGCGCGCCGGAGAGATCGTGGCGCTCGACGATCAATACACCTTTTTGCAGCACATTCCGCGTAGCCACTACGTGTTGTCAGTCGGGCCGATTCCCTATCTCTTCTATCTGCATCAGATGCGACTACTGGATATTGCCCTGCTGATCTTTATAGGGATGTCACTGGCGCTGCCGGTGTTTATCTGGCTGCGCCCCCACTGGCAGGAGATGCAGCGACTGGAAAAAGCGGCTCAGCGCTTTGGCCGTGGCGAGCTGGACGTGCGCACCCATTTTGATAGCACCTCCAGCCTTTTCCGGCTCGGCATCGCCTTTAACCAGATGGCCGAGAACATCAATACGCTGGTTGCCAGTAAGAAGCAGCTAATAGACGGTATTGCGCATGAGCTGCGCACACCGCTGGTGCGCCTGCGTTACCGGCTGGAGATGAGCGACAACCTCACGGATGGCGAACGGGTGGCGCTGAATCGCGATATCGGCCAGCTCGAAAGCCTGATTGAGGAGCTACTGACCTATGCGCGTCTTGATCGGCCGCGCGTCGATCTCAATCTGAAATCGCTGGATTTGGCCAACTGGCTGCGCGAGCGGCTTGACGATTTCCGCACTATCAATCCCGACGTGCGGCTCGACCTTGAGCTGCCGCAGCGTGAAAACATCGGCATTTCTGATACCCGCCTGATGGAGCGGGTACTGGATAACCTGGTCAACAATGCACTGCGTTATGCGCAACAGCGGCTGCGCGTCAGTTTGTGGTTCGACGGTCCGATAGGGTGTCTGCAGGTGGAAGATGACGGTCCCGGCATTCCGCCTGAAGAGCGTGAGCGGGTTTTCGAACCCTTTGTCCGGCTGGACCCCAGCCGCGATCGCGCTACAGGCGGCTGCGGACTGGGACTTGCGATTGTGCACTCTATTGCCCAGGCGCTGAGCGGCAATGTGACTATTGAATCCAGTCCGCTCGGCGGCGCCAGCGTTCGCTTTTGCTGGCCGGTTGATCTAACCTTGCGGGAAATTCCGCTGCGTTAAAAACCACAAGGAGTCTTACGTGACCTCAGCGTATCAACAACTTACCAAGACGTTCCAGCGCCTTTCCCGTTTCAGCCACGTCACGGCCATCGCCGGATGTGACATGCAAACCACCATGCCGCCGGGCGGCAGTCAGGCGCGTGGTGAAGCGCTGGCCGAAATGAGCGTGTTGCAGCACCAGATCCTCACTGCCCCTCAGGTTGGTGAGTGGCTCAGGGCCGCAGAGCAGCAGTCACTCAACGATGTTGAGCGGGCCAATCTCAACGAGATGCAGCGCGCTTACCAGCAGGCCACCCTGCTGCCTGATGATTTTGTTGAAGCCAAATCAATCGCCGGTTCGGTATGTGAACATGCATGGCGCACTCAGCGTCCGGCCAACGACTGGCAGGGCTTCGCCGCCAATCTCAAAGAGGTGGTGCGTCTGAGCCGCGAAGAGGCCCAGCGCCGCGCCGACGCCACTGGCTGCTCGCGTTACGATGCGCTGCTGGATCTTTATGAGCCGGGGATGACCCGCGCCCGGCTGGATGAAACCTTTGGCGAACTGAAAACCTGGCTGCCCGATCTGTTACAGCAGGTCGTGGAAAAACAGGCGCAGCAGACTGTTGTCACGCCGCAGGGGCCGTTCGCCCTGCCTGCTCAGCGTCAGCTCGGCCTGAGCATCATGGAAACGCTGGGTTTCGACTTTAACCATGGCCGTCTGGATATCAGTGCGCATCCCTTCTGCGGTGGCGTGCCGGAAGATGTGCGCATTACCACCCGTTACAACGAGAATGAGTTTCTCAGCGCCCTGATGGGCGTGATCCACGAAACCGGCCACGCCCGCTATGAGCAAAATCTGCCGCAGCAGTGGCGCGGGCAGCCGGTGGCGCTGGCGCGCTCCACCGCTATCCACGAATCACAAAGCCTGTTTATGGAGATGCAGCTTGGTCGCAGCCGCGAATTCCTGCAGCGCATTCTGCCGCAGGTGATCGCCACCTTTGGCGATCAGCCTGCCCTGCAGGCGGATAATTTTGTGCGCCTGACCCAGCAGGTTAAGCCTGGCCTGATCCGGGTTGACGCCGATGAGCTCAGCTATCCGGCGCATGTCATTCTGCGCTATGAAATCGAGCAGGCGCTGATTGAAGGCGAGATTGAGGTTGAGGATATCCCGGCGCTGTGGGATGAGAAGATGATGCAGTCGCTGGGTCTGGATACCCGGGGTAACTACCGCGATGGCTGTATGCAGGATATCCACTGGACCGACGGCGCCTTTGGCTACTTCCCGACCTATACGCTGGGCGCGATGTACGCCGCGCAGCTGTTCCGCTCGGTACATCTTGCGATTCCTCAGCTCAGCGAGCTGATTCAGCACGGTGAGCTGCAGCCGGTATTCGACTGGCTGCAACAGAACATCTGGCAGCACGGCAGCCGTTTCTCCACCGACCAGCTGCTGATCAACGCCACCGGCGAAGCGCTGAATCCGGCTTTCTTCCGCCAGCACCTTGAACAACGTTACCTGAATAGCTAAGCTCTCGGGCGGTCAGCTGACCGCCCTTTCCCGCCTTTGTACAATCGGTTACACGCCGATACCAAACACCCACGGACACCGTTCATTGATATCCCTATAGTCTCTTCACCGGCCCCGCAGTGGGCTACACATGAAAAAATAGTCTTCGAGGGATTTGCAATGAAAAAATTATTTGCACTGGTTGTCGCCGCTGCTATGGGTATGTCTTCTGTTGCTTTCGCTGCTGACACCACAGCTGCTCCAGCTGCTGCGCCAGCCGCAACAACCACTACTACCGCTGCAGCACCGGCTAAAACCGTTCACAAAACTGCGCACAAGAAACACCATAAAGCGGCTCAGAAAGCGCAGGCTGCTAAGAAACACCACAAAAAAGCTGTGAAAAAAGATGCCGCGCAGAAAGCGCAGGCTGCAAAAAAAGTTCACCATAAAAAAGTAGCTAAACCTGCTGCACAGAAAGCCCAGGCCGCTAAAAAAGTTCACCACAAAAAAGTCACTAAACCAGCTGCTCAGAAAGCCCAGGCCGCTAAAAAAGTTCATCACAAAAAAGCCACTCAGCCAGCCGCTCAGAAAGCCCAGGCTGCTAAAAAAGTTCACCACAAAAAAGTAGCTAAACCAGCTGCACAGAAAGCTCAGGCTGCTAAAAAAGTTCACCACAAAAAAGTTGTGAAACCAGCAGCTAAAAACTAAGGTCGCCTTCAGCGCACGGCCACGAGATGATGATTAAAAACACCCGGTTCTGCCGGGTGTTTCTTTACTGGAGTGGATGATATGGTGCGTCGCTATCGCTTCGAAATTATTCTGCTGGTGATGATCCTGTGTGGCATTGTTGCAGCAAGCTTTTTTGTTTAACCGCTGTAGCGTACTGATTAACCAATAAAACTCCCTTTTTCAACGCTCACCGACTATAGTTACCGTACTTACGTAATAACAATAACGTTAATTTTTTCTCGCCATTGAGATTTCTATGCGCCTGGCTACCCTGTTAATGGTTGGACTCTTCAGCTTTGCCACCACGGTTCATGCCGATGATGACGATGACTCGCCTACTCCTGCTGAAATTAAGATGCTGTTTTTCGGTAAGGATCATCGCCAGGCAATCACCGATATTACCGCTGCCCCCTGGGATGCCATTGGTCAGCTGGAAACCGAAAGCGGCAACCTCTGTACTGCCACACTCATCTCTCCGCATCTGGCGCTGACCGCCGGACACTGCCTGCTTGCCCCGCCGGGTAATTTCGATAAGCCGGTTGCGCTGCGATTTATGGCGAGCGATAAAGGCTGGCGCTACGAGCTTCATGATATTGATGCGCGGGTTGAACCCTCGCTGGCGTCAAAGTTAAAAGCGGACGGTGAAGGCTGGATCGTGCCGAGCAGTGCAGCCCCCTATGATTACGGCATCGTGATTTTACGCAATCCGCCCTCCGCGATTACGCCTATTCCGCTGTTCGATGGCTCACGCAGCGAACTCACTGCGGCGCTGAAGCTGACCGGACGAAAAGTGACGCAGGCAGGCTATCCGGCTGATCATCTGGACACGCTTTACTCCCACAGCGATTGCCTGATCACCGGCTGGGCGCAGCGCGCCGTGTTGTCGCATCAGTGTGACACCCTGCCAGGTGACAGTGGTTCGCCACTGCTGCTCAATAGCGATAAAGGCTGGCAGTTAATCGCGGTACAAAGCTCAGCACCGGCAGCGAAAGATCGCTACCTGGCTGATAACCGTGCGATTTCGGTCACCTCGTTTAAAGATAAACTGGAATCCCTGGCTCAGTAGCCCGCACTCTCACTCGCCATCATCGGATGCGCGCCGGTTACGGCGCGCATCCCGGCACTTAACCCGCTATCTGCTCCATCATCTGCAGAATACGCTTATGTGAGATGGGATAAGGCGTACCCAGTTGCTGAGCAAAATAACTGATTCGCAGCTCTTCGATCATCCAGCGGATATTTTGCACCTCTTCATCATCCTGACGCTGCGGCGGCAACTTATTGCGCCACGCCTGATAAGCCTGTTCCACTGCCTGTACTTTTAACATCCGCGCACGATCGCTGTGCGGATCGGCAGGCAGTTTTTCCAGTCGGCGCTCAATCCCATGCAGATAACGCAGCGTATCGGCCAGTCGCTGCCAGCCGTTGCCGGTGACAAAGCCGCGATAAACCAGGCCACTTAACTGCGCTTTGATGTCAGATAACGCCAGCGCCATGGTCATATCGACCCGGCCCTTCAGACGCTTATTAATGTTGAAGACTGCCGTCAGGATCTGCTCGACCTGCTTCGCGATGGTCACCACGGTTTCATTGAGTTCGCCTCGCACTTTGTCACGCAACTGCTCAAACGAGGTTTGATCCCAGGCCGGACCGCCCGCTTCCCCCATCAGCTTGTCGATGCCACAGGCGATGCAGTCGTCAATCAGCTCCAGCACTTTGCCATAAGGGTTAAAGTAGAGTCCGAGCTTGGCTTTGTTCGGCAGCTTCTCGTGCAGATATTTAACCGGTGACGGCACATTCAGCAGCAGCAGGCGACGCTGACCGCGCCACATCATTTTTTGCTGCTTCTGCTCGCTGTCAAACAGACGAATGGCGACGCTCTCTTTCTCGTCGACCAGCGCAGGCCAGGCTTTAACCTGGTAGCTGCCGCGCTTCTGTTCATAACTGCGTGGCAGATCGCCAAAACTCCAGATATGCAGCCCACTCTGCTCCAGCCCGTCATCCGCCACTTTCGACAGCGTTTCCTGCACTTTGTCTTTCAGCTGTGCCTTAAGCGCAGTGAGATCTTTGCCTTCCAGTAGCTTACGATTGTGCTCGTCGACTACCCGGAACGTCATTTTCAGATGATCGGGCACCTGTTCCCACTGCCAGTTTTCCCGCTCCAGCGTGACGCCGGTCATGCGGCGAAATTCCCGCGCCAGCGCATCAGGCAGCGGCATCTCCATCGCTTTCACCCTTCCCAAGAACGCCTCGGCGTAGTTGGGTGCAGGCACCAGGTTACGGCGCAGCGGCTTAGGCAGCGACTTAATCAGTGCGATGATCAGTTCACGGCGTACACCGGGGATCTGCCACTCAAAACCGCTATCTTCAACCTGATTCAGCAGCGGCAGCGGAATATGTACCGTCACGCCATCCGCATCTGCGCCAGGCTCAAACTGATAACTCAGCTTCAGTTTGAGGTTGCCCTGATGCCAGAAGTTGGGGTAGTCGAGCTGACTGACTTTATCCGCACCCTCTTTGATCAGCATCTGCTTGTCGAAATTCAGCAGTTCTGCGTTTTCGCGACTGGCCTGTTTCCACCAACTGTCGAAATGCTTCGCCGAGACCACCTCTTTGCCAATGCGCTGGTCATAAAAAGCAAACAGCGTTTCGTCATCAACCAGAATGTCGCGGCGACGGGATTTGTGTTCCAGATCTTCCACTTCGCTGCGCAGCTTCTGGTTTGCGCGGAAGAAGGCGTGTCGGGTCTGCCAGTCGCCCTCCACCAGCGCGTGACGAATAAACAGTTCACGGCTCAGGGTGGGATCGATGCTGCCATAGTTAACTTTACGGGCGGCGACAATCGGCAGGCCATAGAGCGTGACTTTTTCGGTGGCCATCACCGCGCCCTGCGATTTCTCCCAGTGCGGTTCACTGTAGCTGCGCTTGATCAGATGCTGTGCCAGCGGCTCAATCCACTCTGGTTCAATACGGCCCGCCGTGCGGCCCCACAGGCGGCTGGTCTCGACCAGTTCCGCCACCATGGTCCACTTCGGCGGCTTTTTAAACAGCCCGGAGCCAGGGAAGATCGCGAAGCGGGTATTGCGCGCGCCGGTATACTCCTGCTTATCGGTGTCTTTCTGCCCGATATGCGACAGCAGACCGCTTAACAGCGCGCAGTGGACGGGCTGCAGCTCAGCCGGTTCACTGTTAACCGGAATGCCCAGTTCACGCACCACCTGCCGCAACTGGGTGTAGATATCCTGCCATTCCCGCACGCGCAGATAGTTAAGGAAATCGCTTTTGCACTGGCGGCGGAAAACATTCCCGGACAGCGCTTTCTGCTGCTCCGCCAGGTAGTTCCAGAGATTCACATAGGCGAGGAAGTCGGAGTCTTTGTCGGCAAAGCGCCGGTGCTTCTCATCGGACGCCTGCTTTTTATCTGCCGGACGCTCACGCGGGTCCTGAATCGACAGGCCAGCGGTGATAATCATCACTTCGCGCACGCAGCCAAATTTCTGCGCTTCCAGCACCATCCGCGCCAGGCGGGGATCCACCGGCAGCTGCGCCAGCTGACGCCCGGAACCGGTGAGCTTGTAGTGACCGGTCTCTTCGTTCAGGGTCAGCGCGCCCAGCTCTTCCAGCAGGCGGACGCCATCCTGGATATTGCGCTTATCGGGCGCTTCCACAAACGGGAAGGCGGCGATATCGCCGAGGCCCAGCGAGGTCATCTGCAGGATCACTGACGCCAGGTTGGTGCGCAGGATTTCAGGATCGGTAAAGGCCGGACGACTCAGGAAGTCATCTTCCGCGTAAAGGCGGATACAGATACCGTCTGATACGCGGCCGCAACGCCCTTTACGCTGGTTGGCAGACGCCTGTGATATCGGTTCAATCGGCAGGCGCTGCACTTTGGTACGGAAACTGTAACGACTGATACGCGCCGTACCGGGATCGATCACATATTTAATCCCCGGCACCGTCAGTGAGGTTTCCGCGACGTTGGTCGCCAGCACGATACGACGGCCACTGTGCGACTGAAACACCCGGTTCTGTTCAGCGTTCGACAGCCGTGCATAGAGCGGCAGCACTTCGGTGTGTGGCAGATCGCGTTTGTTCAGCGCGTCGGCGGTATCACGTATTTCACGCTCACCACTCATGAAGATCAGGATATCGCCCCGACTTTCCCGGCCCAGCTCATCTACGGCATCAAAAATCGCCTGCAGCTGGTCACGATCGCCATCATCCGCCTCTTCGATCACCGGCCGATAGCGCACTTCAACCGGATAGGTCCGGCCTGAGACTTCAATCACCGGCGCATTATTGAAATGACGCGAGAAACGCTGTGGATCGATGGTGGCGGAAGTGATAATCACTTTCAGATCGGGCCGACGCGGCAACAGCTCACGCAGATAACCGAGCAGGAAATCGATATTCAGGCTGCGTTCGTGCGCTTCATCAATAATGATGGTGTCATATTGCATCAGCAGACGATCCTGCTGGATCTCCGCCAGCAGAATCCCGTCGGTCATCAGTTTAATCTGCGTCAGGTCACTGACCTGGTCGTTAAACCGTACTTTATAGCCGACGCAGCCGCCCAGCGAAGTGCTGAGCTCATCGGCAATGCGATTCGCCACGGTACGCGCGGCCAGACGGCGCGGCTGCGTATGACCAATCAGACCCGTCACACCACGTCCCAGCGCCAGACAGATTTTCGGCAGCTGCGTGGTTTTGCCCGAGCCGGTTTCACCGGCGACAATCACTACCTGGTGACCGCGAATCGCCTCAGCAATATCCTGCTGCTTCTGACTGACCGGCAGATTGTCCGGGAAGGTAATGGCTGGCGTGGCCGCACGGCGCTGGGCCACGCGCTGCTCGGCAGCGATAAAGTCCTGCTCAAGCTCGCTGGCAATGCCCTGCTGTGCCTCAGGATTTTTAGCTTTTCTGGCACCCTGTAAACGGCGCTGTAACCGCTGGCGATCGCGCAGCATTAGACCGTCGAGGCGTGACCAGAGCGCTGCCAGTGGGGAAGTATCGGGAGATGACATAATAGTGACGTACCTTACTCAGACGGTGTCGCTGCCTGAAGCAGCGCCCTGCAAGCCGGGATAACCAGCTGATTCAATAAAAATAATTGCGCGCATCATAGCACATTCTGAACTGTTCCGGCGGCTGGCCCCGGTTACGCTCATTCAATAAATTCGAACATGGGTCTCGAAATATTGCGCTTTCACCGCGCCATCGATAACCGTAGAGTGTAAACCATTGAGCGGAAAGTCTTCCGCGTAACAGACAGGAAACCACCATGAGCAAAGTTTTAGTTCTGAAATCAAGCATTCTTGCAGGCTACTCACAATCAAGCCAGCTCGCTGACTTCTACATCGAACAGGCAAAGGCCCAGGGTAAAGAGGTTACCGTCCGTGACCTGGCGGCTAACCCGATCCCGGTACTGGATGGCGAGTTAGTGGGTGCAATGCGTCCCTCTGATACCCCGCTGTCACCTCGTCAGCAGGAGGCTCTGGACCTGTCGGATGAACTGATTGCAGAACTGCAGGCTCATGATGAAGTGGTGATTGCCGCGCCAATGTACAACTTCAACATCCCGACGCAGCTGAAAAACTATTTCGACCTGATTGCCCGTGCTGGCGTGACGTTCCGCTACACCGAAGCAGGCCCGGAAGGTCTGGTTAAAGGCAAAACGGCAGTCGTTATCTCCAGCCGTGGCGGCATTCATAAAGATACCCCAACTGACCTGCTGACCCCTTACGTCAAGCTGTTCCTGGGCTTCATCGGCATCACTGACGTTGAGTTCGTGTTTGCTGAAGGCATCGCTTACGGTCCGGAAGTGGCCAGCAAAGCGACCGCTGAAGCGAAAGACGCTATCAAGCAGATCGTGACGGCATAAGTCTCACTCATCTCAGGATGACGCTGTAAAAGACCGGGCCATGCGCCCGGTTTTTTTTCGCCGGTTACTGACTGCTCTCTGCCGTTTTTCTCAGCCACTGACCGTTAATGCCGCGCACATATTCCCCCGCTGCCGCACGGCTCACCAGCTTCTGTCCGGCAATACTGGCGACATCGGCCGTGGAGAGATTATTCTGTTCTGCCAGTCGCTGATACTCCTGCTGACGTCCGGCATTAATACGCTGCACCAGTGCCAGCGTTTCACTATCCTGCGCACGTGCCGCCAGATAGCCGGAGAGCGTTTCACCTGCCCGCCCCGATTGCCGCGCCTGATCCAGCGTCAGTGCCCAGGCAGGCTGCGCCATCGTCAGGGCGAGGAACAGCACCGCGCTTATGCGTTTCATCGTTGCTCTCCTCAGAACAGACCGCTCTGGTTTTTCAGTAGCGCTTCCACGTCTTTATCGACTTTGATGTGGATCTCATGTTCGATTTTCACGTTCATGTTGATGGTGATGGGATCTTTAGGTGCCGTGACTTCAATGCGCGGCACGCAGCCGATGCTCAGCAGTCCGGCTGCCAGAACCAGTAGTGCCCTCAGGCTCATGGTGAAGTGTCCTTGTTGGATGGCAAATTCGCATGTTGCTCTAACCAGGATTGCAAATTATCGCCAAAGCGCAGGCTGCGCCAGAGCTGAAACAGGTTTTCCTGATGATGATAGTTGAGATTAACCGTCTGACGACGGTTACTGAACTGGCTGACGCCCTGCACCTGCGCCTCCATAGTGAGGTCGCCAAGATTATCCAGATTGATCGTGGCCCAGCTGCGGGAGACTTCCATATAGCGTAACCAGTCCAGCGCGGCGCCCGTCGCCACGTTATTGCGGGTAATCGCATCCGCCATATCTTTATCCAGCCGGAAGGTCAGCGGACCGCTGTTGGCAATCCACCCTTTCTCCACCAGCCAGTGTGGATTATTGAGCCACAGCGGCAGCTCACCGTTGACCTTGCCCGACATGGCAAACTGTTTAGGTTTCAGCGCCGTCACCAGCTCGCTGAGGCTGATATTGCGCAGCGACACCCGGGCTGGCTCATGCTGCGGCATGCGCAAAGCGGGCAGCGTAATTTGTCCGCCCAGCAGATCAAGGCTGACATCCTGCAACGTCAGCGGCGCCTGTTCGGACCACGGCCAGTTACCCTGCAGGTCAGCGCGAATATTCTGCATCGCAAACTGGTTCTTAACCTCGGCAATGCGCAGTGATACCGGGCCATGCTGACCAAACTGCCATTGCTGCTCATGGAATCTGAACGGCAGCGAGAAGTCGATACCGTTAACCTGGCTGTCAGGCGTCCAGATGCTGCCCTGTTTTACCGTCCAGTGGCCTCCCGCCTGGAAACCCTGTTCACTTGCGGCGGAAAAAGCGACCTGTGCCTGCAAACTACCGCCCTGGATCTGCATTTTCATGTCGGGGCTGAGCAACGGCTGAAACACCGTCAGCGACTGTGCCGGCCACCAGGCCTGGCCGCGCAGCCGTTCGCCATCCCAGCGGCCGTTAACCCGCAGCGGGCCAACCTTGCCCGCTTGTAAACTGCCTCGCCAGATAAAATAGCCGGGATCACGACCTTTAGCCTCAAAGTCGAGCGTGGAATCTGCCAGATGTCCGCCATAGCTGAAGCGGGTCTCTCCTGCCTGCAGGCGGAAATGCCCATTGAACGCCGGATGCGCCGCATCACGCTGCCAGTTTACCGGTTTAGTCAGTGTCAGACGCGGTTTTGCAACGTTGACACTGCCATACGCCAGCTGATTAAAACCGGTGGACAAGGTATCCAGATGGATCAGGGTATCGTGCCAGCCGCCCGTGCCTTTAACATCCCAGCGCGCCTGCAGCGGCAGCATCTCGCCACCTCCCCAGTAGCGCCAGTTCCATTCGCCCTTATCGGGCCAGAAATCATTGGCGCGGCCATCGAGATGCAACCGGAAGCGGCCAAAACTGGCATCGTGCGCATTCAGAATGGCCTGCAGGCGGCCATCAATACCCTGCGAGGAGAGTCGTACGCCCGCCAGCGGCCAGCGCGCTTCGTCCACTTCCAGCGTTGACAGCAACCGGCCCCGCAGGCGCAGCAGCGATTTAGGTTGCAGCACCAGTTGAGGATCGAGGATCGAGCCGCTGAGCACGCCCGGAATGGAGCCGTAAAGTTGCAGGTCGGCCAGCTTGCTTTCGCCGGTTAGCTGAAACGGCAGGTTGCTGTTGGTCAGGCTGAGGTTGCCGGGACCGACGCCGAGCACCACGTTGCCCTTGCCGCCGCGTCCCTGGGTCAGCAGGTTAACGCGACCGCTAATCTCGCTACTTTCAAGGCCAGACTGCCAGTTATCCAGCGTCAGGTTAACAAACCCTGATAGCGGCTGAGCCTCCAGCGGCCAGAAGTATTCGCCCTTTTCAATCCGAATCTGATCGCGGCTGATCTGCCACGTCAGTCTGAGAAGCGGCCTGGTCACTTCGGCCATTGCCACGCGTAGCTCGCCCTGCTGCTGCTGCCAGTTAAGCGTCAGCTTCAGGGGATGCGGCAGCGCGTCCAGCGCCAGCTGTCCGGTCACCTCGCCGTTCACCGGCAGATCAGTGGCAAAGGTGGGTAACGCCAGATGACCACTCAGCGTGACGGGTTCAGGAAGTGCAGGATGGGTGAGCGTCAGGCGACTGATAGCGAGCTGCTGACCGGTCAGCGTTGCCGCCAGCTGCAGATTATCGCCCTGATAACTGAGTTGCTGACGATCTTTTTCCAGCGTCAGATCCAGCGCGCCCGCATACGTCTGCCACGGCGTAACAATTAATTTGCCCAGATGAACGTCGGCGCCAGGCAGCATTGCCTGCCATTCGGCCAGCGTTTTGGGGGCTGCCGTGCTGCCATCACTGGCAGGTAATTTTTGCAGGCAGGTGCTATCCAGCGTCAGCTCTGACGCATTCAGTTTCCAGCGCGACTGATGCCAGCCCAGTGACACCGCCTTTACCGTTGCCAGGGAGCAATCCCCTGCGAGATAACGAAGTTGTGGCAACCACAGGCCACCCTCCCGCCAGCGCGGTGCGCCCGACAGCTCAATGCGGGTATCTTCAGGTAGCCAGATGCCGACCAGCCGCGGCAGCCATTGCGTGACAGTCAAGATCAGGCCGAGCAGCAGCAGAATCAGCGCCAGAATGGCGGCCAGCCGTCGCCGGAACATCCGTGGCATAAAAGCCATAATCCTTTTCCTTACAGTATCCTGACAACGATGATGGCATGTAATCTGCCAGAGGTGAAGGTCTGCGCCGGACACAAGTCAGCTGTTTCAGCAAAGTCAGTCAGAAAACGTTATCCTTGCTCTATCACCTCTGCAGGAGCACAACGATGAAAATCGCGGTTTACAGCACCAAACATTACGATCAGAAATATCTTGAGCAGGTCAATCAGCAGTTCGGCTTTGAACTGGTGTTTTTTGACTTTTTACTCTCTGAAAGCACCGCCAAAACCGCTGTGGGTTGCGATGCTGTCTGTATCTTTGTAAACGATGACGGCAGTCGCCCGGTGCTGGAAGAGCTGGCCGGGCTGGGTGTGAAATACATCGCGCTGCGCTGTGCCGGTTTCAATAATGTTGATCTGGCTGCTGCAAAAGAGCTGGGTCTGGAAGTGGTGCGCGTGCCGGCCTACTCACCGGAAGCGGTCGCTGAACATACTATCGGCCTGATGATGACCCTGAATCGCCGTATTCATCGCGCTTATCAGCGTACCCGTGACGCAAACTTTTCGCTCGACGGCCTGACCGGTTTTAACATGCATAACAAAACCGCGGGTGTTATCGGTACCGGTAAAATCGGGATCGCGACGATGCGGATTCTGAAAGGTTTTGGTATGCGGCTGCTGGCGTATGATCCCTACCCGAGTGAGCAGGCGCTGGAACTGGGCGCGGAATATGTTGATCTGAAGACGCTGTTTGCTGAATCCCACGTCATTACCCTGCACTGTCCGCTGACGCCGGAGAATCATCATCTGCTCAACGCCGATGCGTTTAAACAGATGCGTGATGGGGTGATGGTTATCAACACCAGTCGGGGTGGTCTGATTGATTCACAGGCGGCGATTGACGCGCTGAAACAGCAGAAAATCGGCGCGCTCGGCATGGATGTTTATGAGAATGAACGTGATCTGTTCTTTGAAGATAAGTCGAATGATGTGATTCAGGACGATGTGTTCCGCCGTCTGTCGGCGTGCCATAACGTGTTGTTCACCGGCCATCAGGCGTTTTTAACCGCCGAAGCGCTGACCGCCATTTCTGAAACGACACTGAATAATCTCAGCCAGCTCGACCGCGGTGAAAACTGCCCGAACCGACTCTCTGCCTGACTGTGCGGGCCGGAGCAATCCGGCCTGATCATCAGCGCGCGCAATTCCCGCCAATTAATGCCTGCTCATCACAGCGACGGCCATTCACTAACTGACACATCCCCACTCTCGATCCATCCAGCTGATGCGAAAATGCCAGCGTTCCGCCCGCGTTCGAACAGGTGCTTTCTGCCAGGGAAGACATCACCACCCGTGGCTGGATGTGGGCGGCGGTGGCTTGTTGTGGTGGCTCGTTATCATCACTGTTGCTGCTGCAGGCAGAGAGTAATAACGCGGCACCGGCCAGCAAAAAGGTGGCTGCTTTCATCAGTCGGACTCCGGGAAGTGGGGGAAAAGGCTGGCTCAGCATATGTCAGGCAGCACAACGGGTCGAGAGGTGAAACAGCTTTTTACAAAATTCTCCGGCGTCATTTGCAAGCAGAATTATCTTGTTTACCTGTTATCGCTGAACTGCCACTCTTTTTTGGCCCTTATTAATTCGGAGTAAAGCCATGTTAATGGATATGTTAATTCGCATAGCGCTGGCCGGTATTCTCGGCGGCCTGATCGGCATGGAGCGCCAGATGCGGGCCAAAGAAGCGGGACTGCGTACCCATATTCTGGTCGGTATCGGCAGTGCGATGTTTATGCTGGTATCGAAATATGGCTTCGCCGATATGCTCAACAGCGAACATGTAGCACTGGATCCCAGCCGTATTGCTGCCCAGGTAGTCAGCGGCATGGGTTTCCTTGGCGCAGGCACCATTATGATTCAGAAGCAGGTGGTGAAAGGCTTAACCACGGCGGCGGGATTATGGGTGACTGCGGCGATTGGTCTGGTGATTGGTAGCGGCATGTATGAGATAGGCATTTATGGCACAGTGCTGGCACTGGTGGTGCTGGAAGTCTTCCGCCGCCTGAGCCATTTTCTCATCGGTAAACATCATACGCTGCTGGTTTTTCTTAAGCCCAAAAGTGTGCCGCTGGTGCTGCTGGTCATGCAGCGGGAAGGCATTCGCTATGGCAATGTGACGGTGATTAATCGGGATGAGGAGAGTGGTCTGTGTGAGCTCAGCGTTCAGGTAACGCTGTCCCGCAAATCAAACGATGCTCACCTCTACGATAAGGTCATGGAGATCAAAGGAGTTCAGTCGCTGGAGATGATGTAAATTCCTTTCCATAAAGATCATTCCTGCTGAACACAGGCCGTTCAGCGCCAGGACGTTGCAGAAGGGAGTTATCGGTATGCACTGCCTTCTGCCCTCTCCATCAGATTCATCTATTATCATCATCATGCAGCCTGACCTGAGATATAGAGCCCGCCGGGAATTAATGTCATAATCCGTGATTGTTTATTAAGGTAACCATTTATCCGGTGAAAAATGCGCCAGAACTCTGACCATCGTGACGAAACCCTGTCCGCTTCTGTACGTAAAAGTAGCTGGCCGGTACTGAGCATGCTTATCTTTACGCTGATTGCGGGCGCTATGACCATCATGATGATCCTGGATCATCGTAATTCCGTAAATAATGCGCTTGAGACCGGACAGTGTCTGGTGGGGGAAGGCGCTGAAAGTTTGCTGGAAATGCTCAGACATTTTTTACATCATGCTTATCGCTGGATTTTTAAAGCCTGCGGCTAGCAATAATAAATTCAGTGCAGCAGGAAATGCAGTAATCCGTGTCGGTTTACCAGCAACAAAACGCCGCAATACATGACTGCAACATAGCAGAGTAAAAAGAGTATCAGCGTCAATATAAATCGGACACCATAATTTTTTATATCGTGAGTGTTTACCGGATGTCTCATCGAATTTAAAGTTTGCTCCGTCCTTATTCACCTATATAGCCAGCAATTTAACGATTTGTTACGCTGCCCGCATTACCATGATGTGCGGAACGATGAAGTCACAGCAAGTCTCTCAGGAAAAACAGTTATGAGTGTAAAAATTAAAGCCGCCCTTTTTAACTTTCACATTCACTTTAATGGCTTTAATTTCACCCGTCTGCTTTGAAAAGCAACAGTTTTGGACGTGGCGATATGTGCCAGTAAAATCGATTCAGATTTAATGGGATACAAAAAACACTGATGCCTGTGCATCTTACGCATTCCCAATTATAACCCGGCAGTGTCAACGCATATTCAACAGCAGCGTTTTTCAGATTCAGGCGATAATAAAATTAACAATGCATCAGGATATTTAATTACCTGCAGATTTATAGCAACAATTCGAAGGAAATTCTCAAATCAGATAAGCATAAAAAGAACGCCGTTTAGGCATGATTGATTAATAGCGGTGCATGCTCTTTTTTTTGTTAACTGGTCGCTCTGATGAAATATCTGTTAATTATCTCAATCATTTTTATGACTGCGGGTTGTGCGGCAAAAAAAGAGAATGCGCGGGCTGATGCTTACCAGGCATCATTGCCATCCTGTTCTGCGCACAATGATGAAATCGATTGCCAGTGGAAAGAGGTGCCAGCCAGCTGACATCGCATAGTTGAACTCTGTTCGTGTTGTCTCAGCCCGCAATTTTTGGGTAATGACCTGTTAAGGCCTGCCCTCTTTTTTCACTGAGTACCGCCGCATCGATTTATGTCGCTGCTCCCTTAACGGGTAGTCTCTGCCGGATTCCCAGGGCGGCTATCGGCTGATTACTTCACTCCAGTACTGGCATTCGCGTCAACAATCCGTACCATACGCAGCATATTCGTGACACCGCAGTGAAGTGTCTGGCTGAACGCGCACGGCAATTGGCCCTTTAGCTACGCTTTCTGGATTTTGAGATAGGTAAAAATGCAAGATAATCAAACGGTTGACAAGAAAGAACAGTACAACCTCAATAAACTGCAAAAACGTCTGCGTCGTAACGTTGGCGAAGCCATTGCAGATTTTAATATGATTGAAGAAGGCGACCGCATCATGGTCTGCCTGTCGGGCGGCAAAGACAGCTACACCATGCTGGAAATTTTGCGCAGTCTGCAAAAAAGTGCGCCGGTCAACTTCAGCCTGATTGCCGTTAACCTCGACCAGAAACAGCCGGGCTTCCCTGAGCATATCCTGCCGGAATATCTCGAGTCGCAGGGCATTGAGTATCGGATTATCGAAGAAGATACCTACTCCATCGTCAAAGATAAGATCCCGGAAGGCAAAACCACCTGCTCACTCTGCTCGCGCCTGCGCCGTGGCATTCTCTATCGCGTCGCGACTGAGCTGGGCTGTACTAAAATTGCGCTGGGCCACCATCGCGATGACATTCTGCAGACGCTGTTCCTGAACATGTTTTACGGCGGAAAAATGAAAGGCATGCCGCCAAAGCTGATGAGCGACGATGGCAAGCAGATTGTGATCCGTCCGCTGGCTTACTGCCGCGAGAAAGATATCATCCGCTTCTCAGAAGCGCGTCAGTTCCCTATTATTCCGTGTAACCTCTGCGGTTCTCAGCCGAACCTGCAGCGTCAGGTGGTAGCCGATATGCTGCGAGACTGGGATAAGCGCTATCCTGGCCGTATCGAAACCATGTTCAGCGCGATGCAGAATGTGGTGCCGTCACATATGGCGGATATCAACCTGTTCGATTTTAAAGGCATTAAGCATGGCGATGCGGTGGTTGACGGCGGGGATCTCGCCTTTGACCGGGAATCTCTGCCGCTGCAGCCTGTTGGCTGGCGGGCTGATGAAGAGGATGCCCCGGATACCAGCGCGCGTCTGGATGTGATTCAGATTAAATAAGTGCTGGAAGCGTTAAGGGCGTGCTGCTGGCAGCACGCCCTTTTTTTATATGTTGCGATGCGGTGGTGGATCCATTATCGGCGGAAATTCCGGATCTGTCGGCGGATCAGGCTGGGGTTGTGGCTGAGGAATAGGCTCAGGAATCGGGATCGGATCCGTGGGGATCGGCTCGCTGTTAAGAATCGCGCTCATGCCGTACTCCTTTTGTTGCGAATGGACTTTAAGCTTAGGTAAGGAACGGCGTTACAGCCAGGCGGGCAAAAAAAAAGCCGGCACACGGGCCGGCATGTTTCGAATTAAATGTGCTATGCATTAATTCTAAATTAGGAAGTAAGACAATATGGAGCGCAACGCCCATCGCTTGACGTTGCATTCACCTGCGAGAGAGAGTTTGCGTCAGCAGCGACAATGGGTTCTTGATGTCGATCAGCTTTTGCGTCCTTTACGGGATTTTCAGCTCAGATAACCGATACGCTACGCATAACGTTAGAGCCAGCGCCGCTTGCGCAGGTATCCCGCTACCCCGACGGCCAGTGCCACCAGCAGCAGACAGAAGATAGAGAAACCGTATCGCCATTCGCCGCCTGGAATACCCCCCAGGTTGACGCCAAACAGGCCGGTCAGGAAGGTGGCTGGCAGAAAAATCATCGCCATCAGTGACATGGTGTAGGTACGTCGGTTCATCGACTCCGCCATCGCAGAAGCAACCTCATCAGCCAGAATCGCGGTACGCGCCACCCCCGCATCCAGATCATCCAGCCCGCGTCCCAGCCGATCGGCGATTTCCTGCATCCGGCGGCGTTCGGTGTCATCCATCCAGGCCAGTTTTTCACTGGCCAGCCGCGCATAGACATCCCGCTGCGGTGCCATATACCGCCGCATCACAATCAGCTGTTTGCGCAGCAGGCCGAGTTCGCCTCGTGCCGGCATCCGCTGGTCAAGCAGCGCATCTTCCAGCTCAATGATTTTGTCATGTAAATCTTCGATAAACTCGCTGGTGTGATCGGTCAGGGCATCACAGATATCGACCAGCCAGCTGCCGCAGTCAATCGGGCCGTTACCATTCTGCAAATCCGTGAGGACTTCATCGACGGCAGAAACTTTACGCCGCCGGGTCGAGACGATGAGTTTATCGTTGATAAACACCCGCATCACCACCAGCTGGTCGCGACGCGCATCGCTGTTGTGGTTGACGCTGCGCAGCACGATCATAAAGCCGTCGCCCAGCCGGCTGACGCGTGGACGCATACTGTCGCCCGCTAAGGCGTCTCGCACGGCATCAGGGATTTGTGTCGTCGACTGCAGCCATTCCGCGCTCTTACGGTGGGTATAGTTCAGATGGAGCCAGCAGGGCTGCTCACACTGGATGACTTCATCTTCAGCAATCGGGATCATCCCGCCCTTGCCATCCAGCTGGCAGGAAATTATGGCATCTGAAACCTGTAACGCTTTTCCTTCAATTACGTCCACACCGTCGCCTCACCACTAAAATCAATACGATACAGTCTAGCGTGACGGTGTTGAGTTGCAATCTCCGGGCTGTGTAGAAAGATGTCAGAGGGTGGCCGGTTGACCGGCCACCTGCACTCAGTGCTTTTCAATCCACAGTTCGCGACTGTAGGCGACATCTTCAGGGTTAGTGATGGGATAGCCTTTGACCCAGGGTTTAATCAGGCGGCCATTGGTGTACTGATAGATGGGGGCGATCGGGGCCTGCTCAGCCAGGATCTGCTCGGCACGGTTGTAATCGCTGTTACGTACCTGATCGCTGGTCTCCCGGCTGGCTTTGGCGATAACCGCATCATAATCCGCGTTGCTAAAGCGCGCGATGTTGCTGCTGTTGCCCGACGTCAGCAGATTAAGGAAAGTGGAGGGTTCATTGTAGTCACCGACCCACGAGGCGCGGATCACATCGAAGTTTCCGCTGTTACGGCTGTCGATATAGGTTTTCCACTCCTGGTTCTCCAGCGTGACATCCACACCGAGGTTCTTTTTCCACATTGAGGCCACAGCAATCGCAATCTTCTGGTGGCTCTCAGAGGTGTTGTAGAGCAGTTTGAGTTTCAGCGGCTTGCCGGGACCGTAACCGGCAGCAGCGAGCAGCGATTTAGCCTGTGCATTCAGGCTGTTCTGATCGTGCTGTTGCATGAATGTGGGCAATGGCTTAAAGCCTGCTGTCACATCTGGCGTAAAGTGCCACGCCGGTTTCTCACCGGTGCCCAGCACTTTTTCAGCAATCACTTTCCGGTCGATAGACCAGGAGAGCGCTTTGCGAACCCGCACATCGGCCGTCGGCCCTTTCTGCGTGTTAAACGCGTAGTAATAGGTGCCTAACTGGTCAGGTGTGTAGACCTCTCCGGGCAGAGTTTTCTTCAGTAGCGCATACATGTTTTTCGGGAAGGATTCGGTGATATCAATATCGTTGGATCGATAACGTTTAGTGGCGCTCGACTCTTCATTAATCGGCACAAAAGTCACTTTCGTCAGCACCGAATGGGCATCATCCCAGTAGTGAGGATTACGTGTCAGTACGATTTTTTCGTTCACTACGCGTTCGCTGAGCTGATAGGCCCCGTTGCCCACCAGTTTGCCGGGTGACGTCCAGCTGTCACCCTGTTGCGCAATAATTTTCTGCGGCACCGGGAAAAGCGCCACGTTAGCCACCAGCGCCGGAAACCACGGCACCGGACGATCCAGCGTCACCTTAAGCTGGTTTTTACTCTGTGCGACCACACCCAGCTTGTCGGGCGTCATTTCGCCTTTGGTTATCGCTGCCGCATTTTGAATACCGCTTAAGCCCGCGAACCAGGCAAAGGCTGAACTGTTTTTCGGATCGACCAGGCGCTGCCAGCTGTAGACAAAATCCTGAGCCGTGACCGGATCACCGTTCGACCAGCGCGCGTTATTACGCAGCGTAAAGACCCAGGTTTTGTTATCACTGCTGCTCCAGCTCTGCGCCACGCCCGGCACGATTTTGCCCTGCGAATCCTGATTGGTCAGCCCTTCAAACAGATCGCGTATCACCTGAATTTCAGGCAGTCCTACCGCTTTAAGCGGATCGAGCGAAGCGGGTTCATCTTTAATATGGCGAACGATCTGCTGCTGTTCAGCCAGCTGTGCGCCAGCGGGTGGATTCGCCGCGATGGCGGGTGTGATGATGCTGCTCAGGCTGATTGCTGCCAGCGTCATGCGAAAGGTCTTGACCATTATCACTCCTTTACCCCAAAGAAGCGCTGCATCAGTCTGTTGCCGATGCAACTTGTGCAGGGCACTTTAGCGCAAATGGCTGACAGATAAATAGCTATTTTCCGCGCACGGCTTTTCCGCTACTTTTAGTAAAACCCTTTGAGGAAATAACTATGTCGCCACTCCATCCACGTCCCCTGCGCGGCAAACTGGACGTCCCCTATCAGCAGTATGGCCGCTCAGTGCTGGGCGCGCCGCTGCTCTGGTTTCCGGCGCCGCTGGGCGATCCCGAGAGCGGGTTGATTCTGGCGGGCACTCACGGTGATGAGAATGCGGCCATCGCCACCCTCTCCGCCGCATTACGGACGCTGCCTGATGGAATGCGTCGGCACCACGTGGTGTTGGCGGTCAATCCTGATGGCTGTCAGCTCGGACTGCGCGCGAACGCAAACGGCGTCGATCTCAACCGCAACTTTCCGGCGGCGAACTGGCAGTCAGGCGAGACGGTGTATCGCTGGAACAGCGCTGCCGATGAGCGTGATGTGGCGCTCTCGACCGGCACTCATCCGGCTTCTGAACCGGAAACCCAGGCGCTCTGCGCGCTGATTCATCAGCTGAAACCACGCTGGATCGTCTCATGGCATGAACCGCTGGGCTGTATTGACGACCCGCATCAGGCAGAGATTGGTGGTTGGCTGGCCAGCCACACCGGCCTTCCGCGGGTCAGCAGCGTTGGTTATGACACACCAGGCTCATTCGGCAGCTGGTGTAAAGATCTCAGCCTGCCCTGCGTCACCGCTGAAATGCCGGTGATTTCAGTGGATGAAGCCACTGAAACCTACCTGGAGATGATGGTTAATCTGCTGCGCTGGCAGCAATGATCAGCTGACCGTTGCGCACTTTAATCGCCGGTTCTGCATCCACCGCCAGCCAGGTCGGCCCGTCGAGATCGGCAAAGCGGGTCTGCGGCACCAGCGGCAGTGCGGCGCGTATCGCCCGCGAGGTGCAGAGCATGCAGCCGAGCATGACCGCAAAACCCTGCTGCAGAGCCGCATTGGCCAGCGCCAGCGCCTCGGTCAGCCCGCCCGCTTTATCCAGCTTAATGTTGACCATCTCATAACGACCTCGCAGTGCCGCCAGACTTTCGCGGGTGTGACAGCTCTCATCGGCGCAGATCGGTAATGGATGGATAAAGTTCTCCAGCGCCGCATCCTCACCCGCTGGCAGGGGCTGTTCCAGCATCGCCACATTGATGTCCGCCAGCAGCTGACAGCGCGCCGCCAGACCTTCAGCGTGCCAGGATTCATTGGCATCCACAATCAGGGTCGCGTCCGGCACGGCGGCGCGAATCGCCATCAGCCGTTCGGTAATGAAATTATTATCCAGCTTAATCTTCAGTAGTGTTGCCCCATGCTGCCACAGCGCCAGCGCGCTGCTGGCCATCGCCTCGGGAGTATCAATGCTGACGGTCTGCGCGGTCACCACATCCTCCGGTGCAGTCACGCCGCTAAGCTGCCAGAGGCTGCTCTGCTGCTGGTGTGAGGCGAGATCCCATAGTGCGCTGTCAATGGCGTTGCGCGCCGCCCCGGCGGGCAGCGCCTGTTGTAACGCCTCGCGCGTCATGCCCTGTTGCAGCGCGGGCAGCAGCGCGGCGATTTGCGCCAGCACCGACGCCTCGCTTTCACCATAGCGCGCATAAGGCGTCGCTTCGCCAACGCCTTTTACTCCGTCTTGCTCAATTTCAACCACCACCACTTTGACTTCAGTCCGGGTTCCACGGGCAATGACAAACGGCGTGTGCAACGGCCAGGCTTCGGGATAACTTTTTACCGTTCTCATTTCCACTCCACAATGTGTGACGCAGTGGCAGACCGCCACGTTAAATTCCACAATTGAACTCGTAAACCCTTAACATTTATGTCATAAACAACGGCTATCTTTAGCCGTTTTGTGTCAGATCTTTTTTATCATTAAAAGGAATCACTATGTCTCAGACTGTTCATTTTCAGGGTAATGCCGTACCGGTTGCTGGTCAGTTTCCTCAGGCTGGCGATAAAGCCAAAGCTTTCACGCTGGTAGCGAAAAACCTGGTTAACGTCGCGCTCTCTGAGTATGCAGGAAAACGCAAAATTCTGAACATTTTCCCGAGCGTAGATACCGGTGTCTGTGCTTCATCGGTGCGCAAGTTCAACCAAGCGGCAAGCGAACTGAATAACACCGTGGTGTTATGCATCTCTGCCGATCTGCCGTTTGCCCAGTCGCGCTTCTGTGGCGCAGAAAACCTGAACAACGTGGTGACGTTGTCGACGCTGCGCGGCTCGGAGTTTAAATATGATTATGGCGTGGAAATTGCCGATGGTGCGCTGGAAGGTCTGACCGCACGTGCCGTAATTGTGCTGGATGAGAATGATAAAGTGATCTACAGCCAGCTGGTTGATGAAATCACCACTGAGCCAGATTATGACGCTGCGCTGACCGCGCTGAAGTAATAAAAAAAGCGGATAACCGAGTTATCCGCTTCAAACTGCTGGCAAACCCGTATCAGGGTGGTTCTGGCAGCAACGATGAAGCTCAACGCACAGGGAACCGGGTCAGAAGAGGAAAGCGTCACGCGCCAGGGAAGGCGCGTGCCGAGCGTGTCAGGGATGACGCCTTTTGCGTCTTTCCGATCTGACCCGGTTCCCTGAGCAGGCTCAGCCTCAAAGCCAGATGGGCCAGACTCTATCGACCATATCCAACGGATAATCAGCTTACCCACTTCTCACCTGCAGTCCGTCCCTTATTCGCTTTCGGTGCGCTTCTGCCCCAGACCATACTCCCGCAATTTATTCGCAATCGCCGTATGCGACACACCAAGCCGTTTTGCCAGTTTTCGGGTGCTGGGATAGGAGAGATAGAGTCGCGTCAGAATTGACCGTTCGAAACGGCTGGTGATCTGATCCAGCGTCCCTTCCAGCGCCTCATCACCCAGTGACACATCCAGTGCCTGTTCAGGCAACACGATATCCTGCGGACGCAGTTCGTAACCTTCCAGTTGGGTTAACGCCCGATAAAGCGCATTTTTCAGCTGACGCACGTTGCCAGGCCAGGCGTAGCGGGTCAGAAAAGCGTTAAGCTGCGGCGAGAGTCGCGGACGCGCCATTCCCTGCTCATCCGCAAAGCGGGCAACAAACATCTCGGTCAGCGGCAGTATATCCTGCGGACGATCGCGCAGAGGCGGCAGTTGCAGCGTCAGCACATTGAGCCGGTAAAAGAGATCCTCGCGGAATTCCCCGCGCTGCACCAGCTCAATCAGGTTTTTCTGCGTAGCGCAGATTACCCGGACATTGACATGCACTTCATGCTCTTCACCGACTCGGCGGAAGGTGCCATCATTGAGAAAACGCAGCAGCTTGGTCTGCATTCTCGGCGACATCTCACCAATCTCATCCAGCAGCACTGAGCCGCCGTTAGCCTGCTCAAAAAATCCCTTCTTACCTTCCAGCGCATTCGGATAGGCTCCGGCGGCATGACCAAACAGCTCGCTTTCGGCGACGTCGTCGGGCAGAGAGGCACAGTTCAGCGCCAGGAAGGGATTCTTGCCGCGGGCACTGCGCAGATGGCAGGCACGTGCCAGCATATCTTTCCCGGTGCCGGTGTCGCCAACAATTAGTAAAGGCGCATCGAGCATCGCCAGTTTCCGCGCCTGATCCACCACCTGACGCATCTTCGGCGTGACAGCAATGATATGGTCAAACTCCGATTCATCGGTGACCACCAGATTCTGCAACTGACGACCCATGCGGGCTGTCGACTTCAGCATCACCATCGCCCCCACTGGCCTGTCGTTCTGGCCCTCTTCGCCCGGCAGATAAATAGGACGCGCTTCCATCAGAAAATCGCGGCCCTCAATGACCACATGCTGCGCCTGCGCTTCAACCCGATCGCTCTCCAGCCAGCGCATGAAGTTGAAGCCGTTAATCAGGTTACCGGCGCTGAAGTTGCGCATCTTCTCTTCATCAAGATTAAACAGGTTCTGTGCGGCCGGATTAGCCAGTTCAACCTTGCTTTTCAGATCGATGGAGAAAACCGGATCCGGCATCGCCACCAGCAGGGCGCTCAGCGCACGATGCTCGCGTTCAGAGGGCATGTACGCTACCGTGCGCACATCTGTTACGCCCGGTGTACGCCGGATTTCAGCCATCAGATTGCTGAAGGCGTCAAATTCCAGTGCAGAAAAGTTCAGGTAGATGCGGCCCAGCGCCGTGATTTCGATACCGCGTAAATCAATGTTGCGTGCCACCAGCAGATCGAGCAGTTCACGCGTCAGACCGAGTCGGTCCTGACAGAACACTTCCAGACGCATTGCGTTCGCCTTAATCAGGTTCAGATAACACAATAATACGCTAAGTCGCGCACCTGCAGAAAGGGATCTGTCAGGAAAAGTTGACAGCTCCGACGCGTATGGCGGACTTTTGTACTGCCCGAGAAAATCCTGATGAGTGGTCACAAATGTTTGCCGGGATGGCGCATTTTATCAGGGAGAAAAATGGAATGGCCTACACGCTGCCAGCGGATCCGGTGATCACTGATGAGTCGGGCTGTCGGGGTGAGTGTCTGGTCATCGACTCCCGACAGGTGCTGCGCCAGCCACACTAAAGAATAAAGGCGGCAATGCCGCCTTTAATTTGTCACGAGAGCGTCAGGCTGACTTATTACCGCCCTTCTGCAACGCCTCTTTCAACTGGCCCAGCAGCTCACGACGGAAATCGCCGAGCCGTGGTTTATCCTGCTCCAGCCACGGCAGTGGACGGCACAGCTCCATCGCTTTGATGCCCAGTCTTGCAGTCAGCAAACCCGCGCCAATGCCCTGCGCGGCGCGCGTGGAAAGACGGGCGGCAATATCCTGCGACATCCAGTCCATACCCACTTCCCGCACCAGTTCGGAAGCCCCGGCAAAGGCCATGTTGAGCAGCACCAGACGGAACAGCCGGATGCGGCTGAAGTAGCCCAGCTCAATGCCGTAAATAGCCGCGATGCGATTGACCAGCCGCAGATTACGCCAGGCGATAAACGCCATATCCACCAGCGCCAGCGGGCTGACCGCAATCATCAGCGTGGCTTCCGCAGCATGACGGCTGATTTCGCGCCGCGCCTGCCGATCCAGCACCGGCTGCACCAGTTGCGCATATAAGCGGACAATTTCACTGTCATTGTGGGTTTCGTGCAGCGAGGCATGCCAGCGCTGCAGGGCCGGATGCGCCTGATCCAGCTCTGCCTGCTGCGCCAGTTTTTCGCAGAAGGCCCGGCCTTTGCCGATGCCATGACTGTGCAGCAACTCACGGCCCACATCCCGTTCCTCGGCGCGCTGACGCAGCTGATAGAGACGACGCCACTCGGTGGTCAGCGCACCCACACCCGCCAGGACGATCAGACCACCCGCCACGCCGCTGCCCAGTGAAAACCAGTCGCGGGCCAGCCAGGCGTCATGTGTCCACTGGACACCCTGCGCAATCACGCTGACGCCAAACAGCAGCACGCCAGCGGTCACCAGTTTGCGCCACAGGCTGCGCTTAGGTTTCAGCGCAGCCTCCACCGCCCGTTCGCCTGCGCCCTCCTCTTCGACAGCGACTTCTTCATCCTGTACCGCCAGAAACGCCGCCTGCGCTTCCGCTTCAAAAGTCTGTGCCGGGCGCAGCGGCGTGGCGCTGTTCTCATCCAGCGGACGGGCAAAATCGATACGCGGCTTCAGCGGATCACTCATCGCAATTTATCTCCCAATAAAAATTCCAGCGCGGCATCCATGCGGATATGTGGCAGCGGGCGATCGACGTCAAGCTGCTGCGGCCGGAACTGTTCAAACTGAAAACCCTGCTGCTGCCAGAAGGCATTACCGGGCAGACGCGGCGGGACTTCACCCGGATAGACGGTGAGCGGCTCACCATCATCCAGCCGGTTTCCGCGCAGGGCCGGGATCTTCTCGCCCCGGTGATCGACCAGCCCGCTCTGCGTCGCCTGCACCGACGCCAGCCCGATGCAATCCATGCTAATCCCCTCAAACGCCGCGTTCTGCCAGGCATCCTGCACCAGCTGCTGCAACAGTGACACCATATTGCCGTGCTGATCGCTGGTGATGTGATCGGCCTTGGTGGCGGCAAACAGCAATTTGTCGATTACCGGTGAAAAGAGCCGACGAAACAGGGTTCGCTGACCGTAATGAAAACTCTGCATCAGCTGCGTCAGTGCCAGCCGCATATCGTTAAACGCCTGGGGTCCGCTGTTAAGTGGTTGCAGGCAGTCAACCAGCACAATCTGGCGGTCAAAACGCAGGAAATGATTTTTATAGAAACCTTTCACCACATGCTGACAGTAGTAGTTAAACCGCTGCTGCAGCATGCTGAAGTTACTGCCCTTGTCCGCCTGTGCCAGCTTAGTGAGTTGCGCTTCATCAGCCGTCGGCCAGGGGAAGAACTGCAGCGCGGGGGCGCCTGCCATATCGCCAGGCAGCACGAAGCGACCGGGCTGAATAAAGTGTAAGCCTTCAGATTTACAGCGATGCAGATAGTCGGTCCAGGCAGCGGCAATCTCTGCCAGCTGGGTTTCATCGGCGGGTGCAAGCGGGTCGAGTTTTTCGCAGAGGGTTCGCCAGGGCTTTGCCCACTCAGCACGATCGCCCTGCAGCAGACCGTTCATCTGCCGGGACCAGGCGAGATAATCCTGCGCCAGCATCGGCAGATCCAGCAGCCATTCGCCGGGATAGTCGACAATCTCCAGATAGAGTGTCGCAGTCTCTTTCAGGTGACGCAGCAGCGAATCATTGGGACGATAACGCAGCGCCAGTCGCATTTCGCTGACGCCGCGGGTGGGTGTGGGCCAGGCAGGCGGCGTGCTGTAGAGCTGTGCCAGCCCTTCGTCATAGGTGAAACGGGCCGTGCCCATGTCACGCTGGGGTACCCGCTTTACGCCTAACAGGCGCTCATCCCGCACCACGGAAAACAGCGGCAAACGCGCGCCGCTGTGAACGGTTAAAAGCTGATTAACCAGTGAGGTGATAAAGGCGGTTTTGCCGCTGCGGCTTAATCCGGTTACCGCCAGCCGCAGGTGGCGATCAACGCCACGGTTCATCAACGCCATCAATTCAGTTTGCAGTCTTTTCATCTTTCTCCCTGATGAAGCGCGATGCCACCCGGTTCATCACGCGTTTCAGCAATGGCTCAAGCGCCACAGCCAGCAGCAGACGTAACGGGCGTCGCGCTACCGATTTCACTGCCCAGCCAGTGACACCGGCGGGACCGTAGGTAACAGCATTAATAATGATGAATTTAGCGGCCGACTTCAATGCAGGTGCCGCGCGGTGACGAAAAGCAGTGGATCGCGAAAAAGACATCAACACCTCCATTGAGTGAGCGAACGGGCCTGAAACAGGCCCGGCAATAACAGTAGCAGAATCAAATCTGGCGGAAGCGGCTGCGCACGCTGAAGGTTTCAGACGTCACATAGCGTTCCAGGTCGCGCACGCTACGCTCATCCCGTTGCAGGGTGCTCTCCAGCTGATCCAGCAGTTCACTGGCGCTGGGCTGGCGCTCAGTCTGGGAGGCAGAGGCGGGTTTCACATCCAGCACAAAACCCAGCACAAAGTAGGCGATCACCGTAAAGAGAAACAGGCCAAAGAACAGCGATAACACCACGATGACACGCAGCAGACGAACCGGAATATCGAGATACTCTGCCAGGCCTGCGCAGACACCCATAAATTTCCCGTCATCTGGCTTGCGCCACAACTTGCGTCCTTTAATCATGGCTGCCTCCAGTTTGGATGTTCGGCGTCCAGAATCGCTTCCAGCGCGTCAATACGTTCGCGCATCCGCTGCGCGTCCTGGGTCACGCGCTGCAGGCGCTGGATTTCGCTTTGCGACAGTTCCGAACCGCCGTTGCGTTTGTTGTTGTAATGCAGCCATAACCAGATCGGTGCGACAAACAACACGAAGATCGTTAACGGTATGGCGAAAAAAAGTGCGCTCATTGACTCTCCTTAATCACTTATCGCAACGTCGATGATTACTCACTGCGGTTCATTTTGGCTTTCAGCGCATTAAGCTGCTCGCTGATTTCATCGTCCGCTTTCAGGTCAGTGAACTCCTGGTTCAGCGTCTTTGGTTTACCAAAACCGTGGCTTTCTGCTTCCGCTTCCATATGGTCGATGCGACGTTCAAAAGATTCAAACCGTGCCATTGCTTCATCGATCTTACCGCTGTCCAGCTGACGACGAACATCGCGTGATGAAGAGGCCGCCTGATGACGCAGCGTCAACGCCTGCTGGCGGGCACGTGTCTCACTCAGTTTTTTCTCCAGCTCGCTGATTTCGCCTTTCATGCGCTCCAGCGTCTCTTCAACATGACCCACTTCCTGTTTCAGGGAGGCGATAAGATCGGTCAGTTTCTGTTTTTCAATCAGCGCCGAACGGGCCAGATCATCTTTATCTTTGCGCAGCGCCAGCTCCGCTTTTTCCTGCCACTCAGCCTGCTGAATCTCCGCCTGATCAATACGGCGTGACAACTGTTTCTTTTCAGCCAGTGCGCGTGCAGAGGTGGAGCGCACTTCAACTAAGGTGTCTTCCATTTCCTGAATCATCAGCCGGACCAGTTTCTGCGGATCTTCCGCACGCTCCAGCAGGGAATTAATGTTGGCATTAACGATGTCGGCGAAACGAGAAAAAATACCCATAATGATGTTCCTCTTTTAATGTTTTAAAACGTGAAGTCCTGCTGAGTTAATACAAAATGCGTGCCAATTTTATAATTTATTGATTTTTATCATATTTTAAATTTTACAGCCCTTCCCGCTTGTTTTAAGATAGTCAAAATGATTAAGGGGTGGCGAAATTCATCATGACAGGCACTAGCGATAATCTCCTGGGAGAGTCGAACAATTTTCTTGAGGTGCTGGAGCAGGTTTCCAAACTGGCTCCCCTTGAGAAACCGGTACTGGTGATTGGTGAGCGTGGAACGGGCAAAGAGCTGATCGCCAGCCGACTGCACTATCTCTCTGACCGCTGGCAGGGGCCGTTTATCTCGCTGAACTGTGCCGCGCTGAATGAAAATCTGCTCGATTCTGAACTGTTTGGTCATGAGGCTGGCGCCTTTACCGGCGCGCAGAAGCGCCATCTTGGCCGTTTTGAGCGTGCTGACGGCGGCACGCTGTTCCTGGATGAGCTGGCAACGGCACCGATGCTGGTTCAGGAAAAGCTGCTCAGGGTAATTGAATATGGACAGCTGGAGCGGGTCGGCGGCAATCACTCCCTGCAGGTAAATGTGCGACTGGTCTGTGCGACCAACGAAGACCTGCCCGCGCTGGCGGCAGCGGGAAAATTCCGCGCCGATTTGCTGGATCGTCTGGCCTTTGATGTGGTGCAGTTACCGCCACTGCGCGAACGACGCAGCGATATACTGGTGATGGCCGATCATTTCGCTATCCAGATGTGTCGCGAGCTCGGCCTGTTACTTTTTCCCGGCTTTACCCCACGGGCACAGCAGGCTCTGCTTGATTACCACTGGCCCGGCAACGTTCGCGAACTTAAAAATGTGGTGGAGCGCTCGGTCTATCGTCATAACAGCAGCGAGCAGCCTCTGGATAATGTGATTATCAACCCGTTTGCTTCACGCCCTGAACCGATTGCTGTCATCCGGACCAGTCAGGAGGCGGATAGCAGCGCGCTGCCTGCCCTGCCGCTGGATCTGCGTCAATGGCAGAATCAGCAGGAGCGGGATCTGGTGGAAGCCAGCCTGCAACAGGCACGTTATAACCAACGCCGTGCGGCTGGCTTATTAGGCGTCACCTATCATCAGTTGCGCGCAATGATGAAGAAGCACGATATAAAAGCAGAGAGTTAATTAACGCCGCCCCAACCTATGATTTTTCTCTGCTTTGTGAATTAACAACACGGTATAAACCGGGCTGTTTTTCACGTTGAGCCACCTATCCATTATGTGTTGTGCGACTTAGCCCCCATTTTTTCAGGTTGCCTGATGGCAGGAACCAGACCGACGCCAGCGGTAGCCATCACCACGGCCAGCGCTGACATCAGCAATACAGCACTCATACCAAAGTGTGTTGCCAGCGGACCCGCGACCAGTTGTCCAAAGGGAATGGCGATAAAGGAACCCATCGCATCATAAGCGTACACGCGAGCCAGCTTATCCGGTGGGATATGAGTCTGTAATGAGTGCGCCCAGGTTACGCCGAACAGGCCCAATGACATGCCAGCAATGAAGAATCCCACTATCAGCAGTGCTGCTGACGCATCCTGGCTCAGCATAAATATTGGAAGTGCGCAAAGACCCGCCAGCATCGCGCCAATCAGAAGGTCACGACGTGGATGCCATTTCATGGCCAGAAATGAACCTGCAATTAA
This sequence comes from Pantoea sp. PvP021, assembly GCF_054056055.1. NCBI lineage: Bacteria > Pseudomonadati > Pseudomonadota > Gammaproteobacteria > Enterobacterales > Erwiniaceae > Pantoea > Pantoea sp. PvP021. The sequence goes on along the minus strand of NZ_JBSRXX010000001.1, from coordinate 650,120 downwards.
ACCTACGCTATGAGCAGCCACAATAATTCCCCATCGCGCCCGCCCGAAAGAGGCGTCAGCAATCATCGGGCCAAATACCTCTACAATTCCATTGAACGCGACGTTGATAATGGCGAACTGAAGGACTATCGACCAAATCCAGCTTCGTCCGGCGAACTCTGCCCAGCCTTCTTTGATATCGAGCAGGATATTGCCTTGCGAAGCCGCGGCTTTATTCGATTTCACACGGATCAGGAAATAGAGCGGCGCGGAAACAGCAAAACCCAGCGCATCAATTGCCAGCCCCCAGCCCGGCCCGACAGCGCTGGTGATAATTCCCCCCATCGATGCCCCCATTACCGTACCGCCATAAATACCCAGCTGAATTAACGCGTTAGCCTGACGCAAATCCGTTGCAGGAACTACCTGCGGAACCAGCGCAGACGATGCAGGCAGTGCGATGCCTGCCGCCGCACCATTCAGGGCACCCAGCAAAGTCAGGCTAATGACAGTTGCTGAGCCATCGAGTACAGACCAGGCGACGATAGCCTGAGAAACAGCGGCAACTACTGCCGATGAAACTAATACCCGACTGCGTGAGTAGCGATCGGCGACAACACCGCCCACCAGCAGGAAAAGCACGTTACACAGTGAACGGGACGCAACCACTATCCCTAAATCAGAAGCAGACCCGCCAATATCCAGTACCGCAAAAGCCAGCGCAATGGGTGCAATCCCATTGCCCAGCACGGTGAACAGGCGTCCAAAAAAGAGATAGCGAAAGGATGTATGCTGAAAAGCCTGAACGTTTTTTTGGAATTTATTCATTGCCAGGAAGTGGGTGACCAGAAGATGAGCTTATAGTACCTGCGTTTTTGTAATAGTTAAGTGCGGTTTAATTCAGGACCCGCTTAGCTAAACGGGAGGCCAGCAGAGATAACATCATCATTAACTCACTTTTCTCTCCCGTTTTTTCATCGCCACACCGCATTCAAAGCGCCGGCTCTTTCAGCAGCTTTCCCTTCCCCGTCCAGGCAGGCATGCCACTCTATAAAAACCAAAAAAAAGCCCGCCAACAGGCGGGCAACGATACTGGAAGCAATGTGAGCAATGTCGTGCTCTTCTTCGGCAGAGCTACCGTCGAAGCGCAGATGAATAATAATCATTCTTATTATCATCTGTAAACAAGTTATTGAGAATTTTTCTCATTACCACACCTTCTGTACGCTCTTTTTACCGCCGCGATGATGAAAATCAGTCTGGCAGCGGTTGCAGGTTTTGGGACAATGCCCGCTTTGCGATACACTCTGTTTAATGCCTCAAAATCGTTGAGTTCTATGTCAAAACTATTATGTTCGCTGTTGCTAAGTCTCAGCGTGTTGAGTGCCCCTGCGTGGTCAGCGCCTGCGGGTGATATCCGCCAGACCGGCTTCGTCTATTGCGTCAGCGGCACGCTGAACACCTTTAATCCGCAGATGGCCAGCAGCGGGCTGACTGTCGATACGCTGGCGGCACAACTCTATGACCGCCTGCTGGATGTCGATCCTTACACCTATCGTCTCAAGCCCGATCTGGCGTCCAGCTGGGAAGTGCGCGATAACGGCGCAACGTATCGCTTTCATCTGCGCAGCGGCGTGCAGTTTCAGCAGACGAATCAGTTCCGCCCCACCCGGGCGCTGAACGCCGACGATGTCGTGTTCAGCTTCGCCCGGATGTTTGACCGCAATCACCCCTGGCACAACGTCAATGGCGGCAACTATCCCTACTTTGACAGTCTGCAATTTTCAGACTCCGTGCAGAGCGTGAAGAAAATCGATAACAGGACGGTTGAGTTCAGGTTAAACAGCCCGGATGCGTCGTTCCTGTGGCACATGGCGACCCACTATGCACCAGTGCTGTCGAAAGAGTATGCCGACCAGCTTACCGCGCAGGGCCGGCAGGAAGAGATGGACAGACAACCGGTTGGCACCGGTCCTTATCAGCTCAGCGAATACCGCACCGGTCAGTACATCCGCCTGGCGCGCAATCCTCACTACTGGAAAGGGGTGCCGCGTCTGCAACAGGCGGTGATCGATCTCGGCTCGGGCGGCACCGGGCGGCTTTCCAAGCTTCTGACCGGTGAATGTGACGTGCTTGCCTATCCCGCGGCCAGCCAGCTCACCATCCTGCGCGATGACCCGCGCCTGCGGATGACGCTGCGTCCCGGCATGAACATCGCCTATCTGGCCTTTAATACCCGCAAGCCGCCGCTCGACCGCCCTGAGGTGCGTCACGCGCTGGCGCTGGCGATCAACAATGAGCGGTTGATGGAGTCAATCTATTACGGCACCGCCGAAACCGCCGCCTCGATATTACCTCGCGCCTCATGGGCATATGATAATGATGCGCGCATCACCAGCTATGATCCGGAGAAGTCCCGTGCCGCGCTGGCGGCTCTGGGCATCAGCGATCTGCATCTGCGGCTGGTGGTGCCTGCCGCGTCGCAGTCGTGGAATCCCAGCCCGCTGAAAACCGCCGAACTGTTGCAGGCGGATCTGGCGCAGGTTGGCGTCCGGCTGACCATTGTGCCGGTAGAGGGGCGTTTTCAGGAGGCGCAGCTGATGGCGATGAATCATGATCTGACACTGTCAGGCTGGGCCACCGACAGTAATGATCCAGACAGTTTCTTCCGGCCGCTGCTCAGTTGTGCGGCGATTCGCTCGCAGACCAATTACGCGCACTGGTGCTCGCCGGCCTTTGACGAAACGCTGCAGAATGCGCTGTTATCACAACAACTCTCTGGCCGCATCGACAGTTATGACAAAGCGCAGCAGATTCTGGCGCAGGAGTTGCCGGTGCTGCCGCTGGCATCCTCTCTGCGACTGCAGGCGTTTCGTCATGATATTAAAGGGCTGGTCCTGAGTCCATTTGGCAACGCCTCGTTTGCCGGGGTTTATCGTGAAAGCGATAAGGAAAAGTAAGTGATTATCTATATTTTGCGGCGCCTGCTGCTACTGATCATAACCCTGTTTCTGCTGTCGCTGGTGAGCTTCAGCCTGAGCTACTTTACGCCTGACGCCCCGCTGGAAGGCGCGGCGCTCTCGGACGCCTGGTGGTTCTGGTTTAAAGGGATGCTGCAGTTTGATTTCGGCGTCTCCAGCACCAACGGTCAGGAGATTGGCCTGCAACTGCGTGAGGTTTTCCCGGCCACCATGGAGTTGTGCATCCTGGCGTTTCTGTTCGCGCTGCTGGTCGGGATCCCGCTGGGGATCTGTGCCGGCGTGATGCGCAATAAATGGCAGGACAAAACCATCAGTGCACTGGCGCTGATTGGCTTTTCTGCGCCAATTTTCTGGCTGGCGCTGCTGCTTACGCTGTTCTTCTCGCTGACGCTGGGCTGGCTGCCGGTGTCCGGTCGTCACGACCTGCTCTATCCGGTGCAGAGTGTCACTGGCTTTGCGCTGATTGATGCCTGGATGAGTCCTTCGCCCTGGCGACATGAGATGATAATCAGCGTCCTGAACCACCTGATTTTACCTGTGCTGGTGCTGGCGATGGCACCGACGACGGAAGTCATCCGCCTGCTGCGCAACAGCACCAGCGACGTGATGGACAAAAATTATGTCAAAGCGGCGGCCACGCGGGGTCTTTCGCCGTTTACCGTGATCCGCCGCCACGTGCTGCATAATGCGCTGCCGCCGGTGATCCCGCGTCTGGGTCTGCAATTTTCCACCATGCTGACGCTGGCGATGATCACCGAGATGGTCTTTAACTGGCCGGGTCTGGGGCGCTGGCTGATCAACGCGATTCGCCAGCAGGATTACGCGGCGATCTCCGCTGGCGTGATGGTGATTGGCGGGCTGGTGATTCTGGTAAATGTGATTTCTGACGTGATTGGTGCGGCCATGAACCCGCTGAAACATAAGGAATGGTATGCCCTGCGCTAACGCTCAGGGCGCTAAGGCAAACACAAAATATACATATGGATATTGTCTTTCAGAAGTCGTGCTGAAAGCAGGTATTGATGTACACGAATATTGTTCCTGCAGAAACCGATTTAAGTTCGAAGCGTAAAAATTGATGAGGTGATGAACATTTATGGATGAAGTTGATCTGGCACAGGAGCGAGAAGAAGCGCATCTCGCTACCTCTCTGGCAGCTCGTAAGGCCAAACTCAAAAGCCCAAACGGCTTATGCATCTGGTGTAAAGATGAGTCCGTAGTGGCTGAAACTGCTTTCTGTTCAAGCGAGTGTGATGAGGATTATCACAAGCATCGTCGGGAGCAAAGCCAGCGGATTGTCTGAGAGAGAATGAAGTCACCCGGTCAGGCTATTACGCGGGTGACTCAGATAAACTTGATATAAATGTCAGGCAGCCCTCACAAATATAAAGCAATAAAACGACATCGCTTGATAGATTCTTGATATTTCCTTGCCTTTACGTTGATAAAAAAAATACATAATGCCCTGATTAAATGTCACAACAGAGACCATCTGTCCGGAATTAGTGACAGGAAAAAATAGCATAGGGTGGCTGACATTCAGGAGCCATCTTTTTAACTCGATTTATCAGAACAACTATCAGGTTTAACATTTTATATGAGCCACTTCAAAAGAATGCTTTACGGCTGGGAAAAATCCGACGCTGGCATTTATGAGCACTGTTTTAACCGTTTTGGCGGGAGTGTTAATATGCATCCTGACGTGATCAGGTTTTTCTCATCTCGCACAGGTCATGAGGCAACGTATTTTCATAAAGTAAAGCAAGGTGGCTATATTGCCGCATATGCCCTGCTGGATCACTCACGGATAGGTGTCGATCAATGGAAAAAGTTCCCGCTATCTTATGATGAGATCATGGTGCCAGCGGCTAAAAATGCTTCTATGTGTTTCCCTGAAAGAACCAATAAAATGTCACATTTCAACAAGCACAACTTCATAAATTTTAACTTTTCTTTTGCCCGAAAAAATAAAGTGTGCTTTGTAAAAGAGAGCTATTCAGTAAAAACTGAAAAGAATCGCCGCAACGAATACAACCGGTTCACACGTGCGGGTGGCCGCTGCTGTGATATGAATCAATTCAGCCCAGAAGAGCTGGCAGACTATTATATCTTCCTTTTTAAATCCCGTTTCTCTGACAGCATAACCTGTTATTCCAGAGAGAACCTGATCACGCTTATCATTGCCATGAAAAGGATGCTCTTCGGCTATATTCTTTTTGTAGGGAACGAGCCGTGCGCGATGGATCTGCTCTTCATGGCTGAGAGTGAACACATTATCTATTTTGATGTGCCAAACGGCGGCGTTAACATGAAATATTCGGACCTTAGCCCGGGTAGTTTACTTATGTGGAAAAACATTGGTGCGGCAAGGGACTTCTGTAAACAGACGGGAAAAGAGATGAGGCTTTCAATCGGCTCACTTGATAAAGAATGGACGTATAAGCTTCGCTGGGCGGATGCGCACTCCACGGGGAAAACAATTTTTTAATCTTTCTTAGGAATCAGGCTTATTTTCTGCAACAGAGCGGCTGAAAATTAGCACAAAACGGCGCGTTACTGAATTGCCAGGCACCCATGAAGGGTGTTTAAAGATAAAACGTTTAATCTCAGGGCCGATTTTAATTTTTTATGCATCGCGGTCCTTCCCCGCCGTCCTGTAGATAATAATTTGCTGCGGATGCAATCAGGTAAACCTACGGCATTATGTAAGCTCTCAACCGCTGCCTGAAAATGGCGTCATCGCTGGGGAAGCATAGAGAGTTCTTATCTGATTTTTTTGCAGCATCAGTGATTCGCCAGATGCCGGGAGGCATACCAAAATGTCGTGAGAAGGCGCGAGTGAACGTTTGCTGTGAGTCGTAGTTGAACTGATCAGCTACCTCTGCAATAGTGGCTTCAGTAAACCTTAAACTCAGCGAGGCCGCCTGCATTCTGGTGTTATTAATATATTTCCCGAGGCTGACTCCGCAATGCTTTGTGAACATTCTGTTAAGGTGCCATTTTGAATATCCACTTTTTTTAGCCACTTTATCCAGGCTTATTTTTTCATCCGCATGATCATCAATCCATTCTGTTAATGCATTAAAGAAGTTTTTATCTGTCATGCCATCCCCCTTTTGCGTTTTTTGCGGTCTCTTTTAATTCAAATCCATTATCACACAAAATTTAATTCTATATTGACCGTTTGCAATTCCCTTGTCTAAGCTCCTTTCATTTTATTTTCGCCACCGATTTATCTCCTTTAGTAAAAGGCTCTATCTCAGCACGCGACTATCCCCTAAAGTCATCAATGAACAATCAGGAAATGATGAAGAATCTGTCAATGTTGCACAAAAAGTGATCTCTGTTGAGGCGAACGTCTTAGGTGTTGGATTATCCGTCGTCCGTGGAAGATTTACGGTGTATTACTCATGCAGCATCATGAACGATTTCCTGTGCGGGTTACGGCAGGGTTTCAGTAGTGAGCCATTCGCGCATAGCATCTGCACCTGAAACCGCCAGGCGGGTATGCGTCCACAGCGGTCTGAACACCGGGACACCTGAAGCCAGCCGGTAATCGCGCGTAATATCGGAATCAGGTAATTCACTGAGATGCCTGATATTTTCAGGATAGTCTAAAATTCTTTAAGTAGGCGTCAGCAACAAACCTCGCGGTAACGACGCGGTTTATCAGAAAGAGGACGAAAAATGAAATTCGCTGTAATTTTTGAAGATACCGGCGTTGAAGAGGAACATGAGTTTGACACCAAACCTGTTGCCGGAGATTTAGTGACGTTAACGCGCGATGGGATAGGTAAAGATTATATCGTGATCATTGAGCCGGATCCTGACCACACCCATGACGATGGGCCTGATGGACACCCGACAAAGGCCAGGGTCCGGCCAGCGTAGCCTCCGCTAAGATCTACTCCGCCGCCCAACAGGGCGGTTTTTATTGCCTGTTATCCGGAGGTGAATATAACTTTTTTCAGGCTGTTCAGGATGATATGCCGACGCGGATCATAACCCTTTGCAATCCAGAGCCGAAATTGCTGACGCCGTTTCCTTGCCTGTAACAGGGATATCGACGGATAATCCCCCTGTAGTCAGCTGACGGGCTAAGCCTCCCAGCGATAACGGTAGAAAAATGTCACGTTGCCTCAAATGGAGAGCCTGACATTCAGTCCGGACGAGTCGAAGATAACCTCTGCTTTGTCGCGGCGCTTACCCAGCGCTTTCCTGAGCTTAGTGTCTGTCTGCAATGTGTACATCTTCTTTGCGTCTACGCAGAGGTGTACACAAAACACATAAATTAACGCTACTCAGAGTCAGCCATGATAAAGAAACATAAAGCATGTCCTCAGGATAACCCTCTGATATGAGTGATTTTTATAAAGAAACGTTGTCCGAACTCAAGCACAATAAAGTGAAAGCGTATGCCCTCCGATAATATCTACGCCGAAAAACGCCTGCCCAGCGCGTTTCGTCAGAGCTGGCACCATTTCTATGGCAACCCGATTTCGATGGTCGGGCTGTATGGCTTTGGCGCACTGCTGCTGCTCTGTCTGTTTGGCGGGCTGATAGCGCCATACGATATCGATCAGCAGTTCCTGGGTTATCAGTTGCTGCCGCCGTCCTGGTCACACTACGGCGATGTCTCCTTCTTTCTCGGCACTGACGATCTGGGTCGGGATGTGCTGAGCCGCCTGCTGAGCGGTGCGGGCCCAACGGTGGGTTCGGCGATTCTGGTGACGCTGTTCGCCACGCTCGGCGCGCTGGTGCTGGGCGTACTGGCGGGCATGACGCATGGCATACGCTCGGCGGTGATGAACCACGTACTGGATACCCTGCTCTCTATTCCGTCGCTGTTACTGGCGATTATCGTGGTGGCGTTTCTCGGACCGCGACTCGAGCATGCACTGCTGGCCGTCTGGCTGGCGCTGATTCCACGTCTGGTGCGCGAGATTTATAGTGCCGTGCATGATGAGCTGGAAAAAGAGTATGTGGTGGCGGCACGTCTGGACGGTGCCAGAGGCCGCAACATCCTGCGCTACGCCATTTTGCCTAACATTTTACCGTTGCTGATCACCGAAATTACCCGCGCGCTGTCGATGGCGATTCTGGATATAGCCGCACTCGGGTTTCTCGACCTGGGCGCGCAGCTGCCTTCGCCCGAATGGGGAGCGATGCTGGGTGATTCGCTGGAGCTGATCTACGTCGCCCCCTGGACCGTTATGCTGCCGGGTGTGGCACTGATGGTCAGCGTATTAATTGTTAACCTGCTCGGTGACGGCATCCGTCGCGCCGTCGAAGCGGGAGTGGAATAAATGCCGTTACTCGATATCCGTAATCTGACCATTGAATTTATGACCGCTGACGGACCGGTCAAAGCGGTCGATCGCGTCAATCTGACGCTGGGCGAAGGTGAAATCCGTGGCCTGGTCGGTGAGTCCGGCTCCGGTAAGAGTCTGGTTGCCAAGGCGATCTGCGGCGTAACTAACGATAACTGGCGTGTCACCGCCGATCGCATGGTATTTGATGATGTCGACCTGCTGCGCCTGTCGTCGCGCGAGCGCCGCCGCATTATCGGACATAACGTCTCGATGATTTTTCAGGAGCCGCAATCCTGTCTGGATCCCTCTGAAAGCATCGGTCGTCAGCTGATGCAGGTGATCCCGCGCTGGACGTATAAAGGTCCGTGGCTGAAACGCTTCTGGTTCTGGCGCAAAACCCGCGCCATCGAACTGCTGCATCGCGTCGGCATTAAAGATCACAAAGATATAATGCGCAGCTTCCCCTATGAGCTGACCGAAGGCGAATGCCAGAAAGTGATGATCGCGATTGCGCTGGCTAATCAGCCGCGTCTGCTGATTGCCGATGAGCCGACGAATGCCATGGAACCCACTACGCAGGCGCAGATTTTCCGCCTGCTGAGCCGTCTGAACCAGAACAACAACACCACCATTCTGCTGATCAGTCATGACCTGCGCACCATGAGCCAGTGGGCGGACCGTATCAACGTGATGTACTGTGGTCAGACGGTAGAAACCGCCCAGAGCGAAGATTTAATGAGTACGCCGCACCATCCTTATACTCAGGCGCTGATTCGGGCGATGCCCGATTTTGGACGATCCCTGCCGCACAAAAGCCGTCTCAATACCCTGTCAGGGGCGATCCCGTCGCTGGACAGCCTGCCGATTGGCTGTCGTCTGGGGCCACGTTGCCCTTATGCGCAGCGCAAATGTATTGAAACGCCACGGCTCACCGGCAGCAAAACGCATCTTTATGCCTGTCATTTCCCGCTGAATATGGAGGGCCAGTAGCATGGAGACCCTGCTGGAAGTGCGCAACCTGAGTAAAACCTTTCGCTATCGCACGGGCCTGTTCCGCCGTCAGCACGTTGAGGCGGTGAAGTCAGTCAGTTTTACCCTACGCGAGAGGCAGACGCTGGCGATAATCGGCGAAAATGGCTCCGGCAAGTCCACGCTGGCGAAGATGCTCAGCGGCATGGTCGCCCCTACCGAAGGTGAGATTCTGATAGACGATCATCCGCTGACCTTCGGCGATTATGGCTATCGCAGTCAGCGCATCCGCATGATTTTCCAGGACCCCTCAACCTCCCTGAATCCGCGTCAGCGTATCAGCCAGATTCTGGAGTTCCCGCTGCGGCTTAATACCGATCTCAGCGCGGAGGATCGAGAGAAACGCATTATCGCTACCCTGCGTCAGGTGGGATTACTGCGCGATCACGCCGGCTATTATCCGCACATGCTGGCACCCGGTCAGAAGCAGCGTCTGGGGCTGGCCCGCGCGTTGATTTTGCAACCCAAAGTGATTGTGGCCGATGAAGCGCTGGCCTCACTGGATATGACCATGCGTTCCCAGCTGGTGAATCTGATGCTGGAACTGCAGGAGAAGCATGGTATCGCATACATTTATGTTACCCAGCATCTGGGGATGATGAAGCACATCAGCGATAAGGTGCTGGTGATGCATCAGGGCGAAGTGGTCGAGCGCGGCGGCACCGCTGATGTGCTGGCCTCCCCGCTGCACGATCTGACCCGACGACTGATCAGCAGCCACTTTGGCGAAGCATTGAGTGCCGAAGCCTGGCGGCGAGAGCGTTGATTTTTGCTGCATATCGCGGAAATTGCGGGCCGATTTACCTGATTTATGAGAGACGTGCTAGAATCCGCACGTCGATTAACGTCGGTCGCTTACTTTTTAACCATGCGGCCGCCAACTACAATGACCATAAGGATTACAGCTATGGGTTTTCTTTCCGGTAAGCGCATTCTGATTACTGGCGTTGCCAGTAAACTTTCCATCGCCTACGGTATTGCACAGGCGATGCACAAACAGGGCGCAGAACTGGCTTTCACCTACCAGAACGACAAATTAAAAGGTCGTGTGGAAGAGTTTGCCAAAGATTTGGGTTCAGACATCGTGCTGCCATGTGACGTAGCCGAAGATGAGAGCATCAAATCTCTGTTCACTGAACTGGCAAAAACCTGGCCGAAATTTGACGGTTTCGTTCACTCTATCGGTTTCGCCCCTGGCGAGCAGCTGGTTGGCGACTACGTGAACGCCGTTACCCGCGAAGGCTTTAAAATCGCGCATGACATCAGTGCTTACAGCTTCGTCGCGATGGCCAAAGAGTGCCGCGAGATGCTGAATCCACACTCTGCGCTGCTGACCCTCTCTTACCTGGGTGCTGAGCGCGCGATCCCGAACTACAACGTGATGGGTCTGGCGAAAGCGTCGCTGGAAGCCAACGTGCGCTACATGGCAAACGCCATGGGCCCGGAAGGCGTGCGTGTTAACGCCGTTTCTGCCGGTCCAATCCGCACCCTGGCAGCATCAGGCATCAAAGATTTCCGTAAGATGCTGGCACACTGCGAAGCGGTCACCCCGATTCGCCGTACCGTTACCATCGAAGATGTCGGCAACTCAGCAGCATTCCTCTGCTCTGACCTGGCAGGCGGCATCACCGGTGAAGTGGTACACGTTGATGGCGGCTTCAGCATCGCCGCAATGAACGAACTGGAACTGAAATAAGTTCTGCAAGGGCGAGCCTGGCTCGCCCTTCACTTTCTCCCGCCTCGCCCTTCCTGCCTGATTTCGCTGCCGTTATACCGTAACGCTATTAATTATCACCGATCAATCTTTTGCCCCGGACTGGCCATCAGCGACGATAAGCCTGCCCTTCGGTTTATGCATATTTTCAGATTCTGCCGCCTGCATACCGAACCCGAATTTGCAAAAGGATTGATCATGGAACAACGCCGCTATCCGGGCCATAACCACTGGTTTTACGAGAGCCAGACCAGTCCACGTACCTCACAGGCCGCACCGCTGGTGCCCGAGGCCGCCCATATCGATGACCGTTTTTTGCTGGGATGTTACGCCGATGACAACGTGGTGCAGTCACTGCTGCGCACCAATCAGCCCGCCCTGCTGGCGGCGCGCGATCTGGCACAGCTGCTGTTCCCCGACCGCGTCGTCACCACGCTCACGCATACCTTAACGCTTTACGATCGCCTCAGCACGGCGCTGACGGTGGCGCAGGTGGCGGGTGTACAGCGGCTGTGTAATCACTACTCTGCCCGCCTCAATCCGTTGCCCGGGCCCGACTCCTCACGTGAAAGTAATAATCGCCTCACCCAGATTACGCAATATGCACGCCAGCTGGCGATGCAGCCTGAGCTGATCAGCGCCAGCGCAATCACTGCCCTGGATGCAGTCGGCCTGACAGAGCCCGATATTGTGACGCTGAATCAGGTGATCGGCTTTGTCAGTTATCAGGCGCGGGTGGTCGCCGGTTTACAGGCGCTGCAGGCCCAGCCGGTACGCTGGCTGCCCGGCAGCACTGCACCACCGGATGCTGAGGCCGCAGGTTTTGATCAGCCTGCCCGCTGGCAGCCCGTGCTGAAACCGCTGGAGTTGCGGTATGCCAGTGCTGAGCAGCTCGCTGCCATTACCCGCTGTCAATCGCTGCCGGGAATGCAGGACGCGGTATGGCTGCTGGCACACGATCCCTCAGTGCTCTATGGCTGGGCGCAACTGCGTCAGCATCTCACTCAGGACAATACTCTGGCAGAAGCGACGGCCGCCCGTATTCTGGGCAGTCGCTGGGCGTTCCGGCTGCTGGCCGGAAATGAGATCTTAATTGAGGGCGTGGATGACGCGGCGGCAAAAGAGGAAGAGCAGCAGATTATTGCGCTGGCGGCGCAGCTGACCCGTTCGCCAGAGCGTTTCAGCGCAGCCCATCTGCAGCCGCTAATGGAGGCGGGCTGGGAGGCTGATGCGCTGTTTACGCTGATACAGAGCGTGGCGATAGGCAACTGGAACAGCCGCCTGTTTTACGCCCTGGGCGAATCGCAGTAACCGCGTTAAACCGGCAGCAGACCGCGTGCTTCATCGAAAAAGTGCTGCGCCAGCGGTGTGGCTCGGCCCGGTTCGGCAATTACCAGCGCCGCCTGGCGCGCCATCGGCGGCAGCGTAATAGCGCGCTGCTGCAGCCCCTGTAATGAAGCGGACAGCAGATGACCGACCGGCGACACCAGCAGCCCGAGACCGACCTGCGCGCATTGCATCAGTTGCATGACAGAGGCGCTCTCGACGATCACCCGGGGTACCAGCGCCGCCTCTCGAAAAGCCATATCAAGATAACGCCGGAAATAACGCGTCGGCTCCGCCAGGCAGAGCGGCTGTTGTGCCACTTCATCAAGCGTCAGCGCGGTTTCCCCCACCAGCTCAGGGAAATGGTCGGGATGGAATATGGCTTCAACGCCCCGATCTGCCAGCATCTCGGTCTGAAAATGGAGTTCACGCAGGGTTGCCATCTCGAAAAAACCGATCCCGACATCCACGGTGTGGCTGTTGAGCGCTTCCAGCAACTGGTCAGCACTGAGTACCGCAATGCGATAGTCGAGCTGAGGATAACGCGCCTGCACCGCTTTCAGCAGCAGCGGCAGTGCCATGCTGCACTGCGGCACCACGCCAACCCGCAGCGTACCGTTTACCCCATGCTTCAGCGATTCCACTTCCAGCTTCAGCCCCTGATAGACCGAAACGATTTCCCGCGCCCATGCCAGCACACGGTCGCCCTCTGGGGTAAATCCGGCAAAGTTATTGCTGCGGTTAATCAGCGGCAGGCCCAGCTCGCGCTCAAGATTTTTCAGGCGCATAGAGAGGGTTGGCTGTGTAACAAAACTGGCTTCCGCGGCCCGCCCGAAATGGCGTTCACGTTCCAGGTTACACAAGTAAATGAGTTGTTTAATGTCGATGTTAATTATCCATCAGCAGGTTGAAGGCTGTTCGCATTACTGTCTCGTTCGCAGGATCAACCAGAGTATAAGGCTGAATGTTACCCCGCGCAGGCTCGGATGTTTTAACCGCACGGTTCATTTGCACAGGCGGATCGATGAAATCAGGACTTCGCGCCGCCCTGGTTTAAGCAGCAATAAGGAGTGTGCACTTAAATCATCGCGCCCTGTTGTTTTGCTGGCTTAGTAAAGATGGCATTCAGCGCCAGACAGATTAAACCAAACCCCACTGGCAGCAGGAAATCGTAGCTAAGCAGTCGGTAAAGCCCGATTCCGGCTACCCCTCCTGCAAGGAAAGAAAGCAGGGTCAGACAGTGTAGCCGCAGCCGGCCCAGATAGAGCGGTGCCTCTTTCGGTGACGCTTTACGTCGCAGCACCTCAAACAGCATTGCCAGCTCAATCCCGATATCGGTCGCCGTGCCGGAGATATGGGTAGTGCGAACGCGGGCATTGGAGATCCGCGTCACCACCGCATTCTGCAGCCCCATCAAAAAGCTCAGGCTCATGATCAACACGACACCGGGCGACTGCGGCGGAAAGTGATTTTCAATCACCCCCAGTGCAATCAGCGCGCTGCCCTCAATCAGGATGACAAAGGCATAGATGGTGCGGATATTTCTGCGGTGCCCGGCATTAATGATCAGCGTTGAACACATGGAACCCGCAATAAACAGAAGCACGATCGACAGAAAAAACAGGCCAGGCCCCAGATTCGCTTTTGCCAGGTGATCGGACAGCAGCGAGACATTCCCGGTCATGTTGGCTGAAAAAAAACCGACGATCTCAAAGGCTGCGGTATTCAGTGCGCCTGCGGCAGCGGCAAGCGTGCAGGCCAGTCGGGTATCCGCGCTGTTGCTGCGGGCACTTTCCGTGCTGATTAGCATGACCACCCCATATTTACTGGAAAGCCTTATAATCCGCCGATTAGCCCTGCGCCACAAGGCACTGAATCAAACTCTCCCTTCTCTGTCGGGCATTACTCAGCATCGGGGCTCCGGACTCCGCGCTGTATAAACTCAGCGCGGAGAGCCCTGATTAACTGTTTGCCAGACGGAAGGTGGAGACCGACTGCGTCAGATACTGCACCTGCTCTTCCAGTGAGGCAGATGCTGCGGCAGACTCCTGCACCAGCGCCGAGTTCTGCTGTGTGACGCTGTCCATCTCGGTAACCGCCTGCTCAATCTGACCGATACCGCGACTCTGTTCATCAGAAGCGGTTGAGATGTGCTCCATCAGCAGATTCACGCGGCTGACCGAGGAGATAATGGCGCTCATCGCCTCACCGGTCCGGCTGACCTGATCGGAACCGGCGTGGATGATCGAAACAGATTCCGCAATCAGCCCCTCAATCTCTTTGGCTGCGGTAGCGCTGCGCTGGGCCAGATTACGGACTTCCCCTGCCACCACCGCAAAACCGCGACCCTGTTCACCCGCCCTGGCGGCTTCGACTGCCGCGTTCAGCGCCAGAATATTGGTCTGGAAGGCGATGCTGTCGATCACGGTGGTGATCTCCTCGATCTTCTTCGAGCTGGCATTAATCAGCGCCATCGATGTCACCACTTCCTGCGAGACCTTTTCGCCGCTTTCCGCGTTTTTCACCGCTTCACTGGTCAGGCGGCAGGCTTCAAAGACGTTTTCAGTGTTCTGTTTCACCGTTGCGCCCAGCTGCTCCATGCTGGCAGCGGTTTCCGTCAGCGCGGCAGCCTGCTGTTCGGTTCGCGAGGCGAGATCGATGTTGCCCGCCGCAATCTCCTGAGAGGCGGTGGAGACTGAGCGGGTTGAATCGCGCACCTGGAGAATAATGGCGGTCAGCGCGCTGCGCATCTGCTCCAGCGAGCCCATCAGCAACTGAATTTCACTGCGCGAACCGGCTTTGGCCGGCACCGTGGTATCCAGGACGCCCGCCGCAATCAGCTTGCAGTGTTCCTGCGCATCATTGATCGGCGAAAGCACATAGCGCTTCATGAAGATGTAAATGGCGACGATGATGGCGAAAAACAGCACCCCAAACAGCCCCAGCAGGGTAATGCCGGAGGTAAAGTGACTCTGTGCATCGCTGTTAAGCTTTTTGGCATAGGTTTCATGCTGAGCCAGCACCCGGTCCAGAATGATTTCATACTGACGATCAAGGCGAACCACGGTGGCGATCTGATTTTTAAAGCGCACCTGATCGTGTGCCTCTGCCGCCTCAATCAACGGCTGTAAACCCTGCTGACGATAGGCCTGATAAGCCTGACTATAGGCGTCGGCTTCCGCCTCTTCGCCCGGCAGACGCGGCGCATTCATATAGGCCTGAAATGCAGCATCCGCTTTGCTGGCCACGGTCCGAACGCTGTCCAGCGTGGCGGGATTATTTGCGTCACTGCCCTCAATCTCCTTCATGTACTCCATCAGACGCACACGCAGCGTGCGGCTGTGGTTAATGGGGTCAATCACCGAGAGCACCACACGGATCTCTTTGTTAACCGCATTCAGCGAGTGATTGCTCTGGATCAGCAACCAGGTGCTGATTGCCACGCTGGTGAGAAACAGCGCCAGCAGGAAGGAGAAGATAATCAGGGAGGATTTTTTTAACGACATCGCGGTGTTCCGAAAAGTAAGAGGATTAGTCGCTATATCGGCAGAAAGGTACGGCCCATTAGGGCTGGGCTTTTTTTAGTTACAATAAGCGGGACGGCAGCGGGCGGAGCGCTCCGGGGAACAGGGGCTAACCGCCCACGGGCATCGGGCGGTTAGCGTCGTCACTAAGAGTGAAACAGGCTGCCGTTAAGCGACGCCCAGCGCCATTTTTACCTCGTTGGCGATCTTCTCGACCTGCGGGCCGTAGATCACCTGAATGTCGTGCTCGCTGACGCGATTGACCCCGTTGGCACCGGTGCTCATCAGCGTCTGATCGACCACCTGATTCATCTCTTTGACCCGCACGCGCAGCCGGGTAAAGCAGCAATCGACATCCTCGATATTGGCCTGCCCGCCCAGCCCGCTGATAATGACCTGAGTCCGTTCATCCGCGGCGACCTGTTGCGGTTTCTCATCCTCCGATTCACGGCCCGGCGTTTCAACATTCATCCGGGTGATCACCAGCCGGAAAGCGTAGTAGTAGATCGGCGCATAGATCACGCCCAGCGCCAGCGTCCACCACCAGTGGGTTTTTGCCCCGCCCAGCATGCCGAACACCACCAGGTCGATAACACCGCCCTGCACGTTGCCAATCATCAGATGCAGCATCGACATCAGCATAAACGACAGGCCGGTCAGGAAAGCGTGCAGCAGATAGAGCACCGGCGAGACAAAGATAAAGCAGAACTCCAGCGGTTCGGTGATGCCGGTGGTGAAGGAGGTCAGCGCCCCCGCCATGACCAGTGCTTTGACCCGCTGTTTATGCTCGGGTCGGGCGGTGTGATAGATCGCCAGCGCCGCGGCGGGCAGGCCGAACATCATCACCGGAATCTTGCCCTGCGCCAGAAACTGCGTGGCGGTGCGCAGCGTCTCATCGGGGATCGATCCCGGATGAGTCAGTGACGCGTTGAAGATGTTCAGTGCACCAACCACGGTCTGGCCATCGACCACCGCCATGCCGCCAATAGGCGTGAAACGCACGGTTTCGTTAAGGATGTGATGCAGGCCGGTGGGGATCAGGATGCGCTCAAAGGCCCCCAGCAGAAAAGCGCCATACTGCCCGCTTTTGCCAATCATCTGTCCAATCCAGGCGATACCGTCGCCAATGGTCGGCCAGATCAGCGCCAGCAATACCCCAATCAGTGGCAGACAGACCACGGTCACAATCGGCACAAAACGCCGTCCGCCAAAGAAGCTGATCGCGGTAGGCAGTTGCTGGGTATAAAAGCGATTGTGCAGCGCCACCGTTACCAGTCCGGCAATCACCCCGCCCAGTACGCTCATGTTGTAGGTAAAGACGCCCAGCATGTTGATATATTCCGCCGAGGTCATCATGGCGGAGGTCTGGTCCATGCCCGCCTGCTGCAGGGCTGCAGGCGTGGTGGTGGCGGCGGTGATCCCTTTGGCCGCCAGCGTCACGCTGATACCGACGTTCATCACGATATAGCCAATCACCGCGGCAAAGGCGGCGGTAGGTTTTTCCGCTTTCGCCAGTCCGATGGCACTCGCTACCGCAAAGAAGACCGGCAGATTAGCGAATAGCGCTCCGGCAACCTTGCGAATAAAGCCGATAATTAACTGCGGCACCTGCATCTGCGCAAAGGCATCGCCGGTGACCGCCGGGTTCTGCATGGCCGCCGCCAGCCCAAGGAAGATACCTGCGGCAGCGATGACCGAGATTGGCATCATCAACGCTTTGCCAAATGCATGAATCTGGCTGGTCAGCTGTTTCATGGAGTCGCGCCCTCTCTGATTGTGAACAGCAAGTATTAGCCTGTTGTCGGGAGAACTCCCGTTATCAGCAGGTTAAAGGCGGGTAAAATCTGACCAGCATCACATTTCTGGCTTATGCACGATAAACGCCAGCTATCGCACCATTAAGTCAATCAATTAGACAAGGTATGAGGATAGCTGCAGACTTCCTTTCACCATCAGGATATAACCTGATAACAAACACCAAACAATAATTCCTACTATAAAAAGCCTGCACTCAATATGAAATTTAAACGCCAAATCAAACCCTATCGCGCGGCAGCGGGCGGCTGGGGTTCACTGGAAGCCACCACGCGTTTCGTTCTTGACAGCAAAGCGGCCCTGAAAAATATGCGCAACCTGATGCGCATGAACAAAGCACGCGGTTTTGACTGTCCAGGCTGCGCCTGGGGTGATGACAATAAAAGTACCTTCAGCTTCTGCGAGAATGGCGCCAAAGCGGTGACCTGGGAAGCGACACGCCGGATGGTCGACACCGACTTTTTCGCTAAACACAGCGTAACCACGCTCTATACCCAGAGTGACTACTTCCTGGAGTATCAGGGACGTCTGACCCATCCGCTGCGCTACAACGCGGAAACCGATCACTACGAGCCCATCAGCTGGGATGATGCGTTTGCGCTGATCGCGCAGCACATCAAGGCGATGGATCATCCGGATCAGATGGAGCTTTACACCTCCGGTCGCGCCAGCAATGAAGCCTCCTGGCTCTATCAGCTGTTTGGTCGCCTGATGGGGACCAATAACTTCCCTGACTGCTCCAATATGTGCCACGAAGCCAGCGGCACCGGCCTGAAGCGCAGCATTGGCGTCGGTAAAGGCACCATTCGTCTGGATGATTTCGACCACGCAGATGCCATTTTTGTCTTCGGTCAGAATCCCGGCACTAACCATCCGCGTATGCTGCACAGCCTGCGTCACGCTGCCGATCACGGTGCGAAAATCGTCACCTTTAATACCCTGCGTGAACGCGGTCTGGAACGTTTTGCCGATCCGCAGAAACCGCTGGAAGTGGTGACTTCGAAAGCGGGCAACATCAGCTCCTCCTATTACCAGCCGAACCTGGGCGGTGATATGGCGGCGGTGCGCGGCATGGTGAAATCCCTGCTGGAAACCCACCGCGCGCGTCTGGCGGCTGGTGAAAGCGGCCTGTTCGATCAGACCTTTATCAATGCTAAAACCAACGGCATTGAGGCGTATCTCGACGCCGTGGATAACACCAGCTGGATGCAGATTGTGGCGCAGTCGGGCCTGACGCAGGCGCAGATCCGTGAAGCCGCGGCGATCTACCAGAGCGCTGACCGGGTGATCTGTACTTGGGCGATGGGCATCACCCAGCACAAACACTCTGTCGACACGGTGCGCGAGATCACCAACCTGCAGTTGCTGTTTGGCCAGCTGGGTAAAAAAGGCGCAGGCCTCTGCCCGGTTCGTGGTCACAGTAATGTGCAGGGCAACCGCACCATGGGCATCGATGAGAAACCGGCGAAAGCCTTCCTGGATGCGCTGGGGAATCATTTCAATTTCGAGCCCCCGCGTGCGGCAGGCCACAACACCGTGGAAGCGCTGAACGCCATGCTGCGTGATGAAGTGAAAGTGCTGATCGCGCTGGGTGGCAACCTGGCGGCGGCCGCACCCGACTCACCGCGCACCGAAGAGGCGATGTCACGCTGTGGTCTGACCGTGCATATCAGCACCAAACTGAACCGCAGCCATCTGGTGCCGGGTCACGATGGGCTGATTCTGCCGACGCTGGGCCGCACCGAGCGCGATCTGCAGGCCACCGGCAATCAGTTTATTACCGTGGAAGACTCCTTCAGCATGGTGCACGCCTCTGAAGGGATCGGTATTCCGCTGGCGGAAACGCAGCGTTCAGAGACCTGGATTGTTGCCGGTATCGCCGAGGCGGTGCTGGGTGATGAAAAAGTGAAATGGCGCGAGCTGGCGGGTGATTACAACCTGATCCGTGAGCACATCGCCGCGACGATCCCGGGCTTTGCCGACTTTAACGCCAAATGTGATATCCCGGGCGGTTTCTATCTGGGCAACGCAGCAGCCGAGTTGCGCTTCAACACCCCGAGCCAGAAAGCGGAGTTCAACGCCTCAGCGCTGCCGACCTCACTGTTCCCGAATCTTGATCAGGACGTGCCTTTTACCCTGCAGACGCTGCGTTCGCACGACCAGTACAACACCACCATTTACGGCCTTGATGACCGTTACCGTGGCGTGTTTGGTCAGCGTGAAGTGGTGTTCATCAACCCGGACGATATGGCAGACCTGGGCTTTACCGAAGGCCAGAATGTCGATATCGAAACGCTGTGGAATGATGGCATTACCCGTCGCGTCAGCGGATTCAAACTGGTTCCCTACAATATTCCGCGCGGTAACCTGGCGGCCTATTATCCGGAAACCAACCCGCTGGTGCCGCTGAACAGCTTTGGTGATGACAGTGGCACACCGACCTCAAAATCGGTGCCGGTGAAGCTGGAACTCTCTGGGGCACTGGCCGATCAGCGCATCGCCTGACAGCCCTTTCACTCCCCCCTAAAAAGCCGGCTCGTCCGGCTTTTTGCCTTGCCGCGCGACGTCGATTCGCGTAAAACTGTCAGCCGCAATCAGCCAACGAAACGTAAAAATTATGTTCCAGGATAACCCGCTGCTCGCGCAGCTGAAAGAGAAGCTCCATTCGCAAACGCCTCGTGCTGAAGGCGTCGTAAAAGGCACTGAAAAAGGCTTCGGCTTTCTGGAAGTCGATGCGCAAAAAAGTTACTTCATTCCGCCACCGCAGATGAAGAAAGTGATGCACGGCGATCGTATCACCGCCGTGATCCACAGCGATAAAGATCGCGAAAGCGCTGAGCCGGAAACCCTGGTTGAGCCGTTCCTGAGCCGCTTTGTTGGCCGGGTTCAGAAGAAAGACGATCGCCTGTCGATTGTGCCGGATCATCCCCTGCTGAAGGATGCGATCCAGTGTCGCCCTGCGCGCGATGTCAGCCATGAGTTTGAAAATGGTGACTGGGCCGTGGCGGAGATGCGTCGCCATCCGCTGAAAGGCGATCGCGGCTTTTATGCCGAACTCACCGATTTTATTGTCAAAGCTGATGACCATCTGGCGCCGTGGTGGGTGACACTGTCGCGTCATAACCTTGAGCGTGAAGCGCCCGATGTCAGTTTTGGCGAGATGCTGGATGAAAATCTGACGCGTGAAGATCTGACCGCGCTGGATTTCGTTACCATCGACAGCGCCAGCACCCAGGATATGGATGATGCGCTCTTTGTGGAAGCCCTGGACGATGGCGCCCTGCGTCTGACCATCGCTATCGCCGACCCTACCGCCTATGTGCCGGAAGGCAGTCAGCTCGATAAGCTGGCGGCGCAGCGTGCGTTTACCAACTACCTGCCGGGCTTTAACATCCCGATGCTGCCGCGCGAACTCTCTGATGATGTCTGCTCGCTGCGTCCGAATGTGCGCCGTCCGGCCCTGGCCTGCCGCGTGACCGTGGCAGCCGATGGCAACTTAGGTGATGACGTTGAGTTCTTTGCCGCCTGGATCGAATCCAAAGCCAAGCTGGCGTATGACGACGTCTCTGACTGGCTGGAAAACAGCGGCTCATGGCAGCCGGAAAGTGAGGCGATTGCTGAACAGATTCGCCTGCTGCATCGCCTCTGCCTGGCGCGCAGCGAGTGGCGTCAGACTCACGCGCTGGTGTTTAAAGATCGCCCGGATTACCGCTTCCTGCTGGGTGAAAAAGGTGAAGTGCTGGAGATTGTGGCTGAACCGCGCCGCATCGCTAACCGCATTGTCGAAGAGTCTATGATTCTGGCCAACGTCTGCGCGGCGAAAGTGCTGCGTGACCGTCTCGGTTTTGGTATCTACAACGTCCATGCCGGTTTCGATGCCACCAATGCTGAACAGGCCGCGGCCGTGCTGGCCAACCATGGTATTACCGTGGATGCGCAGGCGATCACCACGCTGGAAGGTTTCCGCGTGCTGCGTCGTGAGCTTGATGCCCAGCCGACCCAGTTCCTCGACAGCCGGATCCGTCGCTTCCAGACCTTCGCTGAGATCAGCACCGAGCCTGGCCCGCACTTTGGCCTGGGACTTGAGGCTTACGCCACATGGACCTCACCGATTCGTAAGTTCGGTGACATGGTCAACCATCGTCTGCTGAAAGCGATTATTCGCGGTGAGCAGATCGGTCGTCCGGATGATGCGCTGACGGTGACGATGAGTGAGCGCCGCCGCCTGAACCGCATGGCGGAACGTGATGTTGGCGACTGGCTCTACGCCCGTTATCTGGCGCCGTTTGCAGCAACCGACCGTCGCTTCAGCGCCGAGATTATCGATGTGTCACGTGGTGGCATGCGTGTTCGCCTGCTGGAGTTTGGCGCGGTCGCCTTTATCCCGGCTCCGTTCATTCACGCGGTGCGTGATGAGCTGGTCTGCAGCCAGGAAAATGGCAGCGTTCAGATCAAAGGCGAAGTGGTTTACCGTGTGACCGATGTGATTGATGTCACTATCGCCGAAGTCCGCATGGAAACCCGCAGCGTCGTGGCGCGTCCCGCCGTCTGAGTAGTGACGTACTGAGCAGTCAATCGGGCGGGATAACTCCGGTTATCCCGTCTGTTTCCACCCCGCCCGCATTGCAAAAAAGTTAAATTTGTACCCCGCTTCACACTTCTCCACTGATTAACTTTCACTTACATTCCATTACATTAAGTTTGACTCGTTGTTTTCGATCGCTTTCCTCTCGGTCCTCACAAGGAGTTAGTCATGAAAAACGTCAAAACCAGTGCGATCTGGTTAGTGGTGGCGTTAATCGGCGCGGGCGCTTTCGCCATGCTGGCCCTCAGCCGCGGCGAACACGTCAACGCAGTCTGGCTGGTGATAGCCGCTGTCGCCTGTTACAGCATCGCTTATCGCTTCTACAGCCTGTTTATCGCCCGCAATATTTTCGAACTGGACGACCGCCGGATGACGCCTGCCGAGCGGCTGAGCGACGGGCTCGATTATGTCCCGACCAATAAATGGGTGCTGTTTGGTCACCACTTTGCGGCTATTGCCGGTGCCGGCCCGCTGGTGGGTCCGATTCTGGCGGCGCAGATGGGCTTTCTGCCTGGCACCATCTGGATCCTGGTCGGGGTGATGCTGGCGGGTGCGGTACAGGATTTCCTGATCCTGTTTATCTCAACCCGTCGTGATGGCCGTTCACTGGGCGAGATGGCGCGGCAGGAGCTGGGTGCGTTTGCCGGTGTGGTGACCATGCTCGGCGCGCTGGGCGTCATGATCATTATCCTGTCGGCGCTGGCGCTGGTGGTGGTCAAGGCGCTGGCGAACAGTCCGTGGGGACTGTTTACCATCGCAGCCACCATTCCGATTGCGCTGTTTATGGGCGTCTACATGCGCTTTATCCGGCCCGGTAAAATCGCCGAAGTTTCACTGATTGGCTTTGTGCTGATGATGGCGGCGATTATCTATGGTGGTGACGTAGCCCAGCATCCTTACTGGGGGCCCTTCTTTACCCTGAAAGGCACCTCACTGACCTGGGTGCTGGTGATCTACGGCTTTATTGCCTCCGTGCTGCCGGTCTGGCTGCTGCTGGCTCCGCGTGACTACCTTTCGACCTTTCTTAAAATCGGCGTGATTGTCGGGCTGGCGGTGGGGATTGTTTTTGCCATGCCAGAGATGAAAATGCCGGCGGTCACCAAATTTATCGACGGCACCGGCCCGGTCTTCTCCGGCGCGATGTTCCCGTTCCTGTTTATTACTATTGCCTGCGGCGCCATCTCCGGCTTCCATGCGCTGGTCTCCAGCGGCACCACGCCAAAACTGGTGGAGCGGGAAAGTCATATCCGCTTTATTGGCTATGGCGCGATGCTGATGGAATCCTTTGTGGCGATCATGGCGCTGATTTGTGCCTCGGTACTCGATCCGGGCGTCTACTTTGCCATGAACTCCCCGGCTGCGCTGATTGGTACCACCGTTGAAAGCGCCTCTCAGGTGATCAACGGCTGGGGCTTTGTCGTCACGCCGGAAATGCTGAGCGGCATCGCCCGTGACGTGGGTGAAGGCTCGATCCTGTCCCGCGCAGGCGGCGCGCCAACCTTCGCGGTGGGGATGGCCCACATCATTACCGAGATCTTTAACAGCCGGGCGATGATGGCGTTCTGGTATCACTTCGCCATTCTGTTTGAAGCGCTGTTCATTCTGACGGCGGTCGATGCCGGTACCCGCGCCTGCCGCTTTATGGTGCAGGATCTGGCAGGCACCGTGGTGCCTTCTATGGCGAATAACCGCTCCTGGCTGGGCAATATGGCCGGCACGACCGTGGCGGTCGCGGGCTGGGGCTTCTTTGTCTATCAGGGCGTGGTCGATCCGCTCGGCGGCATTAACACTCTGTGGCCGCTGTTTGGTATCGGCAATCAGATGCTGGCGTCCATGGCGCTGATCCTCGGCACCGTGGTGCTGTTTAAAATGAAAAAGCAGCGTTACGCCTGGGTGACTATCCTGCCAACTGTCTGGCTGTTTATCACCTCGATGACTGCAGGCTGGCAGAAAATCTTCCATGAAAAACCGTCGATTGGCTTCCTGGCGCAGGCGAATAAGTTCCGCAAAGGGCTGGATGAAGGCGTGATCATCGCCCCGGCAAAAAGCGTGGCAGATATGCAGACCATCGTCTTCAGCAATCAGATTAACGCGGCCCTGTGCGCCTTCTTTATGCTGGTGGCGGTCACGATGCTCATCTCTGCGTTCTTTGTCATTCGCCGGGCGCTGCGCAGCGATCTTCCTACTACGCATGAGTCCGTTGTGACGCTGCGCAACAAGGAGGTGCGTCATGTCTGATGCTATTCATCAGTCCCAGCGTCCGCAGGGAGAGTGGCAGATTATCCGCTGCCAGCCTGCCGCCTCCCCACAGCCACAGGCATTCAGCTGGCGGGGATTCTGGCGCGGCCTGCAACAGTGTTTTCGCTTAATGGTCGGGGTGCAGGATTATCAAAAATATCTGCAGCATATGCGACTGCATCATCCCGATCAGCCGCCGATGAATGAGCGCGATTTCCACCGTTATTGTCTGGATGCCCGCTTCCCCAGCCAGGCAGGCAAACTGGGTAAATGTCCCTGCTGACCGCACTAAACAGCCCCGCATAGTCGGGGCTTTTTTGTGCCATTCTTATCTGGATGGGAAAATATATTCGGTTTGCATCTTGTGCTGGCGTCAGATGATGAATACTGTTGCTAAAATAATGAGATAACGCCTGCAGAGCACTTCCCGGAGGAAGTTTCCATGACCGATGAACAAGGGCAAACGTTGTTGTACACCCTTTTCGGTACAACCAGCCCTCATTGGCGTCTGACCGCGGACAGCGATGCGTTGCATTTTGCCGAAGATGAGTCGTCACAAACTAATATCGCCTTGCCGTTAACTCCCGGCCAGGCAGCCATGATACGCGCGATGCCGGTCATCACTTCAAGCATCAATCTGACTATGACGCTGCAGGGCATTGATGTTCCGATGCATTTTGTCGGACGCAAAGTGAACCAGGCGACATGGGCAGGAACCGCTTCTGCCTGGGGCGATACCTCAGCGGTCGCCCGCGACTTAACCCTGGGTCTTTCATTCGCCGAACAGGTGGTTTCTGAAGCCAACTCGGTGATTGTGATCCTCGATCAGCGCGGCAATATTCAGCGTTTTAATCGTCTTAGTGAAGAATATACCGGTCTGAATGAGCATGAGGTTATTGGCCGTAACGTCTTTCAGCTTTTTATGACCAAACAGGAGGCTTCTCAGTCACGACGCAACATCGCGGGCTTCTTCCGTGACGGTAACTCCTATGAGGTGGAGCGCTGGGTTAAAACCAAAAAAGGTCAGCGACTGTTTCTGTTTCGTAATAAGTTTGTTCACAGCGGCAGTGGCAAAAATGAAATTTTCCTCATCTGTTCTGGCACCGACATAACCGAGGAGCGACGCGCCCAGGAACGCCTGCGGGTGCTGGCAAACACCGATACGGTGACCGGTTTGCCTAATCGCAACGCAATTCATCAACAGATTAGCCTGGCGCTGGAGCGATCTGAGCGCGATGAGACCGGCGTGGTCTACCTCGATCTCGATAATTTCAAAAAAGTGAACGACGCCTACGGTCATATGTTCGGCGATCAGTTACTGCAGGCGGTTTCACTGGCGATTCTTAGCTGTCTGGGTAAAGACCAGACTCTGGGCCGGCTGGGTGGCGATGAGTTTGTGGTGCTGGCTGAGCACACCAGCCAGGCTGCGCTGGAGGCGATGTCCTCCCGCATTCTTGAGCGCCTGCGTCAGCCTTTCCGTATCGGACTAATCGAAGTGTACAGCGGCTGCTCTATCGGGATCGCTTTCGCGCCGCTGCATGGTGAAGATCGCGAGAGCCTTATTCGCAATGCTGACACCGCGATGTATCACGCCAAAGAGAACGGTCGTGGCAAGTTCTGTGTCTTCGCGGCAGAGATGAACCAGCGGGTCTTTGAGTACCTGTGGCTGGACACCAATCTGCGTAAAGCGCTGGAGCTGGATCACCTGCTGGTGCATTACCAGCCGAAAATCGACAGTGATGGTGAAGTCCGCAGCGCCGAAGCGCTGGTACGCTGGAACTCACCCGAGCGCGGCCTGGTCTCTCCTGCTGATTTCATTCCCTATGCCGAAGAGTCGGGACTGATTGTGCCGCTGGGACGCTGGGTCATGCTCAATGTGCTGAAACAGATTATCGTCTGGCGCCAGCAGGGCATTTTTCTGCGCGTCGCCGTCAACGTGTCGGCACGTCAGCTGATTGATCAAAGCATCTATACTGACCTGAAACAGGCACTGCATGAGGCGAATATCACCGACTGTCCTATCGATATTGAGCTCACAGAAAGCTGCCTGATTGAGAATGAAGCTGAAGCCCTGCGGCTGATGAAGCAGTTTCAGGAGCTGGGCGCACAGGTTCATCTGGATGACTTCGGCACCGGTTATTCGTCGCTTTCTCAGCTCGCACGTGTGCCGATCAATGCCATCAAGCTCGACCAAAGCTTTATCCGCGATATTAATAAACAGCCCGTCTCACAATCGCTGGTACGAGCTATCGTCGCCGTCGCCAAGGCGCTCGATTTGCAGGTGATTGCAGAGGGTATTGAGACCCCGGATGAAGAGAAGTTTGTCCTTAACAGTGGTGTCGATGGGCGTCAGGGCTACTACTACGCAAAACCAATGCCCGCGGAACAGTTTGGGCATTGGCTGGCTAAGCATCCTGCCCGCGTTTAACGCTAATTCAATTAACCCGCTTTACGCAGTGATGCGCTGTGGCGGTTTTGTAACTGAACCAGGCGTTCCATGTAAGCAATGTCTTTAGGTTCGATGGTAAAGGCGTAATCGACCCAATCTTCGGTAATATCCATCAGCTCAGCGCGTGACAGTTGCAGCACGCGCTGACGCGCTTTCAGCATTGCCCGCACGCCGTTGAGTTTAGGACGTAACGTATCGATAAAGGTGCGGGTGGCGCGGTAGCTGTCGCCGGGCTGGAAGACTTTATCCACCAGTCCGCGGGTTTCATACCACTCTGCGCTGTGGGACTCCCCTTCACAAATCAACTCCTCTGCCAGTTTCATGCCGGAACGACGCGCGACCAGTGAGTAGCCGCCCATGCCGGGAAAGAGGTTAAAAGCAATTTCCGGAAAGCCCATCCGCGCGTTGTTCTGCGCCAGAATGAAGTGATGCGCCAGCGCCGCTTCGAATCCGCCGCCTAACGCACTGCCCTCAATCATCGCCAGCGTCACCGCGCCGGTATCAAATCCCCGTGCTGCCGAATGGATGCAGTCAACGCAGGCACGGGCATAGGCCCGCAGCGCCTCACGGCGGTTATTGCGAATGCACTCGACAAAGAAGCGCAGATCGCCACCGGCGTTGAACATCTGTGGCACCAGAGAGCCGGTAACCCAGAAGTCGATCGGCAGACCGGAACGCTGAGCGGCGTAGCTCAGATTCATGATCTCCTCAATCAGTTCATGGTTAAAGCTCGGACGGGGCTGTGCACGCAACATCATCCACATAGTACGGCGCCCTTCTTCGTAATAGGCGACTAACTGCGTGGTGTTGCCGACTTCGGTAAATAATCTGCACGTTGCTTGGTTAATAACTGTCATTGTCTCATCCTCTGTTTATATTTGATGCGTTAAATACGCCACATCAGCGTAATGCAGAGTGAGGCCAGACCAAATGAGAGATTGATTTACAACACAAAATCCAGAGTGATCCCCGACTCGCGCGTCGGGGATTGATTAGGCGGGTTACTTAATAGCGGCACGCTGCTCCACGGCAACATGAAGACGCTTAACACGTTTTGAATAGATGGCCGTGATGATCGGCACCAGCACGGAGGTCACAATCACGGACGTTGCCACCAGCGCCGTGGCAGCAGGGGCAATCGGTTTAAACTGCGGCAGCATCTCGGCAATCAGCACCGGTGTCGCCACCGCTGCGCCTGCCGTACTGGATGCAGCTATGCCAGCCGTGCCATCCCCGCCCCCAATCAGCCGATCAGTCAGAATGAGTGGGATACCGGTAATGATGATCACCGACACGCCCAGCATGATGCCCAGCAGTCCGGTTTCCGCAATGACAGCCAGGTTAATGGTGTTACCCAGAGCAAAGGCGAAGAAAGGAATCAGCGTATGGACCGCTTTTCCGAAGAAGTCGCGCAGCTCCGGATCAAGATTCCCTAATGCAAACCCCACAATAAACGGCAGGACCGCCCCCACAAACACGTGCGGCTCGAATGAGGCGATGCCGGCGGTGCCCAGGATAACCATGGTCATTAATGGCCCGGACTCCAGAGACATCAGCACAAACGCACCCGCCTCCTCTTTGGAACCATATTGCTGCATGATCGAGGCATAAAGGCCGCCATTGGTCATATCCATGGCAGCCACCAACGCCAGCGTCGATAACCCGGCAAACATCCCTACTTCTACGCCATTCTCCGGCATCACCCGTGAGGCGATGGCAGCCACAACCCAGGCGACGGCGATCTTGGTAAGCACCAGCGTGCCCGATTTACGCAGTACCGTCCCGGTGGCGCTGAGTTTAATCGACGCGCCCATACAGAAAAACCAGACGGCCAGAATGGGTACCGTGCCGGTCATCAGGCCGTTGGTGAAAGAACCGAAATATTTCCCGGCGCCTGGAGAAAACGTATGACAGAGTGCGCCGATAAAGAGCGGAATGAGCATCATACCGCCCGGAATTTTGTCTATAGCACGTTTGATATGCATATGGATGTCACCTTTGCTATGCCAGAGGGTGGAGCAGGAAGTGCCCGAAGGCGATGCAAGCAAAGTAGTGACTTGGGGTAATCAAAACAGTGATCGATTCGATAAAATGAAACGCTGTTTTATTTTTAATGACCTGTTGTTTTGATAACTATGATGGAGATCGCCATACCAGTCTCAGATGAGACTAAAAAAAACGGGACGCCGTGGCGTCCCGCTCGCTATTTTTGCCCGTACCAGGCGTTCTCGCCATGCTTTCGCAGGTAGTGCAGGTCAAGCAGCGTCTGGTTAATCGGCGGCAGATTAGCGGTCAGCTGCTGGCTGAACAGGCCCATATACGCCACCTCCTCCAGCACAACCGCGCTGTGCACCGCAGCGTGGGCGTCTTTCCCCCAGGCAAACGGGCCATGAGAGTTGACCAGTACCGCCGGGATCGCCGAAGGAGACAACCCGCGTTGCGCAAAAGTCTCGATAATCACCTCACCGGTGTTCCACTCGTAGTCGTGCTGAATCTCTTCATTGCGCATCGAGCGGGTACAGGGGATCTCACCATAGAAGTCATCGGCGTGGGTGGTTCCCCAGGCTGGAATCGGTCGTCCCGCCTGTGCCCAGATGGTCGCATGCCGCGAATGGGTATGGACAATGCCACCCACCTCCGGCCAGGCGAGGTAAAGCGCGCGGTGCGTCGCCGTGTCCGATGAGGGGCGTTTATCCCCTTCCACCACGTCGCCACTCGCCAGATCGACCACGACCATGTCGTCGCGCTTCATCACTTCATAGCGTACGCCGGAAGGTTTAATCACCAGCAAACCCTGTTCGCGATCAACAGCGCTGACATTGCCCCAGGTGAAGGTCACCAGGTTGTATTTGGGTAGATCCAGATTCGCTTCCAGAACCTGTTGTTTCAGGTGTTCCAGCATCTATTTTCTCCTGCTGACAATCGTCCCTGAATTTTGCGGAGTCGGACGCGAAAGGGTTATGGAGCAAATGGCTATAAACGCAGAAGGAATGGCTGTGAATGCAAAAATGTGTCGTGATTTCAGAATTTTCTATCTTCGGAATTTAACCAGAACGCTTAGAATCCTCTCAGGCAATGCGTGGCCCTGTCGGGTTTGCATTGCGACTCTCCCGCTACAAACGGTTTGTCCATGGTGATCACATTTCCATGCCGACACGGATGCGGCAATGATGCGACACAAGCGGGCTGAGGAAATATCGGAGCTATACTAAGAGTGTTGCCTCTGTGAGCACATCAAAGGAGAAGTGTATGACAACAACAATGAAACGAATCACTGCCGTTGTACTGGCAACCACGTTAGCTGTTGCACTGAGCGGCTGTTCTAACTGGTCTAAACGTGACCGCAACACCGCTATTGGCGCGGGCGCGGGTGCGATTGGGGGTTCAGTATTGACTAATGGTAGCGCACTCGGCACAGTCGGTGGCGCCGCTGTCGGTGGTATTATCGGTCATCAGGTCCACTAAAGACCTTATTAAAAGAATAATCGGCTACGCTAAGCATCTACACAACAATCGGGCTACTTCGGTAGCCCGATTTTTTTTCAGCCACCCGCCAGTTTGACCTTCATGCCTTTGGCTTCCAGCAGGCTTTTCAGTAAATCGCGCTTATCCCCCTGAATCTCGATAACACCCTCTTTCACCGAACCCCCGCAGCCGCACTTCTTTTTGAGTTCGGCCGCCAGCAGCGTCAATGCCGCGTCGTCCAGGTCGATACCGATAATCAGGCAGACGCCTTTTCCCTTGCGACCACTGGTCTGGCGCTGGATGCGCACAATGCCATCCCCTTTTGGCCGCTCCTTCGCCGGCTCCGGCTGGGTAATGCGCCCGCTGTCGGTTGAGTAAACCAGTGGATTATCCTTCGCCATTATTGTGTCTCCAGACTGTGCAGGATCGCCTGCAGAGTGGCGGCAGGATCGGCGGATTGGGTGATCGGACGCCCGATAACCATATAGTCCACACCCGCCTGCTTCGCCTGCTCAGGTGCCATGATGCGACGCTGATCGCCAGCATCACTGCCTGCCGGGCGAATCCCCGGCGTGACCAGCACAAACTCCTGACCTAAAACCTGTTTGAAGCGGACAGCCTCATGGGCGGAACAGACCACACCATCCAGCCCGCACGACAGTGTCAGCTTCGCCAGTCGCTCTGCCTGTTCGGCAGGAGAAAGCGTAATGCCCAGCCCTTTGAGATCCTCTGCATCCATACTGGTCAGTACAGTCACCGCAATCAGCAGGGGCGCCTCTTTTCCAAAGGGAAGCAGCGCTTCACGCGCCGCGTTCATCATCCGAGCCCCACCACTGGCATGGACGTTGACCATCCAGACCCCGAGATCGGCAGCGGCCGCCACGGCATGAGCGGTGGTGTTGGGAATATCGTGGAATTTAAGATCGAGGAAGATTTCAAAGCCGCGCTGCTGCAGAGTGTTAACCAGCGAGGGGCCAAATAGCGTAAACATCTCTTTGCCCACTTTTAGGCGGCAACTGCGGGGATCGATCTGGTCGACAAAACGCAGTGCGCTGTCGAGGTCATGATAATCCAGCGCTACCAGAATCGGCGAAGCGGTCACGTTGTGGGGTGAAGGCATGGCATTTCCTCTGCAACAGGCGCCCGCAGGCGCAATAGACAAACGGCAAGCATTCTACCTGCGGTGTCTGACCATCACAATCGCCATTGCCCTCCTGCCTGGCAAATTATGCACTGTTGCTGAGGTCTGTAAGCTAACCTGCTCTCTAGTATGTTGTAACTATAATGGGCTATTAACAGTGCAGCTGTAACGGCCGGTTTACTGGCCGTCGAGGCCACGGATGGGCTTAACTGAAGACCAGGTGCGGCAGGATGGGCAGTGCCAGTAGAGTGCGTGGGCGGTAAAGCCACACTTCTGGCAGCGATAGCGCGGCTTGGTGCGGATCTGTTCGCCGACCATGTCACGCAACACCATCAGGCTCTCTTTCGCCCGGCCATCTTCCGCCTCATGCAGGTTTAAATCCATCAGGCGGTGGAACACCCGCATGGTAGGATGACGCTGCAGCTGACGGCTGATGTAATTCTGGGCCGCTTCGGGCCCCTGCTGCTGCTCAAGGATGTCAGACAGATAGAGCTCCGCCGCTGCGCCGGTGTTCTCTTCAACACAGCGATGAAGAAACTCTGACCAGGCGTCTGGCTGATTGAGCTGCTGGAAACAGGTCTCCAGCATCCCCAGCGTTTCACTCACCAGCTCTTTATCCTGATCCAGCACCCGCTGCAGATGGCCCACCGCTTTGGCGTAATCCCCTTTTTCCATCAGGATACGGCCCATCATGATCGAGATGCGTGCGCTGTTGCGATCGGCCGACTCCCCTTTCTTCAGCAGGCTCATGGCACGATCGAGATCGTCGCTGCTCATCGCCTGCAGAGCCAGTTCGCAGTAGAAGTGGGCTATTTCGCCTTTCTGCTTCTCTTTGCCAAGCTTAACCAGCCGCTCTGCGACTTCAATCGCCTGCTGCCAGTCGCTGGTTGCCTGGTGGATCAGCAGCAGTTGCTGCAGCGCACCCACCCGAAAGTCAGTTTCATCGGTGAGTTGCTTAAACATGTCTTCCGCGCGGTCATATAAGCCCGCCGCCATATAGTCGCGGCCCAGTTGCTGTACGGCGAGCAGACGCTGCTCATAGCTCAGGGAGGCGCTTTCCATTAAAGCCTGATGGATGCGGATGGCGCGGTCGACCTCCCCGCGCGAACGGAACAGATTGCCCAGCGTCAGGTGTGCTTCAACCGTGCCGCTGTCCTCTTTCAGCATCTCAAGGAAAAGGTCGACCGCTTTGTCCTGCTGATTGGAGAGCAGAAAGTTTACGCCAGCGACATATTCACGTGACAGTCGGTTGGCTTCCTGTTGCTTATCCTGATGCGCGCTGCGACGGCCCATATACCAGCCATACGCTGCCGCCACCGGCAGTAACAGAAACAGCAATTCATGCATCAGGGATTATTCCCGGCCAGCCGGAGATGATGGCGTGGTCGCCAGGGCAGTACTCTGCTCGATTTGGGTCTGCATACGCTTAATTTTCCGGTTGGCATTCGCCAGGGAGACGCGGGTCCGTAACCAGAACAGACCGCAGATGATCCAGCCAAGCACGAAACCTGCGCCAAACAGGGATGCCAGTAAGGTCGAGATGCTGAACTCACCCTGCGCCAGCAGATAGTTAAAAGTAATGACCTGATCGTTATGCGCACCCAGGGTGACGGAAATAATGAAAATGACCAGTACCACTAAAAAAATCAGCAAATATTTCACAGTGCATCCTGTTGTGAGGTTGTCGGGTAGAATTATGCCAAAACTCCAGCAAAAATGCTGCTCCCAGCAGCATCGGGCGGGTCGCTTTTACGCAGGCCCGTCTAATAATATGGGGTCTTACGGGTGAATTACAAT
The DNA here is from genome assembly GCF_054056055.1 of Pantoea sp. PvP021. Lineage (NCBI taxonomy): Bacteria > Pseudomonadati > Pseudomonadota > Gammaproteobacteria > Enterobacterales > Erwiniaceae > Pantoea > Pantoea sp. PvP021. The sequence goes on along the minus strand of NZ_JBSRXX010000001.1, from coordinate 616,765 downwards.
CAGGGCTCCCGCTGCGCCACCTCTTTTTGCTCTTCCGGCGGCAGCGTCAGCGGGCCACAGAATCGCTGCGCCAGCCAGGTGGCAATGGTGACCAGTAGCCAGGAGAGTATGGTTGCCATCGCCAGATCCCGTGGCCAGTGCATGCCCAGCAGCAGACGACTCGCCATTACGCCGGTGGCCCACAGAAAGATCACCACCACGGTTTTATAGTGCCGACGCGGCCAGAGCAGACCCAATGCCAGCAGCGCCCAGCTGGCGGCAAACATAGTATGTCCCGACGGGAACGCGAAACCGGTTTCAAACGCCCAGTGCCGTTTCAGCCAGCCTGGGATCTGCGTCTCATCGGCAATCAGTGAGGTTACCATCTCGCCACGCTGTTTGCGCTTCATCTCGTAGAAGGTCTTTTCATCCAGCCCGTGATGCTGTTCCAGCCAGATCACATAAGGACGCGGCTCCTGAATCTGCTCTTTGATATAGGATTTGGTGTATTGCCCGGCCAGAATGGTGGCGTTCATGATCAGCAACAGCAGGATGGCTGGCTTCAGCCGAAAGCGCAGGCACCAGAGCATCCAGGCACTCAGCACGACGCTGGTAACAATGCCCCAGGGGTTGGTGACGGTCTCGGTCATCCAGAAGAGACCTTTCAGCAGCACATTGCTTTCGCCTGGTTGCCAGCGCCAGCCGCTGAGCCAGACCGCAACCGGCATGATCAGCAGCAGCAGCATTCCAAAGGTGGTACGACGTGAAATCTTAAACATCCTCTTCCCTTATCCCGGCGTCAAAAGAGAGCAATTGCATAACTTTAGCTTAAAAAAGAATAACATAACCGTTGCCGATTGGATAATTGTGCTTTATCACTGCAATTGGTATCAGAGATTACCAGCCCGCTTGCGGGTTGTGGCACAATATTGCACGTTTGTCGGGCCACACTGGCCTGTGCACTATCATGATGATAGTGCATCCTCTGAAGGTTCTGGAGAGTCACATGCAGCTTAAACGGGTGGCAGAAGCCAAACTGCCCACGCCATGGGGAGATTTCCTGATGGTTGGTTTTGAAGAACTGGCAACCGGACATGACCACGTTGCACTGGTTTTTGGCGATATTAATGATAACGAGCCGGTACTGGCGCGCGTTCACTCTGAATGCCTGACCGGCGATGCACTCTTCAGCCTGCGTTGCGACTGTGGTTTTCAGCTGGAAGCCGCTCTCAATGCCATCGCAGAAGAGGGTCGCGGCGCACTGCTCTATCACCGTCAGGAAGGCCGTAACATCGGTCTGCTGAATAAGATCCGCGCCTATGCGTTGCAGGACAAAGGGTATGACACGGTAGAAGCGAACCATCAGCTGGGCTTTGCCGCAGATGAGCGCGACTTCACGCTGTGCGCCGATATGTTCAAACTGCTGGGCGTCAATGAAGTGCGACTGCTGACCAATAACCCGCGTAAAGTGGAGATCCTCAGCGAAGCCGGTATCAACATTGTTGAACGCGTGCCGCTGGTCGTGGGACGTAATCCGAAGAATGCGCACTACCTGGATACGAAAGCGGAAAAGATGGGGCATCTGCTGCCGAAGTCATAAATAAGCTGGGATTCACTGGCATCTGACCCTTGAAGAAGCCCAATCTGAGAGAATCCTCAAGCAACGGATTAGCTCAACGCGCAGGGGGCACGGTCAGAAGAAGAAAGCGTCCCGCCGCCCGGATAAAAACGCCGGGAGCGTTTTTTGAACAACGCAAAGTGTTGGCCCGGTACGGGCGCACCTCAGGGATGAGGTGCGTAATTGCGCGGGCCGGGCATGTCATGGACTGGCATTAGCGTCTTTCCGATCTGACCGTGCTCCCTGTGCAGCCACGGTCTCACAGCTTCTTATTACAGACGTTGTAAGCCACATAAAAAAACCGGGTTTCCCCGGCTTTCTTATCAGTCCAGCATATTGCGGATAACGTAGTGCAGGATGCCGTCATTGCGGTAATAGGTCAGCTCATTACCGGTATCGATGCGACAGCGAGTGTCCAGCTCTTCCTTACTGCCGTCAGCACGGGTCAGCGTCACTTTAACGCTGCAGCCAGGCGTCAGTGCCTGAAGATTTTCCACGTCAATGCGCTCCTCACCGGTCAGCCCCAGGCTTTTGCGGGTCACGCCCTGCGGAAACTCCAGTGGCAGGATGCCCATCCCAATCAGGTTTGAGCGGTGAATACGCTCAAAAGATTCCGCAATTACTACCCTGACTCCCTGCAGACGTGGTCCTTTCGCCGCCCAGTCGCGACTTGAACCAGAGCCATACTCAAGACCCGCGATGACCGCCAGCGGCACGCCTTCCGCCTGATATTTCATTGCCGCATCATAGATGGCCAGCTGTTCGCCACTTGGGTAGTGTCGGGTATAACCGCCCTCCACGCCGGGTACCATCTCATTGCGGATACGGATGTTGGCGAACGTACCGCGCATCATCACTTCATGGTTACCGCGACGCGAACCATAGGAGTTAAAGTCTGTACGCTCCACACCGTGTGACAGCAGATACCGGCCGGCCGGACTTTCCGCTTTAATGCTGCCCGCCGGTGAGATATGGTCAGTGGTGACCGAGTCGCCCAGCATGGCCAGCACCCGCGCACCGCGAATATCCTGCACCGGCTTAGGCTCTTTCTCCATATCGTCAAAGAAAGGCGACAGACGAATATAAGTCGATCCCTCATCCCAGTCGTAAGTCGCGGCTTCACTCACCTTAATCTCCTGCCACTCTGGCGTACCGTCGAAGACTTCAGCGTACTCTTTATGGAACATGTCGCTGGTGACCTGCTGCACGGCCGTAGCGATCTCTTCCGGCGAAGGCCAGATATCTTTCAGGTAGACCGGCTGGCCCTGACGATCGTGGCCCAGCGGCTCGGTCTGCAGGTTGATCTTCATGTTACCCGCCAGCGCATAGGCCACCACCAGCGGCGGCGACGCCAGCCAGTTGGTTTTAATCAGCGGATGAATACGGCCTTCAAAGTTGCGGTTGCCGGACAGCACAGCACCCACCGTAAGGTCGCCTGCTTTGATCGCAGACTCGATTTCATCTTTCAGCGGGCCGGAGTTACCGATACAGGTGGTGCAGCCATAACCAACCAGATTAAAGCCCAGCTCGTCGAGATAAGAGGTCAGTTGCGCGACGGCCAGGTAGTCTGAAACCACTTTAGAACCGGGTGCCAGCGAGGCTTTGACCCACGGCTGACGTTTCAGACCCCGCTCGACCGCTTTCTTCGCCAGTAAACCGGCCGCCATTAAGACGCTGGGGTTGGAAGTGTTAGTACAGGAGGTAATCGCACTGATCACCACCGCCCCATCGGTCAGCTTATGCGTCAGCCCGGTATCACTGTCGGTATACTCAACGTTTTTATGGGGTTTCTGCGCCTGATTCACTTCCAGCTCATTGCTGGCATCAAACGCGGCGGGCACATCGCCCAGCGACACCCGATCCTGCGGACGTTTTGGTCCTGCGAGACTCGATTCCACCTCATTCATATCCAGCGCAAGAGTGCTGGTAAAACGCGGCTCATCGCCAGGATTGCGCCACAGCCCCTGCGCTTTGGCATAGGCTTCCACTAACGCTACCTGCTCGGCATCGCGTCCGGTCAGGGTCATGTAGCTCAGCGTGACGTCATCAACCGGGAAGAATCCGCAGGTCGCGCCATATTCCGGTGCCATATTGGCGATGGTTGCGCGGTCTGCCAGCGGCAGATCGGCCAGGCCATCACCGTAAAATTCAACGAATTTACCGACAACGCCGTGCTTACGCAGCATCTGGGTAACGGTCAACACGAGGTCGGTTGCCGTAATGCCCGCCCGCAGTTTGCCGGTGAGTTTGAAACCCACCACATCCGGGATAAGCATTGAGACAGGCTGACCGAGCATGGCGGCTTCGGCTTCGATTCCCCCTACTCCCCATCCCAGCACGCCAAGCGCGTTGATCATGGTGGTGTGAGAGTCCGTACCGACCAGGGTATCGGGCCAGGCGTACTCTTCACCATTCACGGTTTCATGCCAGATCGCCTTGCCGAGATATTCCAGGTTCACCTGATGGCAAATACCGGTGCCCGGCGGCACCACGCGGAATTTATCAAACGCCTTCTGGCCCCAGCGGAGAAAGACGTAGCGCTCATGGTTTCGCTCCATCTCCAGCCGGACGTTCTCTTCAAAGGCGTCATCATTGCCAAAATGGTCGACAGTCACCGAGTGGTCGATAACCAGATCAACCGGTGACAGCGGATTGACTTTCGCCACATCGCCGCCTAGCCGATTCACTGCTTCTCGCATCGCAGCAAGGTCGACTACCGCAGGCACGCCAGTAAAGTCCTGCATTAATACACGGGCTGGCCGGTAGGCAATTTCACGATCGGCGTGGGCATCTTTTTGCCAGTCAACCAGCGCCTGGATGTCCTCCGTCGTAACAGAGTCACCATCCTGATAGCGCAGTAAATTTTCCAGCAGGACCTTGAGGGATTTTGGCAGGCGATCGATATTGCCAAGGTGTTGAGCAGCATGGGGAAGACTGAAGATGTGATATTTTTTGGTGTCGACCTGCAGTACTTCCTGACTCTGCTCGCGTAGGGTAGACGACATAGCTCCTCCTTTCATTCATGGTCTTTAAACCTCAGAGAGACAAAGGTTTATGTTAAAGATAGACCACAATTTCGTTAACGTTTTGATTACAACACAAATTGCTACAATCGATCGCAAACGAAAATGCCCCGTGAAGTCACGAGGCATCATGAAAAGGTGATTTTAATTCAAATTACAGGGTTATCCACACCGCCGCAGACCAGAACGCAAAGGAGAATGCATACGCGCTGAGCCAGGACATTTTAATAATATTCATTTGGTTCACTCCTTCGCCGGAATCGGGCGTAAAAGTTTTTGCGGTCACCTTATAGAAAGAGGCGACACCCTTTGGTCGTACAGGATGTGGTAAGGGCATTTATAGGCCCACCGGAAATTCCGGTTTTAAAAGAACAGTGACGAAGAAATGGTCTGACAACGTTATTTGTTTTTAGGGTCCAGAAACGACTCAATAAAAAGTCTCTGGTTATCACTCAAATCCCATGAATCGGGGATAGACACTTTTTCGTCCTTTGCAAGGGGTTCTTTTCCTTTACAGGAGACCGTCTTGTGCTGACCCGAGGTCAGGGAACGTTTATGGCTGAGTGTATTTGCCCACATGGCTTTAGCCCCAGATACGCCAAATCATTAACGCGACAACTACCCAAAACAGCGCAGAGGCAGCGAATACGGTTAACCAGGCTTTGCGACGAGTGTTGCCGGTACGCTCAACCTTGGTGCTTTTTGCCGGGAAACCCGGTTGTACAGTCAGTCGTGTATTCATAGTTTTTGATAATCACTCTCAACAAAATGATTGATAACATCGATTAAGATTTAGGAGGAATCCTAAACGCGTTAAGGCCAAAAATCCAGTTATTTTTATTGAGTACAACGATTAACGGTATTAATCAATGAGCTCAGGTAACGTAAGAAATCATTAATATCGGAACTAATATTTAATTAAAAAACCCGCTAAAAAATTTGAGTTAATTTAAAAACAGATCCACTCAAAACTATAGATAACACTTAAGAACCTTATGTTTACTGGCTTCCCACGTTAGCTCTTAACTGGAGTATGGGAATATTCCTGGCAAGCCGCAAAGTGACATAGTTAAAAATGTGTTGTAATTCGCATTTAAGAAAGCCCGATGAGGAAACATGTGATCAATGTTTCATTTACAAAAAAATCATAAAAACTTTTGAGTCTCATTTGGCGCTAAAGCCTGGAGACAAAAAAGGCTGCACCAGGCAGCCTTATGTTTACGCGGGGAGGTTAAATTCTATTTAAACGGCAGTTTGATATCTTTAAACATCGCTTCAATGTCTTCATTGGAGCGCAACGCAACCGCAGTATCTACCACATCGCGCGTCAGGTGCGGTGCAAAACGTTGGATAAAATCATACATATAGCTGCGCAGGAAGGTGCTGCGGCGGAATCCAATCTTAGTGGTGCTGTTGGTAAAGATATCGGCGGCTTCAATGCGAATCAGGTCAGGATCGGCCACCGGATCTACTGCCATGCTGGCGATAACGCCAACCCCCAGACCTAAGCGGACATAAGTTTTGATTACGTCGGCGTCGGTCGCGGTAAAGACGATGCGTGGCGTTAAACCTGCACGATTGAAAGCCGTATCCAGTTCTGAACGCCCGGTAAAGCCAAAGGTGTAGGTCACCAGCGGATATTCGGCCAGCTCCTCAATGGTGACCTGCCCTTTTCCTGCCAGCGGATGATCGGCAGTCACCACAATCGCCCGATTCCAGTGGTAGCACGGCAGCATGATTAAATCGTCATAGAGATGCAGGGCTTCGGTGGCGATGGCAAAATCTGCATTACCTTTGGAGACGGCTTCGGCGATCTGAGTTGGAGAACCCTGATGCATGTGCAAAGAGACGCGAGGATAGCGCTCAATAAATCCTTTGATCACACCAGGCAGCGCGTAGCGAGCCTGGGTGTGCGTGGTTGCGACATAGAGCGAGCCTTTATCAGGCCAGGTGTGTTCACCGGCTACCGATTTAATCGCATCCACTTTGGAGAGAACTTCTCGCGCTATACGGATGATCTCTTCCCCTGCAGGCGTGACCTGGGTGAGATGTTTACCGCTGCGGGCAAAGATTTGCACGCCCAGTTCATCTTCCAGCATACGCACCTGTTTACTGATGCCGGGTTGAGAGGTGTAGAGACCTTCCGCCGTCGAAGAGACGTTGAGATTGTGATTGACCACTTCAACGATATAGCGCAACTGCTGTAATTTCATATCTATTCCATCCCGGTAAGTTACAGAGTCGCATCCCCGGTTGACGTATAGTCGCGAGGGTAAAGAGATGCTATGCATCAGGAAAGGTCGGAAATGCTATAACAACTATATCAGTTTAAGTGAGAGAGTAGAACGGATTGATATAAGGCTCAGAAAAAGGCCAGCGAGCGCTGGCCTGAGTATGATGACAGAGTCGGGTCTGGCCTGCTTTGAGACCTGTCTTGCGCATAGAACCGGGGCAGATCGGAAAGTCGCTCAAGCCAATCCCTGGTCGCTCGGCCCGCGCCATCCATGGCGCGGGACGCTTTCCTCTTCTGCCCCGGTTCCCTGCGCACTGAGCTTATTCACTGCTACAGGATTCACTAAGCATAGACCCTGTCGGCAGAAAAAAGGCCAGCGAGCGCTGGCCTTCAGGGATTACTTTTTCGCTTCCTGCCATTTGCCATCTATATAGAAGGCGGACCAGCCGGTTGCCTTGCCCTCTTTTTCGGAGGAGACATACTGCTGTTTGGTCTTGCGGCTGAACCGCACCAGCGTTTTGTTGCCTTCCGGATCGGCTGCTGGCGCATCGGCCAGATATTTCAGCTTCTCAGGCAGACGATCTTTGAAGCGCTGAAGCTCTTCCACCAGCGGCGCACGCGTCTCGCGTGATTTCGGGAAGGTGTTGGCCGCGAGGAAAACGCCCGCCGCACCGTCACGCAACACGAAGTAAGCATCTGACTTCTCACACGCCAGCTCTGGCAGCGGAACCGGATCCTCTTTCGGCGGAGCAACTTCACCACTACGCAGTATCTTGCGGGTGTTTTTGCACTCTTCATTGGTACACGCCATGTACTTACCAAAGCGTCCCATCTTCAGATGCATCTCCGAACCACACTTCTCGCACTCCACCACCGGGCCGTCATAGCCTTTGATGCGGAATTCGCCCTTCTCAATCTCGTAACCATCACACTCCGGGTTATTACCACAGACATGCAGTTTACGTTCGTTATCGATCAGGTAGCTGTCCATGGCCGTGCCACACTTCTGGCAGCGACGACGGGCACGCAGGGCGTTGGTTTCAGCATCATCCCCTTCTAGAATATTGAGAACTTCATTTTCCGGGATCAGGTTGATGGTCTGTTTGCAGCGCTCTTTAGGCGGCAGCGCATAGCCGGAACAGCCCAGGAAGACGCCGGTACTGGCAGTTCGAATCCCCATCGGACGGCTACAGGTCGGGCAGTCAATCGAGGTCAGCACCATCTGGTTCGGCTGCATCCCGCCCTCTTCAGGATCTTTCTCAGCCAGTTCAAGCTGCTGGGTAAAATCGGTGAAAAAGTGGTCGAGTACCGCTTTCCATTGCGCCTGGTTATTGGCAACCTGGTCAAGGTTGCTCTCCATGCGGGCGGTGAAATCATAATTCATCAGTTCGCGGAAGTTCTCTTCCAGACGATCGGTGACGATTTCACCCATTTTTTCCGCATAAAAACGGCGGTTTTCAACCCGTACGTAGCCACGATCCTGAATCGTCGAGGTAATGGCGGCGTAGGTGGATGGACGACCAATTCCGCGCTTCTCCAGCTCGCGCACCAGTGACGCTTCGCTGAAGCGCGCCGGTGGCTTGGTGAAGTGCTGACCGGGCAGCAGTTGCTGCAGGTCCAGAACATCACCCACGCTTACCGCAGGCAGCGTACGATCTTCATCATTCTTACGCAGCGCAGGCATCACTTTGGTCCAGCCGTCGAAACGCAGAATACGGCCTTTCGCTTTGAGCCGGAAATCACCGGCGGCGGCAGTAATGGTGCTGGAGTCATATTTTGCTGGTGTCATCTGACAGGCAACAAACTGACGCCAGATCAGCTGATAGAGTTTCTGCGCATCCGCTTCCATATCTTTCAGCTTTTCCGCCACCACTTCCACATCAGAAGGACGAATCGCTTCGTGCGCTTCCTGGGAGTTCTCTTTGCTGGCGTAAGTTATGGCGTTTTCAGGCAGATACTTTTTACCGAAATTGCTTTCGATATAGCCACGCGCCATGGCGACCGCATCCTGACTCAGGTTAGTCGAATCGGTACGCATATAAGTAATGTGGCCCGCTTCGTACAGCCGCTGGGCCATCATCATGGTCTTCTTGACGCCAAAGCCGAGACGGGTGCTGGCAGCCTGCTGCAGTGTCGAGGTGATATAAGGCGCGCCCGGCTTGCTGCTGGTCGGCTTATCTTCACGATCCACGATCTCATAGCGCGCTTTTTCCAGCAGCGCGACGGCGGCATACGTCTCGTCGCGGTTGACCGGACGGAAGGCTTTATCGCCTTTGTGCGTCACGTCCATCGACAGCTCATCGCCTTTCGGCGTGGTCAGCGCGGCATTAACTTCCCAGTACTCTTCGGGAACAAAAGCTTTAATCTCACGTTCACGTTCCACCACCAGGCGAACGGCAACGGATTGCACACGTCCGGCAGAGAGACCACGAGCGATCTTTTTCCACAGCAGTGGCGAGACCATGTAGCCCACCACGCGGTCCATAAAGCGACGCGCCTGCTGAGCATTAACCCGATCAATATTCAGTTCGCCCGGCTTTTCAAACGCCTGACGAATCGCATTCTTGGTTATTTCGTTAAACACGACGCGGCTGAAGCGCGAGTCATCACCACCAATCACTTCCCGCAGGTGCCAGGCAATGGCTTCCCCTTCGCGGTCAAGGTCGGTTGCGAGATAGATGTGGTCAGCATTGGCGGCTAACGCCTTCAGTTCGGCGACCACTTTCTCTTTGCCGGGCAGAATCTGATAGTCCGCTTCCCAGCCGTGATAGGGGTCAACACCCATGCGGCTGACGAGTGCGGCCTTCTCATCTTTTTTAACTTTTTTGACTTTCTTGTCAGTCGAAGCGTCTTTGACTTTCTTATCTGTCGAGGCGTCAGCACTTTTCTTCGCGGTTGAACCACTGGTCGGCAGATCCCGGATATGACCTACGCTGGATTTAACCACGTAATCACTACCCAGGTATTTATTGATTGTTTTAGCCTTTGCCGGGGACTCAACAATAACGAGTGCTTTACCCATATTTACCTTTACCTAATGAAAACATCCTGCTTAACGGGAGAGGATTGGATGCCCAAAAACCCAATGGGTTCAATATTGCTGCGCCTGTTTAACATTTCAAGGCGGAGGGGTCAATCTCAGATCAGATGATGTGGCGTTATGCAACTGCATGATAAAGAGTGCTTTTTCTATCTGAACTCATCGCACATCCTGGTGCAAAATCCCTGAAATCGGAATCGCCCACACTCTACCTGATAAAATCTGTTACGCAACTTAATTAGCACTCAGCCCGGACTTACGCCAGGTTTTCATCGATTACACCGATTTGTCACAGCGTGTGACTCGCCAGTAATATAGAAAGGATTGGAGTACTGTCAAACAGGAGTGAATAAATGCAGAGTTCAACTCAGGCTATTTCCCGCCAGGCGTTGCTGGAAAAGGCCAATGCGCTGATCAAAGAACATGATGATTATTTAGCGGGAATGCAGGCGGATGAGGTGATTCAGCAGGGAGAAGTGCTGGTATTTCGCGGACCGTTTTTTCTCGATGCCGATGGAGTGCCGACGGCTAAAACCACGGCGGTGTTTAACGTGTTCAAACACCTTGCCGTGGTGCTGTCGCCGCTCTACCACCTGGAATGAAAAAACCCGGCGCAGGCCGGGTTTCGCATCATCAGAGCAGTGGCTTTTCGCCGCGCTGCCAGAGTTTCAGCAGCAGGCGCTCTGCCACCGAGCCGGCGCTCTGCGTAAAGCGATCCATCACCTTACGGCGGCGGGCATAATGCACGCCGAGCACGCTGAACTTATCCATCTGACGGATGATCAGATCATCGCTGGTGCCGATTTCGTCAACCAGGCCGAGGTCCAGCGCCTGGCGGCCATACCAGTGTTCACCGGTTGCCACCTGATCGATGTCGAGTGACGGGCGCATCTGGTGGACAAACTGCTTGAACAGCAGGTGCGTTTCGTCGAGATCTTCCTGGAATTTCTCACGTCCCTCTTCGGTGTTTTCACCAAACAGCGTCAGCGTGCGCTTGTACTGTCCGGCGGTATGCAGCTCAATATCAATATCGTTCCGTTTCAGCAGGCGGTTGAAATTGGGGATCTGCGCGACCACGCCGATGGAGCCAATAATCGAGAAAGGTGCTGCCACAATACGATCGGCTACGCAGGCCATCATGTAACCGCCGCTGGCCGCCACTTTATCCACGGCCGCCGTGATACGCAGACCCTGATCGCGCAGACGCTGCAGCTGCGAGGCTGCCAGGCCATAGCCATGAACCACGCCGCCAGGGCTTTCAAGACGCAGCAGCACTTCATCGCCAGGCTGTTTCACAGCCAGCACGGCTGAAATCTCTTCGCGCAGTGAGGTCACCTCATGGGCGTCCATGCTGCCTTTGAAATCGAGTACATAGAGCGTGGGCTTAGCACTGTCTGTCTGCCCCAGCTTCGCCGCCTGCTTTTCCGTTTTGGCTTTCAGCTTTTCACTTTTCTTATGATTTTTCAGCCAGACTTTTTGTGCCTGAGGCTTCATTTTTGCCAGCTGCAAATCCTCTTTCATCTGTTGATAATCATCATCCAGATGAGTCAGTCGAAGCTGACCGTTTTGTGCCCGTTTGCGTAACGCGGCATTCATCACAATCATGACAATCACAGCGACGGCAACCACCAGTGTCACCACTTTCGCTAAAAACAGTCCATACGTTGAAATAAAATCCATAGGTCGCCTTAGTAAACAGAGAATCAAAAACAGTTCGCCAGTTTAGCCGTTTTGCCTCGCTTCGTCGCCTGAAATGCCAGCAGCTGGCACAGAATGGGTGGGTTGGCGATTGCGCCCATTCGTAAATTCAGGCATAAAGCGGAATCATGCTGTTTTCGCTGGAGGACCCCGCTGTGCATTATCAACCGAAAAGCGACCTGCTCAATCATCGCATTATCCTGGTCACTGGCGCTTCAGATGGCATTGGCCGGGAAGCGGCGCTGACTTATGCCCGCTATGGCGCGGAAGTTATCCTGATGGGCCGTAACCCTGAGAAGCTTCAGCAGGTCGAACAGGCGATCAATCAACTCAATCTCTGCCCTGCTCACACTGTGGTGTTCGATCTGGCCGAAGCGACACCGGAACGTTGCCAGCAGGTGGCAGAACAGCTGGCCCAGCAGTTTCCGCGTCTTGACGGCGTGCTGCATAACGCCGGTATCCTCGGTGAGATTGTGCCGCTGGCTGAACTCGACCCACAGGTCTGGCAGCAGGTGATGAACATCAACCTGGACGCCACCTTCTTCCTGACGCAGGCGCTGTTGCCGCTGCTGTTAAAATCAGATGCCGGTTCACTGGTGTTTACCACCTCCAGCGTGGGCCGTACCGGTCGCGCGGGCTGGGGGGCTTACGCCGTCTCTAAATTTGCTACCGAAGGCATGATGCAGGTACTGGCTGATGAGTATAAAACGCAGGCATTGCGGGTGAACTGTATTAATCCGGGCGGGACGCGAACAAAAATGCGTGCCAGCGCGTTCCCGCAGGAAGATGCCAATAAGCTGAAAACCCCTGCCGATTTGATGCCGCTCTACCTTTATCTGATGGGTGATGACAGCCGTCGCAAAACCGGGATCAGCTTTGATGCCCAGCCAGGCAGAAAACCAGGAGCCGCTGAATAATGGCTGACGATCGTCATCAACAGCGTCAGCAACGGTTAAAAGAACAGGTTGATGCGCGTATTGCTGCAGCCACGGAGGTTCGTGGCATCCTGATGGTCTTTACCGGCAATGGCAAAGGCAAAACGACTGCGGCCTTTGGCACCGCACTCCGCGCCACCGGTCATGGCAAACGCGTGGCGGCTATCCAGTTCATTAAAGGTGACTGGCCGAATGGCGAGCGAAACCTGCTGGAACAGCACGGTGTTGAATTTCAGGTAATGGCAACCGGCTTTACCTGGGATACGCAGAACCGCGAAACGGATACCGCTGCCTGTCTGGCGGTGTGGCAGCATGCAAAACGGATGCTGGCCGATGAGCAGCTGGATCTGGTGGTGCTCGACGAAATCACCTATATGGTCAGCATGGATTATCTGCCACTGGAAGAGCTGATAGCAGCCCTGCAACAGCGCCCGGCGCATCAGAGCGTCATCATTACCGGACGTGGCTGTCATCGCAGCCTGACTGAGATGGCGGATACGGTGACTGAGATGCGGCCGGTAAAGCACGCTTTTGATGCCGGGATACAGGCTCAGCAGGGAATTGACTGGTAACAGAAAAAGAAAACGCAGCCCTGGGGCTGCGTTTTTAGCGATCGGGCAACGTGATTAACCGGAGTTACGTTTGCTGCCCGGATTGCGGCGTGGTGCACGTGGGGTGCTGCTCACTTTACTGTGACGTTTCACGGCACGACGAATCTGGTTCGCTTTGGTGCGACGACGATCTTTTTCGACCACCAGTTTGGTAACCGTTTCATCATCCATCTCCACCAGGTTACGCAGGTAGTTAACCGCAGGCAGATCCAGTTCGGTCCAGCCACCGCGTGGCAGGCCTTTTGGCAAGGTGATATCGCCGTAGCGAACACGCATCAGACGACTGACCTGCACGCCGACCGCTTCCCATAAACGACGCACTTCACGGTTACGTCCTTCGGTCAGAGTCACGTTGTACCACTGGTTGATCCCTTCTCCACCGCCAAATTTCAGGGTTTTAAAGGCAGCCGGGCCATCTTCCAGCTGAACGCCCTTGCTCAGCTGACGAATTTTATCATCGTCGACCTGACCAAAGACGCGCACCGCATATTCACGTTCCACTTCACGGCTCGGATGCATCAGGCGGTTCGCCAGTTCACCGTCAGTGGTGAAGAGCATCAGACCACAGGTGTTCACATCCAGACGGCCAACGGCAATCCAGCGTGAACCGCGCAGACGAGGCAGACGGTCAAATACTGTTGGGCGCCCTTCAGGATCGCTGCGGGTACAGAGTTCACCTTCTGGTTTGTAGTAAGCCAGCACGCGGCAAACTTCGGTTGCTGATTCAGCAATCGAGACCAGATGGCCATCAATACGGATTTTCAGAGATTTGCTGCTTTCAACGCGGTCGCCCAGGGTGGCGATCTTGCCGTCGACGCTGACACGGCCAGCGGCAATCATTGATTCGATTTCACGACGCGAGCCATGACCGGCACGCGCTAAGACTTTCTGTAACTTTTCGCTCATTGAGCTTCCTCTTTGTCGCCTTCCCAGGCGTCACGGTAGGGTGATAATTCTTTCTGAATCAACAGGTTAACCTATTAATCCGGCCCCATTATACAGGCATTTACCCCTGAAGTAACGCGCTTTATGAGTGGGTCTGAAGCGAATTAAGAAGGGTCAGCCTCTGATAGTTTTAGATCTGATAATATCTGACGCTGATTTAAATAATCCCCGTGCATCTGACAGGAATAAGATTAATAAAATGCATGTATTAAAAACTTTATAGCTGATGACAATTAAATTTTCTAACCACTTTAGTTTCATCAACGTAATGTTCTGGTGATAAAAACCTTAACACTATCTTACACTTTCGCTGGTTTTCCCTTGTTTTTATTCTTCTTAAAAAAACATTAAAGTTAGCACAAACAACTGTTTTAATGACTTAATCCATTATAACCGCTCGGTAAATACAAAAAACCCAGATTTTTTCTAACGCAGATTTATTTAAGGCCTTATTTTCAAGGACATTTGATTCTTATTAGCTTTAATAAATTGTACGACACTATTAAGCTGATATACTTTATTCCTGTAGCACAATAAAAAGCAGGACTCACGACAGAGGGGTCTTGCAACAATGAAGTCCGGCTTTTGTTATTCGTTTATAAAAATAGTCTTTTTAGATTAATCCAATAAACCGGCGCATCCGGAGTTGTTGCGTTAATACGGTTCAGTGATGAACCTTGCTTGCATGTCAAAAATCTTCACCAGGGATTTCCCGACATGCCTGAATAAAGAAACCCATCATGAAAAACCTGTTGCTGTGCCCGGTGCTTGCTGCACTGGTGCTGAGCGGGTGTTCTGTGGGCCACACTGAGTACAGTCGTACGGCGATGCAGCACGTAGATATGAGCGTGACTGGCATTCCGACGATCCTCGGTCTCGGCACACTGGGCACCAGCATTCCATTGACGCCTGAATATAGCCTGACAGCTGCGCACGTTGCCAAAACTGCCGTGCAGCGCGTCAAGTCTTATCACCCTTATTGCGACCTTGCGATTATTTATCACAAGAATGACGCCAGCACGCTGACTAAGTTCCGCAGCAGCGACATCGGCGATCCGGTTAAAATGTATGGCTACAGTTTTATTTCAGCGATGCCGGTTGAATCGACCGGAGTTAATTTAGCGCGTACGGCTATTCGGAATAACTGGAATAAAAGTCCCTGTATAGCCATGGCCTCCAATGCAGGTGTTGTTCAGGGGATGTCGGGCGGCGGCGTTTATAACCGTGATGATACGCTGGGCGGCGTGATTGTTGGCTATTCTGACTCGATTAAAAATGGGCGTAATAACAAAGTGATCCTGAAAGATGTGTCACTTTATATTCCTTACGGCCAGTTTAAAAGCTGGTTAGAGTCGAATCTGGCCCAGACACCGACACGCGGTGCCTGAGCCTGAGCCTGAGGGCTTACAGGAACGGGCGGGTATCGCCCACCCCTTCACGCACAATTTCCGGCGCATCGGTGGTCAGATCGACCACCGTGGTCGGCTGCTGGCCCAGCGTGCCGCCGTCGATAATCAGATCGACCAGCTTGCCGATGCTGTGCTGGATCTCTTCCGGATCGGACTCGGTGAAATCGTTGCCCGGCAGAATTAATGAGGTCGACATCATCGGCTGATTCAGTGCTTCCAGCAGCGCCAGCGCCACGGGATTAGAGGGCACGCGCAGACCAATGGTCTTACGTTTTTCATTCATCAGGCGGCGCGGCACCTCTTTGGTCGCCTTGAGAATAAAGGTGTAGTTGCCTGGCGTGTTGTTTTTCAGCAGGCGAAACGCTGAGTTGCCCACCTGCGAATAGACCGACAGCTCAGAGAGATCCCGGCACATCAGGGTAAAGTTGTGGTGCCCGTCGAGCTGACGGATACGACAGATACGCTCCATCGCGCCCTTCTCCTCCAGCCGACAGCCCAGCGCATAGCCGGAATCGGTTGGATAAACAATGACGCTGCCTTTGTTCAGGTAGTCAACCGCCTGATTAATCAGGCGGGGCTGCGGGTTGTCCGGATGAATATGAAACAATTGACTCATAGAAACCTCGTGTCACCTTTCCGTGATTGCCAGGCCGGGAGCCAGATCCGGGAAGCGTTCCCAGACCGGCTCAACCGCCGCGGGCAGCCAGAGTTTGCGGCCCAGTTCAATCCACGGACAGGGTTGATGAAAATCAGAACCTTGTGATGCGGCCAGTTCATTATCTCTGGCGTATTGCGCCAGCGTCGTGCGCTCATTAGGTGGCTGCTGGCACTGCGCGACTTCCATCGCATCACCGCCCGCTTCGCGGAAATGGGCGACCAGCCGTTTGAGCCACTTTGCCGATAAACCGTAACGGCCAGGATGCGCCAGCACGGCGCAGCCACCAGAATGATGAATAGCATCAATAGCTTGTTTAATTGTACACCATTGTGGCGGCACGTAACCGGTTTTGCCACGCGCCAGATAATTTTTGAACACCTGCGCCATATTCTCTGCTTTACCCTGCTCAATCAGGAAGCGGGCAAAGTGACCGCGGGTAATGATGCCGCCATCAGCCAGTCGCGTGGCTCCCGCCAGCGCATCCGGGATACGTGCCTTCGCCAGTCGCTCACCAATCTCTTCTGCACGTGCTTGCCGACAGGCATGTTGTCCGGCCAGAAACGCCACCATCGCCGGATGGCGGATATCAATGTTCAGTCCCACGATGTGAATCTCATGGTTTTCCCACAGGGTGGAGATTTCTGCGCCCGCCAGCACTTTTATCGGTAAATCGTAATCGATTGCCGTTTGCTGCGCTTCATCAACCCCTGCAACGCTGTCGTGATCGGTGATCGCCAGTACGCCGACGCGCATCTCAACCGCTCGCTGCACCAGGGCGGCTGGGGTCAGTAAGCCATCGGAGGCACGCGTGTGGCTGTGTAAATCATAAACCGGGAAACGGGCGATATCGCTCAAGAGAACTCCTGCAAAAACTAAACCGGCCAGCATGATAACGATTTTCACGGTCAGTGAAAAAGTGTATTGACATTTCCGCCCTGAACCCGTTAACTAGTACACAAGTTCACACGTAACGGGTATTCAATCATGGCTGTTGTAATCACGCATTTAAACGGTTGGCGCGATGTTCCCGAAAACGGGCGACAGGGTCGTGCACACTTTGCGTAAACGCTGTGCTAATACCTGAGCCCGCCACCGAGCGGGCTTTTTTTTGAGCGAAATTCAGAGAAATCATCATGCCAAATGCGAAACCTACAGTGAAGTTGATTACCGGCACCGCACCCTACCGCGAAGATCCGGCCGCAGTGTTTCACCAGCTGTGCGGCGCACGTCCGGCAACCCTGCTGCTTGAATCCGCTGACATCGACAGCAAGCGCAACTTAAAAAGCCTGCTGATTGTCGACAGCGCGCTGCGCGTCAGCGCAATGGGCAATAATGTCACCGTTCAGGCGTTGTCAGAAAATGGCCGCGCCCTGCTGCCGCTGCTGGATGAGGCCCTGCCTGCGTCGGTCAGCAATCAGGTTCGTCCCGATGGACGCGAGCTGACTTTCCCGCAGAGTACCGACCATCAGCAGGATGAAGATTCCCGCCTCAAGGCACTGTCGGTGTTTGATGCACTGCGTCTGATTCCACAACTGGTCAACTCCCCTGCCGATGAGCGCGAAGCCGTGCTGCTGGGTGGCCTGTTTGCTTATGATCTGGTTGCCGGTTTTGAAACCCTGCCGGAGCTGGATAATCAGCAACGCTGCCCCGACTACTGTTTTTACCTGGCAGAGACCTTACTGGTGATCGATCACCAGACCCGCAGTGCGCGTCTGCAGGCCAGTCTGTTCTGCCCGTCCACCAGCGAGTTCCAGCGCCTGCAGCGCCGCATCGAGCAGTTGCACGGCCAGATGCTGCAGCCGGCACCGGCTCTGCCGGTCCAGCCGGTTGAACAGATGACGCTGACTACCAGCCAGAGTGATGAAGAGTATTGCGACGTAGTACGCACCCTGCAGCAGGCAGTTCGCATCGGCGAAATTTTCCAGGTCGTGCCGTCACGTCGCTTCTCGTTGCCGTGCCCGTCGCCGCTGGCTGCTTATGAGACACTGAAAAACAGCAATCCCAGCCCCTATATGTTTTTCATGCAGGATCAGGATTTCTCCCTGTTTGGCGCGTCGCCGGAGAGTTCGCTGAAGTATGACGCCACCTCCCGTCAGATTGAGATCTACCCGATTGCCGGTACACGCCCGCGTGGCCGCCATGCTGATGGCTCACTGGACCGCGATCTCGACAGCCGCATTGAGCTGGAGATGCGTACCGACCATAAAGAGCTGGCTGAACATCTGATGCTGGTGGATCTGGCGCGTAACGATCTGGCGCGAATCTGCGTGCCCGGCAGCCGTTACGTGGCTGACCTGACCAAAGTTGACCGCTACTCGTTTGTGATGCATCTGGTTTCCCGCGTGGTGGGTACGCTGCGCGCGGATCTCGATGTGCTGCACGCTTATCGTGCCTGTATGAACATGGGCACGCTGAGCGGAGCACCAAAAGTTCGCGCCATGCAGTTGATTGCCGGGGCTGAACGCACCCGTCGCGGCAGCTACGGCGGCGCGGTGGGCTACTTCACCGCCCAGGGCGATCTCGATACCTGTATCGTTATCCGCTCCGCCTATGTAGAAGATGGCGTCGCCACCGTTCAGGCGGGCGCTGGTGTGGTGCTGGATTCTAATCCGCAGGCTGAAGCTGATGAAAGCCGCAACAAAGCGCGCGCCGTACTGCGCGCTATCGCGACTGCCCATCACTGCAAGGAGATCTTCTGATGGCCGATATTCTGCTGCTCGATAACATCGACTCTTTTACCTATAACCTGGTTGATCAGCTGCGGACCTTTGGTCACAACGTGGTGATCTATCGCAACAACCTGCCCGCCGAACTGCTTATTGAACAGCTGCAGCGGATGGAGAACCCGGTGCTGATGCTCTCTCCCGGTCCCGGCGCGCCAAAAGATGCTGGCTGTATGCCGGAGCTGCTGCGGGTGCTGCGTGGTCGTCTGCCAATTATCGGTATCTGTCTGGGTCACCAGGCGATTGTCGAAGCCTATGGCGGCCATGTGGGCCAGGCAGGCGAGATCCTGCACGGCAAAGCCTCTTCAATCGACCATGACGGCGAGGCGATGTTTGCCGGTCTGAGCAATCCGCTGCCGGTGGCGCGCTATCACTCGCTGGTGGGCAGCAACACGCCGGAAGAGCTGACGGTGAACGCCAGTTACAACGGGATGGTGATGGCCGTTCGCCATGAAACCGATCGCGTATGCGGGTTTCAGTTCCATCCTGAATCGATTTTGACTTCTCAGGGCGCGCGCCTGCTTGAGCAGACGCTGGCCTGGGCGCTGGCGAAGTAACAGGGAGAATAAACATGCAACAGACACTGGAAAAACTTTACCAGGCGCAGACGCTGAATCAGGCTGAGAGTCATCAGCTGTTCAGCGCCATCATTACCGGACAGCTGGAGCCAACGCAGCTCGCTGCCGCGCTGATCGCCATGAAAGTGCGCGGTGAAACGCCGGAAGAGATCGCCGGAGCCGCCACCGCACTGCTGGAAGATGCCAAACCTTTTCCCCGCCCTGATTATGCGTTTGCCGACATTGTGGGCACCGGCGGCGATGGCAGTAACAGCATTAATATCTCGACTGCCAGCGCCTTTGTCGCTGCGACCTGCGGTCTGAAAGTGGCGAAGCACGGCAACCGCAGCGTCTCCAGCAAATCGGGCTCCTCCGATCTGCTGGCCGCCTTTGGCATCAATCTCGATATGCCCGCTGACCGGGCGCGCCAGGCGCTGGACGATCTGAATGTCTGCTTCCTGTTTGCGCCGCAGTATCACACCGGTTTTCGCCACGCGATGCCGGTCCGCCAGCAGCTTAAGACCCGTACGCTGTTTAACGTGCTGGGCCCGCTGATCAATCCGGCACGCCCGCCACTGGCGGTGATTGGCGTCTACAGCCCGGAACTGGTGATGCCGATTGCCCAGACGCTGAAAGTGCTGGGTTATCAGCGCGCGGCGGTGGTTCACGGTGGCGGAATGGATGAGGTGGCGCTGCACGATGTAACCCATGTGGCCGAACTGCGTGAAGGTGAAATTACGCGCTATCAGCTCTCGCCAGAGGACTTTGGTTTTGGCTTCCATCCCAAAGAGGCGCTGGCGGGCGGCACGCCGGAAGAAAATCGTGACATTCTGACCTCTTTACTCCAGGGTAATGGCCAGCAGGCCCATGAGGAGGCCGTCGCCGTCAACGTGGCGATGTTGCTTAAAGTATTCGGTCAGGAAGATCTGCGTGAAAACGCACAGCAGGCGCTTAACGCCATCCGCAGCGGACAGGCTTATGAGCGTGTCGTCGCACTGGCAGCAAGAGGATAATCATGAAAGGCACCGTGTTAGAAAAAATTGTTCAGGACAAAGCGATTTGGGTTGAAGCCCGTCAGCAGCAGCAGCCTCTCTCTACCTTTCAGAACAGCATTGAACCCGCCAGCCGTCATTTCTACGACGCGCTGCAGGGTGCAAGAACCGCGTTTATCCTGGAGTGTAAAAAGGCCTCTCCCTCGAAAGGCATTATTCGTGAGGATTTCGATCCAGCCGCCATTGCCGGGGTCTACCGCCACTACGCTTCCGCGGTATCTGTGCTGACCGATGAGAAATATTTTCAGGGCGACTTCGCCTTTCTGCCGATTGTCAGCGCGGCCATCACCCAGCCGGTGCTGTGCAAAGATTTTATCATCGACCCTTATCAGATCTATCTGGCCCGTTACTACCAGGCGGATGCGATTCTGCTGATGCTGTCAGTGCTGGATGATGAGCAGTATCGTCAGTTGGCCGCCGTGGCGCACAGCCTGAAGATGGGCATTCTGACTGAAGTGAGTAATGAAGAGGAACTGGAGCGGGCTATCGCGCTGCAGGCCAAAGTCGTGGGTATCAACAACCGCGATCTGCGTGACCTCTCTATCGATCTTAACCGCACCCGTCAGCTGGCACCGCGCCTGTCACACGGCGTCACGGTAATCAGCGAATCAGGCATTAACAGCTATGCCGATATTCGCGAGCTGAGCCATTTTGCCAACGGCTTCCTGATTGGTTCTGCACTGATGGAAGAAGCCGACCTGACCGCAGCGGTGCGTCGGGTCACGCTGGGCAGCAATAAAGTGTGCGGCCTGACCCGTGCCGAAGATGCGCGTGCCGCCTATGAAGCCGGGGCAATCTATGGTGGTCTGATCTTCGCGGAAGGTTCCCCGCGCCAGATTGACACCGCTACGGCGCAGACCGTTATCGCTGCGGCCCCGCTGCGCTACGTCGGCGTGTTCCGCAATGCCGCTATGAGCGACATTGTCACGCAAGCCGGTGCGCTTTCACTCTCTGCGGTGCAACTGCATGGCAACGAGACGCCGGCGTTTGTGGCTGAACTGCGTGCGGCTCTGCCAGCAGAGATTCAAATCTGGAAGGCGCTGCGCATTGAAGGCACCTTGCCGGCGCGCGACTGGCCTCATGTTGACCGTTATGTGTTTGATAATGGCGACGGCGGGACCGGACAGCGTTTCGACTGGTCGCTGTTGCAGGGGCAGACGCTCAACAATGTGCTGCTGGCCGGTGGCCTGAGCGCGGATAACTGTGTTGAAGCCGCGCAGCTCGGCTGTGCCGGCCTGGACTTCAACTCTGGCGTGGAAAGCGCGCCTGGCATCAAAGATGCCCGTAAAATTGCCGCTGTGTTTCAGACACTGCGAGCCTACTGATTTGCCTGGCCTGCTCAACGGCGGGCCCGAGAAAGGAAGATAAAAAATGACGTTACTTAATCCCTACTTTGGCGAATTTGGCGGAATGTATGTTCCGCAAATCCTGATGCCAGCCCTGCGCCAGCTGGAACAGGCGTTTGTCGACGCCCAGAAAGATCCTGAGTTTCAGGCCGAGTTTACCGACCTGCTGAAGAACTATGCGGGTCGGCCTACCGCCCTGACGCTGTGCAAAAACCTGACTAAAGGCACCAAAACCCGCCTCTATCTTAAGCGTGAAGATCTGCTGCACGGTGGCGCGCACAAGACCAACCAGGTGCTGGGTCAGGCGTTGTTAGCCAAACGCATGGGCAAAAACGAAATTATTGCCGAAACCGGTGCGGGTCAGCACGGCGTAGCTTCAGCGCTGGCCTGTGCGCTGCTGGGCATGAAATGCCGCATCTATATGGGCGCAAAAGATGTGGAGCGTCAGTCACCCAACGTCTTCCGTATGCGTCTGATGGGCGCAGAAGTGATCCCGGTGCACAGCGGCTCCGCCACGCTGAAAGATGCCTGTAATGAAGCACTGCGCGACTGGTCTGGCAGCTACGAGACATCACACTATATGCTCGGCACCGCAGCGGGTCCGCATCCCTTCCCGACGATTGTGCGTGAGTTCCAGCGCATGATTGGCGAAGAGACTAAAAAGCAGATTCTGGAAAGAGAGGGTCGTCTGCCCGATGCGATCCTCGCCTGTGTGGGCGGCGGCTCCAACGCCATCGGCATGTTTGCCGACTTTATCGATGAGACCAGCGTGAAGCTGATCGGCGTAGAGCCTGCGGGCCACGGCATTGAGACCGGCGAGCATGGCGCGCCGCTCAAGCACGGTCGCGTCGGCATCTACTTCGGTATGAAATCGCCGATGATGCAGACCCATGATGGCCAGATTGAGGAGTCTTACTCGATCTCTGCCGGCCTCGACTTCCCGTCTGTAGGCCCGCAGCATGCGCACCTGAACAGCATCGGTCGTGCGGAATATGTCTCCATCACCGATAACGAAGCGCTGGCCGCCTTTAAACAGCTCTGTCGCGATGAAGGTATCATTCCGGCGCTGGAGTCATCCCACGCCCTTGCGCACGCCATGAAGATGATTCAGGCCGAGCCGGAAAAAGAGCAGTTGATTGTGGTCAACCTCTCTGGCCGCGGCGACAAAGATATTTTCACCGTTCATGACATTTTGACAGCGCAGGGAGAAATCTGATGGAACGTTACAATCAACTGTTTACGCGTCTGTCAGCGAATAATGAAGGGGCTTTTGTTCCTTTTGTTACGCTGGGCGATCCGTCACCGGAGCTTTCACTGCGTGTGATTGATGCCCTGGTTGAAGGAGGCGCGGATGCACTGGAGCTGGGTATTCCCTTTTCCGATCCCCTTGCAGATGGCCCGACCATCCAGAATGCGACGTTACGCGCCTTTGCGGCGGGCACCAACACCAGCCAATGCTTTGAAATGCTGGCCACTATCCGCCGTAAGTATCCGGATCTGCCGATTGGATTGCTGATGTACGCCAATCTGGTCTTCACCAACGGTGTGGATGAGTTCTATGCCCGTTGTGCAGAGGCGGGTGTGGATTCGGTGCTGGTGGCGGATGTGCCCGTTGAAGAGTCCGCGCCCTTCCGTCAGGCTGCGCTGCGTCATGGCGTGGCACCCATCTTCATCTGTCCGCCTAACGCCAGCGATGAGCTGCTGCGCGAGATCGCTTCACACGGACGGGGTTACACCTACCTGCTGTCGCGCGCGGGCGTGACCGGTGCTGAAAACCGCGCCAGCCTGCCGTTGCAGCATCTGATCGACAAGCTGCGTGAATACCATGCAGCCCCGCCGCTGCAGGGCTTTGGTATCTCTGAGCCTGAACAGGTGAAGGAAGCGATCGCCGCGGGCGCTGCGGGTGCGATCTCCGGCTCTGCGATTGTCAGAATCATCGAAAAACATCATTCAGAGCCTGAGGTGATGCTGAGCGAGCTGAAGAACTTTGTCAGCCGTCTTAAAGCCGCCAGCCGTTAATCCTGCCAGCATGCCTTATCGCGCGATAAGGCATGATTTGTTTCCTTTTTTTTCATTCCCCCATTTGCCCTTTTTGCAAAATCTGCACCACAATGACAATGCGCCGTTACGGTAACGTCGCATCCATTTTGTGACAGGGAGAGAAAGCAATGAAATTCGTTAAACTGCTGACAGGTGCTGTACTGGCGGGCGTGGTTGCGCTGACACTGAGCGCCTGTGCGCCAACCGCAACCAAAGAGGGAACCGGTGGCTATATTGATGACACCGTGGTGACCACAAAAGTTAAAGGTGAACTGCTGAAAGATGACTCGCTGAAATCAACTGAAATCAACGTAGAAACCTTTAAAGGTAAAGTTCAGCTGAGCGGTTTTGTTTCATCACCACAGATGGCTAACCGTGCCGTTCAGGTTACGCGCAGCGTGGCGGGCGTGAAGTCCGTTGTTAACAATATGCAGATCAAATAACGTCTTAACAGACAAAAAAGGCCGCTGATTCAGCGGCCTTTTTATCATCTTTATCATCAGAAACGGTAACCCGCTCCGAAGAAGAAGACCCAGGGATCGATGCGCATATTGATATTCTGCTGCTCGCCACCCGCTTTAAACTTCACTTCCGTATCAATATCCATGTACCACACCGACGCATTCAGCATCCAGTCACGGTTAATCTGATAATCCAGACCGACCTGACCCGCCACACCCCAGGAATCCTTCACGCTGAGATCGGTCAGGCCCGCATCGCGGCCCGTCTGGTTGAAATCGGCATCGTAAAAGGTGGTGTAGTTGATACCTACGCCAACGTAAGGACGCGCTTTGCTCTTGCTGTCAAAGAAGTAGTACTGCGCCATCAGCGTAGGCGGTAACTGGCGTACCGTTGCCAGTGTTCCGGTCGGGCCCAGGCCCACTTTGTGACGGAACGGTGTGGCGGCCAGTAATTCGACACCAATGTTGTCGGTTGCCATGTAAGTAAAAGTCAGGCCCAGCTGCGTGTCGTTGGATGCGCTGAACTCGCCCATCCCTAACACATTATCGGAACCTTCGGTGGGCCGGACGGTGGCACTACCGGCACGCATAAAGAAGTCGCCTGCTTCGTGGGCCATCGACAGTTGGGGAAAAGCCAGAGCCAGCAGCATCGCGCATTTTGCCAGTTTCATCATCACTCCTTTGCTTAATGTTAATGTCGCGAACGTCATCGCTTTTTGCTGGCAAATATTTAACGTGATTTACAGAAAATTGCACTCTGTACCCTTCAGATAAATTACTTAAAAAACAATGAATTGATTTAGATCAATTTCGGCTCAGGCTGGCGCAGCAAAATTCCCCTTGCTGAATAATTTCGCCGGGCCTATTTTGCTTATCTTCTCTGGTGATTTTGGTTCGATGCCCTGGGAGGGGCGGGTGATCAAATGAGTGAAATAACTAACCCTTGTGTCAGCTGTGGCGCCTGCTGCGCCCATTTCCGCGTCTCATTTTACTGGGCCGAAGCCGATGATGCAGGCGGCCCGGTGCCGACCGCATTAACCGAACCGCTCAGCCTGTTAATGCGCAATATGCGTGGAACGAACGATCGCGCGCCGCGCTGCGTTGCCCTTGAAGGCGACATTGGCGGCTGTGTCTCCTGCGGAATTTACGAACAACGTCCGACGCCCTGTCGGGAATTTTCGATGTCGGGCGAAGCGGGTATCCACAATGAAGCCTGCGATCGCGCCCGCGCCCGCTATGGTCTTCCCGCCCTTTTTTCTCCATCTTTACCTGTCATGACAGAAAGTTATGCCGCAGCGGGTGCCCGCGAGCTGTCAGAACATGTACAATCGCCGGGTTAATTAACCCGGTTCCTCAAAGGAGTGTACATGTCTATCACGGCAAGCTCGTTATACCGTGACACAGGAAATTTCGCGCGCCATCAACTGGCTACGGTGCTGTTGATGTCGCTGCTGGCCGCTTTTATCACCGTCATGCTGGTGCATGTGCTGACGCCAGGTGCCGATCAGATGGCCCTCCTGCAACAGGGTGACGATAGCGCCGGTTCGCTGTTTGAGATGGTGCAGAATATGTCACCGGAACAGCAGCAGGTGCTGCTGCGCGCCTCGGCGGCCAGCACCTTCGCTGCGCTGATGGGGAACACGCTGCTGCTTGGCGGAATGCTCTATCTGATCCCGATGGTCTCTTCCGGCCAGCGTGTCAGTGCGTTGCGGGCGATTGGTGCTTCAGCGCCGCTGCTGCCAAAGCTGCTGCTGCTCACCTTCCTGATGACGCTGGTGGCGCAACTGGGCTTTATGGTGCTGGTGGTGCCAGGCATTCTGCTGACGATTCTGCTGTCGCTGGCTCCGGTGATGGTGGCCAGTGAGAAGATGGGTGTCTTTGCCGCCATGCGGGCCAGCATGCGGATGGCGTGGAAGAATGTGAAGCTGATTGCCCCCGCTATTCTGCTCTGGCTGCTGGCCAAAGTGGTGGTGATGCTGTTCTTCTCTTCGCTGACGGTTTTACCGCTGAATGTCTCGTCGGTGATTTTCACCGCGGCAGGCAATGTGGTTTCGGCGATGTTGATTATCTATCTTTATCGGCTCTATATGCTGTTACGTTGATTGACGATGTGCCTTCGGGCACATTTGCAGCCAACTCTGAATGGAAAAACTATGAAGCAGCTACTCGACTTTCTTCCCCTGGTGGTCTTTTTCATCTTCTACAAGCTGTATGACATTTTTGTCGCCTCGGGCGCGCTGATTGTCGCGACCGGCCTGGCGCTGGTTGTCAGCTGGGTGCTCTATCGCAAGCTGGAAAAGATGACGATTTTCACCTTTGTGCTGGTGGCGGTTTTTGGCACCCTGACGCTGGTGTTCCACAACGATGAGTTCATTAAGTGGAAAGTCACGGTTATCTACAGCCTGTTTGCCGCCGCCCTGCTCTACAGCCAGTGGTTTATGGAGCAGACGCTGATTCAGCGCATGCTGGGTAAAGAGCTGCAGCTGCCCGACGCGGTCTGGCGCCGGCTCAACGTTGCCTGGGCGCTGTTCTTCTTTATCTGCGGCCTGGTAAACATCTATGTCGCCTTTTGGTTATCTCAGGCGTTTTGGGTTAACTTTAAAGTGTTCGGTCTCTCCGGTCTGACCTTACTGTTTACCCTGCTCAGCGGGCTTTACATCTGGCGACAGATGCCGCAGCAGGAACAAAAATAATCATCTGCCCGGTCCGCCGGGCATTTTTTTAGCATTCACCTGCATAGAAGTGGAAGCAATGGGCGAAAAACATAAATTGCCGAAAGGCGAAATGGTGCTGCGTACGCTCGCCATGCCAGCAGATACCAACGCCAACGGCGATATTTTTGGTGGCTGGCTGATGTCACAGATGGATATGGGTGGCGCTATCCTGGCGAAAGAGATCGCTGAAGGACGCGTGGTGACGGTTCGTGTCGACGGCATGTCATTTATGAAGCCCGTCGCGGTGGGCGATGTGGTGAGCTGCCATGCGAGCTGTCTTCGTACCGGCAACAGTTCCATGACGATTAATGTGGAAGTGTGGATCAAAAAAGTGTCGTCTGAGCCGATTGGACAAACTTACATTGCGACGGAAGCGGTGTTTATTTATGTGGCGGTCGACAATGAGGGTAATTCCCGTCCTCTGCCAGCCGGTCGCGCTAACCAGCAACCCGGCGAATGAAAAACAGGTCAGGCTGTTTCAGCCTGACCTGACGCTTTATTCTATGCTGGCCCCACCATTAATCTTAAACACGATATTCATGGTCAGACCCTGCCCTGGCCGTCCGCTCTGATAGCGCCACTTTTTCATCGCCTGCTTAACTTCACGCTCAAACATATTGCGCGGCTCAGCAGAGAGGATCTGGATGTTATCCACCCGTCCCTCACTGTCCACATCAAACTTCACCCGTACCCGCCCCTCTACACGCAGTGCAAATGCGCGTTGTGGATAGCCAGGCTTACTGACGTTCAGTGCTTTTGGGCCGGTTGAGGCCGATGAGGTGGGTGACGGCGTAGATTTTGGCGCCGTGGTCGGTTTGTTCTGCGTCGCCGGGGCTTCCTGCTTAAACGGATCGGCCTGCGGTTTGCTCTCCTGACGCGGCTTCACCTCGCGTTTAGGCTGCTCCCGCTTGTGCTCTGGTTTCGGTTTGGGCTTTGGCTTAGGCTCAGGTTTGGGAATCGGCACCGGCTCCGCTTTCGGCGGTTCGGGCACGGGCTGAGGTTCCGGCACCGGTTCAGGTTCTGGCTGAGGTTCTGGCTGTGGTGCAGGCGGCTCCACGATGGCCGGTGCAGGCTCAGGCTGGACTTCAGGGGCGACCATGGTAACGCTGATGGGCTGCGACGCTTTGGGCACCTCAATCACCTGCTGGAATGAAGCATACAGAATTCCGGCTATCACGGCCCCATGCAAAGCAACAGACAACAACATGGAGACAGGCGTGCGTTTAGGTAATGGCATAGTCAGCGTGGTCATAACAGTCGCAGTGATTGAATGAAGCAGCGATTTTAAATGCAAATAGCAATCAGTTTCAATAACTCCCGCCATCCCGCCTGAAGAAAAGCGCTTTTTAGCCCTTTATGCTGAGCCATTCACCACTCTGAGGTTTCGTTTGCACTCTGAGGGGCAATCCCTTAACGTGTTGCGAAATTCTGGTTAATGGGAGTTCCTTAGTGCTTTACGTCATTTATGCAGAAGATACTGCAGATTCACTGGAAAAACGTAACGCCGTGCGCCCTGCCCATCTGGCACGGCTCAAACTGCTGCAGGAAGAGGGACGCCTGATCATTGCAGGCCCGATGCCTGCTGTCGACAGCAACGATCCTGGTGTAGCGGGTTTTACCGGCTCAACCGTGATTGCTGAATTCCCGTCATTAGAAGAAGCACAATCCTGGGCACAGGATGATCCCTACTTCGCCGCGGGCGTCTATAAGCAGGTTTCGGTTAAGCCGTTTAAACGCGTCTTCTGATCGTGACTCAGCATTGAAAATGGCTTCTGTGCCTGGCACAGAAGCCATTTTTATTTTGATCGTTCAAGAGAGGAAAGATGCAGATAATCATTCTGGGGCTACTGGCCATTATCGCTTTACTGATCGGCAGCGCGGTTTATCTCTGGCGAACTCAGGGCTGGCGTAATAAAAAGCAGTGGATTGTCATGCTGATCGTGCTGGCGGCGGCACTGCAGCTGGTGAACGTAACGCTAATGATGACGACACAACGTCTCGCTGGTTAATCAGACCTGAGGTTTCATTGCGACAGAGCAGCACATCACTCTCTGTCGCAGCAACCGGCCGGTCTGAATATTCTGCCTCGCGAATAAACGCAGCGACCAATTGATCTTAATAAATTAAAGCGTTGTTCTGAACGACATTGATAATAAACCGGCAGTACACCGGCCTGGTCTTTCAGTAATACACGCTCTCTTTATTTTCCCGCCACAGCTATTTTCAGCGATGAGTTAACCGCGATCCAGAATCAGGCCAATCAGCGCATGATAGTGCTGTTCTTCTTCCGGACTGGTGACATGCTGTAAACGGCCGATCAGTTTTGAGCAGATCGCTTTACGATTCAGACTACGGCCAGAACTGATAATTTCTGTCACGACGGAGCCAAGAATGGCCTGTTGTGAGGGCTGCGCGGCGCTGTGTAAATACGCGGAGATGTCAGAGACTGAAGCGGGAATACGAACGTTAGTCTGCATGGTTGACCCTCATAGGATTCATTTAAGATTAATAACCGATGCGATAAAGTTATACAACAACGAGCTATCTGTACAGATATTTAGCTTAAAAAATCAGATCGTCACGTTTTAATGACAATAAACTCATAAATAACAGCACATTACAACATTGTAAAGTTGTACAACTTGTTAGCCTGCGGTTTTTATCCTGTTAATATTCCCTCTTTAGTCCGCGCCTGAATGACCTGTTTTACTATTAAAATATGATCTTTCCGCCCTTTTTTTAGTATTAAAGAGGAATTATCTCGCAGAGCTGTCTACATTTACCCCTTGTGAGTTGAACCTCTGAATGGATGCACAGCACAGTCGCGGGCACATTATGCATAAAACTTATTCTGGCCAGTCCCTTACATTGCTCGACCCGCTGTTATCCCGGCTCCTTTCTATTGTTGACCCCAAAATAGAAGTAATGAGTGGTTACCCTGCTAATTGCTCAGTTTGGCTCACTGTCTATTATCAGCGTAAATCGCGTAAGTGGTCTTACGAATGGTACGATCGTGTGGGTTACCACAGGCCGACTGAGCTGGGCAGCTCAATGGAATGTCTGATGCGCGAAGTCAGCGATCGTGGCGCGTCGCATCAGGAGCACCTGATAGCGCGACGGGCGATGGCAGAATCGGTTTTTTTTGAAGCCTGATTTGAAGTCTGAATAGCCTGCTTTGTCCGACAGGCTGAATTCACCGGGCTTTCGCTATATTATCTGCGTAATAAACAGAATCGAACGACGCTGCTGTTGTGCCAGCTGATGGCGAATGCAGTGGATACGCTTATACCGCCGCGACTGCCCTTCCAGCCAGCGTGAGCGGCGGCGATGCACCTGCCGTAACATTCTCCAGCGCGCCACTTCATTTCTGCTTCGTTTCATCACTTCCTCTCTGACGTCATACACACGAGATATACGCGAGGGCATTATAGAGATCTCTGCGGTAATGCCAAATCGGATCCTTCATCGAGGATGTCCGGGATAAAGGGTTCCGTTAGCCGTCATCTGCACGTAAACTTGCCGGACGAAAGCGCGAACGGGATGTCCACTTTATGACCACTTTTTATACCCTGATCAGCTGGTTGCTGGTGTTTGGTTACTGGCTGCTGATCGCCGGGGTTACGCTGCGCGTGTTGATGAAGCGACGGGCAGTGACATCCGCGATGGCCTGGCTACTGGTTATCTATATTCTGCCGCTGGTAGGGATTATCGCTTATCTCTCTTTTGGCGAACTCCATCTGGGTAAACGTCGTGCGGAGCGCGCCCGCACCATGTGGCCATCCACTGCCCGCTGGCTTACTGACCTTAAGCAGTGCCGTGAAATTTTTGCCACTGAACACAGCGACGTTGCGCGTTCGCTGTTTGAGCTTTGCTACCATCGTCAGGGCATCGCCGGGGTCAAGGGCAACCAGCTGCAGCTGCTCACCAGCGCCGACGACGTGATGCAGGCGTTGATTCGTGATATCCAGCTGGCCCGCCACAACATTGAGATGGTGTTCTATATATGGCATCCCGGCGGTCTGGCGGATGAAGTGGCGGAATCGCTGATGGCGGCATCACGCCGTGGCGTTCATTGCCGTCTGCTGCTCGACTCTGCGGGCAGTGTTACCTTTTTCCGCAGCCCCTGGGTCGGCATGATGCGCAATGCCGGAATCGATGTGGTGGAAGCGTTGCAGGTCAGCCTGCTGCGCGTCTTCCTGCGACGGATGGATCTGCGTCAGCACCGCAAAATCGTACTCATTGATAACTACATCGCTTATACCGGCAGCATGAACCTGGTCGATCCGCGCTTCTTCAAACAGAGCGCGGGTGTCGGTCAGTGGATTGACCTGATGGCGCGAATGGAAGGCCCGGTTGCCACCGCGATGGGGATTGTTTTCAGCTGCGACTGGGAGATAGAGACCGGCAAACGCATTTTACCGCCGCCGCCCGATCGCAACATTATGCCGTTTGAACAGGAGAGCGGCCACACCGTGCAGGTGATCGCCTCCGGCCCCGGCTTCCCGGAAGATATGATCCATCAGGCGTTGCTGACTGCGGTCTATTCGGCACGTGAACAGTTGATCATGACTACGCCCTACTTAGTGCCGAGCGACGATCTGCTGCATGCTATCTGTACGGCGGCGCAGCGTGGCGTCAATGTCAGCGTGATTGTGCCTCGTCACAATGACTCGCTGCTGGTTGGCTGGGCCAGCCGCTCCTTCTTCAGTGAGTTGCTGGAAGCGGGCGTGAAAATTTATCAGTTTGAAGATGGCCTGCTGCATACCAAAAGCGTGCTGGTCGACGGACAACTGAGCCTGGTAGGAACCGTGAATCTCGATATGCGCAGTTTATGGCTGAATTTTGAAGTGACGCTGGTGGTTGATGATGCGGGTTTTGGCAGCGATCTCGCCTGTGTGCAGGATGACTATATCGCCCGTTCCCGCCTGCTGGATGGCAAGCGCTGGGCAAAACGTGCCTGGTGGCAACGCATCGTCGAACGACTGTTTTACTTCTTCAGTCCTTTACTGTAAAACGAGCCAGATTGTGTAAATGGCCGCAGGCCGACAGGACAGACTATGGATTTAAATAATCGCCTTACCGAAGATGAAACGCTGGAACAAGCCTACGATATTTTTCTCGAACTGGCAGTCGACAATCTTGATCCGGCAGATGTCATTCTCTTCAATCTGCAGTTCGAAGAGCGCGGTGGCGCAGAGCTGTTCGATCCCTCTGAAGACTGGAAAGATCATGTCGATTTCGATCTGAACCCGGACTTCTTCGCCGAGGTGGTGATTGGGCTGGGTGAAGCGGACGGTGAACCGATCACCGACGTCTTTGCTCGCGTGCTGCTGTGCCGCGAGAAAGACCACAAACTCTGTCATATCCTGTGGCGTGAGTAAGCATCAGATTTGATAAGAAAACGCCGGGCGATTGCCCGGCGTTTTGAATTATAGCGGGTCGACTTTCAGACAGGAGACCGCGTGATTGAAGCTGCCTTCCAGCAGCGGCCGGGTTTTCGCACACTCCGGACCGGCAATCGGACAACGGGTGCGGAACACGCAGCCTGATGGCGGATTGATCGGCGACGGCAGCTCCCCTTCCAGCAGCTGAATCTGCTTGTTCTTCTCCTTGTCCGGATCGGGAATCGGCACCGCGGACATCAGCGCACGGGTATAAGGATGCTGAGGATTGCTGTAGACCTCTTTGTAGGTGCCCAGCTCCACCGCATGCCCCAGATACATTACCAGCACCCGGTCAGAGATATGTTTCACCACCGCCAGATCGTGCGCAATGAAGATCAGCGATAAGCCCATTTCGCGCTGCAGCTGCTGCAGCAGGTTAACCACCTGGGCCTGAATTGAGACGTCCAGTGCGGAGACCGGCTCATCACAGATAATCAGCTTTGGCTCCAGAATCAGCGCGCGGGCGATACCGATACGCTGACACTGACCGCCCGAGAACTCGTGCGGATAGCGGTTAATCAGGTTAGGCAGCAGCCCCACTTTCATCATCATATTTTTGACGCGGTCTTTCACTTCCTGACGCGCCATTTTTGGATGATAGGTACGCAGTGGCTCTGCGATGATATCGCCGATGGTCATACGCGGATTCAGCGACGCCAGCGGATCCTGGAATATCATCTGGATATCGCTTCGCGCCTTGCGCCACTCCTCTTCACTTTGCCCCAGCAGATCACGGCCTAACCAGGCGACCCGCCCCTCGGTCGCCTTTACCAGCCCGATAATGGCGCGCGCCAGGGTCGATTTACCACAGCCAGACTCACCTACCACGCCCAGGGTTTCCCCCTCATACAGACGCAGGCTGACACCATCGACTGCTTTCAGGGTTTTTGATGGCTGCCAGAACCACTGCCTGCCATCTTTGATGTCGAAATGCACCTTGAGGTCGGCGATTTCCAGTAACACTCTTTTTTCAGCTACGGTGCTCATACTAACTCCTCCACCGGCTTAAAGCAGGCGCGCAGACGGCCTTCGCCAAAGGGTTCCAGCGGTGGTGCCTGGGTGCAGATATCCATAGCGTGCGGACAACGCGGCTGGAACGGGCAGCCCTGCGGCAGACGCAGCAGGTTGGGTGGATTACCCGGTATCGTCGTCAGACTTTCCCCTTCCGCATCCAGACGCGGCACCGCATTAAGCAGACCAATCGAGTAAGGATGTGACGGCTGATAAAAGACATCGCGGGCACGGCCATACTCCATGGTGCGTCCGGCATACATCACCAGCACTTTGTCGCAGATCCCCGCCACCACACCCAGATCGTGGGTGATCATGATAATGGCGGTGTTGAACTCGCGCTTGAGGTCGTTGAGCAGCGTCATAATCTGCGCCTGGACGGTAACATCCAGCGCAGTGGTCGGCTCGTCGGCAATCAGCAGTTTGGGACGGCACAGCAGCGCCATGGCGATCATGACGCGCTGACGCATACCGCCGGAGAACTCATGCGGATACATCTTCATCCGCTTGCGCGCTTCCGGCATTTTCACCGCATCCAGCATTCTCACCGACTCTTCAAACGCCTGCGCGTTGTTCATCCCTTTATGCAGCTTAAGCACTTCCATCAGCTGCTCGCCCACCCGCATATAGGGGTTCAGCGAGGTCATCGGGTCCTGGAAAATCATCGCAATCTGTTCGGCGCGCAGTTTATTGAGCTTGTTCTCGGGCAGATTCAGGATCTCTTTGCCATTGAACATCGCCGAACCGCCAATGCGGCCATTTTTCGCCAGCAGCCCCATCAGGGCAAAGGCGGTTTGTGACTTGCCGGAACCGGACTCACCGACAATGCCCAGCGTCTCACCGGCGCGCAGCGAGAAGTTCAGGTCGTTAACGGCGGTAACATCACCATCGTGCGTGCCAAAGGTAACGCGTAAATCTTTGACCGTAAGTAGCTGTTCGCTTCCCGCGCGGGCCGCCATTGCTGGCTGGAATTCATGAATAGTCATCGGGAAACTCCTTAACGATCTTTCGGGTCGAGGGCATCACGCAGGCCATCGCCGATAAAGTTGAAACAGAACAGCGTGACCACCAGGAAGCCTGCCGGATAGAGCAGCAGCCACGGCGACACTTCCATCGAGTTTGCCCCGTCGCTGAGGAGTGCGCCCCAGCTGCTCAGCGGCTCCTGCGTACCCAGTCCCAGGAAGCTCAGGAAGGATTCAAACAGGATCATGCTCGGCACCAGCAGCGAGGCGTAAACCACTACCACGCCCAGCACGTTCGGCACGATGTGGCGCACCACGATTTTCCAGGTCGATACCCCGCCCACATGGGCCGCTTCGATAAACTCTTTGCGCTTCAGGCTCAGCGTCTGGCCGCGCACAATACGCGCCATATCGAGCCACGAAACCATGCCGATGGCGGCAAAAATCAGCAGGATATTGCGACCAAAGAAGGTCACCAGCAGGATCACGAAGAACATAAACGGGAAGGAGTTAAGGATTTCCAGAATACGCATCATCACCGAGTCTGTTTTGCCGCCGAGATAGCCAGCAATCGAGCCATAGAGCGTCCCGACAATCACCGCGATCAGCGCAGAAGCCACGCCCACCATCAGCGAGATCCGGCCACCGATAGCCACACGTACCAGCAGGTCACGACCCGAAGAATCAGTGCCGAACCAGTGACCAGAGGTGGTATCGGGCGGCGAGGACATCATAGCCCAGTCGGTATCGTCGTAAGTGAACTGCGCCAGCATCGGCGCAAAGATCACGAACAGGGTGATCAGGAACAGCACCAGCAGGCTGATGGAGGCAGCGCGGTTATGAATAAAACGACGACGCGCGTCCTGCCAGAGACTACGCCCTTCTACTTCCAGCTTCTCACTGAACGCATCAAGAGCTTCGCTGTTTTTCTTACTTAACATCATGGCGAACTCCGCAATCAGTAACGAATTTTGGGATCGATAACGGCATAGAGCACGTCAACAATCGCGTTGAATACGATGGTCAGCAAACCCACCAGAATGGTCAGGCTCATCACCAGTGAGTAGTCACGGTTCAGCGCGCCGTTCACAAACAGCTGACCGATGCCCGGCAGACCGTAGATCGACTCAATCACCATCGAACCAGTGATGATGCCGACAAATGCCGGTCCCATGTAGGAGATCACCGGCAGCAACGCGGGCTTCAGCGCATGACGCATTACAATGCGGCGCAGCGGTAAGCCTTTGGCGCGCGCGGTGCGGATAAAGTTGGAGTGCATCACTTCAATCATCGATCCACGGGTGATACGCGCGATACTGGCGATGTAAGCCAGCGACAGCGCCACCATCGGCAGCAGCATGTAGTTCCACTGCCCACCATTCCAGCCGCCGCCCGGCAGCCACTTCAGGGTGATGGCGAACAGCAGAACCAGCAACGGCGCGACCACGAAACTGGGTATCACCACGCCGGTCATTGCCACCCCCATCACCGCAAAATCCCACAAGCTGTTCTGTTTGAGCGCAGCGATAACTCCGGCCGTGACGCCAAGTACCACCGCCAGCAGAAACGCGGCCAGGCCGAGTTTGGCCGAGACCGGGAATGCATGCGCGACCAGATAGTTGACCGAATAATCTTTGTATTTAAAGGATGGGCCGAAGTCGCCGTGCGCCAGCTGCACCAGGTAATCGACATACTGCTTACCGATAGGATCGTTGAGGTGATATTTCGCCTCAATGTTGGCCATCACTTCCGGTGCCAGGGTGCGCTCGCCAGTAAACGGGCTGCCGGGTGCCAGTCGCATCATAAAGAAGGAGATGGTAATCAGGACGAACAGCGTCGGGAGCGCTTCAAGCAAGCGACGCAGGATGAATTTTAACATTGCCGTACCTACCAGGCTGTTGCTTCACAACATATAAAAAAAATTAAAAGGCGGCGCCAGACGCGCCGCCACTGCTGATAGCCTGAATGCTATTAGTGTTTGATGATGTAGAAGTTTTTATCCAGGGTTTTATCCAGTGGATCTTTACCGGTATAACCGCCGACATAAGGTTTCACCAGACGGGTATTCACGTAGTAGTAAACCGGGACGATGGTGCTGTCTTTATCCATGATCTGCTCGGCCTGCTGATAGTCAGCTGCACGGGCTTTAGCATCCGGGGCCTTAATCGCGTCGCGAATCACTTTGTCAAACGCATCGCTCTTATAGTGCGAGGTGTTACTGCTGCTGTTGGACAGCATGGTGTTCAGGAAGGAAGTCGGTTCATTGTAGTCCGCACACCATGCCGCACGGGAAACATCGTAGTTACCCTGATGACGGGTATCCAGGAAGGTTTTCCACTCCTGGTTTTCCAGCTTGATGTTCACGCCGATATTTTTCTTCCAGATCGACGAGGCGGCAATTGCCAGCTTCTTGTGCAGATCGGAGGTGTTATAGAGCAGGTTAAAGGTCAGCGGTTTGTCGGCGGTGTAGCCCGCTTCTGCCAGCAGCTTTTTCGCCTCGGCATTACGCTTGTCCTGTGACCATTTGAACCAGTCTGGCGGCAGAATGTCCATGCCGTCGGTCGCTGGTGGCGTGTAGCTATAGGCAGGTTTCTGGCCCTGCGCCAGCACTTTATTCACCATGATGTCACGATCCAGGCCCAGCTTCAGGGCAGCGCGCACGCGCGGATCGGTGAATGGCGCTTTCTGGTTGTTGATTTCGTAATAATAGGTGCAGAGATATGGATCGACGTGCAGCTCTTTACCGTTGTCACGCTGCAGCTTTTTAAACAGCTCAATCGGCAGGTTGTTATAGGTCATGTCGCTGCCGTTCTCGGAGAAGTAGCGGTTAACGTCACTGACTTCTGAACTGATCGGCAGGAAGGTGACTTTGTTCAGCACCGTATGCTCATTGTCCCAGTAGTTCGGGTTACGCACCAGGGTGATACGTTCGTTAATCACGTGCGCTTCAAGCTTAAAGGCACCGTTGCCGACCCAGTTCTGCGGCTGCGTCCACTGATCGCCAAATTTCTCAATCGCCGGTTTGTAAACCGGTGACATGACGGAGTTAATCAGCAGCTTATCAAAATAGGGAACCGGCTCACTCAGGGTGACTTCCAGCGTGTGGTCATCAATAGCTTTTACGCCCAGATCGGTAACTGGTTTTTTACCGGCGATGATGTCATCGACGTTCAGGATATGACCATACTGCGGATAGCTGGCATACGGTGAGGCGGTTTTAGGATCGACCAGACGCTCCCAGCTGTAGACGAAGTCCTGCGCGGTGACCGGCTCGCCATTGGACCATTTGGCATTTTTACGTAAGTGGAAAGTCCACACTTTGAAATCTTTATTTTCATAGCTTTCCGCTACGGCCGGGATCGGTTTACCGTTGCTGTCATTGACCAGCAGACCTTCGTAAAGATCACGCGCTACGTTGTCTTCCGGCACACCTTCAATTTTGTGCGGATCGAGCGACTGCACTTCATCGCCATTGCCGCGAACCAGCTCCTGTTTTGCGGCCAGCTCAACGCCCGCAGGCACCGTTGCTGCGAAAGCCGCATTCCCTGCCAGGGCACTCACTGCGGCGAAAACGCCCGCTGCAATCAGGCTTTTTTTCGTGATGTTGTTCATTATTACACTCCAGTTTTATTATCGTCACCGTGGCGATGCTCTGCCCCGGCGTCCCCCGTCTGCGGGCTCCCTGGCCTGTTACCAGGGAGATTGACCCCAAAAAAAGGTCTGTTTGCTGATGCGCTTTCCGACTGTCTCGCCGAACGGGCGATCAGATCAGTGTTTTTTGATGAAATAGTACTTCAGGTCTGTCATGTCCTGCGGGTCTTTGCCCGTGAAGCCGCCAACCCAGGGCTTCACCAGGCGCACACTTACGCGGTAGTAAACTGGCACAATTGGTGAGTCTTTGTCGAGTTGTGTTTCAGCCTGCTGATACAGGCCGGCGCGCTGCGCCTCGCTGTCCGCCGTCAGCGTCTCCGCCATCAGACGATCAAAGGTCGCGCTGCTGTAAAACGCGGTGTTGATCGAGGCGTTGCTGATCAGCATGTTCAGGAAGGCTGAGGGTTCGTTGTAGTCGGCACACCAGGTGGCGCGCACCACGTCATACTGCGCCTGATGACGGGTCTCCAGCATGGTTTTCCACTCCTGATTCTGCAGTGTCACCTTAGCACCCAGGTTTTTCTGCCACATCGACGCGGCCGCAATCGCCTGCCGTTTGTTCTGATCGGAAGTGTTGTAGAGCAGCGTAAAGGTCAGCGGATGGGCAGCATCAAAGCCGGCCTCTGCCAGCAGCTTCTTCGCGGCTTCATTACGCTGCGCCTGCGTCCAGGTGAACCAGGCAGGTGGCGTGAGTTTGATACCGGCTGTGAAAGGCGGCGTCAGGCTGTAAGCCGGAATCTGCCCCTGGGCCATGATCTTATTGGCAATGACCTCGCGATCGAGGGTCATCTTCAGCGCGGCACGCACCCGCGCATCGGTAAACGGCGGCTTTTTGTTATTAATCTCGTAGTAGAAGGTGCAGAGCAGCGGGCTGACCTTCACTTCATCGCCCAGCTCTTTGCGCAGCTTGCCAAACATCTCTGGTGGCACCGCACTGTTGGTAATATCCGTGCCGCCGCTGCGGTAGCGATTAATATCGCTGTTTTCAGAGGCGATCGGCAGGAATGTCCCCTGTTCAATCACGGTGTGCGTATTATCCCAGTAGCGAGGATTGCGCTTCACGACAATTTTTTCATTCACTACCCAGTCGCTCAGCGTGTAGGCGCCGTTGCCGATGTAATGACCCGGGCGGGTCCATGCTTCGCCCCACTGCTTAATGGCTGGCGCATAAACCGGCTTCATCGCCGTATGCGCTAACATCGCCACCAGGTAAGGAACAGGTTCACTCAGGGTAATTTGCAGCCGATGGACATCCAGCGCCTTCACGCCCAGCTGATCGGGTGACGCTTTAGCGGCAAGGATGGCATCGATATTGGCAAAATGGGCTGCCTGCAGATAGCTGGAGTAAGGCGACGCGGTTGTCGGGTCCACCAGACGGCGCCAGCTGTAGACGAAATCAGCGGCGGTAACCGGCTCACCGTTGCTCCACTTCGCATCCTCCCGCAGATTAAAAATCCACACGGTGGGTTGCGGGTTTTCCCAGCTTTTAGCGACGCCAGGAACCACCTGCCCGCTGTTATCGGTATTGACCAGGCCGTCCAGCAGGTTGTGAATAATATTGGATTCCGGCACGCCTTCGGTTTTATGCGGATCCAGCGAGGAGACTTCACTGCCGTTATTGATCACAATCTGTTGCTGCGCGGCCAGTGTTGTACCCGGCGGCACCGTGGCGGCATAGGCCGGCGAAAAAGCCATTAACAAAACGACTGCGAGTGTTGACCGCTGCTGCTGCAAATTCTTCATCCCAATCATGCGAAACGCCAACCTTAAATTAAGTATCCCGACAGGCTTAAGCAAAAAGCGTTCTCACTTTGGGCTTTCGGAGAAAAAATTTTACGTTGGGCCAAAAATTATCAGAAGCCGCGAAGGCGCGCCAAAGCAAAATAGCTAAAATGTTAACTAATTCTCTTTTATCATGAGAAGTCAGGCAGCGGAAGTGTTAATTTTCGTCCTGAAAATATCATATCGATATGAAAAATAGACTATTTAGCTGGAAACCCCTCTCAGGAGCGGAAAGCAGCGACAAACAGCCTCTTTTTTGGCACTTATATTGGGGAATCTGGCTTCAGCGTGATGAAATTTAAGATAGCGTGATTATTCTGGCAGTTTGTGAGGCTTACACGAAAATAGAGAGCAGAATATCGTGTGAAAATAGTGACATTATTTCGCAGAAAAAAGTCTGTGAGCCAGCGCGCAGTAATGAAATTTATAATTGCCTGATTCTGTTAAGCACAACGAATAATTGCATCGTAATGGTGCATAAAATGCCCCTCCTGCACCATTACGGATCATTATTTCACTTCACTCTCTGAAATAAGTGAGCGTTTAATTGAGTAAGCCGGGAAAAATGGACTTCATGCCGGTGACAACAAATTCGATGCCCAGCGCCATCAGTAACAGACCCATAATACGCGTAATGACGTTGATACCGGTCTGGCCAAGAATACGCACCATTAACGGCGCGGCCCGAAAGAGTAACCAGCAGCAGAATGCAAAGATCGCAATCGCCAGGGTGAACCCCAGCAGATTTATCCAGCTGTGGTAGCGGGTGCTCCAGACAATGGTCGAGCTGATAGCACCCGGCCCCGCCATCAGAGGCAACGCCAGCGGCACAACCCCCACACTTTCACGAATCGCCGTTTCTGACTTCTCCTGCTTATTCTGCTTATCTTCGCCCAGCTTGCCGCTGATCATCGACATCGCAATGGTGACGACCAGGATCCCACCCGCGATGCGGAAGGAGTCAATCGAGATGCCAAACACATGCAGAATCGCATCCCCAAGGAACAGTGACGTCCAGAGAATAATAGCAACCGCCAGATTGGCAGTGAGGTTGGTTTTGTTACGCTCAGCCACCCCCTGATAACGGGTCATGCTGATAAAGACCGGAATAATTCCCACCGGATTGACCAGCGCAAAGAGCCCGACAAAAAATTTTATATAGCCTGATAAATCTAACAGCGCAGGGTTCACGACTTTACTCCGTACCACAGGGGGGGAAAACGCGCCTAATGTATGTGAAAACAGGCACGGACGCCAGATGCTGACTCAGCTATTTATACTGTTGAATGACGGCGCATCCAGCGCGTTACCCCAGAGATTAAAAAGTGACTGGATTTAGCCGCTACCAGGCTGATGACGTGAAGAGGTAACCAATTTGATAAACAAAGGGCATAAAGGGGAGCTGAAAGGTGTCAGCTTGCGGTTAAATTGATCTGCATCAAAATTGCCCTACCCCAAACCAGGTAATCTTTTCGCAACGGAAGTAGTAGCGGCAGCGAAGAAAACCTCACTGACTGCAACAGAAGACTAGTTCAGTAAACAGTTGAAAATCCGGGCGTTCTAATCCAGTCCAGCGCCTTATGGCAACGTGACTATACTCAGGGCGCAGGATTGTTTACTAAAAAAGTTTAACTTCCTTCAGGAGAACACCATGGCCGTAACCAATGTCGCCGAACTTAATGCACTGGTTGAACGTGTAAAAAAAGCCCAGCGTGAATATGCCAACTTTTCTCAACAACAGGTCGACGCTATCTTCCGTGCCGCCGCCCTCGCCGCCGCAGACGCCCGAATCCCGCTTGCCAAGATGGCCGTTGCCGAATCCGGTATGGGCATCGTCGAAGACAAAGTGATCAAAAACCATTTTGCTTCAGAATATATCTACAACGCTTATAAAGATGAAAAAACCTGTGGTGTGTTAGCCACGGATGATACTTTCGGCACCATTACCATCGCCGAACCTATTGGCCTGATTTGCGGTATCGTCCCGACGACCAACCCCACTTCAACCGCCATCTTCAAAGCATTAATCAGCCTTAAAACCCGTAACGGCATCATCTTCTCTCCTCATCCACGCGCCAAAGATGCGACCAACAAAGCTGCAGATATCGTATTGCAGGCGGCGGTGGCTGCCGGTGCGCCAAAAGATATTATCGGCTGGATCGACGCACCTTCCGTTGAGCTGTCCAATCAACTGATGCATCACCCTGACATCAACCT
The DNA here is from genome assembly GCF_054056055.1 of Pantoea sp. PvP021. Classification (NCBI taxonomy): domain Bacteria; kingdom Pseudomonadati; phylum Pseudomonadota; class Gammaproteobacteria; order Enterobacterales; family Erwiniaceae; genus Pantoea; species Pantoea sp. PvP021. Next base: position 574,656 of record NZ_JBSRXX010000001.1, on the reverse strand, counting down.
GATTCTCGCCACTGGCGGTCCGGGCATGGTGAAAGCGGCTTACAGCTCCGGTAAACCTGCGATTGGTGTCGGTGCCGGTAATACGCCGGTCGTGATTGATGAAACCGCCGATCTGAAACGTGCGGTTGCGTCGATTCTGATGTCGAAAACCTTTGATAACGGGGTTATCTGCGCCTCTGAACAATCGGTGATTGTGGTCGATTCAGTCTATGACGCGGTGCGTGAACGTTTCGCCAGCCATGGCGGTTATATGCTGCAGGGTGCCGAACTGAGTGCGGTGCAGAATATCATTCTGAAAAACGGCGGCCTGAATGCGGCCATCGTAGGCCAGCCAGCGTTCAAAATTGCGGAGATGGCCGGTATCAGCGTGCCACCGAGCACTAAGATTCTGATTGGCGAAGTTAAACTGGTGGATGAGTCTGAGCCGTTCGCTCATGAAAAACTCTCACCAACCCTTGCGATGTATCGGGCGAAAGATTTCCAGGATGCGGTCGCGAAAGCAGAAAAACTGGTCGCCATGGGCGGTATCGGCCACACCTCCTGTCTCTATACCGATCAGGACAACCAGACCGAACGCGTACACTACTTCGGCGACAAAATGAAAACCGCGCGTATTCTGATCAACACCCCCGCCTCGCAGGGCGGTATCGGCGACCTCTACAACTTTAAACTGGCGCCGTCTCTGACGCTGGGTTGTGGTTCGTGGGGCGGAAACTCTATTTCAGAGAACGTCGGTCCAAAACATCTGATCAATACCAAAACTGTCGCCAAGCGAGCTGAGAATATGTTGTGGCACAAACTTCCAAAATCCATCTACTTCCGTCGGGGTTCACTGCCAATTGCGCTGGAAGAAGTGGCAACGGATGGCGCGAAACGTGCCTTTATCGTCACTGACCGCTTCCTGTTCAATAACGGCTATGCCGACCAGGTGACCCGCGTGCTGAAATCACACGGCATTGAAACGGAAGTGTTCTTCGAAGTTGAAGCTGACCCGACGCTGAGCATCGTGCGTAAAGGTGCTGAGCAGATGAACAGCTTCAAACCGGATGTCATCATCGCGCTGGGCGGTGGCTCACCGATGGATGCCGCGAAAATCATGTGGGTGATGTACGAACATCCGGAAACTCACTTCGAGGAGCTGGCGTTACGTTTCATGGATATCCGTAAACGTATCTACAAGTTCCCGAAAATGGGTGTCAAAGCGCGCATGATTGCCATCACCACCACGTCCGGTACCGGTTCTGAAGTCACGCCGTTTGCTGTAGTGACCGATGATGCGACGGGTCAGAAATATCCGCTCGCTGACTACGCACTGACGCCTGATATGGCGATTGTCGATGCCAACCTGGTGATGGATATGCCGCGTTCACTCTGCGCCTTCGGCGGTCTGGATGCCGTAACCCACGCGCTGGAAGCTTATGTTTCAGTGCTGGCGAATGAATACTCTGACGGACAGGCACTGCAGGCACTGAAACTGCTGAAAGAGAATCTGCCAGCCAGCTATGCCGAAGGCGCCAAAAATCCGGTGGCGCGTGAGCGCGTACACAATGCCGCCACTATCGCCGGTATTGCGTTTGCCAACGCCTTCCTCGGGGTTTGTCACTCAATGGCGCATAAGCTGGGTTCAGAGTTCCATATCCCACACGGCCTGGCCAACGCCCTGTTAATCTCTAACGTTATTCGCTACAACGCGAATGACAACCCGACTAAACAGACCGCTTTCAGCCAGTACGATCGCCCTCAGGCGCGCCGTCGCTACGCCGAGATTGCTGACCATCTGGGTCTGAGCGCACCAGGCGACCGCACCGCGCAGAAAATTGAGAAGCTGCTCGCCTGGCTGGATGAGATTAAAACTGAACTTGGTATTCCAACCTCTATCCGTGAGGCGGGTGTGCAGGAAGCGGACTTCCTGGCGAAAGTCGATAAACTGGCCGATGATGCGTTTGATGACCAGTGTACCGGCGCTAACCCACGTTATCCGCTGATTGCTGAACTGAAACAGATTATGCTTGATACCTACTACGGTCGTGAATTTGTCGAACCGTTCTCAAGCGTAGCCGAAGCCATTGCTGAGCAGCCGGTAAAAGGTATTAAGCTTGAGAAGAAAGCCAAAAAAATCTGATAGTGCCGTTCTGACTGTCTGATAAAAAAACCCGCCCCGGCGGGTTTTTTATTGCCTGAACAATAGGGTTAATTCAGCGGAGTCTGAGCGCCATGGATCGCCTGCAACGATCCCTGCTCTATCGCCTGTTTATAATGCTTACGGCAGACTGAGATATAACGTTCGTTACCGCCAATCACTACCTGCTCACCCTCACTGAAAGGTTTGCCCTCGCTATCCAGTCGCAGAACCATACTGGCCTTGCGCCCACAGTGACAAATAGTTTTGAGTTCAACCAGCTTATCTGCCCACGCCAGCAGATACTGACTGCCAACAAACAGTTCACCGCGAAAATCCGTGCGCAGACCATAACAGAGCACCGGAATATCAAGGTCGTCTACGACATCTGACAGCGCTTTAACCTGCTCACGGGTCAGGAACTGACTCTCATCAACCAGCACGCAATGGACAGGCTGAACGGCATGTTCAGCAGCGATGTCGCTGTAGAGTGATGTCTCTGCGTTGTATAGCAAGGCCGGTGACGATAGTCCGATACGGGAACTCACCTGCCCGGCACCAAAGCGATTATCGATTTCAGCGGTGTAAACCAGTGAACGCATGCCGCGCTCATGATAGTTATAAGAGGATTGTAGCAGTGCGGTTGATTTCCCTGCATTCATGGCAGAGTAATAGAAATAGAGTTGAGCCATCGGCGCGTATCTTCATCAGGACTGAATGGAATGGCGCGCATATTACCACAAAGCGGCGGCAATACGTTGCGGTTGATGAATGAATAAAGTGTAACGGCTGGCCGTTTATTCCTCTGCATGCCGTTTCCAGCGCCTGTTAAGTGCAGTGCCGAACGGGATAAGTTTTGCTTATTTTACCCGCAACAAAAGCAATGACATTTTTGTTGCTGACCTGAATACATTAAATTTATTTGATATCGGACTAAAGGAAAATATTTTTATTCTGCACAACTGTGCAATTTTCTGGTGAAAATTATTTTTAGTCACGTGGGTAATTAGTGATATACATATTTTTATGATTGCAGTTATTTTATGTCGCCACTACTATTAGCGGGCAACACAACTTTTCCCTTATTCAGAGACCAGGACAATGAGCGAAGCACTAAAAGTTCTTAATAATATCCGTACGCTGCGCGCCCAGGCCAGAGAGTATTCCGTTGAAATACTGGAAGAGATGCTGGAAAAGCTGGACGTAGTAGTAAAAGAGCGCCGCGAAGAAGAGTCTCATTTTCAGGCAGAAAATGAAGAACGCACGCGTAAACTTAATCAGTATCGTGAAATGCTACTGGCTGATGGTATTGACCCGAATGAACTGATTAACACGCTGACCGACACACGGACTGCGGCAAAAGGTAAACGCTCAGTACGTCCGGCTAAATATGGTTACACCGATGAAAAAGGCGAGTCCAGAACCTGGACCGGTCAGGGACGCACACCGGCCGTGATTAAAAAAGCGCTGGAAGAACAGGGTAAAAAGCTGGACGATTTTTTACTGTAAAGACCCGCAGGGTGACTGCCTTCCTGGCAGCCTGATGCGCAATAAAAAAGGAAGCCGGAGCTTCCTTTTTTCTTTTAATCAGATACTCAGACGCGGTAAAAGTCGCGGTACCAGTCCACAAAGTTTTTAACGCCCTCTTCCACCCCGGTCTGTGGTTTGAATCCAATTGCCTTAAACAAGGCTTCGGTATCCGCACTGGTTTCCAGTACATCTCCAGGCTGCATTGGCATCAGATTTTTCTTCGCAGTAATGCCCAGGGCTTTTTCAATCGCTTCGATATAGTTCATCAACGTGACAGGCTGACTGTTTCCAATATTATAAACACGATAAGGCGCTGAACTGGTTGCCGGCGATCCGGTTTCAACTGTCCAGTTGTCGTCCTGTTGTGGAATAACATCCTGCAGGCGAACAATGGCTTCAGCAATATCGTCAATATAGGTAAAGTCGCGTTTCATCTGGCCCTGGTTATATACGTCAATCGCCTCACCGGCAATCATTGCACGGGTGAATTTGAATAACGCCATATCCGGACGGCCCCACGGGCCATAGACCGTAAAGAAGCGCAATCCAGTGGTCGGCAGCTGATAGAGATGCGAGTAAGTGTGTGACATTAACTCGTTGGCTTTTTTGGTCGCTGCATATAAAGAAACCGGATGATCAACGCTATCTTCGGTTGAGAACGGCATCTTGCGATTCAGACCATAGACTGAACTGGATGAGGCGTAGAGCAGATGTTCAATTTTATGATGACGGCAACCTTCAAGGATATTGAGGTGACCCGTCAGATTGGAGTCTGCGTAGGCATGAGGATTTTCAATGGAATACCGGACACCAGCCTGAGCGCCAAGATGGATAACGCGCTGGAATTTTTGCTGATCGAACAGTGACGCCATTGCGTCACGGTCCGCCAGGTCCATCTCAATAAAAGTAAAACCAGGATCGGCCTTAATTAAATTGAGACGGGCATGCTTGAGATTTACGTCGTAATAATCATTCAGGTTGTCGATACCGACAACCTGGTGACCGGCGGCCAGCAGACGCTGGCTGACATGAAAACCAATAAAACCTGCGGCGCCGGTGACCAGAAAGTTCATAAATCCCTCGTTAATTATGCAGTTTGAATAGACGCTCCGCGGCCGATTGCATAATAAACGAAACCGCGTTTGCTGATACGCTCTGGATCATACAGGTTACGACCATCAAAAATCACGGCTTCTTTCAGTGCATTTTTGATGATGTCGAAGTCAGGCGCACGGAAGTTTTGCCACTCCGTACAGATGACCAGACCGTCAGCGCCCTGCAGTGCGGCTTCTTTGGTACCCATCAGCTTAAGATCGCTGCGGTGACCGTAGATACGCTGTGCTTCATCCATCGCTTCAGGGTCAAACGCCTGAACAGATGCGCCAGCTTCCCACAGCGTTTCCATCAGCACACGGCTGGAGGCTTCACGCATGTCGTCAGTGTTCGGCTTAAATGACAGGCCCCAGAGCGCAAACGTTTTACCTTTCAGATCGTCACCAAAATGACGTTTGATAAAGGTTGGCAGTTTGTTTTTCTGGTTGTCATTCACATCTTCCACGGCCTGCAACAGACGTGGCTGATAGCCAATTGACTCAGCGGTACGGATTAACGCCTGCACATCTTTCGGGAAGCAGGAGCCGCCGTAACCACAGCCAGGATAGATAAAGTGGTAGCCAATGCGAGGGTCGGAACCGATGCCCTGGCGTACTTTTTCAATATCCGCGCCTAAACGTTCAGCCAGGTTAGACATCTCATTCATAAAGCTGATTTTGGTGGCCAGCATGCAGTTTGCTGCATACTTGGTCAGCTCTGCGCTGCGGATATCCATCATGATCATACGATCGTGGTTACGGTTAAACGGCTCATAGAGCTCGCGTAACAGTTCTACCACGTCGTCGTTGTCAGTACCGACAACGATACGTTCTGGACGCATACAGTCATTAACTGCAGCACCTTCTTTGAGGAATTCCGGGTTAGATACCACATCAAAGGTGATGTTGGCGTCACGCGCTTTCAGCGCTTCCGTCATTACCGCACGAACTTTGTCTGCTGTGCCAACCGGAACGGTTGATTTGTCGATAACCACTTTGTGATCGTTCATATGCTGCGCAATGGTGCGCGCTACGGCGGTCACATATTTCAGATCGGCAGAGCCGTCTTCATCTGGTGGAGTACCAACTGCAATAAACTGCATAACACCATGGTTTACGCCCAGCTCAGCATCAGTGCTGAACTTCAGACGACCCGCTTCGTAATTGGACATTACCAGCGGCGTTAAACCTGGTTCGAAAATAGGAATGATGCCTTTTTTCAGATTTTCGACTTTGTTTTCGTCGACATCAATGCAGAGAACGTCATGTCCGACTTCGGCTAACACCGCAGCCTGAACCAGACCGACATAGCCGATACCAAATACAGTGACTTTCATCGAGTTATCCTGTGTTTATGAATTACTTTTTGTTGCCAACTGCGCCATCGAGCCATTCAGAAAAATCTTTGCCCAATACCGGATGACGAACACCGTACTCAACGAAAGCCTGCATGTAGCCCAGTTTGTTACCACAGTCATGGCTGACGCCTTTCAGGTGATATGCTTCAACTGTCTCTTTTTCCATCAGCATTGCAATGGAGTCAGTCAGCTGAACTTCGCCGCCTGCACCTGGAGGCGTTTTAGCCAGCAGTGGCCAGATCTCTGAAGAGAGAACATAACGACCTACAACGGCCAGGTTTGATGGGGATTCTGACGCTTTAGGCTTCTCAACCACACCGACCATTGGTGCGCTGTCGCCTGGGTTCAGTTCTGCGCCCTGGCAATCGACAACACCGTATGCAGTCACATCGGCAACCGGCTCAACCATGATCTGGCTGCGGCCAGACTCTTCATAACGGCTCAGCATCTCTGCCAGGTTATCTTTGGTTGGGTTAGATTCATATTCGTCGATGATGACGTCTGGCAGGATAACCGCAAACGGCTCATCACCGATCAGTGGGTGTGCACACATTACAGCGTGACCCAGACCTTTAGCGATGCCCTGACGAACCTGCATGATGGTGACGTGTGGCGGGCAGATTGACTGGATTTCATCCAGCAGCTGACGCTTAACGCGTTTTTCCAGCATTGATTCCAGTTCGAAGCTGGTATCAAAGTGGTTTTCGATGGCATTTTTTGATGAATGCGTTACCAGCACAATTTCGTTGATGCCAGCAGCGATACACTCGTTAACGACATACTGGATTAACGGCTTATCAACCAGCGGTAACATTTCTTTAGGAATCGCTTTGGTAGCCGGGAGCATACGCGTACCCAAACCCGCTACCGGGATTACCGCTTTTTTTACTTTGGTATTATTGGCAGACATTAAGATACCTCTCTTATAGGCCGTTCAAGTTAATACTTGATATGTCGGTTTAAAATCGGAAATGAGTATATCAGTTAGTATCGAACGGATTTATCCTGGAAGGCACCAAACCGTCGAAATTAAGACTATTACCCAACTGTAAAGCTAAACTCTGGCCCTGTCCTCAGCGCCAGAATTCCTCTGTTTTTACGGCTTATTCTTCCGTCGATAGCATCAGCCGAATGCGCCCGCCCGCGCCCCAGACGTGGCATTGCCAGTTTTCTGCGCGCTGACTGATCTGGTTAAGATGGGTGCTGCCCATAGTGCCAAGGGGGACACCATTGCTGAGCTGAATCTGATGGGCATGAACATGGAGTGTGGCGTTCAATCCGGCCGAAACCAGAATTAAGTTCTTTAATCCGCGATGATAGTACCCAACCAGTAACGGGAACTGGCCGCTCAGGTTCGCCTGGCGCAGTAACAGATTGACCTGTCTGAGCAGCCCATTGAGTTCCGGCAGACGCTGTTTCTGCCCGGTCAGTTGCTCCTGCAGCAGGCCATTGAACAGCGCCCGCAGCAGCAACGCTGCCAGCACGCCATTATCACCGGCACGGGTCACGTCCAGACAGTAGAACGCCAGATCTTTATCGGAGAGCGCCGCGATATCAAGCACCAGCCCAGGCTGCTCGGCCATCGTCAGCTGACGATAGTTAACCCGGCAGTTGGCAATAGTCTGCTGCACCGGTGGCTGGAGTTGCTTGAGCAGCTTGGCAGCCGCTTTAGGATCACGAACCAGCGCATCCCAGTCCTGGAACAGTTGTTCATCCTCTTCCACTTTCGAAGTGAACATAGAGGGATAGAGACACTCATAGACCGCTTCACGGAAGCGCTCAAAGTTTTTAAGTGGTTTAAGCAGCACATCCTGCACCCCAAGACGCAATACATGCGCAATATCCGACATGTTCTCGGTAGCTGAGATGATTAAAATCGGCACGATGTTGCCGCGGGTACGAATGTGCTCAACGAACTGGATGCCGCTCATGCGGGGCATTTCCAGATCGCAGATAATCAGGTCGACAGTATGCTGTTGTAGTTGTGCAATTGCTTCCAGACCATCTTCCGCTTGTAACGTCACAGCACCCATCGATAACAAAAATTGGTCCAGCAACGAACGGAAAACAGCCTCATCTTCGACAATGAGTATCTTTTTGCCGAGTAGTGGTTTTTCCATTCTTTCCCCCTGCGTACCAGATATTTCAATAGTGGTTCATAAAACGCAGTTGCGCCTTTAAGAATTGGCTGAAGTCACCGCTTTGAATGAACAACCTGATTATCTGCCACGGACCAGTGGTAATAGTTCATCCATTTTCTTCTCTACGGCGGCCTTGCCTGCTTCAATGGCTTCCTCAGCACGATGAAAGTCCAGCGTCGAAATTTGCGGACAGACCGGCTGAATCAAAACATCGGGCGGATCGCCTGCCATGCGATTCCGCTTCAGGCGATTTTCCAGCACCTGGATAGAGGTGGACATAATCTCCATCGCGCCAGGTGACTGAGACGCACGGCGCTGGCTGAAATTCACCAGACGCTGACGCAGCTTCCCACCCCAACTCAATGCCGCTGCGGCGGCTTCTTCTTCGCTATTCTGTGGTGTCACGGAAAAGAGATCCTGCTGCATTAAATGCGCGTCATGCTGCAAGTCAACGGCGATAACAATGTCTGCCCCCAGGGCACGGGTAAGTGAAATCGGCACCGGGTTGACTACGGCACCATCCACCAGCCAATACCCATTGTAGCCCACCGGCGGTAATAAACCTGGCATACTGCATGAAGCGCGTACTGCCTGATGCAGATCGCCCTCTGTCAGCCAGAGTTCACGACCGGTACTGAGGTTAGTCGCCACCACGCCAAAGGGTTTATGACAATGCTCTATCGTGTCATTGGGGATCAGCTGACGAACATGGCTAAAGACCCGCTCACCGCGCAGCAGTCCGCCACGCTGCCAGGAGACATCCATCAGGCGAATAACATCCCAGTAGCGAAATGCACTGACCCATTTTTCCATCAGCGGCAGGCGGTTATTCACATAGGCAGATCCGACTAATGCTCCGACAGAGCAGCCCGCAACGACGTCGATCTCAATACCTGCACGCTCCAGCGCGTTGATCACGCCGATGTGCGCCCATCCTTTGGCCGCTCCAGAACCCAGAGCCAATCCAATTTTTACCTTTCTCATTTCTGTCTGGTCCTGCCGTCAATACGTAGCATCACAACACGGGGTCAGCTAACATAGCGCGCTTGTAAAACCGACCCATCATTCCCGGGAGATAATGTGTCAGAAACCTGCCCATGTTGTAGCGGAGAGCAGTATAGCGTATGTTGCGAGCCCTTTCTTCAGGGTAACCAGATTCCTGTTACAGCTGAACAACTTATGCGATCCCGTTATTGCGCTTATGTTCAGCATAATGCGGACTATCTGGTTGCGACCTGGCATCCTGAGAAGCGTCATCCGGCGCTGTCAGGGCTTTTATCTGAAAGTTTTCCAGGAACCGACTGGCTCAGCCTGAATGTAACCCGTTGTAATCATGGAAGCCATGAGAACGAAGCTTTCGTTACCTTTTTTGCGCGATACCGCGAGAAAACCAACATTCAGGCCATTCATGAATGTTCACGCTTTCTTCGCGAGGATCAACGCTGGTACTATGTTGACGGTACAGCACCGCCCGTGGGGCGTAACGATCGCTGCCCGTGCGGCAGTGAAAAAAAATACAAAAAATGTTGTGGTTAAGCTGACGGCTACCCCAGCGGTTTTACCCCTAATGCTTTGACAGGACTCTGATTGAGATGCAAGCGCAAACCATGCAAAGAAAAGTTTTACGAACCATTTGTCCCGATGCAAAAGGTCTGATCGCCAAAATCACCAATATTTGTTACAAGCACGAACTTAATATCGTGCAGAACAATGAGTTTGTTGATCATCGCACCGGGCGTTTTTTCATGCGTACCGAACTGGAAGGGATCTTCAACGACAACACCCTGCTCGCCGACCTCGACAGCGCCCTGCCCCAGGGTTCAGTCCGGGAACTGCACAGCGCCGGTCGTCGCCGCGTGGTGATTCTTGTCACTAAAGAGGCGCATTGTCTGGGCGATCTGTTAATGAAGAGCGCGTTTGGCGGCCTGGATATGGAAATTGCGGCGGTAGTGGGTAACCACGACACCCTGCGTTCACTGGTTGAGCGTTTCGATATTCCGTTTGTGCTGGTGAGCCATGAGGGACTGACGCGGGAAGAGCACGATAACCGCATGGTGGAAGAGATTGACCGCTATCAGCCCGATTACGTGGTGCTGGCAAAATATATGCGCGTCCTGACGCCCGCCTTTGTGCAGCGTTATCCGAACCAGATTATCAATATTCACCACTCCTTCCTGCCCGCCTTTATCGGTGCCCGTCCCTATCATCAGGCTTATGAACGTGGCGTGAAGATCATCGGTGCCACCGCGCACTATGTGAACGACAATCTCGATGAAGGCCCAATCATCATGCAGGATGTGATAAACGTTGATCACAGCTACACCGCCGATGAGATGATGCGCGCCGGTCGCGACGTAGAAAAGAATGTCCTGAGCAATGCACTGTATAAAGTGCTGGGGCAACGCGTGTTTGTTTACGGCAACCGCACGATTATTCTTTAATCAGCCAGTGCGCTGAATTGTCTGCAGATTCAGCGCTACGCGTAAAAAGTGGGCAAACAGTTGCGGTTTTGCCAGTGGGCGCTTTACACCCTTATCGCATTTGGTATGATGCGCCCCGCTTTAAGAGAGAAAGATTCAGGCCATGGTGGGATTCCCGAGCGGCCAAAGGGAGCAGACTGTAAATCTGCCGTCACAGACTTCGAAGGTTCGAATCCTTCTCCCACCACCATCTGAATCTGAATCATCTTAAGCCACATCACTATCCCAGGTGGGATTCCCGAGCGGCCAAAGGGAGCAGACTGTAAATCTGCCGTCACAGACTTCGAAGGTTCGAATCCTTCTCCCACCACCATCTCGTATGTTGCACACCATCCCCCAAATAATACCTAAGCTTACTGTTCGCCCCCACACTCCTGCCCGCTTTCACACAATCTCAGCCTGTTCCGCCATGACTTTTTCAGCAAAAATCGCTACCATCTCCGCCTGACATTTCTGAACAACGGTCGATCTCATGAAATTTGTTTCATTTAACATCAATGGGTTGCGTGCCCGCCCGCATCAGCTTCAGGCACTTGTCGAACAGCATCAGCCCGATGTTATCGGTCTGCAGGAAACCAAGGTCCATGACGACATGTTCCCGCTGGAAGAGGTGTCAAAGCTCGGCTATCACGTCTTCTATCATGGACAGAAAGGTCACTACGGTGTTGCCCTGTTAACCAAAGCTGAGCCAGTGTCAGTGAGCCGGGGTTTCCCGGGTGATGACGAAGAATCCCAGCGCCGCCTGATCATCGCGGAACTTCCCAGCCCGATTGGCGATATCACGGTAATTAACGGCTATTTTCCGCAGGGCGAAAGCCGCGACCATCCCACCAAGTTTCCGGCTAAAGAGAAATTCTATCGGGATCTGCAACGTCTGCTGACCGAAGATCTGCCTGCTGATAAGCCGGTTCTGATTATGGGCGACATGAATATCAGCAGCACCGATCGGGATATTGGTATTGGTGAAGAGAGCCGCAAGCGCTGGCTGCGCACCGGCAAATGCTCCTTCCTGCCGGAAGAGCGCGAGTGGATGGACCGCCTGCTGGGCTGGGGACTGGTTGATACCTGGCGTGAGCACAATCCGGAGGTGGCGGATCGCTTTTCCTGGTTCGATTACCGTTCGAAAGGATTTGATGATAATCGCGGGTTACGCATCGATCTGGTGCTGGCGAGCAAAACCCTGGCGTCGCACTGCGTTGAGACCGGCATTGATTATGAGATCCGGGGCATGGAAAAACCATCTGACCACGCACCCATCTGGTCAATCTTCCGCTTTTAACTGACGGTCGCGTGGCAGAGCGCCACGCGACGGCTATTTCACTATTTTCCAGATCAGGTTATTGGTGCCGATGGAGTGTTCATCACGGGTACATTGCAGCAACACCCCCTCTGATTTCACCACCGCGCCTTCCGTGTAGTTACGGTTCTCAAAGATACAGCAGCGGAGACAGTCTGGCTGACGTCTCTCTGCCTGTGTCCATGCCTCGGGTGGCATATCCACCACGACATCGGTGTTACCACCGTTGCTGCCCTGCTGTGGTATCGACTGATAACGACTGTTGGCCTGCGCCACGCTGGTCGCCAGCGACAGGGCCACGAGCAGTAATACTGAATAACGCCTCATTCCGTCTCCTTCACTTTACGCCTGGTTTTGCGCACCGGACGTTTCTGTCCGGTGGACGGTAATCCCCGAAATGCATGCGCCGCAGGCTGCTGTCGCGCCTGCTGGATCAGACCGGTTAAGGTCTGCACCAGCGGCTGCATGAATTCATCATAGCGGCAGGCCTTTTCGCTGATACGCGTCAGTGTCGATTCCCACTGCGCCGTCATATCCGGGCGTGCTGCCAGATCGGGCAGGGAGTGAATCAGGGCGCGTCCGGCATCCGTAGAATTGATATAGCGGCCCTTCTTCACCAGGAAGCCACGACGAAACAGTAATTCGATAATGCCGGCGCGTGTGGCTTCCGTTCCTAAACCATCGGTCGCACGCAGTACTTTCTTTAATTCTTTATCCTGAACGAAACGGGCAATGCCGGTCATTGCAGAAAGAATGGTGGCATCGGTAAACGGGCGTGGCGGCTGGGTTTGCTTCGCCAGCACCTCTCCGCGCTCACACAGCAGCTCATCCCCTTTCGCTACCACCGGCAACGGCATGCCGTCGTTCTCTTCATCACGCTCTTTGTTGCCCAGCAGCGCACGCCAGCCCGCTTCCGCCAGGAAGCGCGCTTTCGCCACGAATTTTCCGCCGGCAATATCGAGATCGATGACACATTTGCGGAATACCGCATCCGGGCAGAACTGCATCAGATACTGGCGCGCCACCAGTTCATAGATATGCTGCTCGTTTTCACTGAGTTTCACCGCGCTGGCACGGGCCGTTGGAATAATGGCGTGGTGGGCATCCACTTTTTTATCATCCCAGCAGCGATTTCTGCGATCGGCATCGAAATCTGCCGGTGGGGTCAGCTGTGACTGATGCGCCTGTATCGCCTTTAACACCGCATGACGACCGGCAAAATGCTCTTCAGGCAGATAGCGGCTGTCCGAACGGGGATAGGTAATCAGTTTGTGGGTTTCGTAAAGCCGCTGGCAGGTATCCAGCACCGTCTGCGCACTCAGCCCGTAACGTTTAGCGGCCTCAATCTGCAGGCTGGATAAGGAAAAGGGCAGCGGCGCCACCTCATTTTCGCGCTTATCGCTGTAGGCAGTGACGATCGCCGGCTGGCCCGTGATACGCGTCACCACATGCTCCGCCAGCGCGCGTTTGAGCAGGCGGCCCTCTTCATCCTGCCATGGTTCACAGGCCTCACTGGGGATCCAGCTGGCGATAAATCGGGCGCCGTCAGGCGTGAGGATGTGCGCTTTCACTTCGAAGTAATCTTTCGGCACGAAGTTCTCGATCTCTTCATCGCGCCGGACCACCAGCCCAAGTACCGGCGTCTGCACCCGGCCCACCGACAGTACGCCATCATAGCCTGCATTGCGTCCCAGCAGCGTCCAGGCGCGGGTCATGTTAATGCCATAGAGCCAGTCCGCCCGGGCGCGGGCCAGCGCCGAGACGCACAACGGAATAAACTCGCGATTTTCACGCAGGCGGTTTACTGCCCGGTCCACCGCCTGAGGATTGAGATCGTTAATCAGACAGCGCTGCACCTTGCTGCGTTTTTCAGCCGGCAGGTTCAGGTAGTCGAGCACCTCATCCACCAGCAACTGCCCTTCCCGATCCGGGTCACCGGCATGCACCACTTCATTCGCCTGCGCCAGCAAGCCCTCAACCACTTTCAGTTGCTTAGCGACCGAGGGACGCGGTTTTAGCTGCCATTTTTCCGGAATGATGGGTAAATCCGCCAGCGACCAGCGCGCATAACGGCTGTCATAACTGTCGGGTTGCGCCTGCTCCAGAAGATGGCCTACACACCAGGTGACGATCTGATCGTTGCCGCAGGCAATGAATCCATCACCGCGTCGATGCGGTTTCGGCAGCACATCTGCGATAGCACGCCCCAGGCTCGGTTTTTCCGCAATAAACAAACGCATTGAATCAGGTAATCCTTAACATCAGGGGGAACGCAGTGATAACCGGTTGTCCGCTGTCGGTTTGAATACTGGGGCTATGTTAGCCTGGCAGGCCCGCTGGCGTAAGTGTGATGCGCGGCGTTAGCGATCGTTCGCACAGGAACCGTGCAAAAAGCAGGGCTGAAATGCACCCTGCCGGAACCGGACAAGCATTGTAGTCAGAAGTAACGGACGAAAGGCGCCGTGTCAGGTGGGAGCACCGTAGTGCTGGATTTCAGTTGCGGGGTGCCCAGATAGAGAAAGCCGACGATGGCATCCTGTTCGCGGCAGCCAAACCCCTGGCGTACCTGCTCGTCATCGGTCCAGGGACCACTGCGCCAGATACCGTTGTAACCCTGAGCGACGGCCGCCATCTGCATGGCCATCACTGCACAGCTTGCCGAGGCGATCTGCTCCCAGCGCGGCACTTTGTGGTGCGCTTCACAATGTGCCACCACCGTAATGATCATCGGTGCCCGAAACGGTGACTGGCTCGCTTTGTTAATCGCCTTTTCATCCAGCTTTTTATCGCGTGCTGCCTGCTCCAGCAGCTGGCTCAGACGGTCGCGCCCCTCATTTTCCACAATGATAAAGCGCCAGGGTTGCAGCGTGCCGTGATCCGGGGCGCGCATACCAGCCCGCAGGATATTTTCCAGTGCGTCACCCGCAGGTGCCGGCTCAGTCAGGCGTGAGGCCGAACGTCGGTTGACCAGTAACTCCAGTGCGTCCATGTTTCTCTCCCGATCTCTGTAATGTTGCAGTTATCCTGGCACAGGCAGATTTTTTGTAACAGTGCGCAGTGATTTCCTGCTGACTTTTAACACGCCGCTCTTTAGGATGAGCTCGTCGGGGAAGTCTGGTCCGCGCGGCGGCCACTTCCTGCTACATATTTATGGAGAGTCTGATGCGCACATTGTGGCGAATAATTGCAGGTCTGTTCCGCTGGAGCTGGCGGGTACTGAATTTTATCAGGGAATTTATTCTGAATATTTTCCTGATTTTGTTGATTGTGGTGGGTGTAGGGATCTGGCTGCAGGTCAGCGGGTCGGGCGGCAGTTCAGCGCCGATTCAGCAAGGCGCACTGAAAGTGGATCTCAGCGGCGTGCTGGTGGATAAACCGTCGGTAAGCAATCGTCTGAGCAAAATTGGCCGCCAGCTGCTGGGTGCCAGCAGTGACCGCTTACAGGAAAATTCGCTGTTTGATGTGGTCGACGCTATTCGTCAGGCAAAAGATGACAGCAACATTAAAGGCATGGTGCTCGATTTACGCGAATTTGCCGGTGGCGATCAGCCTTCACTGCAATATGTGGGTAAAGCGCTGCGCGAATTCCGCGACAGCGGCAAGCCGATTTATGCACTGGGCGACAGCTACAGCCAGGCGCAGTATTACCTTGCCAGCTACGCCACCAAAATCTATCTGTCGCCACAGGGCACCGTAGATCTGCATGGTTTCGCTACTAACGGACTCTATTACAAAACCCTGCTGGAGAAGCTGAAAGTCACCTCACACGTCTTCCGTGTCGGGACCTACAAATCAGCGGTTGAGCCGTTCCTGCGTGACGACATGTCCCCTGCCGCACGGGATGCAGACAGCCGCTGGGTCGGTCAGCTGTGGCAGAACTACCTGAACACCGTGGCAGCGAACCGCCAGATTACGCCGGAGCAACTCTTCCCCGGTGCTGCTGCGATTATTGCCGGATTAAACGCCGTTAAAGGCGATACCGCGCAATATGCGCTGGATAACAAGCTGGTCGATGCCCTGGGTTCACGTGCGGCAGCCGATCAGGAGCTGGTAAAAACCTTTGGTCTGGATAAGCAGAGCAACGATTACCGTAGCGTCAGCATCTATGACTACAGCGTGAAAACCACCTCCACGCAGCAGGATGGCAACATCGCGGTAGTCATGGCCAGCGGTGCCATCATGGATGGTGAAGAGACGCCGGGCAACGTCGGTGGCGACACGACGGCGGCGCAGATCCGCGATGCGCGTCTCGATCCGAAAATCAAAGCGATTATTCTGCGGGTGAACAGCCCGGGTGGCAGCGTCACCGCCTCGGAAGCGATTCGTGAAGAGCTGGCGGCAGCGCAGGCGGCCGGTAAGCCGATTGTGGTCTCGATGGGAGGCATGGCGGCGTCTGGCGGTTACTGGATCTCAACCCCTGCCAGCTACATTGTGGCGAACCCCAGCACGCTGACTGGCTCGATTGGCATCTTCGGCGTGATCAATACGCTGGAGAACAGCCTGGACAGTATTGGCGTGCACACCGACGGTGTTGCGACCTCACCGCTGGCGGATATCTCAACCACCAAAGCGCTGCCAACGGAAGTTCAGCAGCTGATGCAGCTGACCATCGAAAATGGCTACCGCAACTTTGTCGGTCTGGTGGCGAAGTCACGTCATAAAACGCCAGAGCAGATTGATGCCATTGCACAGGGCCACGTCTGGACCGGCAGCGATGCGAAAGCCAATGGTCTGGTTGATGCACTGGGTGACTTCGATGATGCCGTGAAGAAGGCGGGCGAGCTGGCGAAAGTCAGTAATCCGCAGCTGAGCTGGTATCAGGATGACCCGAGCTTCCTGGATATGATGCTGAGCCAGATGAACGCGTCGGTGCAGGCGGTCCTGCCTGATACGCTGAAAGCCTGGCTACCAGCACCGATGCTGGATGTGATGAGTGCTATGAAAGCCCAGCCTGGTCTGTTCGACAAGCAGAACGATCCTCAGAACCGTTATGCATTCTGCCTGAACTGCGGCGAAGTGCGATAAACCTCGCAGCCCGGCCGCTGGTCGGGCTGCTTTTCCCCGCTATTCCCCTTATACTGCGCGTTTTATGGCGAGTCTGAGTTCTCTAATGCAAAAGAAAAACATCTACGTAGCCTACACTGGCGGGACGATCGGTATGCAGCGTTCGGCGCAGGGTTATATTCCCGTCTCCGGACACCTGCAGCAACAGCTGGCTAACATGCCGGAGTTCCACCGCCCTGAGATGCCTGATTTCACCATTCATGAGTATCAGCCGCTGATCGACTCTTCCGACATGACCCCGCAGGACTGGCAGTCTATCGCAGAAGATATCCGTCAGAACTACGATCGCTATGATGGTTTTGTGATCCTGCATGGCACCGACACCATGGCATTTACCGCCTCAGCACTCTCCTTTATGCTGGAAAATCTGGCCAAGCCGGTTATCGTCACGGGCTCGCAGATTCCGTTAGCGGAATTACGTTCAGATGGTCAGCAGAATCTCTTAAATTCGCTCTATGTGGCGGCCAACTATCCGATCAGCGAAGTGTCGCTGTTTTTCAATAACACGCTCTATCGCGGTAACCGGACCACCAAGGCACATGCAGACGGCTTCAACGCCTTTGCTTCGCCCAACCTCTCTGCGCTGCTGGAAGCGGGCATTCATATTCGTCGCCTCAATACACCGCCTGCCCCAGCCGGTCAGGGTGAACTGAAGGTCCACACCATTACGCCTCAGCCCATTGGTGTGGTTACCATTTATCCCGGGATTTCAGCCGACGTTGTGCGTAACTTTCTGCGTCAGCCAGTCAAAGCATTGATCCTGCGCTCCTATGGTGTGGGTAATGCACCGCAGAACAAGGAATTTCTGGCAGAATTGCAGCAGGCCAGCGAGCGTGGCATCGTGGTGGTAAATCTCACCCAGTGTATTTCCGGCAAAGTGAATATGGGCGGATACGCTACCGGCAACGCGCTTGAACATGCTGGTGTCATCAGCGGATTTGACCTCACCGTGGAAGCGGCGCTGACAAAGCTACACTTTTTACTCAGCCAGGATCTTTCTGCCGATCAAATCCGAGCCAGAATGCAGCAGAATTTGCGCGGCGAACTGACTGAAGACTGAAACGGAGCGATATGTAATGAAGCGGGCACTCATCATTATTGATATTCAGAACGATTTTTGCCCCGGCGGCCCGATGGCAGTCCATGAGGGCGACCATACGGTCGAGGTGGCAAATCGTTATGCGCGACTGTTCCGTGAAAACGGTGAATGCGTACTGGCACTGCAGGACTGGCATCCGGCGAATCACGGCAGCTTTGCCTCGGTTTCCGGCGAGCCGGTCTACACGCTGGGCGAGTTAAATGGTCTGGCCCAGATCTGGTGGCCCGATCACGGCATTCAGGGCTCAACTGGCGCTGATTTTCATCCGGGTCTCGATCGCTCACTGTTCGATGCGACGTTCCATAAGGGCCAGGATCAGGATGTCGACAGCTATAGCGCCTTTTTTGACAATGGCCATCGCCGTAAGACCGAGCTGGACAGCTGGCTGCGTGAGCGTGGGATCACCCATCTGGTGATGCTGGGACTGGCGACGGATTACTGCGTAAAATATAGCGTGCTGGATGCGCTGGAGCTGGGTTATCACGTTGAGGTGGTTAAAGAGGGCTGCCGGGGCGTCAATCTGAATCCCGAGGACAGCGAAATTGCCTTTGCCCAGATGACCGCTCAGGGCGCGATTCTGATTTAAAATGGAGCTGGCATGACGCCAGCTTTTTTTTAATGCAGATGGATGCGGGTCACGTCAGGGTCAATTCCAAACTCTTCTTTGAGCTCTTTTTTCGACTTCATCACCATTTCGCCACCTTTGCCGATGGTCATGTGCTGGGGCGCGTCGTTGTGCCGCGCCTGCCACATCATGACCAGCTGCAGGCAATTGTCGCGCTGCTCCTGGGTCAGTGCCACGCCATCCGGCCATTTACCAATCTCAACCGCCGTGGCAAGACGCTGATAGACTTCAGGCGTCATCGATGCAAGCATTGCTTCAAGCTGTTCCTTCATCGCCATTACCCTTTGGTCTGTTCGCCCTGCTCGTCGGTGAAATTCAGCGAGGCGGAGTTAACACAATAGCGTTCGCCGGTCGGCTGCGGGCCGTCAGGGAAGACATGTCCCAGGTGCGCATCGCAACTGCCACAGCGGATCTCAATACGCTGCATGCCGTGTGAATCATCTTCAATATAGCGAATCGCATCATCACTGACCGGCTGGTAGAAACTGGGCCAGCCACAGCCAGAGTCATACTTCGTCTCAGAGAGAAAAAGTGGCGCCTCACAGATCAGACAGTGGTAGATCCCTTCCTGCTTGTTGTGCAGCAGTGCGCCGCTGTAAGGCGGTTCCGTTCCGCGTTGCTGAGTGACGTAGCGTTGCATTTCAGTCAACTGTGCAATTTTTGCTTCGGGTGCGGTGTCTTTAGCCATTTTAGGATTCCGGGCAGTGCCATTCTGAAAAATTCGACTATTATTCTAACAAATGATCAACATAACCCGGGTCTTTTTTTGTGCTCACCCTTTCAGCCTGCTCTCTGCTAAGCGGATTTGTGACATCGATCACCTTTTATCCGGAGCATCCCTATATATTCGGCGATTGATTCAACGAAGCGCGATATCATTGGCGGCGCGCAAGCGGTTGCGCATCGAATAATTCCTTTCAGGCGAATTGATTTGTCGCAACAATTGACACGATTCCGCTTGACGCCTGGTAAGGTTTTTGTAATTTTACAGGCAACCTTTTATTCACTAACCAATAGCTGGTGGAATATATGACTATCAAAGTAGGTATCAACGGTTTCGGCCGTATCGGTCGCATCGTTTTCCGTGCTGCTCAAAAGCGTTCTGACATCGAAATCGTTGCTATCAACGACCTGCTGGACGCGGATTACATGGCGTACATGCTGAAGTATGACTCTACTCACGGTCGTTTCGACGGCACAGTAGAAGTTCAGGATGGCGCACTGGTGGTTAACGGTAAAAAAATCCGTGTTACCGCTGAACGTGATCCGGCCAACCTGAAGTGGGATGAAGTAGGCGTTGACGTTGTTGCTGAAGCAACCGGTATCTTCCTGACCGACGAAACCGCGCGTAAACACATCACCGCAGGTGCTAAGAAAGTCGTTCTGACCGGTCCATCTAAAGATGACACCCCAATGTTTGTTCGTGGTGCAAACTTCGACAAATATGATGGCCAGGATATCGTGTCTAACGCATCCTGTACCACTAACTGCCTGGCACCGCTGGCAAAAGTGATCAACGACAAGTTTGGCATCGTTGAAGGTCTGATGACGACCGTTCACGCCACCACTGCTACCCAGAAAACCGTTGATGGCCCGTCTCATAAAGACTGGCGCGGCGGCCGCGGCGCATCGCAGAACATCATTCCTTCATCAACTGGCGCAGCTAAAGCCGTTGGTAAAGTTCTGCCAGAGCTGAACGGCAAACTGACCGGTATGGCATTCCGCGTACCAACCCCTAACGTTTCCGTTGTTGACCTGACCGTGCGTCTGGAAAAAGCGGCTTCTTACAAAGAAATCTGTGCTGCAATTAAAGCGGCTGCAGAAGGTGAGATGAAAGACGTTCTGGGCTACGTTGAAGATGACGTGGTTTCTACCGACTTCAACGGCGAAATCCTGACTTCAGTGTTTGACGCTAAAGCCGGTATCGCGCTGAACGACAACTTTGTGAAACTGGTTTCCTGGTACGACAACGAAACTGGCTACTCAAACAAAGTTCTCGACCTGATTGCACTGGTTTCTGCTAAATAAGGCAGTCAGACATCATTGAGAATAAGGGCGACTTCGGTCGCCCTTTTTTTGATCCGCACAGGAAGGAATCGAACATGCAAGATAAACTGTTTTCTCTGCCGGTGGTCACGCAGATCTCCCCTTACCTCACCCAGCGCCAGATAGGTGAACTCCCCGCCATTGTTGTGAGTCACCCTAAAGTGCGGGCAGCCATTACGCTTCAGGGCGCGCACCTCATCGCCTGGCAACCCAGCGGCGAAAAGCCGGTACTCTGGCTGAGTGATAAGAGTCTCTTTGCACCGGGTAAGGCGATTCGTGGCGGCGTTCCGATCTGCTGGCCGTGGTTCGGCCCGGCGGGCGAACCGGCACACGGCTTTGCGCGGGTTCAGCCGTGGAAGCTTACGGCGCATGATGAAAATGAAGAGGGCGTCATGCTGACGCTGGTGCTGGAGAGCAACCCTCAGACGCTGAAGCTCTGGCCGCATGAATTCACCCTGATTGCCCGCTTCCGTCTGGGCCAGCATTGTGAGATTGAGCTGGAAGCCTATGGTGACTTTGAAGCGACGGCGGCTCTGCACAGCTACTTTACCGTCAGCGACATCAACGGTGTGGAAGTCTCGGGTCTGGGCAATAGCTATATCGACAAAGTCAATAACGGCGAGGTGGCCAGCAGCGACGGCAAACAGCGTTATCCTGGACGCATCGACCGTATCTTTACCGCAGCAGAAGATTGCTCAGTGATTAATGATACTGCGGGCGAGCGGCAGATCGAGGTGTACCACCATCATTATAGTGACGTTGTCACGTGGAATCCGGGTGTGGAACTCTCCTGCAGCATGACGGATATGGCGAATGAGGGCTATAAGACCATGGTCTGTGTGGAGACGGCGCGTATCAGCAAACCGTTACGCAGCGCGGGAGAAAAACCGGCACGACTGGCCACGACGTTCCGCCTCAAAAAGAAAGCCGCAGCCAGCAACAACGTTAACGGCTAAACAATATCCAGCGGCAACTTATGCTGTGGCGCTGGCCAGGCGCGATCGATGAGCTGCAAATCCTCATCGGTCAGTTCCACCTCCAGCGCCGCCGCATTTTCCTGAACGTGGGCCACGGAACTGGCTTTAGGAATGGCAATCACCCCTGGCTGACGAATCACCCAGGCCAGCAGTAATTGCGCCACGCTGATGCCCTTCTGCTGTGCAATCTGAGTCAGCTGCGGATCGGTAAAGAGTGAGTCACGTAGCCGTCCGGCCTGGGCCAGCGGACAATAGGCCATGACCGGTACGCCACGCTGCTGACATGCCGGCAGCAGATCAAATTCAATGCCGCGTGAAGCCAGATGATAGAGCACCTGATTGGTCGCGCAGGCCTCGCCCTTCTCTTCATCCCACAGTTCGGCCATATCATCGGTGTCAAAATTCGATACGCCCCAGTGACGAATTTTGCCCTGCTGCTGCAGGCGTTCCATGGCGCGCAGTGTCTCTTCCAGCGGAATATTGCCGCGCCAGTGCAAAAGATAGAGATCGAGATAATCGGTTTGCAGACGGCGCAGGCTGCGCTCACAGGCTGCAATGGCATCCACTTCGCCCGCATTCCACGGATAAACTTTGGAGACCAGCAGCGCCCGGTCGCGACGGCCCAGCAGTGCCTGCCCGACCACCTCTTCGGCTCCGCCATCTGCATACATTTCGGCGGTATCGATAAGCTTCAAGCCGCACTCAAGACCCGCCTGCAATGCAGCGACTTCATCAGCACGCTGCGCCGGGTTTTCACCCATATACCAGGTGCCCTGACCGATCACCGGCAGATCGCCAAAACCGGCAAAGTTAATCGTGTTACGCATTCTGCTCTCCCGCCCCATTCTGAGGCCCTGTAAAAGAACAGAGGGCAATAAATGCCCTCTTTTGGTGCGTTATCAGAAGGTATAGCTGACACCCGTCCAGATTAACGCCTGCCCGCTTTTATCAATCATCGGGCTGTCTTTGATTTCGCTGTCGAAGCGGACGTAACGTCCCATGACGCTGGCATTCCACTGTGGCGCAATCTGATAGCTGGCGCTCAGTTCCACATAAGGTGACCAGCTGTCATCCGGATTGTAACGGCTGATGCCGGTACGGGCGCTTTCGTGCCCGGATACACCATAGTAATAACGGTTTTGATTGGCGCTGTTCCACGTGGCCCCGATGCCCGGCGTCAGGCTGAAGTCACCCATCTGGAAGCGATAGAGGTATGTCAGGTCCCAGATCATCCCGTTGCTGTTATTGAGCACATCCCCCAGCAATGAGGTACGGACAATCCCCCAGTCAGCGGTGTGACGATAGGTTGCACCCCCCATCAGCGTCATGCGGCGTTTATCCAGCCCTTTCATGTCGCCCAGGTCGTTGTCGCTGGGTTTGTACTCCTGCGGTGACCCCAGCAGCGTCAGTGACAGCTGGTTCTGAGGATCTTTCCACAGGTAGTAGCCGCCCTGCAGGCTACGGAACCAGAAGTCTTCACCCTCATAATTGATAACCGGAACGGGGATATACCGGTCCTGGCCGCCGCGATAAGGTGATTCGGCATAGATAACCGACGCACCAATGGAAAGCGGTGCGGCATTCGCGTGCGTGGCCAGTAAATAACAGGGCAGAAGTGCAACAAGCGTCTTAAATTTGAATTGGTTCACAATTTATTCATTCCATAAATATAACAATCAAACAGGAAGTCTAACGTTTTTTCACGGCTGGATTAACTTATATCGAAATCCTTTAAGTGACTGATCGATGAAAGTGGCATTAAAGGTTAAAAACACGTTAAGTTAAAGCATCACCCATATGAACGCATCTCACAACAGACCCGCTGTACAGTTGATCTTCCCCTCATTAACCCAAACCCGTGGAGGAAATTTCCTAGAAGCCATCTACAGTTAGAAGTAACAGCAGACATTTTGTACGAGCAGAGTAACCACAAAAGTTGTGTATCCCGATAAGAAAGATCAGGTTGGCATAAGGGTTGCTGTACTCAACAGAGAATATCTTCCGGGAGCTGCTATAAGCCTCTAATTACGCTCCTTACCTGTGCTAAAAACGAAAGGACGGGCATCGCTATGAATATATTCGATCACTATCGTCAGCGTTATGAAGCTGCCAAGGACGAAGAGTTCACACTGCAGGAATTTCTTGCCATCTGTAAGCAGGATCGCAGTGCATACGCCAACGCTGCAGAGCGACTGTTAATGGCTATCGGAGAGCCAGTAATGGTCGATACTGCTCAGGAGCCACGCCTTTCCAGAATATTCTCCAACCGTGTGATGGGACGCTATCCGGCGTTCGAGGAGTTTTACGGCATGGAGGAAGCGATTGAACAGATCGTCTCCTACCTGAAACATGCCGCTCAGGGACTGGAAGAGAAGAAACAGATCCTCTATTTACTGGGACCGGTAGGTGGCGGTAAATCCTCACTGGCGGAACGGCTTAAGTCGCTGATGCAGCGGGTACCCATCTATGTACTGAGCGCCGACGGGGAACGCAGCCCGGTTAATGACCACCCTCTCTGCCTGTTTAATCCGCAGGAAGATGCGCATATTCTCGAAAAAGAGTATGGCGTGCCGCGCCGTTATCTCGGCACGATTATGTCGCCGTGGGCCGCTAAGCGACTTCACGACTTCGGCGGCGATATCTCGCGTTTCAAAGTGGTGAAAGTCTGGCCGTCAATCCTGGAACAGCTGGCGATTGCCAAAACTGAACCGGGTGATGAGAATAACCAGGATATCTCTGCGCTGGTCGGTAAAGTGGATATCCGTAAACTGGAAAACCACGCGCAAAACGATCCTGATGCTTACGGTTACTCCGGCGCACTCTGCCGTGCGAACCAGGGCATCATGGAATTCGTTGAGATGTTCAAAGCGCCTATCAAGGTGCTGCACCCGTTACTGACGGCGACGCAGGAAGGGAACTACAACGGCACCGAGGGGATTTCGGCGCTGCCGTTTAACGGCATTATTCTGGCGCACTCCAACGAATCAGAGTGGGTGACGTTCCGTAATAACAAGAATAATGAGGCGTTCCTTGACCGTGTCTATATCGTCAAGGTGCCCTACTGCCTGCGGGTCTCTGAAGAGATCAAAATCTACGACAAGTTACTTAATCACAGTGAGCTGGCGACCTCGCCCTGTGCACCGGGTACGCTGGAAACGCTGGCACGCTTCTCTATCCTGTCACGTCTCAAGGATCCGGATAACTCCAGCATCTATTCCAAAATGCGGGTCTACGATGGTGAAAGCCTGAAAGATACCGACCCTAAGGCGAAGTCCTGGCAGGAGTATCATGATTACGCCGGTGTGGATGAGGGGATGAACGGCCTTTCAACCCGCTTTGCCTTTAAGATTCTGTCGCGGGTATTTAACTTTGACCACGCCGAAGTGGCGGCCAACCCGGTGCACCTGTTCTATGTACTGGAGCAGCAGATTGAGCGCGAACAGTTCCCACAGGATCAGGCCGAGAAATACCTTGAGCACCTCAAAGGCTATCTGATCCCCAAATATGCTGAGTTTATCGGCAAAGAGATTCAGACCGCCTATCTGGAATCTTACTCTGAATATGGTCAGAACATCTTTGACCGCTATGTGACCTATGCCGACTTCTGGATTCAGGATCAGGAGTATCGCGATCCCGATACCGGACAGCTGTTTGATCGTGAATCGCTCAACGCGGAACTGGAGAAAATCGAGAAGCCCGCTGGCATCAGTAACCCGAAAGATTTCCGTAATGAGATCGTCAACTTCGTGCTGCGCGCCAGGGCACACAATAACGGTCGCAACCCGAACTGGACCAGTTACGAGAAATTACGCACCGTGATCGAGAAGAAAATGTTCTCAAATACGGAAGAGTTGCTGCCGGTGATTTCGTTTAATACCAAGACCTCTACCGATGAGCAGAAAAAGCATGATGATTTTGTCGATCGCATGATGGAAAAAGGCTATACCCGCAAACAGGTTCGCCTGCTGTGTGAATGGTATTTGCGTGTGCGTAAATCGTCCTGATAAGAGTCTGTAAGCTTGCCGGTAAGTGATACCGGTCTGACAAGGTCGGGTTCGCCCGGCCTGCTTACAATGTAGTTTGGGGGAATACCATGGCCTATTTCATCGATCGCCGACTCAACGGCAAAAACAAGAGCGCGGTAAACCGCCAGCGCTTCTTGCGCCGTTATAAGTCGCAAATTAAGCAGTCGATCTCCGAGGCCATCAATAAACGCTCGGTGACCGATGTAAGCAGCGGTGAGTCTGTCTCTATCCCGATTGACGACATCAATGAGCCAATTTTCCATCAGGGACGCGGCGGCAACCGCCATCGGGTCCATCCGGGCAACGACCATTTTGTGCAGAATGACCGGGTCGAGCGACCGCAGGGTGGTGGCGGCGGCGGCAGTGGCCAGGGCAATGCCAGTCAGGATGGTGAAGGTCAGGATGAATTTGTCTTTCAGATATCGAAAGATGAGTATCTGGACCTGCTGTTTGAAGATCTCGCCCTGCCTAACCTGCGCCGGAACCAGCATCGTCAGTTGAATGAGTATAAGACCCACCGTGCCGGCTTCACCTCCAACGGTGTGCCTGCCAATATCAGCGTCGTACGTTCGTTGCAGAACTCGCTGGCGCGTCGTACGGCGATGACGGCGGGTAAACGCCGGATGCTGCACGAACTGGAAGAAACGCTGCTGGAGATTGAGAACTCTGAACCGGCTCAGCTTCTGGAGGAGGAGCGGCTGCGCAAAGAGATCGCCGAGTTGCGGGCGCGTATCGAACGGGTGCCTTTTATCGACACCTTCGACCTGCGCTACAAAAACTTTGAGAAACGGCCGGAGCCTTCCAGCCAGGCAGTGATGTTCTGTCTGATGGATGTATCCGGATCCATGGATCAGGCCACCAAGGATATGGCGAAACGCTTCTATATCCTGCTTTACCTGTTCCTGAGCCGCACCTACAAGAATGTTGATGTGGTTTACATTCGTCATCACACGCAGGCCAAAGAGGTGGATGAACAGGAGTTCTTCTACTCCCAGGAGACCGGTGGCACCATCGTTTCGAGTGCGCTGAAACTCATGGATGAGGTGGTGAAAGAGCGCTATGACCCGGCGCAGTGGAACATCTATGCTGCGCAGGCGTCGGATGGCGATAACTGGGCCGACGATTCACCGCTCTGTCACGAGATCCTGGCGAAGCATATTCTGCCAGTGGTGCGTTATTACAGTTATATCGAGATTACCCGCCGTGCACATCAGACGCTGTGGCGAGAGTATGAGCATCTGCAGTCGACGTTCGATAACTTTGCTATCGAACACATTCGTGAGCCGGAAGATATCTACCCGGTGTTCCGATCGCTGTTCCATAAACAGGCAACGGAAGCCTGATGCACTAAGCCGGCTCATCGCCGGCTTTTTTTATCTTCCGAATAACCTGCTAAAACAGTCTGTTTTCTGCCGCTTGCCTGCCAACCCCCTCATTCTTCACATTAATCTGATTCCATATGCTGTTAAGCAATTCGTATAATGATCATTTTCACAATGACAACTCCTTGATAAAACATTATCTTTCAGAGATAGCATGGATATTTGTCACCAGTCGCTGCACCGCACTGTCATATCTCAGGAGATCGGGTTTGAACCACACTATTGTCTACAGTCTGTTTATCATCGGTTCCGTGCTGGTCGCATCGAGCATTCTGCTCAGCTCTTTCTCATCCAGACTGGGTATCCCTATTCTGGTGATCTTCCTCGCTCTCGGCATGCTGACCGGGGTTGATGGTATCGGCGGCATCGCCTTTGATAACTATCCGGCGGCTTACTTAATCTCAAACCTGGCGCTGGCGATTATCCTGCTGGATGGCGGTATGCGGACCAAAGCCAGCTCATTTAAAGTTGCCCTGGGGCCAGCGCTGTCGCTGGCGACCGTCGGGGTCATGATTACCGCAGGCTTAACCGGTGTGGTCGCCGCCTGGTTGTTTAACCTGGATATGATGCAGGGCTTCCTGATTGGCGCGATCATCGGCTCTACGGATGCCGCCGCCGTCTTCTCCCTGCTGGGTGACAAAGGCCTGAATGAGCGCGTCAGCTCCACGCTGGAGATTGAATCGGGCAGTAACGATCCGATGGCGGTGTTCCTGACCATTACGCTGATTGAGATGATCGAACAGGGCCGCAGCGGCCTTGACTGGATGTTCCTGGTGCATCTGGTGCAGCAGTTTGGTCTGGGTATTGTGCTGGGCCTGGGCGGCGGCTGGGCGCTGCAGCAGCTGATTAACCGTATCAGTCTGGCCGGTGGGCTCTATCCGCTGCTGGCGTTGAGTGGCGGCATTCTGGTGTTCGCCCTGACCACGGTATTAGAGGGCAGCGGCATCCTGGCGGTCTATCTGTGCGGCTTTTTACTGGGCAACAGGCCGATTCGCAACCGTCACGGCATTCTGCAGACCTTTGACGGCATGGCGTGGCTGAGTCAGATTGGCATGTTCATCGTGCTGGGACTGCTGGTAACCCCGTCTGATTTGTGGCATATCGCAGTTCCGGCGATGATCCTCTCACTGTGGCTGATTCTGGTGGCGCGCCCACTGTCGGTCTTTATTGGTCTGCTGCCGTTTCGCAGTTTTACCACCCGCGAACGCGTCTTTATCAGCTGGGTCGGTTTACGCGGCGCGGTGCCGATTATCCTTGCGGTCTTCCCGATGATGGCCGGATTAGAAAACGCGTCGCTCTATTTTAATATCGCCTTCTTTGTGGTGCTGGTCTCCCTGATGTTGCAGGGCACCTCGCTGGGCTTTGCAGCGAAAAAAGCCAAAGTGGTGGTGCCGCCTACCGCATCGCCTATCAGCCGTATCGGTCTGGATATCCACCCCGAAAATCCGTGGGAGCAGTTTGTCTACCAGCTCAGCGCTGACAAGTGGTGCATCGGTGCCGCACTGCGTGACCTGCAGATGCCGCGTGAGACCCGCATCGCCGCCCTGTTCCGTGACAATGTGCTGATGCATCCGAATGATGGGACGCGTCTCAGGGAGAACGACGTCATCTGCGTGATTGGCCGTGAGCGCGATCTGCCGGCGCTGGGTAAGATGTTCAGCCAGTCGCCGCCGGTTTCCCTCGACCAGCGTTTCTTTGGTGACTTTATTCTGGATGCTGAAGCTCGCCTGCGCGATATTGCGCAGATTTACGGACTGGAACTGGATGAGAACACCAACGATCAGCAGTCGCTGGGACAACTGGTGCTGAGTATGCTGGGCGGCGCGCCGGTGGTTGGCGATCAGGTTGAGTGGAATCAGCTGACGTGGACCGTCGCGGAGAAAGAGGATAACCGTATTGTGAAGATTGGTGTCCGTCCGGCTGAAGAGAAGGAATAATCCTAATCATTCAGCCACGTTATTTTCTGTCGATACGCTAAGCTTAAAAGTCTATGCCAGCAAAAACGGGAGAAATGAATGGGACACGTGGTTAAAATTGGTCGTTATGAGATTGTTGATGCCGATCTTGACAGTGAGAACCTCGACACCGTCAGCATCCCCTGTCACACCAATCCCGGCTTAATTACCCAACTTGATGGCTGGGATCGCGATACCAGCGTCCCGGCATGGATTGACGGAGAACCGGTGGATCTGCAGATTGGTCATTACGATAAACAGCAGGACCGCTGGATTTTAAAAAAACCTGCCTGAGTCCGTTATCACTACCGCCAGTCGTAAGATTTGGCGGTAATTCCTAAAAAGCGTCTTAAACAGTTTGGTTATAACTAACCCCCGCCTTATTTTATCCAGTAAAAACCAAAACTTAGCCATTTAAAACTTTAATCACTTTTGATGTTTTCAGATTTTTTCCGTATTAACTCTGTCAAATAACTCCTGCATACTCATTCTCAATGCTGCAACATTTCGTGAGTACTATCACGCTTTAGCCGTTATCTTTTTTGCAGCTGCACTGGCTTTACTGACTGCAACAGACTGAAAATTATTTTTTAATTTTTCAGAAGCCCACCCCTGAGCGCGTACATGATTCTGGTCAGGCCATCTTTTACTTGAGAAAGAGAGCAGGTTTTATGGCAAGTACATTGATAATGAATAGCCCGAGCCGCTCGTGGAGCGGCACGCGTAAAAATATCATCGTGAAATTCGCCCTGAGCTTTTCCGATCTGATTGCACTTAACCTCGCACTGTTTTTATCTGCCGCGACGATACAGGGTATTTGGGGCGAGCTGGATACCTTTATTCCACCTCATCAAATTGAATATCGTTTTGTGGCACAGTTTATTATGTCAGTCATGTGTACCGGCTGGTTCTGGGTACGCCTGCGTCACTATACCTATCGCAAACCCTTCTGGTTTGAGCTGAAAGAGATCATTAAAACATTATTTGTTTTCTCGCTGCTCGACCTCGCGTTGATCGCCTTCTCTAAATGGGATTTCTCCCGCATGGTGTGGGTCTTCAGCTGGACTTATGCCCTGCTGCTGCTGCCGCTGATGCGTGCTCTGGTTAAACGTGCCATTCACAAGGCGGGTCAGTGGCAGAAAGAGACCATCATTATTGGCTCCGGCAGAAACGCCACCGAAGCTTACGCGGCGCTGCAGAGTGAAGAGATTCTGGGCTACAACGTACAGGCCTTTATCTCGGTCGATGATGTTCCGGCTCAGCAGAGCGTGAATGGCGTGCCGGTGATCACCTGGAAAGATATCAACTGGCAGACCATTGACCGTGACAACGTGCAGTTTATTGTGGCTATGGAGTATGAGCAGCAGCCGATGCGCGATCGCTGGCTGAAATTCCTGTCGAAGATGAACTGCCGTTCAGTTTCAGTGATCCCGACGCTGCGCGGCGTGCCGCTTTACGGCACCGACATGTCCTTTATCTTCAGCCATGAAGTGATGATTCTGCGTGTCAGCAACAACCTGGCGAAACACTCCTCCCGTTTCATGAAGCGCGCCTTTGATATCGTGGTGGCGTCGATGTTGCTGCTGTTCCTCGGCCCAATCTTCGCCCTGCTCTGTTATATGGTAAAACGTGATGGCGGCAATGCCATTTATGGTCACGAGCGTGTGGGCCAGAATGGCAAAAAATTCAAATGTCTGAAATTCCGTTCCATGGTGACCAATTCCAAAGAGGTGCTGGAGAAATTACTGGCAACCAGCGAAGAGGCACGAATTGAGTGGGACAAAGATTTCAAACTGAAGAATGACCCGCGCGTGACCCGGATTGGTAGTTTCCTGCGTAAAACCAGCCTCGACGAGTTGCCGCAGCTGTGGAACGTGATTCGTGGCGAGATGAGCCTGGTTGGCCCGCGTCCGGTGATTGAAGCTGAGCTGGAGCGTTATGCCGGTGATGTCGACTACTACCTGATGGCCAAGCCGGGTATGACCGGTCTGTGGCAGGTCAGCGGACGTAACGATATCGACTACGACACCCGCGTCTATTTTGACTCCTGGTATGTCAAAAACTGGGCGCTCTGGACCGATATCGCGATCCTGTTCAAAACCGCAGGCGTGGTGTTACGCCGCGACGGCGCTTACTAATCAGACCTCGGCGATGCCTGTTTACAGCAGGCATCGCACTTTCCGCACGACTTCCTCTATCTTTTTTGCCGCTGAATCATTACCCTCTGCGATCGTTTTTTAACAGAACGCTTACCCTCTGGTTGTTATGCAAAAATTTACTCTGCTGTTATTAAGCCTGGTGCTGCTGGCACCCTTAGGCATCGATCTCTATTTGCCCACGCTGCCACAAATCGCAGAAGGGCTGGATACGCCGGTTAATCTGGTGCAGACCACCATTCCCCTGTTTCTGCTGGTCATGGGACTGGGACAACTGGTGACCGGCCCGCTGGTGGACAACTATGGCCGTAAGCCGATTGCCCTGCTGGGCCTGGCGCTTTACATCACGGGGAGTGCCATCGCCGCCACCGCTACCTCATTCCCGCTGTTCGTCCTTGCCCGCCTGGTGCAGGGCTGTGGCGTCTGCTGCAGCGCGGTCGTGGCCTTTAGCGGCGTGCGTGATCGCCTGAGCGGTGATGATGCCGCCCGTGCGTATGGCTTCCTGAATGGCGCATTAAACATCGTCCCGGCCCTGGCTCCGCTGCTGGGCGGTTTGCTGGCAAGCGCCTTTGACTGGCGCGCGCCCTTCTGGTTTCTCTGCGCCTACGGCGTGCTGATTACGCTGCTGGTGATTATCTGGCTGCCAGAGACGCGCCCGGCGGATACCCTGCGGGTGAAAGGATTACCGATTAAACAGTATGCCGCGATCCTGCGTCAGCCGCGCTTTCTGGCGTTCGCGTTTGCCAATGCCGGTGCGCTGGGCATGGTGCTGACCTACGTTTCGCTGGCACCGCAGGTATTAATGACCGAAGGCGGGCTGACGCCAATCCAGTTCTCTTTTGCTTTTGGCGCCAACGGTTTCTGGATCATGTTTGTCAGCATGTTCGTCAATAAAGCGATTCGCAAAGCGGGTCGCCCTTTCTGCCTGGCGATGGGATTCTTCACTATGCTGCTGGGCGCGGTGCTGCTGGTAGCGGGGATGCAGATCTTCCCGGCGGAGATGCAGACGCACTGGGCGCTTTACATGTTCCCGGTGGCCGTTTCAGTTGCCGGGCTGGCCTTTACGGTAGGACCGGCCACCAGCTATGCGCTGGAGCCCTATCAGCAACAGGCGGGCGTGGCGTCCGCCTTGCAGGGATTCATTCAGATGGCCGGTGGCGCGTCAGGCAGCCTGGTCATTGTGGCGTTGCCGGTGGCGGAGAAGCTGTCGCTGAGTCTGATGATGCTGCTGGGTGCAGCGCTGGCGTTTATCGCCTGGCGCTGCAGCAGAAAGATGCGCGGCAGCCTGACCGCGCTTAAATAACGGTTACCGGAACGCGGGGTGCCAGCGCACACATCAGCTCGTACCCTACCGTTCCGGCCGCTTTTGCCACCTGATCGATTTTCACCTGCTCACCCCACAGCTCCACGGCTGAGCCAATACCGGCCTGGGGACAGGGGGTCAAGTCGACGGTGATCATATCCATCGAAACCGCACCAACCACCTGAGTCATCACGCCATCGACACAGACGGGCGTACCCGTCGGGGCATGCCGTGGATAGCCATCCGCGTAGCCACAGGCCACCACGCCAATTCGCTGCGCTGCACTGGCGTGATAGCGGTAGCCGTAACCCACGCCATCGCCCGCCTGTAGCTGCTGGACCGCAATAATCTCACTGCTTAAGGTCATCACCGGCTTCAGGCCACTGCCTGCAATGTCCTGCCAGTCACCGCTGGGTGACGCGCCATACAGAATGATGCCGGGACGGACCCAGTCAAAGTGCGCTTCAGGATGCCACAGGGTGCAGGCGGAGTTGGAGAGCGATCGCGGACAGTTCAGCCCCTCAGCCGCCTGCTCTACTCGCTGCAGTGGCGCAATCAGACCCTGCGGATTTTCCGCATCGGCAAAATGGGCCATCAGCGTCATCTCACCTACCGTACTGAGCGCCCGCAGCTTTTGCCATGCGCCGTTGACCTGTTCCGGGCGAAAACCCAGTCGGTTCATCCCGCTGTTCATTTTGAGATAGATATCCACCGGTGCTGCAAGTCTGGCACTGGCCAGCGCGTTGATTTGCCAGTTACTGTGTACGCTGGTGGTGAGACGATAACGGTCAATCAACTGCAGATCCTCTGGCTGGAAGAAACCCTCCAGCAGCAGAATCGGTTTTTTCCAGCCCTGCTCGCGCAGCTGGATCGCCTCTTCCATATTAAGAAGCGCGAAGCCGTCGGTGGCAGATAACGCCTCGCGCACGCGCTCAATGCCATGGCCATAAGCATTAGCTTTCACCACTGACCAGACGCGGGAGGCGGGTGCCGCCTGGCGAACAACAGTCAGGTTATGACGTAACGCCTGCTGGTTGATGGTAGCGACAATCGGACGTGACATCCTCTCTCTCCCTGAATACTTAACGAGTTGCGTTGGCGTTACGCAGCGGCGATGAGGTCGCCGCGAAACCGGGTAAGTAGCGGAACACCGCTAAGTCATCCGCCGCAATGGCCGGCTTTTTACCGGAGATGAGATCGGCCAGCAACTGACCAGAACCACACGCCATCGTCCAGCCCAGCGTACCGTGACCGGTATTGAGCCAGAGATTAGAGATCGGTGTGGCGCCCACAATCGGCGTACCGTCTGGCGTCATCGGACGCAGACCGGTCCAGAAACTCGCCTGCGCGAGATGACCGCCTTCAGGATAGAGATCACTGACCACCATCTCCAGCGTTTCCCGCCGCGCTTCGGTGAGTTTGGTGTTAAAACCAACAATTTCCGCCATGCCGCCGACACGAATACGATCGTCAAACCGCGTCACCGCCACTTTGTAGGTCTCATCCAGGATAGTTGAAACCGGTGCGGCGTCAGGATTTTTAATCGGAATAGTGAGTGAATAGCCTTTCAGCGGATAGACCGGAATATCGATGACATTTTTTAACAGCGCGGTCGAGTAGGAACCAAACGCCACCACATAGCTGTCCGCCTTGATGATCTCATCACCGCACTTCACGCCATAGATGCGATTGCCATCGCGCAGCAGGTGGTCGACCGGAGTATTAAAGCGGAAGACCACGCCCGCCTCTTCGGCCATTTTTGCCAGCCGCTGAGTAAAGAGCTGACAGTCGCCGGTTTCATCATTGGGCAGGCGTAATCCGCCAGTGAGTTTATGCTGGGTTGCCGCCAGTGCCGGTTCAACGCGAGACAGTTCATGCGCCTGCAGCAGCTCATAGGGCACGCCCGCGTCGCGCAGCACCGCAATATCTTTGCTGGCGCTGTCGAACTGCTGCTGGGTACGGAACAGTTGCAGCGTCCCGCCCTGACGGCCCTCATAGGCGATGCCGGTTTCACTGCGCAGCGCTTTCAGACAGTCACGGCTATATTCAGCAATCCGCACCATGCGGCTTTTGTTCTGCTGATAGTGATTAATGTCGCAGTTGCGCAGCATGTGCCACATCCACTCCAGCTGAAAACTACTGCCATCCAGCCGGATAGCCAGCGGCGCGTGGCGCTGAAACATCCACTTCACCGCTTTCAATGGCACGCCGGGCGCTGCCCAGGGTGCGGCATAACCCGGAGAGATCTGACCGGCATTCCCTGCACTGGTCTCCATCGCTGCGGCGGGCTGACGATCAATGACCGTCACCTGATGTCCGGCACGTGCCAGATACCAGGCACTTGCCACCCCGACCACACCACTTCCAAGAATTACAACGTGCATAGCTCCCCCACCCGACCTGTAAAAGCATAATTCACTGTTCAACTGATGATAGTCAGCGGATTTACACAGCAGACACCACCACAGAATTTCACCATCCATTTCACATCTTTTTTACTTTTCAGGTAACTAAAATCTTGTCGCACGGCCAATTTCAGCGCTTTATGCGTCTTAATCCTTAAACACAGAAATAAATGACAACGAAGGCAGTTAAATCTGCCTGTTGCAGGAGATTCATTCAACCCCATACATTCCGCTTATAAACAGGATTTGATTCCGCAATTTATAATATGGTCAGAATTAAAGGCTATTAAACTCCCTACCGCAGGCCTCTTAATGATTTTGTGCCAAAGAATTCGTTTGAGTTCGCATTTCGGATAAGCGACAGTGGGCTATCATTGTTGTGTTCGCTCAGTTTTTTTCGGGTTCCCTTTTTCAGGATGAAGCCTTAAATAACCAGAACGGGTTGTCTTTCGGGTCAGCCGGTTTGCAAAAAAGAGGTGCGCTATGACGACAATCTTTGACGAAGCCATCAGAGACAGCAAACGACTCAATGACGGACCAGACTGGACATTCGAACTGCTTGATGTCTACTTAGCCGAGATCGACCGGGTGGCTAAACTCTACCGGCTTGATACCTACCCGCACCAAATCGAAGTGATTACCTCTGAACAGATGATGGATGCCTACTCCAGCGTCGGCATGCCAATCAACTATTCACACTGGTCATTCGGCAAAAAGTTTATCGAGACCGAGCAGCGCTATAAGCATGGTCAGCAGGGTCTGGCCTATGAGATTGTCATCAACTCTAATCCCTGCATCGCCTACCTGATGGAAGAGAACACCATGACCATGCAGGCGCTGGTGATGGCGCATGCCTGCTATGGCCACAACTCTTTCTTTAAAAATAATTATCTGTTCCGAAGCTGGACGGATGCCGGGTCGATTGTCGATTACCTGTTATTTGCCAAAAACTATATCAGTGACTGCGAAGAG
The DNA here is from genome assembly GCF_054056055.1 of Pantoea sp. PvP021. Classification (NCBI taxonomy): domain Bacteria; kingdom Pseudomonadati; phylum Pseudomonadota; class Gammaproteobacteria; order Enterobacterales; family Erwiniaceae; genus Pantoea; species Pantoea sp. PvP021. The sequence goes on along the minus strand of NZ_JBSRXX010000001.1, from coordinate 538,631 downwards.
CGCTATGGCGTCGAAGAGGTAGAGCGGCTGCTCGACTCCTGCCATGCCTTAATGAATTATGGCGTCGATCGCTATAAGCGCCCGCAGAAAATCTCTCTGCAGGAGGAGAAGGCGCGGCAGAAAAGCCGTGAAGAGTATCTGCAAAGTCAGGTGAACACCCTGTGGCGAACGCTGCCACGGCGTGAGAAAGAGGCCGTGACCTTTGAAGCCGCGCGCTACCCCTCTGAGCCGCAGGAAAACCTGCTCTATTTTATGGAGAAAAACGCCCCGCTGCTGGAGTCATGGCAGCGTGAGATCCTGCGTATTGTGCGCAAGGTGAGCCAGTATTTCTATCCGCAGAAACAGACCCAGGTAATGAATGAAGGCTGGGCGACATTCTGGCACTACACCATCCTCAATCACCTCTATGATGAAGGCAAAGTGTCGGAACGCTTTATGATGGAGTTCCTGCACAGCCACACCAACGTCGTGTTTCAGCCGCCCTATAACAGTCAGTGGTATAACGGCATCAACCCCTATGCTTTAGGGTTCGCGATGATGCAGGATATCAAGCGTATCTGTCAGTCGCCGACCGAAGAGGATCGCTACTGGTTCCCGGATATCGCTGGTTCCGACTGGCTGGAAACGCTGCATTTTGCGATGCGCGAGTTCAAGGATGAGAGTTTTATCAGCCAGTTCCTGTCGCCGAAAGTCATGCGCGATTTCCGTCTGTTTACCGTACTGGATGATGACCGCAACAACTATCTCGAAATCGCCGCGATCCACGATGAGGCGGGCTACCGGGCGATTCGCCAGCAGCTCTCCGCGCAGTACAACCTGAGTAATCTCGAACCGAATATTCAGGTCTATAACGTCGATCTGCGCGGTGACCGTTCGCTGACTCTGCGCTATGTGCCGCAGAGCCGCACGCCGCTGGATAAGAGCCGTCGCGAGGTGCTGAAGCATGTGCATCGTCTGTGGGGATTTGATGTGATTCTGGAACAGCAGAACGAGGATGGCAGCGTAGAGCTGCTGGATCGTAATCCACCACGCGGTTCATCACTCTGATGGGATAAAAACAAAAAACCGGACGCGATGTCCGGTTTTTTTTCAACGCTTACTGCCGAGATCGTCAGGCAGATTTTTCTGCATACTGTGCCAGATTTCACCGCTGCGGCGGCCGTAGTTGCGCACCACGTCCACAATCTCATCCTGTCCGGGCTCTTTGTCGCACAGTTCCAGCAGTTTGAGATAGAAATCGCGCGCGACCTGACGGGCTTCCGGATTAGAGAAGTAGTGGCGGCCAACGCGGGTATAGAGCCCTTTCAGGCCATTCAGAATCAGACCGTAAATCGGGTTACCTGACGCAAACGCCAGACCACGGAACACCCGGTAGTCAAGCTCGGTATAGGCATCAGCCTGATCGGCAGCCGCGCTGACCGTTTCCAGCACTTCGCGCGCTTTGTCCGGATGATGGCGCAGCGCACGGCTGATAAAGATCGATGAAATGTTGCTGCGTACCGACAGCAGGTTGTCGATCAGCACCGGAACGCTGTCGTGATCGAGACGGGCCAGCGTTTCCAGAATATTCAGGCCGGACGTCTCCCAGAAATCGTTCACCCGCGTCGGTTTACCGTGCTGAATAGTCAGCCAGCCATCGCGCGCCAGGCGCTGCAGCACTTCACGCAAGGTGGTGCGCGTCACCCCAATCAATTCAGAAAGCTCACGCTCAGCAGGAAGAATCGACCCTGGCGGAAAGCGACTGTTCCAGATGCTTTCAATAATATACTCTTCAGCAAATCCCGCTGGACTCTGAGCCTTTATAACCATAGCAATGTGTTCTCGTTGCTTTTCTAATCATGATGGGCACTCATCATACCAGACGCCCTATAGCGGATATAGCCTGCGTAACCATTAAAACCGGGCGCAGGCGCATATTTCCGCATGCCTGACCGCAGTATCAGCGGCTTCAGGATCACGGGCGGGCTGAACGACTTTCTGCGCTGAAATAGCGCGTGCCACAGCACCGCTGAGTGTCAGCGTTCAGCCGCCCTGAAAGCGCAGAACGCTGGCAGCATATAACCCGCGCCTGCCGTTTCGCCTCCTGCCGCATGCGATCGCCTCTGTCGCCGCTGCGGATCTCCCCGCTCTTCACTGATCGGCGTTCTGCAGATAAGGTCTGGCTTATCCTCATTTAACCTGCTCTGGATCAGAATCAGGTCATGTTTGCACACGATTTTTCCCTGTCCCTGGCTGGTTTGCAAACGCTTTTGGTTTACACTGCGTGGCATTAACGTTTACAGGGAATGCAATATGTTGCGATATCTGAATCAATGCTCACGTGGTCGCGGAGCCTGGTTACTACTGGCACTGACTGCACTTGCACTGGAATTAACAGCACTCTTTTTTCAGCACGTAATGGGCCTGAAGCCCTGCGTGATGTGTATTTATGAGCGCAATGCGCTGTTTGGTGTGCTGGGCGCGGGTCTGGTTGGTGCGATTGCGCCAAAATCGCCGTTGCGTCTGGCGGCGCTGGCGTTGTGGATCTACAGTGCCTGGGAAGGTCTGCGTCTCTCTTATGAACATACCATGATTCAGCTGCACCCTAACCCCTTCACCACCTGTGATTTTGCTGCTCGCTTCCCCAGCGGCTTACCGCTGGATAAATGGCTGCCGTCGGTGTTTCTTGCCAGCGGTGACTGTGCAGAACGCAGCTGGACTTTCCTGACGCTCAGCATGCCGCAGTGGATGATTGTGGTGTTCGCCGGTTATCTGCTGGTCGCGGCGCTGGTGCTGATAGCCCAGCCGCTGAAACCTAAACGCCGCGATCTCTTTGGTCGCTGAGATCAAAAAAGGCTGCCACTGGCATAATGCTGGTCAGTTAAGATTAGATTTGTAAAAGGCTGTCACGGTCAAACGTGGCAGCTTTTTTTCCGGGCGAGCTAGCCGCAGTGCGGGCCAGCGCACCTCTGCTGCTGCCGGGCCGTCCTCGCGCCGCTCACGCGGTACCTTCGGCTTTGACGGCGCGCCGACGAACCGTTCGGGGATCGGCCCTCCCTGGCCGGCCCCGAACTGTCCACGCTTCCCGGCGTGGACTTCTGGCCCACCGTCACGCCTCAGCGCTGCGGATAGCCCTTTCAGCAGCAGAGGCGCTCAGGCCTCCACTCTCGTGCCCTTTTTAACAATTCACACTGAAGTTTCAGAGCAGGCCGGTGCCGGGCAAGGAGCAGGCAATCCGCAGCGCTGAACAGAATGAGTCTGCCAGGAGAGCCCGCAGGACGCGGGCGAAAGGCGGGGCGGCACAGGATGTGCCATCCCCGGCGGTCCGTCAGGCAGAGGAATGAAGTGAAGGAACCGCGAAGCGGCGCGAGGACCGCCAGCCCCTGCCCGGGACCAGACTGCGTTATCACCTGTCGCTTAACTGACCAGCATTATGCCACTGGCAGCCTTTTTTCTGTTCCGATTGATAGCGCGGCACTCAGCCGTTGCGATCGGGGCGATCAATGATGTGATCTTCCCAGTCCCGCACTTCACTCTCACGCACCGCAATATACCGCACCGAAATACGCTGCGCATGCATCGCTGTTTTCGAACCGGCCCGCAGCGGATGCCATACGGGTAAATCTTTGCCTTCACCCAGCAGCCGGTAAGCGCAGGTGCGCGGCAGCCAGTTGAAGGTCGTCAGATTTTCGCGCGTTAACTTGATGCAATCCTCTTCAAGTTCGAAGCGGCGCTCATAGTTGCGGCACTGGCAGGTTTTAATATTGAGCTGATCACAGGCGACATTGGTGAAATAGATCTCATCGGTGTCGGCGTCCTGCAATTTGTTCAGGCAACACTGTCCACAACCATCACACAAGGATTCCCATTCCTCATCGCTCATTTGTGCCAGGCGTTTTTGTTGCCAGAAAGGGGTGTCAGTCATGATGATTTGTCCGGATTGTGCCTAAACCGCACCTTATAAAGCCTATGCGGCGGTGATGCAAGTTTTTAGAGTACGCGCGTGCTGATGCCGTGACCCGCCAGTGAAACTTCCAGCTGATCACCCGAGCGCATCGGGCCTACACCTTCTGGCGTACCGGTCAGAATCACATCGCCTGCACGCAGCGTAAAGTAGTGGCTCATATGGGCAATCAGCGGCAGGATTTTATGAATCATGTCTTCGGTGTTGCCGTGCTGACGCACTTCACCGTTCACCAGCAATTTAAGCTCGACGTTCTGCGGATCGCCACTGAATTCCGTCACCGGGATAAAACCAGAGACAGGACAGGCGTTATCAAAGCCTTTGGATTTTTCCCACGGCTGGCCCGCTTTTTTCAGCCCGGCCTGCAGGTCACGCAGTGTCAGATCCAGCGCCACGCCATAACCTGCAATCGCCTTAGCCACATGCGCATCGGTCGCCTGCTTCAGTGTCGCGCCGATCAGCACCGCCAGTTCAACTTCATGATGGACCTCGCCAAACGCGTCGGGAATAGAGAGCGGCTGACGCAAATCACACAGCGCCGTTTCCGGCTTGATAAAGATCACCGGTTCGTTTGGGGTTGCGCTGCCCATCTCTTTAATGTGCTTTGCATAATTACTCCCGACGCAAACCACTTTGCTGACCGGAAAATCTAACAGAGCGCCTTGCCAGTTACGATGCTGATACATGCTCATCCCCTGTTCAGGTTAGGTGTGATGCCAGCGCTGCTGGCGGGTTGATGTTTGCTCATGCGTTGATCGAAATGCCAACCTCATAGCGTGATAATAAGATCCTTTTAACGGTCCGGGGTGCGTAATTTGTCAGAAAGCGTAAATGCAGGGGTTGAAGCGCTGAATAATCGTACAAATCGGGAGAAAAAATTGAGCAGGGAATTTAAAAAGGGGTGAAACAGATAAGCTGCACCGTTAATTTTGCGCAGCATCAGGGCAATATTATCCTGCCAGGATGGCACCGACAGGATTTATATTTACAGAAGAATCCGAGTTAAAGTTTTTTATCGGCCTGTAAATGAATGTTGAGGAGACTTTCAATCGGCGGAGGGAGCTGTAAATAATAGCCCTGCTCGCTCAATCCCTGCTTAACTTTATTGATATCCGCATTAGCCAGCCTGTCCCGCCCCGCCAGCTTAAGCACCATCGCCAGCTGCGGCTTGCCAAAGCCTTTCAGCAATTCTTCCGGAACGCGCGAGAAATCGTCCTTTTTTTCAACATAGAGATAAGTCTGGTCACGTAACGGGCTTCTGTAGATCACACAAAACATATTTTTTACTCGAATTAACCGGCGTTGAGGCTTGTCTGAATATAGCTGTAACTATAACATGCTTGCAGAACTTCGAATATTCACCGTTAGCGCTTCAACGATGATTTTATCATCGCCAGGCTTTCGGTAGTGAAAACAGGACTGAGTCGGGACAGATGTCGCAAACGCCAATCGAATTCAAAGGTAGCAGTTTCACCCTGTCTGTCGTCCATTTGCATCACCATGACCCTGCGGTGATTCGCAAGGCACTCCAGGACAAGATTGACCAGGCTCCAGATTTCCTGAAAAACGCGCCGGTGGTACTTAACGTCTCGACATTAAGTGCCGATGTTAACTGGAAACTGTTGCAACAGGCGGTTCTCGCCACCGGTTTACGCATTGTCGGCGTAAGCGGCTGCAAAGACGAAGCGCTGAAACGTATGATCGCCCGTGCCGGCCTGCCCGTGCTGGCAGAAGGTAAAGAGGCCAGACCGCAAGCCGCCGCGCCGCAGCCGATACCTGAACCTCTGCCGGCTGTAACCGAAACGGTAGCAACGAAAACCCGCATCGTGAACACCCCGGTGCGCTCGGGCCAGCAGATTTATGCGCGTGATGCCGATTTGATCATCACCAGCAGCGTCAGCGCCGGCGCTGAACTGGTCGCCGATGGCAATATTCACATTTACGGCATGATGCGCGGTCGCGCCCTGGCGGGTGCCAGCGGTGACCGCAACTGCCAGATTTTTTGTACCAACCTGGCTGCCGAGCTGGTCTCGATTGCCGGAGAGTACTGGATCATGGATCAGATCCCGCAAGAATTTTTTGGTAAAGCTGCGCGCCTGTGCCTGCAGGATGGCGCGCTGACTATCCAGACACTTAATTAGGCCCCTTTTCTTTTGTTAAGGAAATCAACATTTATGGCACGCATTATTGTAGTTACATCCGGTAAAGGGGGCGTTGGTAAGACCACGTCAAGCGCGGCCATCGCCACCGGTTTAGCGCAGAAAGGCAAAAAGACAGTTGTGATCGATTTTGATATCGGTCTGCGTAACCTGGATTTGATCATGGGCTGTGAGCGCCGTGTGGTCTACGACTTCGTTAATGTGATCCAGGGCGATGCCACACTGAACCAGGCGCTGATTCGCGACAAACGCACGGAGCAGCTCTACATTCTGCCTGCGTCGCAGACCCGTGATAAAGATGCGCTGACCCGTGAGGGTGTTGAAAAAGTTCTGAACGATTTGGCTAAGATGGAATTCGATTTCATCGTCTGTGACTCACCGGCAGGGATTGAAACGGGCGCACTGATGGCGCTCTACTTTGCCGATGAAGCCATTATTACCACCAACCCGGAAGTCTCTTCTGTCCGCGACTCCGACCGCATCCTCGGCATTATCTCATCCAAATCCCGTCGCGCTGAAAACAGTCAGGACCCGGTGAAGGAGCATCTGCTGCTGACCCGCTATAACCCTGGCCGGGTGAACCGTGGCGATATGCTGAGCATGGAAGATGTGCTGGAGATACTGCGCATTCCTCTGGTCGGCGTGATCCCTGAAGATCAATCGGTGTTACGTGCCTCTAACCAGGGCGAACCGGTGATTCTTGACGGCGAATCTGATGCTGGCAAAGCCTATGCCGATACCGTTGAACGGTTGCTCGGTGAAGTACGCCCCTTCCGCTTTATCGAAGAAGAGAAGAAGGGTTTCCTGAAACGCCTGTTCGGGGGATAAACCATGGCATTACTTGATTTCTTTTTATCCCGGAAGAAGAACACTGCCAACATAGCCAAGGAAAGGCTGCAGATTATCGTGGCAGAACGGAGAAGGGGCGACAGTGAGCCCCACTATCTTCCGCAACTTAAGCGCGACATTCTGGAAGTGATTTGCAGATATGTGAAGATCGATCCAGAAATGGTAACGGTTCAGCTCGACCAGAAAGGTGATGATATCTCGATTCTGGAGCTGAACGTGACGCTGCCGGAAACGGATGAAGTGACTAAATGACGCTGACCGTTTGCTGAATTTCCCCTGCGCTCTGGCAGGGGAAATTTAACCGGTTAACAACCCGCCAGAATCTCCTCAATGCCGGGTTTCAGCAGTTCGCCCCGCCATCCGGTGAGTAACTCCGGCTGACGTCCCTGTGGCTTCAGGCCCCAGTGCTGACTTAATACCTGATTAATCTGACGTCGTGACGCCAGCAGCTCCTGACTGAATCCACTCTGCTCACTCACCTGCTGCACCAGCGCTTTCATCGCTTTAAACACTGGCTTGTAGTGCGGATGGTCAATCAGATTGCCCAGCGGAGCCGGCAGTTCGCTCTCATCCAGCGCCTCAGCTTCTGCCACCAGCGCCACCAGCGCTTTGCCGTGGAAACGAATTTCGTGGCCTGACAGCCCCAGATGATCCAGCTCGCCCAGCGAGCCGGGCATAAAGCGCGCCACTTTCCACAGGTGCTCTTCGCGCACCACAAAGTTAACGGCCATATCTTTTTCACGCGCCAGCTTCAGACGCCAGGCCGCCAGCCGCTGTAACGCCGCCAGCTGACGCGGGCGCAACTGCCAGGCATTGGTAATATCCCGCCAGGCTTCATCCGGCGACAGGCTATCCAGACGACGCTGACACAGGTTATCGCACTCACTGAGGGCCGCCGCCATATTGCCGGCCTCTTCCGTATTGATCATCAGCTGACGCGCAATCGGCAACAGATAGTGAACGTCCGCCGCCGCATACTCGCACTGACGCTGGGTCAGAGGGCGTGCCAGCCAGTCCGTGCGTGATTCACTTTTATCGAGTTCGACCTGAGTGAAATGCGCCACCATTGAGGCAAAACCCCAGGAGAGCGGCTGGCCAGAAAAGGCCGCCAGAATCTGGGTATCGATCATGGGCGTCGGCAGCACGCCGAAACGGTGCAGGAAGACTTCCAGATCTTCACCCCCGGCATGCAGGAATTTGGTGACGCTGGTGTCGGTCAGCAAGGCAATAAAGGGTGACCAGTCACGGATATTCAGCGGGTCAATCAGCACCAGTTGCTGATCGTCGAACAGCTGGATCAGGCCAAGCTGAGGGTAGTAAGTGCGGGTGCGGACAAATTCGGTATCCAGGGCCACCGCCGCGTGCTGGCGCGCTTTCTGACACACGTCTGCCAGTTGATCATCCTGGTCGATAAGGGAATAGTTCACGTCTGATTTTCACCGCAGCCAACAACGCGCGGCGCTCCATGTTAAAAACAATAAAAACGCCGGACATGCCGGCGTTCAACCTCAATTTCTGCCCGGATTCAGCTCGCGCCGGGTTTCGCCTCGTCGCGCAGCTCACGCCGCAGGATCTTGCCGACATTGGTTTTAGGCAACTCATCACGAAACTCAATGATTTTCGGCACCTTGTAACCGGTCAGCTGACGGCGACAGTGATCGAGCACCTCTTCTTTGGTCAGCGACGCATCTTTTTTCACGATGCAGACTTTTACCGCTTCGCCAGAAAGATCGCTGGGGACACCGATAGCCGCGGCTTCACGCACTTTAGGATGCTGCATCAGCACGTCTTCGATTTCATTCGGATAGACATTAAAACCTGATACCAGAATCATATCTTTTTTGCGGTCAACGATGCGAATAAAGCCTTCCTGGTCAACGGTAACAATATCACCGCTGTGGAGCCAGCCATTTTTCAGCACTTCCGCTGTCGCTTCCGGATGCTGCCAGTAGCCCAGCATCACCTGCGGGCCGCTGATGCAAAGTTCGCCCGGTTCACCCGGAGGAACTTCATTGCCGTCGTCATCCAGAATCAGCACATCGGTCGAGGGCACCGGCAGACCGATACTGCCGGTATGACAGCTGATGTCATAGGGATTGACCGACACCAGCGGAGAACACTCTGTCAGGCCATAGCCTTCCAGCAGATAGTGTCCGGTCAGTTTTTCCCAGCGCTCGGCCACCACTTTCTGCACCGCCATTCCGCCACCGGCGGAAAGACGCAGCGTTGAAAAATCGAGTTTATTAAACTGCTCATCGTTGAGTAGCGCGTTAAACAGCGTATTCACGCCAGTAATGGCGGTAAACGGAAATTTCCCCAGCTCTTTAACAAAGCCGGGAATATCGCGCGGATTGGTGATCAACAGATTCTGACCGCCCAGCTCCAGGAACAGCAGGCCATTCACCGTTAAGGCGAAGATGTGATAAAGCGGCAGCGCGGTGACGACACACTCTTTACCGTCACGCAGCACCTTGCCGTAGGTCGCGCGGGTCTGCTCAAGATTCGCCTGCATGTTGCGATGGGTCAGCATCGCCCCTTTGGCCACGCCAGTGGTGCCACCGGTGTATTGCAGGAAGGCGAGATCGTCATTGGAGACCGTCGGGCGTTGATAATTGAGCGTTTCGCCGACTTCCAGTACGTGGCGAAATGAGATTGCCCCCGGCAGATGGTATTTGGGCACCAGCTTCTTCACATACTTAACGACAAAGTTAACCAGCGTCGCTTTTATTGGCGCCAGCTGATCGCCCATCCGGGTCAGGATGACGTGCCGCACAGCGGTTTTCGCCACCACTTTTTCCAGCGTGTGCGCAAAATTCGAGACAATGACAATCGCACTGGCCCCACTGTCATTGAGCTGATGCTGCAGTTCGCGCGGCGTATAGAGCGGATTCACATTGACCACCACCATACCCGCACGCAGCACACCAAACAGGGCCACCGGATACTGCAGTAAATTCGGCATCATCAGCGCCACACGGTCACCCGCTTTCAGGCCCAGCTGTTGCTGAAGATAGGCGGCAAAAGCGCGGCTCTTCTCTTCCAGCTGACGATAACTCATCTTCTGACCCATGTTCAGGAACGCGGGTTGATCGGCGTAGCGTTTTGCGGCCTGCTCAAACAGATCCACCAGCGAGGTGTAACGATCTGCACTTATTTCGGCAGGCACATCTGCCGGGTAGCGTTTCAGCCAAACCTTATTCAAGGATCCACCCCGATAATTATGTTGTATTTCCATCGCTGCCTCAGCCAATCTGGTTTGTTAACAATATTTTAACTGATTGTACCAGTTTGCCTGTTTTGGCATGTTGAGGTTGCGAAGTGCATCACTAAATTTCGTGCTGATAAAACAGGCAAATAAAAAGCCCGGCAGCGAGCACCGCGACCGGGCTGATACTTAAATGTTTTTTGCACTTACTCAGTCAGAATGGTCTGCACCTCTGCCGGCCCACTGTTCATCATTCCCCAGTAGGGATTCGGGCCCCAGTATCCACCGCGATGGCGGGTCGGACCATACCAGATCCAGGGATCCATCGGCTGAGGTGGAGCTGTCACCTGCTGGGTAAGTCGCCAGCGCTGATAACCGCGCACATCGATGACCGCAAATTTATAATCCGCTTCACCAATTTTGCCCTGCTCTGTCCCCTTAAGGGTACCCAGCACCGTCACATACTGGTTTCTTACATCCACCGGATCAACAAAACCGCGGATATCGGCATAAATCCGACCGACCGAGGCCGCACCCAGACGTGGTCTGGCGCTATCATCCAGCGGCTGTGCAGCAATCTCAAGCCGGGTTTTGCCGTTCAGGTTAGTAACATTCACTACCTTGCCGCCAAAGCGAGATTCCTGCCCGACAAAGAGCGAAGGATTGCTCATGACCCGCAACAGATCCTGCTGCGGCTGAGGTGAGCTGCCCTGCAGCGTGTCAGGAATTGAGACACAACCGGTTAACGCCAGTACACAGGTCAGCAGCAGACCTGAAAGCCCTTTACCACACATTGACGACATAGACGTTCTCCCGTTAGGTAAAGAGTTAGACTGGACGCATAACAATAAGTTGCGTGCATTTTACCGGCCAGGTAATTTTTTCCAGGCGACTTCATTACGCAGATAAGTGGGCTCCGCCGTTTCCGGCAGCAGCGTCTTCCCCTGCGCCAGCGCAAGGGTCGCCAGCGGCAGCATATCTTCTGCAGCGGGCAGCGTAACGTCACTGGCGTTCAGGGTAAGTTCGTGTCCCTGCTGCAGGGCAGGATAAGCCTGCCAGCCGGTGCCTGCGGTCATCCATTCGCCAGAGAGCGCCTGCATCCGGGCCAGTGCCGCTTCGGGCGACAGCACGCTTTCGCTGGCCTCACCCTGCCAGGCACCCTGTTCATCACGCTGATATTCGGCCCAGTAGACCTCGCCCATCCGCGCATCAATAGCGGTTAATACGCGGGTAGCACCGTGCAGACGCCACGCGCCTTCCGCCAGCGTGGCCAGCGTGGAGACCGCGATCATCGGCAGTGAAGCGCCCAGTGCCAGTCCCTGCGCAATACCAATGCCAATCCGCACGCCGGTAAAACTGCCAGGGCCGCGACCAAAGGCGAGCGCGTCCAGGTCGGTCAGTTCCAGCTGCTGTGCCAGCAGTAGCTCTTCGATCAGCGGTAAAATACGCTGGGTGTGATCGCGCGGGGCAATTTCGAATCGGGCATCAATCTGTTGCTGATTCAGCAAGGCGGCTGAACAGGCTTCTGTCGCCGTATCCAGCGCTAAAATTCGGGCTGACATGACTACCTCAGAAGAAAGAAAACGGCGCGCATCTTAGCATAAAATTACGCGTCTGGTTCGGGTTGCTGGCGGATAAAGGCGATGGCGCGGGCAATGTCCCGGGTGCGCGGCGTCGGTGGCAGGCTATTGAGAAACAGCGCGCCATAAGGACGAGAAACCAGACGCTGATCGCAAATCACCAGTACGCCACGATCGTCGGTATCGCGGATTAAACGTCCCACGCCCTGCTTCAGGGTGATCACCGCATCCGGCAGCTGCACATCCGTAAAGGGATCGCCGCCACGAATCCGGCAATCTTCCATTCTGGCTTTCAACAGCGGATCTTCCGGTGAGGTGAACGGCAGTTTATCGATGATCACCAGCGACAGCGCATCACCCCGCACATCCACGCCTTCCCAGAAGCTGCTGGTCGCCACCAGCAGGGCATTGCCCTTATCGATGAACTGTTTCAGCAACTGACCCTTGCTGGTTTCACCCTGCACCAGCACGGGCAGCGTCATTGAGGCGCGAAATTCTGCGGCCAGCTCACGCATCATCAGGTGCGACGTGCACAGAAAGAAACAGCGGCCTTTATTGGCATCAATCAGCGGCTTCATCATTGCGGCCAGCTGGCGTGCACCACCCGGACGGTTAGGCTCAGGCAGATTGCGCGGAACGCAGAGCAGCGCCTGCTTCGCAAAATCGAACGGGCTGTTCAGAATCAGGCTTTTTGCTGCATTCACACCCAGCCGTTCGGCGAAGTGTGCCATTTTCTCATCCACCGCCAGGGTGGCTGAGGTGAAGATCCATGCAGCCTTACGATTATCCATTACTTCACGGAAGCGTTCTGCCACCGAGAGCGGCGTCAGCGCCAGGATAAAGTGACGTGAGGTACATTCATACCAGTAGCTGTAGCCCGGCTCGTTAATCGCCCGCAGCCGTTTTAACCGGCCACGGTAGAGCGCGGCCCGCTCGAAGGCGGCATCCAGCAGGGCTGAACGGCCCAGTGAGAGTTTGATAACGTCGTAACAGAGCTCAAGCGCATCATCCAGCAGCGTAAACATTCGCAGGATGTTGTTATCGCTCAGCAGTTCACGCAGGTTACCGCGATAGCCGGGATCGCCTAATGACAGGCGAAAATCCTGCGCGCACTGCGCCAGGCGGTCAGCGGATTTCTGCAGCTGCTGAGCATCACGTACCTCGGTGCGGTAGGCGGTAATAATATCTTTGGCGAGATCGAGTAACTGGCGGCTGGAGAGCTGCTGACCAAAATACTGACTGGCGATATCGGGCAGCTGATGGGCTTCATCGAAGATCATCACATCAGCTTCGGGAATAAGTTCGCCAAAGCCGCCCTCTTTCACCACCAGATCGGCAAAAAAGAGATGGTGGTTCACGACCACCACATCGGCGTCCATAGCGCGCTTACGCGCTTTGACCACAAAGCACTCTTTATAGCGCGGGCAGTCAGTGCCGAGGCAGTTATCGTTGGTGCTGGTGACCAGCGGCCAGACCGGGCTGTCTTCGGTCACGCCCGCACAGCTGCTGATGTCGCCATCTTCCGTCTGCGATGACCAGCTGCGCAGCGTCACCAGATCGGTCAGCCCCTGCGCGGTGAGATCGCCGCCCGCCATCGATTGCTGTTCCATGCGTTCCAGACAAAGGTAGTTGGATCGCCCTTTCAGCAAGGCCGTTTTACCTTTGAAATCCAGCGCCTTGATCATCGTAGGCAGATCGCGGCCATAGAGCTGATCCTGCAGCGCCTTGGATCCGGTGGAGACAATCACTTTTTTACCGGCCCGCAGAGCGGGAGCCAGGTAGGCATAAGTTTTTCCGGTGCCGGTACCGGCCTCGACCACCAGTTCACCCTGCTGTTTTACGGCTTCAGATACCGCCTGCGCCATCTCACGCTGTGCTTCACGCGGCTTAAAGCCTGCGATCGCCAGCGCCAGCGCGCCATCCACTGCAAAATCGTCTGCCACATACCCTCACTAAGAACGGCAAAAACACTGTAATTATGTCAGTATTGGATCAACAAAGCAAAATTGATAATTATCAATAGTTTATCTATTTTTAGCCGTTGGGAGTGTGGCAACCAGTGTCTCAGGATCGCGTCTGAAAGATGGGACAAAGGCGGCAGGTGGCCGCCTGAAAAGAGTCTCTCGCAGCATCGGGATACCTGATGAGAAGTTGCACCGCGAAAGGCAGTAGAAATCGCTGTGACTACTCTACAATCATGCGCCCATTGAGATGCTGCAACGGACGATTATTGGTAGTTTTCAGCGCCTGTTTAAAGGCGTCGAGCTGCGCCTGAGAGAGCGAAACCGGCTGTTTCAGCACCAGCCAGCGAATCCCTTCGCTGCAGGGCGGCGGCGTCAGGGAGCCACTGAAACGATAATAGTGCAGATCTTCCGGGAAGAGATCGCGTAAGTTTACCTGGCGATTAATGGTTACCTGCTGGTTTTCCTGTTTCGGCATAGCGTCGATCAACGGTGCCAGCGCCGGATTCTCTTCACCGACCTTAAACATCACCGCGACCACGGCCAGATCGCCATCCTCTTTGCTGTGTACAAAGTGGGCTTCAAGGGGAAAGGTGTGCCCATTGATCTGGTTCTCACTCGGCGTATGGAAGTGATACTGACGCAGCGTGAACTTTTCACTATCCAGTACAAAATCATCTTCTTCATCAACGGTCACCTGAATCGTGTGGCCATTGTTGATCACCTTCTCAGCCGACGTATGGTAGGCCAGATCGAGTGCCTGTAAATGTCCCTCAATCGGATCTTTAATATTGATAGGCGACTGGGACTTACCTTCGTGGCAGATGTGGAAGTCGCTGGTCAGTTCGCTCCAGTGTTCCGGGCCAGCTTTGCCTTCGTACGTCCAGTGCGGTTCCGCCGCACCGGCTACGTTGAGGGTAGAAAGCGCCACAACCAGACTTAACATTTTTGGTAATTTCATTTTTATCCCTGCTTTATAAGCTTATTTGCGGCAGGGATACTATTCCGCTGACTACTGAATCAGCAAGGTGACAAAATGCGTTAAATCAAAATCAGAACGAATAAAGAGTTTATAATTACAATCAGTGTTAATTTAATTAACAAACACCACGATGTTACGTTTTTAAGCACTTCAGGAAAGGGTTGATATCAATCTCTCTGAATAAAAGAGTTTCATTTTTCTGTATTTATCATTTTGATCGTCGAAACGAGCCGGGAGGGAAATTTTGCACTAAATTCAGGCGACGTAAGAAACCGCAAAACTGCACGCAGGCGGTTTTGCGGTGCAACGCGATAACGCGTCATAAAAGATTATGCAGGTGACGCTAGACATCCTTTTCTAATGGTTCCTCTTCTTCATCTTCTTCCTCATCTTCAGGATAAATCTCAGCGTCATCGGGCAGCGGCTCATCGTAATCAGGGCGTTCAGACATAATTTCCTCCGGTGTCAGATAGCAATTTTGCTATGCCCTTTGAGTGTAGCTTACTCCTGCCATCTGTTTTGCAAGGCTCGCAAAAGATATCAGAAATGCGGGCGCTGCCGCAGACTCTGCTTCGCCACTGCGTGAAACAGCCTTGCGTCACAGCCGGTGCTGATAGCGTACCGGTTAATCGGATGCCCATTCGCCTCCCCCAGCCGCGTTATCATTGACGTCAGTCGGATAGCGGGTTTAATAATTCGCCGTTTAAAAACCTCTGTTTTCAAAAAAACCTCTTACTCGTTTAATGAATAAAAGGCCGGAACTTAACTGTTATAATATAGGGACACGAAAAGTTAATGATGCGATTCAAAGCACAATCATGCACAAAGAAAGGTAACATTAAATAAAAACTCAACAGGAATAGCATTAAACATCGTTCTGTTGTTATAAGAGAAAATCCCTGATATAAAAGAGACAGAATTTAAACGTAATCTGTGAGCATTAGCGGATTGAATATTTCCTCTGATGCAGCCACGCTGACTTAACAGATGGTAGCGAGGTAATTAAAATTCAGGAATTCTGTTATCTCTCACAGGCAATAAAAACTTGTCGCCGGATGAGTCACATCACAATAGAAACCATGCCTCACGGCATCCGTCCTCTTTAAAAGGCCGTTTAAGACTATCTCGCTAAAGATATCCGTTAATGTAAATGAAGTGGGGTTTTATATTATAAGTTAAGTGGGATGTAATCTGGCTGTTGCTGCCCTGTTGCATCCATCTGTCAGTCAGGACACAATTAAATCAATAAGGAGAAATATCATTGTTCCCAAAATTACCCCGGTATAGCTTAGTGATTCTGACGCTGAGCGGTTGCGTTACCAACGATGAGGTCAAACTTAACCCAGTTGGTCAACATAGTGAACCTGTCATGCCGCATATAAACCAGGGGATCAGCCCTGCACAGCGGCGCGCGATTATGTCCGGCGAACAACCAGACTGGTCTGACGTTTATCCTCAGCGAATCAATAAAAACTCGTCAGCTGTCAGGAAATGATCTGCACGTCGTAGCAGTTAACGTCGTTACTCCACCACTCACATAGCGTAAAAAACACTGTGGAAAATAATCAACACGTCGATGATGTCTCCCTATGGGATTGGATTGTCACATTAATTTTAACCGGCATACCCGTATTAAATCTTTTCATGCTGCTTTACTGGTCCTTAAACCGAAGGACTAAACGTTCAAAGAAAAACTACGCCAGAGCGAGTTTATTATTGATATTCATCGTACTTATCTTCTATATCATCACCCTGGAAGTTACAACGGGCTATTTTCTTTTTAAACATTACTGATCCTTAAACTGACAGCGTCACACCCTTAAATGGAGTTTTTATGGTGCGTTATTTCACTTTTCTATTATTGGGCGTCACTTCCGCTTGCTGCATAGCAAAAACGTCAGTGGTGATAAATAACACCCTGAAAGCGCAAGAGATAAAATCGGCAAAAATCGTTTACATTGGCGAGGTTAATGGCACTAAAGTGGCAGAATTGATGGCAGGCATCGATGATATTAATGCAAGTTACCCCGCTGTAAAAGAAATATCGCTTTATATAAACAGCTTTGGCGGCGACATGGAAGCTGGCTATATGGGCGGCCAGGCCGTCAGGGGGTCAAGGATTCCGATAAAAACCATCAATGCCGCAATGACGGGTTCGGCGGCTACCCTGATTTATTGCTCAGGGGCGCAAAGGGAAACATTACCCAGCGCAACATTTTTAATCCACCCTGCAGCGAGTCAAAACATTCAGAGCAACTATCTGAAAAAAAATGAAGTCATTTTACTCAGCAGAGATATCGATAATGTCAGTAAAATATTCAGGGACACCTATGCATCCTGTTTCAAAGATGACGGGATAGAGATAGATAAAGCCTTATTCAGTGAAGACAACCGTATTTACCTGCGTTTTCCAGAATCTGTAAAACAGGGTATTGCACAAAAACGTGTTGAAGGAATCGCCCCCGCTGATGTCGCTTATTACATTTTCACTTCAGAGGCCAGCGGCTAGCAAAAATAGCGTTATTTATGCCTGCTGGACGAATACTTTTTATCAGATATGCGCCGCTGGACAGATGGGCGTGCTGGCGGGGAGACATATCGAGCCGTTAGCGGGTAATCCAGAGAAGAACATAACGCAGACGACGTTCAGATGGGGCGCCGCAGGATCTCACCATCAATATCACGGTGGATTTTCGCAGTAAGCGCTACCCTTGCATGGTGAGTTTTTTGAGCAGCAATAGCAGGGTGATTCAACACTGGCCGATAAAAAGCGGCAAATAAAGCAGGCCGCTCAGCCAGATACGGCTCATTCTGGTACTGGGCGTTTATCTGTTTCTGGCTGGTGACCTGATATCACGATTATTGGCGACGCTGCTGTTGCGACCTGCTTATAAGCGGACGTACAACGCGCCCGCCAGCATAACGATGAACAGAATAGCGAAGGTAATAAAGCCCTGCTTACTGCCACGGGACAATCCAACAAATGCCGAAACCACAATAAACAGCAGCGTCAGTGCGCCGACCATCACCCAAAAAAGATACTGCGTATTCGCCATGCCTGAATCCTCATCCGTAGCGCGATTTATCTGCTGTTTTATAACATTTTTATGCCGCGCGTGCCCTCACTTCTCCCGCCCTTTCGACGCTTTATGCTGCTTTAGTGCAGCAGGGCTGCAACAGTGACAACGTCCGCGGCTCATGATCATGATGCAGACAGTGTGATGCAGTTAGCAAATGCAGAGGAACGCAGCGAGTAAACAAACGCGCGGATTATAATGATTAAATAAGCTTACCGTTGGGATGTGGCACCCGTAGGCTGACGTGCTGAGACTGGTTTAACATTGCCGTTCAGGCGGTGTTAAACAGATGGCCTTAACCCGACTGCCTGACTCAGGCGGAGGAATGTATGAACTGTTTCCGCATCGGCTCTCTGGCTGGCGTGCTGCTGCTCTGCGGCTGCCAGGCACCCACGCCTGATCAGGCTCGTCTGCAGCAGCCTGTTTTTCAGGGTCAAAGCACCCGCACCGTCCCTCAGCTCAGCGACTGTATTTATCGCGGCTGGTCCACCACCAGCGTCATTGCCAGAGATAACACCACCCACACCCAGCCCAACGGCAGCGAGATCAGCGTTTTTACCTGGGAAGATTCGATTTTTGCGGATGTGTCGCCCCGCCGAAAAGGGGCTGAGGTGAAATATTTCACGACTTTCCGGATGGCGCCTCAGGTGATGGCGGACAGACAGGCGATTGTTGAGCGCTGCCTGTAAAGCGTAAGGGGTGACAGCGATGTCGGGAGTGTGCCAGGCTAATGCGCAATTAACCAGGGAGAAACCGATGAGTATTACCCGCATTGACCCGGAACACCGTATGTCCGAAGCCGTGATCCACAACGACACGATCTATTACACCAGCGTGCCTGAGAATCTGGATGCCGACGCAGAAGCGCAGACAGCCAATGCGCTGGCAGTGATTGATGCGATTCTGACACGGCTCGGTAGCGATAAAAGCAAAATCCTTGATGCGACGCTGTTTCTGGTGGATAAGGCCGATTTCCCCGCGATGAACCGCGCATGGGACGCATGGGTCTCTCCAGGTAATGCGCCGGTGCGCTGCACGGTACAGGCCGGGCTGTTGAATCCGAAGTACAAAATCGAAATTAAAATTATCGCTGCACGTTAAAACGCCGGGCGTTATTCCTCTTCGTTTTCTTCATCTTCGTCTTCGAATAGCGCCCGAATCCGTTCGCCCTTGAAATTTTGTCGGATCTCCTGCGCCACCTGGGTGATCGCTTCACCGCTCGACAAACCTCCCGCCATCAATTCCTGAATACGTTCGACGGCCTGCTGCTGCTGCTCATGAGAGAGAGCCGGTATTCCTATAAACATGTTTCACTCCTGCGTTGGGGCAGACAGTATCCCACGCGGAACTAACAGGTGCCAGTCAGGAAAAAATATGGCAGTCTGACCGCCTCTTTGCTCTCTGATTTCTCTGCCCGATGATTGTTGAAACCCTCAGTCTTGATTATACCCCGGATGCGCTGACTCAGCGTTTTGCCCCGATTGCCCATCTGCCATGGGCGATGCTGCTCTCCTCCGCGCAGGCGAACCACAGCGACAACCGCTTTGATATTCTGACCGCCGATCCCCGCGCCACCCTGGTGACCCGCGGTGCGATGACTACGCTCAGCGACCCGACCGGCACGACCGAATCAACCGCCGATCCCCTGCTGCTGGTGCAGCAGCAGTGTGATGCGCTGGGCGTGACGCCGGCTGCCAGCGATGCCCTGCCGTTTCAGGGCGGTGCGCTGGGCCTGTTTGGTTATGATCTGGGCCGCCGGTTTGAGTCCCTGCCTCAGCAGGCCGCAGCCGATCTCACCACGCCTGACATGGCGGTGGGTATCTATGACTGGGCATTGATTGCCGATCATCATCAGCAGACCCTGACGCTGGTGGCGTTAAAGAACGCGGAAGAACGCGCCGCCTGGCTGGCGCAATGGCCGGCGCGCGAGGCCGTGCCCTTTTCACTGACCAGCCGCTGGCGCTCCAACCTGAGCTATGCAGATTACGCTGCGCGTTTTGCGGCGGTTCAGGCCTATATTCAGGCGGGTGACTGTTATCAGGTTAATCTGGCGCAGCGCTTTCAGGCCGGTTACCAGGGTGATGAGTGGCAGGCGTTCAGTATACTCAATGCGGCTAACCGCGCGCCGTTCAGCGCTTTTCTGCGTCTGCCGGAGAGCGCGATCCTCAGCCTGTCGCCGGAGCGCTTTCTGTCGCTGAATAATAAGCAGATCGAAACACGACCGATCAAAGGTACCCGGCCACGCTGTGACGATCCGATTGCTGATGCGCAACAGGCTGAGTCGCTGCGCCATGCAGAAAAAGATCGGGCCGAAAACCTGATGATTGTCGATTTGCTGCGCAACGATATTGGCCGCGTGGCGCTACCCGGTTCGGTCACGGTGCCTGAACTGTTTGTGGTTGAACCCTTCCCCGCCGTACACCACCTGGTGAGCACGGTGCGGGCGCAGTTGCCTGATACCCTGCAGGCCACCGATCTGCTGCGCGCCTGTTTTCCGGGCGGCTCGATTACCGGTGCGCCCAAGATTCGGGCGATGGAGATTATTGATGAACTGGAGCCGCAGCGGCGCAATGCCTGGTGCGGCAGCATCGGTTATCTCAGCCTGTGTGGCCGGATGGATACCAGCATCACCATTCGCACGCTGATCGCTGAAGGTCAGCAGCTCTACTGTGCGGCGGGCGGCGGGCTTGTTGCAGACAGCGATCCCGAAGCGGAGTATCAGGAAACACTCGACAAAGTCAGCCGGATCTTACCGGCACTGGAACAAACCGGAGGTTCAGTTGGCCCTGACGCTTGATGATTTCCGCAGCCGTTTTCTGTTGCAGCAGCCAGCCCGCAGCACACAATTGCTATCCGGGCGCCATGCGGCGGTGCTGGTGCCGATTGTGGCACGGCCTGAACCCGGTCTGTTGCTGACGCAGCGCTCACACGCCCTGCGCAAACATGCCGGACAGGTCGCTTTTCCCGGCGGGATGCAGGATGACACTGACGCATCGCTCATCGCCACAGCACTGCGTGAAGCACAGGAAGAGGTTGGCATTGAGCCGCATCAGGTCGAGGTATTAGGCGCACTGCCCGCCGTGACCAGCAGCACCGGCTTTCAGGTGACGCCGGTACTGGGGATCATTCCGGCCGATCTGCAATTAACGATTAATCCGGATGAGGTGAGCAGCGCCTTTGAGATGCCGCTGGCCGAGGCTTTGCAGCTCAGCCGCTACAGCGCGCTGGAGGTGCATCGGGCTGGCGTTCGCCACCCGGTCTGGCTGTCGCGCTATCAGGATTATCTGGTGTGGGGCATGACCGCGGGTATTATCCGCTCACTGAGTACTCAGATCGCATTCTGAGACCTTTCTCGTTTTTCTCTCTCCGGCCCGTCAGGTTACTGGCGCGCTGCACTATAATTTTTTCTATGAGTTTTGATAAGTTTATTTCATGCGAAAAGCTGCTCTTTCCTGGTGCATGACCATTACTATGGGCGCCATAAACTGCCCCGGCAGACTGAGAATAATTGTGAGGAGTGTCACCTGTGATTAGTGTTTTTGACATGTTCAAAGTGGGCATCGGCCCCTCAAGTTCGCATACTGTCGGCCCGATGAAAGCAGGTAAACAGTTTGTGGATTTGCTGTGCGAACAGGAAAAGCTGCAGGAGGTCACCCGGATCGCCGTGGATGTTTACGGTTCTCTCTCTCTGACCGGCAAAGGCCATCACACTGATATCGCCATTATTATGGGTCTGGCGGGTGAATCGCCGGATACGGTGGATATCGATGCGATCCCCGCCTTTATTAAAGATGTTGAGCAGCGTGAGCGACTGCTGCTGGCGAAAGGCGCACACGAAGTGGATTTCCCGCGCGAAGGCGGCATGGTATTTCGCAGTGAGAACCTTTCGCTGCATGAAAATGGCCTGCGCCTGCTCGCGTTTGCGGGCGACCTGCTGATCCTGTCAAAAACCTATTACTCCGTTGGCGGCGGTTTCATTGTTGATGAAGAGCACTTCGGGCAGTCGGCACTGGATGAAGTCTCTGTGCCCTGGCCGTTCCACTCCGCCAAAGATCTGCTGGCTCACTGTCGTGAAACCGGCCTGTCACTCTCAGGTCTGGTGATGAAAAATGAGCTGGCGCTGCACAGCCGCGATGAAATCCATGCCTATTTCACTAACATCTGGCAGACGATGCAGGCCTGTATCGACCGCGGTCTCAATACCGAAGGCGTGTTGCCAGGGCCACTGCGCGTGCCGCGTCGCGCCGCCTCCCTGCGTCGTCTGCTGACCTCCTCTGACAAGCACTCCAGCGATCCGATGATTGTTATCGACTGGATCAATATGTATGCGCTGGCCGTTAACGAAGAGAACGCCGCGGGAGGCCGCGTGGTGACCGCGCCCACTAACGGTGCCTGCGGTATCGTGCCTGCGGTGCTGGCTTACTACGATCACTTCATTGAGCCGGTGACACCCGACATTTTCCTGCGCTATTTCCTCGCCTCTGGCGCCATCGGCGTGCTGTACAAAATGAACGCCTCTATTTCAGGCGCGGAAGTGGGCTGTCAGGGTGAAGTGGGTGTCGCCTGTTCTATGGCGGCGGCCGGTCTGGCTGAACTGCTGGGCGGCAGTCCGGAGCAGGTCTGCGTGGCGGCTGAAATCGGCATGGAACATAACCTTGGACTGACCTGTGACCCGGTAGCCGGTCAGGTTCAGGTGCCCTGCATTGAGCGCAATGCTATCGCCTCGGTTAAAGCGATTAACGCGGCGCGCATGGCACTTAGGCGCACCAGCGAACCCCGCGTCTCGCTGGATAAGGTTATCGAGACAATGTATGAAACCGGCAAAGATATGAACGCCAAATATCGTGAAACTTCGCGTGGCGGTCTGGCGATTAAAGTTCAGTGTGATTAAGCGAAACGATTAACTGATTAAAAAACGTGCAAACGTAATAAAATCCGCATCCTGCGCTATCTCAGCGCAGGTTTAATCGGTAGAGTGATTTCCGCGCAGCCGTCCGGCTTACGCAACTTTCCAGACCCGCTTTTCTGCATTCCGGCCTCAATGTTGATCTGACCGTGCCGATACTCACCCCGTTGTGTTTTGCTTTTTACTGGCTTTTGGGAAGGTGGATACAGATGTTTATGGCCCAGCAAAATGTTGGACAATTCAGACGCAAGCGTGTGCTGATAGCGCTGTCGATCGCCACCGTGGTGCTGATATTAACCCTGGCCTTTCGCTATATCGAAGAGAAGTCACGTATCGAGCAGCAGGCGATGGATTTCGCCGATAAAGCGATTATGCGGTTTGACCGGATGTTTTCACCGCTGGAGGTTTCAGCCAATAATACGCTGGGTCTGGTCGGCGTTCCCTGTCAGGATGTTCGCTTTCCACTCATCGAAAAAATCTCCTCCCTGCAGACGGTCCGGGCGATCCTGCTGGTGGATAACGATGTGCTCTACTGCTCCAGTATCTACGGGCCGCGCACCATTCCCTTTAGTCAGACCTACCCTGATTTAGCCTTTAACAGTCTGCGTATGACGCTGGCAACCGATGAGTATCTGCTGAAAGGCTCGCCCATTTTACTGCTGTGGACGCCAAAGAGCCTGGATAACCGCTCCGGGATTTTGCAGGTGATCAACATCGAAATGATGAGCAATTATCTGCTGGAGCCGCAGTTGCCCTGGGTGGAGCGCGCTGTCTTTAACGTCAATGGAGAGAGCCTGGAGTATGGCAATCCGCTGATCGAGCCCACGGTGCCGTCTGAAGACGAAGTGAGCTATGAGCAGGGCTCGCTGCGCTATCCGTTTACGCTTACTCTCTATGGCCCCTCTCCGACCCGCCTGGCGCTGGCGACGCTTCCCTCACAGCTCCCGCTGGCGCTGCTGCTGAGTCTGCTTATGGGTTACATCGTCTGGCTGGCGACCGCAAATCGTATGAGCCTGAGCTGGCAAATCAGTTATGGCATTACGGCCCGTGAGTTTATGGTTTATTGCCAGCCGCTGATCAACACCAAAAGTGGTGAGTGCGACGGTATTGAGTTACTGCTGCGCTGGCATAATCCCCGTCAGGGCTGGATTGCCCCGGATGTCTTTATTCCCCTGGCCGAACGACAGAACCTGATCAAACCGCTGACGCGCTTTGTACTGAATGAGGTGGTGAGTCAGTTACCGCAGTTGCCCGACGATCCCGCGTTCCATATCGCCATTAATGTTGCCGCCAGCCACTTCCGCGACCACGCCATTCTGGAAGATCTGCACAACCTGTGGTGGCCTGCCAATCCGGTGCCGAAACTGGTGGTGGAGCTCACCGAGCGCGATGCCCTGCCGGTCGTGGACCAGTCGGTGATTGCGCAACTGCACGACATCGGTGTCCGGCTGGCGATTGATGATTTTGGCACCGGTCACAGCTCGCTCTCCTACCTGAAAGATCTGCAGCCAGATGTGCTGAAAATCGACAAGATTTTCACCGCAGCCATCGGCACTGACGCGATTAATGCCACGGTGACGGATATGGTGATTTCGCTGGCCCAGCGCCTGAATATCAGTCTGGTGGCCGAAGGCGTGGAAACAGCTGAGCAGGCGGCCTATCTGCGCGAACGCGGCGTGGATCATCTGCAGGGCTACTATTTTGCCCGCCCGATGCCGCTGCAGGACTTCCCGGCGTGGCTGGCGCAGCATCAGGCTGATGCCCGCAGGTGACAATCGCCTGAGCCCCGTTTCGCCCTGCCTGATGACCTTACGCCACAGACAAAAAAACAGCCGCGGCAATGAGCCAGCGGCTGTCGGAGAATTCAGCGCGGCCGGTAAACCCGGCAGCGCCTCTGCATCAACGAGAACGATTAGCCCTCTTCATCCTCATCATGCGGTTTATCTTTAGTGACACGCACCAGATCGATACGGTAGTCGGTCGCTTCGATAATCTGGAAGTGCAGCGGAGTAATATCAATTACATCGCCAGGAAGCGGTAACTGCCCTTTCTGCTCAATCAGCAGGCCCGCCAGCGAGGCGTGGTCTTCTGTCGGGTCGACCAGCTCATGGAAGTCGAGCAACTGCTGCAGCGAGTGCAGATCGGTCCCCCCTTTCACTAACCAGCCATCACCATCCGCAATAATATCGGGCGTTTCATCTTCATCCGGGAATTCACCCGCAATCGCTTCCAGCACGTCCAGCGGCGTAATCAGACCCTGAACCACACCAAACTCATTGGTGACAATCACGAAGCTGCCTTTGGCACGACGCAGCACGCCAAGCAGGTTGATCGGATCCAGCGTCTCCGGCACCACGATAGTCGGTGTATTGGCCGCAAACGTTGCCACATCCACACCGTGCTCCAGCGCCACCAGTAGCTCTTTGGCTCGCACTACACCGACAATTTCATCCAGTTCACCCCGACAGACCGGGAACAGGCTGTGTGGCGTATCAAGCAGCTGACCGCGAATCTCATCTACCGGACGATTCGCATCGACCCAGGAGATTTCACCGCGTGGCGTCATGATGCTGCGAATCGAGCGGGAAGCCAGCGTCAGCACGCCATTAATCATATAGCGCTCTTCATCTTTAAACGCTTCCTGCGGCATCGCTTCCGCCAGCGCAGCCTCTTCGCTGCTGCTGGTGTTGCCATTGCTGGCGGTCTGGGCACGGTTGCGGCCCCCCATCAGGCGTAAAATCGCTTCGGCGGTGCGTTCACGCATCGGGCGATTTGACTGATGGCGGATAAAGTTACGACGTGCAACCTGGTTGAACAGCTCAATCAGAATCGAGAAGCCAATCGCCGCATAGAGGTAGCCTTTCGGAATATGGAAACCAAAGCCTTCTGCCACCAGCGACAGACCGATCATCAGCAGGAAGCTCAGACAGAGCACCACTACAGTCGGATGCGCGTTAACAAAGTTGGTTAACGGCTTAGATGCCAGCAGCATCACACCCATCGCAATCACCACGGCGGTCATCATCACCGGCAGGTGGTTAACCATACCTACGGCGGTAATCACAGCATCCAGCGAGAAGACGGCGTCCAGTACCACAATCTGCGTCACGACAGCCCAGAAACTGGCATATCCCCGATTACCGGACCCGTCGAGCTGCCGGTTCTCCAGCCGCTCATGCAGCTCCATGGTCGCCTTAAACAACAGGAACAGACCACCCGCCAGCAGAATTAAATCACGACCGGCAAAGCTGAAACCGCCTACGCTAAAGAGAGGCGTCGTCAGCGTCACCATCCAGGAGATCAGCGACAGCAGACCCAGACGCATGACCAGCGCCAGTGACAGGCCAATCAGGCGTGCTTTATCACGCTGCTTCGGCGGCAGTTTGTCGGCCAGAATGGCAATAAACACCAGGTTATCAATGCCGAGTACGATTTCCAGCACCACGAGCGTCAGTAAACCCGCCCAGATTGAGGGGTCGAATAAAAATTCCATTATTTATGACTCCAGAACAGGGAACAGATCGCGGTGCTGCTTATCAGCGCAGCAAAGCGTGACATGCAGGTAGTCGGGAAAGCGGTGAAAACGCCGTGAGGCGAAGGGTGACGCGCCAGCAGGCGCAAAGAACAGATTAAGCGACGTCGGTGACGATCCATAAAGGTGGGCTGAAGCCCGTTACTCCTGAGTAATAAACAGAACGTTAATGTATCAGGTCGGCGAATTGCGTCAAAAAATTTTCTTATTTTTACAATCTGCCTGACGGATGATCAGGCGCATAAAAAGGGTTACTGGTCACTTCACAGGATGAATAGCTGACAGACATCACATAATTTATTTTTTCGATCACTAAAATAAATCGCGACTTTACCGCCTTGACGTAGTTAACCCATGTTTTTTCGACGCTATACCGATAATTCGAATCATCCGGTTAAACAGATCATCAAAGCACTTCAATACAGTTCATTGACTCAGATGAGCATCTCTAGCGAACGGAGGTAGCACGTGACCATTGCGATAGTAATTGGTACACACGGCTGGGCAGCGGAACAACTGCTGAAAACAGCAGAAATGCTGTTGGGCGAGCAGGACAATGTCGGCTGGATAGATTTTGTCCCCGGTGAAAATGCAGAAACGCTGATTGAAAAATATCAGGCACGACTGGCAGAACTTGATACGACGCAGGGAGTCCTGTTTTTAGTTGATACCTGGGGTGGCAGTCCGTTTAATGCGGCCAGTCGCATCGTGGTCGACAAACCGCAGTATGAGGTCATCGCCGGGGTCAATATCCCGATGCTGGTCGAAACCCTGATGGCGCGCGATGACAATCCCGGTTTTGACGAGCTGGTCGCCGTGGCGGTGGAGACCGGCCGTGAAGGCGTCAAAGCCCTGAAAGCCAAAGAAGAAGCACCGGCGCCAGCCGCGGTGAAACCGGCCGCTGCGGTGCAACCGGCTAAGCCGATGGCGCCTGGTGACCACATGAAAATCGGGCTGACACGCATTGATGACCGTCTGATTCATGGGCAGGTGGCAACGCGCTGGACCAAAGAGACCAATGTTCAGCGCATTATCGTAGTCAGCGATGAAGTGGCCAACGATCATGTGCGCAAGACTCTGCTGACGCAGGTCGCTCCGCCCGGCGTCACGGCCCATGTGGTGGATGTCGATAAGATGGTGCGGGTGTGGAACAACCCGAAGTATGGT
This sequence comes from Pantoea sp. PvP021, assembly GCF_054056055.1. Lineage (NCBI taxonomy): Bacteria > Pseudomonadati > Pseudomonadota > Gammaproteobacteria > Enterobacterales > Erwiniaceae > Pantoea > Pantoea sp. PvP021. The sequence goes on along the minus strand of NZ_JBSRXX010000001.1, from coordinate 511,270 downwards.
CAGGATCGCGTGATGCTGCTGTTTACCAACCCCACCGATGTACTGCGCGTGGTGGAACAGGGTGTCGATATTAAAACCGTCAACATCGGCGGTATGGCGTTCCGCCAGGGAAAAACTCAGGTCAATAATGCGGTCTCGGTCGATGAAAAAGATATTGCCGCATTCCGCAAACTCAATGAACGCAATATTGAACTGGAAGTGCGTAAAGTTTCCAGTGACCAGAAACTGAAAATGATGGATCTGATCGCGAAAGTTAACGCGTAACAGAAGCACTTATGCGCCTGCGTTTCCGGGCTCCTGGTTATCCTGCTGAGGACAAGAAGTATGATGGAAATAACCTCGCTACAAATTATTTTGATTTTTATTGTCGCCTGTATTGCCGGTATGGGGTCGATTCTGGATGAGTTCCAGTTTCACCGTCCCCTGGTGGCCTGTACCCTGATTGGTATGGTGCTGGGTGATATGAAAACCGGCATTATTATCGGCGGTACGCTGGAGATGATTGCGCTGGGCTGGATGAACATCGGTGCCGCCGTTGCGCCTGATGCCGCCCTCGCCTCCATTATCTCGACCATCCTGGTTATCGCTGGCGGTCAAAGTGTGGGTGCCGGTATTGCGCTGGCGATTCCGCTGGCCGCCGCCGGACAGGTACTGACCATTATCGTGCGTACGCTGACCGTCGCCTTCCAGCATGCGGCTGACAAAGCCGCAGAGAAAGGTAACCTCACGGCCATCTCCTGGATCCACGTCTCTGCCCTGCTGTTACAGGCGATGCGTATCGCTATCCCGGCGCTGATTGTGGCGATTTCGGTCGGCACCAGTGCGGTTCACGCCTTACTCAGCTCTATTCCGGACGTGGTGACCAACGGCCTGAATATCGCCGGTGGCATGATTGTGGTGGTCGGTTATGCGATGGTCATCAACATGATGCGCGCAGGCTACCTGATGCCGTTCTTTTACCTGGGCTTCGTCACCGCGGCCTTCACCAACTTTAACCTGGTGGCGCTGGGCGTCATTGGCGTGGTCATGGCGGTGCTCTACATTCAGCTCAGCCCGAAATACAACCGTGTGGCGGGAGCACCAACAGGTGCAGCGACCGCAAACGATCTTGATAACGAACTCGATTAAGGAACAGGTGAGCACATGGTTGATATTACGAAAGTCGAAAAGAAACTGACACCCGGTGATGTTCGCGCCGTCTTTCTGCGCTCTAATCTGTTCCAGGGTTCATGGAACTTTGAACGCATGCAGGCGCTGGGCTTCTGCTTCTCAATGGTGCCGGTGATCCGCCGTCTCTATCCTGAGAACAATGATGATCGTAAGCAGGCGATCAAGCGTCATCTGGAGTTCTTTAATACCCATCCTTATGTGGCCGCGCCGGTTCTGGGCGTGACTATGGCGATGGAAGAGCAGCGTGCTAACGGCGCACCGATCGACGATGGCGCGATTAACGGCCTTAAAGTCGGCCTGATGGGACCGCTGGCCGGTGTTGGCGACCCGATCTTCTGGGGTACGGTGCGCCCGGTGTTTGCCGCGCTGGGAGCCGGTATCGCCATGAGTGGCAGTCTGCTGGGTCCGCTGCTCTTCTTTGTGCTGTTTAACCTGGCACGTCTGCTGACCCGCTACTACGGCGTGGCCTATGGCTATCGCAAAGGGATCGATATCGTCAGTGATATGGGCGGCGGTTTCCTGCAGAAACTCACGGAGGGCGCGTCGATTCTCGGCCTGTTTGTCATGGGGGCGCTGGTCAACAAGTGGACACACGTAAACATCCCGCTGGTGGTGTCACGTATTACCGACTCGACCGGTAAAACCACCGTCACCACCGTACAGTCGATCCTCGATCAGCTGATGCCGGGCGTGGTGCCGCTGCTGCTGACCTTTGGCTGTATGTGGCTGTTACGCCGTAAAGTGAACGCGCTGTGGATTATCGTCGGCTTCTTTGCCATCGGTATCTTTGGTTACTGGATCGGCCTGCTCGGTCTGTAATTTCACCCGGCCGGGAGCCTGCGCTCCCGGCTTTTAAGCGTGGTGAGCTGAGCCACAACCGGCTGAGCTCACCCTGTTTGAGGTAGCTGTGATGTCATTAACCGATGCGCTGATTGCGTGTTGTATTGCCGCCCTGATGGGGTTTGCCATTTATCATGAGGCGATTCTGCCGCGTCGCCACGGCCCGACCCGCTTACGGGTTGCGCTGCGCAGGCAGCATAAGCTGGATAGCCTGATTTTCATCGGCCTGCTGCTGATCCTGCTGTGGAGCAACGTCAGCCATCACGGCCCGCAGCTCACCACCTCACTGCTGATGGTGCTGAGTTTTCTGGCGTTCTGGTTATTCTGGCTGCGAAAGCCAACGCTGCTGATGAAAAGTGAGGGGTTGTTTTACGCCGGTGTCTGGATCGATTACCGGCGAATTCAGGGCATGAATCTCTCTGAGGATGGCATTCTGGTGATTCAGCTGGAACAGCGTCGGCTGCTGATCGCGGTGCAGCAACTCGACGATCTGGAGCGCATCTATAACACCCTGGTCGAGGCGCGCTAGTCGCGCTGCCACACAGTCAGGGTAAAGTCTGCGTCGCAGCTGAACTGCTCGCTCTGCTGCAGGGTCTGCCAGACCTCTTCACGCGCCCGCCAGGCGAACGGCGTCATCTGAAGCAGGGTCGTCGCGGCTGTGCCGGTTAATGCCATCGGGTAACGCAGCGCATGCTGCGCCACCTGCCGGAATCCGGGATACGCTTTCTGCTCCGGCACATGCAACTGCACTTCGCGGTAAATCAGTGCCTTGAACTGCTGCAGATGATGCGGGCCCGGTGTCACGGTCAGTACCAGGCCACCCGGCTTCAGCACGCGGGCCAGTTCCGCTTCATTGCAGGGTGCGTAGATTCGGACAACCGCATCCAGGGCGTGATCGGCAAAGGGTAAGCGCTGGCTGGAGGCGACGCAGAAGCGCACCGCCGGATAGCGCTTTGCTGCCAGCCGGATCGCCATTCTGGCGACATCCAGCCCATAGACCTGCCCGGCCTCGCCTGCTCCGTCAGCCAGTGCGGCGGTGTAGTAACCTTCGCCACAGCCGATATCCAGGATTTTGCACTCCGGTTGGCTCAGCGCGGGCGCAAGCAGGCTGACGACCCGATCACGCAGCGGCTGGTAGTAGCCTGCCTCAAGAAATTCACGTCGTGCCTGCATCATCTCTGCACTGTCACCCGGTTCACGCGACCGTTTATGCTGAACGGGCAGCAGATTGACATACCCTTCTTTCGCCTGGTCAAACTGATGGCGATTCTCGCAGCACCAGCTGCGCGCAGTAAAGGCGAGAGGAGAGTGACAAAGAGGGCAAATCAGGGACATAGGGTGCTCCGGCATCAGATAACGCGGCGCAGTGTAACCTTAACGTTTACGCATCGGAAGCATAAAGAAAGCCCCGGCTGAGAAGCCAGGGCTTTGAGATTTCATGTCAGGGTGCAATGCACCGAGGCGGAGTTGAATCAGATAGCCGTAACGTTAACGGCTGCCGGGCCTTTCTGGCCGTCCTGAATTTCGAACTCAACGCTCTGGCCTTCAGCCAGGGTTTTGAAACCATTGCCCTGAATAGCGGAGAAGTGTACGAACACATCTTTGCTACCGTCAGCAGGGGTGATAAAACCAAAACCTTTAGACTCGTTGAACCACTTAACCTGACCTTTAATCTTTGCCATTTTGCAAATTCCTTTAGATGTTTATTTAGCCCGAAGGCTGTCTTACAGAAAAACCAGAGACATTACTGCATGAGGCACTAATTAAGGTTCGGCAAGGAAGCGGTATTCAACGTCAACGTCTTTACTCGTTCTTCTTTACAGACTTCTTTACAGAAGATGCCATGCATAAACAGAACTGTACCTCGTTTAACTCAGGATTTGTTATCACATATCCTAAAAACAATGGCAAGCCATTTTTAAAGGCCTCAGCCAGCCTGCGCACATAATTGCCAGAAGGCTCACATTGCCTGTTCTGTGGCGCTTACAAATGCCGATGCAAATTAAGCACGCTCTCCGGCCAGACCCCTCTCCGGCCTCTGTTGCCGGGTCTAACCCAATGGATACCATAAGAAATTAATATTTCACAAATATGGCAATAACAGAATGAATAAGCGAAGCGCGAAAAGTTGAAAATATCTATAATCCGGCGTCAATCCTGTACAGCGCCTTTTATTTCGTACAGATAACACTTTTTTTGCACCAAAAGCAGGAGCCAGACAGTCGTCCTGCTCCAAATAAAAGCATTGAGCCCGATTTTACTTATTAAGAATTTAACTTTTGATTTGAAAAATTGATATCAGATAATAAAAAAGGGCTTTTGTTTTAACTCTGAGGTTTTAGGATAATTCCTGGGTATCCTTATTCAGCCCGCGGCTTTCGCCTATTCGCCATGGTGCGAAACCGCCCTTTTGCTCGTTTGCCCGCAGCAGCGCATCCGCCAGTTCTTTGGGTGGCGCATCCAGCGACTCATCGGCCAGTTCGAACACGCCCCAGTGGATGGGCAGCGTCAGCGGCCTGCCTGCTGCCTGCCACAGCGCCACCGCCTGATCGGGATTCATATGTTGGCCCGCCATGAACCATTCAGGTGCATAAGCGCCAATCGGCAAAGCCGCCAGGCTGAACGGGCCGAGTCGGGCCGCAATCTCCGGCAGGCTATCGCTGTAGCCGCTGTCGCCCGAGAACCAGAAGCGCACGGAGGCAGAACGCACGACCCAGCCGCACCAGAGCGAACGGTTTCGATCGCGCGGCGTTCGCATACTCCAGTGACGTGCCGGCACCGCATCAAAACAGAGGTCGCCGACAGTAAACTGTTGCCACCAGTCGAGCTGATGGACCTGTTTCACGCCCCGCGCCCTGCACCATTTTTCCAGGCCCAGCGGCACAATGAAGGTCGCCTGCGGAAAACGCCGGACGATCGCTTTAACCGTCGGCCGATCAAGATGATCGTAATGGTTATGTGAAATAAGCACGACATCCAGACGCGGCAGATCAGCAATGCTAAGCGGTGCGGGCGTTTTTCGCTGCGGCCCGGCAAAAGAGAGTGGCGAGGCGCGTGACGAGAGTGCGGGATCGATCAGGATATATTGCTGGTTCAGTCGCAGCAGCACGGCGGCATGGCCCAGCCACCAGATGCGATCGTCACTGCCGCTGATATCGGCGGGCTGCCACCACTGTTCGGTGAAAGCCCCGTAGCCCTGCTGCGGTGGCAGCGGCAGCCCCTGCGCTTTGCGCTCCCTGCGCCAGCGCTGCAGATCGCCCGGCTTGCGCCGTTCCGGTTCAGGATTGCAGAATCCCTCGGGCGTGTGATGCGCTTTGCTGCTGTCATACCACGGATTTTTCCAGACCATCCCGCCTCTCTGCTGTGATTATCGTTCCGGAATCAACCGGATAAAGTCGCGTTTCTCGCGATCGTCATCGGTTTTTTTACTCTCTGCCCCTGGCTGCATCTCAATCAGACGGCGCAGCAGCTGATTCTGTTTCTTCTGCTCTTCCAGCAAAGATTCCAGTAAGCGGATTTGCTCACCGGCGCGCACGCTGGCGCGGTTGACAAAGAACCAGGCGATAAACGCCACAATCAAAATAATGACCAGCAGGCCATAGCTGACCAGTGGGCCCGAATTTGCGGCTAACTCATTCATAACTGCCTCGTAAAACTCAGTGGAAACGCCAGAACATGGCAACCGCCCATTCTACCTGTCGCCATCGCAAAAGATAATGGGGTTAACATCAATGCAGAATTTACCGTTTCAGTTATCTCTGATCGATCCCACCAGAAAAGCGAGGCATGCTGATATCATCATAACCGGCGGCACCAGGTGGAGCGCTGAGTTATCTTTCACAAGGAGACATAATGAAACTGTTTATTCGTACGGTAGGCTTGCTGGCGGTGATCTGGCTGGCGATGCTGTTTACCGGCTATGGCGTATTAACCGGCAGTACTAAAAATGCAGCCGGCCTTGGCCTGCAGTGCAGCTATCTGACCGCTCGCGGTGTGATCAGTGCGCAGTATCTGCATACTGACAGTGGCGTGGTGGGCGTGACTGATTGTCCGTTGCTGAAGAAAAGCGGAGAAGTGATCGATAATTAACAAAGCAGCGGGCCACATGGCCCGCTGTTTTCAGAACGGATAGTCGTGATAGCCCATCTCCGAGGAGAGCGTACGCGCCGCCCGATGCAGCATGGCCACGTAATCCTGGCGGGCATCTTCTGAAAAGCGAATGGTAGGAAAAGAGATGCTCAGTCCCGCAATCACCACGCCAAAACGGTCAAATACCGGCACAGCGAGGCAGCGTAAACCCTCTTCCTGCTCTTCGTTATCTTCACCATAGCCCTGCGTTCTTACCTGATCCAGCGCCGTAATCAACGCCTCCGCGCTTAACAGCGTATTGGCCGTGCTCCGTTTGAATTCGACATCCCGCAGGATCTCCTCAACCTCGCTGCGATCGCGCCAGGCGAGCAGAACTTTCCCAATCGCGGTGGTATGCAGCGGATTACGACGGCCAATGCGCGAATACATACGCAGGTTGTAGAGGGAGTCGATTTTGTGGATGTAGACAATACTGTCCTCTTCCAGCGCCCCCAGGTGAATGGTCTCTTTGGTCAGACGCGAAAGCTCACGCATCTGCACATCCGCACTGCGGATTAAATCGACGTTCTGCAGCGCTTTTGCGCCCAGTTCAAACAGCTTCAGTGTCAGTGAGTACTTCTCGCTCTCACCTTCCTGCGTGACATAACCCAGCGACTTCATGGTCTGCAGGAAACGGTAAACGGTGCTTTTTGACATCATCACGCGCTGCGCGAGCTCAGTAATACCGTGATCGCGCTCTTCACCCAGCGCCTGCAGAATGCCGAACACTTTAAGTACCGAAGAGACGGAATCGGGCTGTTTATCATTTTCAGCAGAGGACATCGCGCACCTTGTTAAACCTGTTTCAAAAAAAATGGAACGGACTGTCAGTATAGAGTGAGGCATACGAAGGCAGCAATGCTTTAACCATTACGTCATATTTAAAGACAGTTTTTTATCCATCCGATCGCTGTATTTCAGCGTTAATTTCATTAGCATGATGATATTCACCCTCTTTAGTAATTAACTTATGACACTCTCCCCTCCTCAGGATGGATTACCCGCGCGTCAGCGCTATATGGCAATCGTCACCATCGCGCTGGGTCTGACCATGGCGGTGCTGGATGGCGCGATAGCCAATGTCGCCCTGCCCACTATCTCGCGCGAACTGAATGCCAGCCCGGCGCAGTCGATCTGGATAGTGAACGCCTATCAGATTGCGATTATCGTCTCGCTGCTGTCGCTCTCCTTTCTGGGCGACATGCTGGGTTATCGCCGCGTCTATCAGGCGGGCCTGGCGCTGTTTATTGCCACTTCGCTGTTCTGCGCCTTCTCCACCACCCTGACCATGCTGACTTTCGCCCGCGTGCTGCAGGGATTAGGAGGTGCAGCGCTGATGAGTGTGAATACCGCGCTGATACGCATTATCTATCCGCAGCGTCATCTGGGACGCGGCATGGCGATCAACTCGCTGGTCGTGGCGGTTTCAACCGCGGCAGGCCCGACGGTCGCCGCAGCGATTCTTTCGGTGGCAAGCTGGAAGTGGCTGTTTCTGATTAACGTCCCGCTGGGTGCCATTGCGCTCTGGCTGGCGCTGCGCACGCTGCCTGATAATCCGCAGAAAGCGACGGCGCAGAAATTTGATGTTCCCAGCGCGATCATGAACGCCCTGTTCTTTGGTCTGATCATCTCTGCGCTGAGCGGGTTTGCACAGGGACAGAGTCATCTGCTGGTGCTATCGGAGGTCATTGCTCTGCTGGTTGTGGGCTGGTTCTTTATTCGTCGTCAGTTAAACATGGCGGTGCCGCTGCTGCCGGTTGATCTGCTGCGTATCCCGATTTTCAGCCTGTCGATGGGAACGTCGGTCTGTTCGTTCTGCGCGCAGATGCTGGCGATGGTGTCGCTGCCCTTCTTTCTGCAAAACGTCCTGCAGCGTGATGAGGTGGCAACCGGTTTACTGCTGACGCCCTGGCCGCTGGCAACCATGGTATTTGCGCCGATTGCCGGCCGGCTGATTGAACGGGTGCATGCAGGGTTGCTTGGCGGCATCGGGCTGGCCATTTTCGCCCTGGGGTTGTTTCTGCTCGCCTGGCTGCCGGCCAACCCGGGTGATGGCGATATAATCTGGCGCATGATGCTGTGCGGTGCCGGTTTTGGGCTGTTTCAGTCACCCAACAACCACACCATTGTCACTTCCGCTCCGCGTCATCGCAGCGGCGGCGCCAGCGGCATGCTGGGCACCGCGCGCCTGCTGGGCCAGAGTATGGGTGCCGCGCTGGTCGCGCTGATGTTTAATCTGTTTGATGATCGCGGGACGCACGCTTCACTGCTGCTGGCGGGCAGCTTTGCCGCCGTGGCCGCACTGGTCAGTGTGTCACGGATGACGCAGACCCGCGCCTGATGGCAGAAACAGAAAAGGCGACCACCTGACAGAGTGTGACCCGATTCGCTGTAAGGCCGAGCCTTCACAGGGAACCCGGTCAGATCGGAAAGACTTCTGTCATCCATGACGGTCGGCCCGCACCATCCATGGCGCGGGACGCTTTCCTCCTCTGCCCGGGTTCCCTGCATGTTGGGCTAAGATATTGCTGTCAGATTCAGTCTGATTATGGTTTCTAAACAGAAAAGGCGACCCAGGGTCGCCTTTTTTGCTCTGCTTAACGCTACTTCAGATACTGACCGCTGCGCAGTGCTTCAATACGCTTATCTAACGGCGGATGCGACATAAACAGCTCGCTGAACGATTTGCCTTTACCGTTGATACAGAACGCCATCATGCTGCTCGGCTCCTGCGGTTCGTAGCTGGTTTTCAGGCGCTGTAACGCCGCAATCATCTTCTCACGACCTACCAGCTTCGCTGAACCGGCATCGGCATGGAACTCACGGTGACGCGAGAACCACATGGTGATGATGCTGGCGAGAATACCAAACACCAGTTCCAGCACCATCGACACCGCAAAGTAGACCAGCGGGTTGCCGTTGCTGCTCTCCTCACCATCACGGTTGCCGGACATAAAGCCCGCCGCGATCTGCGCCAGAATACGTGAAACGAAAATCACAAAGGTGTTCACCACACCCTGGATCAGCGTCATGGTGATCATGTCGCCGTTGGCGATGTGTGACACTTCGTGTGCCAGCACCGCTTCCGCTTCATCACGGCTCATGTTCTGCAGCAGACCGGTTGAGACAGCAACCAGTGAGGCGTTACGCCGTGCGCCAGTCGCAAAGGCGTTGATGTCAGGTGCGTGATAGATCGCCACCTGTGGCATCGCAATACCCGCCTGCTGTGCCTGACGGCCAATTGTATCCACCAGCCAGCGCTCGGTTTCGTTGCGTGGCTGTTCAATCACTTCACCGCCAACCGATCGCAGTGCCATCCACTTCGACATCAGCAGTGAAACAAACGCACCGCCGAAGCCAAACAGGCCTGCCATGATCATCAGGCCCTGAACACTGCTTGACTGGATCCCTGTCAGGCTGAGAATCAGCCCGAATACCAACATCACAGCCAGGTTGGTCATCAGGAAAAGAGCAATACGCATCATTTTTGTTAATCTTCCTCAGTAGTTCACGCGCCTATACGCGGATCCATATCCTATGGGCATTGGGCTGCTTTTCAAGCAACCTTAACGTTTAAGTGCCTAAAAAGACATAACTTTACATTCTGACACGCCTGATGAGGAGCCCAGCCTTCAGGCACCTTCACCAGCGCTAATCATTGCTTACTGGAAACTTTTCTGAGTACAAAAAAAAGCACCGCTGAGCGGTGCTTTTTCTGGCAACAGCGGATTATTTAGCCGCTGGCGCCTCTGGCTGGGATTTCTCCAGTTGCGCAAGATCGTTAGCTATCTTCACCGTCTCATCAAGATAGGGATCCGGCTCTTTATAATCTTTCGGCAACTCATCCAGATTTTTCAGCGGTTTTTTGCCTTCGGCCTGATAGCGCGCGTTGATCCGCTCCAGACGAGACGCATCATCTTCGTGGTTCTCTTTCTCGCGCTGAGCGAGATTAAGCGACACGATGTTGCGCTTATCTTTCAGGGCATTGTAACGGGCAATGTCCTTCATGATGTACTGGAACTCGCGATCCTGAGCAATGCGGTCAGCATGCTGCTTAGTCAGCTGCACTACCAGCGGTTTCACATCACCGGTTTTGACATAGGTCGCCGCTTTGATGCTGTCCCACGGCAGTGCGTTATCCTCAAATTTCTCACCGGTTTCAGCCGCTTCAACGCCGGTTGGCATCAGCAGATCCGGCGTGACGCCTTTACGCTGTGTACTGCCGCCGTTAATGCGATAGAACTTCTGAATAGTGTAAGAAACGGAGCCTAACGCAGGCCACTCCGGACGCAGCATCTGATCGTAGATGCGGTTCAGAGAGCGATACTGCTGAACGGTGCCTTTACCAAAGGTTGGCTCGCCAACAATCACCGCGCGACCGTAATCCTGCATCGCGGCAGCAAAGATCTCAGAAGCTGAGGCGCTGAAGCGATCGACCAGCACCACCAGCGGTCCTTTGTAGTAGACAACGCCGTCGTTATCGCTGTCTTCACGAACCCGACCATTGTTGTCGCGTACCTGAACCACCGGACCACTCGGAATAAACAGACCGGAAAGCGAGACTGCTTCGGTCAGCGCGCCGCCGCCGTTGGTACGCAGATCGATCACCACACTGTCGACGTTCTGTTTCTGCAGTTTCTGCAGCTGTACTTTCACGTCGTCGGTGAGGCCGACATAGAAACCAGGAATATCGAGCACGCCCACTTTCTGCTTGCCGACATTTTTGATGGTCAATTTAACCGCGCGATCTTCCAGACGGATTTTCTCACGCGTCAGCGTCACAGTACGGGTTTTAGTACCCTTACCGGCTGGCAGAACTTCCAGGCGCACTTTGCTGCCCTTAGGTCCTTTAATTTTTGCCACGACATCATCCAGACGCCAGCCGATCACATCTTCCATCGGCTTGCCTGGCTGACCCACACCGACGATGCGATCGCCAACGGTAATGGCTTTGCTTTTCGCGGCCGGGCCGCCTGCGACCATCGAGTTGATCACCGTATAGTCGTCATCCATCTGCAGAACCGCACCGATGCCTTCCAGTGACAGGCTCATTTCGGTGTTGAACTGCTCGGTGTTACGCGGCGACAGATAGCTGGTGTGCGGATCGATTTCGCGGGCAAAAGCGTTCATCACCAGCTGGAAAACATCTTCACCGTTGCTCTGGGCCAGACGACGGATAGCGAAGTTGTAACGCTTGGTCAGAACGTCGCGGATCTCGTTATCATCTTTACCCGCCAGCTTCAGACTCAGCTGATCATATTTGACCTTGGCATCCCACAGCGCATTCAGTTCAGACTGATCTTTCGGCCAGGGTGCTTTCGCGCGGTCAATGTCGATAGTGTCATTGCCGCTGAAATTCATCGGACGAGCCAGCACCGTCAGCGCATATTGATAGCGCTCAAAACGGCGTTTCTGCGCCAGATTATAAATATCGTAAAAGAGATCCAGCTTGCCACTGCGCAGCTCATCGCCGACGGTGGTTTTTTTGCTGGCAAACTGCGCCACATCTGACGCCAGCAGCACATTGTGGCTGTAGTCGAGCATGTTCAGATAGCGATCAAAAATTTTCGCTGAAAAGTTCTGATCCAGGTCGAACTGGCGATAGTGGGAACGGGTAAAGCGCGAGGTTACGCGCTCACTGACCGTCGGATCCTGCGGATCTTCGTGAAGCTGGGGAATCTGATCGGCGCGGGTAATGTTCTCCGCGCCGAAGGTTGGGCCTGCTAATAGCAGGCCCGCAATAAGTCCAACTTTAAAAAGGGTGTTCATGCCGGGGTTAGCCTCCGTTTCAGAACTGCAAGTGTTCTGCGCGCACAATCATTGCCATGCCGGAAGCGAGCTGGACCCGAACGCCGTCTTTTGATACTTCAAGAACGGTAGCGTCCATCGCACTTTTGCCTGCTTTAACTTTAATACTCTGGCCGGGTTGCAAAGTTGAGGTATCAGTGATGGGTCGGGCTTCCTGCTCCGGACGTGGGGCTGGCTTGCGATGCTGTGAGGCGGTCGCACGCGGTGCAGTGGTCTGCGGACGCGGTTTACGCGCGGCTTCGCCTTCTGCAGGCTTACGTGCCGCGGGCTTGCGTGGACGACGCGGTGCCGCGCCCTCTTCGCTTTCGCCTGCTTCACGACGCGCGGCGCGCTGCTGGTCACGCTGCGCCTGGACGCGTGCTTTCGCTTCTTCCAGTTGCTTGCGTGCATGCTCAACGTGTTGCTCATCCAGCACGCCACAGGCGTTACCGTCGAGATCGACACGGATAGCACCGGCTTTGATGCCGTACAGATAACGCCAGCTTGACGTATAGAGACGCAGCGCGGAACGCAGCTGTGTTTTGCTCAGACCCATTTCGCCCTGAACACGCTCGACCAGATCCTGAAAGATACCGATTTTGAGCGGACGCGCTTCACCTTCAGCGCTAAAGCAGTGCGGAAAGCGCTCCGCCAGAAAAGTGATGACTTCTTTACTGCTATTCAACTTAGGTTGATTTTCCATGAAATTTCCTGATTACAACGGGTTTGCCGACCAGCGCAGGCATGAACAGGCGACATTATAATGACAACATCGCTAAATGCCATGTGATCCAGTCGATTAGCTGCGCGTCAGCTGCAGATATTTTTCTAAGTCGCTGTTCGCAAGCACTTCACAAAGCCCATCAGTCAGTGTGACCAGCCCCGATTCGTCGTCGCTGTCAAAGCGATTGTACGCCACGCTGTCGATGTCCAGCACCCCAACCACAGTGCCATTCACTTTCAGAGGAATCACAATCTCAGCATTGCTGGCAGCGTCACAGGCGATGTGGCCCGGGAAGGCATGCACATCATCTACGCGTTGCACTTTTTCTTCTGCCAGCGCCGTGCCACACACACCTTTACCGACCGGAATGCGCACACAGGCGATTTTGCCCTGGAACGGGCCCAGCACCAGCGTATCCGCTTCCGTCAGCAGGTAGAAACCAGCCCAGTTCACGCCATCGAGACGTTCGTACAGCAGCGCGCTAAAGTTTCCCATCGCGGCGAGGAACGCCGTTTCTCCCGCCAGTAAGGCGCGCATATCGCGATTCAAATCGGCGTAAAAGGCAGTTTTGTTCATTATTCAACCGTTACCAATGACATCTGAACGGGGCATTAAAGACCGTTCGTTAAAAATAAGTTTTAAATATCCAGAGCCACAAGGTGAATCATAGCGTTAGTTGCTATACCCTTAGCATTCTGTGGATCGAAGCGTGATGCCCGAGACAGGCACACAGACAATGTCTTTATGACCGATATCTGTTACTTCTGAAGAGCGAAGATTGCATCACCCTATGAAAATTCACGCTATCAGCCAGACATTGCCTCACGCACGTTATCAGCGTTGCCCGCAATGCGATACCCTTTTTTCCTTACCGGATGTGAAATCGCATCAGTCGGCACATTGCCCACGCTGTAACGCCGAAATTCTCAGTGGTCGCGACTGGCCGATGACCCGTCTTATGGCGATGGCCGCCACCATGATTGTGTTAATGCCCTTTGCTTTCTCCCTGCCGCTGGTAGATATCCGGCTGCTTGGCATGCGCATCAATGCCAGCGTACTGGAAGGCATCATCCAGATGACCCAGCAGGGTGATGTACTGACGGCCTCAATGGTGGCGTTCTGCACCATCGGCGCGCCGGTGACGCTTGTGGCGGGTATCTGTTATCTCGGTATCGGCCACCGGCTGGGCATGAACCTGCGTCCCGTGCTGCTGATGCTGGAGAAGCTGAAAGAGTGGGTGATGCTCGATATCTATCTGATCGGCATCGCCGTGGCGTCAATTAAAGTGCAGGACTATGCTTCGCTTGAGATTGGCTACGGGCTGGCGGCTTACATCGCCCTGACGGTGCTGAGCGTGCTGACACTGATCCATCTGAATATGGAGCAGCTGTGGGAGCATTTCTACCCACAGACGCCTGGCAATATGGCCCGTGACGATATGCAGGTCTGCCTGAACTGTCACAACACCAGCATACCCGATGAACGGGGCCGCTGCCCGCGCTGCCATACGCCGCTCGACTTCCGACGCCGCCATAGCCTGCAGAAATCCTGGGCCGCGCTCATCGCATCGATTGTGCTGTTGATCCCCGCAAATCTGATGCCGATCTCCGTGGTCTACCTTAATGGCTCACGGCGTGAGGACACCATCTTCTCCGGCATCCTGGGGCTGGGCGAAGGCAATATTCCGGTGGCGGCGATTGTTTTTATCGCCAGTATTCTGGTGCCGTTTATCAAGGTGCTGGTGATGCTGACGCTGCTGCTCAGCATTCATTTTCGCTGTGAACAGGGGCTGAGAACCCGCATTCGCTTGCTGCGGTTTGTCACCTGGGTTGGCCGCTGGTCAATGCTCGATCTGTTTGTCATTTCGTTAACCATGTCGCTGGTCAACCGTGATCAGCTGCTGGCTTTTACCATGGGACCGGCGGCGCTGTTTTTTGGCGCGGCCGTCATCCTGACCATTATGTCTGTTGAGTGGCTGGACAGCCGCCTGCTCTGGGATGCACATGCAACAGGAAACGCCGACTACACCGACTAACGCAACGCTGCGCAATAAGCGCAAAATTTCGCCCTTCTGGCTGCTGCCGATTATTGCGATGCTGATCGCCTGCTGGCTGCTCTGGACCAATTATCAGGAGCGCGGCACCACCATCACCATCAATTTCCAGACGGCGGATGGTATCGTGCCGGGTCGCACCCCGATCCGCTATCAGGGCGTGGAAGTGGGCACCGTGCAGGGCATTAATCTCAGTGATGATTATCGCAGCATTCAGATTAAAGCCAGCATCAAAAGCGACATGCGCGATGCGCTGCGTGAAGATACGCAGTTCTGGCTGGTGACGCCTAAAGCCTCGCTGGCGGGTGTGTCGGGGCTGGATGCGCTGGTCGGCGGCAACTACATCGGGATGATGCCGGGTAAAGGTAAACCCAGCGAGTCGTTCACCGCGCTGGATACGCAGCCCAAGTATCGGGTGAATACCGGCGAATTGATGATCCATCTGCATGCGCCCGATCTCGGCTCGCTCAACACCGGCTCGCTGGTCTATTACCGCAAAATTCCGGTTGGCCGGGTCTATGACTACAGCATTAACAGCAAATCCGATGGCGTGTCGATTGATGTGCTGATTGACCGTCGCTTTATCAATCTGGTGAAAACCAACAGCCGTTTCTGGAATGTGTCAGGCATGAATGCTGACGTCAGCCTGAGCGGGGCTAAAGTGCAGCTGGAGAGTCTGGCGGCGCTGGTCAATGGCGCGATCGCGTTTGACTCGCCACAGGGTGCGGAAACGGCCAAAGCTGAGCAGAATTACCGGCTCTACCCCGATCTGGCACATAGTCAGCGCGGCGTGCAGATCACACTGGATCTGCCTAACGGCAACAATCTCAAGGCGGGCAGCACCCCGCTGATGTATCAGGGACTGGAAGTCGGCACGCTGACCAAACTGAACCTGCAGGATGGCGGCAAGGTCACCGGCGAGCTGACGATTGATCCCTCTGTTGTCGGTCTGATGCGCAGCGGCACCCGCATTGAGATGCACAGTCCGAAAATCAGCCTGACGGATACCAGCCTCAGCGCGCTACTGACCGGCAACACGCTGGAACTGGTGCCGGGTGAAGGCGAGCCGCAGCAGCACTACACCGTGCTGGCGTCCAATGAGACTCTGCTGCAGAAGCCCAATGTACTGACGGTAAAACTCAGCGCGCCAGAGAGCTATGGTATCGATCAGGGCCAGCCGCTGATGCTGCACGGCATGCAGATTGGTCAGGTGATGTCGCGTACGCTGGATGAAAATGGCGTGAATTTCGTGGTGGCGGTCAATCCTGAAAATCGCAATCTGGTGCATGGCGACAGCAAATTTATCGTCAACAGTCGGCTGGATGTGAAGTTCGGTCTTGATGGCATGCAGGTATTAGGTGCCAGCGCCCGTGAATGGGTGGATGGCGGTATCCGGCTGGATCCGGGCAAAAAGGGTGAGCCAAAAAGTGCTTACCCGCTGTTTGCGGATGCTGAAAAAGCGGAAGAAGGCATTACCGGCGATGGCCCTTCTACCACGCTGATGCTGACCGCCAACAGTCTGCCTGACGTGCAGGCCGGCTCTGTCGTGCTTTACCGCAAATTTCAGGTGGGTGAGATTGTCAAAGTCACGCCACGCGCTAACGCCTTTGATATTGCGGTACATATTCAGCCGGAGTATCGCAAGCTGCTGACCAGCGAAAGCGTGTTCTGGGCTGAGGGTGGCGCACGCGTCAGCCTTAACGGCAGCGGCCTGACGGTGCAGGCATCGCCGCTTAACCGCGCGCTGAAAGGCGCGATCAGTTTCGACAATATGAGTGGTGCGCAGTCGGCCAAAGGGGCCAAACGCGTCCTCTATCCGTCTGAAACCGCCGCCCGCGCGGTGGGTAGCCAGATTACGCTGCACACCTATGACGCCAGCAAGCTC
Source organism: Pantoea sp. PvP021 (assembly GCF_054056055.1). NCBI lineage: Bacteria > Pseudomonadati > Pseudomonadota > Gammaproteobacteria > Enterobacterales > Erwiniaceae > Pantoea > Pantoea sp. PvP021. The sequence continues at coordinate 494,683 of NZ_JBSRXX010000001.1, read as the reverse complement.
TCTGCCGGGATGCCGATTCGTTACCTGGGTATTAATGTCGGCCAGGTGGAGTCACTGTCGTTAAGCAAAGATAACAATCAGGTGGTGGCGAAAGCGGTACTCTATCCGGAGTATGTCAACGATTTCGCCCGTCTCGGCAGCCGTTTCTCGGTGGTCTCACCGGAGATTTCCGCTACCGGCGTGAATCATCTGGAAACCCTGTTGCAGCCTTACGTCAACGTGGATCCCGGTAAAGGTGGCGCCGCGCGCACGTTTGAGCTGCAGGAGAGCACCATTACCGATTCCCGCTACCTTAATGGCCTGAACATTTATGTTGATGCCACTGAGGCCGGCTCACTGTCGCTGGGTACGCCGGTGCTGTTCCGTGGTGTGGAAGTGGGTACCGTGACCGGCACCTCATTGGGTAATATGGCGGATCGTGTGCAGATCGCCCTGCGCATCAGTAAGAAGTACCAGCATCTGGTGCGTAATAACTCGGTGTTCTGGCTGGCATCCGGCTATAACCTGGACTTCGGTCTGGTGGGTGGCGTAGTGAAAACCGGGACCTTCCAGCAGTTTATTCGCGGTGGCATTCAGTTTGCGACGCCGCCGACGGTGCCGCTGGCGCCGCAGGCCAACCCGGATAAACATTTCCTGCTGCAGGATGAAGCGCCGAAAGATTGGCGTAACTGGGGAACGGCGATCCCGTCTCCGCGCTAAAGGCTATCTCAAACGGGCAGCCTGGCTGCCCTTTTAGGCGTTTAAAGTCAGCACCGGCTCAGGGATCATACGCCTTATTCACTCCCTCAAACGGGCAGCCTGGCTGCCCGTTTCCTTTCCTCATGATACACTGCCGCCTTTGCCTTAACTGGAATGTGCCCGTGTCAGATGCTTCTTCGCTTTTCCCCGCCGATTTTCTCTCGTTAATTCGCCAGAGCCTGCCCGATGAGGCGAGCCTCGCGCAATTTATTGCCTACAGTCAGCAACCCCTGCGCCGCAGTATTCGCGTCAATACCCTGAAGATCAGCGTGGCTGACTTTCTGAGTCAGACGGCTAATTATGACTGGAAGCTGACGCCGGTGCCGTGGTGCGAAGAGGGATTCTGGATCAGTCGGGAAGATGAGAGCCTGCCGCTAGGCAGCGTGGCTGAGCATCTCAGTGGCCTGTTCTACATTCAGGAGGCCAGCTCCATGCTGCCGGTGACCGCGCTGTTTGATGCTCAGTCAGAGGTCAGCGCCGTGATGGATATGGCGGCGGCACCGGGTTCTAAAACGACCCAGATTGCTGCGCGGATGGGCAATCAGGGCGTTATCCTGGCTAACGAATTCTCCTCCAGCCGGGTAAAAGTATTGCACGCCAATATCAGCCGCTGCGGCGTCAGCAACAGTGCCATAACGCACTTTGACGCGCGGGTCTTCGGGCCAGCCCTGCCGGAACAGTTCGACGCCATCCTGCTCGACGCCCCCTGCTCCGGCGAAGGGGTGATTCGCAAAGATGCTGATGCGCTGAAAAACTGGTCGCTGGCAAGTACGCACGAGATCGCCGCGACCCAGCGCGATCTGCTCGACAGTGCCTTTCACGCCCTCAAACCCGGCGGCACGCTGGTTTATTCCACCTGCACCCTGAATCAGATTGAGAATCAGCAGGTCATTGCCTGGCTGCTGGAGCGCTATCCGGACGCTGTTGAGGTTGTAGCACTCGATGGTCTGTTTGAGGGTGCCGGACAGGCCGCGACGCCCGAGGGCTATCTGCATGTCTTCCCGCAGATGTTCGACAGCGAAGGCTTTTTCGTTGCCCGGCTGCGTAAAACCGCGTCGGTCGAGCCCTTACCGCTGCCGGGCTACAAAGTGGGTAAATTGCCCTTCTCCCACCTCAGCCGCAAGCTGGAAAGTGAGATAGCCCAGGCCGCCGCCGCTGTCTCTCTTAAATGGGATGCGTCGCTGGAACTGTGGCAGCGTGATAAAGAGATCTGGCTGTTCCCGAAGGCCGTCACCCCGCTGCTGGGCAAAGTGCGGTTCTCGCGCATCGGCCTGAAGCTGGCAGAAACCTTTGCTAAAGGCTATCGCTGGCAGCATGAAGCGGTAATTGCGCTGGCAAAACCGGATGCGGCGCAGACTTTTGAGCTCACCGCAGCAGAGGCGGAAGAGTGGTATCGCGGCCGGGATATCTACCCGGAAACGGAACCTACCCGTAATGAGATGATTGTCACTTATCAGCAGCAGCCGCTGGGGCTGGCTAAAAAAGTCGGCAGCCGTATCAAGAACAGCTATCCGCGGGAGCTGGTTCGCGACGGACGCCTGTTTCGCTGAGTCACTTTATTTTCACCATCGTCAGATGATTGCCAAACACTGCGCCGGTATCGATGTAATGCAGATTGGCAATCGTCAGCGGCTGTTTCAGCGGCGTGTGTCCGAAGTAAAAGGCGTCTGCGCCACGGATGCCCGCCCGTTCGCCTGACTCCATCGCCTCCAGCCGCTGACGGCTCCAGACCACCTGCTGCCAGTCGAGTGGCTTATTCAACGCATATTCCCGGGCCGGATAATCAGCATGAGCAATCACAATAATTCGCTCATCGAGCTGCAGATGGAGAATCAGCGGCAGCTCACGGCAACGCTGCAACGCGTGACGCGCCGCAATCAACGCTGCACCACGCAGCCGAAAGAACCAGTCGCCACCGTTCATCTGCCAGAGCGCCATTTCCTGCCCCTGTAGTGCTCAAAGCGCCATCTCCTCATGATTCCCCCGCACGCAGCGAAACCAGGGCTCCTCCAGCAGCGCCAGACAACCCAGGCTGTCGGGACCGCGATCGATGATGTCACCCACCGAAATCAGTAAGTCCTGCTGCGGGTCAAACTGATGCTGCTGCAACAGCGCATCCAGTTCGCGCCGGCAACCATGCAGATCGCCGACCACCCAGATCCGTCGCCACGCTGCGCCATTCAGTGATTGGTAAAACATCGCTGCACCCGGCCTTTGTCTGCTGAAAACTTCTTCAGAGTATAGTCAGGGCTGACCCTGTACTGGCATGACGCGCTGGAAAGCAGAATGCAAAGGAGGCTGGCAACAAGGAAGCAAGGAAGCAAGGGAGCAAGGAGGCCGGGCGAAGCGATTAAAGAGAGATGAAAGGTACGTCCCTCCCGGCGCTTATCTCCGGCACTCAGTAAAGGTGGTAGCTCTGTCAGGGACGAAATACATCATAATGCGATCAGGCGCGCCAGGCTATTCTGCCCCAACCATATCTGTAGTCATTTGGGATCAGCTACGCATTTTAGCCGGATATTTCTGCAGTTTCTCTGCCGGACGCACCGGGCGGCGCACCAGCTCACCGCCGCAGTTAGGGCAAAGATGAGTGAGATGCTCAGCACAGTCAGCGCAGAAAGTGCATTCAAACGAGCAGATGCGTGCCGCCAGAGAAGATGGCGGCAGATCAACGTCGCAGCGTTCACAATTGGGGCGAAGTTCCAGCATGGTGTGACTCCTCAAAAAAGCGGTATGCGCCAGCTTCGCGGTTGCTGACCCGAATGTCGAGCCAGCAACCGGACAAGAGTGTGTCAGATCCGGACATCCTGCTTTAACGGTGCAGTCAGCGGTGCTTTGCCGCTGCTATTTGTGCCGCTGATCCTCAGGAAGGTCATCGGGCAAATCCTCTTCGTCAGCTGTGTCATCGAACTCAGCACTCTCCTCTTCCGGCTCCTGACCGCCCATCGACGCATGAATCACCTCCTCTTCCAGCGTCGGGATCAGCGCGGCACCCAGTGGCGAGGTCGCCAGACTGTCAGGCATCACCACATGCGGCAACGGTACTTCGGTCGTCGGAAGCGGACCCGGCGCACGCACATAACTCAGTCCGCCAATCACCAGCGCACAGAGCATAAAGAAGAGATAGAGCATATTACTGCCCAGCGGCTGCATCAGCGCACCGACCACCAGCGGGCCGATACTGGCGCCAATACCAAACGCCATCAGCAGACAGGCGGTTAACGAGACACGACGATCGGCGGCGACCTGATCGTTGGCCAGCGCCACCTGCAACGGATAGAGCGCAAACTGCATCATGCTGGCGGCAAAAGCGATGCCAATCATCCAGTGGAAGGTCAGATGTGGCAGCACCACCAGCGGCACGCAGGCCACGGCAAAGAGCATGGCAATAATGAATAACAGCCGCTGGCGGTCGTAGCGGTCAGAGAGCCAGCTCAGCGGAAACTGCGACACCAGTCCGGCAAAAATCGTGAGACTCATAAAATAACCGGTCTGGCTGGTGGTGAAGCCTTTGCTGCTGCCATAAACTGGTGCCAGGCCATAGAACGCGCCAATCGCCATGCCGGTCACCAGGGTGGTGCCGAGCAGTTTGGGAATGGTGCGGATAAAATAGCCCAGTTCCATCGGCGCCGGTGTCATGGGCCGGACGTGAGTGCGGGTGGTCAGTGCAATCGGCACCAGACAGAGCGCGAAACAGAGCGCCACAATCAGCAGCGTGCTCACGCCAAACCCCGATTGCAGGCTCAGTATCACCTGTCCGCCACTGAGTCCAAGGTAGGTGGCGACCATATAGAGGCCGAAAATCATGCCGCGCTGGGAAGATTCCGCCTGATCGTTGAGCCAGCTCTCCAGCACCATGTACTGGCACATCATGCAGAGCCCGATAATCAGACGCAGAAAGACCCACAGCGGAATAAAGTCCGTCAGCCCGTGACCTACAACCGAGGCGGTAATGATCCCGGCACAGGCCACGTAGGCACGGATATGGCCGACGCGGGCAATCAGGTTGTGCCCCACTTTGCCGCCAATCACCAGCCCGATATAGTTGGCCGCAATAATCGCGCCGATCAGCGCACCATTAACCTGCTCACTGGCCAGCCGCAACGAAACGTAGGTAGTCAGTAAACCGGAACCCAGCAGCATCAGAAGCGTAGTGGTATAGAGCGGCAGAAACGTACTGAATATTTTTCCCATATGACTCCCTGTCTACGCTTTTCAGGCATCAGGCCAGCAAAGCCCTAAAGATAGTCGATTTCGGCAGGTGAAGCGGTATTGTTCATGACGACGGTAGCGAAAAAAAAGCCCGCCAGCAATTGCTCACTGACGGGCCCTGATTTAAGCGCTTGGGAAGCTGATGTTGCTGCCCGGCGCTTCACGGTTGAGATGGATGAAGTTCAGGTGTCGCTCATACTGATCCAGTATGTCGATGATCACCTGCTCTTTGCTGTAATCCATTAAGTCGTTACCCTGACTGCCCTCCATCAGGAAGGTTTCCAGCCGGTAGTAGGTCGACTTACCGCTGCGGGCGCGATAGGTAAAGCCCGGAATCGAATATTGCTGCGGCCAGACCTGATAGATAAAGTCCTGCTCCTCGCCCAGATGGACGCGCAGATCCAGATAGCCAATCGGGTTGCTTTCATCCGCCTCAACGCTCTCCAGCGTGACCCGGCCATCCCGCAGCTCCAGCTCTTTCGCCACTTCCTGCATCGCCGGATAGATGGTTTTTTCCATCATCTGCTGGGTATAACGCGAGCCAGGGTAGTTCATCAGGCGCGACAGACGCTTCTTCCAGGTCAGGCGATCGGTCGCATGAGCCAGATAGGGCGCGGTGTCGCGCGTGGCGCTGGCCCGACGGTGATCTTCAATCTTCAGGGATTTAAACAGCCCCGCCATGACAAAGAAGATAACAAAGCTGAACGGCAGCCCCATGATCACCGTAGTGTTTTGCAAGGCAGTGATACCGTTGGTCATCAGCATGCTCAGGGTCAGTACCCCAATCGCCACAGACCAGAAGATACGCAGCCAGTTCGGTGCATCACTGTTGATGTCTTTCAGGCGCGAGGTGAAGTTACCCAGCACCAGCGAGCCGGAATCCGCCGAGGTGACGTAGAACAGCATACCGGTGATCGTCGCGACCGAGGCGCTGAGTTTAAACGCCGGATACTGCGCCAGCAGGCTGTAGAAGCCGCGCTCCGCATGGTTCATCACTTCCTGCGCAAACTCCGTATTACCATGGATGATCTGATACAGCGCGGCATTACCGAACACTGACAGCCACAACAGCGTAAAGGTGAACGGAATAATCAGCGTGCCCAGCACGAACTCACGGATGGTACGACCACGTGAGATACGCGCCAGGAACAGGCCGACGAATGGCGACCAGGCCACCCACCACGCCCAGAAGAAGAGCGTCCAGCTGTTCATCCACTGGGTCGGACGATCAAAGGCAAAGGTATTGAGCGTCATGCCCATGAAGCGGTTGATGTAATCCCCGACGTTCAGCACCAGCGCATTCAGCAGGAACTCGGTGTTGCCGAAGAACAGCACAAACAGAATCAGGCCCAGCGCCATCACCACGTTCAGCTCAGAGAGAATACGGATCCCTTTATCGACGCCCGACGTGACAGAAATGGTGGCGATCACCACGGAGAGGACAATCAGCGCGGCCTGCGCGGTCAGGCCTTCCGGGATATCAAACAGCACTTTGAGGCCATAGTTAAGCTGCACGACCCCGATGCCGAGCGTGGTGGCGATACCAAAGATGGTGCCGACCACGGCGGCGATATCTACGGTGTGGCCAATCGGGCCATAGATGCGTTTACCAAAGATAGGATAGAGCGCTGAACGGATGGTGAGCGGCAGGTTATAGCGATAGCTGAAGTAGCCCAGCGCGATGCCCATCAACGCATACATTGACCAGCCGGTCAGTCCGTAGTGGAACAGCGTCCAGACCATCGCCTGGCGGGCCGCTTCCATCGTCTGCCCTGCCCCCTCCGGCGGCTGCATATACTGCGTCACCGGCTCGGCGACCGAGAAGAACATCAGGTCGATGCCGATGCCGGCGGCGAACAGCATGGCAGACCAGCTAAGGACGCTGAACTCGGGTTTGGAGTGCTCAGGCCCGAGCTTGATCGAACCAAAGCGTGAGCAGGCCATATACAACACAAAAACAATATAGAGCGTGGCAGCCAGCATGTAGTACCAGCCGAAGGTGGCGGAAACCCAGTTTACCGCCTTGAGGATCCAGCTCGCGGCCAGTTCACTGTAGAGAATCGTCACAAGTGAAAACGTCAGAATCAATCCGGCAGAGGTATAAAATACAACGGGATTGAGTCTGTCTTTTTCACCGGCAGGTGGATTATTCATCGGTTACCTCTGGTTAATGTCCTGAAAATACGCAATGGATAAGTCTTGCCGTCCACGGCTTTCCGGCCTTGCGGCCCTGTTTCGTTCTGTCACTTCCTGTTAATCGCTCAGGCAAACCAGCCTATTTTAGCACTCATTGCCGTTTCGCTTTCGCTACATTTAAAGAACAGCATCCTAACAAAGTTTCTTTTTATATTGAACGTGCAATCAAAAAAAGTTTAAATAGGGGCTCGATTTGAGGGTGGAGCTGGAGCTATGCCAAAGGTAGGGATGCAGCCGATACGTCGTCGGCAACTGATTGATGCGACCCTGAGCACGATTAATGAAGTGGGGATTAATGATGCCACTATCGCCCAGATCGCCCGTCGGGCGGGGGTATCCACCGGCATCATCAGTCACTATTTCAAGGATAAGAACGGCTTACTGGAAGCCACGATGCGTGATGTGACGCGTCAACTGCGGGAGGCGGTACTGTCGCGGTTAGAACCGCTGGCCGGTGCCTCTGCAGAACAGCGGTTGTGTGCCATCGTTGAGGGTAATTTTGATGATACCCAGGTGCACACGGCAGTGATGAAAGCCTGGCTCGACTTCTGGTCGAGCAGCATGCATCAGCCCCAGCTTAATCGCCTGGAGCGGGTCAGCAGCCGGCGGCTCTACTCAACGCTGGTGGTTGAATTCCGGCGTGAACTGTCGCTCGAGAAGGCACGTCTGGCCGCACACGGGCTGGCTGCCCTGATAGATGGTCTGTGGCTGCGCGCCGCGCTGAGCGGTAAGCCATTTAACCCGAACATCGCCCTCACACTGACCACCCAATTCATCCGTCAGCAACTGGCTGGCGAGCACGAATAACGGAAGGAGAAAACATGTCCCGATTCACCGAGCAGAAACTCTACATCGATGGCGCTTATGTTGCCGCAGCGTCTGGCGAAACGTTCCAGACGATTAACCCGGTCAACGGCGAAGTGCTGGCAGAGGTTCATGCCGCCGGCCAGGAAGATGTCAATCGCGCCGTTGCTGCCGCCAGAAAAGGCCAGAAAGTCTGGGCCGCGATGACCGCCATGGAGCGCTCGCGCATCCTGCGTCGCGCCGTCGATATTCTGCGTGAGCGTAATGATGAGCTGGCAGAGCTGGAAATGCTCGATACCGGTAAGCCTTACAGCGAAACCTCAGCGGTCGATATTGTCACCGGCGCAGACGTACTGGAGTATTACGCCGGTCTGGTTCCGGCGCTGGAAGGTCAGCAGATCCCACTGCGTGAAACCTCCTTTGTTTACACCCGCCGCGAACCGCTGGGCGTGGTAGCTGGTATCGGTGCCTGGAACTACCCGATTCAGATCGCCCTGTGGAAATCCGCGCCTGCGCTGGCAGCGGGTAACGCGATGATTTTCAAACCGAGTGAAATGACCCCGCTCACTGCCCTGAAGCTGGCGGAAATTTACACCGAAGCGGGCCTGCCGGATGGCGTGTTCAACGTGCTGCCGGGCATCGGTTCGGTCACCGGTCAGTTGCTCACTGAGCATCCTGGCATCGACAAAGTCTCCTTTACCGGTGGCGTCGTCAGCGGCAAAAAAGTGATGGCCAATGCAGCAGGTTCAACGCTGAAAGAGGTCACCATGGAACTGGGTGGTAAATCACCGCTGATCATCTTTGATGATGCCGATCTCGATCTGGCCGCCGACATCGCCATGATGGCGAACTTCTACAGCTCCGGTCAGGTCTGCACCAACGGCACCCGCGTCTTCATTCCTGCAAAACTGCAGGCCGCATTCGAGGCGAAAATCAGCGAACGCGTTGCCCGCATTCAGGCAGGCGATCTGCGTGACCCGGCGACCAACTTTGGTCCGCTGGTCAGCTTCAGCCATCGCGACAATGTGATGCGTTATATCGAATCCGGCATCGCTGAAGGCGCACGCGTACTGTGCGGCGGCAAACGTCTGACCGGTGGCGATTTCGACCAGGGTGCCTGGGTTGCACCAACCGTATTCACCGACTGCCGTGATGAGATGAAGATTGTGCGTGAAGAGATCTTCGGACCTGTCATGTCGATCCTGAGCTACGAAAGTGAAGAAGAAGTGATCCGCCGCGCCAACGACACCGAATTTGGTCTGGCCGCCGGACTGGTGACGCAGGATCTCAATAAGGCGCACCGCGTGATTCATCAGATCGAAGCAGGTATCTGCTGGATTAATACCTGGGGCGAATCGGCCGCAGAGATGCCAGTGGGGGGTTACAAGCACTCCGGCATTGGCCGTGAGAATGGCCTGATGACGCTGCAGAGCTACACCCAGGTGAAGTCAGTGCAGGTTGAGCTGACGCGTTTTCAGTCAGTCTTTTAATCACTTAACCTGAGGAACGATGAATGGAATTTGATTACATTATTATTGGAGCCGGATCCGCAGGAAACGTTCTGGCTACCCGTCTGACCGAAGAGAGCAACGTGACCGTCCTGTTGCTGGAAGCGGGCGGCCCGGATTACCGCTTTGATTTTCGCACCCAGATGCCTGCTGCCCTCGCCTTCCCGTTACAGGGCAAGCGCTATAACTGGGCTTATGAAACCGAGCCAGAGCCTTACATGAACAATCGCCGCATGGAGTGTGGTCGCGGTAAAGGTCTGGGCGGTTCATCACTGATTAACGGCATGTGTTATATCCGCGGCAATGCGATGGATCTCGATAACTGGGCCAGCGAACCTGGGCTGGAGAACTGGAGCTATCTGGACTGCCTGCCCTACTACCGTAAAGCGGAAACCCGCGATATCGGCCCGAACGATTTCCACGGCGGCGACGGCCCGGTTTGTGTTGCGACGCCTAAAGCGGGCAATAACGTTCTGTTTGAAGCGATGATTGAGGCGGGCGTGCAGGCAGGTTATCCGCGCACTGACGACCTTAATGGCTATCAGCAGGAAGGTTTCGGTCCGATGGATCGTACCGTCACACCAAATGGTCGTCGCTCCAGCACCGCGCGTGGCTATCTCGATATGGCCAAAGGCCGCGCCAACCTGAAGATCATCACGCATGCCACCACCGATCGCATCATCTTCGATGGCAAGCGTGCGGTCGGCGTGGAGTACCTGCAGGGCGACAGCAACACCATCAACAAAGTGACCGCGCGCCGTGAAGTGCTGCTGTGTGCCGGCGCTATCGCCTCGCCGCAGATCCTGCAGCGTTCTGGCGTGGGTTCTCCTGAGCTGCTGAAACAGTTCGACATCCCGCTGGTTCACGACCTGCCGGGCGTGGGTGAAAACCTGCAGGACCATCTGGAGATGTATCTTCAGTATGAGTGTAAAGAACCGGTCTCAATCTATCCGGCTCTGAAGTGGTGGAATCAGCCGAAAATCGGTGCGGAGTGGATGTTTAACGGCACCGGTATTGGTGCCAGCAACCAGTTTGAAGCGGGTGGCTTTATCCGCAGCCGCGAAGAGTTCAGCTGGCCGAACATTCAGTATCACTTCCTGCCGGTGGCGATTAACTACAACGGTTCCAACGCGGTTGATGCCCACGGCTTCCAGTGTCACGTTGGCTCGATGCGTTCTCCAAGCCGCGGTCATGTACGCCTGAAGTCACGCGATCCGCGTCGTCATCCGGCCATTCTGTTTAACTACATGTCGCATGAGCAGGACTGGCATGAGTTCCGCGATGCGATTCGCATCACGCGCCAGATCATCAATCAGCCAGCACTGGATAAGTACCGTGGCCGTGAAATCAGTCCGGGACTGGATTGCCAGACAGATGAGCAGCTGGATGAGTTCGTGCGTAACCACGGCGAAACCGCTTATCACCCGTGCGGCACCTGTAAGATGGGTAACGACCCGATGTCCGTCGTTGATGGCGAAGGTCGTGTGCATGGACTGGAAGGCTTACGCGTGGTCGATGCGTCGATTATGCCGCTGATCATCACCGGTAACCTGAACGCCACCACTATCATGATTGGCGAGAAGATTGCCGATAAGATTCGTGGGCGCGATCCGTTGCCACGCAGCACCGCCGCTTACTATGTCGCAGGTGATGCACCCGTTCGCACGGTTCCGCAGCGCGCTGAATGATACGTGACAGCGTCACTTAATAATAGCCGGGCACTTTTGTTGCCCGGCTATTTTTTTCATTCCGGTTTACCACAGATCCTTTTCCACATGTCACCCTTTTCAAATCATCAAACCTTAACAGACATCAAACAAAGCAGCATCTGCTGTTGATTTGGTGATGTGCAGAATGCTATAAATCCAGCGTCTATTTAACCGGAGGCACTATCCGTCCACTGATGAGAAGCAACAATGTGGATGTGTTGTAAATTTTATGAGCAGAATGTTCATGTCAAACCCCCTGCATTCCCCCTCTTGCCTTTCTGGCTGGAACGCCGCCGATCAGCACTGGCGTAACGCCCTGTAGTCCCCTCACCACTTCGAACTGTTCTGAGTCTGCCCGCACATTGTGCGTTGTTGCAGGTCGTCCTTTATCGTTGCTGGAGAGCACCCATGCGCGCCTGGGTATTATTATCACTCGCTATTGTTACTGAAATTATTGGTACCCTTTTTATGAAATGGTCCAGCCTCAATGGCAGCCATTCCGGCTACCTGATGATGCTGGGCATGATTGCCTGTTCTTATATTCTGCTGAGTTTCGCCATTAAACGTATCGCCCTGGGCGTGGCTTATGCGCTGTGGGAAGGTATCGGCATCATGCTGATTACGTTATTCAGCGTGCAGCTGTTTGGTGAAACGCTGTCAGCGCTGAAAATCTGTGGGCTGGTGACGCTGATCGTCGGAATTGTGTTGATCAAAACCGGCACCCAATCATCAGCGGAGGTTAATCATGCTCATCGCTGATCTTGTTCATGCGTCCTGGCTGGCGCTGGCTATCGTGCTGGAAATTGCCGCCAACATATTCCTTAAATATTCTGATGGGTTTAAGAAACCGCTGTACGGTCTGCTTTCACTTTGCTGTGTCCTGCTCGCATTCAGCGCACTCGCTCAGGCGGTCAAAGGTATCGATCTCTCGATCGCCTATGCGGTCTGGGGCGGTTTTGGGATTATCGCCACTGTCGCGGCCGGATGGGTGTTGTTTGGCCAGCGGCTGAACCGCAAAGGCTGGGCCGGCCTGACCCTGCTGCTGGCCGGTATGATCCTGTTAAAACTGGCCTGATCGGCCATCTCAATCAGTGATATTGATTAAGGGTGTGCCACTGCACGCCCTTAACTTCCTGTGCTTTCCCGCCCTGTTTCGGTTGATTTTTCCCTCTTACCTGTGCTCGGAATCTTCTTACTTTTGTAAAGGCCCGTTTACATATCTGTTGCCTTGAGGCTTAGTGAGCGCCGAAGGTCGGATAAAAACGAGGAATAGTTATGTCTGCAACACGAGGTTGGTCTACGGAGCTGGAGGGATTACGCGGCATCGCTTCTCTCTGGGTATTAGTTGGCCATATCAGCTTACTGGTTCATTGCCACATCACGCTTATTTCATCCCCTGGCATCGGGGTCGATCTGTTTATTCTGTTATCGGGTTATCTGATGGCGAAAAACTACGTCGAGCGTCAGCAGAAAGAGCCGTGGCAGAGTACAGAGACCATTAAGAAGTTCTGGATCCGGCGCTTCTTCCGCATCGCCCCGCTCTACTATCTGCTGTTAATCATCGCCCTGATTTATGGCCCGTGGTTTGGCGAGATGCGTGACACCATTGCTCATTTCTATTCCGGCACCGCCACTGAGTCGTCGCGTTACAATGACCAGTCGCTGGCAAACATCCTGACCCACTTCAGTTTCCTGTTCGGCCTGCTGCCCGAATATGGTTTTAATACTGTACTGCCTGACTGGAGCATCGGGCTGGAGATGCAGTTCTATCTGCTGTTCCCGTTCATCATGCTGGTGACGCTGCGCTATGGTTATGCCGCCTCGCTGATTGGCATCATGGCGCTCTGCTGCGCTGGCCGGTATGTGCTGGCAGATTATTATGAGGCGTTTGAGATGCCTTCAATGATCCTGATAAAGCTGAATATGTTCCTGTCGGGGATGCTGCTGGCCGAGGCGATTCGCCGTAAATCCCTGCTCTACGTCGCTTTTGCGCTGCTCGGCCCGGTTGCCAGCGTGGCGATGGGCCTGGGCGCGATTAAGCTGCAGGTGATTATGGAGGCGCTGATGATCGTCGGTATGACGGCGATTCTGTGGCAATACCCGCAGGGCAGCCTGATGGCAACGCTGATTGCTCTGCCGCGTAAGCTGCTGAACAACCGTCTCAGCACCTGGCTGGGCGACGTGTCGTTTTCTGTCTACCTGCTGCATCTGCTGATTGTAATCCCGCTGATCGCACTGCTGCTCAATCACACCGACATTGAGTTTAAGAGCGACATGATGCGCTTCCTGATTGTCTGCGTCTCTGCCATCCCGGTGACCTATGCGCTGGCCTCTTTACTCTATAAGTATGTTGAGAAGCCCGGCATTCAGATTGGTAAGCGCGTGCTGAAGCCGAAGCTGGCCGATCAGACCAGCTGAGTTTTTAAGGCAGGCCATCCCTTTCTTAAAAGCCCCTGACTTCGGGGCTTTTTTTTGCCAGGTAAAGCGCAATTGGCTGTGATAACGAGCCTGCTAAGGCATTGATTAAGCCCGTCGCCAGCACACCCGCTGAGGTGAACTACACTTTGCCGGTTAGCAATCTGACTCAGAGGAGAGAACATGAGCATTCAGCATCTGCTGCTATCCACCGACGGTGGCGCAGTGATCATTGAAGCAGAACAACTCGAAAGTGAGCTGGTTATCCCGCCCCACCTGCAGACCCTGACCGGCGGTGAAGCTGAAAGCGATACCGGCCATCGGGTGGCGGTAACAAAGCACTACTGCAAGGGACGCTACTATGCGGTTGCCCTTGATCGTCATGCGGCCAGCAATGAAATTGACGACGTGATCGACCTGCTGCATCCGGCCCCGCTCGATTAGTCTTTGTCAGACCGAACCCGTACATGTTCCGCTGAACTGCTGGCGGGAAAGCTCAGTATTGCCGGTGTGCGGCATTTACCTATTCAGAAGAGGATAAGCATTATGCAAAAGAAGAAGTGGTTTGTTTCTTACGTGATTAAGCCCAAAGGTGAAAATCATGTCACGACTCACGCCTTTATCGAGGGCGACGATGTCGAGGAGGCGCTGGAAGCCTTTATGTTCGAAACCAAAAAAAGCCTGTCGCTGGAAACCGAAGAGCTGACTCTGCTTTCGGTGAGCCTGGTGTAGACTCTGATTAACCTCGCGATTGCGGGGTTTTTTATGTCCTGTATCAGGATCAGTTATCTATTTATATTATTTATAATTTCCCTGGTGCGGCACTCAGTTACTTACTGGGATAAGGCCAGGCGTGATCCACGCCAGTTGATGACAGCAGACCGGTAATAGCCAGATACGCCAGTATCAGGACAAACAGCACAATCGCTGCAATTTCAATGGATTTGAGTAAGTGATGCTTAGCCATAAATAACCCTCCTTCAGATGTGTGTAATCAGACTTCACCCCATAAACTATAATGTTACCGGTAAAGTTCAAGTGAAAATCACATCATGAAACATAAAGCCGCGCTTATTAATGCTTTAACCGAATGTGCTCTTACGCATTCAGAGGGAGAGAACTGGCCTTACAGGCATAAAAAAGCCCGCACGGCGCGGGCTTCTGCGATTATCAGCACGGATTATTCAGCAGACTGACCGCTAAAGTCGATTACCATCCTGCCGCGGATCTTGCCCTGAATCATCTCATCGAAGATGGCATTGACCTCACCAATCTTCCTTTTGGTCACCTTCGGCACCACCTTCCCTTCTGCCGCAAACTGGAAAGCTTCCGCCAGATCGTTACGCGTCCCGACCAGCGATCCCACTACCTGGATGCCATCGAGCACCAGACGCGGAATATTCAGGCTCATCGCTTCCGGCGGCAGTCCGACAGCCACTACCCGACCACCGGCCCTGACCGCATCGACAGCAGAGTTAAACGCTGCTTTGGCAACGGCCGTTACCACAGCCGCATGCGCCCCACCGGTTTGTTCCTGAATAAAGCGAGCCGCATCTTCGCTGGCCGAGTTTACAACCAGGTCGGCGCCCATCTCTTTCGCCAGTGCCAGTTGCCCATCACTCACATCAACCGCGATCACTTTGGCGTTAAAGACATTTTTCGCATACTGCAGGGCGAGGTTTCCCAGCCCGCCAAGACCGTAAATCGCCAGCCACTGACCCGGTTTTACCTCGGACACTTTCACCGCTTTATAGGTGGTGACACCAGCGCAGGTGACACTACTGGCGGCGTAGGGATCAAGCCCGTCGGGGACTTTGACCGAATAGTCTGCAACGACGATAAACTCTTCAGCCATACCGCCATCGACGGTATAACCGGCATTGACGACCTCTCTGCAGAGCGTTTCGTTACCGGAGTTACAGTATTGACAGTGCCCACAGCCCTTAAAGAACCATGCCACGCTGGCACGATCGCCTGGCTTGAGTGAGGTCACATCTGGCGCGACTTCCTCAACAATACCGATACCTTCATGACCCAGCGTCACGCCGGTTTTATCACCGAAATCCCCGTTCTTCACATGCAGATCGGTATGGCATACGCCACAGCATTCCATCCTGAGCCGTGCTTCGCCCGTTTTGAGAGGACGCAGCGTCTTCTCAACCACTTCAACCTTGTGTTCACTGTTAGCAATTGCCGCTTTCATAAACGATGCTCCTTTTGATTGAAGCTTTAAGGATAAGCCAAACCGCGGTGATGACAAGATGACAGGTAAGCTTTGGGTGCGAGGCTGGCAGGGTTGTTTCTGCTATTGTGAATGGGGTGGGTTTTTGGGTTGGAGGCCGGACACCTTAAACCAGTAGGGTTATTTTGCGTTCGCTTTTCAACCCAAATTTTAAGCTCACTAATATGTCAGGATTTTATCAACACCATCGGTTAAATTTAATATACACATAAGAAACTACAATAACCCATGCAAAACTAAGAAGTGCTGCATACTGCGGAACAAAGCAGATGAAGATATACACGCCAGCCACAATAACTGCAGAAGGAACTAAATAGAAAAATGACTGAATCAGCCATAAAATAGCACGCTTCATTTATTCAGAATCCCATATAGAGCATCAGCAATTTTCCCCTGCCTGGCAGTACAGGTGCTGATACTGCCGCGTCGAATATAGCATGTACGAAAAATACTGAATTAAAATCCATTCTACGCCCGAATTTTTCAGTAAAAATTTTCAATGGCGAAATCTTTAATTCTGCCATTGAATCATTTCATCCAGCCTCTTCAGAATGTCAGGGAAATAGCTTTCATTAAGGCCAAAGCTGCCTTTAACCTGAACGCTGTCGGCATGAGGCTCCGGTCGAAGGATAAAATCAATAGTTACGCTATCAATAGTATTTTCATTTGTCAGTATCATATCAAGCTGATGAATATCGCTCTGATATTTAAACGACTTTAACTTTTTCTGTGCAATTATCGCCTGATGAAAAGCTGAAAATTCTTTCTTCAACATTTTCAACTCTCCAACAGTGAACTCAGTCTTAAACGCCACCTTCAGTCCGCTTACCGAGAATTCTATCCAGGACTGTATCCAATCCCAGTGATGGTTAACCGGATCGACTTCGTTATCAACAACCCGTTCAAAAGGCGACACCGCAAAAACGAATTCTTCATCTCTGATATCAAACATATGTACGTTCCTGTCGGTTAATCAAAAATACCTAAAATGAGTTATCATCCAATCTGATACCCTTACCACAACCTCAAGAGTGTACTTCTTATACTCAGTGATATTTTTCTTACGGTGTAATTTAGACATTTCCGTTTCATAACGATACATACCCTCTCCGTTGCGAGGATCGGCCATGCGTCTGCCATAGCGGATAGCTCTTTCCTGAATATGTAACGGAACATAGCGACCCGGCTCATACATGTGCCTCGCCGCTGTTTCGGTCATTTTCAGGTTACACGCCGATAAACCCGTTTTTAACCTGGCACGCAGGAACATTATTGTTGCCTGGCTGAGTCTGGCACTTATAGCAGCTCGTGTACCAGCCTCCAATAATGCGCGGCCAGCGCGGAAAATTCGAAATACACCAAACGCAAGAAGCGCTATGTCTGTAGGATCAATCAGTGGCGTTTCGAGAGGTGCCTCTTCAAGTCGAACAAAATGCCCCTGCACATCGTATATCTGCCACAGACCGGGAGCCTGAGCCACAGAATAACCAATGCACATGCCGCTGGACTCATCCAGCACCGGCTGTGCGTTTCGTGGCAGCACACGTGGTCTCAATTCAAAAAATACGTTGCCCGATAGTGGTGACTGAAATGTGTAATATCTGCCAGGTTCTGTGATTGCATTCCCTGCATTCATTATCGTTCCCTCATTTTCATGTGACTTAATAGAGTGCCACAGGATAGTAGAGCGGTCATTACCGAGTACTGCAACGCCGTTCACTCAGCAAACTTCTCTCGCACGGGCTGCACAGCCTATACCTGATGCTCCTGGCAGGGCTTCAACCATGAGTAAAACAGGTGGCAGATTATGGCCACGGTGTCCCTTTCATAGAGAGGTAATAAAGCAGGGTTGTAACTTATATGAATAGGAAAAATGGCAATGACATAATGGAATGGCGTCTTGCAGAAGAGTGGAGAAGAACACAACGGAAAAAGACTAAGTTATTGATTGAAAATCATTAACTGATGGGCGGCATCTGACAAAAAAAGACCGAATACGATTATAACCTTTATCTATCAGTGACTTAATCGCCATTGTGGCGATAAGCTGGCTCATGAATGTTCCATGAGCCAATTGGTGATACTAGCGACATCATCACATGACGTTTCTTATTGTTTTTCTTTATTCAACGTTTTGTCTTTGTCTCGTTCAAAAGCCGAGCTAACATTTTTGAGCATTCCGCTCATAACTTCAGACTGGAGATTTTTTAAAAAGTCCGATTCTCTTTTAAGATGTTTTCTATCTAACGAGTCTAATGGTGACTTTATTAGCTCATTTTGGACTGCTCTTATGAATTCAGTAGTGTTCTGAACTCCAGTTTTTTCTATTTCAGCTTTAAAAGATAATAATGAAAGTGAAAGAACTTTTTTATAGCCGTAATCTTCAATTATGTTTTTTCTTTTAACATATTGTGTGGCACAAAACCATGCTCCAACTAAAAACAATGGAGACACAACCAAACGTGATATAATAAATGCTGTTTCATCAATACCCGGCAAAATATCTTTTGATGGGCCAGTATTTATTAACCCAGGAAATACAGTAATTACGCAAATTAGGATTGCGCCGGAAAGAAAAGCAAACCCCATCAACGGCCAAATCCAAAGAAATTGTTTCGAATGTTCATATTGCTCTTTAAAAAATTGTCCTAACGCAGCGGTGCTAGCTTTACCTAATACACTTTCAGCTTGAGTGAGTATAGTGTCAAGCTTCTGTTGCTTTTCAGATAATGTTTGGTCCAATGAAATAAACTTGTTACTTAAAACATTATAAGACGCATCTAACTTGACTATTTCAGCTTTGAAATTATCGCTAGCATTATTATAGGAGCTTATTTTTTTAGTAAAGTCCTCAACCTTCTCATAAGCAACATCTACAACTGAAATCTTTTCTTTATAAGCATCGTTGTTGATATTGAGCCTCGATATCAATTTCCTCTGTCTTTCCTCAAGCTCTTCAAGCTTATTTGTTAGAAGAGTTGCCTTATCGATATCACCTTTTAGCTTTTCATAGGTTGCTGAAACCTCGTAATAAATCTCTTTGATTCGAATGTTTATCGCTTCAATTTCCTTATCTTCTCCACGTTTTTCGATTTTATTATTAAGTATTTTAACAGCATATATTAACTCATTTTCCAGAGTTTCAAACGCTTGAGCCAATTCTTGAATTGCATAAATACTATTAGTTGTTTTTGTATTATTGAACCTCCGTAACGTTCTCATGAACGAATTCAGTGTGAAACTTAACCTATCGAGCGAGTTCTTTCCATCAACAAAAATTAAATCATGTTTCCTCTCCAAAAAAGACAATAAATCATAAATTTCACTTGCAAAGCCTTTGATGCTCTCAAATAAATTTTTAGATTCAATATCATCATAAGAAATAGAATTAAAATGATTGAAAACCTCATTAACTTCTTCACGAACATCCGATAACCTTATAATTCCTCTTTCCATCTCAACCTCTTATTATAATCATACTATATTGTTTTAGAATCATAAGCTTATAACTTTCAGTTTTTATGCCATTCTTGGAAATTTGTGGGAAATTTATGGTTGAATCCGTCGACATGGCAACTAAGCTTGTGGTAATCGTGGTTAGTTTTTATCTCAAAATGATAACGAGATCTATCGATATATCCTGTCACTGAGACATATAATGTTGCCACTGTCTTCACATGCAACAAATGATATGCATCTCGCAAGTAGGACACCTCGTATTCCTTCTCATTCAAAGCAGGACTCCAGTCATAATCAACTTCTATTTCTTTCAAAAAACCAAGTTTGCGAAGCAAGAAATTGGGATGAGGAATACTCTTAGTCACTGTCAATGACTTAATGATAGCTGCAGTCGAACTCGGGTTGTAGAATGCCAGTTTTATAACAAAATTATCATCAAATTGTTTACACTCAATAAAATTAAGATTAGTTGCACTCAACCTTAAATTATTAGAGTTCAATAAATAACTTTTACGCTGCAACTTACTATTTTTAAGGTGAATTACAATCATAAATAAAGATATTGATGTATTTATAATCAATAGCACATCTTTGACATCATCCATGGACACATTATCACCTTATTTTTATAAACTTAATTTCACCACGCTCACTAAAAACGTTATTTTGAAATCGCTAATTTATAAATTATTAGTCATAGTTAACACCACTTTTCCTGCAATTTTCACCTCATCAGCGCCACAAGTGAAGTTAGTTCCTTTACTCATCACACTAATCTTACGTCCTGGCAAAAGGGTAATATCATAGACGTCGTATTTATTATCGATACTGAGCAACCAACGACCATTACTGATTTCGAAGATAGTCGTGTCAACGATCCATGCCCCTGTGTTACTTGAAATAAAAACCGGCTCGTTAAGAACGTATGGGATAAAGCTTAAATCGACCGCCCAGCTTCCAGCATCATGTAGCCCGCCTGTAATTAGGTTCTTACGTGGGACCGACATGGCTGTGCTTTCTTTTGCGCTTTTGCCTTCATGCGAACCCTTCCCCGTAGCCAGCCACAACAGAGACACGCCGGTATCAATCGCACACGTCACAACTACATCGCCGGGAAAGTAGTTTCGCCGCACCCACGTACTGACCGTGCCGGATGAAATTCCCAACAGTTCACAAAGTTGTTTTTGCCGAGTGAAACCATAGGCGTCCATGATGCGACGCAAAACTGGTTTGCCTCCGTTTGAAGTGATTTCGGTGTATAGGGCTTCACCACTAAAGGAATTCGGCAAAGCATTTATATTTGCATTTGCAAGATTTCCCGTTGTCAGCCAATGGAGATCACTACCCGTATCTAATGCGCATTTCACGAAAGCGCTTCCAGGTACGCTGTCACGCTGCACCCAGTTACTTACATTCGCAGCAGGCACACCTAGGCATTCAGCCAAAGCCTTTTGAGTCGCAACGCCATATGCACACGACAGACGCTCAACGATTTCTAATGCCGTCCCTTTGCTAAAATCCATACACCACCAAATAAATAAACATTTGTTGTTTATTAAACGTCATTTGTTGATCTAGGATGTAGCACACCACATGAAACACCGTAGAACAAAACAATTCAAAGGGGATACTGCGTTATGCATACTGAAAATGCAAACAGCCAGAACGCATTTGACTTAGTCCAATCTCAAGATTTTATTGCCAATGTCGCAGCGATTTTGATGCCAGCCATCAGCGAAGCGGTAAACGACGCCGTAAACAAAGCCGTCACGCTCGCTACATCCCCAACAATGTCCAAACAGGACTTTGCTGCAGCCAACCGCATTAGCCTGTCAGTGCTGGAGAAATGGATTGCTAACGGGGTTGTGCTGCTCGCCCCTACCCCATCTTTCACCTATACGCAGAACCGCACTAATCGTAAGACCGGCGAAGTGGTAGAGACCACCATGACGAAACATGGCAATCCGCTTATCAATGTTGCTGCATGGCGTGAAAAGAACCGCCAGCAGGCAATCAAATGTCGCTACATTAAACCCTAACTTGATTTTGCAAGTTAAGAAGGATCTGAGCATGTTTGATTTCAAGGTTTCTAACCATACCCACTACGACGATGCCTGTCGCAAATTCGCGTTAGGTCACAATATGGAAGACATTGCGAAGCAGTGCGGCATTCGTGCACAAACACTGCGTAATAAGCTGAATCCAGACCAACCACATTAGCTTACCGTCTTAGCGGTTTTAGTCCTTACCGATGTCACTGAGGATGCAACGTTAGTTGATGGCCTGCTGGCGCAAATCCATTGCCTCCCCTGTGTGCCGGTAAACGAAGTCGCTGATGAAAAATTTCTCCTGTATGTCATGAAAGCTACTGCAGAAGTGGGCCAGTTAGCAGCAGGCGCAACCTCTACAGAACCTATGACAGCCAACTCTAAACGTGGGCTGCTGCAAAATGTTAATAGCGGTATTCGCTGCTTAACGCTGGCCGCAATGGCGGTACAGGCGCGTATTCAGGCTAACCCGGCCTTGTCCTCAACTGTCGATGCTATCAGCGGCATCGGTGCATCATTTGGTATGAGTTGAGGGGTAATCATGATCTCATTGGCAGCAAGGCTTAAACGCCAAAGCCCATCTATGTCTTACGGACACGGTTGGATCATGGGAGAAAACGGTAAGCGCTGGAACCCTGCAACCCCGTCGTCTTCAGAAGTAAAAGCACAGGTATTACCTAAGAGAGGCAAATCATGGCTATCGAAGGCTATTCCATGCTGGTCGAACTGACAGCCGGTCAACGCGTTTCCGCGCTGAATCATGTTGCTCTGCTTCGGGCTCAACTGATGGGCGGTAATTGCGAAAAAGATATAACCCGTTTTATTGCTGAAATGCGCGATGTGACTGACAGCAGTTATCAGGATAACAAACGAGCATTAAGCGCTATCTTTTTCCTGGCGAATATCGGCAAAGACCGGCACTCAGCCGATTTTAATGATCTCACTAATGAAGAAAGAAACGCACTGATTCGCGCAATGAACCATCTGAAAGCCGTTGTAAGTTTGTTTCCCAAACGAATGACTCTTTTAAGCTAAATAACCCAAAGCAATTAATTGGCGTAAACCCGCCGGGATTCGCTTTGCCTGAAAAAAGGAAAATCTCATGCTGAATAAATCATCTGGCACCAGTAAACCTGCTTCATATATTGAACTCGATATGATGCTTAATGATGCACGTAAGGAAGAGCGTCTTGCTCGTGCAGAACTTATGGCCTCACGCCTCAATGTATTGGCATGGAAAATCCGTAGTGATGGAATGACACACATCGAAGCAGCCGAGCTGCTTAATCAGGAAGCGGAAAAAATCCAGGCACAGATTGAGGAGGCGCACTAATGGTTGACTCAATGGACATCGTGCAGCAGCGCACCGACGAAATGCTGGCTCGCAACATCGCCAATATCGTCAATCGCGCGCCTGGTATAAGCGCCTCATTTTGTGAAGACTGTGATGCCCCAATTCCTGAAAAGCGCCGCCGCGCGTATCTGGGTGTAACTCGCTATGTTTCCTGCCAGGAAATTGAAGAACATCGCAATAAACACCGGCAGGGTAATGCCTGATGCATGAGGAATTTGCTTTTCCGTTGAATGCTCCACGGGAAGCCATCGCCAGCCCGTACCCCACCTATGAGGAAATGCAAAGCCGCAGTCAGACGATTGCGGTTTTAGTGCGTGCGCAGGAGCTACTTGAAAAGCAGCCGACGCTGATACAGCTCGACGTTAAACGCCGCGTGAGTGATCTGGAAAAGACACAGGGAACAGCCCGCGCCAATGCGTACTTAACCAAAACATTTGTTGAGCGCACATTGCCACGCGTTGAAACCGTTATCTGTTCCATAGACGGCGCAAAAATGCCACCACATTAAAACGCTTTAATGCCCTCGCAAGAAAAAGAGGCATACATCTGCCTGATTAATAAAACGGCAGTCGGACTAATCTGAGCCGCCTTATTCTTTACGATTTAAAGCCACCATGATACTGTTTATACATACAGTATATTTTGACTAGAAGGAGTTAATCATTTGATGAACATAGATAATCTAAGTGAAACGGTTGCACGCATTCAGTTCATTGCCGACGTATCATTGATCGCACACTGCAAAGAAGATGAATTAAAAATGGCACTGTCGATGATCAGCGATATGGCTGGCACAATCGATACATCTGTTTTCGAAGCCGCAATATACTGCCAGGCAGAATGATTAAGACCTCCTTCCCTACCCTTCACTAGCCACCTTTCAGGTGGCTTTTTGCTTCTGCATCAAAGTGCATATGCTTGCATGAATCCGCATGATCCAAATTGGATCGCTAAGCATGTGTGAGGCCAGTGCTGACGAGTTTAAGGGGGGACATGCACATGCATGAAAAGCGATGCATAAAGCGGGCAGGCGTGGCGGGGATAGCATTGCGCGCGGTATGTCACAAACACATTCTAAAGTAAGAGTCTTACAGCTTGACTTTACATGCCTAGCACCCTGTTGTACGTTAAGTCATCAAAAAAATTAGGATCGCTCATGAAATGAAAGGAAATTCTTTAGGTGATATAAGAGCAGAGTCGGATACCAACATGCTCGAAAAAGCTTTTTGGGAAACCGCTGATTATAAATCCATATTAGAATCGAGTGATCGCTGCATTGTTGTAGGAAGACGTGGAACAGGAAAAAGCGCCTTAGTTCATATGCTTTCAAAAAAGTGGAAAACAAAACCTAAAACAGTAGTGATTACTATTGCTCCCGAAGAAGAGCAAATAATTGGATTAAGAGACGTTTTTTCCATATTTGGAACTAATTACTCTCAAATTAAGGCCGGTATAAAGCTTTCTTGGCGTTACGCTCTTTACATGGAAGTAATTACTGAAATAGCCAATCATTATAAATTGAAAAACGACCTAGATGTATTATCAATACAATCTCATATTCAAAGCTGGGGTCCGCGCAGACAAGCGATTGCCACAAAAATTAGAAAAAAACTCAACACAGTTATAGATAAAGACAAAAGTCCCGCATCCTTGATTGCAGATCTATCTGACATTTTTGAATTTGATCTACTTGAAGAGGTTATTTTAGAGTCTCTTGATAAATCAGATTATCAAATGATTATTCTCGCTGATCGCTTAGATGAAGGTTATAGTCCTGATGATCTAGGTGTTGCAATAGTTGATGGCTTTGCGCAAACAGTTATTGACCTAAAAGCTAGAACCAAAGAAAGAATAATTTCATATGCATTTATAAGAGACAACATTTATCGTTCCATATCAAAAATGGATCCTGATTTTACCCGAAATATAGAGGGGCAAACATTAAGACTCCACTGGGATGAATACAATCTTTTTAATGTGGTTTGTAATCGACTTAGAGTTGCCTTTAATGTTCAAAAAGAAAATAACCTAAAAACATGGAATCAGTTTGCTGCAAGAGAGTTAAAAGGTATGGAGGGATTTAGAACCGCATTGAAGTTAACATTATATCGACCACGAGATATTCTAGTGCTCCTAAATGATGCTTTTTTGCGCGCGGGCTCAAATGATCGGGATACTATCATACTGGATGATATAGACTCTACTGCTAAGTCAATCTCAATAAACCGCCTAAACGACTTGCACAAAGAATATGATACAATTTTTCCAGCACTTGAAGAATTCACAAGGAAGTTCAATGGCCACGATCCTGAAATGTCATTGGGAAGTGCTTCTGCTGTCTTAAAAGAAGTTTTGGACAATGACGATTTGCCCAGAGATAAACTTCAAGATATTTTGCTTTTCGATGGTCCTAAACAAGTCATCCAAAGATTATACAGTGTCGGTTTCATAGGCTTATATAATGATCAAACTTCATCATTCGTTTTTTGTCATGATGGAAAGGACCCTGATCGAGATTTCAAGCATGAAAGTCGTATACTCATTCATCCTTGTTACTGGTTAGCACTCGGCCTTTCTCGAAGCGAAATTAAGCTAAGTGAAGCTGAAGACATTCATGATGAATATGATATTGAAGTTAGCTCAACATCAACCGAGCAGCGAAAACAAAAGATAGGAGCTCTGCTTAGCGAATTAAATGCAATCGATTCTGGTTTGGCAGGTGCTCACGACTTTGAATCATGGTGTCTCAAAACATTAAGGATACTTTTCGCCGGCGACCTGCATAATATCGAATTACATAGCAATAAGAACGGCATACAACAAAGAGATATTATAGCAACTAATTCTGGCGAACGTTCAGTATGGAAAAGAATCATTGAAGATTATCAATCAAGAATGGTTATCTTTGAAATAAAGAACTATGCTGAACTTCGCCAAACTGACTACCGCCAAGTTAACAGTTACCTTAGTAATGAGTATGGAAAAATTGCTTTTATCATTACCAGGGATCATAAAAATGAACTTGATAAGCATAAGGAACTGGCTTGGGCTCAAGAAATCTATCACACTCAAAAGAAATTAATAATAAAACTTTCCTACAAGTTTATTGAAAAGCATCTATCTAAAGCAAGGAGCCCGCAAAAACATGATGCCATCAATAATGAAATAAATAAGCTCCTTGACACATATATAAGACAGTACTTGCAAATAAAAAGCAGATAGAATTTTGCGGCTCAAAGCGAGCCGCAATTTTTAACCCACTAAAACATAATCATTAAAGGCAATCACCTCATCGCCAAGCCAACTATTAAGTTCTTTCATTCTTTCCTGCAGTGGAATTAATTCGTTGCGTACGAATACTTGCGACGCTTTCACTGCATCCCCAAACCCGCCGGAGTTATCCGGGATAATCCCCATCATCTGCGGCGGCACGCGGTGTGCGCTTAGCAGGTCGTCGCGGCTGGCTTTCTTTATGTTAAAGAAATCGTCTTTCGTCGCCACTTCACTGAGCGGCAGGATCTTAATGCCGTCCGGCTTACCGTTAGGCGCGTACATAAACAGGTTGCGGAAGTTGCCGATCCCTTTCGTGTCGCGCATCGCCTGGCGCATCCGGTCAACGTCGCTGCTGCTCTGCGCCGCGTCGGTCATATACAGGATGTAACCGGCGTGCGCGCCGTTCTGATAATACTTGCGGCGGAAAAGCGTTGCCGCCTCATTCAGCCAGGCGGAGTTAAGCGCGCTGAGGTATTCCGGCAGGCCATAAAGCTCCTGATTAATGTCCGGCTCCAGCAGGTGAAACACGCTGCCGGCCGAAAATTCGTGCGGCTCTTTCCAGTCATTCACAAACCAGTAAACGCCATCTTCAACGCCTCTGCGTGTGAATTTGGCCGGGGTGGTTTCAAGGCGCAGTGGCCTGCCAAGGCCGTTGCGGCGCAGCTCGGCAAAGGCGTTGCCGAAGACCAGATAATCCAGTGCAAACTTGCTGAACTCCTGCTGACTCATCATCGGATGAGGAATAAACGTTGAGGCCAGAATGTTGCGCTTCACGTAAATCGGCGAGCTGTGATGCACAGCCGAGCGCAGGCTCTTAGCCAGCCCGCTAAAGCTGACCGGCGGCTCAAACCAGCGCCCGTTACCGATGCACTCGGCGTAATCCAGAATGTCGCGCTTATCCATGACCGGCGTCGGGTCGCCAAAGGTAAACGCCTCGGCGTGCTGCTGCGGTGCGGTTGCCTGTATAGGCTGCGCGGTGGTGGTCTGAGCCTTGCGGCCTCTGCGTTTGCTCATCAGTAAAATTCCAGAATTGAGGGATTAGCGCCGCCGCTGGCTGCGGTAAGCGGTTCGTTTAGCAGTGCGTGCATGATTGCCCAGGCGACGTCAGCATGGCTGTCCGGCTGCACACCCGCCCGGCCTTCGCCAGCGCCAGAGATTATCTGGATTGGATGTCCGCGCGTGACAAGCTGCCCGCTGCCGGGAAACAGCCTTAAAACGGCGGGCGATCTGGCGGCGGATAATCGCCTGTTAGAGGCTGCGCTCGCTGCGTGCGGGCTGCAGGTCGAAATCATCAAAGACTGCCAGGAACAACACGATGCTGAAACCACAACTGCTGCGCCAGGCGCTGACCGACAGCGTGCCTGAGCTGCAGCGAAACCCTGACGCGCTGAACGTGTTTATCGACAGCGGGCGCATCGTCTCGACGCTTGCCAGCTCGCTGTCTTTTGAATACCAGTACCGGCTTAACATGGTCATTACCGATTACGTCGGTAACATCGACCTGCTGATCGTGCCGCTGCTGGCATGGCTTCGGACGAATGAACCCGACATTATGGCAAGCGAGGATAAGCGCCGGACGGGCTTTACATTTCAGGCGGACGTGATCAGCGACACCGCCAGCGATATCAGCATTGAGCTGCAGCTGAGCGAGCGCGTGATCGTGAAGCAGGCCGATGACGGGCTGCACGTGACCCACGTCGGTGAGAAACCGCTGCCGGAGAATGACGCGCGGCCGGTGCAGCTTTACGTTAAAGGCGAGCTGGTCAGCGAGTTGCAGACATGAACGGGCTGCAGCTGGTAAATGACCGTCTGGAGGCGTTTATCAGCAGCCTGTCAGCCCCGGCGCGTAAAGAAATGGCGCGCAGTATTGGCCGCAAGCTGCGCGCGAGTCAGCAGCAGAATATTAAGTGCCAGCAGGCACCTGACGGCACGCCGTTTAAGCCCCGCAAAGCGCAGCCGGTGCGCAGCAAAAAGGGCCGGATAAAGCGCGAGATGTTTGCAAAGCTGCGCACCGCTAAGTATATGAAGACACAGGCCAGCCCGAATGAGGCCGTAATTGAGTTTGCGGGCAACGTGCAGCGCATGGCCCGCGTGCATCATTACGGGCTGCGCGACCGCCCGGCGCGGCGCGGAAAAGAAGTGGCTTATGACGAGCGCCCGCTGCTGGGCTTCAGCGACGATGACCCACAGATAATTGAGGAGCTAATTATTTCCCGACTAAAATAATTTATAATTCTTAATAACAGGATTGAAAGCATAAAAGAATGCACTAAAAATAAGAAGCATTGCCTTAATATTAGGTGTGATCTTTCTAATTTTAGGCGTGATTAACTCTACTCTTGATAATATCCTTGAAGGCTCGCGATTTAGTAATTATCATGAGCCTTCTTTTCGATTTTTTTAATCGGAGTTATTGGCAGCACAATGTGCCGTCATTATTTGATCGGTTAACAAACTCATAATATTTTCATCTTTCTTGTTGATATTATCTGCAAGGAATTTTGTTACTTCCTCTTTGCTACCATTTTTAGCTGATAAGGCTTGAGAGAGATAAACTCCCATTAAATGGACTGGCCCATTAAATCTGTTTGATGTGAACTCTGCTATAATTCCACAAATCCTATTAATAATAAAATCTTTGTTTTTTTTCAATGCTTCATCAAGTTTGCTTACCGTGTCGATTTCAAAGTAAGACAGCTGTTTTAATGCAGCTCGAACATAATCAGATTTTTTGACGTAAAATTCATCATCAATTTCATAAAAGGTATGACCAGTTTGGAGTAAAATTTCATCACTGATGACTTTGACTATTTCACTACTGTAAAGATACTCTTCGTAACTGATGCTATCAAGATAGATTGATAACTCAGCATTATCATCTAGGACTTGTTTTGATACTTGATCTTTATATTCAATGAGTGATTTTTTTATATTAATAAACTGTTCATCAGCGATTTCGAGTAAGCCAGCAAGGCGAGAAAATTGCCTGCGGATATGATGAGGAACTTCAATTGAAGTTTTATAGCCGGTGTCATGTTCTATTTCAGCCCAGGTATGCTGCAAAATAGATCTAATTTGTATTTCGGCTTTAAAGTTTTTATAGTGGGTGTTTTCTGCGAGATTGCTTCTCACATCCGATAATGAAACGATATAATGTAGTGATAAATAACCGAATCTATCTGGTGCCAATGACTTTCTTTTGTCAATTGAGTTTTCGATATCCACGAAAAACTCGGATTCAATTATCTTTGCAATTAAATCAACTTCATCTGAGTAATGAGTTATTATTCTTACGCCCACTACATCAGTTATATCATCAATCTTAAGGTATGTTCCTTTTCTTTCTATTTTTTTCTCAATGCTCTCCTTGTCTTTGACTCTTGAGTTGATTGAATGCGCTTTAATCCCATTATTTAAAAGCAAGCTATTAATCAATGATTCCAGCATTACTGAATATGATGTATAGCGACTGTAATTATTTTCAAAGTCTTTGATAATTGATCTCATTATTTAATTTCCGTATCAAGATACTATGCATAACTTTACTGTTTGCTCAGAGATAGTCAAACCTAGATCAATGGCGGTGACTGAAGGGTCATTGCATGATGTTTGACATGAACGAACAAATCTCCGAAATCCTACGCCTGCTGCGCAACCTGATCCGCATCGGCACCGTGTCAGAGGTAAACCTCAGTGACGGAAAGTGCCGCGTGGACACGGGAAAAAAAACAACCGGCTGGCTGCACTGGCTGAGCGCCCGCGCGGGTAAAACCCGCTCCTGGAATGCGCCGTCAGTCGGTGAGCAGGTTCTTATTCTGTGCCTCGGCGGCGAACTTGATACTGGCTTTGTGCTGCCGGGCATTTTCTCGGATGACAACCCGGCTCCGTCTGCCTCGGCCGATGCACTGCACTGGTCATTTCCTGACGGCGCGGTGATCGAGTACGAGCCGGAAACCGGCGCGCTGAACGCAACCGGCATACAGACCGCAACCATCAAGGCCGCGGTAAAAATCCTGTTCGACTCGCCCGAAGTGGAATGCACAACACTGCTCAAAACTGCGCAGTTGGAGGTCACTAAGGGCGGCACGATGAAAGGTGATGTGACGCATACCGGCGGCAACCTTTCCTCAAACGGCAAGGTGCTGCATTCGCATATCCATCCAGGCGACAGCGGCGGAAAAACGGGAGCGCCGGTATGACAACCGCAAAATATATTGGCATGAACCGGGAAACCGGCGACGCGCTGACCGACCTCGATCATATCCGGCAGTCGATTAGCGACATTTTTCTGACCCCGATCGGCTCCAGGGTGATGCGCCGCCAGTATGGTTCGCTTTTATCCGCCCTGATTGACCAGCCGCAAAACGAGGCGCTGCGCCTGCAGATTATGTCGGCCTGCTATCTGGCGATCCTGAAGTGGGAGCCGCGCGTAAAGCTGACCGCCATCAGCTTTGAGTCGGATATTAGCGGCGCAATGGTGGTTGAGCTGTCCGGCAACCGCACCGACAACGCGCAGCCTTTTTCCTTAACCGTTCCTGTGAGCTGAGACTATGGCAACTATCGACCTGAGCCAGCTGCCCGCGCCTGACGTGGTGGAGTCGCTGGACTATGAAACTCTGCTGGCCGAGCGAAAGGCGACGCTGACTTCCCTCTACCCCACTAACCAGCAGGAGGCCGTCGCCCGCACGCTGACGCTTGAATCAGAACCCATCGTCAAGCTGCTGCAGGAAAACGCTTATCGCGAGCTGATCCTGCGCCAGCGTATCAACGAGGCGGCAAAGGCTGTTATGGTGGCGTATGCACTTGACGACGACCTTGACCAGCTCGGCGCTAACAATGGCGTAACCCGCCTGACCATTACCCCGGCCGACAATACAGCCATGCCGCCGACCGCCGCCGTGATGGAAAGTAACGACGATTTCCGGCTGCGCATTGCCTCGGCCTTTGAGGGGCTGAGCGTGGCCGGGCCGACCGGCGCATATGAGTACCACGCCAGAAGCGCAGACGGCCGCGTAGCCGATGCATCAGCCATCAGCCCGTCGCCTGCAGTGGTTACCGTGACAGTGCTCGCGCGTGAAGGCAATGGCGTGGCCGGTGATGATCTGCTGGCCGTGGTTACAGCTGCACTTAATGACGAGGACGTGCGCCCGGTTGCCGACCGGGTAAGCGTGCAGTCAGCGAAGATTGTTGAATATGAAATCGTGGCCGAGTTGTACCTCTATCCGGGGCCGGAGGCGGAGCCAG
Organism: Pantoea sp. PvP021; assembly: GCF_054056055.1. Taxonomy (NCBI): domain Bacteria; kingdom Pseudomonadati; phylum Pseudomonadota; class Gammaproteobacteria; order Enterobacterales; family Erwiniaceae; genus Pantoea; species Pantoea sp. PvP021. The sequence goes on along the minus strand of NZ_JBSRXX010000001.1, from coordinate 463,481 downwards.
TCCGCGCCGCCTCTGAGGCAAAGCTCGCCGCCTTTGTCAGTGCGCAGAAGCATCTCGGCCGCGACATTCGCCTGTCTGCGCTGTATGCCGCCATGCACGTTGAGGGCGTGCAGCGCGTCAACCTTATCAAGCCTTCTGCTGACGTGGTGCTCGACAAAACACAGGCCGCTTACTGCACAGGTTACACGCTGACCGTGGGAGGCTCGGATGAGTGATCGTCTGCTGCCGACGGGCTCGTCAGCGCTTGAGGTTGCCGCCGCTGAGGCGCTGGCAAGCCCCGGCGCGATGATCGTTCCGCTGCGCCAGTTGTGGAATCCGTACACATGCCCGGTGGAGCTTTTGCCCTATCTGGCATGGGCGTGGTCAGTTGACCGCTGGGATTCAGCCTGGCCTGAATCGACAAAGCGCGCCGTTGTTGCCGCCTCGCAGTACGTGCACCGGCACAAGGGCACTATCGGGGCAATCCGGCGCGTCGTTGAGCCGCTGGGCTATCTCATCAAAATAATCGAGTGGTGGAAAACCGGTGAAGCGCCAGGCACGTTCCGGCTGGACGTGGGCGTACTTGATACCGGCATTACCGAGGAAATGTATAACGAGCTGGAGCGCCTGATAGCTGACGCCAAGCCCTGCAGCCGTCACCTTATCGGCCTGTCTATTAATCTCGATGCTAACGGCACTCTGCCGGTCGCCGTTGCCAGCTACAGCGGCGACGAGCTGACTGTTTACCCTTATACCCCTGAACTTATCAGCGTCGGCGGGCCGGTCTATTCCGGCGCGGCGGTGCATCTTATTGACCTGACGGAAGTGAGCGCATGACGACAAAATATTTTGCCCTGCTGACCAATCAGGGCGCGGCTAAGCTGGCGAACGCCGCTGCACTCGGCTCGAAAGTGAACATCGCCTCTATGGGTGTCGGTGATGGAGGCGGCTCGCTGCCTACACCCGACGCGGCACAGACAAAGCTCATCGGCGAGAAGCGTCGCGCGCAGCTTAATTCCCTGACCATTGACGCGGCAAACAGCAGCCAGATTATCGCCGAGCAGATTATCCCGGAAAGCGAGGGCGGTTTCTGGATCCGCGAAATCGGCCTGTATGATGCCGACGGCGTGCTGATTGCCGTTGCTAACTGCCCGGAAACCTATAAGCCGCAGCTGGCTGAAGGCAGCGGGCGGACGCAGACCGTGCGCATGATTTTAATCGTGAACAGCACAACGGCCGTCACGCTGAAAATTGATCCATCAGTCGTGCTGGCAACGCGCAAGTATGTTGATGACGCCGTGATCGAAGTGAAGGCATACGCTGACAGCGTAATGAAAAAGCATACTGATGCTGACAACCCGCACGGCCAATACCTGCAGATCGCAAATGCCCTGGCTGAAATCAAAGACGCCGGGCTGATTGCAGACCTTCTCAAAAACCTCGGTTTAGGCGAAGGCGCGCCCGTTATCGGTTCACCTTTCCCCTGGCCTCACGCAAAAATGCCTAATGAACTCTTTCCCTCAATGGCTGGCATGGTCTTTCTGAAAAGTAACGGGGCGAGTTTTAGCGGCACGCTATACCCGAAGCTGGCGCTGGCTTATCCGGGACTGAAGCTGAATGATTTGCGTGGCGAGTTTATTCGTGGCTGGGATGACGGGCGAGGCGTTGATAGCGGACGTGCAATTGGTAGCGCACAGGCGGCAACCGGATTTCGTACCGCTGCTGTGGATTACCCCGGTATAGATTCAACCAGCACGGGCGCAACAATCGGCACGGCGTTTAATCAGGCTGACACCATCAGCAAGCTACAGCCAGCCGATGCAAAAACGCCCAATAACAGCGTAATGGATCCTGTCCTGTCAGATAACATCATCCAGGGGACGCAGTTAAATGCAGCGCAGACTGATGGCGCAGTGTGGATCACTCTGCGCCCCCGAAACGTAGCACTGAATTACATTGTGAGGGCCGCATGATGGCTAAGGTAACGCTTGATAAAAATGGCCTGGCAAAATCGGCCGGCACACTGACTATTTATAACTTCGACGCGGTAAGCGGAGAGTTTACCGGGTCCAGTGATGAGTTTTTGGCGAAGGGAGTTGGACTGCCTGCATATGCCTGCCTTACCGCTCCGCCTGAATTGCTCGTGGGCATTGTGGCCGTGTATCAGGGCGGCAGCTGGCAGAGCGTGCCGGATCATCGCGGCGAAACGGTCTACCCGGTTTCCGGTGGCATGCCGGTAGTGATCACGACGCTGGGTGACTATCCCGCAGATACCACAACCCAAGTTCCGGCAACCGCGTTTGATAAGTGGGACGGTGAAAAATGGGTGACCGACATTGACGCGCAGCAGGCTGCAGTGGTGAGTGAGGCCGAAGCGGAAAAGGCATTACGGATTGCAGATGCTAATAGTGTGACGCAGGCATGGCAAACGCAACTCAGGCTTGAAATGATAAGCGATGCGGATAGGGTTTCGCTTACTGAATGGATGAAGTACGTGCAGGCCGTGCAGGCTGTTAAAACCAATACCCTAAATATCGAATGGCCTCAAAAGCCCGTTTAGGAAAAAGGGCGGTATGTCGCCCTTTTCTGAATTCTTTTTTAAAAGAAAGCCACTAATGACAAATACACGATAAACCCACCCAGAAGAGTAAATATATATAAAGCGTAAGCTCCAATTTTTTTTATTAAGAAGTAAGGGCGATTCTTTGTAAAAATATTTTCACTTATTATTTTATAGTCTGAATTAATTAAATTTATTGCGCTGTTTGCTTGCTGAAGATTGCTAGCGGTTAAAAACATGCTTGCCCGGAATTTATCAAAAAGTTCCTTGTTTCTCATTTCCATAACAACATTTGATGGCATTAGCCCCTTTATATATCTGAATGCATCATCGTTTTGCTCCAATAAATAATCAGTTAGGGAATGGTCCTCTAATAAATTTTTTATTCCAATCATAGGTATAGTGAATTTATTTATATCATCCAAGGTAACTATTCCATTAGATTTAAAATTTTCATTCGCAGATTTTATCGCGTCCGATGCTTTTTCCAGCAAAGGCGTTAACAACCCAACTTTGGCTCTTGACTCAGACAACCTAAAGGATATTAATCCCCACAAAAATAGTAAAAAAGGCACACTTGCGATAATTATTTCCTTTAGTTTTTTTTGTAGTGTTTCACTTTCTTTTGGGTTATCTGTTTTAATTTTATCTAAGTTTTGATTTAGAATTGCTAAATATATAGGATCAAGGGCTAAAGAAGTGGTAAATCCTAAGTAAGAGTTTTCATTGAAAAATAAATTCAAAGTGTCACTTTTTTCTATATTATATATATTATCGTGATTAATAGAGCATTTTAGGTTTGTGTTAATATTTTTATCTGTGTTGTTAACTATCCTCTCTAGAGGGCGCGTAATAACTTTACATGAAGAAGGGGGGGAGGTAGTGGTCACTATTTGATCAAGTCGATGAAAAGTAGTGCTCGGTGTACATCCTGTCAAAAATAAAGCGAATAGAACCCAGTTTTTCACTTATCCTCCAAATAAATTTGAGTCAAGGTTTTGAGATTGTTAACGAACCGTAACCAAATGGTAATTTACTAATCGGTTTTTTACTAGCTTTAACAAGTTGTTCTCTTAGCCTTCAGCAAACACCAATCACATGCATCCCCATGCCCCAGCGGGCAATCTGAGCACACCCTCAAAACGGAGTGCATCAGATGTCTGATTATCATCATGGTGTTCGCGTCGTCGAAGTTAACGACGGCACGCGCACCATTACAACCGTATCAACCGCAATCGTCGGCATGGTCTGCACCGCGCAGGATGCGGATGCGGCAACCTTCCCGCTCAATACGCCGGTACTTATCACCAACGTGCAGGCCGCTGTCGGCAAGGCCGGTAAAAAAGGCACGCTTGCGGCTGCGCTGCAGGCCATTGCTGACCAGTCAAAACCCGTTACCGTCGTCGTGCGCGTCGCTGAAGGAGCCGACGAAGCCGAAACCACGTCCAATATCATCGGCGGCACGGATGAAAACGGCCAATATACCGGCATGAAAGCGCTGCTCGCCGCGCAGACCCAGCTCGATGTGAAGCCGCGCATCCTCGGCGTGCCGGGACTGGATTCACTGCCAGTGGCAGCCGCACTTGCCAGCATTGCGGAGCAGCTGCGCGCCTTTGCCTACGTTTCAGCGTGGGAATGTAAAACCATTTCCGAAGCCCGCCTGTACCGCCAGAACTTCAGCCAGCGCGAAATCATGGTTATCTGGCCTGATTTCGTTGCATGGAACACCGCGACCAGTAAATGCGATACCGCCTATGCCACTGCCCGTGCGCTGGGCCTGCGCGCCAGAATCGACAACGATACGGGCTGGCATAAAACCCTGTCTAACGTCGGCGTCAACGGCGTGACAGGTATTTCTGCGTCGGTGTTCTGGGATCTGCAGCAGACCGGCACCGACGCCGACCTGTTAAACGAGGCCGACGTCACCACGCTAATCCGTAAAGACGGTTTCCGCTTCTGGGGCAACCGTACCTGCAGCGATGACCCGCTGTTTCAGTTTGAGAACTACACCCGCACCGCGCAGGTGCTGGGCACAGATATTTATGACCAGATGGACAGCAGCCTGCGCACACTTACCCAGGACACAACGAAATTTCTGCTCAATATAGATAAATGGGTACAGGCAAACCCGGTTCTGTCAGCGGGCCTTGCTAAAGCGGCAATGGCAGGACTTATTTTTGTTGGCGCACTGGGTGCTATCGGGCTGGTAGCCTGGCCGGTGATTGCGGGCGTCAATACCCTGATTGCCGGGGCGGGCTTCCTCGGTACGGCATTCAGCATCGCGGGCGGAGCTATCACGGCCGCGCTCGGCGCTATCACGCTTCCGGTTGTGGCCGTCGCAGCGGCAATCGTGGCCGGGGCGCTACTGGTGCGGAAATATTGGGAGCCTATCAGCGCGCTTATTGCGGGAATGGCCGAAGGCTTTACCGCAGCGATGGGGCCGATCAGTGATTCCTTCGGTTCTCTGAAGCCGGCTTTTGAGTGGGTAGGTGGCAAGGTCAAAGAGCTGTGGGACTGGTTCGGCAAACTGCTGGAGCCGGTGAAATCCACGCAGACCGAACTTGCCGCCGCCGGAGACATGGGTAAGAAGTTCGGCAACATGCTGGCCGAGGCGCTGAAAATTCCGGGGCACGCACTCGATCAGCTGATGGGCGGCATTGATTGGGTGCTGGAAAAGCTCGGCATCATCGACACGAAATCCGATGGCCTGAAAGACAAGGTGCCGTCGCCTGATCCGGTGGCGACCGGCGGCGCGGGCGCCGATACCGGCGGGCTGCAATACAATATCGCCTACGGTGGCGCACCTTACCGCCCGGTTTCAGCCCCTTCAGCCGGGGGCGGATTCACCGACCGCAGCCAGAATACCTATCAGTATGAAATCAACATGCACGAGGGCATGACCAAAGACGACGCAATGGCGCTAATGGCGCAGCACCAGGCAAAAGAGCAGCGCAATCGTCAGGCGCAGAACCGCAGCAAAATGGGTTGGGAGGATTAACCGATGATGATGATTTACGGCATGATGCCATTTATGCGACAGACCCTGCCTTACGGGGATATGCAGCAGAATATCGACTACCGCTGGCCCACTAACAGCCGCTTCGGGCAGCGTCCGTCGGCGCAGTTTATCGGGCCGGGCGATGAAAAAATCACGCTATCCGGGGAGCTGCGCCCGGAAATCACAGGCGGCTCGGTGTCGCTGATGACCGTCCGCCTGATGGCCGACGAGGGGATGGCATGGCCGCTGATTGGCGGCAGTGGCATGATTTACGGCATGTACGTGATCGAGAGTATTTCTAACACCTTCAGCGAGTTCTACCCCAACGGAACGGCCAGCAAAATCATGTTTACCCTGAGCCTTAAGCGCGTGGATGAGTCGCTTACCTCTATGTTTGGCGATCTGAAGAAACAGGCTGACGGGCTTATCAGCGGCTCAAGCAATCTGCCAGGGCAGCTCACGTCAGCAATTGACGGCGTGAAGTCGGCGGCTGGTAGCCAGATTTCAACTGCAGGGGGGCTGCCCGGATGATCGGGATAAGCAGCCTGCCGGTGCAGGCCGGGGCGCAGCTGACGCCGGATTTCATGCTCAAGGTTAACTCCAAAGACGTCACAACCAATATCCGGGATCGCCTTATCTCGATGACGCTGACCGATAATCGCGGCTTTGAGGCTGACCAGCTGGATATTGAGCTGGACGACGCCGACGGGCAGCTGGCTATGCCGGTGCGCGGCGCAGTGATAACGCTGTTTCTCGGCTGGAAAGGCCAGACGCTTTTCGGGAAAGGTAATTTCACGGTGGATGAGGTAGAGCACCACGGCGCGCCGGACACCATGACCATTCGTGCCCGCAGCGCTGATTTCCGTGGCTCGCTCAATTCCCGCCGGGAGGTGTCCTATCACGACACAACCCTGGGGGAAGTCGTGACGCAGATAGCCGCGCGCAATAACTTAAAGCCCATGCTGGCCGTTGGCTTCGCCGGAATTGCCGTGGCTCATATCGACCAGACCCAGGAGACTGACGCTAAATTCCTGACGCGACTCGCTACACTTTACGGCGCGGTTGCGGCAGTAAAGGCCGGGCGGCTTCTGTTTATTAAGCCCGGTAACGGCGTCACTGCCAGCGGCAAGCCGATTCCGCAGATGACTATCACGCGGCAGGATGGCGACCGGCACAGCTTCAGCATTGCCGACCGTGGCGCATACACCGGCGTCTCTGCGAACTGGCTGCATACCAAAGACCCGAAGCCGAAAAAGGTGAAGGTGAAGCGCAAGCCAAAGGTAAAGCATCTGCGCGCGCTGGAGCACCCGGCGGCTAAAAAGAAAAAGACGACCACGACCAAAACGCCGGAGGCCCGTGAAGGTGATTATCTGGCTGGCACGGAAGACAACATATTCACGCTGACGACTGTGTATGCGACGAAAGCGGCCGCGATGCGGGCGGCTAAAGCAAAGTGGGATAAGCTGCAGCGCGGCGTCGCTGAATTCTCGCTTACGCTCGCGATGGGGCGTGCCGACCTGTACCCGGAGACACCGGTCAGTGTGAGCGGCTTTAAATCCGTGATCGATGCGCAGCCGTGGATTATCAGTAAGGTGACGCATAGCCTGAGCGGTAGCGGGTATACAACCACGCTTGAGTTTGAAGTGCTGCTTTCAGATATTGAATATCAGTCAGAAACAGAGGGTGAAACGGAAACTGCTTAATCAGGGTGTAATTTGCAAAACACAATTTGCAAATTCAAACTAAGTGGCTCTCCCCTGCCCTTTTTTGAGGATATTAATCATGATGCACTGCCCTTTATGCCAGACAGCAGCCCACGCAAAAAGCAGCCGCTATGTTTCAAAAGAAACAAAAGAACGTTATCACCAATGCCAGAATATTAATTGCAGCTGCACATTCAAAACGCATGAGACCGTTACTGGAATGATTGTCTCACCTGGGCAAATCAATAAGGTTCCACTCTACACCAGCCAACAGCAACCTTCACTTTTGCACTAATTTAGCCCGCTCAGCGGGCTTTTTCATGTTTGAAAAACTACAATCAAACATTGAATACTGGTTTTATATACAGTAATTTAACCCCCTTTTATCAAGGGGGCTGCATGGCAATAAGGAAATTGAATACAGGTAAGTGGCTCTGCGAGTGCTATCTCAATGGAAGGGATGGTAAACGAGTGAGACGACAGTTCAGGACCCGAGCTGAAGCCATTGCCTTTGAGCAATACACTCAGGACGAAATGAAGGCTAAACCCTGGCTGGCTGAGAAAGAGGATAACCGCAAGCTTAGCGAACTTATCGAGCTATGGTACAAACTGCACGGTTGCTCGCTAAGTGACAGAAAAGGCCGACTCGGCAAACTCAACATTATCTGTAATGGCATGGGAAACCCCGTTGCTGCCTCTATCACTTCGAAGGATTGGGCACATTATCGGGAGCGACGTTTACAGGGCCTCATACAGAATGGATACAAAACCAGTGATAAATCGTTAAAGGTCTCACCGGGTACCATTAACTGTGAGCATGCATTCCTTCGCGCTCTTTTTAATGAGCTGGAACGGCTTGGCGAAATTAGCTACCCCAACCCACTTAAAAATATACGCGAATTTGATCAGCCAGAGAAAGAAATGGCATGGCTGACTGAAGCCCAGATACAAAAGCTGTTTGCCGCCTGCAAATTTCACGATAACCCTGATCTGACGCTGATTATCAAAATCTGCCTTTCAACCGGGTGCCGGTGGAGTGAAGCCGCGAATCTTAAAGCCTCACAATTGTCTCCAAACAAAATTACCTTCATCAATACCAAAGGCAAAAAGAACCGTTCGGTACCCATCGGCAATGCCCTTTATAACGAATTAAAAGACAAAGAAGGCCGTTTTTTTGCAGAGTGCTATCGCCAGTTTTATCGGGTCATTCGCCTGGCCGGCATTGAATTACCAGAAGGCCAGATGAGCCATGTACTGCGCCATAGCTTTGCCAGTCACTTTATGATGGCCGGGGGAAATATCATCGTGCTGCAGCGCATCTTAGGACACTCAGATATCAGAGTAACAATGCGTTATGCGCACTTTGCGCCAGATCATTTCGAAGACGCTATCAAGCTGAACCCAATTGCAAATTTGATTTGCTGAGCGAATAATCGGTCATACGTTTATTCAGGATAAAAAAGGGATTAAATGAAACTTGGAAGGTTAGGTTCAGTTTTGGTAGTCATTACTATGCTGGCTGGTTGTGCTACCAACATGTCGGAAAGAGCATCTCGCGTGCAAATAATCTCCGCAGAAGATGCAAAACAATATCAATTTGTCGCTAACTTAACGGGCACTTCTACCCTGACCGGGGTAGCAAGGCATACCGGTTATCAAAATGCATTAAATGAAGTATTAGATAAAGCTGCTACAGCTGGCGCGCAATATGTAGTTCTCGATCCTAATAGTGCGCCTTCGTATTGGACAACAAGTGAAGTTGTTAGAGGCACCGCTTACAAGAATAAATAGCCGCCACTATAGTTCAAAATAGATGATTACAAGCACGTTACGCCACTGTTTAATGCCGAACATTGGCGGTTAGAGAGTGGCGACAAAGTGGCGGCACAGAGTCCAGCAGAGTAGCACAGAAGGTAACAGTAAGGGGTTTAACTGATTGTTTTTTCTATAAGTTACTGTTTTTAATGACCAACCAAAAAAAGACCGAATACGATTCCTATATTCGGTCCAGGGAAATGGCTCTCAAGGAGCCGTGCGCTAAAAGTTGGCATTTATGAAGGCGATGTCGCCTTGCCATTTAACATTAGAACAGCACGGTGGAATTGCCAGCAAACGAGAGGCGCAGGACCATAAACCGGATCAGTTTGTGATCGCAACGGCAAAAAAGAGGGGTTGGGCGCAGCGCGATGCTGCACCCGACAGGTTTATTTACCGCACAGCGCCTGGGTGCGCTCAACAATCGGCTGCAGACTCATCATCTGGCCCGGATGCGCTTTATCTTCAACCTGAATCACGCTGATCGGCTGCGCTTTCACCTGTTTATTTTTGAACAGTGTGTCGGCGATATCGTTCAGGGGGTATGTCATCAGCGTGCTCGGGTTGATGGCAAACATCGCACCATCTTTCTCACAGGTCAGCATCACCTCTTCACGGTTAAACGGCCACTTCTCTTTACCGATCTCAAAGCGGCTGACGGTAATGATTTGTGCCGCCAGCGCCTGGCCGCATACGGATAACAACAGGATTGCAGGGATCACTTTCTTCAGCAACATAACTACCCTTTTCTCTCTTAAACCACATTCAGGCTGGCGACAGCGTGGCAAATACGCTGACCAGCCCAACCACTCCACACGCCAGCAGCAGTTCAAGCTGCGTCATGCGAATAAATTTTTGCTGCGTCCCGCTGCCCGCCAGGCGGAATCGCGGCACCAGCCAGTATCGGTTAATCAGCGCCACCAGCACCATCAGGGCAACCAGCAACACTTTACACAGCAACAATACAATGTAGCGTGAATCGTGCCACGTCAGCGGCCAGCCCGCGATCATCACGCTGTTTATCAGGCCACTCAGCAGCGTTAACGCCACCGCCAGATGACCATAGCGCGAAAAGCGCATCATGGTACGGATAGCGTCGGTACGCCGATCGATCTGGCGCGCCTCCCGCATCAACAGCAACAGAGGCAGTAATCCGCCCGTCCAGAACGCCGCGGCAATCAGATGTAGTGCATGATTGAGCTGCTGAAACAATCCCGGCCAGCCATCGCGCATCGCGGCATGACCAATCAGAGCCATGCAGGCCAGTTGCAGAACGCCCGCCAGCAGTAACACCTGCTGACGCAGCCGCCCGGTCAGTAGCAACCCGGCAACGGCCAGCAGGCTAAACAGGATTTCCCACAGCCACACGCCACCGAAGTGCGTGCCAATCACCGCCAGCCAGATATCGACATCGGCCAGATTGGCGCTGTCGCCGCTCATCAACACATTCTGGCAGGCCAGCATCGCCAGTGCACTCAGCAGCGCCAGCCAGGCGCTCCCTTTCACCAGCGGGTTTAATCGTCGCGCCAGCAGGGGTCGATAGCGTTTGGGTGCCAGCAGCGCACTGTAACAGGCGCTGCCGGTCAGCAGCATCACGGCGGCAAAATGCAGCGCGCGTAACAGGATCCAGAGGGTGGTCACCGGAGTTACTTCACGCTAAAGCGATAGCTTCCTGCGGTTTTATGTCCATCCACTGACAGCACATGCCAGTTAACCTGATAGCTGCCCGCTTGCAGCGGCTGAGACAGGCCCACAATCAACCGGTTTTTCTGGCCAGATTCAACGCGGGCTTTAGCAGTGGCGACAGGCTTCTGTTCACTATCCAGCAGCGTAACGCCGCTGAATGCCGCTTCAATATCTTCACTGAAGTTCAGCGTCAGCGCATCGGTGGATGTCGTTACCTGCGCTTTGGCCGCCGGGATTGAAGACTGGAGATGCGCATGCGCCGCTGCCAGCGAACTGAATGTCATCAGTCCGGCTGCCGCCAGCGCAATAACCATGCGGGAAATCAGTTTTTTATGCATAAGATCATCCTTTTAACCGCCGCCAGGGCGATAAACGTGGCAAAAGGATACGCTGCTGTATTTGCACTGTCGAGGCCAGCGATGCGATCCTTTATCCTTGATTCAGACCGCCGAAAACATTACTTTTGCCCGCTATCGTCAGGAGAATATTATGAGCCATAACCTTGCCCTGCTGTCCCAGGAAGAGAAAGACAAGATTAATGTCGATTTGGCGGCAGCGGGTGTGGCGTTTAAAGAGCGCTATAACATGCCGATCGTCGCCGAAATGGTGGCGCAGGAGCAGCCCGAAGCGCTGCGTGACTGGTTTCGTCAGCGTCTGATGCACTACCGCCAGGCGTCGCTCAGCCTGTCGCGCCTTCCTTATGAACCGAAGATGAAGCAATGATATTTCGCGTTATTGATACCGAAACCTGCGGTCTGCAGGGTGGCGTAGTCGAAGTGGCGTCCGTGGATGTGGTCAACGGCCAGATTGTGAATCCGATGAGCGATCTCACCCTGCCCGACCGCCCTATCAGCCGTCAGGCGATGGCCGTGCATCGCATCACCGAAGCGATGGTCGCCGGTAAGCCGACCATTGAAGAGGCGATCCCACGCTATCACGGCAGTGCTTTTTACGTGGCGCATAACGCCAGTTTTGATCGCCGGATGCTGCCGGAAATGTACGGAGAGTGGATCTGCACCATGCAGCTGGCGCGTCAGCTCTGGCCGGGCATTAAATATGGCAACCAGGCACTGCGTCATTCGCTGAAACTGGATGTCACGCCGCCCGCCGACCTGCATGCCCACCGCGCGCTCTATGACTGCTATGTTACGGCAGCACTGCTGATTCGAATTATGGAGACCTCCGGCTGGAGTGCCTCCGAGATGATTGTGCGGTCACAACCGGCGGCCCAGCGCGACGACGTTCTGCCGTTTGGCAAATACCGCGGCCAGGCGATCGCGGTGGTTGCGCGCAAGGATCCGGGCTATCTGAAGTGGATGCTGGATAACGTCAGCGATCTGCGCCCGCCATTGCGGCAGGCGCTGCGTAAGTACCTGACCGAATCTCAGTAATCCTGAGCTGGCGGTAAGGTGCCCTGCGCCAGTCCCAGCAGGAAGGTGTATTCCATCGCGATCCCTTCATAGGCTTTGTAGCGCCCCGACTTGCCGCCGTGACCCGCATCCATGTCGGTGCAGAGCAGCAGCAGGTTATTGTCGGTTTTCATCGATCTCAGCTTCGCCACCCACTTGGCTGGTTCCCAGTACTGCACCTGCGAATCATGCAGGCCGGTGGTGACCAGCAGATGAGGATAGGCTTTCGCCTCGATGTTGTCATAAGGGCTGTACTGGCGGATATAACGGTAGTACTCAGGATCATTAGGGTTGCCCCACTCGTCATACTCGCCAGTGGTCAGCGGAATCGACTCATCCAGCATCGTGGTCACCACATCCACAAACGGCACCTGGGCAACCACGCCGTGGAACCGCTGCGGTGCCAGGTTAATCACCCCGCCCATGAGTAAGCCACCCGCGCTGCCACCCATGGCATAGAGTCGTTCCGGGTGTCCGATGCCACGCGCCACCAGCGCGTTAGTGACATCGATAAAATCGGTGAAGCTGTTCATTTTGTTCAGCAGGCGACCGCCGTCATACCATTGCTGCCCCAGCTCACCGCCGCCGCGCACCTGTATCAGCGCATAGACAAATCCGCGATCCAGCAGGCTCAGGCGGCTGACGCTGAAATCGGCATCCATACTGCTGCCGTAGGCACCGTAGCCATACACCAGCATCGGATTCTGACCGGGCTGATAATGTTTGCGGTGATAGACCAGCGATACCGGCACTTCGGTGCCATCGCTGACTTTGATCCAGTGATGTTCGCTTTTGTAATCTTCCGCGTTAAAGCCTTTCACCGCGCTCTGCTTCAGGATGCGGCGTTCGCCGGTATCCATATCCAGTTCAAACAGCGTGGTCGGCGTGGTCATCGACGAATAGCCGTAACGCAGTTTGCTGGTGCGCGGCGTCGGATTGTAGGCCAGCCAGGTCACATAGGTCGGATCGTCAAAGGCGATGCCGCTGGTTTCACCGCTGGCCCAGTTGATCTGCCGCAGGCTGGTCAAGCCGCGCTGGCGCTCCTCGACCACCAGCCAGTCCCGAAACAGCTGAAAATCTTCCATCACTACCTGTTCACGTGCCGGGATCAGGGTTTCCCAGCGTGACTCGTCCAGATAGCGGCTGCGGTACAGCCCGAAGTTTTCGCCTTCCCGGTTGGATCGAATGAAGAACTGATGATCGTAGTGGTCGATGCTGTACTCATGATCGTGGCGGCGCGGCAGAAACACATGGGGCTGCGCGTCGGGGAAGTTCGCATCAATCAGCTGAATTTCGCTGGTGTTGGTGCTGTAGAGGGCAATCATGATCAACTGCTTGGAGGTGGTCTTATGTACGCTGAGATGATAAGTGTCATCCTGCTCTTCATAGACCAGCTGGTCGTCGAACTGCGGCGTACCCAGTTCGTGTCGCCACACCTGATAAGAAAGCAGCGTCTGCGGGTGTTTTCGCACATAGTAGAGGGTGCGCGAGTCGTTACCCCATGCGAAGCTGGAAGAGGCATTGCTCAGCACTTCAGGGTACCAGCTGCCACTCTCCAGGTTACGGAAGCGGATGCCATATTGCCGGCGAGACAGGAAATCTTCAGCCAGCGCCATGACAAGGTTATCCGGACTGATATGCAGCGCGCCCATGGTGTAGAAATCACTGTGCGAGGCGCGCTGGTTGGCATCCAGCAGCAGGCTCCACTCGCCAGACTCATCGCTCGCGGCAGGCTGGCGGTAATAGGCCGGGTATTCGTTACCGCTCTGATAACGGCTCTGATAACGGTAGCCATTTTTCACATAGGGCACTGAGTGATCTTCAGGCGGCAGCCGATCGATAATCTCTTTTAATACCCGGTCCTGCAGTGGCTGCTGTGACGACATGATTTTTTTGCCGTAGTTGTTTTCGGCACGCAGGTAATCAAGGACCTCGCTGTTTTCGCGCTTGTCGTCGCGCAGCCAGTAGTAGTCGTCAACGCGCGTCTCGCCGTGCAGCGTCATCTCATGGGGTATTTTTTTTGCGATGGGTGCTTTCATCCATCCGTCTCCGTGAACGTAATGATCTGTAAGCGTAACACTTCAGCAGCGGGAAGCCAGGTATAGGTTGAGAAGCAGCCGCTGGCGGATCACATCCTGTGACCCGCCAGCGGAATATCAGAGGGATTAACTGGCGGGTAAACGGGCTTTCTCAGCCTCAAGATCCTGCTGGATGCCGTCGCGGACATCCTGAGGGATTTTCAGCGCGTCGCCCAGCGCGGAGAGATAGCTGCGCTCCATGAAGTGATCAACGTCGATAGCGGCACAGCTCAGGAAGTAGAGCTCCAGCGCCTCCTCCTCGTTTTTCACATCGGCGGCCAGCCACTGCGGATCCAGCGGGCGGTTCATCGCTTTCTGGATCAGCTGTTCCGCTTCCTGACCGTAGCCGGACTGATGAATATTCTGCTCAATGGCTGCCCGTTCCTGATCGTCAATGTGCCCGTCGCTTTTGGCGGCAAACACCAGCGCCGTCACCAGACGTTCAGCCCGCAGGTTAACCGGCGTCTGCGCCACGCCAAAGTCAGGTTCATTCTGGTGCGCTTCGCTGACCCGCTGCTTGTATTTGTTCCATAACACCGCGCCCGCAGCCGCACCGCCACCGATAATCAGCGCCTTGCCGCCATATTTTGTCAGCAGTTTTCGCGACGATTTACTGGCAATCAGCATACCGGCCAGGCCGCCCAGCGCACCCGGCGCCAGCATGTCGCTTAAGCCGCCGCCCGATTTGCCCTCACCGCCCTTCTTCGTCAGTACCGACTGAATTTGTTGCAACCAGTTATTCATCATCCACTCCTTTTAAGATGTCAGTCCGCTATCCTGACGAAAAGGATGTCAGGAAACGTCAGAGCGGGAAAAGTAAGGCAAAAGGTCGTGCCAGATGGACGAAAGATGAGAACGCAAACGTTTTCGTTTATACTTGCGCGCGAATTTTGACTGCTTAGGTGAAGAAATGACGACTCTCGGAACAGCGCTGCGTCCGGCAGCAACGCGTGTGATGCTATTGGGTTCAGGTGAACTGGGTAAAGAGGTGGCGCTGGAGTGTCAGCGTCTGGGTGTGGAAGTGATCGCGGTTGATCGTTACGCCGATGCCCCGGCGATGCACGTCGCCCATCGCAGCCATGTGATTAACATGCTGGATGGCGCGGCACTGGCTGCGCTGATTGCTGAAGAGAAGCCTGATTTTGTCGTACCGGAAATCGAAGCTATCGCCACGGAGACGCTGGTTGAGCTGGAGCAGCAAGGCCAGCGCGTGGTGCCGACTGCCCGTGCCGCGCGGCTGACCATGAACCGCGAAGGCATTCGGCGGCTGGCGGCTGAAGAGCTCTCTCTGCCGACCTCCCGCTATCGCTTTGCCGACAGCAAGGCGCGCTTTGATGAAGCGGCTACCGAAATCGGCTTTCCCTGCATTGTGAAGCCGGTAATGAGTTCATCCGGCAAAGGTCAGAGCTTTATCCGCGACGCCAGCCAGCTCGATAATGCCTGGGACTATGCGCAACAGGGTGGCCGCGCGGGTGCCGGACGCGTCATTGTCGAAGGGGTTGTCGACTTCGATTTCGAGATCACCCTGCTGACCATCAGCGCAGTCGATGGCATTCATTTCTGTGCGCCGATTGGTCACCGTCAGGAGGATGGCGATTACCGTGAATCCTGGCAGCCGCAGCAGATGAGTGATGTGGCGCTGCAGCGGGCACAGGATGTTGCCGCGCAGGTGGTTCAGGCGCTGGGTGGCTATGGTTTGTTTGGCGTTGAGCTGTTTGTCTGCGGTGATGAGGTGATATTCAGCGAAGTTTCGCCGCGTCCACACGACACCGGCATGGTGACGCTGATTTCGCAGGATCTGTCAGAGTTTGCGCTGCATGTGCGGGCGTTTCTCGGTCTGCCGATTGGCGCGATTCGCCAGTACGGTCCGTCAGCGTCCGCCGTTATTCTGCCGCAACTGACCAGCCAGAATGTGCAGTTTGTGAATGTCGAAGCGGCGCTGGGTGCCGGTCTGCAACTGCGCCTGTTCGGCAAGCCGGAAATCAGCGGCCAGCGTCGGCTGGGCGTGGCGCTCGCCAGCGGTGACAGCACCGATCAGGCGATTGCGCGTGCCGTTGCCAGCGCAGCAGCGGTCACGGTTCAGGGGTAAACGTGTGCGGTGAGCAGACGCTCACCGCCATAACTTACTTCGCGCCTTCAACAGCTTCGCGTGCCAGGCGGGTGATGCGATCCCAGTCGCCCGCTTCCAGCGCGTCGTTGGGCACCAGCCACGAACCGCCGATGCACAGCACGCTTTTCAGCGCCAGATAGTCACGGTAGTTCGCCGGAGAGATGCCGCCGGTCGGGCAGAATCGCACCTGCGGGAAGGGTCCGCCAATCGCCTGCAGCGCTTTAACGCCGCCGTTCGCTTCTGCCGGGAAAAACTTGAACTCGCGCAGACCGTAGTCCATACCGGTCATTAACTCAGAAACGGTGCTGATGCCGGGAATCAACGGTACCGACCCCTCAACCGCCGCTTTCAGCAGCGACTCGGTGACGCCAGGACTGATCACAAACTGCGCACCGGCATCGGTCACTTCCTGTAACTGCTGCGGATTAATCACCGTTCCCGCACCGACGATCGCATCCGGCACTTCTTTAATCATCGCACGTAAGGCATCCATCGCCACTGGCGTGCGCAGCGTCACTTCCAGCACTCTGACACCGCCTGCCACCAGCGCTTTTGCCATCGGCACGGCGTGTTCCAGTTTGTTCACAACGATGACCGGCACCACAGGTCCGGTGGTCAGAATCTGTTCTGCACTCGTTTTCCAGTTTTTCATCAGTTCCCCTTGCTTGATAACACCGGGATTGCGACCCGGTCATGGAGCATCGGCTCCTGCCCTGTAAATTGCGTCACTACCATACATGATCAGCTTCCTGAGCGTCTATCATCCTGCGACCATTTTGAAACGGCAGTTCAATTTTATTCGTGTTGGCTGGCCCGGATTAAGGGCGAAAAAAAAGCCCGCGTTGCGGGCTTCATCATCACTTTCGTTATTCGAACTCGTTCCACGAGCGGCCATCGCGGGTAATCATCGCCACTGAGGCCACCGGTCCCCAGGTGCCCGCCTGATACTGCTTGGAAGAGTCGCCGTCCGCAGCCCAGGCATCGATAATGGAATCGACATAGGTCCACGCGGCTTCCACTTCATCGCGGCGCACAAACAGCGCCTGGATACCGCGCATGCTCTCCAGCAGCAGACGCTCGTAAGCATCGGCAAGGTGCGACTGGTTAAAGGTCTCGGAGTAGCTCAGATCCAGCTTGGTGGTCTGCAGTTTGTGTTTATGATCGAGGCCCGGCACTTTGTTCAGGATCTCGATATCCACCCCTTCGTCCGGCTGCAGACGAATCGTCAGCTTGTTCTGCGGCAGCTCGGAGTAGGAGTCTTTAAACAGGTTCATTTCCGGGTTTTTGAAGTAGACCACCACTTCTGAACACTTGGTCGGCAAACGCTTACCGGTACGCAGGTAGAACGGCACACCCGCCCAGCGCCAGTTGTCGATATCGACACGAATTGCCACGAAGGTCTCTGTGGCGCTCGACTTATTGGCACCCTCTTCTTCCAGGTAGCCAGGCACTTTTTTGCCCTGCACAAAGCCAGCGGTGTACTGGCCGCGAACGGTTTTCTCACGCACGTTGGTCTGATCGATGCGGCGCAGCGAGCGCAGCACTTTAACTTTTTCGTCACGGATGCTGTCGGCGCTGAGATCGGACGGCGGCGACATGGCGATCATGGTCAGAATCTGCAGCAGGTGGTTCTGGATCATGTCGCGCATCTGGCCCGCTTTATCGAAGTAACCCCAGCGGCCTTCGATACCCACTTCTTCGGCCACGGTAATCTGGACGTGGTCGATGGTGCGGTTATCCCAGTTATTCACGAAGATAGAGTTAGCAAAGCGCAGCGCCAGCAGGTTAAGCACGGTCTCTTTGCCAAGATAGTGGTCAATACGGAACACCTGGCTCTCATCAAAGTACTCACCAACGCTGTCGTTGATCTCCTGCGAGGTTTCCAGTGAGGTGCCCAGCGGCTTCTCCATCACTACGCGCGCCGGTTTAGCATTCAGCTTCGCGGTGCCGAGCCCCTGGCAGATGGCGCCAAAGGTGCTGGGTGGCATGGCGAAGTAGTTGATGGTGGTGCGATTTTTCTGGTCCAGCATCTTGCCCAGTTTCGGGAAGTGCGTGGTGTCGTTGACATCGAGGTTGCAGAAGTCGAGACGATTGCTGAGTTTGTCCCACAGCGCTTCGTCAATCTTCTCCTTCATGAAGGTTTCCAGCGCTTCACGTACCACTTTGGTGTATTCCGCTTTATCCCACTCGGCACGGCCGACACCAATAATGCGGGTTTCCTCGTGGATCTGCCCCGCTTTCTCTAACTGGTACAGTGAAGGCAACAGTTTACGGCGTGCAAGATCGCCTTTGGCACCGAAAATCACCAGATCGCATGCCTGGGCTGTTTGTGTTACCGCCATTTTCCTCTCCTCGTTGCAGGATAGTCCGGTGGTGATGCATCCTCTGCCACCGGGTCCAGGTTATTATTTTCTTTGAGCACAATGTACTTTTTTCCCCGCGCCAGGTAAACCGACTCGCCGGGTCAACCGCATTAACTCTGTACCGGATGTGCTAAGCGCGTGTGATGACACGTGCGGATTGCCGGTTTTTTCTGTGTCTGTTGGTGTCAGGAAAATCAGGCACCGGTCAAAGTATCCCAAAAAAAAGGGCAATCGACTTGTCCGCCGTTGCGCCTGGCAGGTGCTGACACGATATAGTCTCTGTTAATCGACTCTGACGACAGGGATAATTGAAATTGGTAAAAGTGATTATGGTCATCGGCTTATGAATATGCTGGAAAAAATTGAGGCGCAGTTCGCCGCGCTCAGCAATGCGGAACAGAAAGTCGCCCGGCAGATTCTGGCTGCGCCTCAGGCGGCGATGCACTCCAGCATTGCGACCCTGGCGCGCGAAGCGTGCGTCAGCGAACCCACGGTGAATCGCTTCTGTCATCGACTGGGCGCGCGCGGCTTTCCCGACTTTAAGCTGCAACTGGCGCAGAGCCTGGTGAAAAGCAGCAACTGGGTCAGCCGGGGCGTGGAGGACGATGACAGTGTGGAGAACTACAGCCACAAAATCTTTGACTCGGCGCTGGCAGGGCTGCAGCGGGTGCGGGATCAACTGGATAGCGCCCAACTGCAGCAGGCCGTCACCCTGATTACTCAGGCTGACAAACTTGCCTTTTTCGGGCTGGGGGCTTCCGCTGTGGTGGCGCATGACGCCTTTACCAAATTTCTGCGCTTTAATCTGCCGGTCATCTGGTCAGACGATATTGTGATCCAGCGCATGAGTTGCATAAATAGTCGAGCCGGTGACGTTTTTGTTCTCATTTCGCATACTGGACGCACAAAAAATATGGTAGAACTGGCTCGCCTGGCCCGTGTAAACGGTTCCACCGTTATAGCCATCACCTCTGCCGATTCTCCCCTTGCCCATGAAGCAGCGATAGCTTTAGTGCTTGATGTACCGGAAGATACGGATATCTATTTGCCGATGGTAT
The DNA here is from genome assembly GCF_054056055.1 of Pantoea sp. PvP021. Classification (NCBI taxonomy): domain Bacteria; kingdom Pseudomonadati; phylum Pseudomonadota; class Gammaproteobacteria; order Enterobacterales; family Erwiniaceae; genus Pantoea; species Pantoea sp. PvP021. The sequence goes on along the minus strand of NZ_JBSRXX010000001.1, from coordinate 443,722 downwards.
CGCGCCTGGCGCAGTTGACCGTGATCGATGTGTTGGCGACCGGTTTCACTCTGGAACGGGGTGCGCCCTTCCGGGAAAACCTGAAACGCGTGAAAGAGGCGTTGAAAGCGTCGCGTTACGAAAAGCACACCATTCGGGAAAAGGATGATCAGTAAAAAAAATTAACATCACATTTACAATGTGAGTCGTATCACAACCCGTCGATCATATAGAATAGATAACCATGCTGTGTCCACAGACCAGGGCACGCTTAAATGTTTACGGAGTCCTCGATGTCAAGACGTCTCAGAAGAACCAAAATCGTTACAACCCTCGGCCCGGCCACCGATCGTGATAATAATTTAGAAAAAATCATCGCTGCCGGCGCGAACGTTGTACGACTCAACTTCTCTCACGGCACGCCAGAAGATCACCAGATCCGTGCCGATAAAGTGCGCGAGATTGCCGCAAAACTGGGTCGCCACGTGGCCATCCTCGGTGACCTCCAGGGTCCAAAAATTCGTGTTTCAACCTTCAAAGAAGGCAAAGTTTTCCTGAATATCGGCGACCGTTTCCTGCTGGATGCCAATCTGGGTAAAGGCGAAGGGGATAAAGAGCGCGTCGGTATCGACTACAAAGGCCTGCCGGCAGATGTGGTGCCGGGCGATATCCTGCTGCTGGATGATGGCCGCGTGCAGCTGAAAGTGCTGGAAGTTCAGGATATGAAGGTGTTCACCGAAGTCACCGTGGGTGGCCCGCTGTCGAACAACAAAGGCATTAACAAACTGGGCGGCGGACTCTCAGCTGAAGCGCTGACCGAAAAAGATAAAGCGGATATCATCACTGCCGCCAAAATCCGCGTCGACTATCTGGCCGTCTCTTTCCCACGCTGTGGTGAAGATATGAATCTGGCACGTCGTCTGGCGCGCGAAGCAGGTTGTGACGCCAAACTGGTCGCAAAAGTGGAACGTGCCGAAGCGGTCGCCAGCCAGGAAGCGATGGATGACATCATTCTGGCCTCTGATGTAGTGATGGTGGCGCGTGGCGATCTGGGCGTTGAGATTGGCGATCCGGAACTGGTCGGCATTCAGAAAGCATTGATTCGTCGTGCCCGCCAGCTTAACCGCACCATCATTACCGCGACGCAGATGATGGAGTCGATGATCACTAACCCGATGCCGACCCGCGCAGAAGTGATGGACGTGGCGAACGCCGTGCTGGATGGCACCGATGCTGTGATGCTCTCTGCGGAAACCGCAGCGGGTCAGTATCCGGCTGAAACTGTCTCAGCGATGGCGAAGGTCTGCCTGGGCGCGGAGAAGATCCCGAGCGTCAACGTCTCCAAGCATCGTCTGGACGTGCAGTTCGACAATGTCGAAGAAGCGATTGCTATGTCATCCATGTACGCCGCGAACCACCTGCAGGGCGTTACCGCGATCATCACCATGACCGAGTCGGGCCGTACCCCGCTGATGACCTCTCGTATCACCTCAGGCCTGCCGATTTTTGCCATGTCACGCCATGAACGCACACTGAATCTCACCGCGCTCTATCGCGGCGTAACGCCGGTGTTCTTCGACAGCAATAACGACGGTGTGGCTGCTGCACACGATGCGGTTAACCTGCTGCGCGACAAAGGCTTCCTGGTCTCTGGCGATCTGGTCATTGTGACGCAGGGCGATGTGATGGGCGCCACCGGCACCACCAATACCACACGTGTGCTGCGCGTGGATTAATTGAGCCCGGGTTTACATTGTCGGTGTAGAATAAACGACGCGACTGCCTGGCAGTCGCGTTTTCTTTTCTGACAAGGAGGCCAGATGGCCCGTTTCCACCCCATCAGCCAGCTTACCGGCCGAATTTTACTCTTTCCTCTGGCGTTAGTGCTGTTCGAGTTTGCCACCTATATTGCTCATGACATGATCCAGCCTGGCATGCTGATCGTCACCAGCGAATTTTCCGTCGGCCCTGAATGGGTCTCTACCTCCCTGACCGCCTACCTGATTGGCGGCGTGGTGCTGCAATGGCTGTTGGGTCCTCTCTCTGATAAGTTTGGCCGGCGACCGGTGATGCTCTTCGGCATCCTGTTTTTTGCCGTCGCCTGCATGCTGATGCACTGGGTCAGCTCGATTGAAGAATTTGTCAGCCTGCGCTTTATTCAGGGCATCAGCCTCTGCTTTATCGGCGCGGTCGGTTATGCCGCAATTCAGGAAGCCTTCGATGAGGCGCTGGCGGTGCGCATGATGGCGCTGATGGCCAACGTGGCGCTGCTGGCTCCGCTGGCGGGTCCGCTTGCCGGTGCAGCCTGGCTCACCATTGGCAGCTGGCGCAGCATGTTCTGGCTGTTTGCCGCCTGCAGCCTGGTCGCCTTTGTGGTGCTGTGGCGTGTGATGCCCGAAACCGCAGGTGACCGCAGTCACTCCATCGCCCTGCCCAATCTGGCACGCAACTATGGCCGGCTGATGAAAGACCGGCTGGTGATGTTTGGTTCCTTCGCTATCGGGCTGGTGTTTATCCCGATCCTCACCTGGGTTGCTCTTTCGCCGGTGATCCTGATGCACGACGAAGGTCTGTCACGCATGCAGTACGCCCTGTTGCAGCTGCCGGTGTTTCTGGCGATGATCGCCGGTAACCTGACGCTGAGTAAGCTGGCGGGACGCGTGCCGATTGAACAGCCGGTGAAGTTCGCCGCCTGGCCGATTCTGATTGGTCTGAGCCTGGCGCTGGTGGCGAGCCTGATGAACAGCCACGGTTATCTGCTGATAACCGCTGGCCTGAGTCTCTACGCCTTTGGCGCGGGCATGGTCAATGCCGGACTGTATCGCCTGACGCTCTACGCCAGCAACGAAGGCAAAGGCAGCGTGGCAGCGATGCTGGGAATGATCAGTATTATGACGCTGGCGGTGGGAATTGAGCTGGCGAAAAGCGGCTACTTCAGCGGCGGCACGCTGTGGTTCTGCCTGGTCAACTTTATCAGCGGCGTGCTCTGGTTTGGCCTGGTGATCCTGTTTATGCGCGAGCGTAAACGTCGCAGCAGGCTGGAGGCGTTATAAAAAGGCAGCCCAGCCACAGGTGTGTCCTGAGCAGGCAGCTCAGAAGCTCAAAGCAAGGGAGCACACACCTGTAGCCAGTGATTAGGAGATAAGAAAAGGCCGTTTTCGCGGCCTTTTTGCTATTTGCGCGGATAGAGATCTTTGCGCGAATAGGGCTCGATGTCACCCTCTTTGCGGGTCTTCAGCAGCTTGAGGATCCAGGTGTACTGCTCGGGATGCGGGCGGACAAACACTTCCACTTCTTCATTCATCCGGCGAGCCAACTGGTGATCGTCAGCTTCCAGCAGATCGTCCATCGGCGGACGCACATAAATCTCAAGCTTGTGCGTTTCGCTGTTATAAACCGGAAACAGCGGCACCACACGAGCGCGGCAGACTTTCATCAGTCGCCCTACCGCAGGCAGCGTCGCTTTATAGGTGGCAAAGAAATCGACGAACTCGCTGTGCTCCGGGCCATGATCCTGATCGGGCAGGTAGTAGCCCCAGTAGCCCTGACGGATCGAACTGATAAAGGGTTTAATGCCGTCGTTGCGGGCATGAAGCCGTCCGCCATAACCGCGGCGTGCGGTGTTCCACGCATAGTCCATCAGCGGATCGCTCTGGTTATGGAACATTGCCGCCATCTTTTGCCCTTCTGACGCCAGCAGCATGGCAGGAATATCCACCGCCCAGCCGTGTGGCACCAGGAAAATCACATTCTGCTGGTCCGCTTTCATCTGGTCGATAATGTCACGACCATGCCACTCTACACGTTCACGGATACTCGCCGGATCGCGCAGCACCAGCTCGGTCATCATTGCCATCGCCTGCGGTGCCGTCGCAAACATCTCATCGACCAGCGTTGCACGCTGCGCCTCGCTGAGTTCCGGCAGACAGTAATAGAGGTTAATCAGCGCACGGCGACGTGCGCCCTTTGCCAGCTTACCGGCGAATTTGCCTAACCGACCCAGCAGCGGATCGCGCACTTTCGGCGGTAAATACGCCAGACCCGCCAACGCACCAATTGCCAGCCAGCTGCCCCAGTATTTAGGTTTGAGAAAAGAACGTTCAAAAACGGGAATAAATTCAGTGTTATTTTTTTTACGGGTTTCCATGCACTCGCCTCAAGCAATGACCGGCTAATGATAGTGACGACCTGAAAATTTGCAATCATCCTGCGCCAGATAGCAAAAAACCGACGGGGAACCCGTCGGTTTTTGCGCGATTTAACGAAATTCGCTTACTTCAGACCCAGCTGAGGCAGCCAGGATTTAACCTGTGCCATGTAATCGCTGCGATCTTTACCGGTCAGGCCTTCCATGCGCGGCAGTTTCGCCGTTAATGGGTTGACCGCCTGATTATTGATCCAGATTTCAAAATGCAGATGCGGCCCGGTGGAACGTCCGGTGTTGCCTGACAGTCCAATACGGTCGCCACGCTTCACTTTCTGACCTGGCTTCACCAGCACTTTCTTCATGTGCATATAGCGCGTCATATACTGACGGCCATGACGAATGGCGACGTAGTTACCCGCGGCACCGCCGTTCTTCGCCACCACTATTTCACCATCACCCACTGCCAGCACCGGCGTACCGATCGGCAGCGCAAAGTCGACGCCTTTATGAGGCGCAATGCGGCCGGTAACCGGGTTGAGACGACGCGGATTAAAGTTAGAGGAGACACGATACTGCTTAACCGTCGGGAAGCGCATAAAGCCGCGCGCCAGACCGGAGCCGCTGCGATCGTAGAACTTGCCATCTTCGGCGCGGAAAGCGTAATAGTCTTTACCCCCGCTGCGCAGGCGCACACCCAGCAACTGACTCTGCGCACTCTTGCCATCCAGCATTTCGCGTGACATCAGTACACTGAACTGGTCACCTGCACGCAGCTTACGGAAGTCCATCTGCCACTGCAGCGCTTTGATTACGGCGCTGGCTTCGGCACTGCTCAGCCCGGCACGCTGGGCGCTGGCGGCAAAACTGCCGCGTACTTCGCCCTGCATCACGCTGTTGCGCCATTCGCCCTTCTGCATCTCCGCATCCATCTTAAAGCCACCTTTAGGGGTGCGCTCATAGGTGCGGGTTTCACGGCGGGAAATTTCCCAGCTCAGGGTTTTCAGGCCGCCATCATCATCCAGCGTCCAGCTCAGCTGCTGACCAACCTGCAGATTACGCAGATCGCGGTCGCTCATCACCAGCGCATTAATGTCACTGATGTCGATGCCATACTGATTCAGGGCACTGCTCAGAGTATCGCCGGATGAAACGGTGTAGTCGTGAACACCGGCCGTTTCGGGCACGTCGGTGTCCACATCGTCCGCAGGCAATTCTTCTTCCGGTTCCGGTGTGCTCTGATCGATAGGCTCACTGGCTTCCGGCAACAGCGTGCGGAACGTGTTCTTATCCAGTTCAATGTTTTTGACGATGGGCGTCACATCATCCGAAGGATGATAAACGTAAGGCCGCCAGACAGCGACGGCCAGAGTGACTACAGTTAAAGAACCCAGCATTACGCGGTGGGGGCGCGGCAAATTATTAAATGCGAGGGCGACAGAGCGGGCTATCTGCTGCACTTTTACCTATTCCTCATGCTCCATTCAGGCAGCTTTCATACTGGCTCGACAGTTGTGAGAGGAATTTCACATAGCTGTCTTTGGCTAAGCTGATGTCTGTTCCCAGGGGATCGAGCGTGCCTTTACGCACCTGCGTTCCGCGGGCGACAGCATCGATGACTGCTGGCCTGAATTGTGGCTCAGCAAAGACGCAGACCGCCTTTTGCTCAACCAACTGTGTTCGTATCTGATGTAAACGCTGAGCGCCCGGTTGAATTTCAGGATTGACGGTAAAGTGCCCGGTGGGCGAGAGACCGTATTGTTTTTCAAAGTACGTGTAAGCGTCGTGAAAAACGAAATATCCTTTATTTCTGACCGGAGCGAGTTGTGCGCTAACGCGTTTGTCCGTGTCCGCCAAAGCTACCTCAAACTGCTGGAGGTTGGCGTCAAGTTTGGCTTTATCTTGCGGCATAAGTTCCAATAATTTTCCATGGATTGCAACCGCGGTCTTGCGCGCAATCTCTGGCGACAACCACAGGTGCATATTAAACTCGCCGTGATGATGGTGATGGGCATCGGCGTCCTGTTCTTCGGATTTTTCCGCTGTGTGTTCATCTTCATCTTCACCACCGCTAATCAATAACGGTTTTACCCCGTCGATGTTCACCATCGCGAGGTTTTTTTGGGCCGGAAGTTCAGCCGCAGACTTCGCCATAAAGGCTTCCATTTCAGGCCCGACCCATACGACTAAGTCCGCGTTTTTTAAGCGTTTTGCATCTGAGGGCCGCAGGGAATAATCGTGTTCAGAGGCACCGTCCGGTAGCAGAACGTCAACCGGTGTGACACCATCGGCAATGGCCGCAGCGATAAACCCTACCGGTTTGAGTGAAGCCACGACATTCGCCTGAGCTGGAAGGGTTAACGAAGCTGTAACGGAGAAAGCAGTTAAGGCGAAAATTGCGCCCTTTTTATTATGTAACATATTGCGTCATTCCATCGTGACCATGAGGTGGAATGTGATATTATAACATTCGAAATTCTGTGCAACCTGTAAATACTATGACCTCACTTGTCACACTCGATAATGTTTCGATAAAGTTTAACCAGCGCAATGTGTTATCCGGTGTCAGCCTGGCACTGCAGCCTGGCCGCATCCTCACCCTGCTGGGTCCTAACGGTGCCGGAAAATCAACGCTGGTGCGTGTGGTGCTGGGACTGCTCGCTCCCACCACCGGTTCCGTTCAGCGTGATCCCGGACTGCGAATTGGCTATGTGCCACAGAAGCTGCACATCGACCCGACCCTGCCAGTGACCGTTGAACGCTTTATGCGTCTGACCCGTGGCAGCAAAAACGCCGAGATCCTGCCAGCACTGAAACGCGTGCAGGCGGGTCACCTGCTCAACGCCCCTCTGCAAAAGCTTTCCGGTGGTGAAACCCAGCGTGTGCTGCTGGCGCGCGCCCTGCTGAATCAGCCTCAGTTGCTGGTACTCGATGAGCCTACTCAGGGTGTGGATGTGAATGGTCAGGTGTCACTCTATGACCTTATCAATCAGTTACGCGTCGAACTGAACTGCGGCGTACTGATGGTCTCCCACGATCTGCATCTGGTGATGGCCAAAACCGACGAAGTGCTGTGCCTTAACCATCACATCTGTTGTTCCGGCACCCCGGAAGCGGTATCGCAGCATCCGGAATTTATCGCCATGTTTGGTCCGCGCGGCGCGGAGGAGCTGGCGATTTATCGTCATCATCATAATCACCGTCACGACCTTCAGGGACGTATCGTTTTACGCAAAGGACAGGGTCCATCATGATTGAGTTGTTATTACCGGGCTGGATAGGCGGTGTGATGTTAGCGCTGGCTGCCGGTCCGCTGGGATCGTTTGTTGTCTGGCGCAAGATGTCCTATTTCGGCGATACCCTGGCGCATGCCTCTCTGCTGGGCGTGGCATTTGGCCTGCTGTTTAACGTGAATCCTTACTACGCGGTGATTCTGGTCACGGTCTGCCTGGCGCTGGGACTGGTCTGGCTGGAGCGTCGTCCACATCTGGCTATCGATACCCTGCTGGGGATTATGGCGCACAGCGCGCTGTCGCTGGGCCTGGTGGTGGTCAGCCTGATGAAGAACGTTCGCGTCGATCTGATGGCTTATCTGTTTGGCGATCTGCTGGCGGTGACGCCAGACGACCTCTGGATGATGGGTGGCGGCGTGGTGATCGTGCTGCTGGTGATGGCGTGGCAGTGGCGGTCGCTGCTGTCGATGACCATCAGCCCGGAACTGGCACAGGTGGACGGCGTCAATATCCAGCGTACCCGACTGATTCTGATGCTGGTCACGGCACTGACGATTGGGGTGGCGATGAAGTTCGTGGGTGCGCTGATCATCACCTCACTGCTGATTATCCCCGCTGCGACCGCTCGTCGCTTTGTGCGTTCACCGGAAGGCATGGCGGCCGTCGCCGTAGTCATCGGGGTGATTGCCGTCACCGGCGGCCTGACCTTCTCCGCCTTCTACGACACGCCTGCCGGGCCGTCAGTGGTGCTCTGCGCCGCCATCCTGTTTATTTTCAGTATGGTCCGGAAACCAGCAGTCTAGTTACTCTTGACGCGTGATGCCGAAGTGACGATAAGCGTGCTGCGTGGCCATTCGGCCACGCGGTGTGCGCTGAATGAAGCCCTGCTGAATCAGGAAGGGTTCAATCACATCTTCGATGGTTTCGCGCTCTTCACCAATAGCCGCAGCCAGGTTATCCAGCCCCACCGGCCCACCCATAAATTTGTCGATGATCGCCAGCAGCAGTTTACGGTCCATATAATCGAACCCTTCGCTGTCTACGTTAAGCATATCCAGCGCGCTGCAGGAGACTTCACCGCTCAGGTCACCATTTGCCCGCACTTCGGCGAAGTCACGAACGCGGCGCAGCAAGCGATTGGCAATACGCGGCGTGCCGCGGGCGCGACGGGCGATCTCTAACGCCCCTTCGTCACTCAGCGCCAGACCCAGACAGGCGGCGCTGCGGCCTACGATGTGCTGCAAATCTTTAACCTGATAGAACTCAAGCCGCTGCACAATGCCGAAACGATCGCGCAGCGGCGAGGTCAGCGAGCCAGCACGCGTGGTGGCACCAATCAGGGTAAACGGCGGCAGATCGAGCTTGATTGAGCGCGCAGCCGGGCCTTCGCCAATCATGATATCCAGCTGATAATCTTCCATCGCCGGGTAGAGTATCTCTTCCACCACCGGTGAGAGACGATGGATTTCATCGATAAACAGGACGTCATGCGGTTCAAGGTTGGTCAGCATCGCCGCCAGGTCGCCCGCCTTTTCCAGCACCGGACCTGAAGTAGTGCGAAGATTGACACCCATCTCGTTGGCCACGATGTTCGCCAAGGTGGTTTTACCCAGTCCCGGCGGACCGAAGATCAGCAGATGATCGAGCGCATCGCCGCGCAGTTGCGCTGCCTTGATGAAAATCTCCATCTGCTCACGCACCTGCGGCTGACCGACATACTCGGTCAGCATCTTCGGGCGAATAGCGCGGTCAATAACCTCTTCTTCGCTGATACTGGCAGCGGAGATCAGGCGGTCGGCTTCTATCATGACTTACCTCAAATGGCGGCGCGTAGCGCTTCGCGGATCAGGGTTTCGCAATCCGCATCCGGTCGACCGACTTTACTGATCATACGGCTCGCTTCCTGCGGTTTATAACCCAGTGATACCAGCGCTGCAACCGCTTCGGATTCCGCATCATTGGTTTCCGGCTCGGCGCTCGGCGTGGTCAGCGTAAACGCAGAATCGCCGCCAAACAGGTCGCCGTGCATTCCTTTGAAGCGGTCCTTCATTTCGACCACCAGACGCTCAGCCGTCTTTTTGCCCACGCCTGGCAGTTTCACCAGTGACGCGATCTCCTCTTTCTCGACAGCGGTCACAAACTGCTGCGCCGACATGCCGGAGAGGATCGCCAGCGCCAGCTTAGGTCCGACGCCATTCACTTTAATCAGTTCGCGAAACAGCGCGCGCTCCTGCTTGCTGTTAAAACCAAACAGCAGCTGCGCATCTTCACGCACCACGAAGTGGGTAAAAATCACCGCTTCGTGCTGAAGTTCAGGCAACTCATAAAAACAGGTCATGGGCATATAAATTTCATAGCCGACGCCGTGTGCCTCAAGCAGCACCAGTGGCGGCTGCTTTTCCAGAATATTGCCCCGTAAACGACCTATCACCTGAACGCTTCCTTAACTAACGAATGTGGCGGATTTTATAACATAAAAAAGGCTGGATGAATATCCAGCCTGAGAGTGATACCTGAGCGATGACGGCTAACCTGAGCGTAACCGTCCGCGCGTCAGCACCAGCTTGCTGTCACTCATGCGAGCCGCATTCTGAGCCACATGACAGTGCGTAATGGCAATTGCCAGCGCATCGGCGGCATCTGCCTGTGGGTTCGCCGGCAGCTTCAGCAGGGTTCGCACCATGTGCTGCACCTGACTTTTCTCGGCGCTGCCGATGCCAACCACGGTCTGTTTTACCTGACGGGCGGCATACTCAAACACCGGCAGATCGTGGTTTACTGCGGCAACAATCGCGGCCCCGCGTGCCTGGCCGAGCTTCAGCGCGGAGTCTGCATTCTTCGCCATGAACACCTGTTCAATGGCGAAGAAGTCGGGTGAAAACTGCGTAATGATTTCACAGACGCCCGCATAAATCAGCTTCAGACGGGCGGGCAACTCGGTGGTGTTAGTGCGGATACAGCCGCTGCCCAGATAAGTGAGCTGGCGGCCAGTCTGACGAATAACACCATAACCGGTGATGCGTGAGCCGGGATCAATACCCAGGATAATCGACATTACGCCTCTTTGGTTAAAGTGATTACGGTAGACGCCATTACAGCGTTTCCGCTACCTCGTCGGAGATTTCACCGTTGTGATAGACCTCCTGCACATCGTCGCAATCTTCCAGCATGTCGATCAGACGCAGCAGTTTAGGTGCGGTTTCCGCATCCATTTCGGCTTTGGTGGTCGGGATCATCGCCACTTCTGCAGTGTCCGCTTTCAGGCCGAGTGCTTCCAGTGCATCACGCACCGTGCCCATCTCTTCCCATGCGGTGAAGACATCAATTGCGCCGTCGTCATAGCTGACCACATCTTCTGCGCCTGCTTCCAGAGCCGCTTCCATCACCGCATCTTCATCCTGACCCGGCGCATAGGAGATCACGCCTTTTTTGTTGAACAGGTAAGCCACGGAGCCGTCGGTGCCGAGATTCCCGCCGGTTTTGGTGAAGGCGTGACGCACTTCGCCCACGGTACGGTTACGGTTGTCACTCAGGCATTCAATCATGATGGCCGAGCCACCAGGACCGTAGCCTTCGTAGATGATGGTTTCCATGTTGGCATTGTCATCGCCGCCCACACCGCGCGCGATAGCGCGATCCATGGTGTCACGCGTCATATTGTTCGCCAGCGCTTTATCCATCGCTGCACGCAGACGCGGGTTTGAGCCCGGATCGCCGCCGCCCAGCTTGGCCGCCGTCACCAGCTCACGAATGATTTTGGTGAAGATTTTGCCGCGCTTGGCATCCTGCGCCGCTTTACGGTGTTTGGTGTTTGCCCACTTACTGTGTCCTGCCATTTTAAATTTTCTCCGATCTTTTACAGGGTGCAGGCTATCCTGCTTGCGAGCCTGTTTACCGTCCGTACGCATACAGGTGACTGACAACCTGAATGCCCCGAGGGCGAGCGTCGCGAAGCATCCTCACGTACAACCGTACGCTGACGATATCGCGCGGGCGGTGAACAACCTCACGGTGCCGATTACGCCTGACTGTTCAATATGTTGGTGAAGTCCTGTTAAAACTCACCAGATTCATAAAATTTAATCTATCCGCCGCCGGAATACCGGGCGATGGCGAGCATTCAGATAAATTCTTCAATTGCCTGGCGGTTACTCCATGATCGGGTTAATGCTGCAGCGTCAGCGGGTGCCAGCCAGCGAAACGCCAGATGCTCGGTGAGCATCACATTGCGCTCCGTCGGCAGTTGCAGGCGAAACCAGTGCTCGTGATTATGGGTGACATCAGGGGCGTAGCGATGGCGGAAATGGGGAAAGATTTCAAAGTCGATCTGACGCTGACAATCCTCCACCTCCAGCCGCTCGGCCAGCACGTCGATGCCGATTTCTTCATTCACTTCACGACACGCGGTCGCCAGCGGTGACTCTCCCGCCTCCAGGCTGCCGGTGACCGACTGCCAGAACGTGGGATCGTCACGCCGCTGCAGCATCAACACCCGGCCAGTATCGCGCGCCGAAATGACGACCAGCACTGAAACCGGGTGTTTATAGCCCATTATTTATTCTCAGGCTTTTCTTTTTTAACGACCTGAATGCCGAGCTCCAGCAGGGAAGCCGGATTAGCTTCGCTTGGCGCTTCGGTCATCATGCAGGCGGCCGCCGTGGTTTTCGGGAACGCAATGACGTCACGAATATTATCGGTGCCGGTCAGCAGCATGGTCAGACGATCCAGACCAAAGGCCAGGCCCGCATGCGGTGGCGTACCGAACTTCAGCGCATCCAGCAGGAAGCCAAACTTCTCACGCTGCTCATGCTCTTCGATACCCAGAATGCTGAACACCGTCTGCTGCATTTTGCCGTTGTGGATACGCACTGAACCGCCGCCCACTTCATAACCGTTGATCACCATGTCGTAGGCATTCGCCACGGCACGGGTTGGATCGGCGGCCAGCTCTTCTGCGCTCATCTCTTTTGGCGCCGTGAACGGATGGTGCATCGCAGCCAGACCGCCCTCTTCGTCCTCTTCGAACATCGGGAAGTCGATCACCCACAGCGGTGCCCAGGCTTTCTCATCAGTGATGTTCAGCTCGCGGCCCACTTTCAGGCGCAGCGCACCCAGTGCATCCGCGACTACTTTGGCGCGATCGGCACCAAAGAAGATAATGTCGCCATCCTGAGCGCCGGTGCGGCTCAGAATGCCTTCTACGATCTCTGCATTCAGGAATTTGGCAACCGGGCTCTGCACGCCTTCCAGGCCGTCAGCACGGACGTTAACCTTCATCCACGCCAGACCTTTGGCACCGTAAATCTCCACGAACTTGCCATATTCATCAATCTGCTTACGGCTCAGCTGTGCGCCGGTCGGTACGCGCAGCGCGGCAACACGGCCCTTTTCATCATTAGCCGGGCCAGAGAAGACCTGGAACTCCACGTTTTTCAGCAGGTCGCCGACGTCCACCAGCTCCATCGGATTACGCAGATCCGGTTTATCAGAACCGTAGCGATGCATCGCCTCTGCAAAGGTCATCTGCGGGAACTCGCCGAGATCAACGCCCTGCACGTCCTGCCATAGATTGCGGATTAAACGCTCCATGATTTCACGCACCTGTGGCGCGGTCATAAAGGAGGTTTCCACGTCGATCTGGGTAAATTCTGGCTGACGATCGGCGCGTAAATCTTCGTCGCGGAAGCATTTAACGATCTGATAGTAACGGTCAAAACCGGACATCATCAGCAGCTGTTTGAACAGCTGAGGTGACTGCGGCAGCGCATAGAATTTGCCTTTATGTACCCGGCTTGGCACCAGATAGTCACGCGCGCCTTCCGGCGTCGCTTTGGTCAGCATCGGGGTTTCGATATCCAGGAAACCTGCGTCATCCATAAAGCGACGAACGAAGCTGGTGATTTTTGCGCGGGTTTTCAGACGCGTCACCATCTCAGGGCGGCGCAGATCCAGATAGCGGTACTTCAGGCGCGCTTCTTCGCTGTTGGTCTGATTCGAGTCCAGCGGCAGTGGCTCAGAGCGGTTAATAATGGTCAGTGCCTGGGCAAACACTTCCACTTCACCGGTCGCCATGTCGCTGTTTTTGTTCTTCTCATCACGCGCACGTACGGTACCGGTGATCTGGATACAGAATTCGTTACGCAGTTCAGAAGCCAGCTTAAATGCGTCCTGGCGATCGGGATCAAAAAACACCTGCACGATGCCTTCACGGTCGCGCATATCGATAAAAATCAAACTGCCCAGATCGCGACGGCGGTTTACCCAGCCGCAAAGCGTGACTTGCTGACCCACATGAGACAGATTGAGCTGTCCGCAATATTCTGTACGCATAACACTATCCTTTTAACTTCGCCGCTGCATCTGACAGCATCCGGCCGCGTTACCTGTTGCGATGCTGTCGCAAAAATGGCGGTCATTATAATGGAAAAAGCCAGACAGGATAAGCAGATCCGCGCCAAAGCGCCGATTTCCTGTGTGCATTTGCCCCCCAGCCTGACCATAGCGGATAATGGGGTATCTTAATCTGCAGCCAGGAGCGCGCGTGACACTTCGTATTGGCCTGCCCCAGTGGCAGCATTCACACTGGAAACGCTGGGGCATCGAAAGCCTGGCGGACTATGCCCGCTATTTCCATTGTGTAGAGGGAAATACCACGCTCTATGCGCTGCCGAATCCGGAAACGGTGATGCGCTGGCGCGATATGACGCACGATGCGTTTCGCTTCTGCTTTAAGTTTCCCAATACCATCAGCCATCAGGCGGCGCTGCAGCACAGCGACGACCTGCTGACCGATTTCCTGCGCCTGATGGAGCCGCTGGCCGATCGCATCGGTCAGTACTGGCTGCAACTGCCTGCCAGCTTCTCTCCGACGCAGCTCGACGACCTGTGGCGCTTTCTCGACAGTCTGCCGCGCCGTTTTCACTACGGCGTCGAAGTCCGCCATCCCGCTTTCTTCGCTAAAGGGGATGCTGAACGGGCGCTGAATCGCGGCCTGCTGGCGCGCGGCATCAATCGCGTGATGCTCGACAGCCGTCCGGTTCACGCCTCTACCTCGCAAAGTCCGGCCGCGCTGGTGGCCCGCGCGCAAAAACCCCGGGTGCCGCCTCATGCATTGCGAACCGGCTCGCAGCCGATGGTGCGGTTTATCGGCAGCGACAGTGTGGAAGAGAGCGTGCCGCTGTTTCAGATCTGGCGTGACAAACTGACAGATTGGCAGCAACAGGGCGACGCCATGCTGTTTCTGCACACGCCCGATATGGGTCAGGTCTTTCCGCTGGTGCAGGCGCTCTGGCCGCAGCTGCAACAGATCGATCCCGGCATAGGTAGCGGACCGGACTGGCCGCAGCAGACGTCACTGTTTTGATTCCTGCCCAGGACAGCGGGCTGCACGCCCGTTAGAATAGAAGCATTATGGACAGTCGCAGGGGTGGCAATGGTTAGCGCGTTATATGTGGTGATGGGTGCATTACTGGTGATGAAATTCACGCTGGACGTGGTCCGCTATCGCCGATTCTACCGTGTGGCGTATGGCGATGGCGGCTACCATGACCTGAAAATGGCGATTCGCATTCACGGCAACGCCATCGAAACCATTCCGCTGGCGCTGTTCCTGCTGGTAATGATGGAGATGAACGGCGCCGATATCTGGATGGTGCATCTCACGGGTCTGCTGTTCTTTATCAGTCGCCTGCTGCACGCCTGGGGTTTGCGCAGCAGCGCAATGGCAGGCCGCAAATATGGCATGCTGCTGACGCTGTTTTCCCTGTGCGGCATGGTGATTTTTAACCTGATCTATATGCCGTGGGAACTGGTGCTGACGCTGCATTAAGCTGGCCTGGGTTAAGGGGTGCAGCCCGCCCCACTTTCTGCGAGAATAGCGCCCTTTCCGTCGTCTCTTCGGATTTTCGATATGTCTGACCGCGATCAACTCTTCTCAGCGCCCATTGCAAAACTGGGCGACTGGACTTTTGACGAGCGTGTAGCTGAAGTCTTTCCTGACATGATTCAGCGCTCGGTGCCGGGCTACTCCAACATCATTTCGATGATTGGCATGCTGGCAGAACGTTTTGTTACCCCGGACAGCAAGGTTTATGACCTGGGCTGCTCGCTGGGCGCGGCCACCCTGTCGGTGCGCCGCAATATTCAGGTGCCGGGTTGCCAGATCATCGCAGTGGATAACTCCCCGGCGATGGTGGAGCGCTGTCGTCGCCATCTTGATGCGTTTCGCGCGGACACACCGGTAACGGTGCTGGAAGCGGATATCCGCGACATTGAGATTGAGAACGCCTCTCTGGTGGTACTCAACTTTACGCTGCAGTTTCTGGAACCGCCTGCGCGTCTGGCGCTGCTGGAAAAGATCTGGCAGGGACTGAAACCGGGCGGCGCGCTGGTGCTGTCAGAAAAATTCAGTTTTGAAGATGCCGAAGTCGGTGAGCTGCTGTTTAACATGCATCACGACTTCAAGCGCGCCAACGGCTACAGCGAACTGGAAATCAGCCAGAAACGCAGCATGCTGGAAAATGTGATGCTGACTGACAGCGTTGAAGCTCATAAAGCCCGTCTGAAACAGGCCGGTTTCTCGCACGCCGAACTCTGGTTCCAGTGCTTTAATTTTGGATCTCTGGTGGCGTTGAAATGATCGACTTTGGCCGTTTTTATCAGCAAATTGCGGTGGGACCGCTGGCGAAGTGGCTGGAAGTGTTACCGGCGCAAATCAGCGAGTGGCAGCGTGAAAACCTGCATGGGCACTTCCGCGACTGGTACAAGTCGCTGGAGTATCTGCCGCTGCTGGAACCTCAAAAGCTTGACCTGCTGCACAGCGTTACTGCCGACCGCGATGACATCAGCGATCGCCATCGTCAGGGTATTGAGAAATTACTGCGCAACCTGATGCCGTGGCGCAAGGGGCCCTATTTCCTTTATGGCACCCACATCAACACCGAATGGCGTTCGGACTGGAAGTGGGAGCGCGTACTACCGCACATCTCTCCACTGGCCGGCCGCACAGTGCTCGATGTGGGCTGCGGCAGTGGCTATCACATGTGGCGGATGATTGGCGCGGGTGCCCATCTGGTGGTCGGAATCGATCCAATGCAGCTGTTCCTGGTGCAGTTCGAAGCGGTGCGTAAGCTGCTGAACGACGATCGCCGGGCGCATATGCTGCCGCTGGGCATTGAGCAGTTACCGGTGTTGCAGGCGTTCGATACCGTGTTCTCGATGGGCGTGCTCTATCACCGCCGTTCGCCGCTGGATCACCTGTTACAGCTTAAGAATCAGCTGGTCAGCGGTGGCGAGCTGGTGCTGGAGACGCTGGTGATTGAGGGCGATGTAAATCAGGTGCTGGTGCCCGGTGAGCGATATGCGCAGATGCGCAATGTCTTCTTTATTCCGTCAGCTGAAGCGCTGAAAAGCTGGCTGGAAAAAAGCGGCTTTGTGGATGTCCGGATTGTCGATTTCGCCCTCACTACCACTGAAGAGCAACGCCGTACTGACTGGATGACCAGCGAGTCTCTGGCTGAATTCCTCGATCCCGATGACCCCAGCAAAACGGTCGAGGGCTATCCGGCGCCTCTGCGCGCCGTGCTGGTCGCCACCAAACCGTAATGCCCTAGCGGCGAGACAACGCCAGTTTCGCCGCAAATCCTATAAACACACAGCCGGTCAGGCGATCCATCACCTTCAGCACCCGCGGTTTGCGCAAATGACCGGCGAAATAGTGGCTGCCGCCAATCAGTACCGCATTCCAGATCAGCCCCAGCAGCATGTGTGCCAGCGCCATCAGACTACACCAGAGCGCCACCGACGCCCCTGCCGGGATAAACTGTGGCAAAAAACTCACATAGAAGATGCCCACTTTGGGGTTTAGCAGATTGCCCAGCAGCCCGCGGCTGAAACAGGCAAGATAGCCCTGTTGCAGCGCCGGTTGTTGCGAGTCGATTGCTGCCTGGCGGGGTTTCAGCAACAATTTCAGCCCCAGATAAAGTAACCAGGCGGCACCCAGCCACTTAAGCAGGTTATAGGCCATTTCGGAGGCCAGCAGCAGCGCGCCTAATCCGAATCCCACCGCAACACCCCAGACCAGACAGCCGAGCGTGATACCCAGTGCCGTCACGCTGGCGCGCTTTGCGCCCTGAGCGACTGCAGAGCGCAGCACCAGCGCGGTATCAAAGCCCGGCGTCAGCGTCAGTATGGTGATGGCAAACAGAAATGAAAACAGCGTGGTGGTCATGGCGTTCTCCCTGGAGGTAACAGCCGGTCAGCAGCGTATGGGTGTCCTGCCAGCGTAACAGGCCCGTCGAATTATCTCACCCTTGTCACTCTCCCTGTTCGTCAGCGTGTGCCAGGCTAAGGGCGGTTTAACTTCATATTAAGGAGCTGTGATTATGAGTAAATTTATCTTCTCTTCACCCCGTAAATATGTGCAGGGCGCGGGCGTGCTGGACGAGCTGGGCCCCTACGTGGCCGAACTGGGTGATAACGCTTTCCTGGTTGCGGATGATGTCGTCTGGAAATTGATCGGCGAACGCGCCCAACAGGCGCTGCAAAAGGCGGGCGTTACCTTCAACTGGCACCCGTTCAACGGCGAGGCGTCGAGCAATGAGATCACCCGTCTGAGCCAGCTGGCGAAAAACCAGGGCTGTAACGTGGTTGTCGGGCTGGGCGGCGGCAAAACGCTGGATACGGTTAAAGCGGTGGCGGATGAGCTGAAGCAGCCGGTAGCCATCGTGCCTACTATCGCCTCCACTGATGCCCCCTGTAGCGCGCTGTCGGTCATCTATTCTGACAGCGGCGTATTTGAGAGCTATCGCTTCTACAGCAAAAATCCTGATTTGGTGCTGGTGGACACCGCAGTCTGCGCCAGTGCACCAGCACGACTCTTTGCCTCCGGCATTGCCGATGGACTGGCGACCTGGGTTGAAGCGCAGGCGGTGGCGCGTTCGCATTCAAAATCGATGGTCAATGGTGATCCGACAATTGCCGGACTGGCGATTGCCCGTGCCTGTGAAGAAACGCTGCTTACCTGGGGTTACAGCGCCTATGTTGCCGTCACCCAAAAACGAGTGACGCCCGCCGTGGAAGCGGTGGTTGAGGCGAATACGCTGCTATCAGGGCTGGGTTTTGAAAACGGAGGGCTGGCAGCTGCGCACGCTATTCATAATGGGTTCACCGCGATTGATGGTGATATCCACCATCTGACCCATGGCGAGAAAGTCGCCTACGGCACACTGACGCAGATGGTGCTTGAGAAGCGTCCGGATGAGGACATTGCGCGCTATATCCGCTTCTATCGCTCGATCAACATGCCGACCACGCTCCGGGAACTGCATCTGGAAAATGAGAGCTGGGAGAATCTGGTTAAAGTGGGTGCACTGGCGAACACTGAGGGCGACACGCTGAAAAACCTTAATCCAAACCTTTCACCGGAAGATATTGCAAACGCGCTGCTGGCGCTGGATGCCTTTAGTCAGACGGTTAAATAGTCACACGACAGGCGATCATCCGATCGCCTTTTACTCCGCCGCCGCCGGCTGGTCCCAGTACTCATATTTGTAGGCGGAACTGAGATGGCGCTCAATAGTGCCGCGCGTGAAGATTTCGGTCTCGTGCAGATAGCTCAGGGTACAGTTACCCACCTGATCCCAGGACTGACACTCATCTACTGACCGGATGGTGCTCAGCGGTGTGGTCGCCGTGCCGTTGAGCCGCACTTCACGCCATTGGGGATCGTAGGTATAACTGTCGGTGCTGCGGGCCGATGTGGTGCGGGTCACCAGACCCTGCGGATTCCAGTGGTAATGATTTTCACCGTTGGTCAGGGGATCGCTGCCGCGCGCCACGCTCTTCTCCAGCCTGAACTGCCGATCATAACGGTAAGTCGTGTCGGTAAAGCCGCTTTTACCCATGCTGGTAAACCTGTCGGAGGCGCTGGTAATGTTGCCATGCTGACCTTTCTGCCAGTTAATCGTCCCCTGTCGGTTATCGACCACCACCTCTTTGCCCTCTTTCAGCACTTTTACCAGATACGCATATTCCGCCACCCAGCCGCCCTGAACCCGGGCAATGTGTTGCTCCATGCTGAGAATAACGTTGCGCTCACTTTTGTCATAGCTGACGTCGGCAACCGTCAGATCGCCACAGGCGTCAAACTGCCCCAACACCCGCTTTTGCGAGTTCACATCTTTACCAAACTCGCCCGCAACCACCTGCTTCACCGCGCCTTTCGCATTCCCGCCCAGCAAAATCAGGTTATTGCTGTTAGCCACAGCAGCGTTGTTCGGGCTGCATGCGCTGGCTGCAGCGCTGCCACTGCAGAGAGCAGTCAGGATCAGAGTCAGGACAGCAATCGGATTGGGTTTCATAGGATACTTTTCCAGGCGACGTTGCTTTCAGTGTAAACGCTGCGGTGATGAACAGCGGCAATCTGTGAAGATTTCAGCCTGCATCGCCTTTTAAGGTTTTAAGGACCGGAGAGGCAACACGGCATCAGCATAACGAATAAAGCGGGTGATTACGTTGCTGCCGGGCCTGAAAGTCCTGGATGACATGTAATGATTAATAAGGGGCAGGTGATTTTTATCGAGCCAGGCGAAAGAGTGATAATTTCGCTGCAGCCAGATTTAGATCCCTCTGACATCAATAACATGCCAGAGAAGCGCAAAACAATTTAACCGGGACGGCGTGTGTTTTACACAAAAAGAACCCCAGCAAGGATACTGGGGTTTGGTACTTGCAAACACCACGTCAATGATCGGCGTGCTGCGCGGCAAAATCTGTTGTGGTTCAGGCGACCCGAACGGTGCTCATCTGCATCACGCTTTTCATCGCCTCAACCACATCGCCGTCTACACAGTAGCGGCTGAACTCGTCAGTCTCGGCTTCTGAACACATGGAGACCCCCGCTTTGCGGTAGCGCATCGGCGACGCGACAAGGCGGCTGGCCGAGCTGTGAACTTCATCAATCCCCATGTCGAGAAACTTTTGCAGGTTGCTGAGACGTACCCCGGCACCCGCCATAATGATAGGACCGGTGCTGGCCTCATTTAGTTCCCTGAGTAATGCAATTCCGTTTTCAGCGCTCTGCTGCTGACCGGATGTCAGAATACGCGCCACTCCCAAATCCGTAAGTTCTTCCAGCGCACGCTTTGGGCTGTGACAGAGATCGAAGGCGCGATGAAAGGTTACGGCCAGGCCGTCACAAAGCGCCATAATCTGCCGCATCTGACCATGATGAATGTGAGCATCTTCATCCAGCATCCCAATCACCAGACCAGGAAAACCAAGTTCACGGATTAACGCCACATCCGATTTCATCGCTTCAAATTCGCGTGCGGTGTAACAAAAATCGCCACCACGTGGACGGACAATAGGATGAACCGGAATCGAAACTTCTTGCCGGGCGGCATTCAGCATCCCCGCTGATGGGGTCAGGCCGCCTTCACGCGGTGCGGCACAGAGTTCAACCCGATCGGCGCCCGCCTGTTGTGCGGTCACAGCGCAATCCACGCCATAGCAGCAAATTTCCAGTGTGGTCATTCTCTTCTCCTTTACATGACTCTGGTTCAAGGCAGATTCATCAGTTAGTCTGGCTGCTGGAATGAGTTTACCGGGAAAGTTAACTATGGCATTCAATTTCGACCAACGGATAGACCGTCGTCACAGCGATAGCCTTAAATGGAACAAATATGCGGACCAGGACATTCTGCCGTTGTGGGTGGCAGACACCGATTTCCGATCGCCTGACTGCGTCATCGATGCGATTAAAACCCGTGCCGAACATGGGATTTTCGGCTATGGCGACACGCCAGTTGAATTTATCGATAGTGCGATAGCCTGGCTCGCCTCGCGCTATCAGTGGCACGTTAATCCGGAATGGATTGTGGTTTTGCCGGGTGTCGTAAGCGGGCTGAATCTGGCGGTGCGCGCTTTCACCGCGCCTGACGAGCTGACGATTGCGCCAACACCCATCTATCCGCCGTTTCGCGGTGCAGCAAAACTGGCAGAGCGCGGTCAGATCACGCTGCCACTGACGCTGCAAGAGGGACGCTGGCTGCTGGATCTGGATGCGCCGGAAGGTCAGCTGGACGATAAAGCGCGGCTGTTAATGCTGTGCAACCCGCAGAATCCGGGCGGCACCGTCTATCGCCGCGAGGAACTGCAGGCGCAGCTGGAATTTGCGCAGAAGCACGATTTGATTGTCTGTTCCGACGAGATCCACAGCGATCTGCTGCTGGAACCCGGCGTTAAGCACATACCCTTTGCTTCACTGAGCGAAGATGCAGCCCAGCGTAGCGTGACGCTGATGTCACCCTCAAAGTCCTTTAATATTGCTGGTCTGGGGGCTTCCATCGCCATCATCCCCAACGCCGGGCTGCGCGCGCAATTCAACCGGGTACGACGCGGCATT
Organism: Pantoea sp. PvP021; assembly: GCF_054056055.1. Lineage (NCBI taxonomy): Bacteria > Pseudomonadati > Pseudomonadota > Gammaproteobacteria > Enterobacterales > Erwiniaceae > Pantoea > Pantoea sp. PvP021. Next base: position 421,962 of record NZ_JBSRXX010000001.1, on the reverse strand, counting down.
GTGCCAGATGTTGATATTCTGGCACTCACGGCAGCAGCAGCGGCATGGCGCGAGGGTGAGCCCTGGCTGAATGCGCAGAATGCCTATCTGCGCAGTAACCGTGACTGGCTGGTGTCGCAGGTCAATAAGATGACCGGCCTGTCACTCGCCTCACCGGAAGCGACCTACCTGGCCTGGATCGACGCCAGCGCGCTGGGTATGGCCAGCCCGGCGCTCTATTTTGAAAAGCACGGGCTGGGCTTAACCGCCGGACGTGAGTTTGGCAATGACCAGTTTGTCCGGCTCAATTTCGGCTGTACCCGCGCGCTGCTCGACGAAGCTGTTGCGCGCCTGAAGCGTGCGTTAGCCGCCCGCCTTTAGTTCTGTTCGCTGGCGACAATCTCCTCCAGTCGCCACGGATGGAACTTGATTGTCGTCTGCCCATCCGTAACCGCCAGGGTCGGATTGGGCAGGCGCTCATTCTCGCCCTGCGGTGAACTGGTTTTAAATGAGATACCCGGCTGCGTCAGTGCCTCATCTGACAGCAAGGCCATCGCACGCACGCCCAGCGTCTGATGATCGCCGCGTAACACCACCTCAATATGCTCCCAGCCTTCATGGCGATAACGCTTTTCACCCGGCCATGGCAGTTCAACCACATCAATCTGCCTGCCTGCGACAATCAGCGGGTCATGGAGTTTAAACAGGCAAATCTTCCTGCCATTGATCATCGCCGCCGAAAACTGCGTGCCAATCTGCTGCAAACCTTGCTGCCAGCGCATCGCCGTTGTGTCCTGATGGCAACGCACGGCGATATGGTCCACCTCCAGATCGGTAAGGCGCAAACCGAGCCGCTGCGCAAAACTTTGCAACGATTCTTCAAAACGTCCTAAATCTGTCTTTAAATCATCCAATTCTGCCGGAAAAGATCTCTTCACTACCCCACTTCCTCTCAATTTGTTTAGCATTTATAACCCGCCTGCCTTTTGGCGCGCCGCGTGCTCAGCATCACATAATGATAAGATTCATCTTATTTGGCCCGAAATTTAACGCTAATCCTCATAATAACATCTTTCATTTCGGATTTATCTCCTGTTTAGGACCATGAGTTCCTTGATGAAAGCATGTTAAATATATGATTTATATCGACTTCTTTAATACAATAAGATAACTCTCATTTACCTGGTAAACAATTGCAGCCCACCCCGCCTTCCTATAAATTTGACCTAACACAACCAAAAGGAATGGCTCTATGTCTATGCTCATCGTTGTCGCTGTCCTGATCGCACTGATGGGATTTGCAATCTCCCGCCATTGGAAGGTGCGTGAAGATAAAAGCGTAAAGAACCCACGCCGTCATCTGCGACGTCGTTAATGCTTCAGGGAAACATCTATTAAGCTCTGTTTCCCCGCTTCATCCAACTGCTGACGCCCACTGACATTTCACGTATACTTTTCCCCTCATTTTTTTCCGTTTTGTCTGCCCCATCCGTTTCTGCCTCTCCGTGACGCGATGCGCTCAGGCAAGATGATGACAGCCCGGCTTTCTGGTCCGGGCGTTGCTCAGCACATGAAGGTAACTCGGTGAATATTCAGGCACTTCTTTCCGCAAAAGTCAGTCAGGCAATGGTTTTAGCCGGCGCACCCGCCGATTGCGAACCCCAGGTTCGTCAATCCGCCCGGGTTCAGTTTGGAGACTATCAGGCCAACGGCATTATGGCCGTGGCGAAAAAGCTGGGACAGGCACCGCGACAATTAGCGGAAACGGTGATTCAGCACCTCGACCTGACCGGCATCGCCAGCAAAGTCGAAATTGCCGGGCCGGGCTTCATCAATATCTTCCTTGACCACAACTGGCTGGCCAGTCATGCCCGGGAAGCGCTGCGTCTGCCGCGCCTTGGCGTGCAACTGGCCGAGCCCCAGACTATCGTCGTCGACTACTCTGCGCCTAACGTTGCGAAAGAGATGCATGTGGGCCACGTCCGCTCCACCATCATTGGTGACGCGGCGGTGCGTACGCTGGAGTTTCTCGGACATAAAGTGATCCGAGCGAACCACGTTGGCGACTGGGGAACGCAGTTCGGTATGTTGATCGCGTTCCTGGAAAAGCAGCAGAATGAAGATCATGCAGAGATGGCGCTGGCCGATCTCGAAGGCTTCTACCGTGAAGCCAAGCGCACTTATGATGAAGATCCTGAGTTTGCCGAGCGCGCACGCAGTTATGTGGTGAAATTACAGGGCGGCGATGACTATTGCCGCCAGATGTGGAAGAAGCTGGTCGACATCACCATGAGTCAGAACCAGAAAATCTATGACCGCATGAACGTCACGCTGACGCGCAATGATGTTATGGGTGAAAGTCTCTATAACGATATGCTGCCTGGTATCGTCTCCGATCTGAAACAGAAAGGCTTAGCGGTAGAGAGTGAAGGTGCGACCGTGGTGTTCCTGGATGAATTCCAGAACAAAGAGGGTGAACCGATGGGCGTCATCATCCAGAAAAAGGATGGCGGCTACCTCTACACCACCACCGATATCGCCTGTGCGAAATATCGTTACGAAACGCTGAAAGCCGATCGTGTGCTCTATTACATCGACTCACGTCAGCATCAGCATCTGGTTCAGGCCTGGACTATCGTCCGCAAAGCGGGTTATGTGCCGGAATCTGTTCCGCTGGAGCACCATGCATTCGGCATGATGCTGGGCAAAGATGGCCGTCCGTTCAAAACCCGCAGCGGTGGCACCATCAAGCTCTCCGATCTGCTGGATGAAGCCTATCAGCGTGCCTACACGCTGGTGCGTGAGAAGAACCCGGAGATGAGCGAAGCGGAAGTGAAAACGCTGGCGGAAGTGGTTGGCATCAGCGCGGTAAAATACGCCGACCTGTCAAAAAGCCGTACCACCGATTACATTTTCGACTGGGACAACATGCTGGCGTTCGAAGGCAATACCGCGCCTTACATGCAGTATGCCTATACCCGCGTTCTCTCCGTGTTCCGCAAGGCGGGCATTGATGCCGATTCGCTGGATGCGGAGATTGTGATCAGCGAAGAGCGTGAGGCGCAGCTGGCCACCCGTCTGCTGCAGTTCGAAGAGGTCATTACTCAGGTCGCTCGTGACGGCACGCCACACGTGATGTGTGCCTATCTCTACGATCTGGCCGGTCTGTTCTCCGGATTCTACGAGCACTGCCCTATTCTCACCGCAGAATCAGACACAACCCGTCTGAGCCGACTGCAGCTGGCCGCGCTGACCGCGAAGACGCTGAAGCAGGGTCTGGATACGCTGGGCATCGACACCGTCGAGCGCATGTAATCTCTGAAACGGAGAGGGGGTTCCCTCTCCGTTGCTGAATTCGTATATCCGCTCTGATCCCCCAAATCTTCGCAGCAGGATGGTGTTATGTCTGTAGCCGCGCACCTCATCAGCAGCCACCTTCCCACCATAAAACAGTTACAGTGCTTTCTGGCTGTTGCGCACGAGCTGAATTTTCGCCGGGCCGCAGAACGTCTCAGCATGACGCAACCGCCGCTGACCCGTCAGATTCAGAGTCTGGAAGATCTGCTGGGCCACTCGCTGTTCAGCCGCACGACCCATGAGGTAACGCTCACCGATTCTGGCCGTGCGCTGGTCGCGAAAGCGGAAGCGATCCTGACTGCGCTGAGTGCCCTGAAGCAGGATGCGCAGCCCGCCGCGGCACGGCTACGCATCGGGCTGACCCGCACGCTGAACTTTGAACTGATTTCGCCACTTAACCGGCAGCTCGCCGCTTTTCATGCCAGCGAAGAGATGGAGATGCCCCGCCTGACCTCCCCTCAGCTTTTGCAAAGCCTGGCCAAAAACAGTCTGGATTTAATACTCACCGGAGAAAAGGGGTCGGATACGGAAGACACCATTCAGTACGCCTGGGTTTACCGTGAGCCGCTGCTGATTGCCATACCGTCGGCGCATCCTGCCAGTGTGGCGGAACGGGTCTCGCTGGAAGCGCTGGCCGATCTGCCGCTGTTCTGGTTTGCCCGCAGCGCCAATCCGCTGTTTTACGATAAATGCGAGCGCTACTTCGCCACGCTCAGCGTCTCGCTGAAACGGGTGAGAGAGCCGGACGATTCCCTGCTGATGCTGTCACACATCGCCAGAGGAAAAGGATTCGCCCTGATGCCGCAGTCAAAATGCACCTTTAATCAGGCAGGTCTCTGTTACCGCCCGCTGACAGAAGATGCGGCACAGCAGCTGGCGATTGATGTTTACGCGGCGATTCGCGCCGATGAAAAAAATGAGGCCGTTCTCAATGCGCTGAGAGAACTCTCTCATCCCGGGAATGCGATAACGTCCGCATGATGCCGTGCCGCTGAAACAGAGCGAAGCACCACCACACTCTTCTTACTTCTTATTCACGCTCAGCCTGTTGTTGAGATATTACTGTAGCGACATGCCGGATGTATGTCTGAAGCCCTTTCATTCGCCTGATACCTTTTTTGCATGACGGAAAGAGCAATTCATTGCTTTCACGCGGAGTGAAACAATCGCGTCTCACATACGAGGAGCGACAATGAAAAAGCGAACGTTAACTCAGGGTCTGGACGTCAGCGCAATCGGCTATGGCGCGATGGGGCTCAGCGAATTTTATGGTCAGACCGATGACCGTCATTCCCTGCAACTGCTCAATAAGCTGCGCGATCTGGATATCACCTTTATCGATACCGCCGATCTTTACGGTCGCGGTCACAACGAGCAGTTGATAGGTCAGTTTCTTGCCGGGCTCAATCGGGCCGAACGGCTGAAGTTCACCGTGGCCACCAAATGTGGCATTGAACGTCCTGCTGAAGAGGCCTATGCCCGCACCATCAACAATCAGCCGGACTACATTACCCGCTGCTGCCATGCATCACTGAAACGGCTAGGCGTTGAGCGTATCGATCTCTTTTATCTGCACCGGATCAGTCCGGCGACACCGATTGAGGAGAGCATGCAGTGTCTCAGCCGTCTGGTGCAGGAGGGAAAGATTGCCCGGATTGGGCTGTGTGAAGCATCGGCTTCAACACTGAATCGGGCGCAGGCGATCCATCCGCTGGCCGCGCTGCAGACGGAGTATTCACTCTGGACGCGTGACGTCGAAGAGGAGATTCTCCCTATGGTGAAAAAACTCGGTATCGGACTGGTGCCCTATTCACCGCTGGGCAGAGGATTTCTGACGGGTAAATACCGTAAAAACAGCGATTTTGCCGAGGGTGATTTCCGCAAAAATAATGACCGTTTCCGGCAGGAAAATATCGATCACAATCTCCAGCTTCTTAACGCGGTGACGCCACTTGCTGAGAAATATCACGCCACCACCGGGCAGATTGCGCTGGCCTGGCTACTGGCACAGTATGACAAAATTGTGCCGATACCGGGCACCAAACAGATCGCTTACCTTACTGAAAACGCGCAGGCCGCAGATATCGAGCTGGAAGAGGAAGATATCGCGATGCTGAACGCTGTTCATCAGCAGATTGAAGTTAAAGGCGGTCGCTACTCTGAGGAGGGAATGAAGGGGGTGAACGCCTGAATACAAACTACGCACTTGCGCACTGTGCCTCGGTGCGTTAAATTGTTTTCAGTGTGATACAGGGAGGTAATGAGGTGGCGACGTTAAGGAATATTGAAAGTTTCAGGGATGACTGGCTTAAGGATTATTTTTTATATGGCAAATTTTCTAAAAGAATACCGTCAAGCCTCTCATCAGCGCTGGCGCGAAAGCTCGACATGATCAATGCGGCGATTAACTATAAGGATTTAAGGTCGCCGCCTGGCAATCGTTATGAGGAACTAAATCCGCCTCTCAAGGGATATGCTTCAATCAGGGTCAATGAGCAATATCGGCTGATCTTTAAATGGATAGAAGGTAAGGCCGTTGACCTTTATCTGGATGCTCATAGCTATAAAACGCACAAGCGATGAAAACTGAGCCTGGCTGCATCAGGCGCTGTAAGACAGCATGTAACACATCAACCTCTGTCAGTAATAAAGAGAGCAAGACTATGAACCAGGCGACCCGCAAACCGACCACTGTCGGTGACGTATTACTTTACGAATATCTGGAGCCAACCGGCCTGAAGATTCTCGACTTAGCGGAGATGCTAAAAGTGCACCGCAACACCGTCAGCGCCCTGGTCAACAATAACCGGAAGCTGACGCCGGATATGGCTTTCAGGCTGGCTGCAGCCTTCGAAACCAGCGTTGAGTTCTGGCTTAATCTGCAAAACAGTGTCGATATCTGGGAAGTGATGCATGATGCCAGGGCACAGGAGGAGATCAGTCGCGTAACACCGTTGAAGGATTTTCTGGTGCAGAAAGAGAATCAGCTGGCGTGAAAAGCTTTATAACGCACTGGTCATGACGGGATTTGAAACGGGTCAATTATCTGTCAGCCGCTGGGTCAGGGTTAGCATCGGTTTACAGCCAGGGTCATCACGTAACAAGGGAGCCAGGAGGCGATCTCTGGCTCGCCTTCAGTCAATTCAGCAACGATATCCTTACTCGTAATTGACCATCACTTCACTGCTCACCACCCGTAATCCGGGTGGCAGCGCCCCGCTTCCGGCGAAACCAAACACCATATGCAGGGTCTCACTGGCGCTCAGATGTGCCAGCCCGCGCGTGGTGCCGCTTGCCCCCTCCAGGGAAGTGCAGCGCTGTTCGCCGCACAAGCGCACCTGCAGGCCGGACGGGGCCGGTCTGCTCAGCTGGTAACGCCAGTTAATGACGCTGACCTCCCCGCCAATGTCGGCGGGCGGCGTCAGCGGCTGCGCCCGTTGCCAGCTGCCGCGGTTCGCCAGCAGCGGCCCATTGGCCGAAGCACTCCAGGCACCACCGGCCGCCTGCGCCATCAGTGGCAGCATCACGAATGCCATCACCAGCCAGCGCATTATTTGCCTCCGATGGTGGCAGTCATACGGATCTGACGGTTGTCGCTCAGCTCCAGGTTAGAGAGCACCACCAGCTGTGGCAGATTGCGGCGCAGGAAACGCGCCAGCAGCGCACGCAGCGGATGATTGACCAACAGCACCGGTGGCGCACCCAGCATCTCCTGACGCTGCAATGCCGCCTGTGCCTGACTTAACAGCCGATCGGCCAGACCCGGCTCCAGTCCGCCACCGCCCTGCAACGCCTGTAACAGCAGGCGCTCCAGCGTGGAATCGAGCCCGATAACCTGCACTTCATCATTACCCGGGAACCACTGCTGAGTAATCGCACGGCCCAGCGCCACACGCACCACGCTGGTCAGCTCCTGCGGATCGCTCTGCACCGGCGCGTGTTCCGCCAGCGTTTCGATAATGGTGCGCATATCGCGAATCGACACCCGCTCCACCAGCAGGTTCTGCAGCACCTTGTGCAGGGTGGTCAGCGAGATCACTCCCGGCACCAGATCTTCGGTCAGCTTCGGCATCTCCTGAGTCACACGATCCAGCAACTGCTGCGCTTCCTGACGGCCAAACAGCTCGCTGGCGAACTGGCCAATCAGATGGTTAAGGTGGGTTGCCACCACGGTACTGGCTTCAACCACGGTAAAGCCCTGAATCTGTGCCTGCTCTTTCAGCGCGCTATCAATCCAGACCGCCGCCAGTCCAAAGGCGGGATCAACGGTCGCTTCGCCTGGCAGACTTCCGGCAGCCGTGCCCGGGTTAATCGCCATCCAGCGGCCAGGATAGGCATCACCGCTGCCAATCTCCACCCCTTTCATCAGGATGCGATAGCGTGCCGGTGGCAGCTCCATGTTGTCGCGGATATGCACTACCGGCGGCAGGAAACCGACATCCTGAGCGACTTTCTTACGGATACTGCGGATACGTCCCAGCAGCTCACCGTTTTGCTGATGATCGACCATCGGAATCAGGCGATAGCCCACTTCCATGCCCAGTGTATCTTCCAGCTGCACATCGGTCCACGACGCTTCGGTGGCGGCTGGCGTATCCGCCGTTTTGGCGATGCCGCCCGTGACTTCCACTTTCTTCTTCGGCTGCATTTCGCGGCCGCGCAGCCACCAGGCCAGACCCAGTAAGGCGGCGGTGAACAGCAGGAAGACGAAGTTCGGCATGCCCGGCACCAGACCGAGCAGACCAATCACGCCGGCGCTCAGCATCAGCACGCGCGGATCTTTGAACAGCTGGGTGACCATCTGTTCGCCGACATCCTGATCGGTGGCAACGCGCGTCACGATAACACCGGCTGCGGTAGAGATAACCAGCGCCGGGATCTGCGCGACCAGACCATCACCGATGGTCAGCAGCGTATAGGTCTCTGCGGCATGACCCACATCCATACCGTGCTGCACCACGCCCACCAGCAGGCCGCCGATGACGTTGATCACCATGATCATAATACCGGCGACGGCATCACCACGAACGAACTTACTGGCACCGTCCATCGAACCGTAGAAGTCCGCTTCCTGGGTCACTTCGGCACGGCGGCGTTTGGCGTCATCTTCACCGATCAGACCGGCGTTGAGGTCGGCATCGATCGCCATCTGCTTACCGGGCATCCCGTCCAGCACAAAGCGCGCGCCCACTTCGGCGATACGGCCAGCACCTTTGGTGATAACCATAAAGTTGATGATGACGAGGATGATAAACACCACGATACCGATGGCGAAGTTACCGCCCACCAGGAAGTGACCGAACGCTTCAACCACCTGTCCTGCCGCGGCGGCACCCGTATGCCCTTCCATCAGGATGATACGGGTTGAAGCCACGTTCAGCGCCAGACGAAGCAAGGTAGAGAACAGCAGAATGGTCGGGAACGCCGCAAACTCCAGGGTCCGCTGGGTGAACATCGCCACCAGCAGGATCATGATCGACAGCGCAATGTTAAAGGTGAACAGCAGATCGAGGATGAACGGCGGTAATGGCAGAACCATCATCGACAGGATCATCAGGATCAGTACCGGCCCGGCCAGCACCTGCCACTGCATATCTTTAAAGTTGCCCGGTAAACGTAGTTTTGCGGCCAGGTTATTAGCCATCGTTTTTGCTCTCTCCTGCAAAGTCCATCTCTGCCGGAACCGGCAGGTTTTTTGGTTTGGTTGGGATCAGGCCGCCTTCGCGCTTCCAGCGACGCGACTGCCAGACCCACGCCAGCACCTCGGCCACGGCGGCATAGAGCGCGCCGGGAATGTGCTGACCAATTTCAGTATGTCGGTATAACGCACGCGCCAGCGGCGGTGCTTCCAGAACCGGGATGCGGTGTTCGGCAGCCAGTTCACGAATTCTCAGGGCGATCTCACCTGCGCCTTTCGCCACCACTTTCGGCGCACTCATCTTCTTCTCGTTGTACTGCAGTGCCACCGAGTAGTGCGTCGGGTTGGTGACGATGACATCGGCTTTCGGCACATCCGCCATCATTCGGCGTCGCGCTGCGGCGCGCATCTGCTGCCGGATGCGCCCTTTAACGTGCGGGTCACCTTCCTGCTGCTTATGCTCGTCGCGGATCTCCTGCATCGACATCTTCAGCTTTTTAAAGTGGCTGTGCAGCTGCCAGAAGACGTCATACCCGACCATCGGGATCAGCCCCAGCATCACCAGCGAACAGCAGACTGCGATCATCTCCATGCCGTGAATCAGCGCGGTGACGGGCGCTTCGCTGATCAACCGCAGCATCTCGGGCCAGTGGCTCCAGATGTACCACCAGCCCACCGAGCCAACCAGAATAGTCTTGAGGATGCCTTTAAACAGTTCGGTCCAGGCCTGCGCCGCAAACATTCGCTTGAACCCAGCCATCGGGCTCATCTTCTTCAGGTCGAACTTGATCGATTTACCGCTGAAAACGATACCGCCCAGCAGCATGGGCGCGGCGATTGCCACCAGCACCAGACCGCCCATCAATGGCAGCAGCGCCATCAGTGCCTGCGTGATCAGGCTGCCGATGTGGCTGACGATAATTTTGTCATCTCTGACCATGCCGTGATCAAAACGGAGTCCGGTGGCGACCATCGCCGCCAGCCGGTGCGCCATCATGTTGCCGCCCATCCACAGGATCATGATGCCGGCCAGCAGCATCAGTACGGATGTGAGTTCGCGCGAACGCGGAATCTGGCCCTCTTCACGCGCTTTCTCAAGTCGGTGGGCCGTGGGCGATTCTGTTTTGTCTTCGTCGCTATCTTCAGCCACGACAAACCTCGGTTGGCAGGAATTCTGAGCATAGGATGCCAAATCTGGCTTAAGTTAAAGCGGAGATAAGATGAAGAAAACAGGCGTTCTTTCGGGGATGGGTCTGACAATGCGGAACGGGGCCACCCGAAGGTGACCCTGTTTATTATAAGCTGCAGCTGTTTCACCCGCCCGCAGGCGGACGAAACCTAGAACCCTAAGCTGTCCAGCAGGTCATCAACCTGATCCTGGTTCGCCACCACGCCCGGTGCATCGGCGTGAATCTGCGGCCCGTTCAGCAGGCTGGTGCCTTCCTGACGCTTCTCAGCGCTGACTTCTGGCATATTCTCCAGCAGCACCATTAACAGCTGGCGCTCAATTTCCTGGATCACATCCATCATGCGCTTGATCACCTGACCGGTCAGGTCCTGGAAATCCTGCGCCATCATGATTTCAAGCAGCTGCTTGTTGGTAAAGGCGGTATGCTCTGGCACGGCGGTGAGGAATGCGCGCGTATCCGTCACCAACTCCCGCGCATCACCCAGTTCAATCGGGTTCTCAAACCACTCATCCCAACGCCCTTTCAGCTGGGTTGCCCCGGCTTCCATCTTATCCTGATGGGGTTGTGCTGCTTCAACACAGTTCAACGCACGGTCAGCGGCCTGCGCCGTCATCTGCACAACATAATCCAGACGGTCGCGGGCATCAGGAATGGCTTCAGCCGCATCGGCTATGGCTTTATCCAGCCCCAGCTCGCGCAGGCTGTCGCGCAGCATGCGCGTCAGAGAGCCAATACGTGAAATGATGTCGTGTGCCGCGGCATCCTCAGTTGGTTTCGGAAAGTCGCTCATCACATCCCCTTACATGCCCAGTTTTTCGAAAATTTTACCCAGCTTTTCTTCCAGGGTTGCCGCAGTGAATGGCTTCACGACATATCCGCTGGCACCGGCCTGGGCGGCGGCGATAATGTTCTCTTTCTTCGCTTCCGCGGTCACCATCAACACCGGCAGCGAACTCATTGCCGCGTCGGCACGAATGGTCTGCAGCAGCTGCAGGCCATCCATGTTTGGCATGTTCCAGTCGGAAATCACGAAGTCGAAACCACCCGCTTTCAGTTTGCCGAGGGCGTCCACACCATCTTCCGCTTCTTCTACGTTATTGAAGCCCAGCTCTTTCAGCAGGTTACGCACAATACGACGCATCGTATTGAAGTCGTCTACTACCAAAAAGCGCATGTTTTTATCAGCCATATCTACTCCTGAGTTGTCTCGCCCGGCGGGACGGGCCTGTTAAATACGCAATGCCTGTCCGGCGCTAATTTTCGCCAGCATGTGCTGGCTGATGTTGCTTAAATCCACGACTTCGCTCACGCCGCCTGTGGCAATGGCCTCACGCGGCATGCCAAATACCACACAGCTGGCTTCGTTCTGGGCGATAGTCCAGGCGCCTGCCCGATGCATTTCCAGCATCCCGGCGGCACCGTCGTTGCCCATGCCGGTGAGGATGACCCCCACCGCATTTCGTCCGGCGTAAGTTGCCACCGATTTAAACAGCACATCCACAGAGGGTTTGTGCCGGTTAACCGGTGGTCCTTCATTCAGTTTCACCACATAGTTGGCGCCACTTCGGGCCAGCTCCATGTGCATTGCGCCTGGCGCGATGTAGGCATGGCCTGGCAGAATACGCTCACCATCTTCAGCTTCCTTCACCGTGATCTGACACAACTTGTTCAGACGCTCGGCAAAAGAGCGGGTAAAGCCTGGCGGCATATGCTGGGTAATCAGCAGTGCCGGGCTGGTCGCCGGTAACGGCTGCAGCACATGGCGAATCGCCTCGGTACCCCCGGTTGAGGAGCCAATCGCAATCAGCTTCTCACTACTCAGCAGCGGGCCCGCTTTCAGCGTCGCCGGCACCGGCATCGCTGCACGGTTGTGCAGTCGGGCACGGGAAGCGGCACGAATTTTGTCGCCAATCATCTGGCTGTAAGACAGCATCCCTTCGCGGATACCGAGCTGTGGCTTGGTGACGAAATCCACCGCTCCCAGCTCCAGCGCGCGCAGGGTAATTTCAGAGCCTTTCCCGGTCAGCGATGAAACCATCACCACCGGCATTGGCCGTAACCGCATCAGTTTTTCCAGGAAATCGAGGCCATCCATGCGCGGCATTTCCACATCCAGCGTCAGCACCTGCGGATTGAACTGCTTAATCAAATCGCGGGCGACCAGCGGATCGGGTGCCGTAGCGACCATCTCCATATCCGGATGGCTGTTGATGATTTCAGTCATCAACTGCCGCATCAGCGCAGAGTCATCTACGCACATCACGGTGATTTTGCTCATCATCTTTCCTTCGTCAGTCCATAGACGGTTTGCCCGCGCAGCCAGAACTCTTTACTGATCTGACTGAAGTTTTCTGAATGACCGGCGAACAGAATGCCACCCGGCTTCAGGAGCGGGACAAACCGACGCAGAATCTTCTCCTGCGTCTCTTTATCGAAATAGATCATCACGTTGCGACAGAAAATAGCGTCGAACTGACCCGGCAGCGCCCAGTCATTGGCCAGCAGGTTAAGCTGCGCGTAAGTGACCATATTGGTCAGCTCGGGACGCGCCCGCACCATACCGGCATGAGGACCGGTGCCGCGCAGGAAGTAGCGCTGCATTTGTGCGGGTGACAGCGTGCGCAGCTCCTCCTGGCGATAAACACCCGCCACCGCTTTTTCCAGCACCTGGGTGTCGATATCGCTGGCATGAACCTGGAACTTGCCCGGTCCGGTGCCCAGCGCTTCCGCCAGCGTCATGGCGATGGAGTAAGGCTCTTCGCCGGTTGACGCTGCGGTACTCCAGACGCTGAAGTTGCCCTGTCGCTTACGTGCATGCTCCGCCAGAATCGGGAAGTGATGCGCTTCGCGGAAGAACGCGGTCAGGTTAGTGGTCAAGGCATTGATAAACGCCTGCCACTCGGCACTGTTCGGATCGGACTCCAGCAGCGCCAGGTAGCGACCGAAATCATCGATATTCAGCGTACGCAGGCGACGAACCAGACGGTTGTAAACCATCTCACGCTTGTGATCGGCCAGTACGATACCGGCACGCTGATAGATCAGCTGGCTGATACGACGAAAATGCGTATCGGAGAGCGGTAAACGCTGCACCATCTGCGACAGCAGCGTTGTCGTCTCATTTTGATCTAAAATTGTCGATTTTTTCATCTCTGCACCTGGCCCGAACTCAATACATTATTTGTCTGCTGCGATGCCCGGCGGCTCAATGGCGGCCGGGCCACGGGCGATTAAAAGGTTTCCCAGTTGTCGTCGCTGCGGGTAGCAGGCGAACGACCAACGGCTAACGGTGCATCTGACTGGAGAGTTTTCATCGCCGTTGTCTTGTTAACGGCCTGAGCGACAAATTCTTTACCAATATTGAACACTGATACCGCTTGTTTTAAGTGACTTGCCTGATCTTCGAGCGCTGCAGCCGCTGCCGCTGACTCTTCGACCAGTGAGGCGTTCTGCTGGGTGACGCGATCCATCTCGGTCACGGCAAGCCCCACCTGGTCAATGCCACGGCTCTGCTCGTCTGACGCTGAGGCGATCTCACCCATGATGTCGGTGACGCGGGTGACCGCGCTGACGATGTTGCTCATGGTGTCACCGGCGCTCTCTACCAGCACCGAGCCGGTATTAACGCGGCTAACCGAATCTTCAATCAGACCTTTAATCTCTTTGGCGGCCTGGGCGCTGCGCTGCGCCAGGCTGCGCACTTCACCGGCAACGACCGCAAAACCGCGACCCTGTTCACCGGCACGCGCCGCTTCAACGGCCGCATTCAGCGCCAGGATGTTGGTCTGGAAGGCGATGCCATCAATCACACTGGTGATATCGGCAATCTTTTTGGAACTGCCGGCAATTTCTTTCATGGTGGTGACCACGCCATCCACCACTTTGCCGCCCTGCTGCGCGGTTTCAGAGGCGGTCAGCGCCAGCTTGGACGCCTGACGGGCGTTTTCGGCATTCTGCTTCACGGTCGCGGTGAGCTGCTCCATGCTGGCAGCGGTCTGCTCCAGCGAAGCGGCCTGCTGTTCGGTACGCGAAGAGAGATCGTTATTGCCGATGGAGATTTCGCTCGCACCGGTATAGATGGCATCAGAGCCGTCTCGAACGGTTCGCACGGTACGGACCAGCTCCTGCTGCATGTGCTGCAGCGAAGTCAGTAACTCCCCGATTTCGTTACGCACGCTAATCTCAACCGGCTGGGTCAAGTCGCCCCGTGCGATGTGCTGGATATGCTCAATACTCTGACGCAGCGGACGGATCAGCACCGAGCGCATCACGTTCCACACCAGGATAATCATCAGCAAGGTCACTGCCAGTGTGGCGATAACGATAGTGATGGAGCGGGTATACGCGTGCTGGTTAGCTTCCACACCCTGCTGAGACAGCGCTTTATTGTGCTCAAGCCACTCGCTGTAATCTTTCTGGAACTTGTCCTGGTAGCTCTGGGTCGGCTGATCCACAAAACCTTTGAAATTGCCGGCGGTGAAGAAGACCATCAGCTCCGCCAGCGCATCGTGATAGGCCTTGTAGTTCGCCTGTAACGCCCGGACGTTTTCGGCCGTTTTGCCTTCTTCTGACAGGTTATCGTTGAATATCTGATAGCTGACTTCAGCCTGCTTCAGCTCCTCGCCCGCCAGGGCGACCAGCTCTTTCACGCTGGCACCCGAGCCCGACATCTGTGCATCCTGCAGAAAACGGATACCGGCGCGGTTAAGGGTGTTACGCGCCTGAACCAGCGAAACCCATGAGGTGCCCATCGCCTGTTGCAGAGTATTCAGGCGTTGGTTGTAGGCAAAATTCTCTTTATCTGAACTGACAGTTTTGAAAAACATTCCGCCGGAAAACAGCTGCAGCAGCGCAAACAGCGCCAGCACACACAGCAGGCCGGAGACGACTCGTACTCGACTAAACATAAACACCTCATTGGTTGGCGATTCGTGTGTATTTATCGGCGGAGACGGGGGGAACTTTATGCATGGCGACGGCTTTACGCCGCCGCCATGTTGAAAGAGGGAAAATCAGGCGCGGGAAATTTTGAAAACGGAGACGGCCTGGGTCAGGACGCTGGCCTGCTGCTCCAGTGCCGCCGCAGCGGCGGCAGACTCCTCAACCAGCGAGGCGTTCTGCTGGGTCACGCGATCCATTTCGGTGACGGCCAGACCGACCTGCTCAATACCGCGGCTCTGCTCATCGGAAGCCGAGGCGATCTCACCCATGATGTCGGTAACGCGGGTCACGGCACCCACAATCTCATTCATGGTGCTGCCGGCGCTTTCAACCTGCAGTGAACCGCTGTTGACGCGTGACACCGAGTCTTCAATCAGGCCTTTAATCTCTTTCGCAGCCTGGGCGCTGCGCTGGGCCAGACTGCGCACTTCACCGGCCACCACCGCAAAACCGCGACCCTGTTCACCGGCACGTGCCGCTTCAACCGCCGCATTCAGCGCCAGGATGTTGGTCTGGAAGGCGATGCCGTCGATTACGCTGATAATGTCCGCGATCTTCTTCGAGCTGCCGGCGATCTCTTTCATGGTTGTGACCACGCCATTCACCACTTTACCGCCCTGCTGCGCGGTTTCGGAGGCGGTCAGCGCCAGCTGGGATGCCTGACGGGCGTTGTCAGCATTCTGCTTCACCGTGGCAGTGAGCTGCTCCATGCTGGCGGCGGTCTGCTCCAGCGAAGCGGCCTGCTCTTCGGTGCGGGCCGACAGGTCGTTGTTACCGGCGGCGATTTCGCTGGCACCGGTAAAGATGGCATCAGAGCCGTCACGCACATTCCCCACCGTCATCACCAGCGACTGCTGCATCTCATGGATGCCTGCTGCCAGCTGGCTCATCTCATTACGCCCCTCAACCACAATCGGCTGGGTCAAATCGCCGGAGGCAATAGCGCGAATCTGTGCCAGCAGCTGTTGCAGCGGCTGAATCAACACCTGACGCAGGCCAAACCAGCAGGTAATAATCACCGCAAGCACCGCAACACCAATCGCGGCCAGCAGCCACATCATCTGTTTAAAGGCTTTCTGGTTCTGCGCCATTCCCTGATCGGAAAGCTCAGTCTGACGCGCACGCCATTTGTTGTAGCTCTCCTGCATCGCGACCTGTTTCTGCTCAATGTTCTGTTTGAACATCCCTTCCAGGTCGCGCGCCTGCAGGCTTTTTACCATCGCCTTCAGGCCGTTTTCGTAGTTAGCGTAATCGGCTTCAAGCGTGTCGCCCATGGTTTCGTCAAGACCCGACGTGGTTGGCAGATGGTAATAGATTTTAAAGTGGCGATCGGCTTCCGCTAACTGGGTATTGGCTTTGTTGATCAGCTCATCAAGCTGACCGCCGTTCATCTGCGAGGCCATGCTGGTCTGTAAGCGCAGCATGCCGCGGTTCAGCGTGGTACGGCTGTTGTTCAGTGAAATATAGGCGTCAGTCATCTCGGTGACATTGCGATTAGAGACCTGCGACAGCGCAAAGGACTCTTTGTCTTTATTGAGGGCTGACCAGAAAAGGCTGCCAGCGACTAGCTGGAGCGCGCCAAAGATGACCAGGACTGCGATTAAACTGGTCACCACTTTTATTTTTTTTAACATCTTGTTCCCCTGCAGGTTAATTTAGGTGCAGCGGCTATATCGGCGATGTAACAGGATTAATTAACGCTATTCAGCGCTTTCAGGAGAGAAGTGGCTTTTGTAATTATTTTTATCAGCATGAGCTGCTGAGTTTGGCTTTACGCAGAGGAATCGCGAGGGGTTGCTGCGCATCCCGCAGGATGCGCAGCGTGACATCAGAAGGTTTCCCAGTGAGTATCACTGACCGGCGCCGTCAGGGCTTTGCGTGGTGCCAGCGCCGCCGTAGCGGGTGCGGCAATCGGCAGATGCTTTGTCAGCGTCTGCTGCAACGCGCCGCGTTTAATTTTGAAGACCGACACTGACTGACTTAACCGGCTGGCCTGATCTTCCAGCGAGGCGGCTGCCGCAGCGGACTCTTCCACCAGCGAGGCGTTCTGCTGGGTAACGCGATCCATCTCAGTGACCGCCTGCCCGACCTGATCGATACCGCGACTCTGCTCGTCCGACGCCGAGGCGATTTCACCCATGATGTCGGTGACGCGCGTAACCGCACTGACGATATCGCTCATGGTTTCCCCGGCGGTGCCGACCAGTTGCGAACCGACATTGACCCGGTTCACTGAGTCATCGATCAACCCTTTGATCTCTTTTGCCGCCTGGGCGCTGCGCTGGGCCAGATTACGCACCTCGCCCGCGACCACGGCAAAACCGCGACCCTGCTCTCCGGCACGCGCCGCTTCAACGGCGGCGTTAAGCGCCAGAATATTGGTCTGGAAAGCAATGCCATCAATCACGCTGGTGATATCGGCAATCTTCTTCGAACTGCCAGCGATTTCGCTCATGGTTTTCACGACACCCGCCACCACGTTGCCGCCTTTTTCTGCGGTTTCTGAGGCGCTGAGTGCCAGCTGTGATGCCTGGCGGGCGTTTTCGGCGTTCTGTTTCACCGTGGCAGTGAGCTGCTCCATGCTGGCCGCCGTCTGCTCCAGTGACGCAGCCTGCTGTTCTGTGCGGGCAGAAAGATCATTGTTTCCGGCAGAGATCTCGCTGGCACCGGTGAAAATCGCATCCGAGCCGTCACGCACATTGGTCACCGTGCGCACCAGTGACTGTTGCATGTCATGCAGACTGGCCGCGAGCTGAGTCATCTCGTTGCGCCCTTCCACCACAATCGGCTGGGTTAAATCGCCCTGGGCGATATGCTGAATGTGATTAATGCTGCTGTTGAGGGGTGTCATCACGATTTTGCGCAGGCCAAACCAGCAGAGCACGATCACGGCGACCACGACGGCCATGATGGTGGAGAGGATCCACATCATGCGGCTGTAAGCAGAACTGTTCTCTTCAACACCAAGCGTAGTCAGGCGATTCTGATCGGCTCGCCATTCACGGTAAAGCGTCAGAAACGCACTCTGGCTTGGCGCCACCGGGGCTTTACCGGCCGCAATCAGATCGTTTGCCTGTAGCGCCGTCTGCAACTGATCCAGCGCAGCGCCATAGTCGCTGTAGCGCTGCTCCAGCTGGTTGTTTAACTCACTATTTTGTCCCGGCGTATCGGGTGTCTCTTTAAAGACTTTGAAAAAACCGGCGGCCGCCTGCTGAAAGTTTTTGCTGTCGTCAAACAGCGTGGCGACATCGGCCGTTTTGCCTTCCAGCTTACTGGTGGCGAAACGCAGCTGAATACGGGTCAGCAGCACCCGGCTCTGGTTAAGACTCATATAGGCGTCGTTGAGCGACTGCGTATTTTGCATCGCCAGCTGCGACACGGCGAAGCTTTGCTTGTCGTGGCTTAATGCGGAGTAGAAAACAGAACCGGAGAAGGCCTGTAACAGCCCAAACACCAGCAACACCAGTAACAGGCTGGTGACAACACGGATTTTCGTTAACATGAGTAACCCTGAAGAAAGTAGGTAATTAAAGTGACTGAGGGATTATCGGCAGGTGACAGCGGGAAATTAGAGTGCAATGCGGCTTTATTCTATGAATAGAAAGGAATTATCGCTCTGTGAAACTATCACGGGCCAGCCATAACCGGCCCGTGATGATTCAATTACGCGCTACGCAGGTTATCCACCAGCGCCATCTCGTCGCTGCTCAGCAGCTTCTCAATGTCGACCAGAATCAGCATGCGATCGCCCAGCGCACCCAGACCGGTCAGGTACTCGGTGGACATGGTCACAGCGAACTCTGGTGAAGGACGGATCTGATCCTGGGTCAGCGACAGCACATCAGAGACGCCGTCAACCACGATACCGACCACGCGATTTTCCAGATTCAGCACGATAACCACGGTGTTTTCATTGTACTCAACATCGGGCTGCGCAAACTTCACGCGCAGATCGATAATCGGCACGATAACGCCGCGCAGGTTAGTGACGCCGCGGATAAATTCAGGGGTATTTGCGATACGCGTTACCTGATCGTAACCGCGAATTTCCTGAACTTTGAGGATATCGATGCCGTACTCTTCGTCGCCCAGCGTGAAGACCAGAAACTCCTGACCCACAGTTTCGCCAGCGATTTTTGTCACGGTTGCCATTCCATTCATGTTATTTACCCTTTCGTTATCAATCAGGCGGCAGCGCCAGCCACACGTTTTTCACGGTTAAGTGATTGCAGTGCTGAAACATCAACAATCAGCGCCACGCTACCATCGCCAAGAATGGTGGCGGCAGAGATGCCCGGCACTTTGCGATAGTTACTTTCCAGGTTCTTCACCACCACCTGATGCTGGCCAATCAGCTGATCGACCAGTAGCGCGTAACGTTTGCCCGCGCTTTGCAGGATTACCACGATGCCCTGAGTGGCCTCGGTTTTGGCATCCTGCACATCAAAGACGTTCCACAGCTCGACCAGTGGCAGATATTCGCCACGCACTTCCAGCACGCACTCGCCACCGGCCAGCGGTTTCAGCTCTTCGGCGCGCGGTTGCAGCGACTCCATCACCGCATTCAGCGGCAGAATAAAGACTTCATCGGCCACACGAACGGACATCCCATCAAGGATGGCCAGGGTCAGCGGCAGCAGGATACGAATGGTGGTGCCTTTGCCCTGCTTCGAGGCGATTTCGACATGACCGCCCATCTCCTGAATATTTCGTTTCACCACGTCCATACCGACGCCGCGTCCTGAAACATCCGTCACCTGCTCTGCGGTAGAGAAGCCCGGTGCGAAGATCAGCATGCCGACCTCTTCGTCGCTCATGTTCTCGTGAACCGGCAGGCCCGATGAGAGGGCTTTAGCCAGAATACGTTCACGGTTCAGACCGGCACCATCATCAGACACTTCAATGCAGATGTTGCCGCCCTGATGTTCCGCTGAAAGCGTCAGGTTACCGGTTGCCACTTTACCGGCCACCAGACGTTTCTCTGGCGTTTCGATACCGTGGTCAAGGCTGTTACGCACCAGGTGCGTTAATGGATCGATGATGCGCTCAATCAGGCTCTTATCGAGTTCGGTTGAGCTGCCCAGCAGCGTCAGTTCGACCTCTTTGCCGAGTTTGCTGGCCAGGTCACGCACCAGACGCGGGAAGCGGCTGAAGACATATTCCATTGGCATCATACGAATCGACATCACCGATTCCTGCAGATCGCGGGCGTTACGCTCCAGCTGACCCATGCTGTTCAGCAGGTCACCGTGCGCGACCGGATCGAGTTCGCCGGAACGCTGAGCGAGCATTGACTGGGTAATCACCAGTTCGCCCACCAGGTTGATCAGCTGATCGACTTTCTCCACCGCAACACGGATGCTGGTGGATTCGCTCGATTTGGCAGGGGCCGCGACGCGCTTACTTTCACGCTTCACTGCGGCCACCGGCAGTTCGGTGACGGTGGCAGTGTGAACGTCTTCCACCACCGGTTCGGCCTCGGCAGCAACAGCAACTGGCGCGGCAACGGCTTCGTCTGCTGCCGGGAAGCGGATCTGTGCTTCGTCGATGACGAAGCAGAGCACCGCCACGATGTCATCTTTACCGACGCCATCAATGCAGACATCCAGCGTGGTGCTGCCTTTCTGTACGTTGGTCAGGGTGCCGAGATTACTCATCTCTTCCAGCATCAGATCGACCTCTTTCTCTTTGAGATCGATCAGCTGTACACGCAGGCCGCTGGTGCTGGCCGGTTCTGCGCTGGCAGTGGCAACACTGGCCGGAACATCAACCGGCAGACCTTTGGCCTCTAGCGCCAGCTGGCGCAGCGCTTCACAGATATATTTGAAGCTCTCCGCGTTAGGCTCCTGCGCGGTTTTATAAGCATCGAGCTGTTCCTGCATAATATCTTTGGTTTCCAAAAACAGGTTGATGATGTCGGTGCTGAGCTGCATCTCGCCGCGACGAGCACCATCCAGAATGTTTTCCAGGATATGAGTCGTTTCCTGTAATACCGTAAAACCAAAGGTTCCGGCCCCACCCTTAATGGAGTGAGCGGCACGGAAGATGGCGTTAAGCTGTTCCGAATCTGGCTCCTGCGGGTCTAAGCCCAACAGGTGTTGTTCCATATCCGCTAATAGCTCATCGGCTTCATCAAAAAACGTCTGGTAAAAATCGCTGATGTCCATACTCACGGGAATCACCTCGGCTGTGAGGGGGCTGCTGTATTCACCGCGCCGCCTGGTGTTGCAGGTGCGGTAATCTGTTCAATGGCCGCCGGATCGCTGATCTGGACGGCATCACTTTCTGCGTTCTCTTTTTCTATTGCCGCTTCGGTGTCGTGGTTCAACACCAGCAGGCTGATGCGGCGGTTAACGGCGTCATTACCGCCACGATTTTTCAGGCGCATGGTGTCGGCCATACCCAACACCCGTAAAATTTTTCCGCTGTCTAAGCCGCCCATCACCAGTTCACGGCGTGAGGCGTTAGCACGGTCTGTCGACAGTTCCCAGTTGCTGTAGCCTTTGTCACCGCTGGCATACTGAAAATCATCGGTATGTCCGGCCAGGCTGATGCGGTTCGGAATGTCGTTAAGGACTGGCGCTATCGCACGCAGAATATCGCGCATATAGGGCTCAACCTCGGCCCGACCGGTCTTAAACATCGGGCGATTCTGGCTGTCGATAATCTGAATACGCAGCCCCTCTTCCACCATGTTGATGATCAGATGCGGGCGCAGCGCTTTCAGACGCGGATCCGCTTCAATCAGCTGGTCGAGCTTTTCACGCAGCCGGTTAAGACGAATCTCATCCAGCTTGCGTTTCTGGGCGTCCATATCGACGACTTTGTTCACTTCGCCAATCTTTTTGGTCGGATCATCACCGCCGCCGGGGATCGGGCTCTCGCTGTCGCTGCTGCGCGCCCCGCCGGTAATCGCTACCTTCAGCGGTGTTTTGAAGTAGTCTGCTATCTGCACCAGCTCCTGCGGGTTGGCGATTGAGAGCAGCCACATCACCATAAAAAAGGCCATCATCGCCGTCATAAAGTCGGCGTAGGCAATCTTCCACGATCCGTGGCTGCCTTCATGGCCTTTATGTTTGCGCTTTTTGATCAGCACAATTGGGCGATTGCCGTGTTTCATGAAGCCTCGTCTGAAGTCTGTTTAGCCGGGTTCTTGGCGTTACGTACGTGCTCTTCCAGTTCGCTGAACGACGGACGCTCGGCGGAATAGAGCGTCTTACGACCAAATTCCACCGCAATCTGCGGCGCGTAACCATTCAGGCTCGACAGCAATGTCACCTTAATGCACTGCATCATCTTGGTGGTTTCCGCACACTTCTGACGCAGCACTGACGAGAGTGGAGAGACAAACCCGTAGGCCAGCAGGATGCCCAGGAAGGTGCCCACCATCGCATGCGCGACCAGCGCACCGAGTTCAGCGGCTGGACGATCGGCCGAAGCCAGTGCATGGACCACGCCCATTACCGCGGCGACGATACCGAATGCCGGAAGACCATCACCCACTGCAGCAATACTTTGCGCTGGTACGTCACACTCGTGTTCGTAGGTCTCAATCTCTTCATCCATCAACGCTTCGATTTCAAAAGCGTTCATGTTGCCGCTCACCATCAGGCGTAAATAGTCAGTAATAAAATCCACTAACTGTTTATCGGCAAGAATGCGGGGATAATTAGCAAAAATTTCACTCTGGCTGGGATCTTCAATATCGCGTTCCAGCGATAACATGCCCTGCTGACGCGACTTCGCCATCAGGCGATAAAGCAGCGCCATCAAATCCATGTAAACCGCTTTGTTGTACTTGGAGCCGCGAAATAACTTAGGCAGCGCCTTCAGCGTTTTTTTAATCGACTTACCGTTGTTGCCGACTAAAAAAGCACCGGCACCGGCACCGCCGATCATTAATAATTCGGCTGGCTGATAAAGCGCGCCCAGATGGCCACCTACCAGCGCATATCCGCCCAACACGGAGCCTAAAACAATCAGGTAACCTATAATTATCAGCACAAAAAAATCCTTACGTCCGTAACGTGTTGGTGGAAGTTAAGCCAGAGAGCCGCAGATGTTATTCCTGAACCGCAAGCAAAAAAAAAGCAGCGGTATTAACCGCTGCTGGATGGCTTCCACAGTGCGAACAAACTTAAACGGCGTGTTTAACCTGTTCATCCAGCAGTTGTGGAAACATATCGGCAGGTTCTGCAGAAAGTTTACGTCTTTTTACTGCCCGTGATGGTGGCTGGCACAGGCTGCAGGTAAAGCTGCCAACTGGCTGATGCGCATGATTAATAAAGCTGCCGTTGCAGCTTTTACAATCTGCCAGTTCCAGCATACCGCTATCAACGAATCGGACCAGGGTCCAGGCACGAGTCAGCGCCAACAGCGGGCCCTCGTCCGATTGAGGACACTGTTCAAGATACAGGCGGTAAGCTTTAATCACGGCATCGACGCCGCTGCACAACCCGGTTTTCAGCAAAAACTTCCAGGCGTTACAGAACATAGAAGCATGAATGTTCTGCTCCCACGTCATAAACCAGTCCGTAGAGAACGGCAGCATACCTTTCGGTGGCGGACTGCCACGTAATTCTTTATAGAGCTTGATGAGACGACCGCGGCTCAGTTGGGTTTCGCTCTCAAGCATCTGTAAGCGGGCACCTAATGTAATGAGCTCCATCGCGAGATGAATATCACGTGCTTCCTGAACAATACTTTTCTCACTCATGACATTGCTCTCTTTTTAGCAGGTGCATCATCTTTAGACGCATTACGCAGTAAACGGCTCGATAATAAAATGCCGGTGTGGATTTGTTGTAAATCATCCACGCGTGATTCCTGCGTCAGGCGATTAATGGTGCTGCTATCGGTAAAACGAAACTGGCAAACCAGTTGATTGGTTTCCGCCATTTTTACCATCTCAGGCAATGTTAATTCAGATAATGCATTCGCCATTTTCTCGTCAATTCCGAGGCGAAACATTGCAGAAGCTTTATCCTGGTTAATTAAACGCTGCGCAAGCAGTAAATAAGACAAGTTGAGATCGTAAATATGTTTCAGTACTTCAGAGGTGCCCATTATTTTTCCATCCTGAGAGATGCGACGTAACTGTATCGCAGAATAAATCTGCGGTTCGAGCTGCTGTTTGTTAAATCAAAAGATGGCAAAAAAAACTTCACGTAACGTTAATGTCACCGTTTTCGCCTTCCATTTTTGTGTGGGTTTCAGACCCACCGAAGGTCGAAAATCCATGCCATTTTATTTTCGAGTTCTGGACATCTTCCGTGACGTCTTCTTACATTTTTTAGGACTATTCCGAAAACAACGCAAATCTATATCGTCTGATTTCGACATACAACGACAGTGATGTGAAATTTTAGATAAAGTGTGACGCAGATCACACTTTTAACGCAAATTTCTTCAGCAACCCTTTACCATTACTTACCGACTGGTCATTTTTTGAGCAAAAAAGCCCGATTTTAAGTCCAATTGGTCCTGAGAAAGGTTTAATAGGGGGTAAAAGCATCGCTATTCGACGCTTTGCGCAGTCCGGAATGAATATCGGGTGTTAATCGTTTTAACACCCTATTTAGAACCACCCAAAGAAAGGTTATCAGCATATTATGCTGCTGCGACGTGCGGTTATTTGCTTTTAAATTAGTTACTTAAGGGGAGTATCGCAGAGGGTGAGTAATGAAATCGTTAAGGTTTATACGGCAGCAGGTCAGATTTCTGGCAACCTGGCGTTAACAGTGGTGACCGGGTGTACAGACTCTGATTCCCACTGTAACAAGGGGTTATATAAGAAAGTCGAATGAATTAACGAAGGGTTATGCGTTGGCACTATCACTATCGGCAGCCTGAAGAGAAACTTGAGTAAAGAAGGTAAAGAAAGCGGCAGGGGCTGACAGGACGGGGATTTCCGGGCTTACCTGCATTTATCGGGCCACTCCGGGCAGCCACTGACGTTATCAGCGTAGAATCGTAGCAAACGGTCATTAACAGATAGCAGGCGAGTTTTCTGTGACCTGGGCCGAAAAAAAAGCAGTGACGCCGTAGAGGCGCCGCTGCTTTCATAACCCTGAGTCAGAACAGATATCAGGCGAGTTTTGGGAAGGTCGCGACTTTATTAACCGTGTTGTGGTCAACGCTGCGCGGTTCAATGCGTTCCAGGTCTTTCAGGAAGCCTTCACGCCAGGCGGTAATATCATTTTTACGCAATACCGCCATCATGTCGTTGTAGCGTGAAATCCTTTCGGTACGCGGCATAGTAATCGCCCTATCCAGCGCGGCGGCCACTTCATCACGGTCATACGGATTCACAATCAGCGCGGAGGTGAGCTCGTTAGCCGCACCCGCAAAGCGCGACAGCACCAGTACACCAGGATCATCCGGGTCCTGCGCAGCCACGTACTCTTTCGCCACCAGGTTCATACCGTCACGCAGCGGCGTAACCAGACCGACATCGGTCAGACGGAAGATTTTCATCAGCAGGCGACGGTCAAAATGCTGGTTAAGGTAGTAGAGCGGGGTCCAGCCCAGCGTACCGTATTTACCATTGATGCGCCCTGCTTCGGTTTCCAGCTGATGACGGATATCCTGATACGCCTGCACATCGCCGCGCGAGGTCGGAGCAATCTGCGAGTAGCGAATTTTGCCGCGATGCTGCGGGAAGTTCTCCAGCAGCGCTTCATAGGCAAGAAAACGCTCAGGCAGACCTTTGGAATAGTCGAGACGTTCGCAGGCAATAATATTGCGTGCATCGCCCAGCTCTTTCTTCATGGCGGCCATTTTTGGTGGCAGCGGCCCTTCGGCCATCTCTTTAATACTGTCTGGCTCAATCCCGATGGGATAAACCTCAGTCATAAAGGTGTTGCCAAAGGCGCGATGTTTTTTGTCGCCCTTATTCTGCAGCTGAGTGAGCTGGCTGACGCTGTCGAGGAAGGCCACCCGATCCGATTCGGTCTGGAAACCCAGCAGGTCATATTCGCACAGCATTTCCAGAAGCTCTTTGTGCGGCGGCAGCGCATTAAATATTTCAGGCGTCGGGAAAGGAATATGCAGGAAGAAGCCGATGCGGTTATTAATGCCCGCCCGACGCAGCGCGGCTGCAAACGGTAAAAAGTGATAATCGTGGATCCAGACAATATCATCCGGCTTGATCAGCGGTTTTAAACGCTGTGCCACCGCATCGTTAACGTCGCAATACCCTTCCCAGGCTTCCCGCTGGAACTGCACCAGGTCAAGGCGATAATGGAATGCGGGCCAGATGACAGTGTTTGAGAACTGGCAATAGTAGAGATCGTAATCGTTCTGGCTCAGCGGGAACGAGGCATACTCAATACCCTCATGTTCCTGAACCGTGACTTCTTCTACCTCTTCGCCTGTGTACTCGCTGATTTCACCGTTCCAGCCAAACCACAGTCCACCGGTGCTTTTCAGTGCATCGAGAATACCGACGGCCAAACCGCCAGCGCTGGTTTTTGACCCATCGGGCATGGCGACACGGTTAGATACAACCACTAAACGACTCATAACCTAAACTCCTTACCGACGTTGTCTTGATCTGATAGTAATAATGTTCTTTCCAGCCAGCCGTAAACCGCATCGACATCATGAAGCCGATAATGGGCCTGGGTGGAACCTTCTCCGACTTTGATCGAGACGCCCTGCCGTGCGTTCACGGCCAGAAAGCCCTTCTCATCCGTCAGATCGTCGCCAATAAAGACCGGCGTACGTCCGGCAAAAGGGGGCTGCTGCATAAAGTCGCTGATTGCGGCGCCTTTATCGATACCTGCCGGTTTAATCTCAACCACACATTTCCCCGGCTGAAGCGCCAGTCCGGGAAAACGTTTCACTGACTGTTCAGCCAGTCGCATCACATCCTGCTCATGCTGCATCGCCTGGCGGTAGTGAAGTGCGAAAGCCATGCCTTTTACCTCCAGCTGGGTGCCAGGCCATGATGCCATGGCATCCTGCAATTCCGCCCTGAGCGATTGCTCCACCTTGACCGGCAGGCTGATGCGTTGCAGATTACCCTCTGCATCACGGCGCTCTGCACCATGTACGCCCGCAGCCGGGCCGTGCCAGGGAGCGGCCAGCGCATCAAGTTGTTCTATGGGTCTGCCGGAGACCAGCGCCAGCGCGCCCTGCGAGAGTGCAGAGAGCTGCTGCAGTTGCGCGATGACCTGCTCAGGAATAAATACCGCTTCGGGACGGGACTGAATCGCTGCCAGCGTGCCGTCGACATCAAAAAAGAAGGCGTACTGCCCGCCGCTTAATGTCGGGTACCTGGCATGGGTGTCTGCCGCTTGGGTCACGTTACTTCTCCTGAAAATCGAATTTTAATAAAACATTGAGTTAAAACAAGAATGTCCTGACGCAGTCAGGTCAGCAAGCGGGAAATTCTGATAAAGCGGTGATTGAGGGATAAAACGCGGTAACGGGATAGGTCACTCTCCTCAAACTTGCAAGCGCATTGCTGACAATACTGGCTAACTGAGAACATCTTCACAGTAAGTGTAGTCATTAACAGGGGTTATGCCAGAAAGATGCAGGTTTCATGCCAGCCGCTGCGGTTAAGTCAGCATAAAAGCACCATTCAATTCTGCTTCGCTTCCGATGATCAGGCCAGACACGATCCGCTGCTGACTGGAGTCACGCACGTATCGCACCCGGCAGAGTCGGCCCCCCCAAAGCTTAAGGCTCTTAAGGTATTCCTAATATTGAAAGCGCATTCTCGTGACACTTTTATTACTCTGGTTCCTGCTCACATGGCGTTTACCCTGAAGAGGCCGCTGATTAGCCGCCTTACGTTGCTGATTCTGGCTGCGGTTTACATCGCGGTTTTCCTTAACGTTGCCTATTACCGTCAGGTGCTGGCGGTGATGCCGCTGAACGACCTGCACACCACGCTGGTCTTTTTATCGATGCCGCTGGTCGCCTTTAGCGTGATCAATATCGTGATTACGCTGGCCTCGTTTATCTGGCTGGATCGGCTGCTGACCGCGCTGTTTATTCTGCTCTCCGCCTCGGCACAGTTCTTTATTCACACCTATAACATCGTGGTCGATCGCTCAATGATCACCAACATGATGGATACCACCGCCTCGGAATCTTTTGCGCTGATTACGCCACAGCTGCTTGTGACCCTGCTCACCTCGGGCGTGCTGATGACGTTGCTGCTGTTCTGGCCGCGAATCAAAAAGCAGCAGTGGCGCGGCGTGCTGGCGCGACTGCTCAGCGTATTGCTGTCAGCGGCGCTGATTGTGCTGATCGCCCTGCTCTTCTATAAAGATTACGCCTCGCTGTTCCGTAACAACCGCGAGCTGGTAAAAGCGCTGAGCCCCTCTAACAGCATCGCGGCGACGCTCTCCTGGTATAAGCATGAGCAGTTACAGAACGCGCCGCTGATGCGTATCGGTGAAGATGCGCATCTGCAGCCCAGCCGCAGCAGTGGCAAACCTAACCTGACGATTCTGGTGCTGGGCGAAACCTCGCGTGCGCAAAATTTCTCGCTGGGCGGTTACGGTCGTCTGACCAATCCCTTGCTGGCGAAAGATGATGTGATCTATTTCCCGCACACCACCTCGTGCGGAACGGCGACGGCAGTTTCCGTGCCCTGCATGTTCTCCAATATGCCGCGCGCCCACTATGATGATGTGCTGGCCGCCCATCAGGAGGGGTTGCTGGATATTATTCAGCGCGCCGGGATTAGCGTGTTGTGGAATGAGAACGATGGGGGCTGTAAAGGAGCCTGCGATCGCGTTCCGCATCAGGACATGACCAGCCTGAACCTGCCCGGCATGTGTATTGATGGTGAGTGTTACGACGACGTGCTGTTCCACGGTCTGGATGAGTACATTGGTCAGTTAAAAGGCAACGCGGTGATTGTGCTGCACACCATTGGCAGTCATGGCCCGACTTATAGCCATCGCTATCCGCCACAGTTTCGTCAGTTTGAACCGACCTGCGACACCAACCAGATTCAGGACTGTTCGCAACAACAGTTGATCAACACCTATGACAATACGCTGGTCAATGTGGATCACATCGTCGATAAAGCCATTAACGTACTGCGTGCACATCAGGACCGCTTCACCACCAGCCTGGTCTATCTGTCTGACCATGGCGAATCCCTGGGTGAAAATGGTGCTTACCTGCATGGCCTGCCCTATGCTATCGCGCCGGACACCCAGAAACATGTGCCGTTGCTGATCTGGCTCTCCGATGATTATCAGAAACGTTATGCGGTTAATCGCGGCTGTCTGAATAAACTGGCGGCGACAGACGATTTTTCACAGGATAATCTGTTTTCAACCATGCTGGGATTAACCGGCACCGCGACCCACGAATATGTGCCTGCGGATGATATTTTGACGTCGTGTCGGAGCCAACCTTAATGAAGATACTGATTGTTGAAGATGATGCCCTGCTGCTGCAGGGTCTGATGCTGGCGCTGGAAGGGGAAGGCTATGTCTGTGATGGCGTTACGCGGGTGCGGGATGCTGAAGCGCATTTCGCCAGCGGCCTGTATAGCCTGGTGGTGCTGGATCTTGGCCTGCCGGATGAAGATGGACTGCATTTTCTGATACGCCTGCGGCGGCAGAAGAAGATGACGCCGGTGCTGATCCTGACCGCACGCGACACCATCAGCGAACGCATTGCCGGACTCGACGCAGGCGCGGACGACTATCTGATCAAACCGTTCTCGCTGGATGAGTTGCTGGCGCGTATCCGCGCCCTGATTCGCCGCCACGTCAATCAGGGCGACAGTCATGTCAGAGTGGGTGCGCTGGCGCTGGATATGACCCATCGCCAGATTACGCTCAGCGACGTACTGCTGGATCTGACACCCAAAGAGTTTGCGATTCTGTCACGACTGATGCTCAAGGCCGGGAATCCGGTTCACCGTGAAATTCTCTACCAGGATATCTATAACTGGGAGACCGAGCCTTCTACTAATACCCTGGAAGTGCATATCCATAATCTGCGCGACAAAATCGGCAAAAGCGCTATCCGCACCGTGCGCGGTTTTGGCTATGCGCTGGTGACGCAGGATGGCGTTCGTGAGGCAACATGATAAGACGTTTCGATCATCGCAGTATGCGCTTTCGTCTCATCCTGACCATCGGTCTGATCCTGCTGGTTTTCCAGGTGATCAGCGTGGTCTGGCTATGGCATGAGAGCAAAGAGCAGATTCAGTTTCTGGTGGAAGCGCAGCTGCAGAAGCGCAACATGGACAGTCATGTTAAGCGTGAAGTGCATGAAGCGGTAGCCAGCCTGGCGGTGCCAAGTCTGGTGATGATTACCCTGACGCTGCTGCTCTGCTATCAGGCGGTGAAGTGGATTACCCGGCCGCTTTATCAGCTGCAGCGCGAACTGGAGAGTCGCAGCGAAGAGAATCTTGATCCCGTCGCCTGCCACAGTCAGGTTCAGGAGATCGATGCGGTGACGCAGGCGATAAACCAGCTGGTCGCGCGTCTGAACAGCAGTCTGGAGCGCGAACGGTTGTTCACCGCCGACGTGGCACATGAGCTGCGCACGCCGCTGGCGGGATTGCGGCTCCATCTGGAGTTAATCGAACGTAACAGCAATGTCAAAGTTCAGCCGCTGGTGCAGCGCCTGGATCAGATGACGCACAGTGTGTCGCAGCTGCTGAATCTGGCACGCGCAGGACAGTCTTTTACCTCTGGCACCTATCAGAACGTGGGGCTGATTGAAGATGTGATCCTGCCAATGGAGGCAGAGCTGAGTATCATGCTGGAGGCGCATCAGCAGACGCTGGTGCTCGATCTGCCGCAGGAGCAGTTTGTGCGTGGTGATGCCACGCTGCTGAAGATGTTGCTGCGTAACCTGGTCGAGAACGCCCATCGCTACAGCCCGGATAACAGCACCATCAGTGTGCAGCTGGTGTTAGCTCCTCAGCCGATGCTGGTGGTGGAAGATCAGGGCCCGGGAATTGATGAGAGTAAAAGTGGCGAGCTGAGTAAAGCGTTTATCCGGATGGACAGTCGCTACGGCGGTATCGGACTCGGGCTGAGCATCGTCAGCCGCATCGTCCAGTTACACCGGTTTCAGTTTTTCTTAGAGAACCGCCGCGACCGAAGCGGTTGTCGTGCCGTGGTGAAGTTTTAAGCGCTGAACCAGGCGGAGAGGAACAGAACGACCGTAGCTGCGGCAATCAGCAGTGCAGCATATTCACTCATCGGACGCGGAGCAGTCACAGACAGGGCAACAGGAGCAGTTTTCATAGCATCATCCTCAGTTAAAGCAGGCAGTATCGCGATTGCATATTAAGGAAACCTTAAGCTCGCGACACTGCCGCTAAAAATGTCTGCGCTGCCAGACGCCGCCATCAACCTCGCATTTCTGCCCGCTGACACGCCTGCTGCATCCGCCCGGTGCTCTACACTTAATGGCTACGTTCCGTTTCAGGAGTTACGCCATGAGCCAACGCATGCACAAATATGCTTTTCCGGTCAGCAAAGCCCGCAAATACCTTGAGCCCGGACCGGTGCTGCTGCTCAGTTCGCAGTACAAAGATCAACATGACATCATGACGCTCGGCTGGCACACGGTGCTGGAGTTTTCTCCGTCACTGGTTGGCTGCATGATTGCCGGTATGAACCACAGCCATGAGCTTATCCGCAACAGCGGTCAGTGCGTGCTGAACATTCCTTCTGCCTCGCTGATTGATGAAGTTGTGGCAATCGGCAACAGCCACGGTGACAGCATTGATAAGTTTGAGGCATTTGGCCTGACGCCGGAACCCGCTCAGGTGGTTGGCGCGCCGATGATTGCCGAATGTTTTGCCAGCTTTGAGTGTCAGCTTTATGACGATTCGATGGTCGCTAACTACAACCTGTTTATTTTTGAGATTGTTAAAGCGCACGTTGCCGAGCAGCCGGAATACCCCACTACCCTGCACTACACTGGCGAAGGCCGGTTCAGCGTGATGAGCGACAAAATACTGGATAAGAGCGGCGATTTTAAACCGGAGATGCTGATCTAGTTGAAAGCGCTCTTCTGCGCCCCCATTCACCTCTTTCGACCTGACAGGAGTAAATTATTATGGCAATCGAATACGCAGTTATCGCTGGCGGCTGTTTCTGGTGTACCGAAGCGGTATTTAAGGATGTTATCGGCGTAGAGTCGGTAGAAAGCGGTTATACCGGCGGTGCTCGTCCTAATCCGACTTATGAGCAGGTCTGCAGCGGTGCGACCGGTCATGCGGAAGCGATCCGCATTGGCTTCGACCCGGATAAAGTCAGCTTTGGCGATCTGCTGGATATCAGCTTTGTGACGCATGATCCGACCCAGCTTAACCGTCAGGGTAATGATATTGGCACCCAGTATCGTTCCGCCATTTTCCCGGCCAATGCAGAGCAGGAAGCGGAAGCACGCGCCGCCATTGCCCGCGCTCAGGCTGACCATGATGTGCCGGTGGTGACCACCATTGAGCCGCTGAAAGAGTGGTATCCCGCTGAAGCTTATCATCAGGATTACTGGGAAGGCGCGGGCCAGCGCAACGGCTACTGCATGGCGGTCATTCCACCGAAATTGCAGAAGCTGCGGAAAAGTTTCGCTAACAGAGTAAAGAGCTGATTCCGGCATCAGTCGGGGCAGCGTCTGACCAGTAACGAGGCTGAGAACGCCGCCCCGAGTTATTTGCTGCTATAAAACTCACCTGACCGGGCTCATCAGTTTGGCGGGATGTGGCCGATAAAACGGCGGGTTTTATGCCGCAGTAAATCAATTCGTTCAGAGCTTAAGCGAATAGATCAAAAGAGAAAAATAGTGCTTGACCGTTTTCAGTCGACTCCCTATAGTACCGCCCCGTTGACCCATCGCGGTCAGCGAAGTAAATCTGGTGAGGTGTCCGAGTGGCTGAAGGAGCACGCCTGGAAAGTGTGTATACGGCAACGTATCGAGGGTTCGAACCCCTCTCTCACCGCCATCTTCAAAGAAGAGCCTGAACTTTTGTTCAGGCTCTTTTTTTTGCATATTTCACGCTGAGAGAGTGTGATAACCCCCGCCGGGGAACGACCGCGGGCGCAGTCCTGCCCCACAATAAGAAAACCCGGCCGGAGCCGGGTTTGGGCGCTACACTTCTACTCAATCAAACGCTAGCTATACGCGTGCAGGGTGCGCTGACACAGCGCAGAACGCACACAATCTTCTTTGCCGAAGCGTACAATGCCAACCATCTCGTCCTCTTCGAAACGCGCCAGCGCGTCTGCGAGACCGGAAGGCACCCCAGCGGGCAAGTCGCACTGGGTAATATCGCCGTTAACAATGACCGTGACGTTTTCGCCCAGTCGGGTCAGGAACATTTTCATCTGCGCGGCGGTGACGTTCTGCGCCTCGTCCAGAATTACCACAGCATTTTCGAAAGTGCGACCACGCATATAGGCGAACGGTGCAATCTCTACCTTGGCAATTTCCGGACGCAGACAATATTGCATAAAGGATGCGCCAAGACGTTTAACCAGAATGTCATAAACCGGGCGGAAATAAGGCGCGAATTTCTCAGAAATATCGCCGGGAAGGAATCCCAGATCCTCATCTGCCTGCAGTACCGGGCGCGTAACGATAATCCTGTCGATATCCTTATTAATCAGGGCCTCAGCCGCTTTTGCGGCACTGATCCAGGTTTTACCGCACCCGGCTTCACCGGTTGCGAAGATCAGCTGTTTTCTCTCTATGGCGTTAAGATAGTGCGCCTGAGCTTCATTACGGGCTTCAATCGGCAACCGGTCACGCGTATCGCGCGCCATGCCAATGGCATCCAGTCCACTCATATGCACCAGCGAAGTGACCGACTCTTCTTCACGCTGACGATGACTTCTTGAGTCACTACGAAGCACTCTTCTTGCTTCACGACGCGCTTTGATCACTGCTTTCTGTCTTCCCATAGTGGCACCTTTCAGTTGGTTTCATTTCCTGCGTCAGGCCGGTGGCCCGTTGCGATAACGTGAACGCTTTAGAGGTTTCAGTTGGCTTCCTTTTGAGCCATGACAGGACAGGATAGTGGGTATGCAGCAGCGCAATAGCGTAGCTGAACACCGGATAAAACAGGATGCGATAAGACAAAAGAGATGGTTGAAGGAAGGAAGAAATAACGAGGCAGAATTGCCCTCGCGGTCAGGCGCAATCTATTTACTGACAGTGACTTTCCATTAAAGACTCGACCCATGCGCGAACTCCAGTGTGATACATCAACACATCCGATTACGCCTGTTTAATAAAGTGCACCATTTTGTTGGGCCTTTGCAATAGTAATTTTACCTGCTGGCAAAAGAATTGCTAATCACGTGTATGTATTTCTTTTAAGGCAAAATGTAAAATCTTTTAACTACAGTGCATTAGCTTATTTTATATATGCCAGACAACCGCTAAAACTCAGTTTAACCTCAGTCAGCAAAGCACGAAAACCGTAAAACGTGGGCGACCAGAACAGGTACGCCCACAGTGGTTGAATTTTAATCAGGCTTCCAGCAACGACTGCGCTAAATAACGGCTGGCGTCTGGTACACCGGGCAAAACAAAAAAGTAACCGCCACCAAAAGGCCGGATATATTCTTCCAGCGCTTCGCCGTTCAGGCGCCGCTGCACCGTGAGAAAGCCGCGTTCCAGATCGTGCTGATAGCAGACGAATAGTAACCCCATCTCCAGCTGTCCCGATGCAGAGATACCCGCGGAGTAACTGTAGCCGCGCCGCAGCATCAGGCTGCTTGCCGTCTCTGGTGTGCGGGGATTGGCAAGACGGATGTGCGCATCCAGCGCAATCACTTCGCCGTCCGGATCACGGGCGTAATCCGGAACGTCGCGCTCATGCTGCATCCCCAGCGGCGCGCCACTTAATTTCTCGCGACCAAAGATAGTCTGTTGCTCGCCCAGCGGCGTGCGATCCCACATTTCGACGTGAAAGCGGATTAACCGTACAGCCTGATAGCTGCCATTGCGCGCCCAGACCGGTTCGTCCTGATCGTCGGTCACCCACAGCAGCTGATTCATCAGAGCAGGGTTGTGGGTATCCGGATTGGCGGTGCCATCTTTGAAACCCAGCAGGTTGATCGGGGTCTCCTGCCCCTGACTGCGCGCGGCGTGATCGGAGATAAAGCCCTCACGCCGCCAGCGTACGCCAAGGAGGTCAGGCGTATGCTTGATGATATCCCGCAGGGCATGAATCACCGTATCCTGAGTGTTGGCACAGAGCTGCAACAGCAGATCGCCATGACACTGACTGGCATCCAGCGAATCATTGGGAAAGCGAGTCATCGGCTGCAATTTTTTCGGTTTGTGCGGCGCCAGACCAAAGCGTTCGTCAAACAGTGAGTTGCCGACCGACACGGTAATCGTCAGATTATCAGGCGCGATAGTCGCCCCAAGAATGCCGGAATCCATTGGCGGCAAACGCGGATTGGTGACTACCGGTGCCGGACCGCCCGTGGTCAGGAAAGCGATACGCTGGGTCAGCAACCGGAACAGACGCACCAGCTCCGCTTTATCGCTGCTGAGCAGATCAAACGCCACCAGCATCATCGATGCCTGCTGTGGCGTCGTGATACCCGCCTGATGCTGACCATAAAACGGCTGCATCTGCTGTCGGGCCTGCGGCGTAACCGTCCCCGGCGAAAAGCTGTCGGCGGCGGCTGCATGGAACGGACAGCCGCCGCCCAGCGCTGCCGCGCCACCCAGCAGCCCCAGCCCTTTAAGTAACCGACGACGCGCAGGCTGCGCGTCATCTTCCTTGCGACTCATGATTAATCCAGACCCAGGGTGCCACGAAGTAATGAAAGATCTTCCGCCAGTGCGGTGATCGGTCCTTTCAGCGCGTTACGGTCGGCGCTGGTCAGTTTCTCATAGGATTCAAAACCGGTTTGGGTGCGGTACTTACTCAGGATCGCATCCACTTTTTTGAAGTTGGCGTCAACCTTGGCCAGCAACTGCGGATTGGCTTTGCTTACCATGGGTCGCAGCAGCTCAACGATTTTCTGCGCGCCATCAATGTTCGCCTGGAAGTCCCACAGGTCAGTCCGGCTGTAGCGATCTTCTTCACCGGAAATTTTGCTGGAAGCGACCTCTTCAATCAGGCCGGCTGCGCCGCCGACCACTTTGGCTGGCGGGAAGGCCAGTTCGCTGATGCGCACCTGCAAATCTTTCACATCTTTATTCAGCTGCTCAGCGTAGTCCGCCATGCCTTTCGTGCTGTTATCAGCAAACAGCGCTTTCTCCAGACGGTGGAAACCGGTGAACTTAGGATCGGCCGCTTTTTTCTCATAGTCATCTTCACGGGCGTCAATGCTGCCGTCGAGATCGGAGAAGAGCTCAGCAATCGGCTCAATGCGCTCATAATACTGACGGGTCGGAGCAAACAGCGATTTGGCTTTTTCAACATCACCCGCTTTAACGGCGTCAGTAAAGGCCTGGGTGTTGCTCACCAGCTGGTTCACCTGGTCGGTCACATAGGCTTTATATTCGGTGATCGGGCCTTCCAGCTGCATACGTGCTGAGGTGCCACTTTTCGCCGCGCCCTCACCTGCCTGCACGATCAGCTTGCCTTTTGGATTGCTCAGCAGCCCACAGGTCATCTCATATTCGCCCGCCTCCAGATTGGCGGTCAGTTTCTGACTGAAGCCCGGCGCGATATTCTCACGCTCTTCAACCACCATCACGCCTTTGAGGATCTCCCACTCCAGCGCTTTCTGGCTGTTGTTTTTAATCAGGAACTGGGTCTTACCGGCCTTGACCGTTAAGCTCATCGGCTCGCACTGCTTGTCGGTGACGCTTACGGTAACCTGAGGAACCGCCGCGGCCGCCGTTGCGGAGATCGCCAGCAGAGGAAGCAGCAGTGCCTTGCGGCGGAAACGCATTGTCATCTCTCTTTCCCTATCATGTTGCAGGCGTAAGATGCGCCCGTTAAATGTCAAATTACACAGTGGCCGACGCAGCAGAACGCGCAGGCATAAAGAACAGAATCAGCGCCGGGATCAGGTAGGCAAAGTAAACGGTCACTTCACTGACGCTTGGGGACTCCTGATAACCCAGCACCCCTTCCAGCAGGGTGCCGAACAGCGAATGGGTCGATAAGGTATTGCTGAGATCGAAGGCGACATCCTGAAAGCGATTCCATAAACCCGCTTCGTGGAAGGCGCGGATGGCGCCCGCTGCCAGACCCGCGGCGACAAACAGGATGAATACGCTGGTCCAGCGGAAGAAATGGGCCATGTTAAGACGGATACCGCCCCAGTAGAGCAGCATGCCCAGCACGACCGCGGTTGCCAGACCCAGCACCGCGCCAATCGGCGGCGCATAACCGACATCCTGGGTAAACGCCGCCAGCAGGAAGAACACCGACTCCAGCCCTTCGCGCGCCACGGCAAGAAACACCATCAGCACCAGTGCCAGACCGCCACGACCTGAGCGTTGCAGCGCCTGATCGACCGCCTGTTCAAGCTCGACCCTGATGTTGCGGGCGACTTTGCGCATCCAGAAAACCATTGAGGTGAGGATCACCACTGCAATCAGCGCCACGATGCCCTCAAACAGCTCCTGCTCTTTCTGCGGGAACTCACCGGTGGTGGCATTGATGAACAGACCCAGGCCCAGACAGAGCCCGGCGGCAATAAACACGCCAGCCCACATCGCGGGAAACCATTGGGTACGCTGGGTGCGTTTGAGATAGCTGGCTATCAGGCTGACTATCAGCGCGGCTTCAAGCCCTTCGCGTAGCATGATGAGAAAAGGAACAAACATCGCCAACCTCTTGAATGTTAAGCAGCGTCAATAAACAGTAAAATAAGGTAAAGTGTAAACGATACCGATTATCATTATCGCTGAAAAAAAAACAAGTTGCCGGTGGAGATAATTTCATCTTTGAGTGGTTTATCTTTGTAACAAAAAAGCCCGCCCCTTTCGGGACGGGCCAGGCGATTAACGCCTCGCTTATTTTGTCTGGAACTCCGCCTCTGCAGCGGCAAAGCGCTGCTGCGCTTCTGCTGATGGCTCACGGCCCATCAGCGTGAACACCACAATGGCGATGCTGGCGAAAATGAAGCCCGGGATGATTTCATACAGTCCCAGCCAGCCATACTGTTTCCACACCAGCACGGTCAGCGCACCGACGATCATGCCCGCCAGCGCACCGTTGCGGTTCATCCGCTTCCAGCAGACACCAAACAGTACCACCGGACCAAACGCCGCACCGAAGCCCGCCCAGGCGTAGCTCACCAGGCCCAGCACGCGGTTTTCCGGGTTAGCCGCCAGCGCGATCGCAATCAGCGCCACCAGCAGCACCATCAGACGCCCTACCCATACCAGCTCTTTCTGGCTGGCATTTTTACGCAGTAAGCCTTTGTAGAGATCTTCGGTCAGGGCGCTGGAGCAGACCAGCAGCTGACAGCTCAGCGTTGACATCACGGCTGCCAGGATCGCTGACAGCAGAATACCGGCAATCCACGGGTTGAACAGGATACGCGCCAGCTCGATAAAGACCCGCTCCGCATTGGCGTTAACGCCAACCGCCAGCGTCGGGTTGTTCTGGAACCAGGCGATACCGAAGAAGCCCACCGCCACGGCACCGGCCAGACAGAGCACCATCCAGGTCATACCGATACGGCGAGCGGTACGGATTGAACGATGCGAATCTGCCGCCATAAAGCGCGCCAGAATATGGGGCTGCCCGAAGTAGCCCAGGCCCCAGCCGAGCAGGGAGATCACCGCAACGAAGTTCAGTCCCTTCAGCATGTCGAGGTTTTCCAGGCTCTTCGCTTCAATCACCGCCAGCGAATCAGACCAGCCGCCGACCGCGATAATCACAAACACCGGCGTCAGGATCAGCGCAAAAATCATCAGGCTCGCCTGAACGGTATCGGTCCAGCTCACCGCAAGGAAACCGCCCACCAGCGTATAGAGAATGGTCGCCGCTGCACCCGCCCACAGAGCGGTCTGGTAACTCATACCAAAGGTGCTTTCAAACAGACGCGCACCGGCTACCACGCCTGAGGCGCAATAGATGGTGAAGAACACCAGGATCACAATGGCGGAGATCACGCGCAGGATTTTACTGTGGTCCTCAAAGCGGCTGGTAAAGAAGTCCGGCAGCGTCAGGGCGTTGTTGTGATGTTCAGTCTGAACCCGCAGGCGACCGGCCACGATTTTCCAGTTCAGCCAGGCACCGATCGTCAGGCCAATCGCAATCCAGCTTTCAGAGATACCGGAGATGAAGATCGCACCCGGTAAGCCCATCAGCAGCCAGCCGCTCATATCGGATGCACCGGCAGAGAGTGCCGTGACCACGCTACCCAGACTGCGGCCACCGAGGATGTAATCATCAAAGTTTTTGGTCGAGCGATAAGCCACAAACCCGATTAATACCATCCCAAGAATATAAACCAAAAAGGTCACCAGCAAAGGTGTACTTACACTCATCTGTCTCTCCACTTATTATTTGATATCCCAGAGAAATCGCCAGCTACCCGCCTGCCGGAACGGGGCAAAGCGGGCCGATTTTCTTCGTCAGGGCGTCACTCATTTCCCAGCGGCGCGGTATCCTGCCGGAAAGGCGTTGTGCGCACAATGGATTTAACACAGGCGTTACAGTGATTTCACTAACCGTTTGTGAAAACGTGCTCATAGGTTGCACTCGCTCACAGTTATCCGGTTGCACCGTCGTATTACCTGTCTGAAACCCGCTTTTCATCGGGTCTGCCAGCCTGGCGAGGATCTTGCAGCAATATCCGTGCCGCATTGCGGGATTTAACAATCGTCGACGTTAAAAGGGTGTTAACTGGCTCACATTTAACACGGTTGCACAAAGTTGCAACTTAAGTGATAGTGCAGCCAACGCCGTATCGAACCATTATCAAGGAGCTCTGGAGTCATGGCTACAACCACCATGGGTGTAAAACTGGATGACGCGACACGCGAGCGCATCAAACTGGCTGCGCAGCGCATCGATCGCACGCCACACTGGCTGATTAAACAGGCGATCTTTAACTACCTGGGCCAGCTGGAAACCGGCGATACCGTGCCGGAGATCCCGCTTTCTGCTCAGGCGGCCGCAGAGTCCGACGACACCCAGCCAGAGGAGACGCACCAGCCGTTCCTTGATTTCGCAGAGCAGATTTTACCTCAGTCAGTGACCCGTTCAGCGGTGACCGCCGCATGGCGTCGTCCGGAGACTGATGCGGTGCCAATGATGCTTGAACAGGCACGTTTACCGGCGGCGCTGGCAGAGAAAACCCATCAGCTGGCTTACCAGCTCGCCGACAAGCTGCGGCACCAGAAAGGGGCAACCGGACGCGCTGGCATGGTGCAGAGCCTGCTGCAGGAGTTCTCACTCTCCTCCCATGAAGGTGTGGCGCTGATGTGTCTGGCTGAAGCGCTACTGCGTATTCCCGACAAGCCAACGCGCGATGCGCTGATCCGCGACAAGATCAGCAACGGCAACTGGCAGTCACATCTGGGACGCAGCCCGTCACTGTTTGTCAACGCGGCGACCTGGGGCCTGCTGTTCACCGGCCGTCTGGTCTCGACCCACAACGAGTCGAATCTCTCAAGCTCGCTTAACCGCATTATCGGTAAGGGTGGCGAACCGCTGATCCGCAAAGGCGTGGATATGGCGATGCGTCTGATGGGCGAGCAGTTCGTCACCGGTGAAACCATTGCCGAAGCGCTGGCTAACGCCCGCAAGCTGGAAGAGAAAGGCTTCCGCTACTCCTATGACATGCTGGGCGAAGCGGCCCTGACGGCAGGCGATGCCAAAGCCTATCTGCTCTCTTATCAGCAGGCGATCCATGCCATTGGTAAAGCGTCGAATGGTCGTGGCATCTATGAAGGTCCCGGCATCTCTATCAAGCTCTCAGCACTGCATCCCCGCTACAGCCGGGCGCAGTATGAGCGCGTGATGGAAGAGCTCTACCCTATTCTGAAATCGCTGACGCTGCTGGCCCGCTCCTATGACATCGGCATCAACATCGATGCAGAAGAGGCGGACCGGCTGGAACTGTCGCTGGATTTACTGGAGAAACTCTGTTTCGAGCCAGAGCTGGAAGGCTGGAACGGCATTGGTTTTGTGATTCAGGCCTACATGAAACGCTGTCCGTTTGTGATTGATGAGCTGATCGATCTGGCGCAGCGCAGCCGCCGTCGCCTGATGATTCGTCTGGTGAAAGGCGCGTACTGGGACAGCGAAATCAAGCGCGCCCAGATGGAAGGACTGGAAGGCTATCCGGTCTACACCCGAAAGGTTTACACCGATATCTCTTATCTGGCCTGTGCCCGCAAACTGCTGGCCGTGCCAAGCCTGATCTATCCGCAGTTCGCCACCCACAACGCCCACACCCTGGCGGCGATTTATCAGCTGGCGGGCAACAACTACTATCCGGGTCAGTATGAGTTCCAGTGCCTGCACGGCATGGGCGAACCGCTCTATGAGCAGGTGGTCGGCAAAGTGGCGGACGGCAAGCTTAATCGTCCCTGCCGTATCTATGCGCCGGTCGGTACCCATGAAACCCTGTTGGCCTATCTGGTGCGCCGCCTGTTAGAAAACGGGGCCAACACCTCGTTTGTTAACCGCATTGCCGATACCTCGCTGCCGATTGATGAACTGGTGGCCGATCCGGTGAGCGCGGTGGAGAAACTGGGAGCCAGCGAAGGCGCCATTGGTCTGCCGCATCCGAAAATCCCCCTGCCGCGCGATCTGTATGGCGATAACCGCGTCAACTCTGCGGGTCTGGATATGGCCAACGAACACCGCCTTGCCTCACTCTCCAGCGCCCTGCTGAGCAGCGCCGCACAGCCCTGCCTGGCCGAGCCGATGATCGACGGTGAAGCGGGTGCCGGCGAGTTGCGCGACATTCTGAACCCGGCAGCGCCTGGCGACCGTGTAGGTCAGGTCCGTGAAGCCACAGAGCAGGAAGTTTCTGTGGCGCTGGATGCCGCGGTGAACAGCGGGCCAATCTGGTTTGCCACACCACCGCAGGAGCGTGCCGCCATTCTGGAACGCGCCGCACAGATCATGGAAGGCCAGATGCAGCAGCTGCTTGGCATCCTGGTGCGTGAAGCGGGC
Organism: Pantoea sp. PvP021; assembly: GCF_054056055.1. Classification (NCBI taxonomy): domain Bacteria; kingdom Pseudomonadati; phylum Pseudomonadota; class Gammaproteobacteria; order Enterobacterales; family Erwiniaceae; genus Pantoea; species Pantoea sp. PvP021. Next base: position 379,793 of record NZ_JBSRXX010000001.1, on the reverse strand, counting down.
AAAACCTACAACAACGCCATCGCGGAAGTGCGCGAAGCGGTTGATTTCCTCTATTACTACGCCGGAATGGTGCGTGACGATTTCGACAACGAAACCCATCGTCCGCTGGGCCCGGTGGTCTGCATCAGTCCATGGAACTTCCCGCTGGCGATCTTTACCGGTCAGATTGCGGCTGCACTGGCAGCGGGCAACAGCGTGCTGGCCAAACCGGCCGAGCAGACACCGCTGATTGCCGCCCAGGCGGTTCAGATCCTGCTGGATGCGGGTGTGCCGCCAGGCGTGCTGCAACTGCTGCCTGGCCAGGGTGAAACCGTTGGTGCACAGTTGACCGGTGACGTTCGGGTGCGTGGCGTGATGTTTACCGGTTCAACTGCGGTGGCGACACTGCTGCAGCGTAATCTGGCGGGTCGCCTTGACCAGCACGGTCGTCCTGTGCCGCTGATTGCTGAGACCGGCGGGATGAATGCGATGATCGTCGACTCTTCCGCGCTGACTGAGCAGGTGGTGATCGATATCGTCGCCTCTGCCTTCGACAGTGCCGGACAGCGCTGTTCTGCCCTGCGCCTGCTCTGCATTCAGGAAGATGTCGCCGACCATACCCTGAAGATGCTGCGCGGCGCGATGGCGGAGTGCCGCATGGGCAATCCGGAACGCTTCTCGACCGACATCGGCCCGGTCATTGATGCCGAAGCGAAAGCCAATATCGATCGCCATATTCAGGCGATGCGTAATAAAGGCTTCACGGTCTATCAGGCGGTGCAGGATAACCCGCAGGACAGCAAAGAGTGGAATAGCGGTACCTTTGTTAAACCGACACTGATTGAGCTGGGTCAGGTCAGCGATCTCGATAAAGAGATTTTTGGCCCGGTGCTGCACGTGGTGCGTTTCACCCGCAATAACCTGCCGCAGCTGGTTGAGCAGATCAATGCGTCCGGCTATGGCCTGACGCTGGGCGTACATACCCGCATCGACGAAACGATTGCACAGGTCACGGCGAACGCCCGAGTCGGCAATCTCTACGTCAACCGCAATATGGTGGGCGCGGTGGTCGGCGTACAGCCGTTTGGTGGCGAGGGTTTATCCGGTACCGGTCCGAAAGCCGGCGGTCCACTCTATCTTTACCGCTTGCTGGCGCATCGTCCGGATAGTGCGCTGCGTCTGACTTTTGATCGTCAGGATGCAGAACGCCCGGCGGACAGCTCGCTGCGTCAGTCACTGCTGGCACCGCATCTGGCACTTAGCAACTGGGCTAAGGATAAGCCTGAACTGGCTGAACTCTGCCAGCACTATGGCGATCTGGCCCAGGCGGGCGTGGTCCGTCTGCTGCCTGGCCCGACAGGCGAGCGCAATACCTTCTCACTGTTGCCGCGTGATCAGGTGCTCTGTCTGGCTGATAACGAGCAGGATGCGTTAATCCAGCTGGCCGCGGTGACCAGCGTCGGCAGTAAAGCATTGTGGCAGGATGATGAGCTGCATCGCGCCCTGCTGGCCTCGCTGCCGGATGCAGTGAAAGCGCGCATCACGCTGGCGCGTGACCCGTTAGCAGCAGAGTTTGATGCAGTGATCTATCACGGCGATGCCGATCAGCTGCGTACCCTGTGTGAACAGATTGCCGCACGTGAAGGTGCGATTGTGTCGGTGCAGGGCTTTGCCCGCGGCGAGACCAATCTGCTGCTGGAACGTCTGCTGATTGAGCGTTCGCTGAGTGTGAATACCGCTGCGGCAGGCGGTAATGCTAGCCTGATGACCATAGGGTAGCGCTGAAGCTTAAGGGGGTTGTTTGCTGCGCGAATGGGCTGAGGTGCAGCGCTGAAGCTGGGATTGTTCGCTGCGCGAACGGGCTATGAGAAGGTTTCGTTCGCCTGGTAAGCCAGGCAGTTTCAGATTCGCCTCTGCAGGCGACCGACAAGGGGGCGCCAGTCGCCGCGCCCCCTTGACCCCGGGCTCCGGCCTGCTTCACCGCCGCTTCGCGGTTCCTTCGCTACTTCAGGATTTCTCACGGACCAGCGGGACGCGCCATCCCTGGCGCGAGCCCGCCTCTTCGCGACATCCCTGTCGCTCGTCCTGAAATCCCTCATCCGCTCAGCGGTTCTGACGGCCTCCCCACCCCCTCGCTGTTATCTTTTCTTTTTATGTTGGGTTCGCTGTCGCTGTGAGTTTGGAAATTGCCTATGACTTTCGGCTCAGCACACAGAATGGCATTCAACTCGCCCGCTGTTATCTCTGCTTTTTATGTTGAGTGCTTTATCGTTGTAATTTTTTGGGATTGCCTCTGAATTTTTGCTCAGCAGACCGAATGTTATTCAACCCACCCGCTGTTATCTCTGCTTTTTATGTTGAGTGCTTTATCGCTGTGGTTTTCTGGGATTGCCTCTGACTTTTGGGTCGGCAGACAGAGTGGCATTCAAACTAACCGCTGTTATCTCGTTTTCAGGTCACTCAGAGTGTTGCGGTGAGATTTCGGAATTGAGACTGGCTTTCGGGGCACCAGACAACGCTGCACTAAAGAAAACACAAAGAAATCACCGGCAGGGGTTTGCCAGAGGCGTCCGAAGCGCTGAGGAACAACCGCAGGCAAGGATGAGCCGACAGGACGTCGGCGAAAGGACGGTACGAGCCAGGGATGGCGAGTCCGGACGGTCCGTCGGCCGCAGGGCGTGACGAAGGCACCCCGCACAGCGGGGCGCGCAGGCACCCCGCACAGCGGGGCGCGCAGGCAGCCGGACGCCGGGATTGTTAAGGGGCGGGCGTCCGCCCCTTGACGCGTCCGCCTGCACAGGCAACCTGAAACTCCCCATCGCCTGGCGGGCGTAACCCTCTCAGCGCTAACGCGCGGCTAAGTGAACTAAGACGCCCCATCGCCTTGCAGGCGAAACCGCTCAGTGCAAGCCCGCTGCAAAGCGAAACCTTATGAATCTTTCCACGCTTTCAGCGGCCTGAGCCCAGCCAGTCCGGGTGACAAACCCACCGGCAGGGGCTTACCAGAGGCGTCCGCAGCGCTGAGGAACAACCGGAGGCCAGGATGAGCCGACAGGACGTCGGCGAAAGGACGGTACGAGCCAGGGATGGCGAGTCCGGACGGTCCGTCGGCCGCAGGGCGTGACGAAGGTCCCCCGCACAGCGGGGCGCGCAGGCAGCCGGACGCCGGGATTGTTAAGGGGCGGGCGTCCGCCCCTTGACGCGGCCGCCTGCACCGGCAACCTGAAACTCCCAAACGCCTGGCGGGCGAAACCCGCTCAGTGCTAACGCGCGGCTAAGTGACATGAAACTCCCCATCGCCTGGCGGGCGAAACCCGCTCAGTGCAAGCCCGCTGCAAAGCGTAACTTCCCCGCTGCTAAGCGTAACTTACCCACCGCTCGCGCCGCCAGGCGCCCTTTTCATTAACGTCGGGAACACAAACAGCGACTGCCCGACTCCGCGATTGGTCAGCGACCAGATTGCCACTGAACAGAGCGAGCAAAGCCCCACGATGGCCACCGGATAGAAACAGGCCCAGAGAAACGAAAACCACGCCTGCTCGAACAGATGATGCCGCTGCGCGAACAGAATCGCAGACATACCAAAGAACTCGATAAAAATACGGTGGATGACGTAAATCTGCAGCGTATTGCGGCCAACCCAGTTGAGATAGCGCATGCTGAAGTGCTGATTCAGCCAGCGACAAGCCGCGATACTGAATAACACCGCCAGTACACACAGGAACAGACTCTTATCCAGACCGAATAGCACATGAATCCCGGCGGCTGCCGCCAGAAGCGCCCAGGGCATCAGATTCTCACGCCGCCATTCACTCAGGCGCAGCATCGTCTGGCTCCAGAATGCCCCTAGCAGGAAGAACACAAAATATTGGGCCAGGCTCTGTGGTCCCCAGAACGGGATCACTTTTTCTGCCGCCAGATAATTCAGCAGGATCGCCACCGCCACCAGGGCCAGCTTATATTGACGGAAAACTTTGGCACAGAGGAAATAGAGTCCCAGCCCATACAGATACCACGAGGTGCTCATAGCCATAAAGGTAAGCTTGAGAAACTCGAATAGCGAACCCGCATAGGCGGCATTAAGGTTCTGCGAAATACGCTGGCCGGTAATTTCAGTAGAGATACCGATAATTGACCACCACTGAATAAACCCCCACAGAATATAGAGATAAAAAAGATTGGTAATGCGACTGGTAAATACCTGCTTCCAGGGCCGGTTCAGAATGCCATTGGTCGCCAGTAATCCCGAGACGAAGAAAAAGGCGGGCATACGCAGCGGCGACAGTACCGTATTAAACTGTATCCATATTTCGGCGGGGATCCATCCGGCAGAGAGATATTTCATCGTCCCTTCAAAGCCGGGTAAAACTGTGTGGTACAGGACCACCAGTAATATGCAGGCGCCCTTCAGGGTATCTACCCACAATATCTGATCTGACTTAGTCTGGTTCATTCAATGACTCCTGCTGTGTAGGTCAGAATGCTGGAAAGTAAAAGCGAGGAAATCAGTATTGCTTTTATGATTATCCGGCAATTATTCGCCATTGAACCGGTGATGAATGTAGCGAAACTCTTAAAAGCCGCTGAGTGGCCCTGTTACCACAGTTATTTACTCAGCGGAACGTTTCCTTACACTTATTAATATCGACGCAACACACTAATTAGCAGTGCCGCAGCCTGTTTAAAGGATAATGTTGCTTCATAATTCAGAAAATATAATTAAGAGAAAGTGGCAACGGGAAAAGCCAATATATCCCCGATGAAAAGAAAAGATTTGTCAGATGTGCCAAAAGGTTTAACAGCAGCAGAGTTATTTATGATACTGCGCCTGTTAATAACGTGACCATAGCCAGTGGCAGCTTAAAAAATGAGGGTTTTAAACAGGTTAAAACTGCCTTCCTGGGAAGGCAGTGTGGATTACTGATTCAGAAATTTATCAAGGAACTGACGGGTGCGCGGCTGCTGAGGGTTACTGAACAACGCTTTCGCTTCGCCCTGCTCCACAATCCGCCCCTGATCCATAAAAATGGCGCGGTCAGCCACATCGCGGGCAAAGCTCATCTCATGCGTGACGATGACCATGGTGCGTTTCTCTTCGGCCAGCGCGCGAATGGTGCTGAGCACCTCGCCCACCAGCTCCGGATCCAGCGCCGAGGTCGGTTCATCAAACAGGATCACTTCCGGCCGCATCGCCAGCGCACGCGCAATCGCCACGCGCTGTTGCTGCCCGCCGGACAGACGGCGCGGATAGCTCTCTTCTTTGCCGTGCAGCCCGACCTTCTCCAGCAGCGTGCGGGCGCGGGCTACCGCATCCGCTTTCGCTTCGCCTTTAACGATAACCGGCCCTTCAATAATGTTCTCCATCACTGAACGATGCGGAAACAGATTGAAGTTCTGGAAGACAAATCCGACCTGCTGCCGCAGACGACGCACCTGCTCTTTCTGCTTACTCTGTGCCAGCGCCGCATCAACGGTAATCTCTCCAACGCGGATGGTGCCGCTATCCGGCACTTCCAGCAGATTGATACTGCGCAGCAGCGTGGTTTTACCTGATCCGCTGGGGCCGATAATGGCCACCACTTCACCGGCGGCCACATCAAGGTCGATGTCGTGCAGCACCGTCTGGCCGTTAAAAGACTTCACCAGCTTTCTGACTTCGATGGCGCTCATTTCGACTCCGAATCCTGACGATTAACATGCTGTTCCAGCCGGTTCTGCAACGCAGATAACACCGTTGCCATCACCCAGTAGATCAGCGAGGCTGCCAGATACATGGTAAAGACTTCCAGCGTGCGTGAGGTGATCAACTGCGCCTGACGGAACAGCTCCGGTACCTGAATGGTCGCCGCCAGCGAGGTATCTTTTACCAGGCTGATAAAGCTGTTGCCCAGCGGAGGCAGCGCGGTGCGGGCTGCCTGTGGCAGGATCACCCGGCGCAGGGTTTGCCAGCGCGTCATGCCGATACTTGCCGCCGCTTCCCACTGCCCGCGCTCAATCGATGAAATCGCGCCACGCAGTGACTCTGAGGCATAGGCTGCGGTATTCAGGGAAAGACCAATCATCGCGGAGGGGATCGGATCCAGTTCAATGCCAAACTGCGGCAGGCCGTAATAGATCATAAACAGCTGGGCGATCAGCGGCGTGCCACGAAAGATCGAGACATAGATTCGTGCCAGCCAGCGAACCGGCCAGAAGCGCGACAGACGCATCAGCGCCAGAATAAAGCCCAGCAGCAGGCCAAAGAACATGCCGCCGATGCTGAGCTGCAGCGTAAACAGCGCGCCTTTTAATAAAAAAGGTGCTGAATCCAGCACCAGTTGAAGACTTTCCTGCATTATTTCGTCACGTCCGCGCCAAACCATTTCTGAGACAGCTTGCTCAGCGAGCCATCTTTCTGCATGTCAGCAATGGCCTGGTCGATCGCTTTCAGCAGGTCGTCGTTGCCTTTACGTACCGCCACGCCCGATTCCTGACGAGAGAACGCATCGCCCGCGACCGCCATGGTATCGCCCGTTTTCTTCACCAGATCCAGCGCAGCCAGACGGTCAACCAGAATGGCATTCAGACGGCCAGAGCGCAGATCCTGATATTTGGTCGGGTCATCATCATAGGTACGGATGTCCACGCCCTTCACATTCTCACGCAGCCACTGCTCGTAGTTGGTGCCCAGACCGACGCCCACTTTTTTACCGGCCAGGTCAGCAGGTTTGGTGATGGTGTTCGCATTGGCTTTCATGGTCAGCGCCTGAATGCCGGAGACCGTGTATGGCGTGGAGAAGTCATACTTCTTCTTACGCTCATCAGAGATGGTGACCTGGTTGATGACCACATCGATGCGCTTCGCGTCGAGTGAGGCCAGCATGCCGTCCCACTTGGTCGGTTTCAGGCTCGCCTTGACGCCCATGTGCTGTGCCAGCTGTTCCGCGAATTCCACTTCAAAGCCGGTCAGCTTGCCCTTTTCATCCTGGAAGCTGAATGGCGGATAGGTGCCTTCCAGACCCACCAGCAGCGTGCCGCGCTCTTTAATTTTGTTCAGCAGATTTTCCGCTGCAAAGGTTTTAACGTTGACGCCAGCAATCAGCGCCACAGCCATGACGCCCATCACCATCTGACGACCTGCACGAGAAAAGGACATATTCACCCCATTATTGACAGTATTGTGTGTGTGTTCTTATAAGGGCAGCACGGCTTGTCGCTGCCAGTCCAGTAGGATAACCCACGGAGTATAAACTGTTTTATTCGCTTGTCTCAGACCGAAGGATGATAAGCAAATAACGCCGGTGCGCCGCCCGTGTGAATAAACAGCAACGGACCTTCACGGCGGAAACGATTCTGGCTCACGCCATCCAGCAGTCCGGCCATTGCCTTGCCGGTGTAGACCGGATCCAGCAGGATCCCTTCCAGCCGCGCCAGCAGTTTCACCGCAGCCATGCCTTCATCATTGGGTTCGCCGTAGCGCGGCGCAAAGTAGTCATCCCACAGGGTAATCGGTGCCTTAGCCTGCACTTCCAGCGTCTCCGCCAGCGACTGACGCAGCCGCTCCACCAGCGGCAACTGCGCCTCAACCTGGCGTGAAACGGTGACGCCCACCAGCTCGGTCTCCGGCAGCAGATGCTCCAGACCCACCGCCAGTCCGGCATGGGTACCGGCACTGCCCGAGGCCACGACCACGGCGGCGAAATCGACCACACCCTCGCTCTGATGAGCAATCTCCTGCGCACACTCTACATAGCCTAGTGCACCCAGCGCATTTGAGCCGCCGACCGGCACGATGTAAGGACGATAACCCTGGGCTTCCAGACGCGTGGCCTGTTCAGCCAGCTGTTCCGCAGGGTTATTCAGCGCATCCACCATAACCACTTCAGCGTCCATCAGATCCAGCAACAGTCGGTTGCCGTTGCTCAGGTAGTTTTCTGCGTGGGTGCCAATCGGGTTTTCCAGCAATGCCACGCACTTCAGGCCAAGCCGGGCCGCGACTGCCGCCGTCTGACGCACATGATTGGACTGGATAGCGCCCGCGGTCAGCAGCACATCGGCGCCTTCACGCAGCGCGTCCGCCGCCAGAAATTCCAGCTTGCGCAGCTTATTACCGCCCATCGCCACGGGCGTGAAATCATCGCGTTTAATGAAAATATCGCGACCCAGGTAGTCAGAGAGCCGTGGCAGATGTTCTAACGGCGTGGGTGCGCCCAGCAGTTCAAGACGTGGGAATTGGTGTAACAGATGTAAAGACAATGCTGCCTCCGTTCGGGCATTCAATTTATCCTTACAGTGTTGCAGAAGATGCGAAAAGGATCACCCTGATTCAGGTGTCAGCAGATGCGGTGAGACAGATGTGTAGTGAAAGTTGCAGGAGAAAGAAGCGCCGTGCTCCCCCTTCCCTTTTACCCGGCTGGCGGGCAAAAGGGGAACGTGCCGCAGGCACGCGGGGGAGCAATCGGTGCAGATCAGGGTTAACCCTGCTGCCAGCCTAAGAACTGATCGTACTTGCGCAGCGCGATGCGGTAATTGTTATTACCGGCATCGGGCAGATCGCTTTCCAGACACTGATGCCAGCTATTTCCCTGAAGCCTGTCGGCCGGGAAATTTCTGGCTTTCAGCATCTCATCCAGACGACGCAGCCGCACCACATATTCACGAATTGTGCTGGGGCTCATCTCTGTCTGTTCAAACAGATACTGTTTAAACGCCATTATGTCGAAGTAATTAGGATGGGTATTACAAAAAATATCACTGCAAAAACGACAAAGCGCGGTCAGTTCGGGCTGAAGTTTCAGCCACAGCTGCTCATCAATCATCTGGTCCATCCGAGCGATGGCCTCTTTATTGATGATCTGGCCACGAAAAACGAGCGCCATTCGATCTAATACCTTGCCACAGTGTGAACAGTTGCTCTGGCTGTGTTTATAGTCTTTAAGATAACGACTTAACGGTCTGGCCTTGGTCTTGGCTCCCATTACTGAGTCCCCGGTTTTTTATAATTTTGAATCGCCAGGAACTGATACTGCTAGCGCGCTCCCGCAAGTCGGGCACGCAGGCGTTTAATCGCCTGACTGTGCAGCTGGCTGACACGGGATTCACCCACATCAAGCACCGCCCCAATCTCTTTCAGGTTCAGTTCTTCCTGGTAGTACAGTGTCAGCACCATCTTTTCACGATCGGGTAACGCTTCGATCGCTTCAATGACGCGCTCACGCAGACTCCCTTCAAGCAACTGATGAAGCGGATTAGCCTCTTCATGGCCTTCCGTCACCAGCTCCGCGCTGTCGCCGTGCTCTTCCCGATACTCGTCGTAGGAGAAAAGTTGACTATTGTTGGTGTCCAGCAGGATCTGCCGGTACTCCTCCATGGAAACATTCAGCTGCTGCGCCACTTCCTGCTCAGAGGCAGAACGCCCCAGCGACTGTTCCACTCTGTGCATTGCTCCGGCCACCTCGCGTGCATTACGACGCACACTGCGCGGTGCCCAGTCCCGACTACGAAGCTCGTCGAGCATGGCGCCACGAATACGCTGCACGGCATAGGTGGTAAAGGCTGTACCCTGGAGCGCGTCATAACGCTCTACGGCATTTAACAGCCCTATCCCACCCGCCTGCAGCAAGTCGTCAAGCTCAACACTGGCCGGCAGGCGAACCTGCAGACGCAACGCTTCATGGCGCACCAGCGGCACGTAGCGCTGCCAGAGCGAATGCTTGTCCATCACGCCTTCGGCGGTATAGAAATCGTTCACGTTGACTACCCTGCGTTAATGAAGTTATCGGCATGATTATCCAATTCTGTAGCGTTTTCGATTGGCTGAATAGGCGGGGTAAAACGAGGCTATTTCATTTTTGTTACGTCAGAGTGCAGATCCTTCTGCACTCTTCAGTGAAGATTAACGACGGGCACGCAGCCGTTGCCGGGTGGCGGGCGGCACTGCCGCCCACAGGCTGCAGACGCGACCTTCCAGTTCCTGGTACCAGGGCGCCAGATGCTGCTGCGCCTCCTCACCAGGATGCACCAGAATCTCGCCCGATTCACCATCAATGCTAATCAGTCGGTTAATAAACAGCCGCTGCAAATCACTGCGTAAAAACAGGCCGTTATCGATGCTGTTATCTGCCAGTACACCGTCATCCCCTTCCTGCGTGTCGATATGGCAGGCTTCCACCCATGGCCAGTTATGCCGTTCGGTCAGCTCGGTGCCGGTCATCACACAGGCGCCGTAGCGGGCTTTGACACCGGCGCTGAATTCCGCCTGGCTGGCGCGCTGCAGCACCCGGGCTTTGACACGACGCCCGACTTCCGTTCCCGGCATCACCGCCGCCGGGACTTTGTGCTGCGGCGTACTCAGCACCACGATGAACTGAATGCGCTGCGACTGCGGAAAACAGGGATCCGCCTGTGGATTGAAGAGCTGCCAGTAAGCGTCTTCATCATCCTGATGCATCAGCACCAGTTTGTAGCCGCGACTGTTCAGCAGATTCTGTGCCGTGGCGGATTGCGGATCGATCATCGCGAAGACCTGGCTGCTGCCCATCACCTTCCACAGGTTGTCGCGCTTTTCGCTATCGCTGCGACGGAAATAGAGGAAGGAGAGATTCTGCTTAAGGTAGTGCTCAAAGCGACGCAGGTAATTTTTACGTTCGTTGTCATGGGAGATGAACAGCAGATCCTCCAGCGGGCTGTTGCTCTCTTCCTGCGCGAACACCGCGCGGATTTTCAGCGTGCGCAGGCCGGTTGACGGACTCAGCAAGGCGCGCGCCGTCAGCTCTTTATCATCAGGGTATTGCAGAGCATAACGCCGGGCGATCTCTTCAAAGGTCAGCCGCTCACCCGGTAACAGGTCATAATTGAAGCGCATAGACACTCCACAAAGTTAAAATCAAAAATGATGTTGTTCTGTGAGGAGTTATCGGCAGTCTGTAGGGGAACTGTAACGGGTCAGGGGATTATCATTACCTGGCTAATATAAGCCATGAGCTGCGAAAAATCATGAGCAGGATGAATACGCTAACGTACCCACCCTCCTCTTTTAATGAACTTTACGGGTCAGCCATGCGGGCAGTTCACCTGGCTGATAAATCCACTCTGCATTAACTTCATGATAGATATTTTCACCCAGGCTGCGTAACAAAAGGGGATTACTGATCATTTTGTTGATCATAAATCGCCACTGCGACGTTTTATTTTTAATGCGCTCAACGCTCATTATCTCTTTATAAGCATCATGATCGCTGGCAAGCACCGGGTAACCACAGGCACCTAACTGTGCAATAACCCGATGCCCTTCCGCCTGATTCAGTAAAGAATCTGAAAGGGGGGCAAGTGCAAGATTTAACCTGAGCGACTGAAACATCTCCGGCAATCTGTTTTGCGGCACTTTACGATGATATTCATGAATAGCCGTTTTCCATGCGTCAGGACAGGCACCGTAAATAATCCAGCAGATATCTTCACTCATCTCTTTGATAAGCACCTCAATATGTCGCCAGTCTTCCGGTAGCAGATCCGACAGCACGATACCCACTCTGGGCTTATCGTGATTTTCGGGCGGAACCGGGCGGGCCCGGATTAAATGCTGCCAGTCTGTACCGAGTTTGTCAGCCTGAAGGACTACATTTTTGTGGCTGAACAATTTCAGCGCAGCGGTGTTTCTCACTACCAGTAGGTCAGTGTTCCGCAGGATCTCATCACGACCATACGCAGGACGGTTCACGCTGAACGACGCCCGGGTCGCCTCAACAATAAAACGGGTGTCAGGGAAAAGATGTCTGTTTCTGAACAGCCGCCCGTTTTTATGGGCAATGACATCGCTCAGAACAACACAAGCAGGCTTCATTCTGTAAAGCTCAGCAACAGATAAATGCTGACACATTAAGGTATGTATGCCATTACCGGCTTGCGAAACTGACAGCGAGCTTTCTTTAACGCGCTGCACTTCCGTAGAGTCTTCGGCATTAAATAAAAATAACACATCAGGTTTTAAACCCTGCCGTGCTGCTATCAGCGAACGATTATTCTCCCGGACTAAATGCTCACCTTTCCAGGAGAGGTTAGGATTAACAACAGGATCGCGGGATAAGCGGTCGATCCATTTTTCATAAAAGAGAGAATCAACAGGGATGCGTTCTGCGTCAGAAACGATGTCATCGCAGCATATCCGCGACTGAGGCACCGCTAATATTACCGTTTCTTTGTCAGACGCCCTCAGCAGCAGATCGCTGATCGCCTCATTTATCGTCGGGAAGTGTTCATCCAGTCCTCCCGCCTCATGGCACGCCGCGGTTCTTAGCATGATACATTCACTGCTGAGTAGTAAATGTTGTCGGGGAACGCTCAGTTCCGGTGCGTACATCCTGTTCAGCGGGTCCGCTGTGCAGGACGGACTGTAGCAGCAGCGCATATCTCCTTCCAGCACGCCTGGGGAATAGAGATAGCTGCGTTTATCTGTTAAAAAGGGTGCGCAGGCTAAAAGTTCAGGTCGGCTGCAGTGATTCAATAAGGCGTTAAGCCACAATTTATTGTTAAAATAAATCCCGCATGAAAGATAAAGCGTAAAATCGCCTCTTGCCTCTGATAGAGCATAATTCAGCGCACTAACGATATTGATTTTTTCCTGAACAAAATAGACTCTGAAGACATCCTCATTGATATCAGACAGTGAGGATAGCCATGATCTGACGTTCTCGTCCGCTGAATAGTTATCAATGAAAATAATTTCGTAGTCAATATCGGCGACGGTATCCACAAAGGTCGACAGAAGCCGCTTAACATTAAGAATTTCATCTTCTACGACAATGATGACGGTAAGCTTTTTAATGTCTGACGCATTAAAATCTATATTAAAAGCATTATTCTTTCTTTCAATCAGCGCATTGCTGCATCCTCTAAGGGTCAGATGCTCTGCCAACAAAGATTGCTTCAACAGGTGATTGTCATTTTCTGTTAATGATAACGCCAGTAAAGGTAGCGGGACATGCTGAATATCAGCGCTAAGCCCTGCATTAACCAACTGCAACATAAAATCCATCTCTACAGTCTGGTGTGAGATGTCGCGCGATTTAATGACCTCTATGCATAATTCACGTCTGAAGAAAGCCCCCCTGGTAAAGCGTTCCGGTAGCGCTAAAAAGTAATCCAGATCGAAATCAGGCAGAAAATGTGACTCAATGATTTCTTCCTTATGCAAGACGATCCTGTCTGAATAAAATGCCAAGGATGTACATATTTTTTCCCTGAAAACAGAGAGTCCAGAGAATATATCCGGGTAAATCCGATCACCGGCACGCAGGAAAAGTATCCATTCATTCTGGTCTTCAACAAGCAGGTGACTCAGCCAGCGGCTGAAATTTTTCGGTTTTCCATCCTCATCGCCTGTTGCCACAACAGAGTAGATCTGAACATCCACGCCCAATGTATGAAGCAAGGAGAGTGTTGTATCGAGTGCCTGCGGTGATTGCTGATCATCCACGACCACAACGCTGAGAGATAAAGTGCCACTCGCTTCGGCCAGAGATTGTTCAGGCACAGGATAGCAGGCCAGCCAGTTTTCCGTTGCTAAAAACTTCTCTTCACTTTTCTTCTGGGCAGCTTTCTGCGTTTTACTGAAAAAATGCATTAGTTGCTGTGAGAAGTTTGCTTCAAACTTTCTCATATGGTCACGGACTTTATAAAGCCCGGAACGCGTGCGCTGCAATTCTGCAGGATCGTCACTAAAGCAGACGCCCGCCCCGCCCATATCGCGAATCGACGCGTCAGAGATGGCGAGCTTTTCATAACCCGGGGCGACCAGAGAAACCACCGGCACCCCACACAGCGCAGCAAGGTTGCAGGTTCCGGACCATTCAAAGGTGTACATCACCGTCGCCGACTTTAAAATTTCTGCCAGCTCCGCCAGAGGACGAGGATTTTGAACCGATATAATCGTGATATCGTCAGGTAACCCCGTAAAATCAACGGTCTGTTCGGGTACCCGATTCAGATAAAGAAGTTTTGTCGTTTTTACTCTGCCGTCATCCGAGAACATCTCTAAATCGGGGCCTACCATCGTTAAAAAATCAACATCAGGTTCTTTCACAATCAGCTGTGAGCTGTACCAGAAAAAGAGATCCTCTTCTGTTTCATTAAGACGATTACCATTGAGTAGCGCTTCATGATTTAACATGTAGCGCACACAGACGTCAGCCTTAATCGGATTACCCGAATAAATTTCAGGATAAACAGCAATGGGGATCAGCTCCGATTTTTTATGCTGATCATAAATCTCAATATCCAGTTTTGGGGTATTCCAGGCAGGATTGGTGATATCGCTATCCACCATCCACGCATTGCCGCCATGCAGATTGATTTGATGACAGAGTTTGTGCAAAGCCTGAATACCGCCGGATGACTCCCGATAATCAGGTGAAACTATATAATAAGGATGTTTAAATTCAGACATTGCAACTCCGCCCTGCCAGGTTGATAAAATCACTTAACCGTTCTGTGCTATACGCTGTTTCAGACCATCTGAAATTTTGATCAGATAGCCTGAAAGGTTAATAGTTACCGAAAAGAATCAGGGCTGCCATGCCTTTGCCCACAGACGCAGGGTCTCACCGGTCAGCATCCAGTTGCGTCGGATTTCAGCCTGCAATTCCAACCCCACTTTTGCGCTCGCATCTGGATCAGCGAGGTGCATCCGGATAGCATCGCGCCAGTCAATAAACCGGTTATTAACTCTTGTCACCGGAAGATTATCTTCCCGATAACAGGCTACATTGCTGCAGATAACCGGCACGCCACAGGCACCATATTCCAGTAACCTCAGATTGCTTTTACAGGCGTTAAAGATATTGTCTTCAACCGGTGCCAGCGCCAGATCGAGATTGAGCGACGCGAGCGCTGCAGGATAAAGCGCAAGATCAACCCCACTGTGTATTTCATGCACGTAGGGGCGGAGTTTATCCGGACACATACCCATAAAGATCCATTCAACGTCTTTCGAAAATTCCCGGACAATGTCGAAAATCATCTCAAGATCGCCCCGATGGCTGACACCGCCGGCCCAGCCCACACGGGGTTTCTTACCCTGCTGACGCAATGAGCGAAGGTTACCCCAGGTCTCTGAAGGAAGGCGATTTTTCATCACAACGATGTCAGGATGCATATCCCGCATCGCGTCAGCCAGTGGCGCGGTAGAGACCACAAAGCGGTCAAAGAAGCTCAGGCTTTTACGTATTAATTTTGCCGTCTCCTGCTTATAAGCATGGCGGCCATGGTGTTTCATGGGCAGATTGATAATGTAATCATCCAGCTCAAACACTTTAAAGACGTTATGAAGTTTACTGACCCGCTCCATCCAGTTATGAAATGCAGGTGCATACCGGCGCTGGATAATCAGACTATCGTGTCTGAACTGCCCCATTTCACTTAATGTAAGCAGCGTCATGCCGCTTGTTCCCTGAGCAATGCCTTCCGCTATCATCGCCTCAAGCGGTTGCGTAATACGGTAGTGTCCGCACCCATAAATATCGGCATTATGCGCCAGGAAGGTGGGCAGATTTTCTGCTCTGACCGGCAGCCAGTTAATATCATCATTTCTCAATTCGAAGTGGCGACTTCTCATTGACAGGTTGGGGTTATATGCAGGATCACTGGCAACAACCGGCATCCATTCAGCATAAATTTTGTCTTCTTCCAGCTGTTTTAATTTACTGGACGTCTGCACGGTTTCATCCGGGAACGGGCTGGTGCGTGCTGCAGGACGATGCAGACGGGCATAAGGTGTCCAGACCGTCAGATAGCCCTGCTCCCGTGCCTTCAGGCACAGATCAACGTCAGCATATAAGCGCTTATCCTGATCAAATCCTCCCAGCTCGTCGAATACCGATTTGCGCATCAGCACCAGATCACCTGAAACGGCACTGTAGTTCTGATCGACATTCATCCGTCCCAGATAGTTGGCGTCTTTGTCGTCATTACCTCTGAAAACTTCACCCACTGCACCGTTTACACCGAGAACATAACCCGCATGCCTGATCTTGTTGTCAGATGAGAGATGCTTTCCACCCACAGCAAAGACTTCGGGTCGTAGTCCATGATTCAGGAGATTATCGAGCCATTCACCGTCAGTGACCGCCATTTCACAATGCATGAAAAGCAGATAGTCACCTGTGGCCTGCTCAGCGGCGAGATTAGCCATTACACTGTGACTGAATGTGCCGTTAAAGCTCGCCGTTTTTATACGGGCGGGGTCTACGTTACTGATATCCGATAACCATTTGTCCCGCTCAGGCGTACCCTGGTTATCAGAGATGATGATCAACTCGTACTGGTGCCAGGTGGTTTTTTCCAGCACGGTCGTTACGCAACTAATCAGCGAGGCGAGATCCCAGTTAGCCAGAATGATGATTGAAACAACCGGCTTATCGGGATGGTTGTATCGTAAACGATAATTGAAGAATTTATCTAATGCCGCTCGTCCATCCGTGTAGCCGCGGTTATGCAAATGCCGCTCAATGATCGCCACATCCTCAAGGATATCTCTGCTTTTCAGGTGGCCGGTTAACAACGGCTCAGCGAGGTGACCTATACCCTCAAACCCCTGTGATTCAATCAGCTTAACAATGAGATCAAACTCTGCTGAATCGGGATAATCGGCATCCAGTCCTTCCGCCGCTAACAGCAGTTCCCGGCGGAACAGCCAGTGTTGCGCCATCGTTTTGGGCGAACTGAGCAGTAAATCAAGATTAAAATCGGGCCTGAACGCGGCACCGAGTGGTGCATTATCGATATAAAAAAATTCATCCGCATACAGGGCTAAATAATGGTTTTGAACGAGTAGCATTTTGCTCAATGCAATCATACCGCAGGCGTGCAGAATAGTAGTCGCCTCAAGAAACATGACCCAATGGTCTTCACGTTCATGGATGATTTGATTGATGACACTGATTCGGCTCTGCTCTGTTGCGGCATAGCATTCAGCGTCCGTATCAGGCGCTACGTCGAGGGCAACGATAAACGGTACAAACCGGATGCCCACTGTCGCTGTCTGGCTGATAGATTTTAAAAGTGTATCCAGACCACTGACGGTCTCTTCTGTAACCGTAATCACGACCAGCACGCTAATGGGGTGCGTGTGTGTCGCGGCAAGATCCACCAGCATATTATGCTGCAACGGATTCAGGGTGCGTGAAGCTCTCCAGGTCGCAAGCGTGTCTAAGGTAAAGTTCTTTTGCTGCTCTTCAGAAAGATTTTTGAGGCTAAAAAGATCAGGTCTTTCAGGGGAAGCAACTCGCGCAAGATGCAGTGCATGGTCGATATCTTTAAACCCGCTTTCGTTACGGATTTTTTCATATAAAGCTTCACGCCCGTTTCTGAACACGTCGTCACTTTCACGTTGATGAGGTTGATGTTCAACGTCTGACGCGCGTACGCTACACAGCGGCGTGGCAAACCAGAGAAGGTGGCTGTGGTTTAACTGACTATGAAAAATAACCAGCGCCGGAACCGCCTGCAGTGCCGGGTCGCCCGTAGTCAGCAGTGAATGATCGATGAGGCTGAGGACGAGATCTTCTCTGTAGAACATCGCTGCACTCATTTCCCCCAGCAGGCTGTAAGCTTTCAATGTCTGATTACGCAGCAAATCCTGCCCGTTGATAATGATATTTTCACTGTTGACTGCTGAGGTGGAGATAAGCGCGGGCAACGCTTCGCCCTGAGGTCCGATACGCTCCCGGCGGGACGCGGCAACACGGCACGCAGGAAAGGCAGTCAGTCCTGACACAAAGGTGGATACACAGGATGATTTCAGGAGATCGGCATCTGACAGAAACTTGATATATTTTCCACGCGCCACGTCTACAGCAGCCTGATAAACAGGTGTCGTCGCATCATCGATTTTTATATAACGGAGAATGTGACTGTATTTGGCAAGATAGCCCTGTAGCTTCTGATGAATGAAAGAAGCATCGCTGTAATCAGCGACGATAATTTCGATATGCGGATAATCCTGATTGAGCGCGCTGTCGAGTGCGTTAGTGAACCAGGCTGAAACGCGTGCGGTAATGATGATGCTAACAAGATCATGTTGAGCCATTTTCTCTCTCTCACTGACTCCTCTCAGTCACGAACGACTGAGAGCAGCGCATATTTTCCATAGCATAATATTTGCGCCTCAGTTCAATCGGAGAAATAAAACAGCAAACAGGGCCTAATCTGCCTGAACAGTTTCAACGTTCAGGTTTTTAGCCAAAAAAAAACCCCGCCGGAGCGGGGTTCTGATTGCGTTGCTAAGTGGAACTTATTAGCCTTGCAGCAGAGACAGAACCTGCTGTGGAACCTGGTTAGCTTTCGCCAACACGGAGTTACCAGCCTGCTGTACGATCTGCGCTTTAGACATGTTTGAAACTTCAGTTGCGTAGTCAGCATCCTGGATACGAGACTGTGCAGCTGACAGGTTAGTCGTGGTGTTGCTCAGGTTAGTCACGGCTGAGTTCAGACGGTTCTGAATCGCACCCAGTGAAGAACGGAACTTATCCACGCTTGCAATCGCGTCATCCAGTTTAGCCAGTGGATTAGCTGATGCACCAGTGGTCAGGCTGGACAGACTCATGTTAGTTGTGTCCAGTTTGAAAGCCGCTTTTGTAGGAGTCGTTGCGGTATCTGCAGACTGTGGATCAACGGCTACGAAGAAGTCTTTAGAAGCGCCGCTTGCAATATCAATACCATTTGCTTTCAGGTTGTTAGTTTCAGCATCGCTTGCTGATGTAACGGTAACTTTGGCAAACATCTTACCGTTGTCATCTTTATAGACGGTGCCGGTATCTACAGCAACACCACCAGTTGCCACACCCAGACGGGTAGACAGGGCATTAGCAGTAGATTCAGCAACGGTTGCACCAGTTACATTAGTAGTAGAGCCATACGCAGCCTTGAAGTCTGCGGCAACAGCGCCAGATGGCGTGCTTGATGGACCGTTGACGTTGAAGCTATCCAGACCCAGGGTCTTGGAGTCGATTTTCTTCAGGTCGATAGTGATGGTTTCGCCGTCGTTTGCGCCAACCTGGATGTTCATTTTGCCGTCTTTAGCCAGCACGTTCACGCCGTTGAACTGAGTCTGACCAGAAACGCGGTCAATCTCGTCCAGACGTGATTTGATTTCGTCCTGGATTGAAGATTTGTCAGAATCAGAGTTAGTACCGCTTGAAGCCTGTACAGTCAACTCACGGATACGCTGTAAGTTGTTGTTGATTTCTGACAGTGCGCCTTCAGTAGTCTGCGCAGCAGAGATACCGTCGTTGGCGTTACGAGCAGCCTGAGTCAGGCCCTTGATGTTAGAGGTGAAACGGTTGGCAATTGCCTGACCAGCAGCGTCATCTTTCGCGCTGTTGATACGTAAACCAGAAGACAGACGCTCCATTGAAGTAGACAGAGCTGACTGGTTCTTGTTGATGTTGTTCTGAGTGATCAGCGAGAGGCTGTTGGTATTAATGACTTGGGCCATGATGAATTTTCCTGTTAATCAAGTCTTTCGGTTAAGGTGTGGGCTTCAACCCGCCGGCTTCAGCGCCGTCAAAGTTGTTATCGTCTGCCGTTTAACAACCTTTAGAATTTTTTTAGTACCAGGCGAATTTTTCTGCTTCAACCTGTCACGTTTTAAGTTATCGCCACCCGCCCGAACTTCTTTAGGCTTAATTCATTAATTTTCTAGCCGCTGAATTACCCTTCTCTATAGTGCTTATTTACCTCATTACCCTAAGGCAAATAACCTTAAACTTTCCTTATTCAAGGCCGATAACCCAGGTATCAATTTTCTGTCGACCTTATAAAGGAATTAATATGGCTAGTATAAGCAACCTCGGTGTGGGTTCCGGCCTGCCACTCAGTACCATGCTTGACAGTTTGACCACCGCTGAAAAAGCTTCACTCAAACCTATTTCTACTCAGCAGACAGCTTATACGGCCAAGCTCAGTGCTTACGCCACCCTGAAAAGTTCACTGACAACTTTCCAGGCTGCTAATACCAAGCTGAACAGTGCTGACCTTTTTACCGCTACGACTGCGGCCAGTAGCTCCACAGCGTTCAGCGCGACCACTTCTGGCAGCACCGTGGCCGGTAAATATGCCATTAACGTCACGCAGCTGGCACAGGCGCAGGTTCTGACCTCAGGAGTACAGAGTAGCAACACCGCCGCGCTGGGCGACAGCTCCGTGGCCAGCCGCAGCATCGCGATTACCTTAAAAGATGGCACCAGCAAAAGCGTAACGCTCTCCAGCGATCAGACCTCGCTGACCGGGATGCGTGACGCCATCAACGGCGCCAATGCTGGCGTCACCGCCAGCATCATTAAGGTGTCAGACGGCAGTTTCCGACTCTCTATGAGCGCCAATAAAACCGGCAGTGATAATGCCGTGGCGACCATTGCCGTCACCGGTGACAGCACGCTACAGGGGATTGTGGGCTTTGACGCCAGCGCCAGCAGCAACGTGATGACCCAGAGCGTCGCTGCGCAGAATGCCAAACTGACGGTCAACAATGTTGCGATTGAAAACAGCAGCAATCAGATTAGCGATGCGCTGGAAGGGATTACTTTAAATCTGACCGCGAAGACAGTTGGCGATGAGACGCTGACGATTACCAAAGACACCTCAAAATCCTCCAGCGCCATCAGCGCCTGGGTGGATGCCTACAATACTTTGCTGGATCAGTTCAATACCCTGACCAAATTCACCAAAGTGGATACCAACAGCGATGCACAGGACTCCAGTAATGGTGCCCTGCTGGGTGACAGTACGTTACGGACGATTGAGACGCAGCTGAAAAGCATGCTCACTAATTCGCAGAGCACATCTACCTTTAAATCACTGAGTCAGATTGGTGTCACCACCGATCCCACCACCGGTTCATTAAAACTGGATTCGACCAAGCTGAGCAGCGCACTGGATAAAGATGCTGCGGGCGTGAAAGCAATGATCGTAGGTGACGGTAAAACCGGTATCGCCGCTAAAATCGACAGCAAGCTGACTGACTGGCTGGCTACTAAAGGGATTATTCAGTCCGCCACCGATGGCGTGAGTAAAACACTGAATAGGTTAACCACCCTCTATAACACCACCAGCGATCGTATTGATGCCGATATCGCACGCTATAAAACGCAATTTACTCAGCTGGATATGGCCATCAGTAAACTCAACTCGACCAGCACCTATCTGACGCAGCAGTTCGACACGTCCGATTCGTCTAAAAAATAACAGGAGTGACCATGTACAGCGCTACAGGCACCAAAGCCTATGCAAAAATTGGCGTAGAAAGCGCCGTGATGAGCGCCAGCCAGCAGCAGCTGGTTGTGATGCTGTTCGACGGTGCACTGAGCGCGTTAATCCGCGCTCGTCTGTTTATGCAGGATGGCAATATTGAAGGCAAAGGCAACTCCATCTCCAAAGCGATCAATATTATCGAAGCCGGCCTGAAAGAGGGCCTGACTGAAAACCGTGGTGATGAGCTGGCAGACAATCTGCTGGATCTTTACAACTACATGACGCGTCGCCTGTTGCATGCCAACCTGAACAATGATGTTACAGCGGTCGAGGAGGTCGAAGGCCTGCTGCGTAACATTGCTGACGCGTGGAAAGAAGTAGTTCAACCTAACCTGATTCAGGACGCCGTTTAATGACTACTGCACCGCATCTGATTACCGTTTACCAACAGTTACTCGATCTCAGCCAGGGAATGCTGCGTCATGCAGCACAAGGCGAATGGGATGAATTGATCAGCAGGGAGATGGAGTATGTCAGTGCGGTGCAGAGCTTAGCCCAATCGACGGAAGCCGTGTCGCCGTCGGCACAGACTCAGGAGCAGTTACGTCCGGTGCTGCGCCGTATTCTCGATAACGAATGTGAAGTGAAACGTCTGCTGCAGGCGCGGATGGATGAGCTGGCCTCACTGGTGGGTCAGAACAGTCGCCAGAAATCGGTGATGTCCGCTTATAGCAATCAAGGCGGCGTTGTTATGGTGCCGCACGAAACCCTCTCCTGACCCCCTGCTCTGTCACGCCGCCAGATTTATTTTTCTGCGCGGCGTCTCTTTTTTGCCGCTTACTCCATACTTGATTTTCATCATCCCCTGGAGTGTGGTACATGCAAAACCCAACGTTATTACAGTTTTTCCATTGGTATTACCCGGATGGCAGCAAACTGTGGCCGGAAGTCGCCGATCGTGCGGCCTGGCTCAGCGAAATAGGTATCACCATGGCGTGGTTGCCACCGTGCTACAAAGGAGATTCGGGTGGCTATTCTGTCGGTTATGACAGCTACGATCTGTTTGACCTGGGTGAATTTGATCAGAAAGGCGGTGTTGCCACCAAATATGGCGACAAACAGCAGTTACTGGCGGCAACAGAAGCCCTGCGCAGTCACAACGTTGGAGTGCTGCTGGATGTGGTGCTCAACCACAAAATGGGTGCCGACGAAAAAGAGACGATCAGCGTTAACCGCGTCAATCCCGATAACCGCGATGAAATCTACGACGAAGTGGTCGGGTGCGAGGCCTGGACGAAATTTACGTTTCCGGCACGCGCCGGGGAATATTCGAAATTTATCTGGGACCACAAATGCTTTAGCGGCGTAGACCACATCGAAAATCCGGACGAAAACGGCGTATTCAAAATCATCAATGACTACACCGCCGAAGGCTGGAACGACCAGGTTGATAACGAGCTGGGTAATTTCGACTATCTGATGGGCGCCAACATCGATTTCCGCAACAACGCGGTCAGGGAAGAGCTCAAATACTGGGCGCGCTGGGTGATGGAACAGGTGCCCTGCACCGGCTTTCGTCTGGATGCGGTAAAACATATCCCGGCCTGGTTCTACAAAGAGTGGATCGACCATATTCAGGAGGTTGCTGAGGAGCCGATGTTTATCGTCGCGGAATACTGGTCGTTTGAAACGGAGAAGCTGCAGGAGTATGTGCATCAGGTAGAAGGCAAAACCATGCTGTTTGATGCGCCACTGCACATGAACTTCCACCAGGCCTCAACCGCGGGCAGCGCCTACGACATGAGCCAGATCTTTGCTAACTCGCTGGTGGTCGCTGATCCGTGGCATGCCGTGACGATCGTGGCTAACCACGACACCCAGCCGCTACAGTCGCTGGAAGCACCGGTAGAAGCCTGGTTTAAACCGC
This sequence comes from Pantoea sp. PvP021, assembly GCF_054056055.1. Lineage (NCBI taxonomy): Bacteria > Pseudomonadati > Pseudomonadota > Gammaproteobacteria > Enterobacterales > Erwiniaceae > Pantoea > Pantoea sp. PvP021. Next base: position 356,665 of record NZ_JBSRXX010000001.1, on the reverse strand, counting down.
TGGCCTATGCGCTGATCCTGTTGCGTGAGCAGGGTGTGCCCACCATCTTCTATCCCGACCTGTTCGGCGCGACCTATGAAGATGAAGGCGGCGACGGCGAGAAGCACAAAATTGAGATGCCGGTAATCCCTGAACTGGAAGGATTGATCCGGGCGCGCCAGCAGTATGGCTGGGGCGTGCAGACCGACTATTTTGATCACCCAAACTGCGTGGCCTTCAGCCGCAGCGGCACCGAAACACAGCCAGGCTGTGTGGTGATCATGTCGAACGGCGATGCCGGTGAGAAAAGCGTGCCGATGGGTGAAGGTTTTGCCGGTAAGGTCTGGCGCGATCATCTGGGGAATCGGGAAGAGACCATTACTGCCGACGAGCACGGCACGGCGGTCTTTGTCTGTAACGGTGGCAGTGTCAGCGTCTGGGTGGTGGCAGAATAAGGTCGTTGCCGAAGAAATGACTCAAAACTAAAACCGCCCCGGCAGGCAGAAGCGTGAAGTGCGCTCTGCCCGTCGGGGCGGTTTTGTTATGGTCCGGCTGTTATGACTTCGCGTTGTTTTCTGTAATCGGTGTGCGCAGCAGTTGCGGTTCGATGTTCTGAATCACGGCGGCTTTCGGCTGTTTCGCCACCTCTTCCAGCGCCTGCTGACACTCAACGGTCGGACGCGCCACTTTACGCAGAGTCATCCTGTCATAGCTAAGCTCGCCATTCTCCACGACCAGCGGCATCACCCGCACCTGACGCGTTACGTTGACATAATCGCCGCTTAACCGGGTCAGTTTGCCTGGCTTCGCAATCACCCGCATCCACTGACGGCAGTCCAGCGTGCTGCCATCCGCATTGATGATCACACTGGCTATCGCCTTGTCGCTGATCAGGCTGCTCTGTGGGCCGACGGTTTGCCAGGTTCCCTGCAGATCAGCGGGCGCCGGCGTTTGCACCGCATTTTCATAATCGTTGATTTGTGCACAGCCACTCAGTGCCAGCGCGGCAATCAGCATCCACTTTTTCATGTTTAATCCCTAAGATCCCATCAATGGCGGCTACGTTATAATTTTTCCACCGCGTTGCGCAAGGTATCTGGGTGTTCAAACACCACGCAGACCCTGATTGCGCCAGAATTTATCCCGCAGTGAGCTCCACGGTCAGGTTTTTGACCGGAAGTTCAGAGGCTGAACTGATGCAAACTCCGGCCTTTGTCACGCCTGACAAGCGGAAGACAACCCGCTACACTGACGCGCTGCAACAGACTTTCAGGAATATGAATATGAAAACGCCAGAAGCCTACTATGCCCAGGCGCGCGAGATGTTTTTTACCGCGCATCCCGACTTTCAGTCTGCGCTTGATGAATTAACGGAGAGCGACGCCCGTGCGGCTAACCTGTCACTGCGACAGCTGCGCGAATGGCATGCCGAACGTATCTATGCGGCCTTTTTGCGGCAGAAGAATCTGGATGGAATGATCTTTTCTATTCAGCTCGCTGAGTCGGATAAAGCGGTGGCGGCTGAAGCTATCGAGACTTATCTCAAATCTCATGCTGAGTCGCTGGGGATGAGCTGGGAAGAGTTTTGCATCAAAAACGAGCTCTAATCAGGGCCGCGCTGAAGTTGTATCTTGCACACACCTCCAACCAGTTTCGGCACTGCAGATAAAATTGTACTAAACAGGGGAAAGTGTATAACTTCGGCGTGCGACTCAGGTCGTGATTGTCCTTTAACGAATAGTGCTGATGCACTGCCTCTGCAGGTGTTGTCTCAATTCCACCTCCAGAGGCGAATTTTTTTATCCGCCCCTACCCTTCACCTTCCGTCGCTTTACCCTTTACTTCAACATAACTCGCTACCGCCAGCAGACGATTAATATGCGTCAGTAGCAGATCCACATCAGACTGCAGAAACTCGGTCGAAGATTTCGACGCGGTAATAATGGCATCCTGCACCGTTTCTGAAATGGTCAGCGAGTTGTCCTGTTTCGCCTGCACCAGCAGCGCCGCAACCAGCAGGGACTGCGCTTCAAGCTGCGCCGTCAACTCTTTTGCATCGACGTCCATCTTTGCCAGTTTTAGCAGAATATCAATTACCAGTTGTCGCATCGCGGACCTCCTAAAAGTAAGCCGCCATTATGTCGCGATGCGTGCGCATTTTGCTAGTCGAAGATTGAGGTTTATGCGAGATAAAAATTTACACGAAATCAGGCGCGCTGCCTTGCTACTGTTTTTATTTACAGTATTATATGTCAGCGATTTTGCCCTGAATGGATTGCCATCATGTTTGTTGAGTTGATTTATGACAAGCGCAACGTTGCCGGTTTACCGGGTGCTCGCGAGATGATTCGTGAGGAGCTGGAAAAGCGGGTGCATCGGGTGTTTCCTGACATTGAAGTTAAGGTCAAGCCCATGGAACGTAACGCGATTGATACTGATTTGAGTAAAAACGATAAAGCGACGGTTGCGCGGATTGTTGAAGAGATGTTCGACGAAGCGGAAATGTGGCTGGTGGCCGATTAATCCCTTAACGGCCACCACATCAGTTAGCGGGAGATGACTTAGCTCTCCTGCTCGCTGTGATTAACTTCAATCTCGATGTCCTGAATCGCGGCATCCAGATCTTCCAGCAGTTTACCCTGCTTATTCAGCAACGCATCGATTCGGTCGGCGTTGGTCTTGTCTTTATACTCACCGGCATCAAACGCTAACCATTGGCTGGAAAGGGTTTCGGTGTTGGTCTGAGCATAGTGACGCATCTCTTTTAGCTGAGAAGTCACGTCACGCAGATATTCAGTTTTGGTCTTGGTTTCTGTTGAATCGCTCATGCTAAATTTCCTTCTGGTCATCTATCCAAAGTGAGTAGGCTTAGCGGTTCATCAACCGGCCAATCAGCGGGCCTGCATTCAGGTACAAAATGTTGCCCGGATATTTAAAACTAGTCGATAATAGCGAAGCCGCATTAAGAATAATCGGAAGTTATGGTTTATGACCGGATTTCACGGCTGGCACCTCACTCTCAGTGACGACCTCTTTGACTTTTATGACCGTTTTGTCGGCTATGCGATCCGGTATTGCATCCAGCTTGTGCTGTATTGCTGCAACCTGATCGGTCAGCAGCTCCACTCTGTCATCACGCCGCGCCGCAATTAAGCGGTAATCCGCCCGAATCTCCTCGACCCGCTTGTTTGCGGTGTTACTGACGTAGAGAAAAATGATCGTCATCAGGATGCAAATCATCGAACAGCTCAGCAATACGCAGCCGAGGATAACTTTGCGCCGGTAAGACATCGGTGCCTTAGTGCTATTAATCGTGGCCATCACTGCGATCCTCCAGAGTTGAGATAAGCCGATCAATCTCATTACGAAATTTATCGTTCTGATCGGTTTCGGTCATTGCCAGTAAAATCCCTACCGCATTCTTGATTAACCGAAGATCCGTTTCGAGTGTCGAGATACGCCGCAGATTCCTGTCGTGCCGTTCGCGTAATTCATCGTTCTCCTCCCGTATCAGCAGGTTGCTCTCTTTCAGCAACACCACCTGCTCTTTGTAGCTGGTAATAATTTCGCCGCCGGCTCGATTACTGGTTACGATTGACGCAATTCCCGCCAATAACGGTTTCCAGAACAGTGCTGCTGCCCCCCCACCCAGAACTAACGCACCCATACTGGTAATCAGACTACTTTCCATGCCACACCCCTTTGTACGGTAAGGTCTCTGGAACTTACTGCGTGCTGTTTAGCCACGTCCCCCGCATGAAATTTAAGATTGCTTAAATACCAGGCTTAAGTATACTTAAGTCACTCTCAACCAAAAAGTCAAGCTTATGAAAAACGAAACGCTGGGTGACCGCATCCGACTCCGACGTAAATCGCTGCAGTTAACGCAGAAGCAATTGGCGCAACAGGTAAAAGTGTCCCATGTGGCGATTTCGCAATGGGAAAAAGAGGAGACGCTGCCGCGCGGTGAGAACCTGCTGCGGCTCGCCGAAGCGCTGGGCTGCGCACCGGCTTTTCTGATAGATGGGGATGGTCCTGTTTTCAGCGAAAGCGCCTGGAGTGGTTTGCATCAGATCCCACTGCTTGCACAGCGCGACGTGCCGCGATGGCTGAGCGAGGCCGGTTCCGTCCGGCATGAACTGCTGATGCACAACGACATGGCGCTTTCACAGCAGAGCTTTGCCTTCCGGGTGGAAGAACAGGCGATGACGCCCGCGATTCTGCGGAATGATGTGGTGATCATCGATCCCACGCAGTCACCTCAGCCCGGCGACTGCGTGCTGGCATTGCAGCAGCAGGTCGTGCTGCTACGCACCTGGCGTCAGCGCGGCAGTGAAAATGGCGTCATGCAGTTTGAACTGGCACCGGTCAATATCAACTTCCCTGAGCTGCAATCCAGCCGGGACAGCCTGAAGCTGATTGGTACGCTGGTGGAACTGCGACGCTACCGCCAGCCATAAAAAAACCCGCCGGGCGCGGGTTCACTTTTCATCGTACAACAGTGGCTGAGTTTATAGCCGGGCAACTACAGGGCATCGGTCAGTTGATCTACCACCACTTTGCCCTGCAGATCGGTCTGCATAATGCGGTAATTGACGGGCCATGAGCGGCGGGTACTGAGTTTATCGAACAGGGTTACGCCGCCTTTTTTAACTCCCTGGCTATTTACAATAATCCATTCGGTGACCTCTTCCTGACCACGATTTTTCAGGCTCAGCGAGCGTTGTTCGATTAACTGATCTTCAGCTTCAATCTTTAAATAGTCTCTTAACATAATTTCTATCTCCTGGTAACGCAGGCCACTATATGCCTTTTGCTAATCCGTTCAATCGAATTTATTTATCGATCTGTTTATCGACGGGAATGTGACCTGCCGCAAGCGACATGACAGGTTTGTCCATTACTGCATTAGGGATTCCCGGTTAGCATGAACCTGCTGTACACACCCAAACATCGAAAAATGACGTGTTCAGTATGAGAGAAACTCCGATTAGCCCGCCGCTGGCGGGCTTTTTTTTCTTCTTTAATCCGCTGCGCATGCGGGATGTCAGTGCTGGTCTAAACTTAAGAGACTGGAATAAAAGGAGAGAGTTATGTTTAAGCACAATACGAATGAAGAACGTAAGAAAGAAGGTGATGTCAGCAAAAGCCTGCCGGAAGCCGCGCCAAACGCTGGTAATGCTTACGAGGAAGATGATCATCCTGCCACTGATGCGCCGAAAGATCATGGCGAAGTGCCGCGCAAAAATGATGACAGCCAGGATGACAAAAAAGATCCTTACAAGGCAAGCTGATGTGCGAGAGGCGCGCCCGCTGGGCGCGCTGGTCAGCGTTAAGATTTAATGAGATCGGCAAGCTGGTGCTGATTTTCAACCAGCCAGGCTGGAAAATGTTCGGATGTCACCGGCACTATCTCCATCCTTCGCGGACGGTTCCAGATATCAATATTGTTCTCAACGCAGCGCCGTATATGATCCGGATTGTTAAATTCGGGACAGTTACGTTCGGTATGAGAAATCGAAGACATTTTTTCACTGATGCGCTCATCGCTCATTACCCAGGAAAAATGCCATCCTCCATTCTTAATGGTTTTTGTCCGGAAATTTAGCCACTTCCAGCGCAACCAGTTCTCGCGTATCGGTGTACCACGACGCTTAACATTGCGAAGCAATTCCGGTTGTCCCCTGAAAAATTCTCGCAGTGTTTTACAGGTCACCATTTTTGCCAGGGTGGCACAGCGCGGTGTGCCGTTGTCATTTAAAACCCGGACATTAAATTTAAAATTGAAATATTGCTGATGCAGCGTCGTGCAAAGATGTTGATGACTGAATGCTTTTATCGCCTCAGGCCGGGGAATTTCATCGACGTCTGACACAATAACAATATCATCATCCTGCGCACCGGCCAGCCCTTGCATAATCTGATTACGTGCAGTGGCTTCATTTTCCCAGGGATCTGTCTCACCCGCATTAACCACAGAACTATTCGATTTAAAGGCTTCCTGATAAAATCTGGGCGCAATATCGTTAACAATATAAATAATTTTATCGCGGAAACGATCGAACTTCTCAATATCAAAATGAAGCTTTTCCCGGCGTTTTCCGGTAAAGGTGTAGCGCGATTCCACAATGACAAACCGATCAACAACATGCTCAAGCGTGTTCAGACGCATCTCAAGCAAGATATCTTCATTGTAGTACAAAAAACAGTCATAAATCATAGTATTCAGAGGCATTTAAGTAGTAAGTATTTCATCAGGACACCTCAGCATGCGTAACACAACAGAGGTATAACGCCTTTTACTGGGTCGTTTTTTAGTGAACCTGATGTGTGTGTAATGTACTGCGTAAAACTATACATGTTTATAATAAACTGGCTAACAAAGGCTGCAGGCAATGATTTTCGGGCATCCACCTCAAAGCAGACTAACGATATGATGAGCAACCATTCAGAGTGATATTTACCTGACATTCACCTGACAACGGTTAACACCAGCAGACAGCATGAGTCACCTGATGCGGGCTACTGAGTTCCTGTCCGTTGCTTACATCATAATGCGTTGCGCAGAATGTTACATATAGTCCGTAACGCCAGCAATATTAAGCGCAGATTTTTGATTAAAATGAGCGATACGATCAATATCCGGATATTATTGGTCAACAAAATAACTATGATGGTTTAGTTAATGAAGAAGATCATTATTGCCCTGAGCATAAGTCTGATGGGCGGATGCGTAGATATGGGACGGGTTGGATTACATCCGACAACAAAAACCGCTTATTTCAACGGTCATCCTTTTCAGGTTGAATCCTGCCTTAGCGTAGCGGCACAGGATCAAAGACTCTATCTGGAGCAGGATGAACCTCTGCCGGATGGCACGAAGCGATATAATCTTGAGCAGGATGATGAAACCGTGGCCTGGGTTGAAATTGCAAAGTTCAGCCATCATCAGACCAGTGCGACATTTTACTATGCTCCAAAAGCATCAGATATCAGCACAGCAGTTTCAGGGATGATCGCGCGGTGCAAAACATCACGTTAAATGCCGCGTCGGCATGAATGTGATGCAGGATGGACGACCAGGAGACAGAATAAGTTGTCAGACCAGCCCGAGCACAAGCGCTGGCCTGACAATCTTTCGCACTCTTCTATTCTAAGGCTTTTATCACGCCCGCTTCCGGGCTATGCCATGTTCAGGAGTGTGCAGTCAAAGCTCAGCCTATTTAGCCGGTTCGCAATCATAGGCACCTCGTATGCGGATCTGACTCTGGCTGGTGCGGACGATTTCAGCTCTTAACAGCCCTTTACCCTCACGGTTCGTCAGTTCCATATCCACCATCCCCGGCGCTTTGCTGTTTTTCACCAGCAGTTTGACCGTCGCGTTGTCGTAATCGCCCTTCTCTTTCGCAAAGGTGACTTTCTGCGTTTTTGCACGTTCTCCATTCACCGAGAACCAGCCGCTCTTGTCAGGTTTAAGATAGAACGGCCCGCACTGCGTGGCAGTAAAGGCTGGAGCCGATAAGCTGATTAACGATGCGATAAGGATAAGTTTTTTTAGCATTGGGCTGGCCTCCTGCTGATGGGTGATGAGGGGTCAGGTCGCCTGCACTTAAGAGTGAGTTCCCTGCTGCACGGCTCGTAATAAAGAGCAGTATAGTCAATGACACCTGCATTATCGCCAGTACAGGGTCATAGACTCGGCAAAGGGATCGGCCTTGATGCTGGCAACGCACTACCCTAATCCACTGCCACGCAGGCGTGCCTTGTTCAGCGGAATCAGCTCACTAAACCTGCATATGCATAATTTCACTTTGAATATTTAGCATATCAGGTTGCTGTGCGTTGAAGCGTGGTTTTACAGAGACATACCGCAAGTCACAAACTGCCGTCGTGGTGGTTTTGAGGTGATTTGCGGTATTTTTTTGTGCTACATATGTGCTACGGCTAAATCGTGGGCCGGAGAGGCTCGTACACGGACACTACCTCCGCCGTCACCTTCCCCAGCACGATAATCCCTTCCATGCCCTCTCCGTCGATCGTCTCGCCGTCCGAAGTGATAATCCCTGTGCTGAACAATCTGCCAAGTTGCGGGTATTCGCCTATCTGGAATGCGATTTTGTCGCCCGGTACTGGCTTGAGTGATTTGTCCGCCAGCACGAACCCGTCCGGCGTCTCAATCAGGATCATGTTGTTGCGGTGAGGCATCAGTACATCATTCAGGTCGATGCGCCGCTCGATATAATCGGACGCTGGTGATGGAAATCCCATAGCTACCTCACGTATCCCATGTTGCGTAACGACCAGGTCTTATTCTCGCTTTCCTCTGTAACCAGCTCGAAGAAGAAATTCTGGTAACGCCGAATCCACCGGTTGCACTCTGCCAGCGTCCATACGTGATTCAGGTCATCCAGGCGCTTCTGGAATGCCGCAGTGGTGACAATGTCGCCCCCTGCCGTCCTTCGTTATCGCTCCAGTGAACGCCGCGTGTATGTCACTCTCTCTCGCCATGATAAATCCTCCTCTGACAAATACTGTATGGATAAACAGTAATATCGATCGGTAGTTTTGATCAAGGCGGAGCGGCGCACAGATTTGTAAAGGGATTGATGGCGAAGGATTTTTAGTTGGCGGTGGCGGTGGCGGTGGCGGTGGTGAGTTATTAATCTAAAATCACACACCCGGCAGCCTGCTGAGACTGGCGCGGTCTGTAGTTGCCCCGTCGCCCAGGCTTTTTTTAATGGGATATTTCTTAGTTGTGATCATTGAATTATCCTTTACGAAATGACAAGATCTGCCTCTTTACGAGAGTTAAACATGCTTAAGCTGTTTGCGAGGTACGCCTCTGTTGGTGTGATTAATACATTGCTTCACTGGATTGTGTTTTCGCTTCTCTACACACAAGGACAGCCACAGGCACTGGCTAATTTTTCTGCTTTCTGTGTAGCTGTTACATTTTCATTTTTCGTAAACGCTAAGTGGACTTTTAACTCAGAAGCTACAGCCATCAGATACATAACTTATGTATTCTTCATGGGGGCTATGGCGTACGGAGCGGGATGGGGTGCTGACAGGTTTAATCTAAGCCCATTTATAACACTGACATCCTTCTCTTTTATCAGTCTTGTGGGTGGATTCATCTACTCGAAATTCATCGTTTTCAGGGAAGAGAAATGAAAATATCCCTCGTTGTACCTGTATTTAATGAAGAAGAGGCTATACCCCTCTTTTATAGAGCCGTTCGAGACTTTGAAGGTTTTAAAGATAATGAATTAGAAATCATATTCATAGATGACGGTAGTACTGATAGCACTTCGTCTATAATGGAAGAAATAAGCCATGAAGATGGGCTCGTGAAAAATGTGTTTTTCACAAGAAATTTCGGAAAGGAATCAGCTTTATTTGCAGGCCTTGAGGAGGCCTGTGGGGATGTGATTATTCCTATTGATGTTGACCTGCAGGACCCTATAGAAGTCATTCCTGAAATGCTTGAAAAATGGGGCAATGGGTCCGATGTGGTTCTAGCAAAGAGAGTGGATCGAAGCACGGATAGTCACCTAAAGCGAAAGACAGCAGAATGGTTCTACAAACTTCACAATAAGATTAGCTCGCCGAAAATTGAAGAGAATGTGGGCGATTTCCGTCTAATGTCCAGAGAGATTGTTGATAACATAAAGCTTCTCAAGGAGAGAAATCTTTTTATGAAGGGAGTGCTTAGTTGGGTTGGAGGGAAAACTGATATAGTTGAATATACTCGTGCTGAGCGTATCGCAGGCAAAACTAAGTTTAATGGCTGGAAGCTTTGGAACTTGGCCTTAGAAGGCATTACTTCATTTTCCACGTTTCCTCTTAGGATGTGGACCTATATTGGACTTTTCGTTGCTGGCGTGTCATTTTTATATGGTTCTTACACTGTAATTGATACTTTAATATTTGGTAACCCTGTTAGTGGCTACCCTTCCATAATCGTTTCCATTCTCTTCCTTGGCGGCGTACAGCTTATTGGAATAGGCGTTCTTGGTGAATATATAGGAAGAATTTATATGGAAACCAAAGCAAGGCCAAAATATTTGCTAAAGAGAAAAGGTGAGAAGTGAAATATATAAGACACTTATATTTAACTTCATGCATTGCAGTTCTGCTGCTGTGCGCTGGGTTTTTCTACGCTTGGAATGGTAACTTTTACACAAGTGCGATGGAGCCCAATAATTTATCTAAAGGGAATATAGATATGTGCCTCATAGGAGATGATGTAATTGAAGTAAGGGGGTGGGCTTATCTTCCTGCCACAGGAAGAGTGTTAAACAGCATTTATGCTGAGACACTAGATGGTGAAATGTTATCACTGCCTGCCACAGCCTATCATATAATTAGCGTTCAAAAGGATCTCTTGTTGACGGATTATGAAATGCCAGGCTTCCATGCACTTAAGAGAAACCTACAAAAAATCAGTTTTACAGGGAACATAATCGTTGTCAGTAAGTCAGAAAATGGAGGCGTAGGTGTTATCAAATTCAAATGTTAAATTTAATTTCATTTATATCACGACATTGTTTTTATTAATGGCTTTGCTGGGAATGCATATTCATCTGCGCCCTAATGCTGACGATCAGTTTTTCTTAAGTATGGCGGGCGATAGCGTTTTCAATTCGCTACATAATAGATACTACAACTGGTCAGGAAGGCTGTCAATTGAGCTTATACTTCTCACTACAATTAAGCATAGCTTATTTTGGAAGTTTGCGATCCCAATATCAACTTTGTTATTGTGTTATGCAATAGCTAGAATGGCAGATTTCGATAAAAATAAATATAGAGCAACACTTTTGACCCTAACCCTAGGGCTTTTGATAAAATATGATATTCTTAAAGACTCTGTTTTATGGGTAACAGGATATTATAATTATCTATTGCCTGCATCTCTTTGTATCTTCTCCATGTGGCAGGCAAGTATTCGTTCTGAATCAATTACAAAAATGCAATTTTCTGCATTATTTTTTTCTTTCATATATTCATATAGCGAGCAGGCTGCAGTTTTTTCTCTATGCTTTTTGTTAATCATATTTACTTTAAAAGACATTGGAAACAAAAAGTTTATCTCTTTATTATTCACCATAACATTAATTAACTTTCTAATATGCTACCTTGCGCCAGGCAATAAAGTAAGGGCGGCTGTCGAAGCATGGTTTGCATTTCCACAATTCCTTAACTTAACTTTATTCCAAAAGTTGAGTCTCGGAGTGTCATGTTTCTATAAACATGCTACTGATAAACACAATTTATTATACCAATTACTTCTAATTACATGTGCCATTTTAAATATAAAGAGAAAGCGTGGATTAATTACTTATATTGCCACCTCTTTCATTTTGCTACATATAGCCTTAGTGTATTTTGGTTCGGGCCTCAACATTCACTTATATCAAACGCAGGTTTTTGATGAGTATTTCTGGGTTTCATATCGGTCATTCATTTCGTTAGCCATTTCTTTAATAGCTTTCCTGTCAGTTATATTAACAATAATTGAATGTGATAAAAACATGGGGATTAACATTCCTTCTGTAGCAATCACCTGCGGAACCATTACTGTTTTAGCAATGGGTCTATCGCCCACAGTCTTTGAGTCTGGCGAAAGGATATATTTCATTTTTGATTGCTCAGTTTTATATTGCCTGGCATCATTAATGAGGAATATAATAAAACCAAGAGTCAAGTAAAATATTACATCAAGCAAATACATGGAGATATTATTTTGTTTTCATTTTTCAGCAATACAAAGAAAGATAAAATTGCACATGATTTAGCCGTGGTATTAGCAGCAAAAACTTGCGACTCTTCAGTTGCTGCTGATCTTCTGGAACACTATAGGACCCATTACGAAAAACTTACCAAAGAGATTGATGATATAAATTTTGATGAGGAGGAGGAGTTAGTGCGCCCTTGCTAACTAATGATGGCCGCAATTGCGGCCATCATTCACTTTACGCTCCAGCTTACGCCGCTTAATGACAAATAATTAGCTGATGTCCATCCATAGATTTTTGCCTGACCGTTAGTGCCTATAACTAACTTTAGCACTGCACTCTGGTCTGAGTATGCAATCAAATTAACATTGGCCTTTGGTGCCATTGACTTGGGTATTGTAAAGATAGTTGTCCCATCAACTGTAGTTCCAGTAGAACGAAAAATAGTACCCGACATTACAATTATTCCCTCGTGAGAAATGTCGGCGAATATTGGATTGTCGTTTGAGTTGATGGACCAATTGTTAGCCGGACTAGCTATTAGGGCCGAATTCACCGCAAATGTATTTCTCGTAGAAACAACGCCCATAACGGCCTGAGCCATCCTCCGCCCGATGAGCTTATTTGCAAGGGATGTGGGATGGATGTTGTCATGAACAACTGAATCACCCAATCCAACCATGTTTATCGCTGAGGCAGGGTTAACGTAGTATGAAACAACTGGGCCTTCAAACTCTGTGAGGTCTATAAGCTTCACGGATCTCTGTGCCGCCACCCTAGACACAATCCCTCTGTAACGGGCCGCCCTCTCAGCGTTAGCCGATGCCTGCCCCCTCTCTCCCGCTTCCAAGCGCGTATACCACAGCCCAAACTTAGCTAGAGCGACAGTTTTATTTGCGTTAACACAAATATCGATCATTGCATTCAGGTTGGACGTATAGGTATTGAAGTCGACCTGTCCTTGCGCGTCATTTGTTCCCACGGCAATAATCACCAAGTTGGCATCAGCAACCCCTTGGCTTTGCATGATGGCTAGCTGCTGGCTGCTCGTCTGACCGGCAACCGCGGAGTCAATAATGTTCCATGCTCGAAGGCCTGAGCTAAGTTCAAGCTCTTTTTTAAGGTAGGCTGGCCAATAGTCATAGCGGGAAGAGGAAACAGAATCTCCGAAAATTTTAATAGCCAGGAATCTTGACGCATTTACGGCGGCATTTTTAGTCACCACCGGATTGATTATGTTCACGGTGCCATTACTTAGGCCACTCTGGAAGTAACCACCAAATCCCGCATCAATAATAAACCCATTCGTGGAAGTGGAGTAAACTACGAAGCCGTTAAAGCAGACATCAAAGTTGCTGAATGAGTTAATCTTAATAGACCATTCGCTATTTACGGCACTGTATGCTGGGTGGTTTCCCTTCATAGGAACGTCAATAGCAGCCTCAGTGGCATTTGAACCAGATATTTTAGTGACAAGCGTAAGTCCTGAGCCATCTTGATCTGTATAAGCTTTGAGCGCGTAATACCCACTAGTAGTCCTTACCACGGCTAAAAGATATGGCGTTGAAGAGACGGCGATGTAAGATGATATCTTATCACCTGGCTTCGCATTATAAGCGGCGTAATACAGGGTATTATTGCCAGAGGCGACAGTGAAGTTGGCTTGCGAGGCGTCCATGAATGTAAACTGTGACGCTACCTACGAATCTGAGTTAAATGGCGCGCTCAAAGGAGTAAGTTGCGTATTGCAGATCAGTGGGATCACATTACTGTAATCATATGAATAGCTTTCAAGGAAGCTATCTTTTTGTGCAAACGAATGAACATTTGTTGACGACAACATGTAGTTTACATTGATGTTTCTGAAATATACTTTTGTATCTCTGGTGAATGACATAAGCACAGAGCTTGGGCGTCCAACAAGCGCATCATCAGGAACAGATAATTTCACTCCATTTTCTACATCAAACGTAATGCCCTGGAGATTATTTGGCTCAAAAGATGAAAAATAATAGATGTTTGCCGATCCCAGCACAAAAGGAAGGCGGATGTATTTATGTCCGCCTGAAATTAAGGACGTGAGAGATGCTGAGCAATCCATTGCGCCATCAGGAATGCATGCCGTACCTGAACCATCTGCGATGCTTACTGACTCAAGTAACTTCCTTTGAAGGGTTATTGACTGAGAACCCTGCACTGGGACTCGGGCATTAACTATTTTAGATCCACGGCCCGTATCGCTTGCGATTAGATCTGATCTCAGGGAAGAGTCACCCACTGAAATCCACGCATTTACTCCAAATCCGCCCGTTGCCTCTGGAGTTGAACCAGCCAAAACGTTTTTCGGTAACGGTCCATCCCACCGATAATATTCTCCGTCATCAGTATCTTTAATGATTTGGTTTGGCAGTTCTAGATTGTATCCCTCCTGAAACGTTCCCACCGGAATCCAGCCGTATTGTGCAATGGCTTGCTGAGCCAGCCATCGAAGCCCTTCTATTGTGTAGTGGCGGCCCCCAAACCTATCGATGTACTGCTGCGCTAAAGAATTGACGAACTCATCAATTTTCCCCGCGTTGAATTTCAGATCGCGAGGAGACTCGCTTGGAACTTGATTTTGTGTAAGTTGAGTAGCCATATTTTTTCCATAAAAAAAGCCAACGCTAAGGCTGGCCTGGTGTTGGATTGGTTGCTGTCAGGGGTAAATCAGGTCACTGTATTCAGCGAGGCTTAAAGCTGTTGTGCCATCGCTATTTGGCTGCTTTTCGCTTATGACCCACTGAGTGGCGTTAAGCTCTTCTGTGGTTACGATTACATAACGCGAAGGAGATTGAACGTCATAGCCGTCAAAGATGTTCAGCGCCACCTGAGGGATGGCCGCAGTGAAACCAAAGGCTGTTTCTGAGTGAGGCGATGCCGGATAGCGAGCAGACGAGTTGCCAATTGAATCAGTAATGACCACATACATCGAGCCTGAAAATTTAATGCGCTCGCTGGTTTCAAATGAATTCCCTCTGCGTGAAACGATATATCCAGCCTGCTGATTAGTGTCATGTGTGTCAGGAACCTGCACCATATCACCTACGTTAACCCACTCCCCATCAGCAAGGGCTGTAATAGCCATGCTCATACGGGAATAAAGCAATCGTCGGCACTCCTTCTGAGCGCGGAAATCAGCCTGAAAACTATCCCGGATATACATCATTTCAAACTTTTTGGCTTTTACTGGTTGGCCTAATTCGATCTGAATATTTCTTACCCGGTAGCGCATGTAAGCCTGCTTATTGGTGGTTGGATTTCGGTACTGCACCTCAACACCGTCATAGCCCCCGGGAAGCGTCATGTCGTAGCTTAATGAGTATCCCGAATCTACAGTGTTGGACCGGTTGAAAACCGTTGCCGGGACAGTTCTTTTCGCGTCGAGCGTAAAAGATAGAACGCTGTCATCCCAGTAAACACTTACCCCTGCCGCATCACATATGTTCTCCATTCTCTGACCCAGCGACACATCCTCATCATCAAAGGTATAGTCAAAATAGCCAAGCCGCTGATCCCGCGCATCAATCTCTGCCTGAATCTGATAAAGACCATATATGTCGATTGAGTTCTCAGGCTGACCGCCAATGACTAGCCAGTTGTGAAGAGCAATATCTGCAAACTTTCTTGATGCCCTAATCGTGCAATCGACTCTCTGCGTGCTCATGTTGTATGTGATCACATGCCGGTTAATAAGAGCATTATATTTCCTGTCTCGCGCACTAGTGGCGTTCTCAGTCTGCCTGACCGTAACACGCACCAGCGTGTCATTGGGGTAACTGACATTAGTGCGTATGTTTACGCTGTGAATGGCCTCGACCTTGAGCTTACTGTTGTCACCACTGTTATCTGTGCGCTGGAAAGTCACCGCATATCGCCCGTAACCACCAGCCGGCGTTAGCTTATCTGTTCGATAGAATGTGTCAGAAGTGGACTGGTGAGGCGTAGTCTGTCGATAAAGGAACGTCTGAGTTGTTCCCGGCACCTGGACATTATCATCATCGACTTTCCAGATCGTAACCTGCCAGTTGGTCTCGCTTTTACCACCCAATCCTGACTGCGTGTGCAGCCAAAGCTGCGAGGATTGTACCGGTGAAAAGAACGGGCCAATCGCCAGTGCCTGGTTGTCATTAAGAATGAACTTAGTCGTGTTAATTGTTGCGGTAGATATGTATGAGGCGTTTGATCCTTCAATGCTGTCGATGACAAAATTGTAGTAATAAATCGGCGCTGTAACGGACCCGTTAGATGTCTGCGTGGCCGATATCAGATTGCCTGATAATGTGAAGTCCTGAGTAACATTCCCGCTAGCTGTTGGGTATGTAGCATTCACCACAAAGGAAACGGCGTGGGGTAGTGTCAGGCCCATGAAGTAGTCAAAGCTCGCTTGCTTAACGATCTTCATGAGAATCTGGCCGCCGGAGTAGCTTCCGCTTATCACTGTGGTAGCAGTGGCACTCTCAATAGGGAAATCCTCGGACTCGTTCTTACCAGGCACCTCCTGACCATCAACATCATCAAACTGGTAGCCTTCATTTATGGTGCCGATCACATCACCCGGGTTATATACGGTGAACGACGCTCCAGCCATCGACCCTAGGTTACTTTCCGAATATCTGACTGAGCTGACAGTGTATTTTCCAATACCAAAATTCATGAACTCAGTCAGGTATTTTAAATTGTTCGTATATTCAAAGAGAGACTCTTGTATCAGGTCAGGAAAGGCCCTGATCAGACCGTAATTATCAGGCTTGGCTTCTCCATTACGGGCAAGATTAGTCTGACCCTTCAGGCTGTTGTTTGATGATGTTTTGCTTTGCCCGATGTTGCCTGTTCCGGGCTGCTTGATGAGCCCACTCATGATTTTCTGAGTAAACTTTATCGGGTTGAAGTGCTCGAGCGGGTTAAGGAGGGTTTTGGCTAGATCGCCTGATTTTGGCTGATCGAAGATAATAACCCTGTCATCTTCCTGCAGGCTGAAACCGATATCGTCATCGTCCCGAAGCTCGCGACCGTTAACGCTGATGCGTAATTCGTTATGAAGATTCTGGTCAGTCAGCCACTCATTGAACGCCACACCCGCAGGTGCTTTAACTCTCTCTTTTGGCAGCCCCGGAACACGCTGCATCTGGATAATTGGCATACTGATAGAACTCCACGCGCGTGAATAGTTTTTGTATTGTTCGGATGCTGTCTGAGCGCACATGCCCATTCTCTCCGCGGCTGTGCAATGCCCGGCCGTCAAGAGTCAGTCCGACGTGAACCGGCTGGCTGCCGTACCAGGCAATAAAGATTCCGTTGTCACTGAAGATATCCGTTTGCCGCCAGTAAACGACCTCGCCTGTAAAGCACGTCAGGAAGTCAGCGCCAGATTCGTAGTCAGGCTGATGATGAATCTCCACGCCCAGCACATGACGGTAATAGAGAACTACCAGCGCCCAGCAATCCATAGCCTCAAAGGTACATGACCTGTCACGCCATGGGGCTCCTGTCACCCTATAGATGAACTCAGCTTTAAGCATTCTGTAGCCCCGGAAATTCCTCTGGCGTATACAACCGGCCAACGTTGTTATTTAGAGGGTTTTTAAGCGTCAATGGATGGAGGGGCGTGAATATAAGCACGTATCGCCTGATGGCGCGCCGCGTGATAACAGCATGTGCTTTTACGACTGGAAAGCGATTGAGAAGTGGATTGATAACCAGCCGGCAGCGATTGCCAGGAAGAAATCTGCTTAAATGCAGATCCATTTCAACAGGAGAAGGCGTATGTCTGGATATCCGACAGGAGTGGCTCCCAACAAGAACCACCTTCGAATCTGGTTCATGTATGAGGGGCAAAGACGGTGGGAGGCAATCGGCGTAGCCGATACACCCAAAAACAGGAAGATGGCTGGCGAGCTGCGTAGCAACATCGTCTACCGCATTAAGACAGGGACGTTTGATTACCGGAGTGAGTTTCCCGATTCACCAATGTTTAAGAACGAGGTGGGTTCATCGAAGTTGGTGGCTATCAGGGATGTGGCGGATTTATGGCTGAAGCTCAAAAAGCCTGACTGGGCCAACAGCTCTTATGTCACGACAGAACGTCGAGTCAGGGTGACACTGGATATCATCGGCAACGGAAAGGATATCAGGTCGGTTATGCAGAAGGACCTGCTCAACCTGCGCATCGAGCTTCTCAGTGGCAGCTACTTCACGGGCAGGAAGATGAATATAGAAAAGAAAGGGAGGACGGCGGCCACGGTAAACTCCAGCATGGCAGACCTGAAAGCTATCTTCGCCTTTGCTCATGGCAACGGGTATATAGAGGCAAATCCCATGACGGGAATAAAACCGCTCAAGAAATCCAGTAAACGGCCAGACCCGATCACGCGGGAAGAGTACCCTCGCCTCATCGCAGCATGCTCAACACACCAGACGGCAAACATGTGGTCACTTGCCATCCTAACGGGATTACGTCACGGAGAGATATGCGCTCTGGCATGGGAGGACATTGACCTTGAAGCGAAGAAGCTGACAGTCAGCCGAAACCTCACGCCACAGGGTCTATTCACGCCGCCGAAGACGGAAGCGGGAAACCGCGTCATCTGTCTGATAGGCGCAGCCGTTGATATTCTGCGTGATCAAAGGGAGCTGACCCGAATGTATCCTCAGACCTCATTCACCTTTCATACCAGGGAGTATGGCGAGCGCATTGAGGAACAGAAGACATTCGTGTTCAATCCCTGCGTTAACGCAGTCAACGGCAGGTCTGGAGCATATTACTCAACAGAGTCACTCGGACAGATATGGACCGGCGCACTGAGGCGTGCAGGCCTGCGTCACCGGAAAGCATATCAATCACGTCATACCTTCGCATGCTGGGCTCTCTCAGCAGGCGCAAACCCGAACTACGTTGCATCGCAAATGGGCCACTCCGATGCGCAGATGGTGTACCGGGTTTATGGCGCCTGGATGTCAGAGAACAATACCGACCAGCTATCACTCATCAACACGAAAATGAGCGATCTTGTGCTACGTACGTGCTCCACCAAAGTGGCAGTATGATAAACCTTAATAGCTTCAGACAGTTACCCGCCTAAACCTGCATATTCATAATTTCACTATACGCCGACACCAGCTTGTTCCTGACCTGAATACCCATCTGCATTGAGATTGACGATTTCTGCAGATCGACCATCACATCATTAAGCGCGATACCGGGTTTACCCATCTCAAAATCCTGCGCCTGGGTGCGGGCGGTGGTCTGCGTCTCGCTGATCTTATCCAGCGCCGCTTTCATAGTTGCACCGAAATCGATCTGATTAGGGGCTTCACTGCTGCGGTTGCTGGCCTGCAGTGAGGTCGCCTGAAGCTGCTGCAGTACGCCGTCAATTGCCTGAATGGACATGAACGATACCTTATAAAGGAGGATGATATTTTTTCTGTGGGGAAAAGTTAGCACGTTGTCAATGAGACAAAGCCGCTAAATGACATCAAAAACCCTACCTTATCCAGCCATCGAATTTTCCTTATCACCTAATAATGCCTGGCATTGAAGTGGAAATTTTATCTACGCAGGTCAGGGAGTCTGTTTTGCCATCTCAACTTACCCGGTCAATTACGTCAGGCAGGAATCGGTCATGAATGCGAGTACAGCCGCCACAACAGAACAAGAAAAGAAAGGCTTCGGTGACCTGCTCGCTCGCCTGCGCGCAAATCCGCGTATTCCTTTAATCGTCGCTGCCGCCGCCGTTGTGGCGATAGTGATCGCGATGGTGCTCTGGGCGAAGCAGCCCAGCTATAGCGTCCTTTATAACAACCTTACAGATGAAGATGGCGGTGCCATCGTCACGCAGCTGACGCAGATGAACATCCCTTATCGCTTCGCCGAAAATGGCGGCGCGCTGATGGTGCCGGAAGCGAACGTGCATGAGCTGCGTCTGCGTCTGGCTCAGCAGGGTCTGCCGAAAGGCGGCTCGGTGGGTTTTGAGCTGCTGGATAAAGAGAAGTTCGGTATCAGCCAGTTCAGCGAGCAGGTTAACTACCAGCGCGCGCTGGAAGGCGAACTGGCTCGTACCATCGAATCACTCGGTCCGGTTAAAAGCGCCCGTGTTCATCTGGCGATGCCAAAACCAACCTTATTTGTGCGTGAGCAGAAAGCGCCATCCGCCTCTGTTACCTTAACCCTGCAGCCTGGCCGTGCGCTGGATGAAGGCCAGATTCAGGCCATCGCCCACATGGTCTCAAGCAGCGTCGCCGGTTTACCGCCGGGCAACGTCACCGTGGTCGATCAGACCGGTCGCCTGCTGACCCGCTCTGACTCCGCCGGTCGCGACTTGAATGATGCACAGCTCAAGTATGCCTCTGAAGTTGAAGCTCGCTACCAGCAACGTATCGAAGCGATCCTGAATCCGATTCTCGGTCAGGGCAATGTGCATGCGCAGGTTACCGCGCAGATTAACTTCGACACCGCCGAGCAGACCGACGAGAAATATCAGCCTAACGCTAACCCGTCGAACTCAGCGATTCGTTCACGTCAGACCAGCACCAGCGACCAGTCAGGCAGCCCTTATCCGGGCGGCGTGCCGGGCGCGCTCTCTAACCAGCCTGCGCCAGCTAACACTGCGCCGGTGACGACGCCGAACAACACTGCCGCCAATGGTCAGAATGCTAACGGTCAGAACAACGCGGCGAATAACGCTAACCAGACCACCAGCACCGCAGCGGCCAGTGCCGGACCGACCAACTCGCGTCGTGACGACACGGTGAACTACGAGCTGGATCGCACCATTCGTCATACCAAGGTCAACGTTGGCGACGTACAGCGTCTGTCGGTTGCGGTCGTGGTGAACTTCCGTGCAGATGATAAAGGCAAAGCGGTTGCGCTGAACGAACAGCAGCTGAAGCAGATTGAAGATCTGACCCGCGAAGCGATGGGCTACTCCCAGAACCGTGGCGACAGCATCAACGTGGTGAACTCGCAGTTCAACACTACTGAACCAGTGACCACCGATCTGCCCTTCTGGCAACAGCAGTCGTTCTTTGATCAGCTGATGAATGCCGGTAAGTGGCTGTTGATTGCTCTGGTAGCCTTCATCCTCTACCGCAAACTGGTTCGTCCGCACCTGGTTCGCAAGCAGGCCGCAGAGAAAGCCGCCGCGGAAGCCGTTGCCGCTCGTGCGACTGAGCAACCGGAAGAAGAAGCCTTTAATGTGCAGCTCAGCAAAGATGAGCTGGATCAGGAACGTAAGTCTAACAACCGCATGAGCGCAGAAGTGATGAGTCAACGCATCCGCGACATGTCAGAAAACGATCCGCGCGTTGTAGCGCTGGTAATTCGCGAATGGATGAGTAAAGAGCTATGAGTCTGACCGGAACCGAAAAAAGCGCCATCCTGATGATGACCATTGGCGAAGAGCGCGCCGCGGAAGTTTTCAAACACCTGAACCAGCGTGAGGTCCAGCACCTGAGCGGCGCGATGGCCAACATGCGTCAGGTGTCGCATAAACAGCTGACTGAAGTGCTGCGTGAGTTCGAAGCGGATGCTGAGCAGTTCGCGGCGCTGAGCCTGAACTCCAACGAATACCTGCGTTCGGTGCTGACCCGGGCACTGGGCGAAGAGCGCGCCTCCAGCCTGCTGGAGGACATTCTCGAAACGCGCGACACCACCAGCGGCATGGAAACGCTCAACTTTATGGAGCCGCAGGCTGCTGCCGACCTTATTCGCGACGAGCATCCACAGATCATCGCCACCATCCTGGTCCACCTCAAGCGTGCCCAGGCCGCCGATATTGTGGCGCTGTTCGACGAACGTCTGCGTCACGACGTGATGCTGCGTATCGCCACTTTCGGTGGTGTCCAGCCAGCCGCGCTGGCCGAACTGACAGAAGTACTGAACGGCCTGCTGGATGGCACCAACCTCAAGCGTGCGAAGATGGGCGGCGTGAGAACCGCAGCCGAGATCATCAACCTGATGAAAACGCAGCAGGAAGAGGCGGTTATCGAAGCCGTACGCGACTTCGATGGCGAACTGGCGCAGAAAATTATCGACGAGATGTTCCTGTTCGAAAACCTGGTGGCAGTGGACGACCGCAGCATCCAGCGTCTGTTGCAGGAAGTGGAGTCCGAGCAGTTGCTGGTTGCACTGAAAGGTGCCGAACAGCCACTGCGCGAGAAGTTCCTCAAAAACATGTCAGCCCGTGCGGCGGATATCCTGCGCGACGATCTGGCCAACCGTGGCCCGGTGCGTATGTCCGCAGTGGAAAACGAACAGAAAGCGATCCTGCTGGTGGTACGCCGCCTGGCCGAGTCAGGCGAGATGGTGATTGGTGGTGGCGAGGAAACTTATGTCTGATGCATTTTCTGCGCGCCCCTGGCAGCTGTGGCAGCCCACGGATTTAGGCCGTTTCGATGAGCCTGCTGAACCGGAGCTGCAGCCAGAAATTTACGAAGCTGAAGATGGCGTTGATGAGCAGCAACAGCAGCTCGAACGCCTGCAGCAGCAGATGCGCAAAGAGGCACAGGGCCAGGGTTACAACGAAGGCTATCAGCAGGGTGTGACCGAAGGCCAGAAAGCCGGCTACGACGCCGGTTTTCAGCAGGGTCTGGCCGATGCCCAGCAGCAGCAGGCGCCCCTTCAGGCGCGTATGCAGCAGCTGGTAACCGAGTTCCAGAACACGCTTGAATCGCTGGACAGCGTGATTGCGGCCCGTCTGATGCAACTGGCGCTGGAAGCGGCACGCTCGGTGATTGGTCAGGCGACCACGGTGGATGGCACCGCCCTGCTGCGCCAGATTCAGGGTTTACTGCAGCAGGAACCGATGTTCAGCGGCAAACCGCAACTGCGTGTTCACCCGGATGACTTACAACGCATTGAGCAGACCCTGGGTCCGACGCTGGATCTGCACGGCTGGCGGCTGATCGCTGACAGCACCCTCCATCCTGGCGGCTGTAAACTCAGCGCAGAAGATGGCGACCTGGATGCCAGCGTCGCGACGCGCTGGCAGGAACTCTGCCGCCTTGCCGCACCGGGAGAACTGTAATGACCACTCGTCTGAATCGCTGGCTCGGCTCGCTCGACGCCTTTGAGAAACGCATCGCCCAGGTGCAGCCGGTGCGCCGTTATGGCCGTCTGACCCGTGCCACCGGCCTGGTGCTGGAAGCGACCGGCTTACAGCTGCCGCTGGGTGCGACCTGCGTAATCGAACGCAACGATGGCAAAACCATCAGTGAAATCGAAAGCGAAGTGGTGGGATTCAACGGTCAGAAGCTGCTGATGATGCCACTGGAAGAAGTGGACGGCATTTTACCGGGTGCGCGGGTCTATGCGCGCCAGAACGGAGAGAACCCGCAGGCGGGCAAACAGATGATGCTGGGGCCGGAACTGCTGGGCCGCGTACTCGATGGCAGCGGGCGACCGCTGGATGGCCTGCCGTCTCCGGATACTGGCTATCGCGCGCCGCTGAACACCCCGCCGTTTAACCCGCTGCAGCGTACGCCGATCACCGACGTGCTGGATACCGGCGTGCGGGCGATCAACGCCCTGCTGACGGTCGGTCGCGGGCAGCGTATGGGCCTGTTCGCCGGTTCGGGCGTGGGTAAAAGCGTGCTGCTTGGCATGATGGCACGCTACACCAAAGCGGACGTCATCGTGGTCGGTCTGATTGGCGAACGTGGCCGCGAAGTAAAAGATTTTATCGAGAACATTCTCGGCGCTGAAGGCCGCGCCCGTTCAGTCGTGATCGCCGCCCCGGCCGACGTTTCGCCGCTGCTGCGCATGCAGGGTGCCGCTTACGCCACGCGTATCGCTGAAGATTTTCGCGACCGCGGCCAGCATGTGTTGCTGATTATGGATTCCCTGACCCGCTACGCCATGGCGCAGCGTGAGATCGCGCTGGCGATTGGTGAGCCGCCGGCCACCAAAGGCTATCCGCCTTCCGTGTTCGCCAAACTGCCTGCGCTGGTTGAGCGTGCCGGTAACGGCATCGACGGCGGCGGCTCGATCACCGCCTTCTATACCGTCCTGACCGAAGGCGACGATCAGCAGGACCCGATCGCCGACTCCGCGCGCGCCATTCTCGACGGCCACATTGTGCTGTCGCGTCGGCTGGGCGAAGCGGGTCACTATCCGGCCATTGATATAGAAGCCTCGATCAGCCGAGCGATGACCTCGCTGATCGATGAGAACCACTATGCGCGGGTGCGCCAGTTTAAGCAGCTGCTCTCCAGCTTCCAGCGTAACCGCGATCTGGTAAGCGTCGGTGCTTATGCCGCGGGCAGTGATCCGATGCTTGATAAAGCGATCACGCTCTATCCGCAGATGGAAGCCTTCCTGCAACAGGGCATCTTTGAGCGCAGTGATTACGACGACGCCAGCCTGCATCTGCATGCGCTGTTTGGCTAGTCACACGAATTAACGCGAGGTAACGGCAATGAAAACTGCAAATGCCATCGATACGCTGCGCGACTTAGCGGAGCAGGATCTCGAACGCGCTGCCATCTATTTAGGCGATATGCGTCGCGGCCAGCATGCCGCGAACGAGCAGCTGACGATGCTGCTCGATTATCAGGACGAATATCGCAACAAGCTCAACGATGACATGTCATCGGGTATTGCCAGCACCCGCTGGACCAACTATCACCAGTTTATTCAGACGCTGGAAAAAGCGATTGAGCAGCACCGCAACCAGCTTAATAACTGGAATCAACGGCTGGAACAGGCGCTGATCAACTGGCGTGACAAACAGCAACGGCTGAACGCCTATCAGACGCTGATTACGCGCGCAGCAGAAAATGCATTACGACAGGAAAACCGTCTCGATCAGAAACGGATGGACGAATTTGCCCAACGGGCCGCATCGAGGAGAGGTGAATGATTACGCTGCCAAACATTGCTATGAAAGCGACGGTAAAAACCGACGCAGAACCCTCAGTCTCAACTGACCCTGCTGCGGGTGCCGATGCCCTGCCGCAGGACTTTCTGACCGCACTGGGAAACCAGTTGCTCGGCCTGGCTAAACAGCAGGGAAAAGCGGCGCAATCCGCTGACGTTAAAGCAGAAACTGCCGATGACGCCCGTCCGAAGGCCCCGCTGAATGCCCTGATGGCAGCACTGGAAAATCCTGCTGCGCTGACCGCTCTGTTTAAGCCGGAAAATATTAAAGGTGGGTCAAAATCAGCCGATGATAAAGACAAGCCGGACGTTGCACCCTTAAGCGCCAGCGATATGCAGAATATGCAGGCACTGTTCGCCATGTTACCGGGTGTAGCGGCTGTTACAGCCACCACGTCGACCCCGGTCAGCAGTGAAGCGGGCGAGATGATCGCCAAGACCGATACCGGCCGGAAAAGCCAGAGCTCGCTGACGCAACTGCTGAACAGCGCGCAGCAGAGCCACACACCGGGCGAAGATGAAAAGTCTGATGCCAGAAGCGACGTACAGAGCAAACCTGCCGTCACCACTGCCGCCAGCCAGAGTAACAACGCGGCGCAGGGTGCGACCAGCAGCGGCCTGACGCTCGACAGCAGTTTCCAGCAGGCGCTGAGCAACATGGTTAAGCAGGATGATCAGGCTGCGATTAAAGCCAGCGCCAGCGATAACGCGATCAATGCTACGCCAATCGCCACCGCCAGCAGCCTGCCTGCGCCGGTGACCGCCTCCGCGACCACCAGCACACCGTCAACGCCGATGCTGAACTCACAGCTGGGCAGCGACGAGTGGCAGCAGGCGCTGAGTCAGCAGATTGTGATGTTCAGTCGCAATGGCCAGCAGAACGCGGAATTGCGTTTACATCCGGAAGACCTTGGCGCTATCCAGATCAGCCTGAAACTGGATAACGACCAGGCACAAATTAATCTGGTTTCCAGCCATAGCCACGTCAGAGCAGCACTGGAAGCCGCGATACCGCAGTTGCGCAGCGCGCTGGCAGAGAGCGGTATCAACCTGGGCGAGAGTCAGGTGAGCAGTGACAGTTCCGCGCAGGGCCAGCAATTCCAGCAGCAGCAGGAGGCGCGCCGCGATGGACAGCATGGCCGCTTCTCCCTCACCCAGGACAGTGACACCGACATTACGCCGATCGCCGTTCCCGCCGCCCTTCAGGCTCGCGTTAACGGCAACAGCGCCGTCGACACTTTCGCCTGACAGCGGCAAACGCTGAAGGTAAGCGTAAAACCCGCGTCTTTTCTACCCATTGGTTTGACTTAAGACGCGGATAATCTGTCTCGTGAGCCGAGAGGCTTGCCCATAATTCACAGGAAGTAACTGCACCATGTCTGATAACGCGAAAGCAAAAAAAGGCAGCAAACGTAAACTCTTAATACCAGTGTTGCTCATTTTGACGCTGGCCGCTTGCAGCGTGGCAGGCTATGCAGTCTGGCGAATGATGAATAAACATGAGGGCGATAAGCCTGAGGTGGCGAAAGTTGAACCGCCTCCCGCTCCGGTCTTTTTTGCACTTGATACATTTACGGTTAACCTGGTCAATCCCGACAACGATCCCGACCGCGTGCTTTACGTAGGCTTTACCCTGCGTCTGGCCGATGAGGATACCCGGCGTCGGATGAACGACTATCTGCCTGAGGTGCGCAGCCGTTTGCTGCTGCTGCTCTCGCGTCAGAGCGCTGCGGCGCTGGCGACAGAGCAAGGAAAGCAGGCGCTTGTTGAACAAGTCAAACAGGCGCTGACACCCCCGCTGGTAAAAGGTCAACCTCCGCAGGCTGTAAACGATGTGCTGTTTACTGCCTTCATTTTGAGGTGAATCAATGGGCGATAGCATTCTCTCCCAGGCTGAAATTGACGCCCTTTTAAACGGCGACAGCGGCAGTGCGGAAGAAGAAAAGAAACAAAACGGACCGGAAGGCGATATTCGTCCTTACGATCCGAACACCCAGCGCCGTGTGGTTCGCGAGCGTTTGCAGGCGCTGGAGATTATTAATGAGCGTTTTGCCCGTAGTTTCCGTATGGCGCTGTTTAACCTGCTGCGCCGTAGCCCGGATATCAGCGTCGGGGCGATCAAGATTCAGCCGTATCACGAGTTTGCCCGCAATCTGCCGGTGCCAACCAACCTGAACCTGATCCACCTGAAGCCGCTGCGCGGCACCGCGCTGGTAGTGTTCTCACCGAGCCTGGTGTTTATCGCTGTCGACAACCTGTTTGGTGGCGACGGACGTTTTCCGACTAAAGTCGAAGGCCGTGAGTTTACCCATACCGAGCAGCGCGTTATTCGCCGCATGCTGAAGCTGGCGCTGGATGGTTACAGCGACGCATGGAAGGCCATTTATCCACTGGACGTTGAGTATGTACGTTCAGAGATGCAGGTAAAGTTCACCAACATCACCACTTCACCGAACGACATCGTGGTTAACACGCCGTTCCAGGTGGAGATTGGTAACCTGGTGGGTGAGTTTAATATCTGTATCCCGTTTTCAATGATTGAACCGCTGCGCGAGCTGCTGGTGAATCCACCGCTCGAAAACTCACGTCAGGAAGATAACCACTGGCGCGACAACCTGGTCAAACAGGTGCAGCACTCTGAGCTGGAACTGATCGCGCACTTTGCCGAAACCTCACTGCGTCTGTCACGGATTTTGCAGTTGAAACCCGGTGATGTGCTGCCGATTGAGAAGCCGGAACGCATTATCGCCCATGTCGATAGCGTCCCGGTCTTAACCAGCCAATATGGCACGATGAATGGTCAGTACGCGCTCCGTGTCGAACACCTGATTAACCCGATTTTGAATTCGCTGAACGAGGAACAGCCCCATGACTGACAGTAATAAACCGTCTGACGATATCTCTGCGGACGATCTGTGGGCTGAAGCGATGAATGAGCAGGTCGGCAGCGGCAGTGCGCCGCAGACCGACGAAGTCTTTAAATCATTCGACAGCGGCAACGTCGCTGGATCGCTGCAGGATATCGATCTGATTATGGATATCCCGGTGAAACTCACCGTGGAACTGGGTCGCACCAAAATGACCATCAAAGAGCTGCTGCGTCTGGCGCAGGGTTCAGTGGTGTCACTGGATGGCCTGGCGGGTGAGCCGCTGGATATCCTGATCAACGGTTATCTGATTGCTCAGGGTGAAGTCGTGGTGGTGAACGACAAATATGGCGTGCGCATCACTGACATCATCACCCCATCTGAACGTATGCGTCGTCTGAGTCGCTGAAGAGTCACATTATGAATAGCCAGAATCAAACGCTGCAACCGGTTGCACCGCACGCTCAGGCGATCTCGACCGGCTCCATGCTGGCCCAGGTCAGCAGCGTGTTAGCCGTGATTATCTTATTGATTCTGGCCTGCGCCTGGCTGGCACGCCGTGTCGGCTTCGCGCCGAAAAAGGTCAGCGGCCAGGAGCTTAAACTCACAGCCAGCGTCTCAGTGGGCCAGCGCGAGCGGGTGGTGATTGTCGATACCGCTGATGCGCGTCTGGTGCTGGGCGTCACCGCACAGCAGATTACCCATCTGCATACTTTGCCGCCGGGTGAACCGGTCTCTGTGACGCCGGTTAACAGTGCGCCACAGGATTTTCGTCAGCTGTTACAGAACCTGGTTAAACGTCCCGGAAAACCACAATGATGCGTCGACTGCTTCCTTTATTGCCACTGTTGTTACTGGCACCGGTTGCCCATGCCCAGCTGCCGGGTCTGGTGAGTCACTCGCTGCCGAATGGCGGTCAGAGCTGGTCACTGCCGGTACAGACGCTGGTCTTTATCACTGCGCTGACCTTTATTCCGGCCGTGCTGCTGATGATGACCAGCTTCACCCGTATCATCATTGTGTTTGGTTTACTGCGTAACGCCCTGGGCACGCCCTCTGCGCCGCCTAACCAGGTGCTGCTCGGACTGTCGCTGTTTCTGACCTTCTTTATTATGGCGCCGACCTTCGACAAGATTTATCAGGATGCTTACCTGCCGTTCAGCCAGGACAAGATCAGCATGGAAGTGGCGATTGATAAAGGTGCCCAGCCGCTGCGCGAGTTTATGCTGCGTCAGACCCGTGAAGCGGATTTAGCCCTGTTTGCCCGTCTGGCGAATACCGCCCCGATTGCCGGTCCTGAAGCGGTGCCAATGCGTATTCTGCTGCCCGCCTATGTTACCAGCGAGCTGAAGACGGCTTTCCAGATTGGCTTTACCGTCTTTATCCCGTTCCTGATCATCGACCTGGTGGTTGCCAGCGTGCTGATGGCGCTGGGGATGATGATGGTCCCGCCAGCGTCCATCGCGCTGCCGTTTAAACTGATGCTGTTTGTTCTGGTCGATGGCTGGCAACTGCTGGTCGGTTCACTGGCGCAAAGCTTCTACTCCTGATCCCCCTTTTCTTACCGGAGCAACACATGACACCCGAATCAGTAATGGTAATGGGACAGGAAGCGATGCGCGTCGCCCTGATGCTGGCCGCCCCGCTGCTGCTGGCCGCACTGGTCAGCGGTTTGCTGATCAGCCTGATCCAGGCCGCGACCCAGGTCAACGAACAGACCTTATCCTTTATTCCTAAGATTCTGGCGGTTGCCACCACCGGTATCATTGCCGGCCCGTGGATGCTGAATCTGCTACTGGACTATATCCGCACCGTCTTTACCAACCTGCCTTACATCATCGGCTGATGATTACTCTCGACAGCAGCCAGCTGGTTCAATGGGTCAGCCAGTTCTTCTGGCCTCTGGTGCGCATCATGGCGCTATTCGCCACCGCACCGATCCTCAATGAACGATCCGTCAGCAAACGTGTCAAAATCGGTCTGGCGGTAATGATCACCTGGCTGCTGATGCCGCTGTTACCTGCGGTCAATGTCACCCTGTTTTCCCCTGAAGGCTTCCTGCTACTGATTCAGCAGATGCTGATTGGTATTGCACTCGGCTTCACCATGCAGTTCGCTTTTGCTGCCGTGCGCCTTGCCGGGGAAGTGATTGGTTTACAGATGGGCATCTCGTTCGCCACCTTTTTCGATCCTGGCAGCCGTCTTAACATGCCGGTGCTGGCCCGTTTTCTCGACATGCTGGCGATGTTGCTGTTCCTGACCTTTAACGGACACCTGTGGCTGATCTCGCTGCTGGCGGACAGTTTTCATACGCTGCCGATTGGCGGTCAGCCGCTAAATGCCAATGCGTTTATGGCGCTGGTGAAATCTGGCGGATTAATTTTCCTTAATGGCATGATGTTAGCGCTGCCCTTAATCGTTTTGTTACTCATGGTAAATCTGGTACTGGGTTTGTTAAACCGTGTTTCACCACAGTTATCAATCTTCGCAATTGGCTTCCCGATTACCTTATCAGTCGGAATTTTAACCATCAGCTTGCTGATGCCTCTGCTAGCCCCGTTCTGTGAGCATTTGTTCGGTGAAGTATTTGATTTACTCGCCGTGTTCCTGACAGAACTATCCCGTCCCTGAACATTAAGTTTCTAACTATCTTTGCATAACGATACTTAAGTATCGCAAAACCATCCGTGCATTTTCCGAACCATGTTTTCCAGAATGCAACTAAGGAAATTCTGATAAACGTGCGGAGAGTCTGAAAATAATTCTTATTAAACCGGGCTTCGCGTATTTTAGTGGGGTGGTTCACAGGAGCGGTCAGACTGTGAATGTGCAGGCAAAATCGACAAGACACTGAATTTACAAGAAAAAAATCTTTAAGTGATTTTTCTTGTTAAAAAATGTTTTTTCCGGCATTGTCAACGCACGCTGAGACATCACACTTTCGTAAAACAAATGTTTTTGAGAATTGTCCTATCAGAAAACTCCGCGTTTTCAAGGATAGTGACCTGGCTCCCAAAAAAATGAGTCTTACTTAACCTCCGACATTTCACTGGCACTCCCCGCCATGGCCGGAGAATGTGTGACGTCATGGCAGCACAAATTTTTTGCAGAACGGGTCAGGGATGAAGACTTTTACGGGCGGTTGCCTGTTGCCAAACTGCACGAGCAGAATAAAAAAGTACCTAAGAAATCTCTCTCGTACCGCAACGCGTATTCATCGTTGATTTAAACGGATAACAAATTGGTGAGGGTCGCTATTATGCCAACTATTATTATGGATTCCTGCAACTACACACGCCTGGGATTATCAGACTACATGTCTTTAAAAGGAGTTAAGAAGAAGAATATCTCTTCTGTCTCCGATATTGAGCAACTACAGCAAAAATGTGAGCAATTAAACCCTGGTGTCGTCTTTATTAATGAAGATTGTTTCATTCATGAATCCGATTCCAGTGAACGTATCCGCAGCATTATTACGCAGCATCCTGATACGCTGTTCTTTATATTCATGGCGATTAGCAATATCCATTTTGAGGAATATCTCTACGTTCGTAAGAACCTGATTATTACATCAAAATCGATGAAGACATCGACCCTGGATTCCTTACTCAGCACCTATTTGCAGAAGAAGCTTAACCAGTCTGCGCGTATCTCTTCGGGCATGGATGTACATCCATTAACGCTGAGCCAGACTGAGTCAAACATGCTGAAGATGTGGATGTCAGGTCATGATACCATCCAGATCTCAGATAAAATGCAAATTAAGGCCAAAACGGTATCGTCACACAAAGGTAATATTAAACGCAAAATCAAAACCCATAATAAGCAGGTTATTTATCATGTGGTGCGTTTAACGGATAATGTGACTTCAGGTATTTACGTTAATATCCGCTGATCATAACATCTGAAGAACCGGCCTCTCTGGCCGGTTTTTTTTTGCCCGGAATTGCGATCCAGGTCTCACTCTTACCGCTAAGCCTTTACGCTCTTTTGCCGATGTTATGCCTTATAACAACAGCCTCAAGAGAGCAAGGATATGAACACTGCACGAGATAATAATGGACAGAAAAGCGCAGGCATCTGGCAGAATCTCCGCCTGGTGCCGCTGTTTAGCCTGATCTTCGGCGGCATTTTGCTGCTGTTCGCACTCTGTATTGGTGTCGCCAGTTACTTTCTGATTTCCGGCAATCACTCCCTCGATGATGCCACGGACGAAATTCAGGTTCGTATGGGCCTCTCTAACAGTTCAAACCACCTGCGTACTGCGCGCCTGACCATTATTCAGGCCGGTGCCGCCGCGCGTATTGGTGAAATGGACGAGTTTCGCGCCAATATTGCCGCCGCCGAAAAACGGATCCAGCAGGCAAAAGATGGCTTCGCGATTTATCAGGCACGTGAAGTAAAGACGCCCGCTGATATGGAACTGGATGCCACGCTGCAGGCTCGCTTCAACGATTACATTACCAAAGGCCTGATACCGATGATTGAATCCGGTAAACAGGGCAGCTTTGAGGGCATCATTGCTCAGGAGACCGATGTCACCCGCAAGCTGGATGACGACTATAACGCGGTGTTGCTGAAGGCGATCAAGATCCGAACTGATCGCGCCAATGCCATTACCGCCCAGGCCGATCAACAGTCGCGCATCGGCTTTATCTCCATGGCCGTGGCATTCAGTGCCGCCCTGGTGCTGGTGCTGTTGACCTTTGTCTTCCTGCGCCGCGTGGTGATTAATCCGCTGCGTCAGTCGGTGCTGCGTATCGAACGCATTGCGCAGGGTGATCTGACCTCCGCTCCCCTGCCCCATGGCCGGAGCGAGATTGGTACGCTCATCCATAACCTGCAACTGATGCAGCAGGCGCTGGTGACCACCGTTGGTACGGTGCGTGAAGGCGCCGTCGCGATTTACCAGGGCTCCAGCGAAATCTCAGCCGGTAACACCGATCTCTCTTCACGCACCGAGCAGCAGGCTGCGGCACTGGAGCAGACCGCAGCCAGCATGGAACAGCTTACCGCTACGGTGAAGCAGAACGCCGAGAATGCGCATCACGCCAGCCAGCTGGCCGCGGATGCCTCGGGCAAAGCGCGCAGCGGTGGCGAGCTGGTGAACAGCGTCGTGAAAACCATGACCAATATTTCCGGCAGCTCGAAAAAAATCGCTGAGATCACCAACGTCATTAACAGTATTGCGTTTCAGACCAACATCCTGGCGCTGAATGCGGCGGTAGAAGCAGCGCGTGCTGGTGAGCAGGGTCGGGGCTTTGCGGTGGTGGCCAGCGAAGTGCGTAATCTGGCCCAGCGCAGCGCGCAGGCGGCGAAAGAGATTGAATCGCTGATTGCTGAGTCCGTCACGCTGATCAATGACGGTTCGCATCAGGTCGGCGCAGCCGGTAGCACCATGGGTGAGATTGTCGAAGCCGTACGGCGCGTTACCGATATTATGTCGGAGATCGCGGCGGCGTCAGACGAGCAGAGCCGTGGTATACAGCAGGTGAGCCAGGCGGTCACCGAAATGGATAACGTCACCCAGCAGAACGCCTCGCTGGTGGAAGAAGCCTCCGCTGCAGCGGCCTCGCTGGAAGATCAGGCGGGTAAACTGACGCACGCGGTCGCGGCATTCCGCCTGCAGGACACGCCTGCAACCGCAGGTGTCGCTGCGCGCGTCTCTTCACCGGTAAAGACACCGACTCTGGCACCCCGTCCGGCGCTGGCAGGCGGCAGCGATAACTGGGAAACCTTCTGAGGTCATACCGGTTAACCGTCAGCGGCTGATGTCAGCCGCGTAATCTCCGACAGCAAAAAGCCGCCTTTCCGGCAAACGGAAAGGCGGCTTTTTTATTGCGCGTCAGGCTCAGGCTTCGTGGTAAGGCTCGACGAAAATGCCATCCGGCTGGTGCGTCTCGTTAAAAAACCAGATGCCCAGCGGATAATCTTCCAGCGCCACCAGGAACATGGTGCCTTCATTAAACGGCTCCATAGCCAGAATGGTGCCAACACGACGCGGGCCGCCATCGGTTTTGACGCTGACGCGGTCATTTACCTTCATTTCGGTTCTCCAGATTATTGACTGAGTACAGTCTAAACGAAGAACCGTGGTGATGCAGCGCGTTAGCGGCGGGCAATGACCCAGACGGCGTGGATGATACCGGGGATATAACCACAGAGTGTCAGCAGGATATTCAGCCAGAAGGCGCCACCAAAACCAACCTGCATAAACACGCCCAGTGGTGGCAGCAGAATAGCGATAATAATTCTTAAGATGTCCATAACCATTCCTTTAGGTATTGATAAAAATCAGCTTTATTATCAACTATAGCTGAATCTGCTCTGTTTAGTCGAAAAGTCAGGTAAATCTGAGTAAGGAGAAACTTTTGCAATTTCTTAACATTTCACCGCAAGACTTCTTACGCGTCAGACCTTTAAACTCCTCTCACTGCATCACCCCCATAGGTGCAGCCAACCTGAAAGTAACAAGGATTTTGCCCGCGCAGCGCGGGCTTTTTTTTGCCTGCGATCTCTCCGCTCCCGCCTTTCTGCCCTGCGTTCTATACTGATTACTCTGTTTGCTCTCAGGAGTCAGAAAATGACAGACGAAAAACAGCACGGCGATGCTCAGCCATCCGATCTGCAGATTGATGTCGAAGGTTTACTGGCGGCGATTCAGGCCAGAACGTCGGGAGAGGTACGGGAGTATATGGAGCAGGATCAGACGCCACGGCTGGAAGTAGAAGGCCGGGTTTTCCACTCCTATAGCGAACTGGCGGAGGCGTTTGAAATTGATATTTGTGATTATCGCGCCTATGAAGCGAACCGCTGAAATCGATTTCAAAAAAAACCCGGCGGGAAGGCCGGGTAAAAAATCAATTCGTTACACCAGGGAATTCTTAACACCTCTGCAGATTACCCTTTCCGGACGCCGAAACAAGCATCAGATATGCACGTTTCTGCAACCGATCGGGTAATTATGGAGCGACTGTTACCAAAAACACCGCGCCCGCCAGTCACTTAGCCCTGCACACTTCTTGCATACCCACTTTTACTGCGGTTTCGTTTTAAGAATTATCCTGGATTTCCAGCCAGCGTAGCAGGAAAAAAAGTGTGAGCCATATTCAACTATAATATTGAAAAATCGCCGCTTTAGCCGCGAACGTGATGAAAGGAGCCTGTAAATGCCCGATCTCCACCAGCCGTTAATGATAATTACCGATCTGGATGGTTCGTTACTCGACCATCATACCTATCGCTGGGATGCGGCCACCGAATGGCTCACCACGCTCAGGCAGTACGCTGTTCCGCTGGTCATCTGTTCCAGTAAAACCGCAGCCGAGATTATTCCGCTGCAAAAAAGGCTTGGCATCAGCGGTTCACCGTTTATTGCTGAAAACGGTGCCGTGGTGCA
The DNA here is from genome assembly GCF_054056055.1 of Pantoea sp. PvP021. NCBI lineage: Bacteria > Pseudomonadati > Pseudomonadota > Gammaproteobacteria > Enterobacterales > Erwiniaceae > Pantoea > Pantoea sp. PvP021. Next base: position 321,769 of record NZ_JBSRXX010000001.1, on the reverse strand, counting down.
AACGCACGATCAGCAGCGGATCCGCCTGCCTGATAACACGCTGACCTATGACGCTATCTGCCAGCGGCTGGCTGCCTTGAAAACAGCGTACCGTTTTACCGGCTTCCATGACTTCTCTGATCCGGAAGTGGCCTCGATGACCGGCCTGAGCGAGGCGGATGCAGAACTGTCGCGTCAGCGCGATGCGTCAGAAGTGATTGTCTGGCGCGACAGTGACGAGGCGTTTGACCAGTTCCATGACGCACTGCGTGCAGAGGGCCTGGCGCTGACTCAGGGCGGGCGTTTCTGGCATGTGATGCCTGCGGGCAGCGGCAAAGGCGAAGCCCTGCGCTGGCTGCTGGCGCATTCACCCGGTGAGGCACGCGTGACCATCGGACTGGGTGACGGCCCTAACGATGCGCCGATGCTGGATGCGGTTGATTATGCGGTCGTGATTAAGGGCTACAGTAAAACACCGGTGACACTCAGCCGCTCCGATCAGCAGCAGATCTATCACACGGCTCACCATGGCCCAGAGGGCTGGCGTGAAGGACTTGACTATTTTTTGACTCAACCTCAATAAGCTGCCCACGGGCATTAAAAGGATGATGCGATGAGTGACTTTTATCAGAATGGCGTAATCACCAACTTTCACAACCTCACCCACCGTAGCGTGGAGTCGCTGGAAAAAGAGATGGTACGCTTTGCCCGCAAACGCAAAATGGGGCTGATCCTGCCATCGCTGTTTTCCGAACTTGAAGGCCCGGCGCTGACGAAAATTGTCGATGAGCTGGCTAAAGTGCCCTATCTGGATGAAATTGTGATTGGGCTGGATCGCGCTGACCGTGACCAGTTCCTGTTTGCCCGCGAGTTTTTCTCCCGTCTGCCGCAACGGCATCGCATTCTGTGGAACGATGGCCCGCGTCTGAAGGCGATTGATGCCGAACTGGATAAAGAGGGTCTGTCACCCACTAATCCCGGCAAAGGGCGCAACGTCTGGTTCTGCACCGGCTATACGCTGGCGTCAGACCGTACCAGCTGTGTGGCACTGCATGACTGCGATATCGTCACCTATGAGCGCGGAATGCTGGCACGCCTGCTCTACCCGGTGGCGAACCCGGCGTTTCAGTATGAGTTCTGTAAGGGGTTCTATGCGCGCGTCGCGGACGGCAAGCTTAATGGCCGCGTGGGACGTCTGCTGGTGGGTCCGCTGCTGCGATCGCTGCAGAAAGTTTATGGCCATTCAGAATATCTGGAATATCTGTCGAGCTTCCGCTATCCGCTCTCCGGGGAGTTCGCCATGCGGACGCATGTGCTGAACGGGATTAAAATCCCCGGCGACTGGGGGCTGGAGATTGGCGTGCTGTCGGAGATTTATCGTAACTACACCACCCGCCAGTCGTGCCAGGTTGAGATCGCCGATAACTACGATCACAAGCATCAGCCGCTGGCTGAAGATGACGGCACCGGCGGCCTGAAGCGCATGAGCAGCGATATCGTCCAGTCACTGCTGCGTAAGCTCGCCACCATGGGTGTGCCGCTGACCAGCGACTCGTTCCGGGTGCTGAAAGCGACCTATTATCGTAATGCGCTGGATATGATGGAGACCTATAACCACGAGGCGGCTATGAACGGGCTGAAGTTTGATCAGCATGTGGAAGAGGCAGCGGTAGAGATGTTTACCCAGTCGATTCTGGAAGCGGGTCAGGCGTTTATTGAGCGTCCTAACGATAAGCCGTTTATACCGAGCTGGAGTCGCGTCCAGTCAGCCTTCCCGGATGTGCTGCAGCGGATCTATCAGGCGGTTGAAGAAGATAACGACGGTAACGTCTGAAAACAGGGCGGCACAGGGAGTGTGCCGGGCCAGAAAAAGCAGAAACCGGGCCTGGCGGGTCGCAGAACCCACAGGCCTGATGCTGTCAGCCCGCCAGTTGCTGCGCGGGATTCAAAGCGCAGAGTTCATCGCTGCGAAAGGCTTCGCTGCGCACGGCATAGCCATCATACCAGCGGCACTCCACCATGCCACTCGCGTAGCCGGTCACCACCATCGTCTGCCCCTCTTCCTTATGCTGTACTTCTTCACTGATTGCGAAAACCATGATGCGCTCCTTTTATTAACCTGAGTGTTATTAACCTGAGTGATTATTTTCTTTATAGCAGGCGAATAACGTTCCTGCCTGTTAAGGCACGCAAAAAAAGGGCAAATTCGGAATTAATCAGCTGGATATGCGGAAAATAAAAAAAGCGGATAAAAAAACTTATCCGCTTTGATGAAGTATTGACGCTGACGTCAGATTTTACAGCCTTCGCAATCGGCTTCGTCGCCGAGATCATCCGGCACTTCGCTGGCTTTTTTCTCTGCTTTCGCTTCAGCCTGCTCCAGTTGTGCGTCGATATCAAATTCAAACATGTCGTCGTTCATCGTCATTCTCCTGACCGTAAATCACAGTGCGCTTTATACCGATTTTCCGCGCACTCTGGCAATAAGGTTGACCACTAACAGCACGATCGACCCAATGATAAAGCCGAGCACCAGGTTGGCGCCGTTGCTGAGCAGCATAGCGATCCAGCCGCTGAAGCCACTGCTGACTTCCTCGATGAGATGATGCAGCGGTGCGATGCCGTGCACCACAATACCGCCGCCGACCAGGAACATGGCGATGGTACCGACCACCGAGAGGATCTTCATCAGCCAGGGCGCGGCAGCCAGCAGCACGCTACCCAACCCCTGCGCAAGGCGAGACGGTTTCTCACGCAACCAGAATCCGAAGTCATCAATTTTGACGATGGCCGCCACGATGCCGTAAACGCCCACCGTAACCAGAATAGCGATGCCTGCCAGGATAATCACCTGGTTGAGCAGCGGCGATTCCGACACGATGCCTAAGGTAATCGCGACAATTTCGGCTGACAGAATGAAATCGGTGCGCACCGCGCCTTTGATCTTCTTCTTCTCAAACTCTGCCGCATTCTGATTCGCCAGCGAATCGAGTCGCTGCTGACGCGCTTCCGGTGATTTGCTCTGCTTGTCATGCTGCAAACTGTGCATCACCTTCTCCACGCCTTCGTAGCAGAGATAGGCACCGCCAATCATCAGCAGCGGCGTAATCAGCCAGGGCGCAAACGCGGAGATAATCAGCGCCAGTGGCACCAGGATCAGTTTGTTAAGAAACGATCCTTTGGCAACGCCCCATACTACCGGCAGCTCACGGTTGGCTTTCACGCCGCTGACCTGCTGAGCATTCAGCGACAAATCGTCGCCCAGTACGCCAGCGGTTTTTTTCGCCGCCACTTTCCCCATGACGGAAATATCGTCCAGAAGTGTTGCAATATCATCAAGTAAAGTCAGTAAACTGGTTCCCGCCAAAATCTTATCCTTAGTCTGGTTCGTTATGTTGACAACATGGGCAGCGCTCAATTTCCGTAACGGTCATCTCGGCGATGCCCTCACAATCCCACTCTACCCGCACCGTCTCGCCTGCTGCTCCTTCAGCATGCAGATATTTGCTGACCGGGCTTTCGGTCATGCCGGTGATCTCCTCCGTGGCGACAAGCCTGTCACCGCAGTAAACCCGCGCGGTCGCTTTGGTATTCACCATCCGCTCGTCACGAATCTGGTAAAGGCGTTTTACCGTCAGTTTTATGCTGCTCATTTCAGGCTCCTGGCCACGGAGAAAGCGCAGATCTAACCAATTATGTCTGTGATTAGCAATCGGCGTTGTAATGATGAATGCCCTGATGGTCGACTTCGGCACTCTCCGGCATCGCCAGCAGCCACTCCTCCAGCCGTTCCAGCAGGTCCTGATCCGTCAGGCGCAGTTTGCCACGTAGCGCACACTCCCAGATGATCAGCACTTTCCAGCCGCTCTCCTGCAGCTGGCGCACATAACGCCGGTCACGTTCAACGTTGCTGTTGATTTTGCCGGTCCAGAATTCTGTGCGCGTCGCCGGCAGTTTAAACAGATAGCAGTGATGACGATGCCAGAAGCAGCCATGAACAAAAATAATTGCCTGATGTTCTGTCAGAACGAAATCGGGCCGTCCCGGCAGGTTTTTATCCTGCACGCGAAAGCTGAACTCCCTATCTTTCAGCAGCAGCGCAATACGTTGCTCAATGGCCGTATCCTGAGCGCGAATGGCACGCATATTTTTGCTGCGTATTTCGCTGGAGTGAACATCAGCCATAACCTCTCCTTTTTTGCTGGTACTTCAACTTTAGCCTGCGCCACGAAAAGCGAAAGCCGCCGCCCGACGACTTCACACAGTGTGCCGCAAAAACAGAACATTCCGGGGGGCTGACACAGGGCACATCCAGGCAATTTCCTCACAGCGTCTGGAGTGATAGCATAGGCACCTTACTGTTAAGGAAAAACGCATGCATCCCGCCGCCCTCGCTGAACCACTCTCTGCTGCACTTTCATCTGCTGATGCGTCTGAACTCTTTCAGCAGGTGCTGGCAATCTATTCGGTTCGTGATCTCACGTCCCGCCTGCAGCAGTCAGGATTTTCCTGCTGGACGCCGGCACTCCTGAACCGGATTCGTCAGGGTAAAACCGCCCTGCCACCGTTATGTGAGGCGGAACTGTCGCTGTTACAAGGGCTGCTGCCGACCCGACCCGCCCATTATGATAATCCCGAATTTCGTTTTATCGATCTCTTTGCCGGTATTGGCGGCATTCGTAAGGGGTTCGAGGCGATCGGCGGCAAATGCGTATTCACCAGTGAATGGAATAAAGAGGCGGTCCGCACTTACAAAGCCAACCACTACAGCGATCCGCTGGAGCATCACTTCAATACCGATATCCGTCAGGTCACCCAGCCGGAAGGTCTGACTGACGATGAAGCGATATACCGCGCGATTGATGCGGCAATCCCCGATCATCAGGTGCTGCTGGCCGGTTTTCCCTGTCAGCCCTTTTCGCTGGCGGGCGTCAGCAAGAAAAATGCGCTGGGTCGTGCACATGGCTTTGAGTGTCAGGTACAGGGCACGCTGTTTTTCGATGTGGCCCGTATCCTGGCTGCCAAGAAGCCGCCGTTCTTTGTGCTGGAGAATGTGAAAAACCTCAAGAGTCACGACAAGGGCCGCACCTTCGCCATTATCATGGAGACGCTGGATGAACTGGGGTATGACGTTGCGGATGCGGGTGCCAGCAGCCCGGATGCCAAAGTGATCGATGCGCGTCACTTCCTGCCGCAGCATCGCGAACGCATTGTGCTGGTGGGTATTCGCCGTGACCTGAAAAAGCAGGATTTTACGCTGCGCGATATCCGCCGTTTCTACCCGGCGCAGGTACCCAGCCTGCAGAGCCTGCTGGAGAGTGCGCCGGACGACAAATATATCCTGTCACCGGTCCTGTGGCGCTACCTCTATCAGTATGCGAAAAAACATAAAGCCAAAGGCAATGGCTTTGGCTTTGGCCTCAACGATCCGCGTAATCCTGACTGCTGCGTGCGTACGCTGTCAGCGCGTTACTACAAAGATGGCTCAGAGATCCTGATCGATCGCGGCTGGGACAGTGCGCTGGGCGAAGCGGAGTTTCAGGATGCCGATAACATGGCGCGTCGGCCACGCCGCCTTTCCCCGCGCGAGTGCGCCCGCCTGATGGGCTTTGATGTGCCAGGCCGCGAGCCGTTCCGCATTCCGGTTTCGGATACCCAGGCTTATAAGCAGTTTGGTAACTCGGTGGTAGTGCCTGTGTTTGCAGCGGTGGCTCAGCTGTTACTGCCACATATTCGTCAGCTGAAGTCGTAATCACCGTGAAATGAAAAAACCCGTCTGGCGACGGGTTTCAGGCTGATGAAGAACTCACATCAGGCGAGTCTCACAGCAACAAATAAGCTTAACTCGCAGGGAACACGGTCAGAATAGGAAAGCGTCCCGCGCCAGGGACAAAAACGCCGGGAGCGTTTTTGAACAACGCAAAGCGTTGGCCCAGATATGGGCGCACCTCAGGGATGAGGTGCGTAATCGCGCGGGCCGAGCATGTCATGGATGACGGCTTTTGCGTCTTTCCGATCTGACCGTGTTCCCTTCGCAGGCACAGTCTCACAGCGAAAAGGTCCAGCCTTTCTCCAAAGTAAAAACCCGTCTGGCGACGGGTTTCTGTTTTATTTCTTCTTCTTGCTCTGCTTCTTCAGCAGCAGCCGAATCTGCTTCAGCTCTGTTGCACTTAGTGCATCGGTCTTCACGTCAGCGGCACTGGATCCCTCAGTCCCCTCTTCAGTGATGTCCTGATTATCAATCGCCGGATGTGGATGCGTTTCCAGACTGGCCTGCAAACGTTGCACAATCTCCTGGCTCATCGAAATCTGATTTTCCAGCGCCAGCTGTTTAATCGTTTCTTTCAGCTCAGGATCAATTTTAATTGTTAAATTAACAGTTTCAGTCATCGGGCAGCTCCTTTTTGTTATTGCTACAAGCTACCGGATGACCGTTTCGATTAACATACTGTCACAAAAATTTAATATTCGGTTTGTAAAGGTGTGAAGTCCCGCAGCACACCCTCATCCATTCCCACCAGATTGCCCTGCAGCTCGGCATAAAGCTTAGCCATATAGCGTACCAGGAAATCGGCGTTATGCTCAGCCAGCATGCGGCCGGTTTCAGTGTGCATAGTTTCCGGCAGACGCAACAACTTCTTCTGGAAATGATCCAGCGTCCACTTAACATCATTCAGCTCGCGATCTTTACCCAGCGGATCCTGGCTGTCGAACAACGGCCGATTCAGCGCACCGGCGGTGTAGAAGACCCGCGCCAGCCCGATCGCGCCCAGCGACTCCAGCCGATCAGCATCCTGTACAATTTTAGCTTCCAGCGTCTGAGGCGGTATGCCGGCGCTGAAACTGTGGGTTTTAACGGCATGCATCACGGCATCAATCTTTTCAGCCGGGAAATCGAGAAAGTCCTGCTGCAGAATGCGCTGGGTTTCCGTCGCGGCATAGGTAGAGGCGAGATGACGTTCCGGATGGTTCTTCGGCAGATTCACCACATCGTGAAAATAGCAGGCGGTCAGCACCACCAGCGGATCAGCGGGCGTGCCGTTCATGATTCGCTGTGCGCTCATCCATACACGCCGCAGATGGGCGATATCGTGCGCGCCGTCGTCGTGGATCCAGTTCGCCTGAAACCAGCTTTCATAGCGAGATTGCCAGAGTGTAAGTGACATAATCTATCTCCCTGTAGTGATCGACAGCAGTTTTTCTGTCGCGATCAGTGCGCAAACGGCAAGCCATCATAGCGACTGGCTAATGACACTTTTTTTACAGTGCAGTTGAAAAGAGCAGCGCTGCCAGCGATTCCGGGCAGAAAAATGAGATCTGGATCATCTGTATAGCATCTCTGTTACACAATAACCGCAATTTCGGCTGTTTTCAGTCTTTCCTCAGTGAATTGCTGCTAAGAAAATTAGTTTAACAGGCGTAATGTTTGGTTCGATCTTAACCAACTTCCTGCCTCATGCTCAGCGTTTTTTTGTCACGCGATTAAGTGTAAAACTGCACGTTATGACAGGTGAAAAAGTCTGAAAAGGTTCCTATTTTTACGGTTATAACGTACTGTATCCGGGCTATTCGTCGCTTTTTGCCAGTTGCGTGATAAGCTTTGGTGCGCTTTTTGCATTTTGCTGGTTTTTAACTACTAAAGTGACAATTATACAGTGACAGTCAGCCTACAAATTATTAAGCAAAATGATTTAAAGCTTTTATGATAACTCTCAGATGTGAAGCAAATGGACTTTTACAGCAGTAACCGGGTTCTACTAATAAAAAGAGGTAATCCATGAAAGAACGGCCGATTCTTTTTTCCGAACAGCGTGTTCGTGCCCTGTTGGTTGGCCAGCAAACGCAAACCCGGCGCATTATGAAAACTCAGGCTTTCGGTCCGGGACAGGATCATCACGAGGGCGTACACGCTTTCGATGTGAGTGCTAATCATCTGCATGGTTATAAAATGATGTCGATGACGGACATCAGCTATCAGTGTCCTTACGGTAAACCGGGTGACGTGCTCTGGGTGCGTGAAACCTGGCGTGGCCCGATGGTACCCGAGCAGTATCTGGCCGATTATGAACGCGACCCGACGCCCTTCCGCCAGCCAGAATATTGCCAGTATCGTGCAGACAGCAACGAGCTCGGCCAGCATGCACTGAGCACGCCGGAAGCGGAACAGTTTGGCTGGCAAACCGCCATTCATATGCCGCGCTGGGCCAGCCGCATCAATCTGGAAATTACCGGCGTGCGCGCCGAGAAAATTCAGGACATCAGTGAAGATGACATTATGGCGGAAGGTGTGCAGACCGATTCGCACTTCCTCAACAACTTCTTCACCATGAACGTCAATTCTGAATCGCCCAAAGAGGCGTACCGCAAAGCCTGGGAAAAACAGTATGGTGCGACCAGCTGGGAAGTGAATCCCTGGGTGTGGGTAATTGAGTTTCATCGTATTGAGCGCAACTGACGCCCCGGCCCCACGCTTTGCGGGCTGAATCACAGACAACGACCGTGCTAACAGGTTGAATAGACGGCCCTTAGCCCTGTCGCCAGATGAACAGTGCCAGCATGGTGTTTCGATGCTGGCATTTTTATGTCTGGCGCGTCAGGATAGCGAAATAGTCCGGTTCTGTGCGGGAGTTGCGATGTTTAAATGGCCCTGGAAAACGCATAACGACGCCACCCTGGCCGCGCTGCCATGGCAGCATGGGCTGGCGCAGCCGATATTCAGCCAGCTGGATGAGGCTGAACAGCAGGCGCTGGTTGAGCTGGCGCAGCGCTTTCTGCAGCAGAAAAAGCTGGTGCAGCTCGACGGTGTTCAGCTGGATGAACTGCGCAGTGTGCGGATCGCCCTGCTGTTCTGCCTGCCGGTGCTGAAACTGGGTCTGGAGTGGCTGGACGGTTTCCACGATGTCCTGATCTATCCCGAGCCGTTCGAGGTCGACGATCAGTGGCAGGATGACGATGGGCTGGTTCACAGCGCGCCTGCGGTTCACGCCGGACAGAGCTGGACGCAGGGGCCGGTCGTCCTCAACTGGCTCGATATTCAGGACTCGTTCGATCTCTCCGGCTTTAATCTGGTGATCCACGAAGTTGCGCACAAGCTGGATGCCCGCGGCAGCGGTTACACCAGCGGTATTCCGGTCATGTCGCTGCGTGACGTCGCCCTTTGGGAGAAGGACTTGCGTGCCGCGATGGCGGAGATAGAGAGTGAAGTTGAACTGGTGGGTGAACAGGCCGCCACGATCGATCCCTACGCCGCCAGCGATCCCGCTGAGTGCTTTGCCGTGCTCTCTGAATATTTCTTTACGGCTCCGGTTCTGCTGGCCGAACGCTTTCCCGCCATGTATCAGCATCTGCGCCAGTTTTACCAGCAGGATCCCCTGCCCAGAATCGCCGCTGACACTGCGCAAACTGCTTAAATCACGATCGCTTTGCGTTAAAGCTAGCCAGTTGAATGATAATGTATTTTTTGCTGTTGACACCTTAGAGCGACGCCGTTAATATTCGCCTCGTTCACACGATTCCTCTGTAGTTCAGTCGGTAGAACGGCGGACTGTTAATCCGTATGTCACTGGTTCGAGTCCAGTCAGAGGAGCCAGATTAGAAAAACCCGCTCAGGGAAACCTGAGCGGGTTTTTTGCTTTTCAGCGATCCCAGTATTCTATTCCTGTCTGACTGTTCATCTCAGCTCGTCTGCGGCTGCTATTACCGAGACCACCGTTAAGTCTGAATCAACGCAGGCTGTCTGGCGCAACCCTGTCATGGTGTAATGAGAAGCTGGCTTTAAATAAAAAACCAGCCGGGCAATATTTGCGCCAGCTGGCTCATACTATTGACGAATTATTAATCAGGAATGGTCAGTACCTGACCCGGTGCAATTTTATCCGGGCTGCTGAGAAGGTTTTTATTCGCCTCAAAGATTTTCATGTATTGGGATGCATCATTGTAAAACTGCTTTGCGATGGCGCTGAGCGTGTCGCCTGATTTAACCGTATATGTACGATTACTCTCTGCGGTGGTGACAGACTTATCTTCAACATTTTTATCCACAGCATGTAACAACTCATCGCCTATATTTTTAATATTATCCAGAATGCTCATATTTACTCCCCTATCGTTTCTGATACGTTTAGTTTGATAAAGAAAACAGGATTGCCAGGCAAATACTGCTCGGCGTACGATACACCTGCTTTTAATTCATGGGTTAAACCACTGCTAAACGTTGCTGTAATTAATATAAAAACAGAGGATATTAATGATGGGTATATTGTCATGGGTTGTATTCGGATTACTTGCCGGCATTATCGCCAGATGTATTATGCCAGGTAAAGAACATATGGGCATTTTCATGACCATTATTCTGGGTATTATCGGTGCGCTGATTGGCGGTGTCGTCAGTACCGCTCTGGGTTTTGGCAAGGTCGATGGCTTCAATATTTACAGCATTGGCATTGCCACCGTGGGTTCAATTATTGCGCTGTTTGTCATTCATAAAATCAGAGCGTGTAAACAGTCTTAATAGATTACGTCAAAGGGGATAACAGAATGAGTTTACTGGAAACAGTACTGGCCATGTGCGGCCTGAATAATCAGACCAGCCAGGAAGTGAAAGGTGTGCTGGAGTGGGTTGAGCAGCAAGGCGGTTTACATACCATCGTGAGTCACCTGCAGAGCGGCGAGTACAGTGAGGTGGTTAACTCCTGGCTGGGTGATGAGCAGAATGTTGCGCTGAGCAGCGACCTGGTGCAGAAGATGATTAACTCTGAGGCGATTGAGCAACTGGCTGCGCGGATGGGCATCAACACCAGCGATGCACTGAATCTGCTGGCGAAATATCTGCCGCAGCTGGTGGATAAAGCGTCAACGGCGGGCGTCGTGGATAAAAAGGCTGATCTTACCGGACTGGTGAGTCAGTTAATGCACTAAGCATGATGCTAGTGAAAGATAAAAGCCTGCTGCGAAAGTATGAGGCTTTTATCTTTTAGATTAGTCAGGATAAATTAAGACGAATGCTGGAAAGCTCTTTTAAACGTTGATAGAAACCATTCAGATGTTCCTGTAGAAAACATCAAAAATAGATTTTACAACTTCTCTTATATACCCTGACTGATAAACTCTAAAAACAAGCGCCATTACGCAATTGAATAAAAGTGATTAACATTATCTGAGTCATTTCCCTATATCAGGAAATTATATTTAATCATTTTCCGGAACCAGCACAAGACAACCCTGCTCAATTTTCACCGTAATAATGGTTCCGGTATCAAATCCTGCCTCACGCAGCCATTTTCCGCTCAGATGTATTGCAGGTGTACTGCAATCACCGCGTTTAGGCTGATAGCCGATGGTATAGCGACGTTGTGTTTTAGATGGCGCGACTTCAGATGAGAAGTGGCATTGATCGAGGTTCGTGGTCATGGGGATGTCTCCAGTATGCTTTTAAACCGCCACCTGAGGTTCCAATCTCATGGGTGGCAGACTGAACGAGGTTGGAACTACCGGGCATACTGAACCGGCGCACCCTGAGGTGCCCTCGCCCAGCCCACCATTGAGGTGTAGCAAGACGTACGACAATAATACATTGTCGCCAGTATGATTAACCGGAGTTCCAATTCCGTCGCCTGATTTTGCAGGCGCAGAAAAAGAATACGTCGATTAACGCTGGACGACAACAGGCAGAACTGGAACACAACTCGCAGATATTAAACGAAGTTTCCTGACATGCCTATCAGAGATCTCTACCCTGTATTAATCGGAGAAATGAAGTCCACACTCTATCCTGGCCCAAACGCAAAAAGGCCCGCAACGTAGCGGGCCTTTAACCAGACAACATACAACAACCATTATTTTTCATGGTAGCGATGCACTGCCGGATAATATTCCAGTCCATACAGCTGGCTCAGCGGCAGCAGCAGTTCCACGTTAATATCATGCACACGGTCACTCGCCACAGGGCCGCTCAGCAGCTGTTCAAACCAGGCTATCAGTTTCTGTTTCATCTCAGGCTCTCCGCATCAGTTGATGCCCTGAGTAAACCCGCTTACACGCCCGATCAGAACCAAAAATTTCTGCGCTGCTTATGCCGGAAATGGCATAAGCAGCCCGCATCTGTTTAGCCAGTGCCATATGCCAGCGGCTCAAAACGGTTACTGCGTTATCAGCGTCACCCAGTTCGCGCCTTTACCAGCCGGGGCTTCAGCAACCCGTTTGAGTTCACCGCTGGCGGAATCGATAGCGTAACTGCCAATCACCGCGCTCTTCTCCCCGCTGACGATCAGCCATTTACCCTGCGCATCAATCGCAATACTGCGCGGCTGTTTTTCAACCGGCCAGCTGCCGATAAGTGTTAACTCACCCGACTGTTTATCAACCCGGTAGCCGCTGACGGTGCTGGAGGTGCGCTCGGTGACATAGATAAATTGCCCGTCCGGGGTGATTTTAATGTCTGCCGCCCAGATGCGCGGCGTGGGATCGCTGTAGCCCGCCGGGCGCTGCTCGCCATGCTGCAGGTTATATTTCTTCGCCACCGCATTCGGCCAGGTTTTCAGCTCCGTCAGCGACCCATCCGCCGCGCGCCGGAACTGCGTAATGGTGCCGCTCATCTCCGCGAGGTTATAGAGAAAACGATTGTCGGGCGATATCACGGAATGCCGTGCGCCGCTGTTCTTCTCACCCTGAACAAATCCGGTGCCCAGCGGCGTTATCGCGCCATTATCGGCAAAGGCATATTGCAGCACGCGATCCGCGCCAAGGTTGCCGACGTAGAGTGAATGATTGCTGACGTCGGTGATCACCGAATGGGCATGCGGCCCGGTTTTCACCTCGCCCGTGACCTGTGTTGTCACAACTCCTTTGTCATCAATCCGGTTGCTGGTGACGATATCGCTGTCATAGGAGGCAGCCAGCAGATAGCGCCCACTTCTGTCGGTGGTGATCCACGGAAAGCTGGCTGCAACCGGTGTCACCGCCAGTTTCTGCAAGTCACCGTGCGGACCCGAGACGCGCCAGCTGATGATCGAATAAGGCGGACTCCGCAGCGCACCATAGAGCCGTTTACCATCCGGGCTGGCCGCCAGCGGCATAATCTTTTTACCGGCAGGCGTATCGCCACGCCATTGCAGGCTGCCATTCGCCTCGCTGAGCTGATAGCGGGAAACGGTGCCGGATTCGGCATTGGACACATAGACAAAGGTTGTCGCCCATAACGGGGCGCTACACAGCAGCGGCAGGAGTGCCAGCGCCGTTTTCAGACGGATCATAGGGTCACCTTGATAAGTAGTGTCTGCATCATTGCGCAGCAGGCATTACGCTAACCCTGTCTGGGAAGGCTGGCTTTGTGCAACTGTCTGAAATTCGGTTCGAAAGTCTGGAGATGTGACGGAGATGTTATTTTTAATGGTGCTAAAAGAGGTATGGCGCCTTTCCCCACGGCGGGGGAAAGGCGTTAACAACGCGCTAACCGGTTTTCGCGATCATTTTTCGATAGCGGTTGAGCCACTTGCCGCTGTTGAGCCGCCACCAGAAGAAGATGCCACGCACCGTCCAGTCGAGGAACATCCCCAGCCAGACACCGGTCACGCCCATCCCCAGTTCAATACCGAGCAGGTAGCCGACCACCACGCGGGCGCCCCACATGCTGAACATCGACACATACATGGTGTAACGCGCATCGCGTGCGCCCTTGAGACCGGCGGGCAGCACCCAGGATGCGGCCCACAGTGGCATAAACAGCGCGTTGAGCCAGAGCAGATGCTTCGTCACATCAATGACCTCCGGATCGCTGGTATAGAACCGCGCCAGCAACCCGGCCAGCGGCACCGTCAGCAGGGCCATCGCGCTCAGACACAACGTCGCCAGCCAGAAGACATGCCGCACCTGACGCTCTGCCTGGAACACCTGATTTCTGCCCAGACGGGTGCCGGTAATAATGGTGGATGCAGAACCCAGCGCATTGCCCGGCAGGTTAATCAGCGACGCAACCGAGAACGCGATAAAGTTACCCGCAATCTCACTGGTGCCCATTCCGGCAACAAACACCTGTGTCAGTAGTTTGCCGCCGTTGAACAACACCGACTCGATACTGGCAGGCACGCCTATTCCTAAAACTTCCATCAGAATGCTGCTGTTCCAGCGCCGGAAATAGCTCGACAGCGTAATTTTCAGTGAGGCGTTAAAGCCGATCATCAGCACGTAAATCACCGCGATCGCCCCGATATAGCGGGTGATGGTCAGTCCGAGCCCGGCACCGATAAACCCTAAACCGTCCCACGAGAAGCAGCCATAAATCAGCACGCTACTGATGATGATGTTGAGGATGTTCATGCCGCCGTTAATCAGCATCGGAATTTTGGTATTACCTGCACCGCGCAGCGCCCCGCTGCCAATCAGGGTGATGGCGGCGGCCGGATAGCTCCAGGCGGAAGTCTGCAGATAGCTCAGCGCCAGCGCTTTGACTTTTGGATCGGCGGCACCGGCAATCGCATCGACGATCAGATGGCCCCAGAACTCAATGGCGATCACCAGCACAAAGGCGAGTATCGTCATCATGGCCAGCGACTGACGCGTGGCGGCACGGGCGCGCTTGCCGTTGCGTTTTGCCAGACTGAACGCCACCACCACGGTGGTACCAAGATCGATGGCAGCAAAGAACGAGATGATCACCATGTTGAAGCTGTCGGCCAGGCCGACGCCCGCCATCGCCTCTTTACCCAGCCAGCTGACCAGGAAGGTGCTCAGTACGCCCATCAATAGCACACAGGCGTTCTCGAAAAAGATAGGCACTGCTAATGGCGATATCTCACGCCAGTAGAGCGTGCGATACGAACGGCGTTTCGGGTACCACGCCGTGCGCTTGATCGCCTGCATCACTGCTACGCCGGGATTTTGCAAAGGATTACCAAATCAGAAGAGACTGGACAGGAGTTCTAATGATGATAGTGGGCAGGGAAATATGCAAAGTCTTTCCGGTGCAAATTAATCATGGTTACAAACTTTTTAATGCCGCCACGGCACAATCTGCCTCACTGCCCCGCCCGCTGTAGCAAACCTGATTATTTCCCTGACGTTATGATCGGTTGGCCATGCTTTGCTGCTGGCGGTTTTTCCGCCATCTCCTCATCGGTAACGCATTCAAACGTGGCGAACCACCCCTTCTGATAGTAAAGATTTTCTTACTGTTTTTCAGTGCAGCAGATCTTCACTTAAAACAGCACTGCTCAGAATTCCCGCTTCGCTGGCGCAAAAAAACGGCGATCACAGATTCTTCAACAATCTCCGCAACAAACCCGCTAAGCTTGGGGCAAATTGCGGAAAAAAATGGAAGGAGAAACCATGCCGACACTACGGAAAAACCTGACCAGCCAGCAGGCGCTGGATGAACTTGAACGCCTGTACGATGGTGCCGTCGATGCGCTGCGCGAGGCGATTAAAGCCTTTACCGAAAACGGCACGCTGCCCGATGCCACCGCGCGGGCGCAGGGACTATTTGTTTACCCGGAGCTGCGCATCACCTGGCGCGGCGACGGTCCGCAACAGAACCGCACGCGTGCCTGGGGACGTTTCACCCACACCGGCAGTTACAGCACCACCATCACCCGCCCGGCATTGCTGCGCCACTATATTTCGGAACAGCTTCAGATGCTGGAAAAGGAGTATCAGCTGGAGATCGACGTGGGGCCCTCCAGCCAGGAGATCCCCTATCCTTACGTGATCGACGGTTCCGACCTGTCACTGGATCGGACCATGAGCGCCGGTATTGCGCGCCACTTCCCGACCACCGAGCTGTCACAGATTGGTGATGAGACCGCCGACGGCCTGTTCCACGCCGATGCAAAATCCCCTCTGTCGCACTTCGACGCGCTGCGAACCGACTTCTCGCTGGCCCGCCTGCGCCACTACACTGGCACCAGCGTAGAGCACTTCCAGCCGTTTGTGCTGTTCACCAACTACACCCGTTATGTTGATGAGTTTGTGCGCTGGGCGATCGAGCAGGTGCGCGATCCCAGTACCCCTTACGACAGCCTGGCCTGCGCGGGCGATGTGGTGCTGACCGCCGACACCGCTGACAGTGAGTCGATGCTCTCGGATCTGGCGTGGAAGAAGCACCAGATGCCCGCCTGGCATCTCACCTCGCCGAATCGTCGCGGTATTACGCTGATTAACATTGGTGTCGGCCCGTCGAATGCCAAAACCATCTGCGATCATCTGGCGGTGATGCGTCCACATGCGTGGCTGATGATTGGTCACTGTGGCGGGCTGCGCGAGAGCCAGCGGATCGGTGATTATGTGCTGGCCCATGCCTATCTGCGCGACGATCACGTGCTGGACAGCGTGCTGCCGCCTGATATCCCGGTACCCAGCATTGCCGAAGTGCAGCGCGCGCTGTATGACGCCACCAAATCAGTGAGCGGCATGCCAGGCGAAGAGGTGAAGCAGCGGTTGCGTACCGGCACCGTGGTGACCACGGACGACCGCAACTGGGAACTGCGCTACTCCGCTTCGGCACTGCGCTTTAACCTGAGCCGTGCGGTGGCGGTCGATATGGAAAGCGCCACTATTGCCGCACAGGGTTATCGTTTCCGGGTGCCATATGGCACGCTGCTGTGCGTTTCAGACAAGCCGCTGCACGGTGAGATTAAGCTGCCCGGTCAGGCGAACCGTTTCTATGAAGGGGCGATTTCGGAGCATCTGCAGATTGGTATTCACGCTGTTGAGCTGCTGCGCGCCGAGGGCGATAAGCTGCATTCGCGTAAGTTGCGTACCTTTAATGAGCCGCCTTTCAGGTAAGCGTTAGCCGGCTGATGCGAGGAATAAGGCCGGTACTGCTGACAGGCAGTACCGGCCTCTTGCTTTGGAATTTACCCAATGCGCATGTCAGCGCCGGGATAATTTATACTTTAAAGGTCTCTACAATCAGCCTGAGAGACTGCGCTTGCTCAGAGAGAGACTGAGAAGCACTTGATGATTCTTCTACCAGAGCAGAGTTATTTTGCGTCACCCCATCCATCTGGCTGACTGCAATACTCACCTGAGAAATCCCCTGCATCTGTTCAGCCGACGACAGCGCAATAGCATCCATGGATTCAGCCAGTTCATCCACTAAATGCACGACTTTGAGAATACTTAAACCCGTATCACTGGCAACAGTGACGCCGCATTCAACCTGTCCGACAGCCTGCTCTATTAACGCTTTAATATCTTTTGCGGCAGTCGCACTACGTTGTGCAAGCGTTCTGACTTCAGACGCGACGACAGCAAAGCCCCTTCCCGTCTCTCCCGCTCGTGCCGCTTCAACGGCTGCGTTCAGGGCAAGAATATTAGTCTGGAATGCGATGCTTTCGATGACGGCGGTGATATCTCTGACTTTAGACGCGCTTTTTGAAATATCACTCATCGTATCTGACATTCGTTTGACGTCCGTTTCCCCTCGTTTTGCAATCGAGGCGGTATCTCTCGCTGAGTTGGCTGTGTCCCTGGCAGTTTTGCTGTTATTTTGTACCGTAGCGGTGAGCTGTTCCATACTCGCAGCCGTTTCCTGCAAGGCAGCGGCCTGCTGTTCAGTGCGGGATGCAAGCTCATTGTTTCCTTCAGAAATCTCATTCGCAGAAAGGGCGACTGAAGAAGAGCCTGATTTAATTTCTGAAACGATATCCCGTAACCGAACCTGCATGCTGTTTAAAGAGGCCATGAGACTGAGAGTGTCATTTTTCTTCAAGCTAACCGGTGTGGTCAGATCCCCATTAGTGATCGCATTAGCAAGTTTCCGCGCTGTACTCGGTTCATCGCCAAGCTCGCTCATGAGTTTACGAATAAGATAGATGCTGGTGCCCGTGCCGAACAAAATAGCCGCAACTAAAAGCGTCACCAGGATGATGTAGGCTCTTTCGGTATTTTTCGCGTTTTGAATAACTGAGTCATCCGACTGCTTTGCCAGGATTTCACTCATCAGGGTAAGACCTTCAAGCAGCGGAACCTGTGCGGGTCTGACTTTTTCCAACAGATACTTAACCGTGATGTCACTGTTTTTAGCCAGTGCCAGCGGAACGGTGTTACTGAAGGCGTCCAGAGCATTTTTCTCGCTGTCACTGATCTTCGCAAAGGCTTTATATTCTTCCGTATCGCCAGACTGGCTGATCATCGTATTCAGTTGATCCCTGCTGGCTGCAAATTTAGCCTTCAGTTTAACCAGACGATCAGACTGCTCCTGGATAAGAGCCTGATCTGAAAAGAGTGATAAATTCCTGACGGTTATCGCCATATCGCGCTGCGCCAGGGTAAGTTCATTGATTAATTTTGTTTTTTTCATATCACCCTGAACAACTGACTCAAGCGTGCTTTTAGCCTGATATAAAGAGTGAATAGCGACAATGATACATATGGAGAAAAAGATGATTAACGTGCCAAATCCGGAACCGAGGCGCGTAGAGATTTTCATTAACATTCCTTGAAGGGGGGCGGCGATATAGATCTATCGGCATCTCTTTTTTTAACTTCAATGAATATTTATCACATAAATAATATTAACCAGAATTAATAGCACCGCTGCAAAGCATCACAAAAACTCATAAATTTGTCAGGCTTTGATGCTTTCCAGTTCAACCAGAAATCGTTTTTTTGTGCGTTATAAACAATCAGAACCCTTATGCTTACCGTTGTCTTAACTTATTACTGCGTTACGCTACACTGGTTTGCATGTCATAAAAATTTCATTTAACCCTTGCAGGCGCGGCTTTTAAGGCTGCTACAACCTGGATGCTTTTCGCATGCAAAAAACACCGAAATAAAAACCAGGAATACATAAATTATAATTATAAATAACGTCAGGAACTTCTGTAGATCACTTTAAACGTGGGCCGGTTCTGTGACGTCTCGCAGGATATGAATGCTTTATTCGTTCGATGAATATGGCAGAACAGACCGGCATAAGGATGCTTCAGCCCGACCGTAGCAATCCAGCCTTCAGGCAGAAAACGCGCTGAGTGCGCTGATGAGCGTGCCCGTCTGCACGATAGCCCTGGTCTGATATGCATCACGAATAAACTCTCCATCATCAGCCCTTGATACGAACGGATAGCCCGGGCAATCGCAGAGAGAAATAGGTTTGCCTGACTCGCGCATCAGCTGCAGTAACAGATGAAATTAAAAGCCGTAACATAACTGAAGTATATTGCAGACGAAATATAAAAACATACACAGCAACAAAACTCATCATTATTGAGCTTGTCACTCCATAATTACTGTGCAATATAAATAACAGCCAACTGGAGAAGCTATTTCTTAAAATTAGTGCCACATTCTGGCAATGCATTTCCGCCTTTCACATAAAAATTAAATAAAGGACGCATAAAGAAACTCCAAAATGGAGGAAGAGTGACAAGAATTATTTGAGGAAAATTAACATACCTTTGGCAGCGCAGATAATAAATTTAATTACTCACTTAAAGAGGATTCATTGTGAAAGTTAAAAATATGACTGTGTTAGCGAGTATGGTTTTATTCTACTCCGCTCAGGGTATGGCCAGACAATTTGATATCAGTGCAGCAAACATTGACGTCAATACCTCTAAGTTTTCCTTCATTCTTACTGGTGCGGGAGGTGCCGGCGGCGCAGGTGGCGCGGGGGGTGCAGGAGGCGCGTTAGGCGGGCAAGGTGGTGCCGGAGGTGTTGGAGGCGCCGGAGGTGCTGGCGGAAGTGATGGTAATGGCGCCGCTAACGCCAGCCAGAATGGTAATAATTCCAATAATGATAACGGCAGTAAAAACGGCAACGGTTCTGATCAGGGTAATAACAGTAATAACGGCACCGGGAATGCTAACGGGAGTGGTGACGGTAACGGAAATGATGCAGGCAACGGCGGTGGTAATGGAGGAGATGATGGTGGCGGAGATGGTGGTGGTAATGGTGGTGGTGGTGATGGTGGCGGTGATGGCGGCGGTGATGGCGGCGGAGACTGATAGTCTGGCGTCCATTAACTAAAAAGCTCCTGTTTGTAACCGTTATAGCAGGAGCATTATCACTGTTAGCACAGGAACAGCACATGAAACTTACCAGAAGTTACCCATTATTTTTAGCCACCGTACTGACAGTGGCATGTCCGTTTTACTCGCTGGCTCAGACTGCCAGCGACATGAATACTTCATCCTCAAATACCTCCCTCCAGCCCTCAGCAGGCAAAGACGGACAACAAGGCAATGGTGAAAACGGAGGCGCGGGAGGCAAAGGAGGCGTTCCGGGAGAAGGTACTAACGGAGGAAAAGGAGGTAATGGCGGCAATGGCGGCAATAGTGGGAGTGCCGATAATCCCGATACATCAAGTAAAGGCGGCGCAGGTGGCGCAGGCGGTGCGGGTGGCGCAGGTGGTGCGGGTGGCGCAGGTGGTGCGGGTGGCGCAGGTGGTGCGGGCGGCGCAGGTGGTGCGGGCGGCGCAGGCGGTGCAGGTGGTGCGGGCGGCGGCGCAGGCGGTGCGGGTGGTAACGGAGGGACCGGTGGAGAAAGTTTTCTGAAAAGGATTTTCAAATGAAAATAATCACTTTGTTAGCTTCGCTAATCATCATTCCGTATGCGCATGCTGAGTACAAAACGGATATGTTGAGTTCACACCATAATGTCATTCTCATTGATGCCGCTGCAGGTTCTGATGGCGGACCGGGTCAGAACGGCGGTGCCGGGGCCAATGGCGGTCCGGGTGAAAATGGAGGACGAGGGGGAAACGGAGGTATCGGAGGAAATGGAGGGTCAGGAGGAAACGGTGGTGCCGGAGCCAATGGCGGTGATGGCGGAAATGGCGGCCTGGGAGGAAACGGTGGAAATGGAGGGAACGGAGGTGCTGGACAGAATGGCCAGGCCGGAGGCAATGGCGGGAATGGAGGAAACGGCAGTATGGGGGGAGATGGCGGAAACGGTGGAAATGGAGGGGATGGCAGCAATGGTAGTGCTGGTGGCGCAGGGGGGAACGGAGGGAATGGTGGCAGCACGGGAGGTGACGGCGGTGCGGGAGGTAACGGTGGTGACGGGGGAGATGGCGGCGACTAAATTCAACCACGCCTTAATATCTCTTCTCTCCTGGCAGCCGGCTTATAAAACAGGCCTGAACAGCAATTATCACGGGTTAATTCACAGCTAAAACAGGCATTTTAATAACTCTGATTTAGCGTAAGAAAACTTTCCGTTAGCTCAACATTAAAATCAGCTTACCTGAACTAACAAAAACGCTCAGAGATCCTGTCAACGCTGAGTATGTGTGAAACCCCTCTTTTTTTACCATCAGGGAAATGCAGCTTAGAGCTGGCGTACAGTGGAACCTCGGGTTTTTGGATAGCTATGATGTGAGAAATAATGGAATTAAATACACCGCTGAAATGGAGTAGCGAGTAACAACAAACGTCACAAGTGAAATGCTTTTATAATTTAAACGCACAAACGAGAACAGCCGCGAATAACAACAACTCCGCCATATGCGCTCTATTGTAATGTTTCGCAGTGTATCAGACACCGCCTGCCCCATAGCCTGGCCGACGAAACCCGCTCAGTGTTAACGCGCGGCTAAGTGATCTGAAACTCCCATACGTCTGGCGGGCGAAACCCGCTCAGTGCTAACGCGCGGCTAAATGACCTGAAACTCTCCTCGCCTGGCGGGCGAAATCCGCTCAGTGTCAGCCTGCTAAAAGCGAAACCTTATGAATCTTTCCCCGCTTTCAGCGGCCTGAGCCCAGTCAGTCCGGGTGACAAACCCACCGGCAGGGGGTTTGCCAGAGGCGTCCGCAGCGCTGAGGAACAACCAGAGGCAAGGATGAGCCGACAGGACGTCGGCGAAAGGACGGCACGAGCCAGGGATGGCGAGTCCGGACGGTCCGTCGGCCGCAGGGCGTGACGAAGGCACCCCGCTACGCGGGGCGCGCAGGCAGCCGGACGCCGGGATTGTTAAGGGACGGGCGTCCGCCCCTTGACGCGTCCGCCTGCACAGGCAACCTGAAACTCCCCATCGCCTGGCGGGCGTAACCCTCTCAGCGCTAACGCGCGGCTAAGTGAACTAAGACGCCCCATCGCCTTGCAGGCGAAACCGCTCAGTGCAAGCCCGCTACAAAGCGAAACCTTATGAATCTTTTCCCGCTTTCAGCGGCCGGAGCCCAGCCAGTCCGGGTGACAAACCCACCGGCAGGGGGTTTCCCAGAGGCGTCCGGAGCGCTGAGGAACAACCGGAAGCCGGGAGCCGACAGGACGTCGGCGAAAGGACGGCACGAGCCAGGGATGGCGAGTCCGGACGGTCCGTCGGCCGCAGGGCGTGACGAAGGCACCCCGCTACGCGGGGCGCGCAGGCAGCCGGACGCCGGGATTGTTAAGGGGCGGGCGTCCGCCCCTTGACGCGTCCGCCTGCACGGGCAATCTGAAACTCCCCATCGCCTGGCGGGCGAAACCCGCTCAGTGTTAACGCGCGGCTAAGTGATCTAAAACGCTCCATCGCCCAGGCGGGCGTAACCTGCCCATAGCCAGCCCGCTGCTAAGCGAAACTTACTCAGTGTGCCAGCCCGCAGCCAGGCGAAACCCGCTCATAGCCAGCCCGCTGCACAGCGAAATCCGCCCGCTGCTAAGCGACCTTCCCTGCCGCCAGGCAACAACTAAGCACTCAACCATCCCAGCTTAATCACAAACAGAATCGACAGGATCACCAGCGCCGCATTCACCTCTTTCGCGCGTCCGCTCAACAGCTTCACCAGCGTCCAGGTAATAAAACCAAACGCGATGCCGTTGGCGATCGAATAGGTCAGCGGCATGGTCAGCGCGGTGACGGTGACCGGCGCGGCGGTGGTGATATCTTTCCAGTCAATCTCTGCCAGGCCCGATGCCATCAGCACCGCTACAAACAGCAACGCAGGCGCGGTGGCATAAACCGGAACACTGGAGGCCAGCGGCGAGAAAAACAGGGCCAGCAGGAACAGCACGGCGACCACAATCGCGGTCAGGCCGGTACGGCCACCGGCACTCACGCCCGCCGCCGATTCCACATAACTGGTAGTGGTCGAGGTGCCGAGCAGTGAACCAAACAGCGCAGCCGCACTGTCAGCAATCAGCGCACGGCCCATCTTCGGCACGTTACCCTGCTCATCCGCCAGACCGGCGCGTTTGGTCACACCCAGCAGCGTGCCCGTGTTATCAAACACATCAACAAACAGGAAGGCAAAAATCACGCTGATCAGGCCGACGTTAAACGCGCCGGCAATATCCAGCTGCATAAAGGTCGGTGCAATCGATGGCGGTGCAGAGAAGACCCCGGCAAAAGGCGACAGACCAATACCCATGGAGATAAAGGTCACCAGCAGAATACCGATCAGCACTGCGCCCGTCACCCGACGCGCTTCCAGTACTACGATAACCACAAAGCCGAGCATCGCCAGCAGCGGACCCGGTTTAGTCAGATCGCCAATGCCCACCAGCGTCGCCGGGTTATCGACCACAATGCCCGCCCCTTCCAGCGCAATCAGCGCCAGAAAAAGCCCGATACCGGCACCAATCCCGGCGCGCAGCGGCAGCGGAATACTGGCAATAATCCATTCACGAATCTTAAATAGCGACATCGCGAAGAAAATCACCGCCGAGAGAAACACCGCGCCCAGCGCAATCTGCCACGTATAGCCCATGTGCAGCACAACGGTGTAGGTGAAAAAGGCGTTCAGTCCCATACCCGGAGCCAGCGCAATCGGATAGTTGGCGATCAGCCCCATCAGCACGCAGCCAATCGCCGCAGCCAGACAGGTGGCGACAAATACCGCGCCCTTGTCCATGCCGGTCGCGCCCAGAATGCTTGGGTTCACAAACAGAATATAAGCCATCGCCAGGAAGGTGGTGATCCCGGCGATAATCTCAGTACGAACCGTCGTGTTATGCGCTTTGAGTTTGAATAGTTTTTCTAACATCATCATCTCTCGATACAGGAGACATCAGTCTCACTTGCCAAAGGGGTTTGCATGCTGATTATTCTGTTTCCGGGACATTGATGCCGGCCGCTGCATACTTGCTTGCCAGAATCGCATGAAATCCCTGACTTACCCACTGCCCAAAGCAATTGTCATGCCATCTACCGACGCAATCGATTACCTGGCAGAGCCGGGTACGCCTAAGAGAATTCCGAACCAAAACGAGGCGCGATTATGGTGCAATGCACCGATGCCGCGCAATCGTTTTCCTGCGGCAAACAGGCAGCCCCGAAAAACTCTGCGCCAGCGCACGCTTCCGCACTCTCACAGGCGAAGCTGGTCACGTTTCAGCACGCTGCCTCAGCACGCTTTTCTGGTCTGTGTAGACTCCTGAATTAACTCTTTCGTAACATTGAGGCCGCGCAATGAAGCCAGCAATTTTGGTGGTGGATGATGATCCTGCAGTCTGCGACGTCTTGCAGGATGCGTTAAGTGAACATCTGTTAACGGTCTACCGCTGTCATCAGGGACGCGAGGCGCTATCGATGCTCAGCGAACACCCGGAAATCTCGCTGGTGATGCTGGATATGATGCTGCCCGATACCAACGGGCTACTGGTGTTGCAGCAGCTTCAGCGTCAGCGACCCGAAGTGCTGGTGATTATGCTGACCGGTATGGGTTCTGAAGCGGAGATGGTGGTGGGCCTTGAGATGGGCGCAGATGACTACATCGCCAAACCCTTTAATCCACGCGTGGTAGTAGCGAGAACCCGGGCGGCCCTGCGTCGCAGCGGACGCATTGCCCAGGCCGACCCTGAACAGGAGGGCTGGCGTTTTGGCGGCTGGCAACTGGATGATGGCCGCTGCCAGCTGTTTAATCCGCAGCGCGAGCTGGTGCCGCTGACCCAGGGGGAATATAGCCTGTTACGCGCGCTGGTACGCCACGCCCGCAAGGTACTGACCCGCGATCAGTTGCTGGAGCTGACCCACAGCGAAAGTCTCGACGTGTTTGACCGCACCATCGACGTGCTGATCATGCGGTTGCGCCGTAAAATCGAAATCAATCCGCACCAGCCCGACCTGATCCGCACCATTCGCGGACTGGGTTATGTCTTTTCGGCCGATGTGGTGAAACCCGATTCGACAACGCGTGCCAGTCAGATTGCCTGATTACGCCTGCCGCGCGCAGGATAACCAGTGCGCGTAATCATTACACAGCAGCCAGCGCGGCGCTTCATCCTCCTCCAGTGGGTTGAAACGAGCCAGCGGCGTCAGAAACACATTGTCGTTTTCGTCATCGTTGGGCATCGACACCTCGCCCACCAGCACGTCGCCGAAGCCACTTTCACCCCAGAAACTGTGCCAGATGCCCGCCTCCAGCGTCACGCTTTCACCCGGTGAGAGCCGTAGCTGTGAACCGGCGGCATGGGTCTGGCGCAGGCCATCCAGCGAAACCGCCACCAGCGAGTCAGCCAGCCCGTCACCGTTGCGGTTATGCAGTTCGACAATCAGATTCCCGCCGCCGCGATTAATGATGTCTTCCATCTTGCGCGGATGGTAGTGCATCGGCGTCTGCTGCCCTTCCCGCACATGCATTATTTTCTCGGCGTAGGGTTTATGCCACGGCTGCCCGCCTGGTGAACCGTTGCGCAGTGTAAACAGCGTCAGCCCGGTCTGCAGAAAATCAGCTGCGCCAAAACTGGTGAGATCCCAGCCCAGCCGCAACGCCAGAATCTCCTGCGCGACCTCACGATCCTGAGCCCGCCACTGGCTCACATCGAAATCGGCCCACGGCGGCAGATGCACATCCTGCTGTCGGAAAAACTCGCGCGTATGTTGCAGGTAATAATTAACCTCTGAACGTTGCATGGTGGCCTCCTGAGAGCGGCACCCTAAAAGTGCCGCCCTAAAGCTTATTTCACCGTCCAGCCCTGATAGCTGCCGATATTATTACGATCGATCAGTTTCACCGGGATCAGCACCGGCTTATCGGGTGCCGGTTTGCCCTGCAGAATGTCATAACCAATCTCGACCGCTTTGGCGGCCATGACCTGTGGATCCTGCGCAGGCGTCGCGACGAACAGTGAATTCTTGCGCTTGAGCGCCTCTTCACCGTCCGGCGAGCCATCAACGCCAACGATAAAGAACTCACTGCGCTGCGCCTGTTTCGCCGCTAAGTCTGCACCAATCGCTGTCGGGTCGTTGATGGCAAACACCGCATCAATTTTTGGATTGGCAGAAAGCAGACCGGTCATGACTTCCAGTCCGCCTTCACGACTGCCTTTGGCGTTCTGGTTGTAAGAGAGCAGCTTGATGTCAGGATGGGTTTTCAGCTCGGTCATGCAGCCTTCAACGCGGTTCTGCACTGCAGAGACCGGTGGTCCGTTGATGATCACCACGTTGCCTTTGTTCTTCAGGCGGTCAGAAATATATTTACAGGCCATCGCGCCCGCCTCGGTGTTATCGGAGGTGATGGTCGCATTCGCGCCATCGGCCGCCACGTCGACCGCCACCACTACAATACCGGCATCACGCGCCCGCTTCACCGCCGGGGCGATCCCTTTGGAGTCGGCGGCGTTGAGAATAATCATGTCGACTTTGGCCGCAATAAAGTTATCAATCTGGCCCACCTGCTGACCGAGATCGTAGCCGCTGGAGACCAGCGTCACATTCACCTTATCGCCCGCCAGCTGACGCGCCTTCATCTCTGCGCCTTTGGTGATCTGCACGAAGAAGGGGTTTGCCAGATCGCCGACCGTTACGCCGATAGATTTGAGTTCTTTTGCCTGAGCCAGGCCGGTACTGAACAGCGTCGCCGCCAGCAGCCCGGTTACAATCGGATTAAAACGCATAGACCTTCTCCTGCTGTTTTCAAGGTGCCAACCACTTAATGGCGTTTTTTAGATGGCGGAGGTGTAATGGCACATCCGCCCTTTTAAGACTCAACTCACATGATGACGGGTACGGTATTTGTCGATCAGCACCGCGATGATGATGACCGCGCCCTTGATCACCAGCTGCCAGAAATAGGAGACCCCCATCAGCGTCATGCCGTTATTCAGCGTGGCGATAATCAGTGCGCCAATCAGGGTGCCGGTGATGGTGCCGATGCCGCCGACAAAGCTGGTGCCGCCGAGGATCACCGCCGCAATCGCATCCAGCTCATAGCCAACCCCAAGGTTGCCGTTGGCGCTGTAAAGCCGCGAGGCACTCATCAGACCGCCCAGCCCCGACAGCAGGCCGCTCATGCCGTAGACAAACAGCAGCACCATTCCGACCTTGATACCGGTGAGACGCGCCGCCTGGATATTGCCGCCGACCGCGTAGATATGTACGCCCAGCGTGGTGCGGCGCAGGATGAACCAGCAGATGGCGATCACCGCAAAGGCAATCACAATCAGCCACGGCACTGGCCCGAGATAGCCGTTGCCGATCCACTCAAAGTTAATATCGGAGTTGATTACTGTAGTGCCATCCGCCAGCAGGTAAGCGGCTCCGCGCAGCGCGGTGTAGGTGCCAAGCGTGACGATAAAGGGCGGCAATCCGGCCCAGGCGACCAGGATGCCGTTGAACAGCCCCATCACCAGGCCTGCGCCCAGCGCCATCGGAATGGTCATGGAAGCCAGCATTGGATCCAGTGATGCTACCAGCGCCACCACCGCGGTGGTCCCCAGCATTGACCCCACCGACAGGTCGATGCCGCCGGTGAGGATCACAAAGGTCATGCCCGCCGCCAGCACGATGTTAATCGACGCCTGACGGGTGATGTTGAGCAGGTTTGCTTCGGTAAAGAAGTTCGGCGTGACGAAACCAAATACCGCCACGATCAGGATCAGAATCGGCAGGATACCCACCGTTTGCAGCAGATCGCCCATCAGGGCGCGTTTCAGCGTCGGTGCTTTGGTGCGGGCCAGTTGTGTCATGGTGGTCTCCTTAGATTTCGCCTGCTGACGCGCTATGCGCACCGGTTGCCAGCGTCATAATATTTTCCTGACTGATGTGGCTGCCCTCCAGCTCACCGACGATGGTGCCTTCGTGCATCACGTAAACGCGGTCGCTCATCCCGACCACTTCCGGCAGTTCGCTGGAGATCATCAGAATCGCCACACCCTGCCGCGCCATCTCCTGCATCATGCGGTAGATCTCGCTTTTCGCCCCGACATCGACACCGCGCGTCGGTTCATCGAGAATCAGAATGCGCGGACCAATTGCCACCCAGCGCGAAATCAGCAGCTTCTGCTGGTTACCGCCCGACAGACCGCCCGCCCGGACCTGAGCGTGAGGAACACGAATATTGAGTGAAGCGATCGCTTCACTGGCGATGGTTTGCCCTTTGCGGCGGTTCAGCATCCCGTAACTGGCGTCACGTTCCAGCGTCGCCATCACGATGTTCTCCTGCGCCGCCATCTCCAGAAACAGTCCCTGCTCTTTGCGGTTTTCGGTGAGGAAACCGATGCCGCGTGCAATTGCATCGCGCGGTGAATGGATGGTGACCTTCTCGCCATCGATCCAGATCTCGCCCTCTTTCGGCTTGTGCACGCCAAAAATCAGCTGTGCCAGTTCGCTGCGGCCTGCGCCCACCAGCCCGGCCAGCCCGACAATCTCTCCGGCCCGCACTTCAAGACTGCTGGGATGCACTTTGCCGCCGTCGGTAAGGTGATTGACCGCCAGCCGGATATCGCCCAGCGGGATAGCACGGTCTTTGTTAAACAGGTCGCTGAGCGGCCGTCCGACCATCATCCGCACCAGTTCGCTGGCGTTGAGCTGGTCACGGGTCAGGCTGCCCACATACTCCCCGTCGCGCAGCACGCTGACGCGGTCGGACAGCTCATATACCTCCGCCATGCGGTGGCTGATATAGATGATCGCCATGCCTTCGCTGCGCAGCCGTTTGATCAGCGCGAACAGCTGTTCGGTTTCGCGGTTGGAGAGCGCGGCGGTCGGCTCATCCATCACCAGAATGCGGCTGTTGCGCTGCAGCGCGCGGGCGATCTCCACCTGCTGCTGCTCGGCGATGCTCAGACGGCTGACCAGATCCCAGGCGCTGAACTGCGCGCCGAGCCGGTCAATGACCCGCTGCGCCTCTTCGGCCATCTGCCGCCGCCTGACCAGCCCGCCGGGCGCGATTTCGCTGCCGAGAAAAATGTTCTCCGCCACCGTCAGGTTAGGTGCCAGGTTGATCTCCTGATAAATCAGGGTGATCCCGGCGGCCAGTGCCTCTTTCGGCCCTTTCAGCGCCCAGGGCTTGCCTTCAATTAAAATTTCCCCGCTGCTGGCGGTATAGGCACCGGCCAGAATCTTCATCAGTGTGCTTTTACCCGCGCCGTTCTCCCCCATCAGCGCGTGGACCTCACCGGGATAAACCGTGAGATCGACGCCCTTCAGGGCATAAAAGCTGCCGAAGCGCCGGGTAATTCCCCGCATTTCCAGTATCGGTGTGGCTGTCATCGCCTCGCTCCTGCGGACTGTGGATAGCCGTCAGTAAAGCAACGCCAGATAAACGGAAAATGTCAGCGGCCGTTCATATTTGTCATAAACGCCCGCCTGCACGCTCCTATACTCGGCCCATCGTTGCAGTGAATAAGAGGTCGTGGGATGCAGCGCACTTATCCGTGGCAGGCCGGGGCACGTGGACGCCTGTTGCTGTTCAATCTGCTGGTGGTGTCGGTCACGCTGATGGTCAGCGTGGTGGCGATCTTCGGCTTTCGTCATGCCGGGGCGATTCAGGAGCAGGCGCAGGCGCAGACCCTGGCCGACATGAACGGCAGCCTGGCGCTGGCGCGGGATACCGCCAACGTGGCGACAGCGGCAGTGCGGCTGTCACAGGTGGTGGGCGCGCTGGAGTATCAGAGCGAATCACAGCGGCTGCAGCAGAATCAGCAGGCGTTGCAGCAGTCGCTGAGCCTGCTGGCCAGTGCGCCGCTGGCGGCACGTCAGCCGGAGCGCATCGCCCGGATCCGCGCCCGCAGCCTGATGCTGGAACAGACGATTAACAGCCTGCTGCTGACCGGCCACCAGCGTCATCTGCAGCGCAACAACATGCTGAGCGACCTGTGGCAGACGCAGATTTTGCTCAGCCATATCGACCAGCTGGTGCAGCGGGAACAGCGGACGCTGCCGGATGCCGCACTGCGGGAGCAAACCGAACGGCTGATCACCATCGCGATCCGCACACCCTCGCCCATCGCCGTCATCGAACAGCTCCAGCAGGTGATGGCGCAGTGGCGCAACGTGCCGCTGACGGGCGTGACTGGCGAAAATGTGCAGCGACTGCTGGCCACCCAGCAGCGCCTCCTGCCGCTGGCGGAGGCGCTGGAACAGAGCGACCTGGCGATCGCCTATGCCACCTACCGGATTAAAGCGCTGGTGGCGATGCTGAATGAAGATATCAGCGCCTCGGTGCAGCAGGTCGCGCTGCAAAGCGAGGCGCGTACCCTGGCGACCCACCGTGAGCTGGATTCCATCATCGGCTTTATCGCGCTGTTTGCGCTGCTGGCGCTGGCAATTACCGGCTATGCCGGTATCTACATCTACCGCAATCTCGGGTCGAGCCTGACGGCGATTGCCGGGGCCATGACGCGGCTGGCGCAGGGCGAGCAGAACGTCAGCGTGCCAGGGCTGCAACGCCGCGACGAGCTGGGCGAGCTGGCGCGGGCCTTTAACGTCTTTGCGCGTAATACCGCCTCTCTGGCTCACACCTCACGGCTGCTGAAAGAGAAGAGCAACCAGCTGGAATCCACCTTTCTGGCGATGCGCGACGGCTTTGCGCTGTTTGATAACAACGGGCAGCTGGTGGTGTGGAACGCCCAGTATGCGGAACTGCTCGGCATCGCGCCGCATGAACTGCATCGCGGCGTTCCCTGGCAGCAACTGCTGGCGCCGCTGGCGGTGGATCTGCACGATCCCGGTGAGCCGCAGGAGATCCGGCTGGACGATGGTCGTACGCTTGAGCTGCGCTTCAGCCCAATCCCGCGGCGCGGCATGGTCAATACCGTGCTGGACCGGACCTCGCGTAAAACGCTGGAGGAGGCGCTGCAGCACAGCCAGAAGATGAAGGCGGTCGGCCAGCTGACCGGCGGACTGGCGCACGACTTCAACAATCTGCTGGCGGTGATTATCGGCAGTCTGGCGCTGACCGAAGGCCAGCTGACGCCCGGCCCGCTGGCCAGCCGGATTGAGCGGGCGCGGCAGGCGGCCGACCGCGCTGCACAGCTGACCCAGCGGCTGCTGGCGTTCTCACGCAAGCAGGCACTCTATCCCCGTGCGGTGTCGGTGGTGACGCTGGTGGATAACCTGCAGGGGCTGCTGCAGCACTCGCTGCTGCCCGGCCAGCAGCTGATTATTGATGCGCAGCGTCCCGGCTGGCCCGCCTGGATTGATGCCAGCCAGCTGGAGAATGCGCTGATGAATCTTGTGGTGAATGCCCGCGATGCGATGCATCAGCAAAGCGGTGAAATCCGGCTGCGCATCTGGAATCAGCGTCGTCTGGAGGGGGATGAAAAGCGTGACAGGGTCACAATCGAGGTGATAGACCACGGCTGCGGCATGTCGGCCGGGGTTCGTGAGCAGGTGTTTGAGCCTTTTTTCACCACCAAAGCTACCGGCAGCGGCAGCGGGCTGGGCCTGTCGATGGTCTATGGTTTTGTACGGCAGTCAGGCGGCCAGATCGAACTGGAAACCGCGCCAGGCCAGGGCACCACGGTGCGGCTGCTGTTGCCACGCGCGCCGGAAGCCGCCGTCGCCGCAGTGATCGCCCCGCCATCGCCTGTGCACATTGAGACGGACATTGCGGCGGCCAGTAACCGGCTGGTGCTGGTGCTGGATGATGAACCGGCGGTGCGCCAGACACTCTGTGAACATCTGCATCAGCTGGGTTATCTGACGCTGGAGTGTGGTGACGGTGAAGAGGCGCTGGCGCTGCTGCGCCAGACACCCGATATCGACCTGCTGATCAGCGACCTGATGCTGCCCGGCGAGATTAACGGCGCGGAGGTGATCCGCCAGGCGCAGCAGAACTGGCCGCAGCTGGCGACGCTGCTCATCAGCGGTCAGGACCTGCGCCATCAGCCGGTGACGCTGCCGCTGTGCGAACGGCTGGCGAAGCCCTGGCAGCAGGCACAGCTGGTGCAGGCGTTACAGCGGGCCTGGCAGCGCAGCGAACGGCTTAATCGCGCGCAGCAGGCTGCCACAACGGCACCGGCTTCCCACTGATGTAGCGCTTGCGCAGGCGGCTGGAGATCACATCCATCACCATCACTACCACCACCAGAATCAGCGTCAGAAACATCACCACATCCCAGTTCCACAGGCGCATATTCTCAGCGTAAACCAGACCGACGCCCCCGGCGCCGACAAAGCCCAGCACCGCCGCTGAGCGGGTATTGGACTCTATCTGGTAAAGGCTCAGCGCCAGAAACTGCGGGAATGACTGGGTGAAGATGCCGAAGCGGTGTTTCTGCAGGCTGTTGGCGCCGACGGCGCCCAGTCCGCGACCCGGTGAACGCTCCACCGCTTCGTGCCCTTCGGCGTAGAGTTTGCCGAGCAGACCGACATCCTGCAGGATGATCGCCAGCACCCCGGCCAGCGGCCCCATACCGACCGCCCGGACGAAGATCAGCCCCCAGATCGCCATGTCGATGCCGCGCAACACGTCAAACAGACGGCGCATCAGAAACGCCAGCGGTTTCGCGGTTCGGCTGTGCATCACGTTGCGCGCCGCCAGAAACGACAGCGGCAGCGCCAGCAGCGAGGCAGTCAGCGTGCCGGCAAAGACAATCCCTAAGGTGATGCCGACCTGCGACAGATAGTAGCCAAACGGCCAGTTCAGAAAGTCGTGCCAGACAAACATCCGCAGGAAATAGCGCCCCAGCTGCTGGCAGCCCATCAGCAAACGCGACCACTCCAGACCAAACACCGAAAAGAAAAAGAGGTAATAGAGCAGCACCGCCAGTGTGATCAGCGCCAGGCGACGCAGATAGCGCGGCTGTGCGGCGAAGAGTTCACGATGCTGCTGCTTCATTAGCGCGATATCGGGAACGGTGCTTATCATGTCCTGTCTCCTGTCACACGGCGACGAAGCTGGCCGGATAGCGTATCCAGCAGCGACACCACAATCAGGATCAGCAGCAGCGTAATACTGACCTGATCGTAGCGGTCCAGTTTGATGTTGGTCATCAGCTCCTGGCCGATGCCGCCTGCGCCGACCAGCCCAAGGATGGTTGAGGAGCGGAAGTTAATCTCCAGCCGCATAAAGCTGTAGGAGAGAAAGACCGGCTTAACCTGTGGCCAGAAGGCGAAGCGCATCCGCTGCAGTTTGCTGGCTCCGCAGGCGGCCAGGCCGCGTACTGGCTTATCCGACGCCGACTCAATCGCCTCGTAAAACAGCTTGGTCAGGCTGCCCACGGTGTGCAGCGCCAGCGCCAGAAAACCGGGGATCGCCCCGATGCCAAAGGCCATCACAAACATCACCGCCCACGCCAGCTCCGGCATGGTGCGCAGGAAGGCGACAAAGGCGCGAATCGTCATCCGCACGCTGACCGGCGTCTGGGTATTGTCGGCGGCGAAAAAGGCCAGCACCGCGGCCAGTGCCACCGCCACCAGCGTCGAAGCCAGCGCCAGTTGTAGTGTTTCCCAGATCAGCGGCAGCTGGATCGGCAGACGGTAGCCCCAGTAAGCCAGCGAGCCTTCGGTCTTGCCGTCGGCAAACAGCAGCGGCAGATGCAGTACCGGCAGGATTTCGTGCAGGTAGTCAAAGAAGTGCGGCAGCGACTGCCAGACGGTAAGCAGATTAAATTCTGCCACCCTGCCCGCCGCCAGGTAGAGTGCCACCAGCAGCAGTGACCAGAGCAGCGTGTCTCGTTTCTGCTGGCGACGGATGCGTTGGTAGTAGTGTTCGAATTCGGTCAAAGGGGATCTCCGGCGCTAAAGCAGCGGGACGCGGGCAAGTTTGCCGCGCCCCGCTTTCCCCGCCTGAGCGGAGAAGAAAAGGAGTAGCTGGATTTAGCCGCGGCTGCCTTTCATCAGGTCGCGCTTCATATCGATGATGTTCTGATAATCGGCAACCGTCGCCTGACCGATGTGCTGCTCGCCGCCCACCGCTTTCACGAAGCAGGCGTGATCTTCCTTATCCAGCTTTTTAATTGCCGACACCACTTTCGCTTTAAAGTCAGCGGGCAGCTTGTTGCTGACCAGCACCGGACCGTTGGGGATCAGCGGTGACTGCCAGATAATGCGGATCTGCTTCATCAGATCAGGATGGTCCATGCGGATCAGACGGCCAAACGCGCCAGAGGTATAGCCGCTGTTGTAGTCACCGACCAGTGAGGTCCAGGTCACTGCGCCATCAAACTGGTTATTCAGCACGCCCAGAATGTCCTGCTCATGGCCGCCGGAGAAGGTCACGCTGGAGAAGGTGTTGTTATATTTGTCATCCACTGAGCCGCCGAACATCTTCTTAAACGCCTGGTTTGGCATCAGGAAGCCGGACGTCGAGTCGGGATCGGCCATACCGAAAGATTTCCCTTTCAGGTCTTCCAGTTTTTTGTAGGGGCTGTCCGCTTTGACGATCACCACCGAGTGGTAGCCGCGTGACTGATCTTTGTCATCCACCACAATGCCAACCACGTCCACCGCTTTCGGGTCCTGAATGTAGACCGACGCAAACGAGGCTGGCGACATGCTCAGCACCATATCAATCTTGCCACCCAGCAGACCCTGAATCACGCCAGAGTAGTCGGAGGCGTTGCGCATCTGGGTATCCACACCCAGCTCTTTATCAAAGAAGGTCTTCACACACTGATTATCGCCAATCTGCTGGGTGGCGTTCTGACCGCCCAGAATCCCCAGATTAAGCTGTTTCGGCGCATCCGCTGCGCTGACACCAAACGCCATTACACTGGTCAGGAGTGCTAAAGAAGTCAGTTTCATTCGGGGTTGTTCTCTTGCTGTGGAAGTTAATGGATTTGGTTAAGTTCATCGCCGTACAGCTGGTGCAGCAGGCTGTCGGTCAGTCCTGAAGGATGGCCGTCAAACAGCACCACGCCGCGCTGAATGCCAATCACCCGGGTGCAGTAGCTTTTCACCAGCTCAATCGAGTGCAGGTTGACCATCACGCTGATGCCCTGCTCGCTAACCTGACGCAGCACATCCATGATACGCTTGGTATTTTTGGGATCGAGTGACGCCACCGGCTCATCGGCCAGCAGGATTTTGGGGTTCTGCATCAGGGCACGGCAGATCGCCACACGCTGCATCTGACCGCCAGAGAGGTTTTCCGCCCGCTGCAGCGCCTGCGGCAGCATGTTCATCCACTGCAGCAGTTCGATGGCGTGCGCCCGGTCATTGTCGGAGAAGATTTTAAAGAAGGATTTCAGCGTACCGGTCTGGCTCAGACGGCCCAGCAGCACGTTGGTCAGCACGTCGAGGCGTGGCACCAGACAGAAATCCTGAAAGATCATGCCGCACTGGCTGCGCCATTCGCGCAGCTGGCGGCTGTTGAGCGTAACCACGTTACGATCCGCTTCGCCATGATGCAGACTGATAATCGCGCCGGAAGTCGCTTCAATCGTGCCGTTGAGCATGTGCAGCAGGGTCGATTTACCCGCGCCAGAGCGGCCAATCACCGCCACCAGCTCACCGGCGTGCAGGTCGAAACTGACCTGATCCAGCACCTGAGTGTCGCCGTAGGCTTTGCTCAGTTTCTGCACCGACAACACTTTTTGTCCGCTGAGGCTGGCCGGTGGCAGGTCGTTGTCGACCACCGTTTTCAGAAGTGCCTGTGCCATGGTTTCTCCGTCATCGCTGATTGCGTTCTGCGGGTTATTAAGGCGTGACGCGATGAACACGAGATGACAGTCAGATGATCAAACCGTGACAGGCCAGTGCGCGCCGCACAGCAATGTCTGGCCGTCACGGGCAGCCAGCACGCCGTCCGGTAACGGGTTCTCAGCTAACCAGTTATCCATCTCATGACTGAGATGGGTGAGCCAGGTCTGACGCGGCTGGAGCATCTCTGCTATCGCCAGCGCCTGGGTCACATCATTATGGTTACGCGGTTCTGCTTGCGGCGGATCGTTGCAGTCAATCACCAGCTGATCCAGTGGCTGGCCGCGCAGGAAGTCGGCGGTGTCAGGCGGCAGACCGCAGGTGTCACACAGCCAGGCGAGCCGGGTGCCGTGCCAGTCGAACAGATAGCCATGCGTCAGCTTCGAGTGTTGCAACGGCAGCGGTGTGACCTGCATTTCTCCAAAGGCGTGCGCCACAAACGGCGTTAAGGCGGGACGGAAATCGAGCAGGCCAGGGTGTTTGTAGAGATCGTCACAGCCTCGCGGATCGGGTGGCCCCCAGACCGGAATCGGCGCGCCCACTCCCCAGCGCAGTGCAAAAAGCCCCTGCACATGATCCATGTGGTAGTGAGTCAGCAGAATGCGTGTCAGTGTGCCGGGCGGGAAGCGCGACGCCAGCAGCGGCAGACCGGCATCCAGCAGGATGCGCTCGCGACCAAACTCAATCAGCGCGCTGCAGGGTGCACGCGCGTAGCCACTGTTGAGCTGCGCCCGCTGACAGGCGCGACAGGCGCAGCCCGACAGCGGTGCGGCAGTGACCCCGCCAGTACCCAGAAAAGTGAGTTTCATTGATGCACCTTTGGTAGCGGATGTCGATGCCGGACTGTCTCCGCCGGTGCCAGGATAAGAGAGTTTCATTGATGCGCCTCCAGTATCTGACGCAGCAGGCACACGGTATCCACCAGCGCGCCGTCGTTGTTGAGGATAAGGCAGCCATCGGGCTGTGGCTGTGCGGCGCGCGCCAGCCGCCGGGCGATCTCCGCCTCATCTTCCCGTCCGCGCTGGCGCAGCCGCGCTGCCAGCACGGCGGGCGTGACCTGCAGACAGACCGGCAGCAGCTGCGAGCCGAAACGGGCCTGCGCCTGCGCCAGATGCAGCCGCGAACCGTTCACCACCACATTCTGCCCGCGCAGCAGCCACTGTTCCGTCTCACAGCCAATGCCATAGCTGAAACCGTGCGCCTGCCAGCTCACCGCGAACAGACCGAGTGCTGCGCGACGGGCAAACTCCGCCTCGGTCAGTGCCACATGGTTTTCACCGCCCGCATCGGCGGCGCGGGTAATGTAGCGATGGGCGATCAGCAGCCGTGGCGGAGGTGCCGCCCGCAGCGCATCCAGCAGGCTGTCTTTACCCGAGCCCGAGGGACCGGTGAGCCAGATCAGCCGCGCCATCAGTACACCTGCCGGCCTTTGCTCCAGACGTGCCGCACGTGCGGGTAGCCGTGTGCGGTGTGCGCCAGCACCAGATCGGCGCGGCAGCCTTCGGCGATTACCCCGCGATCTTCGAGCCCTAAGGCGCGCGCCGGGTTACAGGTGACCAGCGCGATCGCCTGCGCCATGCCGAGGCTGTTGCGCTCATCATCTGCCAGCCGGAACGCTGCATCCAGCAGGCTCGCCGGATAGTAATCGGAGGAGAGAATATTCAGCAGGCCGTGTGACGCCAGCTCCCAGGCGGCGACGTTCCCGGAGTGCGAGCCGCCGCGCACGATGTTAGGCGCGCCCATCAGCACCTGCATATTGCGATAACGCGAGGCGCGTGCCGCCTCCAGCGTGGTCGGAAACTCCGCGATGCGGCTGCCCGCGGCGTGAGACTCTTCAACGTGCGCCGCGGTGGCATCATCGTGGCTGGCAATGGCGATGCCATGTTCCCGGCAGAGTCCGGCAATCGCCTGACGATTGGGCTGTGACCATTCTGCTGCCAGGGTGAGCTGGTCATGCTCGAACTGATCCATCTCCGCGTCGTTGAGCTGATATTTGCCCTGATAATATTCGCGATACTTCGTCAGGGACGCGTACTGACGCTGGCCCGGTGAATGGTCCATCAGCGACACCAGCGCCAGCTCCGGCGTGCCCATCAGCGCTTCAAACAGCGGCGCAGTGGTGGGATGCGGCAGTTCACAGCGCAGATGCAGCAGATGCTCGGCCCGGTTCAGTCCTTTGCGGTTGCTGTCGCGGATGGCGTCGATCATCTTGCTGAGGTTATCCAGCCGGTGCCCGCCGTCGCGCACATCCCCGACGCCAATCGCATCCAGCACCGTGGTAATGCCGCTGGAGACCATCAGCGCATCGTGGCTGCTCATCGCCGAGTGTGCCGGCCAGTCCACTTTCGGACGCGGCGTGAAAAACTTATCGAGGTTATCGGTGTGCAGCTCCACCAGACCCGGCAGCAGCCAGGCGCCCTCGCCATCCAGCGCGCCCGGCTGCTGGCTGGTGGTTTCGCTGAAGCTGCTGATGCGCTCGTCGCGGAACTCCAGCGATCCGGTTACCACTTCGTTTTCCAGCACCAGTCTGACGTTATTGATGATCATGCCTGCGCTCCTGTCTCGATCGGGTGCATCAGGTGCAGCCGGTCCGCTACCCGCTCGCGCACCGCCCGATCGTGAAAAATACCGACGATGGCGGCACCACGGGCGCGCGCCTGTTCAATTAGGCTCACCACCGCCTCGCTGTTGACACTGTCGAGCGAGGCGGTGGGTTCATCCAGCAGCAGCACCGGATAGTCGGCGATAAAGCCGCGGGCGATATTCACGCGCTGCTGCTCTCCGCCAGAGAAAGTGGACGGGGCCAGCGACCAGAGACGCTGCGGCACGTTGAGCCGGGTCAGCAGTTCGGCGGCACGCGCTTCACATAAGGCGCGCTCGACGCCGCGCTCCAGCAGCGGCTGCATCACAATCTCCAGCGTCGGCACGCGCGGGATCACCCGCAGAAACTGGCTGACCCAGCCCAGCGTGTCGCGGCGCAGGGCGATAATCTGGCGCGCCGATGCCTGCGCCATGTCGATCCACTCGCCCTGATGCGCGACCCGAATGTGGCCGCTGTCGGGCTGATAGTTGCCGTAAAGCGCGCGCAGCAGTGTGGATTTACCGCTGCCGGAATGACCGTGCAGCACGACGCATTCGCCCTCGCCTGCCGTCAGGCTGGCGTTGTGCAGCACCGGCAGCGCCGCGCCTTTCTGGTTATGCAGCACAAAGGTTTTACACAAATTCTCTACCCGCAGGCGCGGAGTGATAGTTGTCATTTAATTGAGCACCGAAGAGACCAGCAGTTGAGTGTAAGGATGATGAGGATCGTCCAGCACGCGGTCAGTCAGACCGCTCTCCACCACCCGCCCCTGCTTCATCACCAGCAGGCGATGCGCCAGCAGTCGCGCCACGCCGAGATCGTGGGTGACAATCACCACCGCCAGATTCAGTTCGCGCACCAGCGTCCGCAGCAGATCCAGCAGTCGCGCCTGCACCGACACATCCAGCCCGCCGGTCGGCTCATCCATAAACATCAACTGCGGCTGCGTCACCAGATTCC
This sequence comes from Pantoea sp. PvP021, assembly GCF_054056055.1. Lineage (NCBI taxonomy): Bacteria > Pseudomonadati > Pseudomonadota > Gammaproteobacteria > Enterobacterales > Erwiniaceae > Pantoea > Pantoea sp. PvP021. The sequence continues at coordinate 282,526 of NZ_JBSRXX010000001.1, read as the reverse complement.
GGGCGATCTGCAGACGCTGCTGCATACCGCCGGAAAAGGTGGTGGGCAGATCGTCGATGCGACCGGCGTCAATCTCCACCGCCTGCAGCCAGCGGCTCGCCTCGGCGCGGATGTCGCCATAGTGGCGCTGTCCGGTCGCCATCAGCCGTTCGCCGATGTTGCCGCCCGCGCTGACCTGCGAACGCAGCCCGTCCAAGGGATGCTGATGCACCACGCCCCATTCGGTGCGCAGCAGGCGACGGCGATCGCTTTCACTCATCTGATAGAGGTCGCGGTTCTGATAGAGGATGCTGCCCTGCTGCGGCGTCAGACGCGCCGACAGGCTCTGCAGCAGCGTGGTTTTACCGGAGCCGGACTCGCCGACAATGCCCAGCACTTCGCCGGGAAAGAGATCAAAACTGACCTGCTCAAACCCTTTGCCCGGCGCATAAAGGTGGGTGAGCTGGTTCACCGCAAGCAGCGGCTGTTCACTGTGCATGTTGCTGTTCCTGCTGCTGATGGCAAAAGTCGGTGTCGGAGCAGACAAACATCCGCGTTCCCTGATCGTCCATCACCACCTCATCGAGATAGCTGTGGCGCGAGCCGCACAGCGCGCAGGGTTCATCCCACTGCTGCACGGTGAACGGATGATCGTCGAAGTCCAGGCTTTCCACGCGGGTGTAAGGCGGCAAGGCGTAGATGCGTTTTTCACGCCCGGCACCAAACAGCTGCAGCGCGGGCATCATGTGCATCTTCGGGTTGTCGAATTTGGGAATGGGCGATGGATCCATCACATAGCGATCGTTGACCCGGACCGGATAGGCGTAAGTCGTCGCGATGTGGCCGTAGCGGGCGATATCTTCATACAGCTTCACCTGCATGATGCCGTACTCCTCCAGCGCATGCATGGTGCGGGTTTCGGTTTCACGCGGCTCGATAAAGCGCAGCGGCTCCGGGATCGGCACCTGGAAAATCAGGATCTGATCCTCTTCCAGCGGCGTTTCCGGGATGCGGTGCCGGGTCTGGATCAGGGTGGCATCGGCGGTGCGCTCGGTGGTGGCAGCATTGCTGACTCGCTTAAAGAACTGGCGGATCGACACCGCATTGGTGGTGTCATCTGCGCCCTGATCGATCACCTTCAGCACATCCTGATCGCCAATCACGCTGGCGGTGATCTGGATGCCGCCGGTGCCCCAGCCGTAGGGCATCGGCATCTCACGTCCGGCGAACGGCACCTGATAGCCGGGGATCGCCACCGCTTTCAGGATGGCGCGGCGGATGGTGCGCTTGGTCTGCTCGTCGAGATAGCCGTTGTTATAGCCGGTGAGTTCAGCCATGGGTGCGCTCCTGATAATCGTGCTGCAGCTGTTTCAGCAGTTCCAGTTCCGCCTGGAAATCGACGTAGTGCGGCAGCTTGAGATGCGAGACAAAGCCTGCGGCTTCAACGTTGTCGGCGTGCGACAGCACAAACTCTTCGTCCTGCGCCGGGCTGGTAACACGCTCATGCTGTTCGCGGCTTTGCAGCGCCCGGTCCACCAGCGCCATCGCCATCGCTTTGCGTTCGGCGCGGCCAAACACCAGCCCATAGCCCCGGGTAAAGTGCGGCGCCGTTTCGTCGCTGTGGGCAACGCCGTTGACCATTTCACACTCCGTCAGTAGCAGCTCACCGATCTCCAGCTCAAAACCCAACTCTTCTGGACAGATACTGACGCTGAGAGTGCCGGTGCGGATCTCGCCGGCAAACGGATGGGTGCGCCCATAGCCGCGCTGGGTCGAGTAGCCGAGCGCCAGCAGAAAGCCTTCGTCGCCACGCACCAGCTGTTGCAGGCGCGCGGCGCGTGAGGCGGGAAAGCTCATCGGCTCGCGGGTGATATCGACAGGCTCGCTGCCGTCATCCATCTCAGCGGCAGCCAGCCCTTCATCGCTCATCATGCTGAACATGTGCGGGCACCGATCAGGCACCGAACGATCATCACGCGGCGCGGCGGGCGTTTCGCCATTGGCCAGCAGGGTGAAGTCGAGCAGACGGTGGCTGTAGTCGTAAGTTGGCCCCAATACCTGGCCGCCCGGCAGATCTTTATAGACCGCCGAGATGCGGCGTTCGATGCGCATCGCACCGGTCGCCAGCGGCGTGCTCCCCGCCAGGCGTGGCAGCGTGGTGCGATAGGCGCGAAGCAGAAAGATCGCCTCGACCAGATCGCCGCTGGCCTGTTTAATCGCCAGCGCCGCCAGTTCGGGATCGTAAATCCCGCCTTCGGTCATCACACGATCCACCGCCAGTCCCAGCTGCTGCGCCACCTGATCGCAGCCGAGTTCGGCTACCGCTCTATCGCCGCGCCGCAGATCGGCCTGCAACTGGTGGGCATTTGAAATGGCTTTTTCGCCCCCTTTCACCGCGACATACATCAGCACACCTCCACAACGGTGGTGCGCGGCACGGCCATGATCGCTTCGCCACAGGTGAAGATCAGGTCCACGCCCTGTGGAAACGGATGCGGACGAGTGCGCAGATATTCCAGCACGCTTTCGGGCAGCTGTGGCGCGATGGCGCGGGTTTCCCGCAGTCCAGGGCCGGAGAGGCGCAGCGTCAGGCCGCCATTCAGTGACGGCACTTCGATAATCAGCGTGGTGCTTTTTTCCGGTGACATGTTGTCACCGGCCGCGAACTGCGTCGGGTCGGGCTGCGCCGCCGCATGGCTCAGGGCAAAAGGCGCATCCTGCTGCGTGGTGATCGGCGCACCGGTATGGAAGCGCAAATTGTTGCGCAGCTGTTCGTTGTCGATTTCCGCATCCAGCCAGACCGGGCTTTCCTGATCGACCAGCGTCAGCAGCAGCGCCGTGGCCGCCGGTGACAGTGCGCCCCAGCCCTGTTGCAGCGGCAGCGAGACCATCACGCCCGGTTCGCTCATCGCTTTCAGAATGCGGCGAAACGCGCGCTGCGCATCCGCCACCGGATGGTTAAAACTTGCCAGTAAAGTCATCAGTTATCTCCGCGAACCAGCGTAAAGAAATCCACTTTGCTGCTGGCGATCTCGCGGGCGCGCAGCTGTCGCTGCTCATCGCGCCACGCCGCCAGCGGGGTAATAATCTTCTCTTCCAGCAGTTGCCGGGTTTCCGGCTGCTGTAACAGCGCATCCAGCAGGGCGCAGCGCTCGGCATGGGCTTTGTCACGCCCTAACAGGTAGCTGTAACCCAGAGTGCCGTCGCTGAGCTGCACCACCGCGCGCGTCACCGTGGCATCGCCCATCACAAAGCGTTTGCCGGTGGCCCCCATCCGCGCCTGCAACCGCGTCAGCCCGATCTCTGCCGGACGGATCAGGGTAAAGGCGGGCTGGAGGTTAAGCGCCTGCCAGTGCGTCTCAAGCAACGCGGCGCTGCTGTGCGCCAGCACCGACAGCCAGCGCTGGCGATCCGTTTGCTGTTCCATTAGTGCTCCAGAGTCAGTTCAATCATGTCGCCGCGCGTCAGGCTGACGGAGTATTCCGCCACCGCGCCATCACTGGTTTTGTTCAGGGTCCGCACGCAGAGCAGCGGCGAATGCAGCGCGATGTCGAGCTGCCGACACTCTTTGGCCTGCGCCCGGCGAGTGCTGATGCGGGTCTGGGTGCGTACCAGTTGCTTGCCGGTGTGCTCCACTAAGAAGTCGTGTAGCGACCCGCTGTTAAATTGCTGAAGCTGTGGCCACCAGCTGAGGTCGGCGAGGAAATGGTTGATCAGGCAGAGCGGCACGCCGTTGGCGCGTCGCAGGGTGCGCAGATGAATGACGTTGTCGCCCTCTTTCACGCCCAGCGCATTGGCAACGTCGTTGCTGGCCGGACGCAGCACCGCCAGCAGCCGTTCGCTGGTGGGATGACTGCCCTGCTCAAGCAGGTTCTGGCTGAATCGCGCCTGGGCATGCAGCGGATAGTCATAAGGGCGCATCAAAACCAGGATGCCGACGCCGTGACGGCGCTGCAGCAGCCCTTTGTGCACCAGCTCATCCACCGCCCGACGCAGCGTGTGGCGATTCACCTCATAGTGATCGGCCAGCTGTTGCTCGGAAGGAAGATAGTCGCCGCAGCGGTAGCGCTCTTTCAGCGCCTGCTCCAGTTGTGCGGCAACAGCCTGATAGACAGTGGTCGGATGTCTGGATAACTCCATCACGATGAAATCCTCACGGGTTACAGAGTGGGAACGCAGTGAAAAGACGCTGCGGGATGGTGTTAGCTTGAGGGGATCAGATGACAGAACCGTGACGCGGGGGTGAAGGAGAGGTGAATGTGGGTGTTGGGTGAGGGTGTGGGGAGTCCAAAGATGAAGAGGGCGTTGGGTAAATTAAGAATGGGTGAAATACAGCGGATGCTGACTCAAAAATAAATATGGATGGTTGTCGTTAACTATGAATTCTGAGGATTTCCACTCGAATGGAGCACCTATAAACGAGGTTAGCAAGGTGCAGTCCAATTTAATATAGTCAATCATTAACTTTAGAAATCATGAATCAATATCATTAACTACAGTTAACGCATCAGGCCAAGTAGTATTTGCTTCAATATATTTTTTAATAAGCACTCGATTCGACACAATCATGGATGACCACCGATTTCTCCAAGAACTGTATGCATGCCAAGAATACCCAATATAGTTACCTTTTCTCATTGTTGACATCGAGCGTAGTACTGCTTCAAGATATTTCCCTTCAATTGATGTCTGGCTCACTTCAAAAATAGCCCCAAGATAAATCAACCAACGAGCCAAATGTTCATACTGTTCCCAAGCATTATGCTCATTGGTTAAATTTGTTTTTGATTCAATGATATCACCAATCATTACTACTACTAAATTATTATTCCAGCTCAATCCCTCAGCGGCAATTGCTGAAATAATTTGATAAAATGAGTCTTCAAGTTTTAAGTACTCATCTTTGAAAGATCTTTTTTCATATACGACTTTTCGAATCGACTTCAAAGACTTCTCTGAAATTTTTTCCGCCTTTGGTATTTCTATATTCAATTTTTTAAAAAAACTCTTAATGCCAATTGAATCTAACACTCTAATTCCATAACAATGGAAATAATAGTCCTTTACATACTGATCGATTGAAGACCTAGAAATCAAAAAAATATTAGATCCTACTACATGGCTTTTAGAAAAAGCTTTATAATCATTGATAATTGCTTTTAGGTTATTATCTCCAAGCGAATAGCCCAAAATCACAACAGTATTTTCGTACAATACAGTACTTAATTTTCGAGAAAAATATGAGTCGCTATTTATAAACTTAAAGTAATCTTCTGAAGTGATTACCATATTTGTCGCAGAATCGACTGAACCATGCACATGATATACTTTAACATTAGAAGAAGATCTTGGTATTGGTAATCCAGGCGTAATCGATTGAAAAGTATTTTCACCTGTTAGATTTTCAGCAAGCTTATCATAGTTAGTTGTTATAACCCGGAAGGAGCGATTTGAAAAGAACTCCTCAATATCCTCATTGTCATCACCCAACTCAATATTGGAAATAATCTTAGCAACCTCTTCATGGATGTCCATATCTTGAGCTGCCAATTTTATCGAAATTACTTGCGCTGTTTCTTCAAGATTTAGGGGTGATGGATTATCTTTTGGGAAAAGTGATGATTTCAGTTTTACTGAATTTGGTAGAATATCGCATAATTCTTCCAGAAGACCTTTCCATGTCGGAGCCATGCCATTAGATACTTCCTTTGAAAACCCGGTTCCAGTAAACAGACAGAGTCTGTTTGTAGCAGCAGCATACGCAATTTCAAAAATCTCACTCATCTGAAACTCCCTTTTCATTTTTTATAACAAGCAAAATACAGCTAAGTAAGTACTTTATCAATATAGGAATGCCCATTTCCAGCCTCAAGTAACTAAAATTAGCCTTCCTTCAAAACGGCAAACAAAAAGCGCAACGACAGCTATTCTGGTGCGTACCCATCATACCCAACTGCCGCTCCCCACTTGCCCTATTCTGCCGTCCCTATTCCCACCTTCTCACGCCCACTATCCGTCAGTGATGCTCTCACCTGCGGCAGGCTTTCCGGATAATTCTGCTGAATAAACTCAATCATCTTTTCCCGCACGTAACAGCGTAAATCAAAGGCGATTGGGGAGTTCTGCGCGGTCATCAGCATCCTGATGGTCATGGTTTTCTCGGTAGTGTCGGTCACCTGCAGCACAGACGTTTCCTGATCCCAGAGTTTGGTTTCACTCAGCACTTTTTCAAAGTGCTTGCGCAGCGGCTCCAGCGGCATGGAGTAATCCACGTAAAGGAACACCGAGCCTAAGATCTGGGCGTTATTGCGCGTCCAGTTCTGAAACGGATTTTCGGTAAAGTAGGTGATCGGCAACACCAGCCGACGCAAATCCCAGATGCGCACCACCACATAGGTCAGGTTGATCTCTTCAATCCAGCCCCACTCTTTTTCTACCACTACCGCATCATCAATTTTAATAGGCTGGGTAAAGGCGATCTGAATACCGGCGAACAGATTGACCAGCGACTTTTGCAGCGCAAAACCAATAATGATACCGGCGACACCGGCACCCGCCAGGATGGTGGTGCCGAATTTCCGGACGCCAGGGAAGCTGAGCAGAATCAGCGAAACACAGAACAGAACCAGGATGACAATAACCACTTTTTTGACATAGATAATCTGCGTGCGAATTTTACGCGCACGAAGGTTATTGGAAATATTAATGTCATAGCGGATATAAAGCATATCCTGCGCCACATTGGTCAGCCGGATTAAGACCGAGCAAAATGACATAATAATAAAGACATTGATGATATTAGTAATTAAAGAGAGAGATTCCGGTTGAAAATCGATGTAATTAACGCCGACATTAATCATTAATAACGGAATAAAAAAGAACATAGAGCCGCTAAGATGCTTCTCAAGGGATTTGAACAGCTTTCTGTCACGAATCTGCCAGTAGCGGATGAACCGGAGCAGGATAAGGCGGGCCAGAAATCCCAGCACAAAAGAGAGCGAGACGAGTAATACAACAGGCACCCATGACGGGAAACCAGATAACTCACCGAATAACAATGGCATTATTTTCCCTTATAGTAAGCTGACAACCTCAGGCTGTCAGATAAGTGACAAACTCAGTAACCGTTGTCTTCACGGCTATCCGTTCGTAACACAGTCAGCGCACATGAGTATGAACCATCGCGGCGAAGTTAACAGGAAATGCGCAGTGATGCGTCCAGAGAGGCTGTTGCGCGCCAGTCTTACGGCTACTGATACGGAGGCAGAATGTGGCCTTTATGTCACCGTCCGGCCAGTCCAGCATCATTAAAATATCTGATACAACACAGCCACTTTTTCACTCCCCTTTTTTTAGCCAGCCCTGATCATCCGGCAACAAAAACGTTGCCAGAATCACTAAGCGCAACGCTTTGCGTGGACGTTTTTGTGCAATCTGCTAATTTTTAAGCTGTTCTCCTGCTGCTGAGAAAAACAACAATATGATTAACACCCTTAAACTTTCCTCTGATTTTCGTCGCAGTTTCCTGCGTGAGGTATTGGTGCCGCTGGTCGCTATCTTACTGCTGACGTTTGTAGGTGCAGGCGCTGCGCTCTTTGTTGGTACCTCACTCACCAATACGGAGGCCCGCCATCAGCAGCAACGGATGATTGAAGCCTCTTTTTCACAGAGTCTGAATGAGCATCTGCGCCAGCTGCATAGCCTGTCGCGCTGGGGACCCTTTGAGCAGCATCTGGCGGAGGGCAACAGCAGCAGGTGGCTGGATGAGAACATTGGGCTGTGGCTGTATGAGATGTTCGGCCATCAGCTGATTCTGGTGCTGGACCAGCAAAATCAGATTGTCAGAGTCTGGCGCGAAGGCCAGCCGGTCTCCGCCCCTGAAAATGACCCGCTGATTGGTGAGGTGCTGCAAAGCCCGCTGGTCAACGATCCGGCGCGCCACGATAACGCGGATTATGTCCGTGTGACAAACCGTGCCGCCGCGCTGGCTGTAGGTAACATCCAGCGGGAGAGCAATGCCCTGCCGCGTTTCCGGCTGGTGAGCCTGAAATTTCTTGATGACGGCTATCTGACGGGCCTGGCGGAACGCAATCAGCTGCAGGGGCTGCACTTCTCCGACGGCACGCCACAGCCGGGAATCGGTGCGCGCTATCTGCTGATCGCGCAGGCGGGTGAGGCGGTTGGCTATCTGAACTGGATCCCCTCCCGTCCCGGTGCGCAGATGCTGCGCACCATCGGGCCATCTACCGGGCTGGCGGTACTGGCGATATCCCTGCTGTGCCTTTATATGGTGCGGCGACTCTGGAATTCGTCGGTGAACCTCTCGCAATCCATGCTCAGGCTCGGCGCGTCGGAGGCTCAGGCACAGCACCTGGCGTTTCATGATGTGCTGACCGGCCTGCCGAACCGCGCACTGGTCGAAGACCGCTTAACCCAGGCGCTGGCCCTGGCGACGCGCCACGATCAACGCGTGGCGCTGCTGCTCATCGACCTCGACCGCTTTAAAACCATCAACGATACCCACGGTCATCACGCCGGAGATGAACTGATCATCGCGGTCGCACAGCGCCTGAGCCGTATCGTGCGGGCCAGCGATACGGTAGGACGCATCGGCGGTGATGAATTTATCGTGGTGATGCCAGATGTCGATAATATCGGCCAGGTGCATAGCCTGGCGCAGCGCATTATCGATGAACTGAGTGAGCCTTTTACGCTGTTTGGCAGCGATGTCTGGAGTGGTGCCAGTATCGGACTGGCGCTGGCACCCAAAGATGGGGTTGATCGGCTGGAACTGATGCGCAAAGCGGATATTGCGCTTTATGAGGCCAAAAGCGGCGGGCGCGGCACGTATCGACAGTTTGAACGGGCGATGGATGAGTCGGTGCGGACCCGACAGACCATCGCTGCCGACCTGCGTACGGCGCTGCATACCCATCAGGGGCTGGAGGTGTGGTATCAGCCGCTGATGGATATTGGCGGCCAGCAGATGGTGGGCATCGAAGCGCTGCTGCGCTGGCACCATCCAGCCCGCGGCCTGATTGCGCCTGGCGAATTTATCGCGATTGCCGAAGAGACCGGCCTGATTATTCCGCTGGGCGAATGGGTGCTGGCTGAAGCCTGCGTCACTCAGCAGCGTTTTCCCGAGCTGCTGGTGGCGGTCAACGTCTCGCCGGTACAGTTCCGCTCTACCGGCTTTGTTGAGCGGGTGATGGCGATTGTCAGCCAGAACGGCGGCGATCCGAAGCGCCTGGAACTGGAGATCACCGAAGGGGTGTTAATCGAAGATGAACGCGAAGCACGCGCCATTATTGTGGAGCTGCGTGACGCGGGCTTCCGGATTGCGCTGGATGACTTTGGCACCGGTTACTCCAGCCTGAACTATCTCAGCAACTTTCCGGTGGATAAAATCAAAATCGATCGCTCATTTACCCAGTCGCTGGGCGTGGCGGAAAATTCAGTGGCGATTGTTGAATCGGTGGTGAAACTGGGTCATGCCATGGGTCTGATGGTGACAGCAGAAGGCGTCGAGACGCCAGGGCAGATGTCTGCGCTGGCAGATGCGGGCTGTAATCAGTTGCAGGGCTATCTGTTCAGTCAGGCGGTGCCCGCCGATCAGCTCTCAGCACTGATGAAAACGATTGCGCCAGACAACGCGCAGCACGAGTGATCGCTGATGTGGAAAGCCTGAGCACAACGTTGTGCTCAGGCTTTCCGGCTGCGTGATGCATCTGAGATCAGAAGATCAACATCACCCTTTACCCGTCGTCGCGGGAAATTAAACCCCCAGGCTATCCAGCAGCGCGGCAGAATGGGCGACCGCGCCAAAGATGCCGCCCTGCATATGGATCATGCTCAGCGCCGCCTCATGATGACGCTGCTCGGTCGCAGCGCAGCAATCGGACAACACCAGGCACTCAAAGCCGCGATCGTTGGCTTCGCGCAGCGTGGTGTGGACGCAGACGTCGGTGGTAATGCCGGTGAGGATCAGATTACGGATGCCGCGACTGCGCAATATCAGCTCCAGATCGGTGGCATAAAACGATCCCTTACCCGGCTTATCAATCACCACTTCACCCGGCAGCGGTGCCAGCTCCGGGATAATCTCCCAGCCCGGTTCACCGCGCACCAGAATACGGCCGCACGGTCCGTCATCCCCGATCCCGGCGTTCATTCGCCGCGAGCGCCAGCGTTTGTTGGCGGGCAAATCACTGAGATCGGGCCGGTGCCCTTCGCGGGTATGAATAACCGGAAACTGCCGGGCGCGCATCGCCGCCAGCACCTGCTGCAACGGGACAATGGGGGCGCGGGTCAGACTCACGTCATAGCCCATGCTGTCGACATAACCGCCCACGCCACAGAAGTCGGTCTGCATATCAATCACGATCAGCGCGGTGTCAGCCGGCGTAAAAGTGCCGTCAAACGGCCAGGCGTAGGGGGTTGAATTAACGCTGTAGTCGGGCATTGCTGTTCTCCATTACCGGGCGCGGCATGCGCATTCTGCTGATCACGCTGTAGCTGATGGCGGCAGTTACCAGACCAATAACCGCTTCACCAAATTGAGGGAAAGCGACGTGGGCGATCACCGCACACAGGCTGCCAATCGCCCAGGCGGCAAACGCAGTACCACGAAAACGCTGCGCCGGACGCTGCTCGCTGATGCGCGCCATAAAAATTAAATCCACGATCATCACGGCACCAAACGGCGGCACCACAATGCCAAGCAGGCTGAGCCACTCCAGGAAGTAAGACCAGACGCCCGCCAGCGCCAGTACGCCGCCAATGGCACCCAGGATCAGCGTCCAGAGCCGCATTTTGCTGCTGAACAGATGACTGAAGCCTACCGCCCCGTTATAGAGGCAGTGTGTGCAGACCGATCCGAGATTGATAAAGACAAACAGGCAGGCCACTACCGACAAAAAGGCGCTGTGCCCCATCAGCATCGGCAGGAAGTTACCGCCATTGGTCAGCGGATCAACCGCGGCACCCACGGCCACAATCACCACACCGAACAGGTAAGAGATAACATTGGCAACCGGGAAGGCAGAAAACGCGGCGATCACCGCCGAACGGCCATTCTTCGACCAGCGGGTAAAGTCAGCGGTCATGGTGCCGGAGTCAGCAAAACCGGCCACCACCATGGTGACGGCGGTGCCCATACTCATTGCACCGGCTGCGCTGGCGCTGCCCTTCCACTGCGTCACCACGGAGAAGTCGTGCTGTTTACTAATCAGCCACAGCGCCACCATTCCCAGCACCACAAACAGCGGCGCGGCGATCATCCCCAGTACCGACAACGCCCGCACGCCCAGGAAGGTAATGCTGGTATAGAGGATCATGGCAAAGGCCGTCACCGCCAGCGCATTCCAGCCGAAGGTCTGATTAATGACCGTGCCGGTAAGGCCGGTCTGGAAGGCATACCAGCCGATCACCACCGTCGAGAGAAAACCCGAGACCAGGATGTAGCCTTTGCTGCCAAAGGTGCGTCTGGCCTGCAGGGCGAAATTCATTCCGCTATTACCGGCGTACCAGCTCAGCGCGCCGACATAGGCGAACAGCACCAGATTTCCCAGCAGAATAGCAATCAGCGCGGGCCAGAACCCCAGATGCCAGGTGATGATGCCGCCAAACAGCGCATTGGTGAGGATCATCGGAAATCCAAACCAGACGGCCGAGACAGAGCGGGTAGAATGACGGTGCGAAAGCGGTACCGGCTGATGTTCAAACTCCTGCTCCAGCGCAGGCGTAGTAGACGTTTTCATTGGGCGATTCCGGGTTGAAGGTGATTCCACGGCTGAATGCGCTCGAAAGCGGCACTGGCAGCCAGCACTAAGGCATCATCAAGATGACGTCCGACAATCTGCAGACCGATGGGCAAGCCGCTGGCAGTAAAACCGGCGGGCACGGACGCGGCGGGCTGACCGGTGAAGTTGAACGGGTAGCAGAACGAGAGCCAGTGATCGCTGCGGACCATGCGGCCATCAATGATCTCCGGTCCCTGCATCCCCAGCGGAAACGGCGGCACCGCCAGCGTCGGGGTAATCAGCAGGTCAAAGCGCTGCATAAAGCGCCACAGGCAGTTGCTGACCGCTTTGCGGGTGGTGATGGCATCGGTGAAGTTTTCCGCCCGCCAGTCGCGCTGCAGCATGGCGACCAGATGCGGCGACATCTCGCCGCCCTGCTCCGCCAGCATCTGGCGCATGCCGGTGAGATCGCTCTCCATCGCCACCAGCGCGCCAAAGGCCGCCGACGGATCAGGGAAGCCGGGATCGGCCAGTTCCAGTTCAGCACCGATTTCAGCGGCAAAACGCTGCACCGCCGCGCTGACCACTGCCCGCACTTCCGGATCAACGGCCACATAGCCAAAATCTGCGCTGAAGGCGATGCGCAGTTTGCCTGGCAGATGGTGTGGCGCGCCCAGCCAGTCGACATCGCTGCAGGGAATCGAGTGGCGATCGCGCATATCCGGTCCTGCCATCAGCGACATCATCAGCGCGGCATCGCGCACGCTGCGCGTCATCGGACCGATGTGCTCCAGCGACTCCCAGCTCGACACGCCGGGGTAGCGTTCATCACGGCAGCCGGGCCAGAGCGGCACCCGGCCCATCGACGCCTTGAAGCCGAAAATACCGCAGTGCGCCGCCGGAATGCGTACCGACCCGCCGCCGTCGCTGCCCAGTGCAATCGGGCAGAGCCGCGCCGCCACCGCCGCACCCGAACCGGCGCTGGAACCCCCTGGCGTCATGCTCAAATCCCAGGGATTCCGTGGCGACGGAAACAGCGGATTGTGCCCGACCCCGCTGTAGCCAAACTCCGGTGCGGTGGTTTTGCCAAGCAGAATGGCGTCGGCGGCCAGCAACCGTTCCACCGTGATGTCATCATCTTCCGGCACGAAATCTTTGTACGCCGCCGAACCGGAGGTGGTTCTGACGTTTGCGGTGCAGATTAAATCTTTCACCGCCAGCGGTACGCCTGCCAGCGCGCCCAGTGTTTCACCGCGTGCCCGTCGGGCATCCACGGCTCTGGCCTGTGCCATTGCCAGTTCAGGCGTCGGGGTACAAAAAGCCTGTATCGCCGGTTCCCGCTGTTCCATCCGTGCCAGCGCCGCCACGGTCAGCTCGCACGCCGACACGTCCCCGCTGCGAATCAGAGCGGCCATCGTGGTGGCATCTTCGTCTAATAAGGAGTCAAGCATGGGTTACCTCGCCAAAAGTGTACCTGTCGGCTAGTGCATGAAGCGTGCCAGTTAGCGGTGATTCATCCGGTCTGAAACGGGGATGCCAGATGGAATACGGGCTGGGATACAAGATCGAATTCTTATGATGCCAGGTGGAGGCGGCTGTTTATTTTTCCAGCACGATGATGGCGCAGGGCTGCGCGATAAGGGGGCGTAATAGCTGAATGGTTAACGGGCTGGCTGAAGTCTGTTTTGACGTGTTCGATGGTCTGGAGTGCCTGGGCGATTTCCGCCATATCAGCTTTGCAGGATTAGGCAGTGCTGTCGTTTTCAAAAGCGTACTCCTGGCGTTAATTGCACACCATGAAAGCTTCTTTATAGGCGGTTTTGTTTTCCAGGCTGCATCAGGAGAGATCGTTGACCGCAGTCGCCCGACACCCCTTGAGGAGATCTACGATGCTTTGTTTGGGTTAAAAAATGAACTACGCTACAATCGCCAGACAGGGTTGCCAAAGAAAGCGCCGCAACCTTTAATCCCGGACTGTTTCCGGGCTTATAAAGTAGTGACTACAGGGAGAGCTTGCTATGTCGTTTTACAATAAACACGATGAAACAACCCCTTTGGCTCCGGTCGAAACCAGGTATAAGGAGTTAAGGGCACTATTGATTGCTGAATGGCTGGCCAGACCCGATCTGCCCGCCATTAAAGCCCAGTTAGCTCAGAGGAAAAAACGCTCGTCGTCTGCCCTGTTACGCCGCAAGTTGAAAGAGCTGAATGCGCGCGAAATGCAGAAAGCTAAGATCAGCGCTTAACGCTTAAAGGCCCGATAACGGGCCTTTCGTATTTTTATCAGCTTCTGGCTCACTCGCAGACGGCTTTCCGCCACCCGCAACTCACCTCTACTCCGGAAAATCCGTCTCCACCGACGTCTGTTTCCACGCTTCGATCTCAGCCAGCCGCTCTTTAAGCTTGCTGGTTACGGCATCATGGCCCCAGGCACCCATCACCAGATGGCGTGGCGGGTTATCATGCTCAGTGATGGCGATCATTGCCGTGGCGGCCCGCGCCGGATCGCCCTTCTGCGTGCCGCTGTACTCGGCGGTGGCTTTCATACGCGCGGCTGCAGTCTCTGCATAGTCTGGCAGCGTGCTCGGCGTCTGATGCAGTGAGCGTCCGGCCCAGTCGGTGCGGAACGGACCTGGCTCGACACAGGTGACGCGAATGCCCAGCGGTCCCGCTTCCAGCGCCAGCGAATCTGACCAGCCTTCCACCGCATGTTTGCTGGCAGAGTAGTAGCCTGAGCTGGCAAAGCCAATTAAGCCTGCCACCGAGGTAATGTTGATGACGTGGCCGCTGCGCGCCTTTCTCATCGCGGGCAGCACGGCGCGGGTCAGGGCAAACAGGCCAAAGACGTTGGCATCAAACTGCGCGCGGATTTCGCTTTCCACACCCTCTTCCACCGAGCTCTGATAGCCGTAACCGGCGTTGTTTACCAGCACATCAATGGTGCCGAACCTGTCGAGTGCCGTTTTGACGGCCTGGTCGATGCTCGCCTGGTGGGTCACATCCAGCGCTACTGCCAGCGCGTTGTCGTATCCCTCAACCAGATCGGCAATGGAAGAGGTATCACGTGCCGTCACGACGACCTTAAAACCACGCGCGATGGTCTGCTGCGCCAGTTCACGACCAAATCCGGTCGAACATCCCGATATTAACCAGACAGGGCTGGAGTGAGCAGTCATGGTAAGACTCCCGTTGATGATGATGAAGTGACTGGAGACCCGGACGCGAGTGCATCCGGGATTTAAGGTTAGCGAGGCGCGACCGCCCCACTTAGCCCTTAATGCTTTTTATTGAACAGCTGGCTGGCGGTGTCGCTGATGATCTGTGCCGCACCGCGATCGCCTTTCACCATCGACGCCATAAAGGCTTTCGCCTGTTTAAAGGTGATGTGCGGCGGTAACGGGGCAACTTCCGGATCGGTTTTCACCTCCAGCAATACCGGGCGATCGGCGCTGAGCGCACGCTGCCATGCCGCCGCCAGATCGTCAGGATTATCGACAAAAATACCGACCATTCCCAGCGACTGCGCAAACTCGGCATACTTCACATCCGGCAGTTGCTGCGAGGCGTCAAAGCGGGGATTCCCCTCCATGACCCGCTGCTCCCAGGTGACCTGATTGAGATCCTGGTTGTTGAACACGCAGACGATCAGGCGTGGATCGGCCCACTGCTGCCAGTATTTCTGGATGGTGATCAGCTCCGCCATGTTGTTCATCTGCATCGCACCGTCACCCACCAGCGCCACCACCGGTTTGTCGGGGTGGGCAAATTTTGCGGCAATCGCATAAGGCACCGCCGCGCCCATACAGGCCAGACCGCCGGAAAGCGAGGCGCGCTGACCCTGCTTAACCCGATAGTCGCGGGCGAACCAGTTGGCACAGGAACCAGAGTCCGAGGTGACAATGGCGTTATCCGGCAGTTGTGGCGACATCTCCCACACCACCCGCTGCGGGTTGACCGGATTAGCGGGTGCCATGGCGCGCTCTTCCATCAGCGTCCACCAGTCGCGCACCTGAAGCGCGATATCTTCCTGCCAGCTGCGATCCTCTTTGTGCTCCAGCAGCGGCAGCAGGGCGCGCAGGGTTTCAGCCGCATCGCCATGCAGGTTCACTTCGCTGGGATAGCGCAGGCCGAGCATGGCGGGATCGATGTCGATCTGCACCGCACGCGCCTTGCCCTCTTCCGGCAGGAATTCTGTCCACGGGAAGCCGCTGCCGATCATTAGCAAGGTGTCGCAGTTCTGCATTAAATCGGATGAGGGCTTCGTGCCCAGCAGGCCAATCGAACCGGTCACAAACGGCGCATCGTCCGGCAGCACATCTTTGCCCAGCAGCGCTTTTGCCACGCCCGCACCCAGCACATTGGCGACCTGTACCACCTCGACGGCGGCGTTACGTGCGCCTGCGCCAATCAGAATCGCCACTTTTTTGCCGGCGTTAAGCACCTCAGCGGCGCGTTGCAGATCCGCTTCATAAGGGATCACTTTGGGACGCTGATAGCCGCTGCCGGAATGGGTAAAACCGTGCAGATGCTGCGGCGGCTGCCACTCTTCATCCTGAATATCTTTAGGGATGATGATCACCGCCACGCCGTTTTGCGCTTTGGCGATGCGCACGCCCCGGTCGAGCAGATGGCGAACCTGGGTTGAAGTCGAAGCTTCCTGAACGAAGTTGGCAACATCCGAGAAGATGCGATCCAGGTTCATCTCCTGCTGATAACTGGAGCCGCGCGCGGTCGCTTCCGCCTGGCCGGCAATCGCCAGCACCGGAGCATGATCCATTTTGGCGTCATAGAGTCCGGTCAGCAGATGGGTCGCGCCCGGCCCGCCGGTAGAGAGGCAGACGCCCAGCTCACCGGTGAATTTGGCGTGTCCTGCCGCCATAAAGGCCGCCATCTCTTCGTGGCGTACCTGAATAAATTCGATGCCGTCGCCTTTGGCGTTAGCACGCTGAATGGCGCCCAGCACCCCATTGATGCCATCTCCCGGATAGCCATAGATGCGTGTGACGCCCCACTCTTTCAGGCGCTGGACAAAAAAATCACTGGTTTTCATGCTCATCGTCGCGTTTCCCCTTGTAGTCCATGCAGACTTAAAGCGTAGTAGACGATGCGCAATCGCCGTTAATTGTTCGCCATTGCCGGGTATCGCTGACGCAAATCACTGAATATTTGTGCCATATCCGCCGTTTCGCCTATCTCTGCCACCGCCCGGAATACCTGGGTTTTCAGGAAGTGACGCCAGCTCACCGGCGCGCTTGCCAGAAAGGCGGTCAGTAACTGATAACGCTGTGGCGTCCAGAGCATTTCGAAGCGACTCCGTGCTTCGCCGTGCTCAAAATGGTGCGCAGCCTGCTGCGGCATCGTGGCGCGCAGGTGCTCCGTTGCTGCCCGATCCACGTGGTGATCAACCACTACCACGCCATACTGCGTCCTGGCTGCCGCGACGCTGAGATAACCGCAGCGCACATCCTGCATCACCGCATCGGCATCGCGCTGTGTCGGCAGGCCATAACCGCCCGCGCCGGGTCCGCGCACTTCGACCACGTCACCCGGCAGGCAGTGGATCACATCAGTGTTACCGTGATTGATGACCTCACCGTCGCGCCGGGTACGGAAGTAAGAGAGCGCCCCACTCTGGCCGCCGACGACACCCGCCGAGGCAAACACCGATCGGTTACGGTTGCGCGCGGTAATGGTGGTATTGGGCGAGAAAACCTCAAATGCCATTTCGGTGGCTAAACCGCCGCGATAGCGACCGGCTCCGGCGCTGTCCTGGGCCAGTCCGTAGCGATGAAAGCGGATTGGCACTTCCGCTTCGTTGATCTCAATCGGGGTGTTTTTCAGAAAGGCTGAAAGACCGCCGGAGCCGTCAGGCCCATCGTGACGCGGCGTGCCGCCCGCGCCGCCGCCCACCGGACCCAGCGAGGCGACCACACTGCGATTCTGCGTCTGGGTACGAATGTTCATGATTGAGTTGCCGCCCGGTGAATTCGCAGGCAAACGCTCCGGCATCGCCAGCGAGAAAACGCCGATAGTGGCAATCTGCGACAGTGCACAGGTCAGCGAGCGCATTCCCACCGCTGCGGGCGCTTCACAGTTCATGACCGTGCCAGGCGGCAGGATTGCCCGGGTGGGTCGCAGCGTACCGGCGTTAAGCAGCAGTGAACGGTCCAGCGTGGAGAGCACATAGGTAACACCCACCAGCGCCAGCGGATGTCGCTCACGTCCGCCAGTCGGCATATTCAGCGACGAGGCCAGCTGCGGGTCGCTGCCGGTGTAGTCCAGCTCCAGCTGTTCGCCCTGCACCCGCAGAGTAATGGCGATCCGGCAGGGATAACCGCCCTCGCCATCTTCATCGGCGTAGTCGGCATAGAAGTATTCCCCGTCGGGAATGGTTTTGATAATGCTGCGCGCCTGCGCTTCGGCGTAATCGAGAATGCCCTCAATGCCCTGCAAAAAATCGGCGATGCCAAAGCGGGCAATAATGTCGTGGATTTTACGCTCGCCGACGTTCACCGACGCCAGCTGGGCTTTGAAATCGCCCCAGTTCTGATCCGGCACCCGCACATTGAGCCGCATGATGCTGGCGACCTCTTCGTTGAGCTGACCCTGCCGCATGATCTTCAGCGGCGGGATGCGAATCCCCTCCTGCACGATATCGGTCAGCGAGCGCGACAGTGAGGCAGGCACCGCGCCGCCGACGTCGGTGTTATGAATGTGGCCCACAACGAAGCAGACAATTTCACCCTGGTGGAACACCGGTTTCCAGATGTGGATATCGGGCGAGTGGGTCGCCACGTTGCCGGCGTAGGCGTCGTTGGTAATGCAGATGTCGCCGTCTGCATACTCTTCAATCAGCGCCAGTACCGGCGCATAATCGATGCCGCTGTACCAGGGCGCGCCGAAGCTGCGCGGCGAGGCAAACGCCAGGCCGCTGCGGCTGACAATCTGACAGGAGAAATCTTCCGTCTCTTTCACAAAGGTGGAGTGCGCCGTGCGCATCAGGGTAAAGGCCATCGCATCGGCAGCGGCGGCGCAGTAGTTCGCCAGGATCTGTAAGTTACGTCCATCAATCGCCATGTTATGCCTCGTTCGCCGTGATCAGCAGATTACCGAATGAATCGACCGTGACGCCCATGCCGGGCGGCACGCAGGTGGTGCAGTCATCCTGGGCGATGATGACCGGGCCACTGAGCTGATGGCCGGCACGCAGCACCGAACGCAGCACTAAATCAACCTGATGCCAGCCGCCGTCGATCCACGCCCTGGTCTGTTTCAGTACCAGCACCGGTTCCGTGGCCGGAGCCAGCGGGTTAATCACCGGTTTCGGCGTCGGTGATGCAATCACCAGCCGCAGGTTGATCAACTGCACCGGCGCCTGCGGGTCACAGTGACCAAACAGCTGCTGGTGCTGGCGATCAAAGGCGTCATGCAGCGCAGTGAAATCCGCCTGCGCCAGCCAGTTCGCCTCCAGCGGTACGTCGATCTCAAACGACTGACCGCGATAGCGCATATCCGCGCTGAACTGCAGGCTGTAAGGCATATCGCTGCCGTGCTCCTGGGCCAGCCAGCCACAGGCGCGTTGCTGTAATGCTTCGGCTTCACTGGCCAGGGTGTCGGCCAGAGCGGGCGTCAGATCGCCGTAGAGCGTGCGAATAAAGTCGTTGCGGATATCCGCCACCAGCCCGCCCAGCGCGGACAGCACGCCCGGCGTCGGCGGCACAATCACCCCTTTCATATTCAGTTCGCGGGCCAGAAAGCAGCCCATCATCGGACCCGCTCCGCCAAAGGCGAGGAACCAGAATTCACGCGGATCGAGACCAAAGCGCGACAGCAGCCCGCTGGTGTCGCTGTACATGCTGGAGATCGCCAGCTGGATGGCGGTTTCTGCCGTTTCCTGCACCGTGACGCCAAGCGCATCCGCCAGCGGCTGCCAGGCCGCGCAGGCGGCGTCCACATCAACAGTGACGGCGTTATAACCCAGCGCGCCATGGCCCATCATGCCGCAGGCGGCGAACGCATCGGTGGCGGTGGGCTGCGTGCCGCCGCGCTGGAAGCAGACCGGGCCAGGCAGCGATCCGGCACTGTCCGGGCCCATCTGCAGCACGCCCTGACCATCGATCCACGCCAGCGAGCCGCCGCCCTGACCCACCGAAGTGACGGCGACAGAAGGAATAAAGATCGGGAAATCCCCGATGATTTCGCCGTTGCCCTGCGCCACTTTGCCGTCGATGATCACCGCCACGTCGGCGCTGGTGCCACCGATATCCAGGCTGAGGATTTTGTCAAAACCACAGGCGCTGGCGAGATAGCTGGCACCAATCACCCCGGATGCGGTGCCGGAGAGCACCATCTGCACGCATTCGCGTTTCGCCTGATCGACGCCCATCACCCCGCCGTTGGATTTGGTGATGCGCGGCGGCGGCCTGACGCCGAGCCGTTGCAGCGCCTGCTCAAAGGATTCCAGGTAGTGGATCACCATCGGCTGCACGTAGGCATTAATGGTGGCGGTAATGGTGCGTTCATATTCACGGATGATCGGCCAGATGTCAGCGGAACAGGAGGTCAGCAGCTCGGGTGCCACCTCGTCGATAATCGCCTTCACCGCCGCTTCATTGTGCCGGTTGCGATAGCTGTGCAGCAGCGACACCACAATGCCCTGACAGCCTGCCGCGCGTGCCTGAGCGATTGCGTCGAGCACGCTCTGGCGATCAGGCGCGTGCAGCACGTTGCCGTGCGCGTCACTGCGTTCACGGATGGCAAACACCCGATCGCGGGTGATCAGCGGAGCAGGACGCCGGGAGAAAAGATCGTGAATATGCGGGATTTTAAGCCGGGCCAGCTCCAGGACATCGCAGAAGCCCTCCGTGGCGAACAGTGCCAGCCGCACGCCACGCCGCTGGATCACCGCATTAATGCCTACCGTGGTGCCGTGGGTGAAGTAGCCAATCTCAGCGGGGTCAATGCCCTGATGCTGCTGAAACTGCGCCAGCCCGGTAACGATTTCGCTGCCTGGCTGATCCGGTCGCGACAGGACTTTCAGGGTGTGAATCTGGTTCGTTTGCTGATCGAGCACGGCGAAATCGGTAAAGGATCCACCAATATCCACGCCAACGCGGTATCGCATATCGGGGTAACTCCAGTGTCAGGAAGGGGGAAATTCCATCAGCGCCTCGGGATGCTGCACCACACGCCAGCCGAGCCGCTGATAGACCTGATGGGCATCCTGGGTTGAGAGCATCCAGCGATGCACCGTTTGCAGCTCCGGGTGTTCACGGACGCAGGTTGCCAGCCAGCTGCCCAGTCCGTGACCGCGCCAGTTTTCATCAATCATTACGTCACACAGCCAGCCAAACCGGGTGTAGTCAGTAATCAGTCGGGCAAAGCCAATCTGGCTCTGCTGGTGATAGAGGCCAAACGGCAGCGAACCGGCAATCGCCCGCACGGTTTTAGCCAGAGGCTGGCCTTTGGCCCAGTAGGACTTATCCGCCAGCTGGATGTGGATCCACGCCAGGTCGAGCCGCTGGCGGCTGGTGGAGACAGTGAACGCCTCGCGCTGCCACTGCTGGTCAGCAATCTGCAATGAGTCCATGACAACTCCTTGTATCGGTTGAAAACAGTGTAAAAGGGTTCGCCCAACGGTTGAGGCTGTAGCGCGCTACAGAACCGGCTGTTGCGACTGAATTTTGCGTCATGAAGAAATTTTATGCTGAGGGGGCATCTGGCACATTAACGGGAGAAGTGAAGCGGATGGGCGAACAAAAGTGCGGCTGGGGTGAATCAGGAAAGAGTAAGCAGAAACAAGGCAGGTGACGGCCCTCTCTCCACCGGTAAACATGGCGAGGGCGACGCCTGGCCGCCCGCTACACGCCGAACTCCACCGAATTGTGCTTGCCGATCAGCGATCGCAACGGCACGCTGCTTTTCATGATCGGGGATTTGATCACGATATAGCTAAAGTACTTATCGATGCCGATCTGAGCGTCGAGCATCTTCTCAATCACTTCCTGGTAATGTTCAATACTGCGGGTAATAAAGCGCAGCAAATAGTCATAGCCGCCAGTGATCAGATGGCACTCCATCAGCTCATCGACGTCGCGCATCGCACTTTCAAATTTCATAAAGTCTTCGCGGCGATGGCCTGACAGAGTGACTTCGGTAAAGACCGTCACCGAATCGGTAATGCGGGTGAGATTAATGTGCGCTTCATAACCGGTGATAAAACCGGCCTGTTCCAGACGTTTGACCCGTTGCAGACAGGGACTGGGCGAAAGGCCTACGGCGTCGGCGAGGTTAACGTTGCTGATACGGCCATCTTTCTGGAGTTGCACCAGGATGTTGATGTCGATGCGGTCGAGTTTCATTAAGCCGTTCATAGCACCCCCCTCATTGTCAGAGCCTGTCCCACCAGGCGTCATTGTTGCAGGCAGTCTGGAGACGGACAGCGCGGAACAACCGGCGCGTACATGGCGTACGTGAGGATTGTAAGCACTGACCAGGTTCAGACTGACAAATGAAATAGCCTGATGGGATAGACGCTTAATTAAATGTGCAGAACCTCCCGAAGGTATATCACGCTTTACCGTAAACGCGCCAGCGCTTCGCAGTGGTTATACCAGCGGGAGATTTTCAAATTACTTTAACAATATCAATGAGGAATGGCACTTTACCCCAACCGGCCTGTGGCGCGGGCCAGCGCAATATCGAAGATATGCAGCGCCTCTTCCAGCTGTGAGTCGGTAGTGACCAGCGGCGCCAGGAAACGGATGGTGTTGCGATGCAGGCCGCATTTGATCAGCAGCAATCCTTCCTGGCAGGCGCTGTCGAGGATCCTCTGGGTTAAGGCCGCATCCGGGCGACCGGTTTCGAAATCGAGGATCTCCACCGCCTGCATAAAGCCTACGCCGCGGACGTCACCGATGCAGGCATATTTATCCGCCAGTTGCCGCAGTCGTGCATTGAGTTGCTCACCAAGCTGGCAGGAGCGCTGCAACAGGTTTTCCTGCTCAAACAGATCCAGTACCGCCAGCGCCGCCGCACAGGCCAGTGCGTTGCCGCCATAAGTACCGCCTAACCCGCCAGGCGTCGGTGCATCCATGATCTCCGCACGCCCCACCACACCGGAAATCGGCAGACCGCCGCCCAGGCTTTTCGCCAGCGTGACTAAATCGGGTTTGATACCCAGTTGCTGGAAGGCGAACATCGTGCCGGTACGCCCGAAGCCGGACTGGATTTCATCACAAATCAGCAGAATACCGTGCTGGCTGGTGATGCGACGCAGCGCCTGCATAAATGCCGGGCCAGCGGGCAGGAAGCCGCCGTCACCCTGAACCGGCTCAATGATAATCGCCGCGACCCGCTCCGGCAGGATCTGCACCGCAAACAGCTGATCCAGCGCTTTCAGGCAGTCCGCTTCAGTAATACCGTGCAGCGGGTTCGGGAAGGGCAGACGGTAAATATCGCCGGGGAACGGGCCAAAATTCTGTTTGTAAGGCGCGGACATGCCGGTCAGGGTGATACCCAGCAGGGTGCGGCCATGAAACGCACCATCAAAAGCGATGATGCCAGAGCGCTGGGTGTGTGAGCGGGCAATCTTCACCGCATTTTCCACCGCTTCCGCGCCGCTGGTAAAGAAGACGCTTTTGTACGCCTCATCGCCGCCCACCAGTTTGTTCAGCCGCTGCGCCAGCTCGATGTAGCCCGGATAGGCCACCACCTGAAAGCAGGCATGAGACACCAGGCCGAGCTGGCGGGTCACCGCATTGACCACCGCCGGGTGATTGTGGCCGACATTCAGCACCCCGATGCCGCCGACAAAGTCGAGATAGCGATTGCCCTCCACGTCCCACACTTCACTGCCTCTGGCGCGTTCGATCACCAGCGGATGGGCGGTAACTACGCCGCGCGGCACGTTCTGCTCGCGTGCATCCAGTAACAGGCTGTTATCGGAGTATGCTTGCTGCTCTGCCATGACATTCTGCATTTTAAACCCTCATCCACGTAACGTTCGGTTGGCTCAAGTATCGCAACCCGCTGGTTTGTCACGCTGCCGTAATTCCTCAGACAGCGGCATTTCCTGTCAAAATCCTGCGGCATTCAGCAGGGAAATTTCTCTGCCAGCGCCTGACGAATCAGCGTGACAAAAACGTTAACGCCATGCGGGATCAGCGCATCGTTGAAGTCGTATGCAGCATGATGCAGCGGCTTGCAGGGTGCCGACCCCAGCCACAGATAGGCACCGGGCCGCGCCTGCAGCATAAAAGCAAAATCTTCTGAGGTAAGTGCGGGCTGGGGCGCGGCCTCAGCCGTAATGCCCGCCTGCGTCAGCGCCTGCAGGCAAAACTGCGCTTCAGCATTACTGTTCAGGGTCGCCGGGTAGTAGCGCAGATAGCTGACCTCTGCGTGCAAACCGTGGGCGGCGGTGATGTGCTCCGCCATCTGACGCAGTCGTGCTTCAATCGTCGCCTGCGCTGCCGGGCTGAAAGTGCGCACCGTGCCGGTGATGTTCGCCTCCGCCGGGATCATGTTGTGCGAAAAGCCGCCCTGCATCCGGGTGACGGTGAGCAGCGCCGTTTCGCACGGATCCAGGGCGCGCGAGACCAGAGTATTCAGCTGCACCACCAGCTCGCTGGTCGCCAGCAGAGTATCGCGCGTCAGATGCGGCTGCGCGGCATGACCGCCTCCGCCCAGTACCCGGATATCAAAGCGATCAGCCGCTGCCATGATCGCGCCAGGGCGGGTCTGTACCTGGCCGAGCGGCAGTTCCGGCCAGTTGTGGATGGCGTAGACCGCCTCACAGGGAAAGCGGCTGAACAGGCCATCGTCAATCATCGCCTTTGCGCCCGCCAGCCCCTCTTCGGCGGGCTGGAAGATAAAGCAGACGCTGCCATCAAAGCTGACGTCGCGCGCCAGTTTTTCTGCGGCTCCCAGCAGCATCACGGTGTGACCGTCGTGGCCGCAGGCGTGGCTCACCTGCTCCAGGCGGCTTTGCCAGTCGGTGCCGCTCTGATCCTGCATCGGCAGCGCATCCATATCAGCCCGCAGGCCGATCATGCGTTCACTGCTGCCCTTTTTCAGTATCCCGACCACGCCGGTTTTACCGATGCCGCGATGCACCTCAATGCCCAGCTGTTGCAGAAAGTTCGCCACGATGTCGCTGGTGCGCTGCTCCTGAAAGCCCAGTTCCGGGTGCGCATGCAGGTCGCGGCGCAATGCCACCAGATGTTCCATCTTAATATCCTCGCGAACGGTCAATCTCACCGTGCAGCGGCTCGCCACGCTGATGGCGCCGCAGATTTTCCAGCAGTGCCGCAATGGCGCTCTCATTCTGCGTCTGGCTGGCGATGTGGGGTGTGAGCCAGATGGCGGGATGGTGCCAGAAGGGATGACCCGGCGGTAACGGCTCCGGGTTGGTCACATCGATCACGGCGGCACGGAGCTGCCCGCTCTCCAGCGCCTGCAGCAGATCGTCCTGATTCAGCTGGGGGCCGCGCCCGGCCTGCACCAGCGCCGCGCCCTGTGGTAGCTGATTAAACAGGGTTCGGTTAAGCAAACCCTGTGTGGTGTCAGTCAGCGGCAGCAGGCAGACCAGAATCTCGCTGTGCGCCAGAAACGCATCGAGCTGATCGTCACCGTGCCAGCAGCGGACGCCGGGAATCTGGCGCGGTGTGCGGCTCCAGCCAGCGCAGTCAAAGCCCAGCGCCACCAGCTGTTGCAGTGCGGCCTGGCCCAGTTCGCCCAGCCCCATGACGCCTACCCGACGCTGCGCGGCAGGTAATACCGCGTGTGCCAGCCACTGCTGCTGGCGTTGCTGATGAAAATAGCGCGGCATGTCGCGATGCAGGCCGAGTACCGCGAAGGTGACATACTCCACCATGCCCTGGGTCAGGCCTGGCTCGATCATTCTGATCACCGGCAGGTCGGGCGGCAGCGCGCCAAGGTCAAACTGATCGGCCCCGGCACCCACGGAGAACAGCAATTTCAGCCGGGGGAAAAGCGCGGTGATGTCAGCCGGTGGCTGCCAGGCGACCAGCGCCTCAACCTGCTCTGGATCGCCGGTCTCAGGCCAGATATGCAGCTGAATGTCAGGCGCATGCGCTGCCAGCCAGCGCTGCCAGATCCGGCCACGTTCCGGCTCCGATTTATAGACGATATGCATCAGGCCATCGCCTGCGTCATCAGTCCAAACGCCTGCATACCCTGCGGTGTCCAGGGCGTGCCGCGCACCATAGTCGCAGGCGCATCGACCTGAGGGATGCCGAGGCTCTGTAGCCAGGCGGCCATCGGCAGCGCGGCATCGGTGTCGATGCGCAGGAATTCCCCCTGCAGCGACTGCATCAGCGAGGCGACCAGCGCCTTCGCTACCGCGAAGTCTCCCGCGATGATCGGGCCTATCGCCCAGCCGTGACCAAAGCGGCGCAGGCTGGCGAAGCCCTGAATTTGCTGTTGGTCATCCTGCAACAGCACCGTCTGGCAGTCGCGCAGCAGGTGGTCGAACAGTGCCGGACGATGCATGCCGTGCGCCTGCTGATCCAGCGTCACCAGTGTGGCGTGATCGGCCAGTGTTGCCGGACGCAGCTGCAGTCCCGCCGGGATCACGACGTCTGGAAGGGTGGTCACTGCGCGGGTCTGGTGCTGGCGAATCTCACCGCAACTGACAAACCCGAGTTTTTCATACAAACCTTTGCCCATTTCGGTGGCGTGCAGACGCACATTACAGTCGGGTAATTTTTCCAGTTGCGCCAGCATCAGCTGTTTGCCAAGGCCACGCCCCTGCTGCTGGTTATCGACGATCACCAGCCCCAGCGTGGCGGCGCGCTCGCCCCAGCGCCAGAGCACCGCGCTCGCAATCAGCTTGCCCTGCTCTTCAATCACCGTGCCCTCGCCCAGCTGCAGCGCCAGCGCCCAGTCTTCACGTCGGTGGGGCCATTTCAGTGCCTGCGTTAAGGTGAAACAGGGGTCGATATCGTCCGGCGTCATTGCGCGTATTTTCAGGCTCATTGCAGGTCTCCTTACATCATGCCTGGCGTTTCAAGTCCGCTGCCGTCAACCAGACGGCTGTAGCGATAAGGGGTGGGATCAACGACTGGCGTGGCTTCGGTCGCCAGATCGGCTGCCAGTCGTCCGGCACCCGGTCCGATACCGAAGCCATGGGCGCTGTAGCCCGCCGAGAGCACCAGCCCCGGCAGTTTCGCCACGGTGGAGATCACCGGAATCGCGTCCGGGGTGCTGTCAATCATGCCGCCCCACGACTGCGCCAGCCGCAGGTTCGCCAGCGCCGGATATTCACGCCGCATCGCCGCCAGTCCCTCTTCCACGATCGTTGCATCGGCTGCCGGATCGAGAATGCGCATGCGCTCAAACGGCGACTCGCGGTCAAATGCCCAGCCACCCATCGCTTCCGGGCCATTGAAGAACGGCGACAGGCCAAGATTCAGGGTGAGATTCTTGCGGCGGCTTTTAAAGGTCGGATAGAACTGGCGGGCATAGCGCAGCCCCTGCGCGCCAGGTTCCAGACGCCCGCGACCCGAGACGGAGACGGTGTAACTGCCGTCCATCTGTGGCCGACAGGCAAAGCCAGGTGTGTAGAGTGGCATGGCAATCGCCTGCTCAATGGGCTGCGTGCGGAAGGCGGTACCAATCACGTTGCCCAGCGGCAGATCGATACCGTGACGACGGCAGAACATGGAGGTCCAGGCCCCGGCGGCACAGATCACCCGGCTGGTTTTGATCAGGCCGCGCTCGGTCCAGACGCCGCTGACCCGTCCGGCGGCGATATCCAGCCCGCGCACCGCACATTGCTGAAACAGCAGCGCGCCTTTTTTCAGCGCGCCCGCCACCAGCCCGGGCGCGGCCAGCCGTGGTTCGGCGTGACCGTCAGTTGGCGCTGAGAGACCGCCCCGCCAGTTTGTGGTGCTGCCGGGCGTCATCGCTTTGGCCTGCTCCGCCGTGAGGATCGAACTGCGCACGCCATAGCCTTTTGCCATCTGGATCCACTTATCCCAGGCCGCAATGTCCGACTCTTCCTGCGTGGCGTAAACCAGCCCGCTGCGGCGGAAACCCAGCTCCTCGCCGGTTTCATCGTTAAGCTCACCCCAGCGTTGCAGCGCATAAATAATCAGCGGCAATTCGCGCTCATCGCGGTTCTGCTGGCGACACCAGCCCCAGTTACGGCTCGACTGCTCCGCTCCTACCAGGCCTTTTTCGATTAGCACGACCTTCAGTCCCTGCTTCGCCAGCTCCCAGGTGGCGGCGGCTCCGGCGATACCGGCGCCAATCACCACTACATCGGCGGAATCGGGAAAATTCGCACTGTCCTGTACATAACGAATCGGTGCAGGCATAACAAGACTACCTCTGTTGTCAGTATCTGGTCTGGCACAGTGCGATATCGCCGCGGTGCCTTGACCCGTGCCGCCCGCGCATTACATCAGTGCTGTGCAGGCGGATTAATCAGGGTGCCAGTTGCTTCAGGCAACTCACTCTGCTTTTAAAATCTCTTCATGCTCATCCAGCCAGCCCTGACGCAGCTCCGGCACCGCGCGTTTCAGCCGCTCGAAATACAATTCGCTGGTCGGCTTGTCGTAGTCGCTGCGCGCCAGCTGGGTGACGATGCGACCGCTCTTCATCACCACGATTTCATCACACACCGCGCGTACCGCATGCATGTCGTGGCTGATGAAGATCACCGAAAGTCCCAGTTCGCGGCGCAGTTCGCTGATTAAGTCGAGAACGGCGGCGGCAACCACTGTATCCAGCGCCGAGGTCACTTCATCACACAGAATCAGATCCGGCTCAGCCGCCAGTGCGCGCGCCAGATTGACGCGCTGCTTCTGCCCGCCGGAGAGCGCCCAGGGACGCCGCCACAGCACGCTGCGCGGAAGCTGCACCAGATCCAGCAGCTGATAAAGCCGCTGCTGTCGGGCCGCACCGCTCAGACCGTGAAACAGCGTCAGCGGACGCGACAGGATGCGTTCAACGCTGTGGGCCGGGTTCAGCGCGGTGTCTGCCATCTGGAATACATATTGAATGCGGCGCAGCTCGTTGTCAGGCCGTTTTTGCATATCGCCCGAGATGTAGTGGCCGTTGAACAGAATATGGCCGTGGCTTGGAGCGTTGAGTCCGGCAATAGCGTGCGCCAGGGTGGTTTTACCTGAGCCTGACTCACCAATGATGCCAATCGCCTGCCCTTTCCACAGCCTGAGATTGATATCTTCCAGAATGCGTATTTTCGGATAGCCGTCGCTGCCACGCGGACCATAACCTGCGCTGAGGTCGCGCACCTCAAGCAGCGGCTGAATATCGGCGGCAACCGGGCACCAGTTGCTGGGCCGCTCTTTCTGCCGCGCCGCCTCCATCAGTAAGCGGGTGTACTCCGCCTGCGGTGCGCCGATCAGATGCGCGGTGCTGCCATACTCCGCCATTTTGCCGCGCAGTAGCACCAGTATCCGGTCTGCCATCTGCGCCACCACGGCTAAATCGTGACTGACGTAAATCGCCGTGACGCCGCGCTGCACCACCACGCGGCGAAACGCCTTCAGCACTTCCACCTGCGTGGTCACATCCAGCGCGGTAGTAGGTTCATCAAGGATTACCACGTCAGGATCGCCAATCAGCGCCATCGCCGTCATCAGACGCTGCAACTGACCGCCCGACACCTGGTGCGGGAAGCGGTCACCAATGGTCTCGGGGTTGGGCAGCGCCAGTTCGCGGAACAGCTCAATCGCTTTGGCTTTTGCCGCTTTGCGGGTCAGGGTGCCGTGGATAACCACCGGCTCAATCACCTGGTCGAGGATCTTCATGCCCGGATTAAACGACGCTGCCGCGCTCTGGGCGATATAGGCGACTTTGTTGCCACGGAAAGCGCGCAACTGCCCCGGCGTCAGGCTGTTAACGTCGGTGCCGGCAACGTGAATGTTGCCGTCGGCGATGCGGCAGCCGCTGCGGGCGTAACCCATCAGCGCCATCGCGATAGTGGTTTTACCTGAGCCGGATTCGCCAATCAGCGCCAGCACTTCGCCCTTCTGCACGGTAAAGTGAATATCGGAAACCAGGTCGATCTCTTCGCCGCGATCGGTCTGCGCAGTGACGCGCAGTTTATCCACCGAAATCACCGGCATGGCGGTATGTGGTGTCACGTTCATGCTCCCTCCTTCGCCAGCGTCATCGGACGCATCGCCTGCAGGCTGTCAATAAACAGGTTGGCACCAATGGTCAGGCTGGCAATCGCCAGCGCGGGCATCAGCACCGCAGGCGAGCCGTCAAACAGCCCCTGCATATTTTCACGCACCAGCGTGCCCCAGTCGGCGTAGGGCGGCTGAACACCCAGACCGAGGAAGCTCAGGCCGCTCAGCAGCAGCACGATGTAGACAAAGCGCAGACCAAAATCAGTCAGCATCGGGTGCACCATGTTGGGCAGGATATCGTGAATGGCGATATACCAGCGGCTTTCGCCCCGCAGCCGTGACGCCCGGACGTAGTCCATGCTGCGCAGCGAGCTGGCCATGGCAAACGCGATACGAAATGCGCCCGGCCAGTAGGTGAAGACCGCCGTGAGGATCAGCATCGGCAGTGAGGAGCCAAATACCGCGACTATCATCAGCGACAGCACTTTGCCCGGCAGTACCAGCAGCGCGTCGTTGACGCGGCCCAGTACCTCCTCCAGCCAGCGCCCCGCCACCGCTGCCAGCAGCGCCAGCAGCGTGCCGATCAGGCTGGCCAGCAGCGCCGCACTCAGCGCCAGACCGATAGAGAACTTCGCGCCATAGAGAATGCGGCTCAGCATGTCGCGCCCAAGGTAGTCGGTGCCCAGCAGGTTATCGGACGTCAGGCCGCCCATCAGCGGGCCGCCGCCGATGTCATCAATGCTGTGCGGGGCCAGCGGGGTGCCGAATACCGCCATCAGCAGCCAGAACAGCGACATTATCAGACCCAGCCGTCCCGACCAGGAGAGCGACTGTAAGAAACGCCAGGGCAACGAGAGAATATTCATGCGCTTCTCCATTTCGGGTTAAAGGCGATAGTCAGAATGTCTGCCGCCAGCAGCAGGACCAGATAGCAGGCGGCGAACAGCATCACGCAGAGCTGCACCACCGGCAGGTCGCGGTTACTGACCGCATCCACCAGTTGGCTGGCGAGACCGGGATAGCTGAAGATGGTTTCGATGATGATTACCCCGCCAAACAGATAGGAGAGGCTGAGTGAAATGGCATTGGCGATGGGGCCGACCGCGTTAGGCAGTGCGTGACGCAGCACCGCTCTCAGCGGTGAAACCCCTTTCAGCAGCGCCATCTCCAGATAAGGGCTGTCGAGCTGGTTGATAATGGCTGCCCGCGTCATACGTGCCATCTGCGCCACCAGCACGCAGCAGAGGGTCAGCACCGGCAGCGCGTAGGCTTTGAGGTAACTCAGCAGGTCGCTATCCGGGCTGCCGAACGACATCGCTGACACCCAGTGCAGCTTGACGGCAAAAATCAGTACCGCCACCGTCGCCACCAGAAACTCCGGCACGGCAACCGTCGCCATGGTGCCGATGACCAGCGCCCGATCGAGTCGGGAACCGCGATTCATCGCCGCAATAATGCCGATAATCAGCGCCAGCGGCACGCAGATCAGCGTGGTATTACCCGCCAGTTCAAAGGTAGCGGGAATACGCTGCGCCACCAGCTGCGAGACCGGCAAATGGCTGGCAAACGAGGTGCCAAAGTCGCCCTGCAACATGCCTGTCAGCCAGTGGAAGTAGCGCATCAGCAAAGGCTGATCGAGACCCAGCTGCTGCCGTAACGCCGCCACCGTTTCCGGCGTGGCGTTCTGGCCGAGGATCATCTGCGCTGCGTCGCCCGGCAGCAGGCTGGTGATGAAAAACACCACCGCCGAGACGATAAGCAAAGTCAGGATGCCGGCACCAATTCGCCGGGCAATCAGGAACAGCATGTATCGGTTCATCGGCGTACTCCTTCCTTAAATAACGTATCAGGCGCTCAGCCACGCAAATTCATGGAAGCGATAGCCCATCATCATGCCTGACGGCCAGGCCTCCACCCCTTTGACCTTTTTGTTATAGCCATCCGTGGAGCTGATAAAGGTCGGGATAAGGGTGCCGCAGTGGTCATAAATCAGCGTCTGCATGTCGCCATACATCTGCTTGCGTTTCGCCTGATCGCGCTCACCGCGTGCCGCGACCACCAGTTGATCAAACTGAGGATTTTTCCAGCCCGATTCGTTATTCGGTGCGGTAGAGAGATAGAACTGTGAGAAGAGCATGTCGAGCGTCGGACGCGGATTTATCGAGCCATATCCCACCGGATCTTTCATCCAGTGCGAAGACCAGTAACCGTCATACGGCACACGTCGCACTTTGATGTTCAGCCCTGCCCCGCGCGCCATCTGCTGGATCATCTGACCGCCTTCATTTGCCCCTTCGATATTCGGCGTGGTGATAATCTCCACCGTGGAGCCGGCCATGCCCGCTTTTTTGATGTGGAACTTCGCTTTTTCAATGTCCAGCGCACGCGGTTTGAGATCGGCGTTATAGAGCGGATGCCACGGCGGCACCGGGGTGTCATTACTGACGTCGCCGTAACCCTGCAGCACCGTTTTCACCAGCATTTCACGTGGCTGCAGATATTTCATCGCCAGCACGAAATCTTCATTGTTACCCGGCTTCACATCGGTGCGGATAATCAGGTTGGTGTACATGCCCGATTTACTCTCCAGCACGCCAAATTCGCTGCTGGCTTTGATGCGTTTGCAGTCGGCAGCGGTCAGCGTGGAGACCATCTGCAGATCGCCTGACATCAGGGCATTAACGCGCGCTGCGCCGTCGGTAACGCCGATGAGTTCTACCTCATCCAGATGTGGCAGACCAGGTTTGTAGTAGTTGGGGTTTTTGGTGCCGATGGTGCGCGTACCCGGCATAAATGTTTTGCAGACAAACGGACCGGTGCCGATGCCTTTGCTGAAATCTTTGGTGCCGTCCGGTACGATCAGAAACGGCGGTGTTGCCAGCATATAAGGGACGTCGAAGTTAGCGCTGCTCAGCTCCAGCTGCACCTCGTTATCATTGACCGCGCTGAAGGTTTTGAACTGATCGGCCAGCTTAAAGGCGATAGAGGCGATGGCCGGATCTTTGTGACGGCTGAGCGAGTAGATGACATCTTTGGCGGTCAGCGGTTTGCCATCATGGAAAGTGACCCCCTTACGCAGTTTGATATGCCAGGTAATGCCGTCGCTGGATTCCAGCGATTCGGCCAGCGCCGGTTGCGCCATCAGGTTTTTATCCAGCTCGGTCAGGCCGCTGTAGAACATGAACTGGCGGGTGTAATCCGCACTGTTGTTACTTTTGGCCGGATCAAGTGTATCGGTGGCCGAGGCATTCGACATCGCTGCCCGCAGTTTACCGCCCCTGACCGGCTTGTAATCCGCCAGTGCCGCCCCTGAAAAAGTGATCAGGCCGCTGCTCATCACCGCACCGGCTGAGAGCATTTTCATCAGACTGCGACGTGAAAGTGAGCCTTCTGTGATCATGCGCGTCAGTGCCGGATTTACCGCATCAGCGTCGTTATTATCAAATTTACTCATCTCTGTACCCTCAATAGTCAGGCGAACCGGGGATCATGTTCTAACGGTGCTGATAACCTGGCGGTCAGCACCCGACGGGACGTTATGAAAGGCGATCCTTTGCTTTGTAATAGAGTCCTGCGAGCGGTAAAAACCATGGCTTGCCGTGATAACCGGGCAGCGCGGGCCATGTGTCGCGCTGCCAGGGATTTTCAGTGCGCTTTTCAGCCAGCAGACTGGCCATGACGCGTCCCATCCACACCGACATCTGGGTGCCGTGACCGCTGTAGCCCAGCGAGTAGAAGAGGCCATCCTGTTCACCCGCGTGCGGCAGACGGTCGGCCGTCATATCAACCATACCGCCCCAGCAGTAATCCACCTGCGACTGGCCAAGCTGTGGCAGCATCTGCGTCATCGCCCGGCGCAGGATCTCACCGCTACGCGAGTCCGACGTCGGGTTGCTGACGGCAAACCGCGCCCGCCCGCCAAACACCAAACGGCGATCGGCCGTAGTACGGAAGTAGTTGCCGATATTCAGTGAAGTAACGTAGGTGCGATCGTTTGGCAGAACCTGGCGCAGCAGCGCCGGGTCGAGCGCCTCCGTCACCACGATAAAGCTGCCGACCGGCACAATACGGCGCTGAAACCAGGGAAAAGGGCCGACGTTGGAGCAGCCGGTCGCCATCAGCACTTTGTCCGCCAGAATGGTGCCCTGCGCGGTCTCTACCCGATGCTGATAACCCTTCAGGCGTTCTAGCTTCGTCACGGCGTGGTGCGGAAAAATCTTCGCGCCGCTGCGGGCGGCGGCCTCAGCCAGCCCGACGCCGAACTTGCCCATGTGCATCTGACCGCCACGTTTCTGCAGCAGGCCGCCGTGGAAGTCATCGCTGGCGATCTCGTCACGCACTGCGGTTTTGTCGAGCAGTTCGATCTCCGGGTCAACGGTGCGCCGCATCAGCTCATACGCTTCCTGCAGCCCGGCCACATGCGACGCTTTGCTGGCGAGCTTGAGTTTGCCGCACAGCCGGAAGTCGCAGTCGATCGCTTCATCCTGGATCAGTTGCTGGACATAGCTCACCGCCTCATCAAACGCCCGGTAGAAGCGGCTGGCCTGCTCCAGACCGTGGCTCGCCACCAGCGAGGCGAAGTTCTGCGCCACACCGGTGTTGCAGTGGCCGCCGTTGCGCGCCGAGGCCTGGCTCATCACGTCGCCACTCTCCAGCAGCACCACGCTGATGCCGCTGCGCGCCAGGTTCAGGGCCGCCGAGATGCCGGTGAAGCCACCGCCAATCACCACCACGTCCGCCTGTGCGGGCAGCGGTTCGCGTGCGGCACCGGTAAAGGCCGGAGCGGTGGCCTGCCAGAACGATTCCAGTTTCATGGGGTGTTCCTCAGAGTCCGACGACGCCAGGCAGGCCGCCGATATCGTTGATTTCGGTGTACTGGTAATACGGATTCGCCGGTTCATGACCGCGATTGACCCAGACTTTGTTTTTGATGCCGAGATCGTGGGCAGTCATCAGGTCATAGCGGAAGCTGGAGGAGACGTGCAGGATCTCCTCCGGGCCGCAGCCGAGCTTATCCAGCATGTACTCGAAGCCCTTCATCTGTGGTTTGTAGGCTCCCGTCTCTTCTGCCGTGATAGCCATATAGATTGGCGCGCCCAGACGCGGTTCGTGATGAGGGATCAGGTCTTTCATCGAGTTGGTCAGCAGCACCAGCGGAAACTCCTTAGCCACCTTTGCCAGCCCGGCGGGCACGTCGGGATGCGGACCCCAGCTGGCGCAGTCGGTGTAGATAAAGTCGCTGTCGGCTTTGTCCCAGCGGACGCCCCACTTTTTACAGGTGCGCTGCAGGGCATTACTCACCACGTCGTAGTAGGGTTTCCACGCGCCGAGCACCTCATCCAGCCGGTAGCTGGAAAAGTCGGTGGTAAAAGCGTGCATTGCGTCCGGGTCGACGCGGTCGCTGAAACAGCGCTGCGCGGCACCCGCCATATCGAAGCGAATCAGCGTGCCGTAACAGTCAAACGTGATGAATTTCGGTTTAAACAGTGCCATGTAACACCCTCGTCATTGTCAGTTGCGCTTAGAAATCGATGAGTACACTCTTCTGGCGCTGGCAGGCCTGAAACGCCTGGCGGCCTAAATCTTTACCAATGCCGGAGCCGAGAAAGCCACCGGTCGGAATGATGAAGTCGCCGGAGCGTCCATAGCGGTTGATCCAGACGGTGCCCGCGTCAATGGCGCGCATTGCCCGCAGCGCGCGCGGCAGACTCAGGGTGTGAACACCGGCGCAGAGGCCATAAGTGTCATGGGCGGCCATCGCCAGTCCCTGCTCTTCATCATCAAACGTCTGCACCGTCAGCACCGGACCAAAAATCTCCTGCTGGACTGCCGGGTTATCCTGCGCCACTTGACTCAGCAGCGTGGGCTGCCAGAACCAGCCGTCGTCGGTGTCGGCAAAACGCTCACCGCCCACCAGTACTTCTGCGCCCTGCGCTTTTGCCGCTTCAATAACCGAGCAGACTTTGTTGCCCTGTCGTTCATCGATCAGCGGCGCGTAGCGGCTGTCCTCCTGCCAGGTGACGCCCGGTTTAACCTCCCGGCAGAGTTGAGCCAGCCGCTCAACCAGCGGATCGGCAATGTTGCGCTGCACAATAAGACGGGTGCCCGCCACGCAGGCCTGACCGCCGTTGGCGGTGAAGCCGCGCAGAATCCGCTGGGCCAGCACCTCAAGGTCACCCGCGTCATCAAACACCAGTTGCGGACTTTTGCCGCCCAGCTCCAGCGTCACCGGCTTCATGCCGTTTTGCGCGGCATCGCTCATGATGCGCGCGCCAGTCAGGGTCGAGCCGGTAAACGAGACTTTGCGCACCAGCGGATGTTTTACCAGTGCACTGCCGGTCACCGCGCCACTGCCCTGGACAATGTTCAGCACGCCGGCCGGCAAGCCCGCCTGAATGGCCAGTTCGGCCATGCGTACGGTAGAAAACGGGGTCAGTTCAGAGGGTTTAAGCACCACCGCATTGCCCGCCGCCAGCGCCGGTCCGCATTTCCACGACGCCATCGACAGCGGGAAATTCCACGGGGTAATCGCGGCGATAACGCCATAAGGTTCGGCAATCAGCATGCCCAGGCTGCTGTCGCGGGTGGGAAAGAGATCCCCGCTGTATTTGTCAGCGCATTCGGCATAGAAGCGAATCGCTTCGGCGGTAAAAGGAATTTCGTGCAGCACCACGTCATTGATCGGCCGGGTGGAGCCCAGCGCCTCCAGCTGTGCCAGCAGCGCGTCCTGCTCAATCAGATCGGCCCAGCGGCGCAGTATCCGTCCGCGTTCGCGCGGCGGACAACCGGACCAGCCGCTGCTTTTCAGCGCCTGATGCGCCACAGTCACGGCACGATCGACATCCTGCGGCGTGGCGTCCTGCAGCGTGGCATAAACCCTGCCATCCGAGGGACGTTTAACCTCAAAGGATGCGCCCTGGCTCTGGCAGTGCTGGCCGCCAATATAATGGCCAGTCGGGAGAGAAACTTTTTCCGGGTCGAAACTTAACATGGAAGAATTCCTTATTTGTTACACCCATCAGTTGCTGGTTTATTAGCGTTTAAAACTGCCGGTTTCTGCGCTGTTAATAAGCTAATGCAGAAAGTATGCCAGCCGGGCAAAAAATAAAAATGCGTTTAAAACAGTGCAAAAAAATTTTCTGCCGTATTGGCGGGGGATTTTTTGCGGAATTGCCGAACAATTAAACAGATGATTTACTTCACAAAATTTATGCGCCCTGCTGGTGCAACCTGCACGGAAATTGCACCAAAGCGGATATTTCGGGTCAGGCGGCTCAATCCGGTTCACATGATCCGCCGATTTAACGACCCGCTTCACATCCCTGATAAATTCTTTAATTTTTCAGAACAATTATTTGACGCCGGTAAGTTTTTACGGAGCCTCAGGCAAAAAAAAGCCAGCCGGATTATCCGGCTGGCTCTTTTCATTTTTAGTTACAGACTGCCAATGTGAAATGTTTTCTGTTCCAGATATTCATCAATTCCGTAGCGGGAACCCTCCCGGCCAATACCGGAGAGTTTCACGCCGCCAAACGGCGCGACCTCCAGGGAAATTGCGCCGGTATTAAAGCCGACCATGCCAAACTCCAGCGCCTCCGCTACCCGCCATGCGCGCCGGATGTTCTCGGTAAAGAAATAGGCACCCAGGCCGTAGGGCGTGTCATTTGCCATCGCGATTGCCTCCTCTTCATCATCGAAGATAAACAGCGGCGCGACCGGACCAAACGTCTCTTCATGGGCGATGCGCATGGTGGCGGTGACCTCACCGAGCACCGTGGGCTGCACAAAGGTCCCGTTGCCCTGGCTGATGCCGCCGGTCAGCAGCGTTGCACCCTGACTGAGCGCATCATCAATATGACCGTTCACTTTCTCCACCGCGCGGCTGTTGATCAAGGGACCAATAGTGCTGTCGGGCGCAAAACCATCCCCCACTTTCAGGGTGGCGACCGCCTCCAGCAACCGGGCGGTGAAACGCGGATAGATACTTCGCTGCACCAGGATGCGGTTAGCGCAGACGCAGGTTTGTCCTGCGTTGCGGAACTTGCTGAGCATGACCCCCGCGACGGCAATCTCAATATCGGCATCATCAAACACGATCAGGGGCGCGTTGCCACCCAGCTCCAGACTCAGGCGCTTGATGCTGTCGGCGCTCTGTTGCATCAGCAACTGTCCGATGCGGGTTGAACCGGTAAAGGAGATTTTACGTACCGTGCGGCTTTCAGTCAGCGTCGCGCCAATCTCCGTGGGCAGGCCGGTCAGCACCTGCAACACGCCGGACGGGAAGCCGGCACGTTCTGCCAGCACCGCCAGTGCCAGCGCCGACAGCGGCGTCAACTCGGAAGGCTTAACAATAATCGGACATCCGGCGGCCAGCGCGGGCGCCACCTTGCGGGTGATCATCGCAATCGGGAAGTTCCACGGCGTGATTGCGGCGGCAACGCCTACCGGCTGTTTCAGCACCAGGATGCGCCGGTCCTCGCTGGGCGCGGGAATGGTGTCGCCATAGATGCGGCGTGCCTCTTCCGCGAACCATTTCACGAAGCTGGCTCCATAGAGCACTTCGCCTCTGGCTTCCGCCAGCGGTTTGCCCTGCTCGGCGGTCATGATAATCGCCAGGTCGTCAGCGTGTTCAATAATCAGTTGATGCCACTTTTCCAGCAGCGCGGCACGGCTGGCATTGGTAGTTTTGCCCCAGCTGATGCGCACAGTTTCCGCATAAGCTATCGCCTGCCCGGTTTCTGCCCGACCCAGTGCCGGAATCGTCGCCAGGGTTTCGCCCGTGGCGGGATCGGTAACCGGCAGCGTGGCGCCCTGATGCGCATCCTGCCAGCGTCCATTAAACAGCGCCTGCTGGCGCAGCAGATCGCTATCGTTAAGTTGTAGTCGCGACATATCATCCCCTTGTGGTCAGCTGATTCCACTTTATCGCGCCGGGTCAGCGCAGGATGTTGTTGTGCGGGGTGAGAAAGGTCGATAGAGGAGATTTTCGCGGTGATTTGAAATTTTATGCCGTGCGGAAACAGGCGCGCATCCGGGTGGATGCGCCGTGTGCTTAAATCTGGAAGTCGATAACCGGTTCGTCGTCATTGCTGTAGGAGAGCGCCTGACGCTTGATCTCTTCCAGCGACAGGTTGGCGTTGCAGAGTTCCAGGAACTGCCAGACGTAGTTGCGTTGCAGCTGGCCGCGCTTGAGGCCGAGCCATACGGTGCTGGCATCGAACAGATGGGTGGCATCGAGGCGTACCAGCTCTTCACTCTCTTCAGTTTCACACGCCTGATCGGCCAGTATCCCCACGCCTAAACCGAGTTTGACGTAGGTTTTCACCACATCGGAGTCCTGAGCACTGAGCACAATATCTGGTTTTAAACCGGCCGTCTGGAATGCACGGTCAACCCGCGAACGTCCGGTGATACCCTGCCGGTAGGTGATCAGCGGATAGCGGCTGAGCGTGCTCAGTGAAACCGGCTGGTTCTGCACCAGTTCATGCCCTTTCGGCACCAGTAAGGCGTGATGCCAGCTGAACCAGGGGAACGCCGCCAGGCTGCTGTTGTTGACCAGTAATTCACTGGCGATGCCAATGTCCGCCTCACCCGCCAGCAGCATGGTGACAATTTCCTGCGGCGACCCCTGATTAAGTTCAAGCCGGACGTTAGGATAGAGCTGACGAAACGCTTTGATCACTTTCGGCAGGCTGTAGCGCGCCTGAGTATGGGTAGTGGCAATAGTCAGGATGCCGCTGGTTTCATTGGTAAAGACATCGGCCAGACGTCGTACTTTGCCCGCTTCATCCAGGATACGCTCAGCGATGGTCAGCAGCGCTTTGCCCGGCTCGGTCATCCCCAGCAGGCGCTTGCCGCGACGGATAAAGATCTCAACCCCGAGTTCATCTTCCAGGTCACGAATATGCCGACTTACTCCCGACTGGGAGGTAAACAGCGTATTAGCGACTTCCGTTAAGTTAAACTCACAGCGGGCCGCCTCGCGGATGATTTTAAGCTGCTGGAAATTCACGGTATTTACCTCCCTTTACATAATCTGATTATCTGATGGTAAGAACTATTATTGATAACCGGAAATACTAAAAAATTCGGATTTATGACTTTAGGGAATAACGGGGTGGGTTTGGGGGGGCAGAGAGGTTTGAGATGGGCGGCCGGACTTCAGAATTTGACTGAAACCCGGCCTGGGGAGAGGCTATTTTACAGAAGGCGATAGATTACGCATTCTGGCGCTCTCTGCTTTCATCTCTTCATAGCTTGCTTCCAGGATCCACAGACAGGTCGCACCCTGGTCAGTTGCCAGTAGCGCCAGACGGGTTTGTTGATAAAAATCCTCTATAAAGGCTGTAGGTTGCTCAGCCGGAACGCTGCAGACAATGTCTGTACCTGCCATATGGGGCCAGGATCTGGCGTCAATAACCCGGAGCGTCTCCAGCACGCCCGGGGTATTCTTTGCTAACGCCGAGGCAAGGGCATCTTCCATCCGGGTTGCCTGCTGAACATCAGCCGTAGCTGCCAGTTGGGGCACTTTTGCAAGCCAGGCTTGCTCTCCTGACGCGATGCCCTTCAGCGAATTTTCCCAGTCGGATGTATTCGCTCCAGCCCAGACCGCGAAGGGCAGAAGGCC
Organism: Pantoea sp. PvP021; assembly: GCF_054056055.1. NCBI lineage: Bacteria > Pseudomonadati > Pseudomonadota > Gammaproteobacteria > Enterobacterales > Erwiniaceae > Pantoea > Pantoea sp. PvP021. Next base: position 242,057 of record NZ_JBSRXX010000001.1, on the reverse strand, counting down.
AATCAATATCAGATATTTCATCGGACCACCTCCAGCGTCCCGCCTTCACGCAGCACGCGTCGCCGGGTTGCAAGTGACATAATGATGCAGCCTTCTGAGGCGAAGCCCGCTGGCTTATTGACCCTTTCGCCATGAATGCGAAATGCCGAACGGCCAAAAGACTCTCCGGAAGTCTGCACCAGAATAATGGTCAGGGGTCCTTTTGATGTGGAGTGCCCTGCAATTCTGTACGTTCCCTGAGGAAGGGGCCCCATCCCTCTTACATGCTGGCGATCGGGATTATTTTTGTTAGTCAGACTACCTGAGTAGCCGGCCTCAATAAATTCACTGTTGTGGTATAAGTGACCCGTGCTTTGCTCATATGTCCATGTCATCGTTATATTCCTTTATGCTGTCACTCGATCATTCCAGCTGTCCGAGTGGACGATATTTCCGTCTGCATATCGCCAGGTAATTTTTTCGTAAATCAGCTCTACAGTTTCCAGATGATCCCGCGCCTCACCATAGCGGGATTTAACGTCATACATCATCGGGCCCACACAGATAACGGTTACGCCTTCCATCAAAGTATTGAAATATTCCACCTCCTGCCCCGCGTCATTTATCCGGTAAAATCTTATTTCCGCTGAGCAAAGCTTTTGACCTGAGGTCACAGCCCTGTAAAGGCAGGGACTGGACTTATCGATCTCTTTATCAAAACTGTAAGAAGCGTGTTCGCGGACAGCGGTTGTTTTACCCGTCACGTTGTCTGTGGAGAGCATGACGCCGTGATTCAGGCCGAGGACTTCAATAGCGCCTTCACGACCTGCCACGTCGACTGATCCGACAATAATGTTGTTACCGTCATCTTTAAGCCAGAGATAAGCTGGAATAGCCATCGTTTTAAACTCCATTTTAAAAAGAGAAAGCCAGCCTGTTTTCTGCTGACAGGCCCACTGCTTTCACAGCCTGATTAAACTATCTTCCGGCAAACATCAGATCAATTTTCATAAAGCGTGAAATCAACCTGATTGAAGTTTTATTGTTTGAGATATAGAGATCGCGGAATAACGCGGTATCAGGGAAATAAAAACGTGCCCAAAAGCTATTCAGAATAATTTAAAAGTCGTATCAGCAATTCTTCACGCCAACATGGATTTATCATTCGTGCTATGAAGTTCACATTGTGTCGAAATGGAAAGATAGAACCTCTTCCTGTACAGCCAGTAAACAGCTCTGTGCAGCAAATAAATACAGAAATTACAGACGAAGGTTTACCAGAGGCGTCCGGAGCGCTGAGGAACAACCGCAGGCAAGGATGAGCCGACAGGACGTCGGCGAAAGGACGGCACGAGCCAGGGATGGCGAGTCCGGACGGTCCGTCGGCCGCAGGGCGTGACGAAGGTACCCCGCACAGCGGGGCGCGCAGGCAGCCGGACGCCGGGATTGTTAAGGGGCGGGCGTCCGCCCCTTGACGCGTCCGCCTGCTCGGGCAACCTGAAACTCCTCATCGCCTGGCGGGCGAAACTTCCTCAGTGCATACCCGTTGCTAAAGGCTCACAGCCTCCATCGCCTGGCGGGCGTAACCCGCTCAGTGTAGCCCGCTGCAAAGCGAAACCCGCTGCAAAGCGAAACCGGCTGGTTGCCAGCCCGCTGCAAGCGCCCTCTTAACTCACTAACATCAACTCCCGCTCCTCACTCAGCGGCTTATTCAGCAGCGACAGCAGAATGTTCTTCACTGCCTGCGCTGAAGGTGACAGCGGCAACCGGGCGGAGACGTTCAGTGACAGCGGCAGACTCAATGACGGGCTGTTAATGCGTGACATCCAGGCATCGGTGGATCCCACCAGCGAACGGGCGGCGGACTCAGGTAATACGGTCACGCCCATGCCGCTGGAAATGGCTGCGGTCAGGGTTGAAATCGATTCGATCTCACCGATGATGCGTGCACTCAGACGACGCAGCGAAAAGGCCTCATCGACCCGCTTGCGTACTGCGCTGTAATCACGCGGTAAGAACAGACTCATCTGCGCCACATCGGCCAGATCGACGCTGGCACCTGGGTAATCGGTGGCGCCTACCAGAAAGAGATCCTCTTTCATCAGCGGCATGCTGGTGATCCCGGCAGTGGGCGCGCGATCGTACAGCACCGCCATATCCAGCTGACCGTTCATCACTTTCTCATTCAGCACGCTGCCGCTATTTTCGTGCAGGTAAACCAGCACTTCCGGAAATTGATCGCGCACGGTCTGCAACAGCGGCATAGTCAGCGATGAAGCCGCCGTCCCTGGGGCCAGCCCAATCGATACCTGTCCACTCAGTACCTGACCAGCGTTAATTACCGCAGTCTGGGCCTGCTCACACTGGCGCAGAATGGTGCGCGCATGACCATAGAGAATCTTACCCGCCTCAGTTGGCGTAACGCCGCGCTTGGTACGAATCAACAACTGCTGATCCAGTTCATTTTCCAGCGTCGCGACCTGCTGACTGAGTGCAGGCTGGGCGATGTGCAACACTTCTGCTGCCTGCGTCAGACTGCCGATATCGACGATTTTCACAAAGTACTTCAGTCGTCTTAAATTCATCTTGCCTCCGTCACTCACCCCGAATAGCGAAATGGGTCTGATCCCATCGCCCTGATAACAGAGATTTTGCAAGATGCAGGCCAGGTTTAAAAAATTCAGGTTATCAAGCAGCCAGATTTTTCCTAACGGCCCGGAAAATAAGCGTTTCTGATTACCTCTTATGGGTTAATAAGGATCAGGAATGGCTGAGAAGAGAGAGTAAAGCCGTCAGGCGCACTGTGACAGTGCAGACGCTGCGAGTCAGACGTGCAGAAAAGTGATGACAGGTTGTACAGTTTGAGTGCAGTGGAAACGCATTGCACCTGATGAAGGCTTGCAGGGCCTGAACAGAGGAGTAAAAAACAGGGAGTGAATGTAACCGCTATCAGCAGGATTTCTTATCGCTGACGAATGCCGGATGATAAAAAGCAACCGTTGCCCTCTCCCGCATCCGGAAGAAGGCAACGCCTGCTGATTAACGTTTTTTGCGGTTACGGTGCATGTCGATAGAGACCGCAGCCACAATAATCATCCCTTTGATGATGTCCTGAATGTACGCATCGACACCAACGAAGGTGAATCCGCTTTTAATCAGGCCAAGGATCACTGCGCCAATTAATGTTCCGGTGATACGGCCCACGCCACCCATCAGGCTGCTGCCACCGATAACGGCTGCGGCAATCGCATCCAGCTCGTACGACATCCCCATGCTCGACTGACCGCTGCTGACGCGCGCCGCCAGTACTACACCCGCCAGGCCAGAGAGCGCGCCTGCAATGGTGTAGACGATAATCAGATACTTATTAACGTTGATACCGGAGACTTTCGCCGAGGTCATGTTGCCGCCGATGGCGTAAACATATTTACCGTAGCGGGTATGCTTCAGGGCGATATGGAACAGCAGCGCCACCACCAGGAAAATCACTACCGGCATGGCACCCTGTCCGATTGAGGTGAAGCCATCGGAAAGGAAGCTGATCGGATTGCCCTGGGTGTAATACTGCGCCAGACCGCGTGCCGACACCATCATGCCCAGCGTAGCAATGAAGGGCGGAATACCGGTGCGGGTGATCAGCACACCATTGACCACACCCGCCAGCAAACCGACGCCGATACCGGCCGCAATAGGGATCACCGCAGGCATATTCACCAGCGACGGATACATTGGCGACAGGCTGTCAGAGGTCTGCGCCAGGCTCGCGGCCACCACCGCCGCCAGGGCGATAACGGACCCGGAGGAGAGATCGATACCGGTGGTGATGATGACCTGGGTCACGCCGACGGCGATAATCCCGATAATCGCCACCTGCAATACAATCAGGATCAGACGGTTGGTGTTGAGCAGGAAAGACTGGTCACGCACGTACCAGCCGAACATTTCAAAAATTAACGCAATCCCCACCATCACCACGAAAATGCCGGTATCTTTCGGCAATTTATGACGCAGGCTGGCAAAAAAAGAGGGTTGCTGCGGGGCTGCCGGGGTGGCAGTAGCTTTCATATTGCTCATAGTGGTCTCGCGCCTCACTCGGATGCCAACGACAGAATGGTTTCCTGATCGGCTTCTTCTTTATCGAGGATGCCGGTTATACGCCCGCCGTGCATGACCATTACCCGGTCGCTCATGCCAAGAATTTCCGGCAGTTCAGAGGAGACCATGATGATAGCCACGCCACGATTGGCAAGTTCACTGATTAAGCGGTAAATCTCCGCTTTCGCCCCGACGTCAATGCCGCGCGTCGGTTCGTCCAGAATCAGAATCTTCGGTTGCGCCAGCAGCCAGCGGGCAATCAGGACTTTCTGCTGATTACCGCCGCTGAGGTTATTGATGATTTGATCCATGGTCGGCGTTTTGATGTTGAGACGACGGATTTGATCCATGCAGTCCTGCGCCATCTTCACATGGCTGACAAATCCGCTTTTGCCGCTGTACTCCGGCATGTTAACGATGCTCATGTTCTCCATCACCGATAGCACCAGAAACAGGCCGGACTTTTTACGGTCTTCGGTGAGGAACGCCATGCCCTTTTCAATCGCGGTTGAGGGTGAGTCGATCGTCACCGGCACGCCATCAATCAGGATCTCGCCGCTGTCGAAGCTCTCCATGCCGAACAGGCTCTCCATCACCTCGCTGCGACCCGCACCCACCAGTCCGGCGACGCCGAGGATCTCCCCCCGGCGCACACTGAAACTGACGTCGGTGAAACGATCTTTGCAGGTGAGATTGCGCACCGTCAGCACCTCTTCACCAATTGCGCTGTTGAATTTCGGGAACAGCTGGGTCAGTTCGCGTCCCACCATCTGGGTAATCAGCGACTGGCGGGTATATTTCGACGTCTGATCGCTGGCGATCCAACTGCCGTCACGGAAGATACTGACTTCGTCGGTGATGGTGAAAATTTCATCCATCTTATGGCTGATGTAGATGATCGCTTTGCCCTGCTCCCGCAGGTCACGAATGATGGTAAACAGATGCGCCACTTCGGTTTCTGTCAGCGCGGAGGTGGGCTCATCCATGATCACGATGTCTGAATCCCATGAAACTGCTTTGGCAATCTCAACCATCTGCTGCGACGCGATGCTCAGCTCACCCACCATCCGATCGGCTTTCAGGCGGATATTCAGGCGGTTCAGCAATTCCTGCGTCTTCTGATTAAGTCGGGCGTGATCGACAAAGCCAAATCTCATCGGCTCGCGACCCAGCCAGATATTCTCGGCGACGGTCATGTAAGGCACCAGGTTGAGTTCCTGGTGGATCATTGAAATGCCGGAACGCAACGCGTCCATGGTGTCCTGAAACTGCACCGGCTCCCCTTTAATTTTGATGGTGCCCTGATCGGGACGATACATCCCGATCAGGCACTTCATTAAAGTGGATTTGCCCGCGCCATTTTCGCCCATCAAGGCATGTACCGTTCCCGGACGCACCCGCAACGAGACGTTGTCGAGGGCTTTAACGCCGGGGAAGAACTTGCTGATGCCTTCGGCTTCAAGCGCAAAAGCGTTCATACATCACCTCCGTACAGCTGGGTCAGGAACGACTATTTCAGGTTACGCTTGGTAAACTGTTCCATGTTTTCTTTAGTAATCAACTGGTAGGGGATATTGATGACTTTCTGAACTTTCTCGCCATTCACCAGTTTGATTGCCGTCTGCACCGCACCTTCACCCTGGCCCTGCGCATCCTGGAATACCGTGGCGACCATCTTGCCCTGCTTCAGCATCTGCAGCGCATCGGGTGTGCCATCGACGCCAGCGATCAGGATTTTGTCCGGATTTTTACCCAGTGCCTGCAGCGCACCGATCGCCATTTCATCGTTGTTAGAAGCGATGGCATTGATCTCATCACCGGCAGTCATCCAGTTACTGACTACGTCTACCGCATCGTTACGGGTAAATTTGGCGGTCTGTTTCTGAACAATTTTGATGCCAGGGAATTTAGCCGCAACCTCTTCCACACCTTTGGTACGGTCACGGGTCGCTTCATTCGCCAAATCACCCATCAGGATGGCAACGTTGCCTTTGCCGTTCATCGCTTTAGCCAGCGCTTCCATCTGTAAGCGTCCAGCCAGTTCCGAATCGGACCCGACATAGGCCATTTTGCCGGTCAGCTCAGCCTGTGGACGGCGGTTGACAAAGATCAGCGGGATACCCGCTTTGCTCGCCTGGTCCATAATCGGTTTCACCGCATTGGTATCGACCGGGTTGACGATCAGCGCATCAACCCCCTGACCGATAAAGTTCTGAACCTGCTGCAGCTGCTGTGAAACGTCGCCTTTTGCATCCTCAACCTGCCCTTTAACGCCATCTTTCTGCATCTCTTTCTGCATTGAGGTACGCAGAATGGTGAGGAAGTTGTCATCAAACAGCGCCATGGAGACGCCAACTGAGATATCTTTTGCCATAACCGCGGCAGGTAACATGCAGGCTAACAGTGAGGCGACAATCGTTTTTTTAATGTTCATAGGGACCCTTCTTATTTGTTAACTTGCTCAGCGGCTGTGACCGCGAATGAAAAATATCTTTTACATTCACCCAGCCTGTCTGGCGTCTGTTTCGGGAAATTTGAGGTAAGACTTCAGGTTCTGACTATTTTTGTGATCGACCACTCCTTTTCACAATCACTTGATCTGCAAACAGTTAACTTCAAAATAGCGTTTCACTTTCAGACGATAATGACGACCGTGATGATAAGCAGTTTATTTATTCCATATAATCACGTTTTGAAATTTTTATCATAAAAGCACTGAAACGGTTGTTTTAACATCGGCAAACAACAAAACTTTGACATGCCTCTAACATCTGCGGAGAAATGCCCGCAAAGTGAGATCCTGTTGGCAGTTTGAAAATCCAGCAGAATCGGGTAAAAATCGCCAATCCGCTGCTTTTACGAGCATCTGAACGCAATTCGGTAAACAGGGCTTTGACAAGCGGGATCTGCGCCGCTAATATTCGCCCCGTTCAAGCGATTCCTCTGTAGTTCAGTCGGTAGAACGGCGGACTGTTAATCCGTATGTCACTGGTTCGAGTCCAGTCAGAGGAGCCAGAATCAGAAAAGCCCGCTCAGGGAAACCTGAGCGGGCTTTTTGCTTTTATGTTTTCGGTCACGGCGGCATGACATCCCCGCCTGAATGGCTTACACCTCAAACCCGTAGTGCGAGCCGTCCGGCAGTTCCACCACCAGCCGCAGCTTACCCCCTGCCGCATCGATATAGCGCTTGAGCGTGGAGAGCTTCAGATCGCGGCCCGGCTTCTCCATACCCGCCACGGTAGGCTGTGTAATGCCCAGCGCCTTTGCCATTTCGACCTGTGTTTTCTGCACTTTCTCGCGCAGCTCGGCAAGGTGAATGTTGAGCAGGATATCCGTCGCCATCGCCTGTGCGTCGGCAACGACTTCCGGTTTTTCATCCGCAATAAGCTGTTCAAGCGTTCTGCCCATCTGGTTACTCCTCATCTTTAAAACTATTCAGCCAGTGTGTGAATTCCCGATCGGCAACCGGAAGCATCTCCTGATAAAAACGCTTTTCATTGCCCACCTTATTTCCGGCACAAAGCACAATCGCCGTTCGGTTTGGGTCAAAAGCAAAGAAAGCCCTTATCGGATCGCCGCGACTCTGAATACGCAGCTCTTTCATGTTGATATAAACAGAGCCTTTTAGCGTATCCGCGTATGGCCTGGACAACCCCGGCCCCTTTTCGCGCAACACCATTAATGCTGCCAGTACGCAGGCGCGATCGCTCTCATTAAGCAAGGTAAACCAGCGATCAAACCTCTCCGTCGTTTTAATCATCCACACGGGATCTCCTTATTAATATAGGTCAAATACTATATAGGTGTAAAGCGATAATCGAGTGTGATGCAGGGGGATTTCAGATGCCTGTGCTTTTAGTGCAAAGTGAGAGAAGCGTTCAGCCGGGTCAGTGATGAATCCACACAACCTTCATCGTTTTGCGAGCTGTACCGGATTGGTTATGGGGTGAGATGATGTGAGGCGTTGTTATCAATAAGAAAGCCCGCTCAGGCTTCCCTGAGCGGGCTTTCACTTTGTTCGCATCGCTTCCCTGCCAGTGCAGAGTGACGCTTTTAGCGCGTGATTACGGCAGCGCGATACGGGCAATCTCGTCAGTGCCTTTGGTGGAGGAATCTTTGTTGAATTCCGCCTTAAGCGTGACATAGAGCGTGTTGTTGTCCGGGCCAATCAGCAGGCTGTTTGGGTTCTTGTCAAACGACCAGCTGTTTTTCACCGCGTAGGTGGTGGCATCCAGTTGCAGCACTTTCTTCGATTCGCGCTGGCTGATGTAAAGCTCATTGCGTTTAGCGTTGAACTTGATGCCCATCGCATCGCCTTCGATGCGCTTGATCACTTTGCCGGTGCGCTCATCAAAGATCAGCGTGGTTTTGCCTTTGGAGTCGTCAGTAACAAACAGGCGACCGGTAGCAGGATCTTCCGCCATGTTCAGGAACAGATACTCTTTGCCATCGCCTGCGGTCCAGCGCTTCTCGATTTTATGGCTGCGTGGATTGATCACCAGAATTTCACCCGAGCCGTTAGCCGCATAAATGCGCTCAGTCAGCGGGGAATAGATGATACCGGTGACCCATTTCCCGGCGTTTTTAATCTCGGTTTTCAGCTTAAACGTTCGGGTATCCACGACGGAGATATAGCCCGGTTCGGCTACGCGACCGACATAAAGCTCGTTGCCGTGCCACAGGACTTCACGCGCACCCGCCGGATAGCCTTCTTTACTGATCTTGCCCGGGAACACCAGACGCTGCAGCACTTTGCCACTCTGGGCGTCCACTTTGGAGATCGCGCCATCCAGTGAGTTGGTGGTGTAGAACACCTGACCATTTTCATCGATAGCGGTACCGAAGTTTTTCATGTCGGTATGCGTTTCGCCTTTGGTCGTCAGCGTGGCCGGATCGAGACGATAGATCATGCCGCCGTTCACATCCTTAAACGCCTGCGCGCTGGCGACAAACAACGCTTTTGACGCAGGGGAGTAAGCCATTTCGTACAGACCATCACCCAGAGCGCGTTGTGTCACTGCGGTATTAACCGGTTTTGGGGCTTCAGCGGCAGGCGCATCGGCTTTTTTAGCAGGAGCCTGACACGCTGTCAGGCTAAAGGCAGCGGCAACTGCCATGGCAATAGCGGCTTTGCGCGGGCTTAACGATTTCATGCTGAACTCCGTCAGGGAATAAAGAATGAGAATCATACGCATTAACAGCCAGTAATCAAATTATGACTCGGCTATCCAGACCTGTCCGGTCATTTTACCCGCGTTAAACTGCTTAACTGCCCCGCTAAATTCCACCTGTATGCCCTTTTTCTGTTTTCAAATCTGATAAACACCAGCAACTAAAAGGCTTTATATCTCCCTATCACACTGAATTATAAATAATTAACATAAGGTTACACTTTCGATTGAATCCTTTGAAGAATATATAAAGCAAATGATTATCATTGGCGTTCTCATAAATGGTTGAGCGTCTTTCTCCAGAAGATGAGTGGATAAAAAATAACAACCAAAGACACAACGGTTTAACTCAATACCAATTTTTAATGGAAAATTTTATGGCTCGTAGTGGCAGGGAATCAGGTTTCAGAAACAGCTTTAGCGTCTCATTACTGACACTGGCGATACACGCTCTCTTCCACCCCGCCCTGGCGGCGGAGGAGACATCGCAGGATATGGTGGTCAGCGCCACGACTGACGAAACCAGTGACAGCGGTAAGCAGAATTACGCGGTGCAGACCACCCGCGCGGGCACCAAATTAATGCTGACACCGCGAGATGTGCCTCAGTCACTCAGCGTGGTGACGCAGCAGCGAATGCAGGATCAGGATCTGCAATCGGTTAATGATGTGCTGACCAACGCCACCGGTATCTCCACCAATCTTATCGACAGTGAACGCTCCGAGTACTATTCACGCGGCTTCAAAGTCAGCAACTTCACTTTCGATGGCATTCCGACCTCGGTTAACGATAACTGGAATTACGGCGATGCGGCGTCCGACACGGCAATCTATGACCGTATTGAAATCGTGCGCGGTGCGACCGGCCTGATGACCGGAGCGGGCAGCCCTTCGGCCTCGATCAATATGGTGCGTAAACATGCTGACAGCAAAACCGCGACCGGCACGCTGAGTGCCAGCTATGGCAGCTGGAACAAGCAGCGCTACGTGGCGGATCTCTCTGCCCCGCTTAACAGCGATGGCAGCCTGCGCGGCCGAGTGGTGACCGGTTATACCGATCAGGAGAGCTGGCTGGATCGCTATCAAAAAACCAAAAAATTCATCTACGGCGTGATTGATGCGGACCTTACCGACAAGACGACGCTGTCACTGGGCTACGACTATGAAGATGACAACACCGGCAATCCAACCTGGGGTGGCCTGCCGATGTTTTACAGTAACAACGCCACGACACATTACGACCGCAGCCTGAATTCATCAGCTAACTGGGCGCGTTACAACACTAATTCGCGCAAAGTCTTTGCGGATATCGACCATAACTTCGATAACGGCTGGAATATTCATATCAACGGCACGCATGCTGAGAATACCTTCAGCGATAAGCTGCTCTATGTGATGGGCAATCCCGATCAGGAGAGCGGTGAAGGCACTACCGGTTATGGCAGTATGGATCGCGGCAAGCGTAAAATGGATTCAATCGATGGCTTTGCCAGCGGCCCGTTTGAACTACTGGGTCGTCATCACCTGTTGATGGCCGGGGCAAGCTACAGCCGCCAGCATAATGCCGCCTACAGTCAGGATGGATTCAGCGATGCGGAGGCGGGTGAAATCACTGCCGCCGATATGGGGATTTTCAATAATAGCTGGACCGGTAACGTAGCGGAACCTGAATGGCAGGGCTGGTATCTCAACGATGATGACACTGTTCGTCAGAAATCGGTCTATAGCGCTGCACGCCTGTCGCTGGCCGATCCGCTGTCGCTGATTATTGGCGCTCGCTATACCCAGTGGAGCACCCATGGCAGTAGCGGAGAGATGACTAAAAATAACACCACGCCTTATGCAGGGCTGGTGTATGACATTAATGACACCTGGTCCGCCTATGGCAGCTACACCGCCATTTTCCTGCCGCAGACTTATCGCGATACTCACGGCAGTTACCTCTCACCGGTGACAGGTAAAAGTTACGAGACCGGTCTGAAATCGGCCTGGAACGATGGCCTGCTGACCGCCAGCGTAGCAATTTTCCGCATCGAGCAGGATAACGTTGGACAGGCGATTGATGGCGTTTATCTGAGCGGCAATGAGCAGGCCTATGACGCCGCCAAAGGTGCAGTGAGTAAAGGTGCCGAGTTCGAGGTGAATGGCGCGCTGACCGATAATCTGCAGCTGACCTTTGGCGCAACCCGCTATGTGGCACGCGATAAAAGTGGCCGGTTCAACAGCTATCAGCCGCAAACCTCATTCAAGCTTTTCACCCGTTATCAGTTAGCCGCGATCCCCGAGCTCACCGTTGGTGGCGGAATTAACTGGCAGAACCGGGTGTTTAAAGATGTGACCAATGCCAGCGGCGACAGCGTACGGGTATATCAGGGCAGCTACCCGCTGGCCTCGTTGTTTGCCCGCTATCAGGTGAATAAGCAGGTTGCCGTACAGGCCAACGTCGATAATCTCTTCGACCGTGAATATTACAGCTATATGAACAGCTACGTTTACGGTGAGCCACGTAACGTGAATGTCAGCGTGTCTTATCAGTTCTGATAATGGTGAGCTGAGAGGCCAGACAGCCCGCGATTGCGGGCTGTCTGAGGGCTGATTTAACGGGCAGGATGCGTGTCAGGGCTGTCCTTCCATATTCCAGCGCGCTGATCCCATCACATCGAAAACATGCTGGTCGGTGAAAGCCGGAAATCTGGCGCGTTTTGCCGCCACTTTGAGCGCGTTGCAATAATCTTTATCGCCCCCTTTGATAATAAAATTATCCAGGGTGCCATCAATTTTGAAATCCAGATGGGCATTACAGCGTTTCCCCTTCCAGGCGTGCGGCTCTGATAGTGCAGCATCCAGCGCTTTTTTTATGCCAGATGCCTGCTGACCATAGATATCGTTGTCCCCGACTTTTCCTGAACGGTTATAGCTGCAGGTTTCGAGTGCGCTTTTTTTAATGCATTCGTGTGGAGTGAGAGGCGCACAACCGGCTAACAGGGCACAGCAGAAAATGGGAATGATCTTTTTCATGGATAAGTCCTTTTAGGTGAAAAGGGAACGGCGTCCTGCTCCCTGGTTATTCTGATATCAGGCTAAGCTAAACCCCTGCAAAGTGAATCAACACAGGGTTATTTTCCCGTTTTTTTTCGCCAGAAGAGAGAGAAAGCAATCGCTGTTAATACGCCAATCAGGGGCATCGTGGCCGCGCCCGCCAGAAAGTTGTGCTGGTCGATGCGTTTGTCCCTGCGGATATCCGCGAAGCGTGCGAGTGCCTGTTTTTCATCTGAGGCACGAACTTCCTCGAACTGTTTTTTATAACCCTGCTCTGTCAGATCGAAAGCTCGTGTTACGTCCGATCTTTCAAGTGCAACAGTGTATTTGCCTTTGGTATAGAACCTGTATTCTGACATTCAGCGATCTCACATCCCAGAGGATAGATTTGCACTATATCGGGTATGAATGGGTTTGCAGAACGCTTTTGGAAAATAGTGCGGCACAATACAGGCTCCAGCCTCCCTGCTGAGTTAACCGCATATCCTTTTCCAGCAAACTGCATGCAGTATTGCGGTAATATTTCCCGTGATGACCGTGGCTGTTAACTCTCTTCGGTTATCACTTTAAGCCCCAGATTCTCCCGCAGCGTGGCAAACTCATACTCATCGCGAAACAGTCCGCGACGGCGCAGTTCCGGGATCACCAGCTCCACAAACAGATCCAGCTGTTCCGGCATAATGGCTGGCATGATGTTAAAGCCGTCCGCGCCGCCCTGCTCCAGCCACTGCTGGAAGTCGTCGGCGATATCTTCAGCGGTACCGACAATCACGCGGTGTCCGCGTGAACCGGCGGCGACGGCGGCCAGCTCACGCAGCGTAAGATTCTCGCGCTTTGCCATATCGGTCATCAGCTTAACGCGGCTCTGATTACCTTCGCCCAGCGGAACCTCCGGTACCGGGCCATCCAGTGGATATTGGCTGAGATCCATACTGAACCGCAGTGAGAGCTGACGAAGCCCGTTCTCAATATCCACCAGCGTATTCAGCTTTTTCCACAGCGCCTTCGCCTCCTCACGCGTGCGGCCAATAATCGGCATGACACCGGGCATGATCACGACATGATCCGGGTTACGCCCGGCGGCAATGACCTGCTCCTTTTGAGTGCGATAGAACGCTTGCGCTTCCTCCAGACTGGCGGAGGCGGTAAAGATCACTTCCGCTGTCTCAGCCGCCAGCTTCTGACCATCAGCAGAAGAACCTGCTTCGATAATCACCGGACGTCCCTGTGGCGAACGCGTGATGTTCAGGGGGCCTTGTACCTGAAAATGCTCGCCCTGATGGTTGATCGGTTTGATCTTCTCATCAACAAAATAGTCCCCGGACGCTTTGTCGGGCTGCACTGCCCCCGCTTCCCAGCCCTGCCACAATTTGTCTGCCACCTCAAGGAACTCCCGCGCACGAGCATAGCGGGAAGCGTGGTCGGGCATATCGCTGCGGCTGAAGTTACGTGCAACGTCAGTGGAAAACGAGGTCACGACGTTCCACGCGGCCCGGCCACGGCTGATGTGATCCAGTGACGAGAAACTGCGCGCCAGCGTAAAGGGATCGCTGAAGGTGGTAGAGGCGGTTGCGGCCAGGCCAATACGTCTGGTGTTGACCGCCAGCGCCGCCAGCATCGTCAGCGGTTCAAGGCGTGCCATGGTCGACGGCAGACGATACATGCTGGTTGCCAGTGCATCACCCACAAAGAACAGGTCGAACTTACCCGCTTCGGCTTTTTTAGCCAGCGTGATCAGCCAGTCGATATCAGTGGGATCGCCCAGCTGTTCCGTCAGACGCCAGCCGCTCACGTGCTGACCCACCGGTTGAACAAACAGGCCGAGCCGCAGGCGACGTGATGGAGTGAAATGATTCATGAACGATTCCTGGTCTGTAAGGTGAAAAGGCGCGCCACAGCGCGCGCTTAAAAAAGGGTGTCCGTCGCCAGCAGCGCCTGTTCCAGCGCGCGGGCGGAGACGCTAAACGGCAGCCGTTCTGCGCAGGCGTGGGGGAATTTAATCTGCTGCGCGATGTTGCGCAGCGCGCTATGGCGATCGCCGCGTAACACCGGCAGCTTCAGCGGCATATCGTAGTGACGCAGCAGCGCAAGGAGTTCCGCATCCGCGACGCCGTCATGTTCCATCAGCGACTGCACCAGCAGGCTGAAGCCGACTTTCTCACCGTGCAGCCAGTGATGCAGCTCCGGCAGGTGCGTCAGTCGATTGTGAATGGCGTGCGCAAAGCCCGGCGTCGGCAGCAGGTCGCGCACACTGTTCGCCAGTCCGGCGAGCACGATAGTGGCATCAATGACTCTGACCAGTTCAGGCGTGACCCGCTGCTGCTGGCAGGCCAGGATCGCGGCGTCTCCCTGCTGCCGGAAAGTGTCAAGCGCCTGCCGCGCGGTCATCACCTTAAGATCCAAAGCCAGATCATCAGGGTTGTGCTGCTGGTAAGGCCGGAATTCATAATATTTGGCCAGCGCATCCACAATACCCGCTTTCAGGTAGCGCACGTCGCTCCGGGCGATTACTTCACTGTCCACCAGCACCAGCTCCGGCATTTTCCCCAGCGGCTGGCTGCGCAGATGGCCGCCTTGCTCGTTATAGATGATGGCAATCGGTGACCAGGCCGCGCAGGTTGCCGCCTGGGTCGCAAAGTTAACCAGCGTGACCGTCGGCAACTGGCTGGCAGCGGCTTTAGCCGCATCCAGCACGCGTCCACCCCCAATCGCCAGCAGCAGTTCTGCGCCCTGCTGTTCGGTATGGTGTTTTAAGCTGGCGATGGCCTGTTCTGTACATTCGCCCTCTAAATAGTCGAGCTGCCAGCGGATGCCATTCTCTTCAAGACTCTGGCTTAATTCCGGATTAACCGCCTGCCACGCCTGAGGAGAGGTAAAAATACGAATATGGGTGGCATAGGGTTTAATAAACTGACCGGCGCGGATGCGCAGGCCCGCCTCATGCGCATAGGCTCGCGGAGATGTAATGGCTAACACAGCAGCATCCTGATTATATAAAATAGAAAAAGACTTTTATTACAGTGAGTTAATAGCGTTTCATGGAATTTAATTTCTTTTCTGAATACTACGACAAATAACAATTTAAGCAATCAAAAACCGGCCATTTCATATTCACAAATCCGCATTAGGTTAGTTATTTTTCACACATAGCGACCCGGCTTTTACTGTTAATCTCTCATTCTGGCTGAATGAATTAACTGCCTGCCTGGCAGTTTTCCGGGAAATATTATGCAACTCGATTTTCGTCAGGTCAGAGAAGATGAGGTAGATGTTTATCTGGCGCTGATGCATGCCGCCTATGCACCCGTTAAAGCACTGGGCATTAAATTTGATGCCGCCACGGCTGACCGCGCTACAGCATTACGCCATCTGCAGAATCATGGCGTGTATGCGCTCTACATGCGTGACCAGATGGTTTCATCAGTGACCGTTCGCTATCCCTGGGGGCCGCTGCCCGGCCCGTTTGGGCTGCCGCATATCGGCTGGTTTGGCGCGCATCCCGACTATCCCGGCCACCATTTTGGTCGCCAGGTTCAGGATCGGTTAGAGCAGGAAATCCTGATCGATCAGTTGCATGCCCCTGCGGTCTCGCTGGGCACCGCCACCCATCACCCCTGGCTGAAAGAGATGTATCTGAAACGTGGCTTCCAGCCGATGCATACCCGCGATCTCGGTAAAGGTCACATCACCCTCTATATGAAAAAAGTACTGGACCCGGCGGCACATGATGCCTGGCTGAGCCGCCAGACAGCAGCAGAAGGAAACCCGCTATGAGCAGCGATAATCCCGCATCACTGGGCGAACAGCCGATCGCGTTTCGCCACGAACTACACCGTTTTCCGGAGCGACCGCAATGAACCTGAGCGTAATGCTGGCTGAACATATCCTTTATGGTCAGCCGGATGAGTCAGCGCACCAGCACGCGCGTGAAGGTGTGCGGGACTTCCTGGCGGTGAGCTGGCCGGTGTTACAGGGCGAGGTGCCGGATAGCGGCTTACCGGCACTGCGCACAATCTACCGCGACGGCAGCGTGCGCTCGCAGGCGCTGCTGCTGGGCTATGCCGGACATGCGCTGGACTACGATGATTTTCATGCCGATTTTCGCGGTCACCCCAGCGTAGTGATCCTGCCCGCCCTGCTCGCCTGGCAGCAATATCAGCCAAAGCGCCTGAACAGTTTTCTGGATGCTTACGTCACAGGTGTGGAAATGGCTGGTCGTCTGGGACTGGCTGTCAGCCAGCAACATTACGCGCTGGGCTATCACAACACGGCAACGCTGGGCACCCTGGCAGCGGCGGCGGCACTGGCGCGTTTGCTGGCGCTGGAGAGTGATGCAACCGCGACCCTGCTGGGGATCGCTGCCACCCAGGCCAGCGGGCTACGCGCGCAGTTTGGTTCGGCAGTGAAACCACTGCACGCTGGTTTTGCCGCAGAACGTGCGGTGTCAGCGGCTCTGCTGACACTGGCCGGAATAGATGGCCGTCAGGCGGGTGTGATTGAGGCTTTTCTGGCAGCCAGCAGTTCGGGTCAGGCGCAGCCGGAGAAATTGCTGGAAAACTGGGGCCGCCCCTGGCGGATTAGCGCGCCCGGACTGGAGTTCAAACCTTTCCCAACCTGCGCGGGTACCCACAGCGCAGCGGAAGCGGCACAAATGCTGCGCCAGCAGTGGCTGGCAGCCGGCAAACCTCTTGATGCGCTGCTGAGCCAGATTGTCGATATCACCGTCGCCTTCCCGCCAGGCGGTGACATCGCCGCTTCCATATCCGTTCCGACGCACGGCATTGAAGCGCGTTTCAGCCTGGAATATGTGATTGCTGCGATGCTGATCTACGGCGATCTGCGTTTGCAGGATTTTGCCGAAGGCGATCTCAATCATCAGATTATGCCACTGGCCGCCCGCGTCCGTCGTACTCCCGATAACAGCGCGCCGCCCGATGCGATTAATCCCGCCCTGCGCTTCCATGACGTCACGCTGACGCTGAGTGATAGCACAAAGCTGCATCAGCGCCGCACGCGCCAGCAGTCACTGGCAGAGAGTGTGGATGTAAACAGGAAACTGCAGCTGGCGCTGAAGGCGTCGTCGCCCGATCTGCTGGCAGCCAGTGAGCTGCGTTCAACGGCAGATTTGCAGGCGCTGGGCCGCGCAGTGCTGAGCGCCCTGTAACCGACTCATAACGGGGGAATAAAGGCCTGCACCGGCGTAACTTCCCCGGCAAATTTACGCACCTGTACCACCGTAATCTGCCCGCTACATCCCTGCGCCAGAGATGACGTCCCGATATCCAGCGTCAGCACATTGGGATTACCGTGACGACAAAGCGGACGGGCGGCAGTGGCGTCGACCGGATCGTACCAGGCACCGGTTGGCAGCTGTACCACGCCAGGCATAACCGTGTCGGTGAGACGTGCGCTGGCGAGCACATGGCCCCGATCGTTATAAAGCTCAATGATGTCGCCATCCGCGATAGCCCGGGCTGCCGCATCCTCGCTGTTGAGGCTACAGACTTCACGCCCGCCACGCTTGCCACTCTGACTGAAATCACCAAAATCGAGCTGGCTGTGCAGGCGCGTCGCGGGCTGATTGGCAATCAGCCAGAATGGGTAGTCGGCGCTGGGTTTTTGCTGGGGTTCACGCCATACCGGATGGCCGGGACAGTTGTCATAACCAAAGCTGGCGATAGTGGCGGAGAAGATCTCAATTTTGCCGCCTGCTGTGGGCAGCGGTGCAGCATCAGGGTCTGCGCGAAACGCATTGATCATCCGTCCACCATCCTTCACCTGCGGCAACGCCAGGATGCCCTGCTGCCAGAACTGATTAAAATCCGGTGTCTGCACCTGAAGCGCCGCCAGTTTTTCCTGAAACTGATGGTAAAGATGCTGCAACCAGCCACGCGCATCGCGCCTTTCACTAAACGCTTCTTCCCGGCCAAGTTGCCGGGCCAGCTCACGGAAAATCGTGTAATCGTCCCTGGCTTCGGCGTAAGGCTGTGCCACTGGCTGCATGGCGATTAAATGGCGATCGGTCGGCGCACCGCCGATATCCTCACGCTCCAGGGTCATGGTGGCGGGCAGGACAATATCAGCATGACGCGCACTGGCGGTCCAGACGCTCTCATGCACGATGAACGTATCCAGCTGGCAGAACGCCTGACGCAGCCGGGCCAGATCCTGATGGTGGTGAAACGGATTGCCACCCGCCCAGTAAGCCAGCCGGATATGAGGATAAGTAAGCTGACGGCCATTGTAGTCAAACCTGGTGCCGGGATTGAGCAGCATATCGGCAAGACGGGCTACCGGAATAAAGCGGTCGATGCCATTTTTGCCCTGCGGCAGGGACGGAAAGCTGACCAGATTGTGATGTTTGCCATAATGGCCCAGCGCACCCAGTGCATAGGTATAGCCGCCGCCGGGCAGCCCGGGCTGTCCGAGTGCCGCCGCCAGCACCAGGCCAAGCCACACCGGTTGTTCACCATGCTCGGCGCGTTGTAAGGCATGGGCGACCGTAACCAGTACGCGCTTGCCGTGCAGCTGTCGGGCGAACTGCCTGATCAGGTCGCTGCTGACGCCACAGATCGCGGCCGCCCACGGCGCGTCACGCACCACGCCATCCTCTTCACCCCGGATGTAGGCCACCATCTGAGGCCAGCCGACACAGTAGCGCGCCAGAAATGCCTCATCGGTTAACCCTTCGGTGATTAATACCGCCAGCAGGCCGAGTATAAACGCCGCATCCGTTCCGGGTCGCAGCGCCAGCCACTCACCCTGTGCTTCCTCTGGCAAATCGCTTTTCAGTGGGCTTACCGAGATAAAACGGGTGCCGCGCTGTGCTGTACGCTGCATAAAACCGCGCTCGGTATGCTCACTCAGGCCGCCGCTGGCCACCTGGGCATTTTTCAGCGCCAGCCCGCCAAACGCCAGCACCACCTCGCTGTGACCGGCAATCTCTTCCCAGCTCACGCCACGCCGGGCGACTTCATTCATGTCGCCCACAATATGCGGCAGCAAAACCGATGCCGCGCCGGAGCTGTAGCTGTTAACTGAGCGAACATAGCCGCCCAGCGTGGTGTTCAGGAAACGGTGCACCTGACTTTGGGCGTGATGGAAACGGCCTGCGCTTGACCATCCGTAAGATCCGCCAAAAATCCCCGCCGGGCCGTAAGCCTCACCGACCCGCTTAAGCTCCAGTGCAACCCGATGACTGGCTTCCTCCCAGCTAACCGCGACATATTCATCTGCCCCACGACGCCGATCCGGGCCAGGCCCGTTTTCCAGCCAGCCACGCCGTATCATCGGCCGTGCGACGCGTGCCGGGTGATTAAGTGAATGACGGAAGTTTTGCAACAGCGGACTGGGGTCGGGATCGCCCACGAACGGCTCAATAAGCAGTTGATCGCCGCTGCGCTCAGCGTGAAAAGCGCCCCAGTGGGCGCTGTGCATTACCGGTTTTTGCGTCATCCTGCTTCCTGGTTATCACAAAAGAAACGGTGCTCAGAGCACCGTTGCGATAAAGTTTCTGACGCGTCCGTTGTCCGGATCGTCGAGTACCTGCTGCGTCGGGCCAGCCGCCACAATTTTGCCGCTCTCCATAAAGACGATGTTATCGGCGACCTCGCGGGCAAATCCGATTTCATGGGTGACAACCACCATGGTGATACCGGAATGCGCCAGCTGTTTAATGACCTGCAGCACTTCACCCACCAGTTCCGGGTCAAGCGCCGAGGTCGGTTCATCAAACAACATAACGCCAGGATCCATCGCCAGTGCGCGGGCAATCGCAACGCGCTGCTGCTGACCACCGGAAAGGTTTTGCGGCCACTCATCTTCGCGACCAGACAGCCCCACCTGTTTCAGCAGCGCCAGTGCTTTGCTGGTCGCCTGATGGCGGCTCTGCTTTTTCACCCGCATCGGCGCATCCGTGATGTTCTGCAACACGGTACGGTGCGGGAACAGGTTGAATTGCTGAAACACCATGCCGATTTCCGCCCGCTGGCGTGCAATGGCACTGCTGTTGAGTTCGTGCAGCGCCTGGCCTTTTTGTCGGTATCCCACCATCTGGCCGCCGATACGGATGGTGCCACCATCCAGCTTCTCAAGGTGATTAATGCAGCGCAGCAGCGTGGATTTACCGGAGCCGGATGGCCCCAGAATCACCGTGACCGACCCGGCAGGTATATCCAGGTTAACGTCGTCGAGGATGGTTACGCCAGAGAAGCGCTTAGTGACCTTGCGCAGTGCAATTGCTTCAGCCATTGCTCACACTCCTTTGGGTTTTCGGCAGCGAAAAGCGCGGCAACGACGGCCATAGGCTGCGCTTTTCACGTCGCGTGACACCGCGGCCAAAATAACGCTCCACGTAATACTGGCCCACTGACAGCACTGAGGTCATCAGCAGATACCACAGGGTGGCGACCAGCAGCAGCGGGATCACTTCATAGGTGCGCTGATAGATAATCTGCGCCGAAAACAGCACATCCTGCAGAGAAATCACTGACACCACTGCCGTGGTTTTCAACTGGCCAATGATCTCGTTACCCGCTGGCGGCATAATGGCGCGCATCGCCTGCGGTAAAACGGTATGACGGAAAATCTGAGCCGGGCGATATCCAAGCGCGCGTGCCGCTTCAATCTGCCCATTACCCACGCTCTGGATACCCGCGCGCACAATTTCTGCGGCATAGGCGGACTGATGCATGACCAGCGCGATCACTGCCGCACTAAACGGGCTGACCAGCGCGTTGGACTGTGCACTCCAGATTTCACCTAAACCGGGAATCGACAGCGCTATTCTGGGATAGAGCGCCGCGATGTTGTACCAGAGAAACAGCTGCACCAGCATCGGCACACCACGGAAAAACCAGGTGTAGGCCCAGCTCACCGCAACCAGAACCGGGTTTGATGAGAGACGCATCAGCGCCAGCACCGTGCCGAAGGCAAAGCCCAGCACCACTGAAATGGCGGTGAGCTGCAGCGTCATTAACACCCCCTGCAGAATGGAGGGCGCAGTGAAGTTGTCTGCGATGATCCCCCACTCAAAGCGCGGATTGTTAATCATCGAATGTGCCATCGCCACCACGCACAACAGCACCACCAGCGCACTCAGCCAGCGTCCGTAGTAGCGTTTACTGACGATTTTCAGATCGTCAGTGTGGTTCTGAATCTCACTAATTTAAAAATCTCTTCGTTGCGTCGGGCTTCGGTCACAGCACCAAATCCGATTCCCCAGTTATCGAGGATTTTCCGGTAGCTGCCATCTTTGATTAATGAGTTCAGCGCGGCCTGCACGGCAGGTTCAAGTGGAGAGGCTTTTGGGAAAGCGACAGAGACCGGTGCATCGTTAACGGTGATTTCGCCGCTCATGGTCAGCGGTTTGATTACCTTAACCTGCCACAGCAGCCCCTCATAGGGACCCAGGAACAGCGGTACGCGCCCGCTGACCACCGCCTGCACGCCAGCCGGACGATCCGGGAATATCGCTACCTTGATGGGCTGCTTACCTGCGGCCTCACAGGCTTTACTGGCTTCTTCCAGCCGCGTAACCTGGGTGGTACCGGAACCGGCGCCGACCTCTTTGCCGCAGACGTCACTGAGTGATTTAAACGGGGCGATACTGGCGTCTTTTCGGGAAATAATTCCCAGCAGGCTGGCGTTGTAGTAGCCGACAAAGTCGATCTGTTTCAGGCGGGTCGGTGTGGCATTTATGTTCGACAGCGCCACATCGTAACGTCCGGTTTTCAGACCGGGAATGATGTTGTCGAAGCCGCCCGTGTCGCGCCACTCTACCGCGATACCCAGACGTTCACCCACCGCATTCATGATGTCGATTTCGCGACCGGCCAGCGTCTTATTATCTTCTTTATAAAAGGTAGTTGGCGGCGTATTCGGGTTTGTTCCTGCCACAATGTAGCCACGCTTGAGGATATCCGCAGGAATCAGCGTTTTCAGCGCCGGATCGGCTTTAACATGTATGCTGCTGTCAGCAGGCACTGAGGGTTCTGCCGCAAAGCTGACGGATGCGTTGAGCACGAGTGTGAAAAGGGTCATTCTTTTTATCAATTTCACCGGAACCTTTCTCCTGATATTTAAAATGTTCCCCCAGAGGGAAAAGCGATCGTGACCTGTTGTCAGCGCTGAAAGAAAGCCAGATAAGCGGCGGGCTCCAGAGCTTTTATCATCCTCGTAACGTTCTGTTGTCATTCTCAGTGAAGACCGGCGGCGATCACAAATGCTAAAACCGGGAATATTTTGCTGGAATATGGCAATGGCGCGCGTTGCGAGGCTGTTGAACAGGCGCTGGCATCCTGTGACCGAAGAGATGAGCAGTTTGGTAAGGATTGGCGAGGCGAGAAAACGTCATACTGCGGTGAATTAATTGGCACAGCCAGGCTCTGATGATTAATAAAAATATAATTTCATTGATAAGTATTTATTGAAAAATCATCCCTCTGCGCCTGACCGATTCTTTTATCCGGGACTTATTTGATCAAAATCAATAACTATTTATTCAGGTAATGTAAAGACTGCAGCAGGCACGGAAATCATAATTTTAATCAAAATTATCAATACATTACACGAAGTAAATCAAAGATTAGCAGGCAGATAGTTTCCCTTGAGAATAATGAAAGCCTCATTAATCAGATCATGGAGTAAGCATAAATAATATTAAAGCTTCGTCTGGCGCTGACGATAAGAAGATCATCTTTGAATTATTTCACAGCCTCTTCTCTGCTTCTGATATCTCACTAAAGGTGAACCTTATGGGCCTTGCTCAACGCATCTCCGATATTAAAATTGGGAAAAAACTGGGCGTCGGTTTTATCGTCGTCATTGCTGCCTCCCTCGCCATTACTTTTATCGCTTTCGATTGTTTTCGCAGTATTAAAGACAACTCCGCCCGGCGCACGATTACCGTGGAGATGGTAAACACGTTAAGCAAGGCACGCCTTAACCGCACCCTCTACCAGTACACCAAAGATTCCAAATTTGCCACGCAGAACGTTCAGGCCCTGAAGGAGTTAGATGCCCTTTATAAACGGCTGGATGGATTCAAATGGGATGAGATGGGCCAGCAGAAAGTCGCGCTGATGGGGCAGTTACTTAACGATTATCAGAATCAGCGCCAGACATTCGTGACTGCTGCGCAGGCGACAAGCAGCGCCTTTGATGCCATTAAACCGGGTGCCCTGATTGCGCTTGCGCATCAGTTTGAATCACTCGATATGGCTCTGACACCCGATGCGGCGCTGCCGGTCATGCACCTGGCCGCAGCGCTGTTTGATGCGGCCAATGTTGAAAAAGCGTTTCTCGATAAGCCGTCTGAGGCCAGCAGAGAGGCGATTCTTGAAGAATACACCGCTATCAACACCCTGAGCGAGCAACTGGATATTTTCGCCCAGCCAAATATTAATGACGTAACGCGAAATGTGCTCAGCACTCTGACGCAGCAACGCCAGGCTTTAACGCGCTATGTCGATGCGACAGAGAAAGAAAAGAGCGAATCGGCGGGCCTGACCACCACCGCAGAGCGGCTCAATGCGGTGGTCTCCGATACCTTTGCCTATCAGTCCCAGCTATCCTCTGAATTTATCAAACAGGCGGAGTGGCGCATTGCTTTTGCCGCGCTGATTTGTGTGGTTCTGAGTCTGCTGATTGCCTGGCGGATCACCCGCAACATTACGCTGCCATTGAAAGAGACGCTGAACGCAGCGCAACTTATTGCCGCGGGTGATTTAACAACCTCACTGAAAACCACACGTGGTGATGAGTTAGGTCAGCTGATGCAGGCGGTAGATGCAATGAATATCAGCCTGCAGAACATCATCACCAACGTGCGTGATGGCGTCAGCAGCGTGGCGCGTGCCTCGGCGGAAATCGCGGCAGGTAATACCGATCTTTCATCCCGCACAGAACAGCAGTCTGCCGCAGTGGTTCAGACCGCGGCCAGCATGGAAGAGCTCTCTTCAACGGTGAAACAGAATGCGGAGAACGCTCACCATGCGAGTCAGCTGGCGACAGACGCGTCAGTGAATGCCGGACGTGGTGGCGAGATTATCCGTGACGTTATCGAAACCATGAACAACATCAGCCAGAGTTCGGGCAAAATCGGCGAGATCATTCATGTCATCAACAGCATCTCCTTCCAGACCAATATCCTGGCCCTTAACGCCGCCGTCGAAGCGGCACGAGCCGGAGAGCAGGGTCGCGGATTTGCGGTGGTTGCCGGTGAAGTCAGAAATCTGGCCCAGCGCAGTTCACTGGCCGCCAAAGAGATTGAAACGCTGATACGCGAGTCACTTGATCGGGTTCATGATGGTTCTGAATTTGTGGAACGCGCCGGTACCACCATGGATGACATCGTCCGCTCTGTCAGTCAGGTTAAAGATATTATGGGTGAAATTGCTGCCGCCTCTGACGAGCAAAACCGCGGCATTTCTCAGATCGCCACGGCAATGGCCGAGATGGATACCACGACGCAACAGAACGCCGCGCTGGTTGAAGAGTCCTCCGCCGCAGCCAGCTCACTTGAATCTCAGGCAGATGAACTGGAAAAAACAGTAGCCGTATTCCGTCTCTCTCCCGGGCAGAGCAGTAGCAGCCGGGGCGCACCTGCCCTGTCACCGCGTTTAGTACCCGCTGCGCCCGTTAATGCATCCGCAGACTCGAGCTGGGAAAGCTTTTAACGGTTAGCGAAGCGTTAATTCTGTCTGACCGTAAATAGAGCCAGCCTTAATTATTGAGGCTGGCTGAAATAACAGCCCTCTTCAGACAAATAAGTGATCTGATTAATCAGAAGATAATAAGCCGTAGCGGTTAACGCGGGAATGATATGGTCAGGCGAGCATCCGGAAACTGAGGGAAGGTCATATTATCGGCCACGACAGCTGAAACAAGCTGGCTCGTGCCTGATGATTCCGGTTTATATCCCGGCTGGCTTTGAAATGAGGATAGAAAAGAATCGCGATCGGCCTGTACAGAAGCGATGGAGAGAGTTGTCGTCCCTGACAGCTTCTCCGGCCGGTCTACGCTTTCGCGCAACCGATGAGGTCGTCCGCTTCGTCGTTTTCCGGCCGGAGCCGGACTACGTCCATTGGCATCAGTTCCGTTACTGCTAGTTCAGCTCTTCGTTCAGGCTTGCAAGCGTCTGCAGGTACGGCACCTGCTGTTGAGCAATCGCCGGTGACTCAAAACTACTCAGCCAGCTTCTGGCTTCGGCGATTTTCGTCAGCCGATCCGCGTTGCTTTCAGATTTCGCCATATAACCCAGTTGGGTAAAGAGTGTTGCGATACTGATTTCTTTTTCACCCAGGGCAAGGCTTAGTGCCGCTTCGCCAATAATGACGTGGCCTTTCTCGTCGTTTTGAAATAACACAGAAAATCCTCCATTAGATACGAATTGATGACAACCTCACCAGAGACTGTAGTCGTAAAAGAGAGAACTGCCCGAATTTATCACTAAAAATCGCGCAACTTGCTGAACAAATGTTCTTAATGTTTTTTTTCCGGATTGTTCTGTTTGTCTCTGCCGCCCTTCCTGTCAGACTTGCTTTTAAATTCACGATGGGATGTCACCATGAAACTTTCCATTCTCCTTACGCTGCTGGCTGCAACGGTCTGCTCCGTTTTTGCTGCCCATGGCAAATTTGAAACGCAGCAGGCTGGCCAGTCACTCTTCACGCAAAGCGGGGAAACGATCAGCGAAGAATAATGGCTGCGCGCGGCATCGTCAGTGACCGGCCGATCGGTTATGATCCGTTGCCATTTACCTGCCGGTTGCCCGATGTCTGCCATTATCGATACGTTTATCGCCCCGCCCTGCTTTGATGAGATAACCCTCCTCTTTCAGGACGACCATCTGCTGGTGATCAATAAACCCAGCGGTTTGCTGAGCCTGTCAGGCAAAAATCCGCAAAACCTCGATTCGGTGCATCATCGGCTGGTGAAGCTTTTTCCTGGCTGCACGCTGGTTCATCGGCTCGATTTTGGCACCTCCGGGCTGATGGCCGTCGCACGCAGCAAAACGATTAATGCGGCACTCTGCCAGCAATTCAGCCAGCGCAGCGTGCGTAAAACTTATCAGTCGCTGCTGTGCGGGCACCTTGCCGATGACGAAGGCGTTATTGATGCCGCGATAGCGAAAGATCCGGCGCAGTTTCCCCGGATGGTGATTTGCCCGATCCAGGGGAAACCTGCGCGCTCACGCTACCGGGTCATGGAACGCGGTTATTATCAGGAAAAAAAGGGAAAGGGATTGCCGGTCACGCGGGTTGAACTGATGCCGGAAACCGGGCGCACCCATCAGCTGCGCATTCACTGTCAGCAACTGGGGCACCCGATTCTGGGCTGTGATCTCTACGGCGGGCTTTTGCTGCCTGGCGCAGATCAGGCAGAGAGACTGATGTTGCACGCCAGCGCACTGACGTTTGTTCACCCTGTCAGCGGCAGCACGCTGCAACTCTCTGCCGACAGCCCGTTCTGAATGCGTCAGCGCGCTGTTACCACATCAAATCATCGGGCACTTTGAAATCAGCATAAGGATCATCTTCGTCCTGTGCTTCTTCGCTTAATGCACTGTTTAATACGATGGCACTGGCATCACGCTGCGCAATTTTATCCGCTACGCTGGCCGGGATGATAGCGTACTGGCTCTCGCCATTATTGTCAGCCGCCAGGCGGGCAATGGCGAGACGCCCATTGATCAGCTGAGTCTGCGTCAGTTTATCCACCATAATCTTTTTGATCAGGTTATTGTCGGTGAAGTTGAAGCTGATGTTGCCTCTTGCCACGTCAATTTTGTTCATTTCGATCAGCTGTTTGACCTGCGCTTTGTACTCTTTAGACAGCACAGCCAGCTTCTGCTGTTCGTTCAGCTGCTTATCCCGCTCAAGCTGCGCTTTTTTGTTATCTTCCACCGCCGCTCTGGCTTCGCGTGCCTGAACTCTGGATTTCTTCGCTGTCCGCTGAACCTTGTCCATTTTTTTGCTGGATACTAATCCCGCTTTCAGCATCTGCTCTTGCAAGGTGAGTTTTGTCATTGTCGTCTCTGAACCTGTGAAATAATGTCCGGGATTATACCTGTAATCGTCCGGGCTGTACCAGGTTGCCGCACCTGCCGCGCCCGCGATTGCGGGCAGCCTCTCAACACTGTGCTAACATTCCCCGGTCAAAATCACCTTATTGAGCACCATGTCAGAGCTAACAAAACGTAAAAATGACCCTGAAGGGCTGAAAAAACGCATCATCGCAGGCGCACTGAAAACCTTCGCGGAGTTTGGTATGCAGGGTGCCAGGATGGAGCAGATTGCTGAGCATGCGCAAACCACTAAACGCATGGTGGTCTATCACTTTGGCAGTAAAGAGCAGCTTTATATCCACGTGCTGGAGCAGGTTTATCAGCAGATACGTCAGCACGAAACCGGCCTGAACCTGGCGGCGATGGAGCCGGAACTGGCCATGACCCGCCTTGTGGAAGCCAGTTTTGATTACCATGTCGAGCATCCCGATTTTATCCGGCTGGTCTGCAGTGAGAACCTGTTGCGCGGGCGCTACATCACCCAGTCGCCGCAGATTAAAGCCCTTAACCGCAGCGCGCTGGATCTGCTGGATGACATCCTGGCACGCGGTCAGCAACAGGGCGTGTTCACTGCCGATGTGCAGACCATCGATGTCCATCGCCTGATCAGCAGTATCTGCGTTCATCACGTCTCAAACCGCTACACCTTCAACGCCCTTTTCAGCCCGGACAACAGCGAAGCAGAGAGTATCCGCCGCAATCGTCAGCTGGCTGTAACCGCAACGTTACGCTATATCCGCAAATAATTGCCCGCAGGCCGGGCTGCGCTTAGCCATAGTCTACGCTTACTGATACTTGTCACTAAAATGCAATAATAAGGAATGCTGTTGTGAGCAGAGATGCACGCCTCTATCCGCTTCGTCAGACCCATGTTGAACCCGATGATGATGCGCTGTGGAACTGGGCGCAGAACGCGCAAATCGGCAGCCGTCACCAGGTTCAGCGTCCCGCCAGTGAAGCGGAATTACAGAGACTTATCCGGGAGTCACACGGCCAGATTCGGGTGATCGGCAGCAAGCTGTCGCCTGGTCGTATGCTGCATGTCAGTGATGACGATGTGCTGCTCGATCTCAGCGCACTGAGCGGCCAGCTTGCCAGTGATGAACAGAGCGTGACCTTTGGTGGCGCGACCCCGCTTGAGCAGGTCTATCGCAGCCTGACCGAAATGAACCGCATGCTGGCTTCATCGCCAGGCGTGATTGCCATTCAGACGCTGGCGGGCGCGATGGCGACCGGAACGCACGGCCAGGGATTGCAGCAGAGTTCGATTGCCGACGAAGCGCTGGCAATCAGAATGGTGCTGGCCGATGGCAGCGTGCGCGAATTTGTTCGTGGCGACGCTGACTTCCCGGCAGCGCAGGTCTCACTGGGCGCACTAGGCATTGTTACCGCGGTAACCCTGCGTACCCAGCCGTTTAGCATCTTCACCTGCCACAAATATGCCGTCTCTGCCGATACCCTTGAAGAGGATCTGCTGCGCTGGAACAACGACTATCCGCTGAGCAAAGCCTGGTGGTTTGTCGATGACAACCTGATGCACGTCTGGAACGCCCATGAGGCGAGTGACGAAGAGCGTCAGCGCTACGAAGCGCAGGGTCGTCAGGTGGTGGAACATGAGGGCGACGTTGACGAAAGCCTCAACGACACTATCGACCAGACGCTGGCACATATGCACCGCGATACGCAGATTGAGGGCAAAGGGGGAAAACAGTTTCGCACCGTCACCCGTTTTCGTGATTTCACCGATGTTACCGGTGACATTTACCAGCTCTTCTGCCGCGGCATTGCGGTGCCGCAGATCAATGTGGAAATCGGCGTGCCGCTGGCAAAAACCCCGGCCATCATTCGCCGCATCAAGCAGTGGTATGCCGAGAACCGTCCGCATATGCACTACCCGATTATCCTGCGCTGCACCGGTGCATCATCGGCCTGGCTCAGTCCGGCCGCTGACCAGCCAACCTGCTTTTTCGGCTTCGTGGTCTATTACGCCGACGATGGTTCGCTGTCACAGGAAGGACTGCACTTCCTGACTGAAGTGGAAAAACTGCTGGCCGAAGAGGGCGGACGCCCGCACTGGGGCAAATATTACGATGAAGAACGTTACAACTGGCGTGAGATCTATCCGCAGTGGGACGCCTTCCGCGCCCTGCGCAGCCAGCTCGACCCAAATGGCCGACTGGGTAACGACTACATCACGCCACTTTTTGACTGATTGAGGAAAGCTATGTTTGCCTGGGTAACGCTGTTAACTCAACCCGATTATCTGGTGGGCGTGAAAGCGCTGCACCGTTCGCTGCAACAGAGCCAGAGCCAGTGGCCGCTGGTGGTGATGACCACGCCGGCGATTTCAGCGTCTGACTGTCAGATTTTGCAGGATGAGGGCTGTGTCATTAAACCGGTCGAGCCCCTCTATCCGCGCGACGATCTGGATCAGCACTACGCATCGGCGCAGTTCGGCGAAGTCTGGACCAAGCTGCGCGCCTGGCAGCTAACCGATTATGAGCGCGTCGTATTTCTGGATGCCGATATGCTGGTCCTTCAAAACATGGATGAGCTTTTTACCCTGGATCTGGGCGATAACCCGCTCGCCGCCTGTCACGCCTGCCGCTGTAATCCCAACCAGATTGCCTCTTTTCCGGCAGAGTGGCAGCCTGAGCAGTGCCACTATACCTGGCAGGCGCGCGGAGAGAAGGCGCCAGAGAGTGTGGATCTTTACCTGAACGGCGGTTTTCTGGTGCTGAAGCCCGATAATGCGATGTTCGACGCACTGGAAAAGCGTATTGCCGCCATTGATGATCTCAGTAACTATCCCTTCTCCGAGCAGGATCTGCTGAATGAAGTGTTTGCCGATCGCTGGAAGCCGCTCTCTTACATCTACAATGCCTTGAAAACGCTGCCGTTTCAGCATAGCGGTCTCTGGCACGATGATGAGGTGAAGAACCTGCACTATATTCTGGCAAAACCGTGGAAACGCGATCTCAGCCAGCCCGAGAGTCAGCGCGATCGCTTTTATGCGCTGGATAAATTGTGGTGGGAAAAAAGCGGTCTGATCTGATCGGCTGCGGGCGGGAAGCCAACGTTTCCCGCCCTGCCCGCCAGTGTTAATCAACACATCGGCAATACCCTCTATCCCTCTGATTCTGCCCTATACCTCAATCCAGCGGCGTTGCACTGCTGAGTGAGCAATCGCTTCCAGTACCTTCTGAACCTGCAATCCCTCTGCAAAATCGGGCCACATGCGGTCGCCCGCTGCGATGCCGTTGATCAGGTCGCGAATCTCCACCGTTTTCTGATCGTTAAAGCCGATGCCGTGTCCGGCAGAAACACAGAAATTTGCGTAGTCAGGGTGTGCTGGTCCGGTCAGGATAGTTTTAAATCCCTGACGCCCGGCCGGTTCATCATGCAGATAGAGTTCCAGCTCCGCCATGCGCTCCTGGGTGTAGCGCAGTGTGCCTTTGGTGCCGGTGACAACGTAAGTCAGTCCCATCTTTGCGCCACAGGCGATGCGTGAGGTTTCAATCACGCCGTGCGCACCGTTATGGAAGCGAAGCAGCGCGCTGGCCTGATCTTCGTTTTCGACCGATAACTGCCGCGCAGGCTCTTTTGGGTCGGGCCTTGAGGCGATCACCGTCATCATGTCGCCGCTGACCTCAGCAATGTCACCAACCAGGTAGTGCGCCATATTAACGATATGCGCCGCCAGATCGCCAAGCGCACCGAGGCCTGCCAGCGCTTTCTGACAGTGCCAGTCGAGCGGCGTTTCCGGTCTGGCGAGATAATCCTCGTTATGGGTGCCGTAGAAATGCACCACGTCGCCTATCTCACCATTGGCAATGATCTCTTTCGCCAGCTGGCTGGTGGGGTTTTTCATATAGTTGAAGCCCACCAGCGTTTTGACTCCGGCCGCATCGGCTGCCGCCACCATCTCCTGCGCATCCGCCACGCTTAATGACAGCGGCTTTTCTGAATAAACGTGTTTGCCATGGCGTATCGCCTCCAGCGCCATCTCTTTATGCAGGAAGTTGGGGGCGCAGATATCCACGACATCAATCGCCGGGTCGCTGACCAGCGCGCGCCAGTCCCCCGTCGAGCGCGCGAAACCAAAGGTCGCCGCCTGACGGGCGGCCAGCTCGGGGTTCACTTCAGCCAGCATCTCCCGCACGATTTCGCCTTTCAGCGCAAATACGGTGGGAGCCTGCGCATATGCAATCGCGTGGCAGCGTCCGATATAGCCGCTGCCAATCATGCCGATTCTGACTTTGTTCATTTCAACTCCAGAGATTCTGTTCAGGGTTGAAATGGAATCTACGTTTCGTTTTTATTGCTGACAAAGCCAGAATGGAGACTTTGTGACGCCCGTAAAAAACTATCCGGTTAAATCACGCGCCCGGACGCCTGACAAGGACAATACAGCGCCAGAACACCTCATAAACACCTCAGTTTTACATGTGGCGTTTTGCCGGATGAGTCAGCCGCACAGGCCACTCTTTCAGTGCTTAAAACGCCATAGTGGCGACTATTTCAGCAGTCGCGCTAATTTATGAAAAAGAGCTTTGACATGGCCCGGCGTGGCCGTTACTATGCGCCCCGTTCAAACGATTCCTCTGTAGTTCAGTCGGTAGAACGGCGGACTGTTAATCCGTATGTCACTGGTTCGAGTCCAGTCAGAGGAGCCAAATTTGAAAAGCCTGCTTAGGAAACTAAGCGGGCTTTTTGCTTTTCATACTTCTGATAAAATTTCTGCGTCTTACTAAGTTTGTTTCCTCTTCAAATTCCCGGTTCTTTTCGTTATTGCCCGATACTTAGACATTCGATTCTGCCCTGTCTTAAAGGTTCATTTCTGACCCCTACACCACATACTCTCTGCAACAAATGCATTAATAGTGGCTTAAAGTGTCATAAATGACCTTTCATCAGCATATTTCACAGTCTGGCGGTAAGATGAGAAGATGCTGCCGTTAAAAGGTTCAAAAATGACCCTATTAGCACTATAGTCGGACCATATCGTTTCAAAAACGTACTGAAATTGCAGAAAAGGTCAAAAATGAACCTTGATGAGATTAAATCTTCGCTGCTAAGCCTTTCTGAGTCAGATCGGCAAAAGGTATTGGCGGGGTTAGCTTTGAGTAGAGAAGCCACAACAGAAGCAATAAATGCGGACAAACCGGACACCCGATCGGAGCTGAGTGATCTGACGTTTCCGACACTGCCACAACTACTGGGCAATGAACTCAAACGACAAAACATCACCTATGAAGAGATGGCGATTCAGATTGGTGTATCACTCTCAACATTTAAACGACTGATTGCTAAACCATCTTCTGCAAAGGCAATAAATCTTCACGCCTTGCTTAAAGAACTGGGTATAAAAGTATGGCTCGAAAAATAGAGGTGTGGCTTTACAACACGCTGGCAGGAACGCTGAGTGAAGGGCAAAACGGTTATACTTTCTGCTACCTGCCCACTTATGTCGGCTGTGCGATATCTCTCAGCATGCCGGTAAGACCTGAGCCCTATTTAAGTGAAGAGCTACATCCCTTCTTTAAAGGTTTAGCGCCGGAAGGCTGGTTGCGAAAACGCTATTCTGAAATTCAAAAAATTGATGATAAAGATCTGTTCGGCTTACTGATGGAAAATGGCAACGATTTGCTTGGGGCAGTCGTCTTTAAAGAGATAACATCATGAATTCAGAACGCTGCCTGATCACATTAAAACGGCTTAAAGAATCTGAGCTAAAAACTGGCTACTCAACAAAAGGCATCCGGCATCTGCTGGGTAGTCTGAATGTGGCTCTTAGCCTGCCGTTTACGCGCAGTCAGTTTATTCAGGAACTCCCTGAACGTCAGAAAGGCATGAGCATTTCAGGCTATCAACCCAAACTGTCGCTTCGCCTGGCAAAGGGAGAACTGGTGGTCGTCAGCAATGATGGCACCTATATCCTGAAACCCTCTCCGGAAGAATACCCACACCTGGCAGAAAACGAGCATGCCACTATGTGCGTTATGCAGCGTCTGAAATTTGACGTCCCCCCGTTCGGGCTGATGCCATTCAGACACGATGAAAATCGGCCAGACGAACTGGCGTTTGTCATTAAAAGGTATGACCGGACAGCGTCAGATAACGCGAGATTACATCAGGAACAGCTGGATGGCGCGATGGGTCTCGGCGATAAATATGGCAGGATTGATAATCATAAAGCCATCAGTTACGAGAAAGCCGCTAAATTCCTGAATACCAGAGTGAACAGCAGTTTAAAGAGTAAACGTGACCTCTTTTTGCGCATCGTGTATGCCTATGTGCTGGGAAACAATGATTTTCATCTGCGCAATATCGGGATTATCCTGCCTCCGCAGGGTTCACCCTGGCTGGCCCCGGTTTATGACTTTATCAGCGTTGTGCCCTACCCTGCAGCGTTTGGAGAGTATTTAGCTTTGCCCCTGCTGGAACGTGAAGAAAATGATGCAGGAAACGCACCGGGGATCAATTCAGAGTACGGAGAATATCTGGGTGCAGACTTTATCCTGCTTGCCCAGGGTATGGATATTAATCCGACACTGGCACGAAAATGGCTTTCCGAGGTGGTGAGTCATCATCAGCTTATTATCGATACTTATAATGAAAGTCATATGCCTGAATCGCAGCGGGAAGCCGTACTTGACTACGTGGCCCGAAGGATCACGTTACTGGCAGTGACCGAAATTTAAATGATGCCATTAACCTGTTGTACCTGGGTTGTAAAAGGATAGTTAAGCGGTCGAATAACTCACCTGCTCTCATAAAAAAACCCGCTAATATCAGCGGGTTTCAGGTTTTACAACGTCAACAGCAATCAGAGTTCAAACCGATCCAGATTCATCACTTTGGTCCAGGCGGCAACAAAGTCTTTGACGAATTTTTCACGGGCGTCGCTGCTGGCGTAGACTTCCGCCGAGGCGCGTAACACCGCATTGGAGCCAAATACCAGATCGGCACGCGTGGCGGTGAAACGGGTTTCGCCAGTGACGCGATCCCGTCCAATAAATTTCTCATTGGTCGAATCGGCGGCTTTCCACTCGGTGCGCATATCCAGCAGATTCACGAAGAAGTCTGTGTTCAGCGTCCCTGTGTGGTGCGTGAAGATGCCGTGCTGACTGCCATCAAAGTTAGCACCCAGCGCACGCATTCCGCCAACCAGCACCGTTAACTCCGGCACGGTCAGGGTCAGCTGCTGCGCTTTATCGATCAGCAGATTTTCGGTGGTGGTTTTGCCGAAGCCAGAACCGTAGTTACGGAAACCATCTGCACGCGGTTTCAGCAGATCGAACGACTCGATATCGGTCTGATCCTGACGCGCATCAACACGGCCCGGAGTAAATGGCACGTCAATTTCAACGCCAGCTGCTTTCGCCGCCTGCTCAACGCCGACCACACCCGCCAGCACAATCACATCTGCCAGTGAAGCCTTGTGCGCTTCACGCTGCACTGCTTCCAGCGTCGGCAGCACGCGTGCCGCGACGGCATTGACGTCCCACTCACGCTGCGGCAGCAACGCCAGGCGGGCACCGTTGGCACCACCACGTTTGTCGCCGCCACGGAAGGTTGATGCCGAGGCCCAGGCAACCGAAACCAGCTCGCTGACGCTGAGGCCGGTTGCAGCGATCTTCTCTTTCAACTGCGCGATATCCGCCACGGTTGGATGATAAACCGGTGCAGGCAGCGGATCCTGCCAGATCAGATCTTCCTGCGGGACTTCAGGTCCGATGTAGCGCGCTTTTGGCCCCATATCACGGTGAGTCAGTTTAAACCAGGCACGGGCAAAGGCTTCGTTGAACGCCTGCGGATCGTTGTGGAAACGACGCGAAATCTTTTCAAACTCCGGGTCAAATCGCAGCGTCAGGTCGGTGACCAGCATGGTCGGTTTGTGTTTCTTCGCAGCGTCAAACGCATCCGGGATAATGTCCGGGGCATCAGCTGCCACGAACTGGATGGCACCCGCCGGGCTGCGCGTCTGAACCCACTCATATTTGAACAGGTTCTCGAAGAAGTAGTTACTCCACTGGGTTGGCGTCTGAGACCAGATCACTTCCAGACCGGAGGTAATCGCATCTGCGCCAACGCCCGTGCCGTGGCTGTTGACCCAGCCCAGGCCCTGCGCCTCAATCGGTGCAGTTTCCGGATCGACACCGACGTGGCTGGCCGGTGCGGCACCGTGGGTTTTACCCAGCGTATGTCCACCGGCAATCAATGCCACGATCTCTTCGTCGTTCATGCCCATGTTGCCGAAAGTGGCGCGAATGGCCGGGGCCGCAGAGGCAGGATCGCCGCTGTGTTCCGGCCCTTCCGGGTTCACGTAGATCAGACCCATTTCGGTAGCGCCTAGTGGCGACTGCGCCAGGGATTCCGGGTGACGGTGTTCCAGCCAGGCGGCTTCTTCGCCCCAGTTCACATCCATATCCGGTTCCCAGACATCTTCACGTCCGGCACCAAAGCCAAAGGTACGGAATCCGGAGTTTTCCAGCGCGACGTTGCCCGCCAGAATGTAGAGGTCGGCCCAGGAGATCTTCTGACCATATTTCTGTTTAACCGGCCACAGTAAGCGGCGCGCTTTATCCAGACTGACGTTGTCTGGCCAGGAGTTTAGGGGTGCGAAGCGTTGCTGACCACGACCTGAACCACCGCGTCCGTCCACGGAGCGATAGGTTCCGGCGCTGTGCCAGGCCATACGAATAAACAGGCCGATATAGCTGCCCCAGTCAGCGGGCCACCAGGCTTGTGACTCGGTGAGCAACCCTTTGATGTCAGCTTTCAGCGCTGAGTAATCTAATTTGGCAAATTCTTTACGGTAATCGAAGGATTCATCAAGCGGGTTCGAACGGGATGAGTGCTGGTTCAGCAGGTCAACCCGGAGTTGATTAGGCCACCAGTCGCGGTTGGTTGTTCCGCCGCCCGGCGCCTGATTTTCCTGAGAAGGCTTACCGGCATGAAAAGGACATTTGCCCTCGGGCGCTTCGCGATCGGCTTCGACAATAGGCTTTGCATCTTTTGCATCTTCATCAATGGAATTGCTCATGGTCACACCTCTTTTTTGTATTTTCATCGCTACTCTATAGAGGATTTTCAGGATCGCACACCTGTCTCATCCTATCTGTTTGATAGCTTTTACCTTTTTATACACCTTCTTCAAAAGCTTAAAACAATGGATTGACGGTTACTGCCAGGCTGCAGAGAGCAGCGAAGCGGCAACCGTCACCCTGAGACTATTCCGACAGCGCCGGTTTCACAACTGCCGTTTTGCTGCCCGGCAGGCGGATGCGGAACCAGATGGCGTACATTGCGGGCAGGAAAACCAGCGTGATCAGGGTGCCGCCCAGCGTACCACCAATCAGGGTATAGGCCAGCGTTCCCCAGAACACCGAGTGGGTCAGTGGAATAAACGCCAGAATCGCCGCCATTGCCGTCAGCAGCACCGGACGGGCACGCTGCACTGTCGCTTCGACCACTGCATCAAAGGGTGCCAGACCCTCCTGTTCATTGTGGTGAATCTGCCCTATCAGAATCAGCGTGTTACGCATCAGGATGCCCGACAGGGCAATCAGCCCGACCAGTGCATTAATACCAAACGGCTGACTGAACAGCAGCAGCGTCGGCACGACGCCAATCAGCCCGAGGGGCGCAGTCAGAAAGACCATGATCATCGCCGACAGAGAACGCACCTGCAGAATGATGATCAGCAGAGTGATCGCAATCATGATCGGGAACAGTGGGGCCATCGCCTGGGTCGCTTTACCGGACTCCTCTATTGAACCGGCCAGTTCAATGCGGTAGCCCGCGGGCAGCGTCGCGATGATCGGTTGCAGGGCTTTGTTCAGCGCCGTCGAGACGTCAGGCGGCTCCAGGGAATCGGCGATATCACCCCGAACGGTGATGGTCGGCGTGCGGTCGCGCCGCCGCAGCACGGGATCTTCCATTTTCACCTGCACATCACCAATCTGCGATAAGGGAATACGCTGACCCGCGGCGCCCACCAGCGTGAAGTCGGCGATTTTAGCCGGATCGAGCCGGGTTTCTCCGGCCGCACGCCCTATCACCTGGACCGCGCGGATATCTTCCCGCACGGTAGTGACAGGCACGCCCGACAGCAGAAACTGTAATTGCCGGGCGACGTCACTGGATGTCAGCCCCACTGCCTGCAGCCGGTTCTGATCCAGTGAGAAATGCAGCGTCGGCACGGGGGCGCCCCAGTCGGTGTTCACCGTCCTCATCATCGGGCTGGCCCGCAGGACCGCTTCCACCCGATCGGCAATCGAGCGCAGATGGGCCGGATCGGGCCCCATCACCCGCCACGCCACCGGATAAGGGGAGTATGGGCCAAACACCAGCTGCGTCACACGAACCTGCGCTTCAGGCACCAGACCGCTGGCAATGGCGGCGCGCAGCTGCGTTTTCAGTGCCTCACGCGCGTCCTGACTGTCGGTCAGTACCACCAGCTTAGCAAATGCCGGATCGGGCAGTTCCGGTGCCATAGCCAGATAAAAACGCGGTGGCCCCTGACCAATATAGGTGGTGACGATTTTTGCCTGCTGCTGCTGTTTAAGCCATGTCTCAACCTTTTCAGCCGCTGCGCGGGTCTGTTCTATGGCGCTGCCGTAGGGGAGCTGAACTTCAACCAGCACTTCAGGCCGGTCTGAGGTCGGGAAAAACTGTTTTTTCACCAGCGCCATACCGAGCACAGCGGCGATAAACAGGGCAATCACCACGCCTGCCACCCAGCCTTTACGGGCAATCACGCGGGTCAGCAGGCGGCGAAAGCGGTTGTAGTGGCGGGTGTTGTAGATCGCTGCGTGGCCGCCTTCTACCGTTTTGATGGCTGGCAGCAGCTTTACGCCAAGATAAGGGGTGAACACCACCGCGACGATCCAGGAGGCGATCAACGCGATGCCGACTATCCAGAACATATTGCTGGTGTACTCGCCCGCCGTGGACTGCGCAAACCCATTGGGCATAAACCCGACGGCCGTAACCAGGGTGCCTGCCAGCATTGGTGCCGCCGTATGACTCCAGGCATAGGCAGAAGCCTTAATGCGGTCGTAGCCCTCTTCCATTTTCACTACCATCATCTCAATGGCGATAATGGCGTCGTCCACCAGCAGGCCCAGCGCCAGAATCAGCGAACCCAGCGTGATGCGGTCAAAGTTTTTGCCGGAAGCCTCCATCACCACAAACACCACCGCCAGGGTGAGCGGCACCGCAGCCGCGACCACCACCCCAACGCGCCAGCCCATGCTGACAAAGCAGACCACCATCACCACCAGCAACGCCACGACGAACTTAACCATAAATTCATCAACCGCCGAGCGGATATTGACGGACTGATCGGTGACCTGAGTCAGTGAGAGCCCCAGCGGCATCGCCTGGTTGATGCGGGCGGTTTCAGCCGCCAGTGCCTTGCCGAGTTCCAGACCGTTCCAGCCTTCACGCATTACGATACCCAGCAGCAGCGCCGGTTCGCCCTGATTGCGCACCATAAAGGTGGCGGGATCTTCGTAACCCCGGGTCACCGTAGCCACGTCCGCCAGCTTCAGGCTTCTCCCCTGCGCCACAATCGGCGTCTCACGGATTTTTTCCAGTTTATCGAACGCGCCATCCAGGCGGATAAAGACCTGCGGCCCCTGCGTATCAATCGATCCCGCTGGCGTCAGGACATTCTGATCGTTCAGCGCAGCAAAAATTGCCTGCGGAGTGATGCCGAGTGTCGCCAGTCGATCGTGTGAAAACGACACATAGATGCGTTCACTCTGCTCACCGATGATATTGACCTTTTTCACGCCAGGCAGATGCAGCAGTCGCTGACGCAGTGATTCCGCTTCACGAACCAGCAGGCGCTGCGGCTCCCCTTTTGCCTTCAGCGCCAGCAGTGCAAAGGTCACGTCGGAGAACTCGTCGTTGATCATCGGCCCGATGACCCCGGCAGGCAGATTTCTGCTCTCATCACCCAGCTTCTTACGCGCCTGGTAAAACTCCTCCTGAACCTGGGAAGGCGGCGTTTTGTCCTGCAGGGATAACATAGTGAAAGCCAGACCGGGGCGCGTGTACGTCTCGCTACGGTCATACCACCTCAGCTCCTGCAGACGCTTTTCCAGCGGCTCGGCCACCTGATCCTGCATCTCCTGAGCCGTCGCACCTGGCCAGGCGGAGATCATCGTCATCTGTTTTACGGTGAACGGTGGATCTTCTGCCCGTCCCAGTTCGAAAAAGGACAAGACGCCCGCCACGGTAATCAGGATGATCAGAAACAGCGTAATGGCGCGCTCGCGCACGGCCAGCGCTGACAGATTAAAGCGTCCCTGGCTCATGGCTGGCTCCCGGCAACGGCAGCGTCATCGGGGCGCACGCGCTCCCCCTGCTGCAACAGATGCGCGCCCAGCGCCACTATCTGATCGCCAGCATTAAGCTGACCCGTGACGGTGGCCGCCTCGTCACTTATCGACACCACCGTCACCGGCCGCCAGGCAACGGTAGCGGGCTGGCCGGTAATATCCCAGACGCCTGGCCCTTTACCGGCATCGTAGATCGCCGCCAGCGGAACCTGCAGCAGCGGTTGCGACGGTTTATTCGGCAGCATGATTGTGACGGTGGCTCCCAGCGGTGCGCTGGCCAGTGTGCCCTCCAGCACATATCTCGCCTCAAAGGTGCGCGTCATCGGATAGGCCACATCAGCCAGTTGGCGCAGCCGGGCAGAAACCGGCGCACTGCCCGCGCCATACAGCGTTGCCTTTGCCTCACTTCCCACTGCCGGGCGCAGGGTCTCCGGCAACTGAACACTTGCCTCGCGCTGTCCGGCTATGGCCAGTCTGATGACAGCCTCACCGGCACTCACAACCTGACCCGGCTCCGCCAGCGTTGCCATCACCACGCCATCGTCATCAGCCAGGAGCAGCGCATATCCGCTGGCGTTACCTGCCACGCTGGCCTGCGCCTGGGCGGCTTTCAGCTCAGCCTGAGCGGTGGCCGCAGCGGCCCGAATCTGGTCGTATGCCGACGCAGAAACTGCCCCGGTTGCCACCAGAGTGCGGTAACGCGCCTGATCGGCGCTGGCCTGTCTGACGCGTGCCTGCGCGGCGGCAACGGCCTGCAGCTGAGCCTGGGCCTGCAGCCGGAGATCTGCCGGGTCGAGCCGCATCAGCGGCTGACCGCGCTTCACCCGCTGGCCGCTATCCACCAGCCGTTCGAGGATTTTTCCTGAGACCCGAAAGCCGAGGTCGCTCTGAACCCGGGCAACCACGACGCCACTAAACGCACGGCTGCCATCGGTGGCGCTGATGACCTTTGTGACCCTGACCAGCGGCGGCTGCGTGCGCGGATCGTCTTTGGGTGAATTATCCCGGCAACCCGCCAGCGCCAGTGGCAGCAGACAAACAACCAGAATGGCAGGATTGAACCTGAGCATAGATTACCTTCAACAGTAAGCAGGAGAGTGCCGCCATTCTCTTATCATGTGACCAATACTGTCAATAGTCACAAATTGCGTAAAGGTATTATCCGTTCATACAGGTTATGAAAACACGTTAAACCAGGGAAATGCGTTGATGAAGGGTTCAGACCCACCCTGAGCAGAGGAAACATCCCATTCAGCAACAAGTGACGAAATAAATCATAAGTCACAAAATCTGCATATTCCGTACACTGGAAACAGAGTGTCGAAAAGGCTCTGTCAGGGCCTGGAATGGCTCGTCAGAGAGAAGTTCAGAGAGGATAAAGCAGAAAAAGCGGGGAGTGATGACGCGCGTTCACAGCAGAATCACCGCAGGCGCTTTGTCATCTGCGCCTGCGGTGGATCTCACAGCGCCCTGCTCTTCAGGGCGCTCTGTCACTTAACGCCAGCCGAGTTCCGGGGCGACATACTTCAGGATCGCCTCAATCACATGGGCGTTGTAGGCGACACCAAGCTGGTTTGGCACGGTGAGCAGCAGGGTGTCGGCTTCGGCAATCGCCTCATCCTGCGCAAGCTGCTTAATTAACGCCTCTGGCTCTGCGGCATAGCTGCGGCCAAAGATAGCGCGGGTTTTCTCATCGAGAAAGCCCACGGAATCCTGGTCGTTACCGCTGCGGCCAAAGTACGCGCGGTCCATATCATTCACCAGCGCAAAGATGCTGCGACTGACCGAGACGCGTGGCGCATGCTGATGCCCCGCTGCTTTCCAGGCCTCACGGTAGGCGCGGATCTGTTTAGCCTGCTGAATGTGGAACGGCTCGCCGGTTTCATCATCTTTCAGGGTTGAACTTTGCAGGTTCATGCCCATTTTTGCCGCCCATTCTGCGGTGGCGTTGGAGCCGGATCCCCACCAGATGCGGTCGCGCAGACCTTCAGAGAGCGGCTCAGGACGCAGCAGGCCAGGCGGATTCGGGAACATGGGCTGTGGATTTGGCTTA
Organism: Pantoea sp. PvP021; assembly: GCF_054056055.1. NCBI lineage: Bacteria > Pseudomonadati > Pseudomonadota > Gammaproteobacteria > Enterobacterales > Erwiniaceae > Pantoea > Pantoea sp. PvP021. The sequence goes on along the minus strand of NZ_JBSRXX010000001.1, from coordinate 200,298 downwards.
GCAAAACCTTCGCCGCGCAGCACCTCCAGAAACTCTTCGGTGTGACGACGGCCCATATCCGCATCGCTTTCTCCCGCTTTCGGTTCAAAGCCGAAGTAACGCCAGCCATCGATAACCTGCTCAGGTGAACCGCGGCTCAGACCCAGTTGCAGACGACCATTGGAGATCAGGTCTGCCGCGCTGGCGTCTTCCACCATGTAGAGCGGGTTTTCGTAGCGCATGTCGATGACACCGGTGCCGATCTCAATCGTTTTAGTACGCGCTGCAACGGCAGCCAGCAGCGGAAACGGCGAGCTGAGCTGGCGGGCAAAATGGTGGACGCGGAAGTAAGCGCCATCTGCGCCCAGCTCTTCGGCGGCGACCGCTAAGTCGATCGATTGCAGTAACACATCCTGCGCGGTGCGGGTGGCGGACTGCGACGAGGGCGTCCAGTGACCAAAGGATAAGAAGCCAATATTTTTCATCTGTATTTCTCCTGACAGGCGTTAAACGCCCGTGGATGCAAGGCGATTTCTGATAGAGAAAGGTTACGCCCCCGGAGCCGCCACTGATAGTCAATATCTTTCAGCGCCATATTCAGGAATTTCGACATAGCTAAGCAGATTATCCACTTTGCCTTTGCCCGCCCTTTCTTTCACTGTTCAGATTCCCGCTTCCGCTGTCAGGTGAATCATGCACACCGGTTATCTCTCTCTACAGCAGCGCGCCTGGCTTAAAGCGCGCGCACGCAGCTGGCTCTGGCGCAGCGAACTGCCGACCTGGCTGCTAATCGGTGTGATCTATGGCGGCTGGTTTGCGGTGATGCTGAACGCGCAGACGCTGGGACGGCTGCCCGCCACCCTGCTGCTGATCGTCTTCACTGGCTGGTATATGTCGCTCCAGCATGAGCTGATTCACGGGCATCCCACACGCTGGCCGCAGGTGAATCAGCTATTTGGCACCCTGCCGCTGGCGGTCTGGTATCCCTACGGACTCTATCGCGATTCTCATCTGGCCCATCATCGCAATCACACCCTGACCGAGCCGGATGAGGATCCGGAAACCTACTACCTCTCCGCTGCTCGCTGGGCGAAGTTACCGCGCTGGCAGCAGCAGCTGATTCATCTGCGTAACACTTTTTTGGGACGGTTGCTGCTCGGCCCGCTGCTGGATGTAGCGGCGACCTTCGGCGGGATGTGGCAGGCACTGCGCCGTGGCGATCGATCCGCGATAGCGATGTGGCTGCTGCACGGGACGCTGCTGGCACTGCTGTTTTTCTGGATGGCGCGGCAGGGATTTTCACCGCTGTGGTATCTGCTGGCGGTGAGTTATCCGGCGCTGGCGCTGACCAAAGTGCGATCTTTCTATGAGCATCGTGCGGCGGACGATCCGCTGGCACGGTCGGTGAATAATGAAGCGGCGTGGCCGTGGCGCATGCTATTCCTGAATCTGAACTACCATTCAGTACATCACGACCTCCCCGGCGTCCCCTGGTATGGCCTGCGTCGTCTCTATCTGCGCGATCGCGAGCATTACTACCAGCGCAATCATGGCTTTCGCGTGGCGGGCTATCGGGTCTGGCTGCGTCAGTTCTGGGTCAGACCGGTCGGGGTCAATGTCCATCCGGGACGATCAGCGGAGAAAACGCATGAATAACCTGCTCGCCTTGCCGATGTATGCGATTCACCCGCCCGCCACACGAGCACTGATGCAGGCAGTGGTTACCCTGCTGACGCAGCACGGCATCGCTACGCAGCTGGTCTGGCCTGAGGATCTGCTGACACACTGGCAGGATAATCGATTGCTGCTGAGCCAGACCTGCGGCTATCCGCTGGTCAGCCAGCTTCCTGCGGTTCAGCTGGTCGGCACCTTTCACTATCAGGCCCCAGGCTGCACCGGCCGTGACTATCGCAGCTGGCTGGTGGCGCGGGACAAACAGGCGACGCTGGCCGATTTTAACGACCAGCGGGCCGTAGCTAACAGCCTGGACTCTCACTCCGGCTATAACGCGCTGCGGTTTGTGGCTGCGCTTCAGGGCGTGAGATTTTCGCAGCTACTGCTGAGCGGTGGGCATCGTCAGTCGCTGGCAGCACTGCGTGATTCACAGGCGGATATCGCGGCTATCGACTGCGTCAGCTGGGCGCTGCTGGCGCGCTATGAGCCGGATGCGCTGCGCGGCCTGCATATCATCGGTGAAACGCCAGCCGCACCCGGATTGCCGTTGATCACGGCAGCCCCGACGTCAGTGGACCGGCTGGAGAGACTCCGCTCGGCGCTGCATCAGCTGGTGAACGATCCTGCCTAGCGCACCGTCTGCGACGATAACCTGATCGGCGGATTCAGCCCGGTAGAGAGAGACGATTATCAGGGCGTGCTGGCGTGGGAACAGCAGGCTGCCGCGCTGGGCGTCACCCGGCTGTAACACACCCCTCTGTTTCGAACTGCTTACCGGGCAGGGAAAATCTGATTTCTCTGCATCGTCACCTCCCTGCCCGCGCTTTCCCGACCTCTCATTTCATGCTCCCCGACGCGCTCTGACCGAGGCTAAGACTGGTAAGCCCGGTCACGGCGTTCTAAGGTAGAGGTTTTCAGCAGAGGGAGAGTGGGATGCGCATTCTGATGGCAGGCGCCGGCGCGACCGGTGGATATTTTGGTGCACGGCTGGCTCAGGCGGGCCAGGACGTGACTTTTCTGGTCCGTGAACGGCGTTATCAGCAGCTTCAGGCCAGCGGCCTGGTGTTGCAGACGCCGCAGGGCACTGAAACGCTACAGCCGCAGCTGGCCCAGGCGAGCAGCCTGACAGGCCACTATGATCTGATTATCGTGACGGTGAAGAGCTTTGCCCTTGATCAGGTGATGGAGGATATTGCACCTGCAGTGGGTCCGGAAACGCTGATCATGCCGATTCTGAACGGATTGCGGCACATCGCGACGCTGCAACAGCGTTTCGGCGAAGATAAGGTGATTGGCGGCCTGTGCAAAATCAACGCGACGCTGGGTGACAATGGCGAAGTTATCCAGATGACGCCGCTGCATCAGCTCTATTATGGCGCGCTGGACGGTAACAACGATGCGCGACTGCAGCGGGTTGATGCGGCGCTGCGTGACTGTCAGGTCGATACCCGATTCAGCGATAACATCATGGATGAGCTGTGGGAAAAATGGCTGCTGCTGAGCACGCTCGGCGCGGTTTGCTGCCTGGCGCGCGGAAATACCCAACAGATACTCACCTCGCGCGGCGGCGAAGCGCTGTTACAGGGTGTTTTCTCGGAGATTCTGTCAGTCATTACTGCCGAAGGCTATCAGACGCGTCCGGCGGCCACTGCCCGCATTCTTGAGCTGTTAAGCGATCCGGCCACCCCGATGACCTCCTCAATGTACCGCGATTTAACCCAGGGCTTTGATATCGAAGCCGATCAGGTGATAGGTGACCTGCTGCTGCGGGCGAAACGCCATAGTCTCGCCACGCCACTGCTTAACGCGGTGGATGTGAACCTTCAGGTCTATCTGCAGCAGCGTTAATGGCCCTGCCAGATACCGTGACCGGGTGCCGCAACGGACCCGGTTTTTGTGGTCGTGAAAGTGTGGTGTGCAGCAGCAGTGCAGCAGGAAAATTTGCTACACTCGTCGCTTCATCTTTTGGAGAGTTCAATGACTTCCCGCTCCGTGACCCTCGATGATGTCGCTCAACTGGCCGGCGTCTCATATCAAACCGTTTCACGTGTTTTAAATCGTTCTGAACAGGTGTCAGCCCGCACGCGGGAAAGGGTTGAGGCGGCGATGCTGCAGCTCAATTATGTGCCCAATCGTGTGGCGCAGCAGCTGGCCGGTAAGGCGACGCGCACGCTGGGTCTGGCCACCAGCGACCTGGCCCTGATGGCTCCTGCGCAGATCGCCTCGGCGATCCAGCAGCGCGCCGCCGGGGCGGGTTATCATCTGGTGATCGCCATGGACAGTGGTAACGATGCGGCAGCAACGGTGAATGAACTGCTGGCACAGCGGGTCGATGGACTGCTGATCAACCTGCCGCTGGAGGCAGATGAGGCGCAACAGATCCAGTTGCTCTGCGGCAGCAAACCAGTGCTGTTTCTGGATGTCGAACCGCAGGCGGCAGTAGCGCAGTGTCAGTACCCGAATGATTCTGGCGCACGTGCCGCCGTTGAACATCTGGTGGCGCTGGGTCATCGTCAGATTGGTTTGTTAAACGGGCCGCTGCGCTCGGTCTCGGCCCGTCAGCGTGAAAATGCATGGCGTCAGGCGCTGGCCGATCATCAGCTGACACCGCACTGTTCTCTGCGCGGGGACTGGAGCGCGCAGTCGGGTTATCAGGCGCTGCTGGCGCAGCTTCCCGACGATCTGCCGCAGGCGCTGCTGGTGGCGAACGATCAGATGGCGTTGGGTGCGATGCGGGCGCTGCATCAGTATGGCGTAGCCATTCCTGGCGAGATATCGGTGATTGGATATGATGACACCGCTGAGAGTGCGTGGTATCAGCCGCCGCTGACCACGGTGCGGCAGGATTTGCAATTTCTCGGCTCGCAGAGCGTCGAGCGGATGCTGGCCCGGCTTCAGGGAGCAGAGGCGTCAGACAACGCGCTGGAAACCACGCTGGTAATCCGGGAGACCACCGCCCCGCCTGCTGATGAGCGGGTTAATTTAGTGGCGCTGTCACAGCAGTTACAGGTGATCGCCCGCAGGCTGGCGGGAAAATAACCCTGCGCTGACGCAGGCAATAAAAAACCCGCCCCACCGGAGTGGATGCGGGTTGGCATAGGACGTCTGGCGCTTGCGCGCTGCTGTCTGCCCTTACGCTTTCGGGTGTTCGCCCACGCCCATCGCTTTGATCTTTTTCGACAGCTCGCGACGCTCTTTAGACAGGTCGGCGTTTTTGATGATGTACTCATCCACGCGATCTTCATAATCCACACGCATGCTGGCGATGATTTCCTGAATAGCCTCAACGCTCATGCCGGGTTTGATATATTCGCTCAGGTTGTCGAGCAGCAGTACGCGCTTCTGGTTGTCGCGAATTTTCTTCTCGTTGTCGACAATTTCACGCTGCAGTTTGTTTTTGCGGCGGAACATACGCACGAACTCCAGTACGTCCTGAAATGATTGCTTGGCATTTTCCATGATGGCACCTTTCTTTGAGCCTGCTGACGCAGGGAGAGAGTCAAAACGATCAGCTTAGCGGCTAGCCCGCCAGGTAAGCAATTTTCACAGCTAAATTCAGACTGGCTCTTATCTTAGCGCAAAGAAACCCTGTTTCACATTAAGTCATTGTCTGAGGTGATTATTTGCGCAGCGCCATCCGCATCAGGTCGGTCATCCGTTCCAGCTGTTTTGCCAGTTCCAGTGTCAGCCAGACGTAGCCGTAGATCGGCGTCTCCTCCAGACCTTCGCTGCCCGCTTCCGCGATCAGTCGCCGCAGTTCGCCACTGATTTCGGTCAGCTCGTGACTGTTAGCCACCACCTCTTCCGTTTCCCCTTCAATCGCCATGACCGACAGCGCCCGCAGCGTGTTCTCAGTCATCTGCTGGGTGCGGCGCAATGCAGGCGCGTTAAGCATAATCAGATGGCTCTCGCGCGATGCCCACCAGGCATTAATCTGCATCTCAATGGTGTAAACCATATTACGGTTGATGGTCTGGATCGCTTCAAGCACCGATTTTGGAATGCGCGTCTCTTTGCTTGACGGCTCCAGCAGCGCCCGCATTTTGATCACGCTGCTCAGCAATTTGCCCAGCGGCTTGTTGAGGCGTGGCTTTTCAACCAGGTTGGGTGAGAAACCGGCGTGATAGATTTTTGCCATTTCCGCCAGCGCGTCGGAGAGCTGAATGCGCCAGTGTGTATAGGCACGCTGCGCCCAGATAGCGGTAAACAGCAACGCCATCAGCGATCCCAGAATCACATCACCGCCGCGCCACAGTGCCATCGTGAAATCGCCGGTTGGTGCGCCCACGACCACGCTCAGTGTAATCCCGATCAACAACGCCATGTAGGGATGTTTGCCCAGCGTCAGGTAGCCACTGATCATCATGATGCCGCCGCACCAGGCCAGCATCATCGGCATCGAGATCAGCTCCAGCTTCAGGGCGATCAGACCGGATATTGACCCGGCGACCGTGCCGCTGATGCGCTGCAGTGCGCGCGGAAATACATTCCCCCAGGTGGAGATGGGCCCCATCACCACCACCAGCGTAATCAGCGGCCAGGTGCCTTCAGGGATATCGGTCGCCCGCACAAAGATAAAGCAGAGCAAAAAGGCGATGGCAATACGCACACCGTGGACGGAGCGATAATGGCGATAAAACCAGAACTCCAGTTTTGATATGGGCTTATCGGGACGCAAAATGACTTTCCGGTTGCGGGAACATGATGTGGCTATCTTAACGCTGAACGCGGCTCAGGCTTAGCGCGGGCCGGATATTTAAAACAGTTTTGACGTTCGCTTACAATTATCAACATCCGCCTCACATACTTTCCCGGTAGTTAAAAACAACTTAATGTGATTTTTTAACCTTTATCGGCTCTCAGTAACACATTCAGGGCAGCCAGCGTGCAAGTAAAAACGGGCAGCCCGCAGGCTACCCGTTTTAGTGCTGACAATCGGCTAATCAGAACTTCTGCCTGAGATAATCCGTCAGGCGGGTAATGACGCCTGCAGGTTCAACCGCACTCAACGCCACCAGCGGATAGTGGGCAATCTGCTGATCTTTATCCATCACCTGAATTTCACCAATGACTTCGTTGGCTTTCAGCGGGGCTTCCAGATCTTTGCGATCGATGACGTACTTCGCCTTCACGTTCTGCACTTCACTGCGCGGCAGTGACAGATAAACATCTTCTGCGGTACCCACATCCACCTGATGAGGATTGCCATACCAGACGTTTTCGCTGCCAATTTTCTTACCGGCATGGAACAGCTGAACGGTATCAAAGGTGTTCTGTCCCCAGACCAGCAGTTTACGCGCCTGCTCTTCGCGGCCTTTCGGGCTTTTACCGCCCATGACGACGGCGATCAGGCGATGCTTGCCCACCACATTCGAGGCGATGATGTTAAAGCCCGCGGTCTCAGTGTGACCGGTTTTCAACCCATCAACGTGGAGATTATTATCCCACAACAGGCCATTACGGTTGTTCTGGGTAATGCCATTCCAGGTCAGGGTCTTCTCACTGTACATGGCATAAAAATCAGGCTCACCATCAATAATGGCGCGTGACAGTTTCGCCATATCCAGCGCGCTGGAGAACTGACCCGGCGCATCCAGACCATGAACCGTTTCAAAATGGGTATTCTGCAGGCCGAGCTTCTCAACGTAGTGATTCATCATGCCGACGAAGTTCGCTTCGCTGCCCGCCACATAATCAGCCAGGGCAACGCAGGCGTCGTTACCGGAGTCGATGATGACGCCACGGCTTAAATCCCGGACGCTCAGCTTATCGCCTGGCTTCAGGAACATCAGCGAGGAGCCTTTGAACACCGGATTACCCGCCGCCCAGGCATCTTTTCCGACCGTAACCATGTCGTCACGGCTGATTTTCTTCTGGTCAATGGCGCGATCAACCACGTAACCGGTCATCAGTTTGGTCAGGCTGGCGGGATTACGGCGTTCATCGGGATTGCCAGCGGTCAGAACCTGTCCTGTAGTGGCATCCATCAGCACCCAGGAAGCCGCATCAACCGCCGGAGGCGTCACAGGAAAGGGAATCGCATCAGCCTGCGCCAGCGAGGCCCAAAAAACAGTAGCGGTAACGGTGAACAGCAGACGCCTTTTCAACACTTCATCCTTAATTGCACGGGAGAGAAAATTTCTAAAACGAAACGGAAACAGCCGCACGTTTTACGGCAAAAGCGTTGTGAAGGTTTGAATAAATTGAAAAAAAGTATGAACTGCGACGAGTATAGCTGATGCCTGCAGGGGGGTGGTAACGGCTAATTGATGCAGGAAATGAGACCGAATATTTCAATATCATCCTGGAAAACGTTAAGGTCACTACGGTATCGCCCTGCCTTGCACCCAGCGGCATGAGCAGCACGCATCTGGAAACACCGGAATTACGCTATGCAGCAATAACCTGGAAATATGTCGAAGGGAATATTATCTATCGTGACTCATGGAATGCGCGAGCTACAGCCTGAGAGGTAAAAAGTCCGCTTTACTCCTTGCCCCTGACCGCTCAGTCAGATACTACGCCCCCCCGCTACCATCCGAAACTTCAGGCCAGTGGGATTATGGTTTACCATGTAGTAAGTGAAGCCTGAGCATGAATGACCTTGCCCGGCAAAGGCACCGCTCTCGCACCAGCAGCCAGGCGCCGATGAAGAAAGGCATCCAGCGAACGGGAAGCCTGATGACTTTCTGTTCATCAGTTTAGTGAACGCAATGAACGGATATGAAATTTGAATAACGACCGCGTACAGCCCACTTTCCTCTTCCACGATTACGAGACCTTCGGCACCAGCCCCTCTCGTGACCGGCCAGCCCAGTTTGCCGGCCTGCGCACCGACAGTGAGTTTAATCCGGTCGGCGAACCCGAAGTGTTCTACTGCCGTCCGCCTGATGACTATCTGCCACAGCCCGAAGCGGTGATGATCACCGGCATTACCCCGCAGATAGCGATGAGTCGCGGCGTGATCGAAGCTGAGTTCGCTGAACGCATCCACGCGTTGTTCACCACGGAGCAAACCTGTGTGGTGGGCTACAACAACGTGCGTTTCGATGATGAAGTGACGCGCAATATCTTCTATCGCAACTTTTACGATCCCTATGGCTGGGCCTGGCAAAACGGCAACTCACGCTGGGACCTGCTCGACGTGATGCGTGCCTGCTACGCGTTACGGCCAGAAGGGATCAACTGGCCGGAGAATGAAGAAGGTTTTCCCAGCTTCCGGCTGGAGCATCTGACCAAAGCAAACGGCGTGTCACATGAAAATGCGCACGATGCCATGTCCGACGTTTACGCCACGCTGGCGATGGCGAAGCTGGTGAAAGAGAAGCAGCCAAAACTGTTTGATTTTTTGTTTACCCATCGTAACAAAAACAAGCTGATGAACCTGATTGATATCCCGCAGATGAAACCGCTGGTTCATGTCTCCGGTATGTTCGGTGCCGCGCGCGGTAACACCAGCTGGATCGTACCGCTGGCCTGGCATCCCGATAACCGCAATGCGCTGATCGTGGTGGATCTGGCGGGCGACATGTCACCACTGCTGCAACTGGATGCCGATACGCTGCGTGAGCGTCTTTACACGCCGAAAAACGATCTCGGCGATCTGCCTGCGGTGCCGGTCAAACTGGTGCATATCAATAAGTGTCCGGTGCTGGCGCCTGCCAGTACGCTGCGGCCGGAAGATGCGGCCCGGCTGAATATTGATCATCAGCACTGCCTGGCGAACCTGGCGCTGCTGCGTCAGCAGCCCGACGTGCGGGAAAAACTGGTCACGCTGTTTGCCGAAGCGGAGCCGTTTGCACCGTCAGATGATGTGGACACACAACTCTATGATGGCTTCTTCAGTGATGCCGACCGGGCGGGGATGAATATTATCCGTCAGACCGCGCCCGCGAATCTGCCTGCGCTGGACCTGAGCTTTGAGAGTGCACGGGTAGCGAAACTGCTGTTCCGCTACCGGGCGCGTAACTTCCCCGGCACGCTGGACGATGCCGAGCAGCAACGCTGGTTGCAGCACCGTCGTGACGTGCTTAATGCCGATCGGGTGCAGGCGTTTATGCAGGAACTGGAAGCTCTGGCGAATCTGCATGAAGCGGATGCAGAAAAGGTTGGGCAGCTTAAAGCGCTCTATCTCTATGCGCAGGAGTTGGTTTCCTGAAGCACTAAGAGTCTGACCCGGTATCGCCTGCCGGGTCAGACTTTCTGATGCTGCTTAATCAGAGCAAGGTCCACGCCAGCCAGGTCAGCGCAAAGCCGCTCAGCCCCATTAGCGTTGTCAGCACCGTCCAGGTGCGTAAACCGTCGGCCACCGAAAGTCCCAGATAACGGGTCACCACCCAGAATCCCGCATCATTGACATGCGACAATCCCAGACCACCAAAACAGGCCGCCAGGGTGACCAGTACCCGTTGCATATCCGTCACGCCGGTCACCGCCTGGGTCAGCAAACCGCTGGTGGTCAGGATCGCCACCGTGGCGGAACCCTGTGATGCACGCAGCGCCAGCGACAGGATAAATGCCGCTGGCACCAGCGGCAGATGCAGCGTTTCAAGCGTGACCGCCAGCGCTTTACCCACGCCCGACTCCACCAGCACTTTGCCGAATGCACCACCGGCCCCGGCCACCAGAATCACGCTGGCAGAGGTGGGAATGGCCCGGCCGGTCAGATCTTCCAGCTTATCTTTGCTCCAGCCACGCCGTACGCCCAGCAGCCAGGCCGCCAGCCCTAAGGCAATCAGCAGGGCAATCGGCGGTGTGCCGATCACGGTCATCACACTACGCAGCAGACTCCCTTCAGCCAGCAGTGTGTGTGACAGAGTTCCCAGCACGATCAATACAATCGGGACCACAATCAGGCCGCTGATGGTGAGCGCACCGGGTGGTGCCGGTTCATTCTTCTTTTCCTGCCCTTCCGGCTTGGCCATCTGCAACTGTTCCAGCACCTCCACCGACAGGGGGTAGCGGCGACGGTTCATGAATTTCGCTACGTAGTAGCCGATGATCCCGACCGGCACGGAAATCGCGATTCCCAGTATCATCAGCCATCCCATGTCGGTGTGCAGGATCCCGGCTGCCGCCGCTGCGCCCGGATGGGTCGGCAATGCCACATGTACCGTCAGCATCACACCCGCCATCGGCAGGCCAAACTTCAGCGGCGAGACCCGCGCCACTTTGGTAAAGCCATAAATCAGCGGAATAACAATGATAAAACCGACTTCAAAAAATACCGGGATGCCAAGGATAAAGGCCGCCATGGTCAATGCCGCAACGGTACGCTTCAGCCCCAGCGTTTTACTGAAACGCTGCGCCAGCGACTCGGCACCGCCCGAGGCTTCAATAATCGCCCCAAGCATGGCACCAAGAACGATGATGATGGTGATGTGCCCGAGCAGCCCGCCCATCCCCGTGATAATCGTCTCCATGATTTTTTCAGCCGGAATGCCGGTGGCGATGGCCACCAGCAGACTGACAATTAACAGGGCGACAAAGGGATGAACTTTGGCTTTGATGACCAGCAGCAGCAGGATCACGATGCTGGCGGTCGCTATGGCTAATAGCAGTGCGGTGGACATAGTAAACCTCAGAAATTGTTATATTTTTTAGGTTATCGGCGTACAGAATAAACAGGTGCAGGGTCAGAAAAAGGACGAAAAAATCTCAACCGGTGCCGAAACACCGGTTTTTTTAGCCCGTTAAATCAGGTTTTTCTCGCCCAGGGCGCAAACCAGCCAAGACCCGCGGTAGTGTTGCCGCGCGGGATATATTCGCAGCCCACCCAGCCGGAATAGCCGACCTCATCCAGCAGTGAGTAGAGATAGGGGTAGTTGATTTCACCCTCATCCGGTTCATGACGATCCGGTGCCGAAGCAATCTGCACGTGCCGATAGCGTCCGGCATAGTGGCGAATCAGATGGCTGAGGTTGCCATCCACCCGTTGCGCATGGAACAGGTCGAGCTGAGTGAAGACATTGGGTCGATCGATCTGTTCGACCATCTCCAGCGTCTGATACTGGCTGGCATAAAGATAGTTGGGTTTGGTGGTGGGATTCAGCGCCTCAATCAGCAGGATGATGCCGTGCGGCGCAAAGCGCTCAGCCGCATAACGCATATTGCTGATAAAGGTCTCAACGTAGCGCTGACGGTCAGCGTCGGGCGGCACCGTCGCCGCCATGATGTGCACCTGCGGGCAGTTCAGCGCCAGCGCATAGCTCAGGGCGCGATCGATATCCGCCTTTGCTTCCGCTTCCCGTCCAGGGATGGCCGAAACGCCCCACTCACCCGCTGCGACGTTGCCGGGTGCGGTATTGAACAGCACCAGTTGCAGCTGGTTATCATCAAGCCACTGCTTGATCTGCGTGGCGGGATAGTCATAAGGAAACAGAAATTCGACGGCAGTGAAACCGGCTTCCGCCGCTGCAGCGAAGCGTTCAGCAAACGGCAATTCAGTAAATTGCGTCGAAAGGTTAGCAGCAAACTTCGGCATTATCGGCTCCTTAATTCTGCCACTTCGGCATCATTGAGATAACGGATCGGGCGGTCGCTCAGGGTAAAGATCAGCCGGGCGGTCTCCTCCAGCTCTTCAGTGTTGTCTGCCGCTTCCTGCAACGATTTCCCCACTACTACCGGGCCATGATTCGCCAGCAGGAAGGCACGGTAACGTGGAGCCAGCGCCGCGAGATCCTCGGCCAGTCGCCCATCACCCGGCTTGTAGTAAGGCACAACCGGCACATCACCGACACGCATCACCACATAGGGGGTAAACGGACGGATGCAGTTGTCCGTGTCCAGCCCCTGTAAACAGGAGAGCGCCGTCAGGTAGTGGCTATGCAGATGCACCACCGCCCTGCAGTCGGGATTATTCAGATAGAGCGCGCGGTGAAACGCAATCTCTTTGGAGGGTTTATCGCCTGAGAGCCATTCACCGTCAGGCGTGACTTTTGCCAGCCGGTCACCCTGTAATTCACCCAGGCATGAACCGGTGGGAGTCGCCAGCAGATTGCCATCCTCCAGCAACATTGAGAGGTTGCCCGCCGAGCCGGTGGCATAGCCGCGCTGAAAAAACGAAGCGCCAAGACGCACCATCTCGTCACGCGCCTGCTGTTCCGTTAAAGAGAAAGATTCAGACATCAGTAAACTCCGTTTGCGCGCGGCGGAAGAAATCTTCATCGCCAAAATTGCCCGATTTCAGTGCCAGAGAGAGCGGCTGATGAATGTCGCGCACCCAGGGCACGCCGGGCGAAATCGTCGGGCCGATATGAAAGGCCGTCACACCCAGGCTCTGCGCGACCACGCCGGAGGTTTCGCCACCCGCCACGATAAAGCGCTGCCATCCGCGCCGTTTCAGCTCGCGGGTGACGGCAGCAAACAGCTGCTCAACCGCTTCGCTGCTGCGCTGAGCACCATAACGCTGTTGAATCGCCTGCAATTGTTGTGCGTCAGCGGTGGCAAACAGCAGGGGTGCTAGCGCCTGATCGCTGTTCGCTTCCACCCAGTCGCATAACTGCCTGGCATACGCCCCGGCATCTTCCAGGCAGCGTTCAGTCTCAACTTCGCAGGCCGGTGCCAGCTGGCGGTACACCGCGACCTGACGATTGGTCATCTGTGAACAGGAACCGGAAAGCACCACGGCGCGATCGCCCTGCGGACGGCCTGCCTGCTCCGCTTTTGCATCACTCTGAGCCGTTGCCCACTGCCGTGCCAGACCGATGGCCAGCCCGGAACCGCCGGTGACCAGGCGCAGATCGCTCAGTGCTTCGCCCAGGGTCAACAGATGTTCCTGATGCAGGGCGTCAGTTACGACGTAGTTGATCCCCTGCGCCGCCAGCTGACCCAGCGCCTGCCGTACTGACTCAGCGCCCTGATCGACCTGTGCCACAGCGATCAGCCCGGCTTTGCCCGTCGCCTGTGATGTCATCAGGCGCAGCAGGTTGCTGTCGTGCATCGGTGTGACCGGATGATGCCGCATACCGGAATCTGACAGCAGCTGATCGCCGACAAACAGGTAGCCCTGATAAACGGTGCGGCCATTCACCGGCAGCGCCGGACAGATTACCGTCTGCGTTTCACCCAGCGCCTGCAGCAGAGCGTCGGTTACCGGACCGATATTGCCCTGCGCGGTGCTGTCGAAGGTGGAACAATATTTGAAGTAGAAACGCTCACAGCCCTGCGTCTGCAGCCAGGCCAGCGCAGCCAGCGACTGAGCAACCGCCTGGTCTGCCGGACAGGAGCGGCTCTTCAGGCTGACCACAATCGCCTGCGCCTCTGTGGTTTCCTCGCTGTCAGGAATGCCGTTGAACTGAATAGTGGTCAGCCCGTTCTGCACCAGAAAACTGGCAATGTCAGTCGCACCGGTAAAATCGTCCGCTATCACGCCAAGCCGCATCAGATTTTCTCCTCTGCCTGCGGCAGCGTGATGCCGCTGAAGATTTTAATCACTGCACTGTCATCTTCACGGCCGTAACCGGCGTTGCTGGCTTCGGTGAACATATTGAGGGCGGTTGAGGCCAGCGGTAGCGGGAAGTGCAAGGCTTTCGCGGTATCGGCCACCAGGTTGAGATCTTTCACAAAGATATCGACCGCCGATTTCGGGCTGTAGTCGCCATCCACCACATGCCGCATGCGGTTTTCGAACATCCATGAATTGCCTGCGGCGTTGGTGACCACTTCATACATGGTTTCCAGCGGGATGCCGGCACGCGCCGCCAGCGCCATCGCTTCTGCCCCGACCGCGATGTGAACACCTGCCAGCAGCTGATGGATAATTTTGACGGTTGATCCGAGGCCGATCTCACTGCCCACGCGATAAACTTTGGCTGCCACGGCATCCAGTACAGATTGCAGTTGCGTAAAGGCCGCTTCACTGCCGGACGCCATCACCGTCATCTCACCGCTGGCCGCTTTAGCGGCACCGCCGGAGACCGGTGCATCCAGCATCAGCAGCTGATATTGCGCCAGCTGTTGTTCAATCTGCTGCGCATCCCGGGCGGACAATGTGGATGAGACCATGACCACGGTGCCGGGACGCAGTTTTGCGGCCAGGCCCTCTTCACCAAACAGAATGGCGTTAACCTGCTGCGCATTTACCACAAGCAGCAAAACGGCATCAAGCTGGTCTGCAAAGGCGGATGCTGAAGGCTGCGCATCACGCGCGCCTGCCTGGCGTAAGTTCTCAAGCGCGGCGGGATTCAAATCGACCCCCCAGGTATTGAGACCGGCACGCAGGCAGGATTTCGCGGCCCCCATGCCCATGGAACCTAACCCGATAACGCAGATATTTTCAGCTGGCACGATGCGCCTCCACTGTTAATTTAAGTGATTATTTGTTTGTTACTGTTAATCCTGCCAGTTTACTGCCGCCAAAAATGTGTTATCGCTCACAAAAAAATATTCCCGATGTGAACCAGAACAATTTTTAACATTACCAGATTGGCAGCACCGGCACTGCCGCAGTGCAGTTAGCGCCGCCGTTGCCGGGATTGCCGCTGTTATTATTTGTTCTGGTTAACCCGCAGATACTTTATAATGTGAAAAAATGGTAATCATCAGGGAGCCGATATGATTCCGGTTGAACGTCATCAACAGATTCTTGCGCTGGTGGCCGATCGTGGCGTGGTGAGCATTGCAGAACTCACTGAACGGCTGGGTGTGTCACACATGACCATACGCCGTGATGTGCAGAAACTGGAGGAGCAAGGGGCCGTGCTGTCGGTCTCCGGCGGCGTGCGCTCAGCCGACCGGCTGGCGGCTGAGCCGTCACATCTGACGAAAAGCGCCCTCTACAATGAGGAGAAGCGCGCAATTGGTCGCACCGCCGCCCGACAGATCCCACGTAACAGCTGCATCTACCTGGATGCCGGAACCACGACGTTAGCGCTGGCAAGAGAAGTGGTGGATCGCGATGATTTGCTGGTGGTGACCAATGATTTTATGGTGGCGAATCTGCTGATGGAGGCCAGTCAGTGCCGGGTTATTCACACGGGCGGCACCGTATGCCGGGAGAACCGCTCCTGTGTCGGGGAGTCGGCGGCACGCAGCCTGCGTCATCTGGCCATTGATATTGCCTTTATTTCCGCCTCCTGCTGGGGGCCGCGTGGCTTGTTTACGCCGGATGAAGATAAAGTGATGGTGAAGCAGGCGGTGAGTGAGGTGAGCAGTAAGCGGGTATTGCTGAGTGACAGTTCGAAGTACAACAGGATCGCGACGTTTCTGGCTTTACCTCTGGAGAGCTTTGATCGGGTAGTGACAGACACGCATCTGAGTGAGTCGGCGCGGGAGCTGTTAAGTGCGGGGAGCTGTGAACTGGTACTGGCTGGTTAAGCTGTCGCCGCCTTCCCTGAGACCGGGAAGGCGGCAACGTGAGCGTGATTAAACTTCTTCGCTGAACTGCGGCACCGGATTACGGAAGCTGCGGGTTACGAACGCCAGGTAGATAATCCCGATGGCGGCCCAGATCAGGCCCAGCTCCATAGAACTCTCTTCCAGATTCACCCACAGCGCTCCCACCGTCAGCGCGCCAAGCAGCGGCAGCAGCAGATACTGAACGTGATCTTTCAGCGTGCGGTTACGCTTCTCACGGACCCAGAACTGCGCAATCACCGACAGGTTAACGAAGGTAAACGCCACCAGCGCACCAAAGTTAATCAGCGCGGTTGCGGTCACCAGGTCGAAGTTAATCGCCATCAGTGCAATCGCACCCACCAGCAGCACGTTGAGCGACGGAGTACGCCATTTCGGATGGATGTAACCGAAGAAACGCTCCGGGAACACGCCATCACGGCCCATCACATACATCAGACGCGATACGCCAGCGTGCGCCGCCATACCGGATGCCAGCACCGTGACCACCGAGAAGATCAGGATGCCGACCTGCAACGCTTTACCGGCCACGAACAGCATGATTTCAGGCTGCGATGAGTCCGGGTGCTGGAAGCGTGTGATGTCCGGGAAGTAGAGCTGCAGGAAGTAAGATGCCGCGATAAAGATCACCCCACCAATCAGCGCGGTCAGGAAAATAGCGCGCGGAATGGTGCGTTCTGCATCTTTGGTCTCTTCCGACAGCGAACTGATGCCATCAAAGCCGAGGAACGAGAAGCAGAGTATCGTCGCACCGGTAATCATCGGCACCACATGCGCATTCTCAGACCAGAATGGACGGCTGCTCACCAGCGTGCCGGAACCTACGCCGCTTGCCACACCGTAGATTACCATCGCGGTAATCCCGACCATGACCACCACCTGCAGCACCACAATCACACTGTTGAAGTTGGCGACGGTTTTGATGCCCTTGAGGTTAGAGAGCGTCATAAATCCGACCAGCAACACCACAAAAATCCACGACGGAATGCCCGGCACCAGCGATTCGAAATAGTTTTTAGCCAGCAGGATGTTGATCATCGGCATGAACAGGTAGTCCAGCAGTGATGACCAGCCGACCATAAAGCCGACGTGCGGACTGATCGCCTTCTGAGCGTAGGTATAAGCGGAGCCCGCAGAGGGGAAGCGGCGTACCAGCTTACCGTAACTCACGGCAGTGAACAGAATCGCAATCAGCGCGAAAGCATAAGCGGTGGCGACGTGACCTTCGGTCAGCCCGGAAACGATGCCAAAGGTATCGAACAGGGTCATAGGCTGCATGTAGGCTAAGCCCATCATGACGACCGGAAGTAACGTGAGTGTTTTTTTGAGTTGCGCACGCTGCGGTGCGGCGGAGGTATTAAGCGACATGCTTCAGTCCCCCATGTGCGACAACCTGGCTGGGCTGGGTCACAGGGCAACTGCGCATTAAGCGACAGGGAGTAAGGTTAGCGGTTAACGCGGCGCCGTAGTCATCACGAAAACGCGTACCAGCGTTGGCTGGCAGAGTGTAAAACATCCCCATCTTTGTAATCCTCAATCTCACGCTTATGCGTGTTTTCAGTGTTTATCTATCCGGGTGCGTGCCCGGCCTCGGTTAAGTCAGCAAAAAACGCTCTAATAAAACTGGATGCAAAAAAATAACCGGCGCGGTTAGCGTCGGTTATCATCTGATTTTGCAGGCCGCGTATTCTGCCCTAACCCGTGGCAGGAATACAAGCCATCGGGGCATCTTATGCAAAAAAAAGCGCGTCAGATGACAGGTAAAAAAACCTGTCAGGCATTTTTCAGCATCCAGTCAATCTCGGTAGACGTAATCAGCCGTTCAAACTGCATCAGTTCATGATGCTTACAGCTGTGCCAGACACTGGCAAAGCGTTCGCCCAGTAACTTCTGCAGCGGATAGCTGTTGTCAAACTCATACAGCGCATCGCTCTGGCGGATCGGCAGTGCCAGACCCTCGGCATGGTGACCGTTGCCGGTGACCGGATGGGGCAACGGCAACTGGGTATCCAGCCCATGCAGCATCCCCGCAAGAATAGCCGACACCACCAGGTAGGGATTAGCATCCGCGCCCGCAACCCGGTACTCAATACGATGATTGTCGATATCCCCGCACGGCACCCGCAGCGCAACGGTCCGGTTGTTATGGCCCCACGATGCCTGCAACGGCACATAGGCGTCCGGAACAAAACGGCGATAGGCATTCACATTGGGTGCCAGCAGCGCCATTGAGGCGGGCATCAGATCGATCATCCCGGCCAGCGCCCGTTTCATCAGCGGCGAATCACTGCCGTCATCGCAGGCGAAGGCGTTGTGATCGGCGGCATCCAGCATGCTGATATGCACATGCATGCCGCTGCCCGCGTACTCCTCATAGGGCTTCGCCATAAACGTGGCGGTCATACCGTGATTTTCTGCCACCTGACGAATCAGGCGTTTCAGCTGCACCGCATGGTCACAGGCCCGCAGCACGTCGCGGGTATGATGCAGGTTAATTTCAAACTGTCCGGGCGAGGCTTCCGCCAGCGCACCATCGGCCGGGATGTCCTGCTGACGGGCCAGATCGTCGATGTCACGCAGCACATCGGCGAAATGATCAAGGTTATCTACCGAGTAGACCTGGCTCTGCATATTGCGTTCATCACTGCCGGGCGAGCACGGCGGCTGGATAAAGCCTTCGGCATCGCGCTTTTTGTCCACCAGATAGAACTCCAGCTCTACCGCTACCACCGGAAACAGACCTCGGTTACGCAGCTGTTGCCACAGCCGGTTAAGGACATTTCGGGGTTCAACGTCAAAGGGAGTGCCATCTTGGTTGCACATGGTTAACAGCAGTTGCGCAATGTGCTGAGGGTCAGACGCGGAGGGAACTAAAGTACCGGTGACGGGCAGGCAGAGATTATCGGGTTCGCCCAGTGACTGGCCGAGTCCCGCTTCTTCTACTGTGTTGCCGAGGATATCCATGGCAAACACCGAGGCGGGGAAATAACACCCTTTTTCCAGCTTTGGCAGCGCAGAGACCGGAATACGCTTGCCGCGGAACACACCATTTAAATCATTTAACAGGATGTCGACATACTGCGTGTCAGGATGGCGCTCCAGCCAGGTTTTCACCTCAAGCTGGAACGCGCTGGTTCGTTTCTCTTCACTGTGAAGCGTGAAGTCTTCCACTTCTACCAGGTTAGTCATGATCTCACCCGCCCCTATTAGGTTTGCGTAATGCTCAAAATAACAGCCACACCACTAACATAGCGCCAACATAAAAAGTGTGCAAATGTAACAAATCTGTTTGAAGAACAAACAGCAGATTGCTAGATTGAAAAAATATTGCACACTTAACCGCCAGACGTGCCCTTTCGGTAGATATTTCGAACAGCGATGCGAGGACGTGAGATGGGCATTATTTTTGACAAGCCGTTGATTGGCGTAGTGATGTGCCAGAAGGATTTGGGAGGCCATCCGAGCCAGACGGTTCACAATAAGTATACCGATGCGGTTGTCCTTGCGGGTGGCGTACCGCTGGCCCTGCCCCACAGTCTGATGAATGCGCCTCATCTATTAGAAAACGCTATGGCTGTTCTGGATGGCCTGCTGCTGACTGGCAGCCCCAGCAATATCGAACCCTGGCATTATGGCGAGGCGGGCGAAGAGCTGCATGCCGATCCGGGCCGTGACCATCTCGCCTTTCAGCTGATCACCTGGGCCACCAGCCACAAGATGCCGATGTTCGGGATCTGCCGTGGGCTGCAGGAGCTGGTGGTGGCAAATGGCGGTGCGCTGTGGCGAGAGCTCAGCGGGCAGCCGTCGTTTCAGCGTCACCATGAAGATGAGACGCTGCCGCTGGAGCAGCAGTATGCTCAGGTGCATCCAATCACTATTGAACCCGACGGCCTGCTGGCGACGCTGCTGGACAGCAACAGTCCGCTGGCGGTCAATTCACTGCATCATCAGGGGGTACGCGAACCGGGCCCGCAGTTGCGCGTTGAAGCGCGCGCGCCGGATGGCCTGATTGAGGCGGTGAGTCTGCGCCATCATCCCTTCGCCCTGGCGGTGCAGTGGCATCCCGAGTGGCAGCCGGAACACACGGCGGGATCGCAGGCGCTCTTCAGTGGCTTTATTCAGGCCGCCATTCGTTATCACAAGGAAAAAGAAAATGAGTGATGCCTCGCTGGCGCCGGGACGACGGCTGGCGCAGATCCGGCAGACACTGGGGCTGTCGCAACGCCGCGTCGCCGAACTGGCCGGACTGACCCACAGCGCCATCAGCACCATTGAACAGGATAAGGTCAGCCCGGCGGTCAGCACCCTACAGAAGCTGCTGAAAGTCTATGGGCTCTCGCTGTCAGAGTTCTTCTCGGAACCCAAACCGGACGCGGAACCTAAGGTCATTGTCCGCGCCAGCGACCTGCTGGAGATTGGCAGTCAGGGAGTTTCGCTGAAGCTTATCGACAATGGCCGTGCACAGCGCACGCTGGGCATGCTGCTGGAAACTTATCAACCCGGTGCCAGCACCGGCGAGAAGCTGCGTCATCCGGGCGAAGAGACCGGCACGCTGCTGGAAGGAGAGATTACGCTGGTCATCAACGGAGAGCACTATCATCTCTCCGCCGGAGAGAGCTACGTCATTGATACGGGCTTACCACACAGTTTCACCAACCGTGCTGAAATCCCCTGCCGCATTGTCAGTGCCCATACGCCAGCCAACTTTTAGGCGCTTCCGGAGGTTGTTATGAATTACGTGGAGAGTTATTACGCAGCGACCGCCAATCCGCATGCGCCCTGGCCGACATTACAGGAGAGCATTCAGTGTGACGTCTGCATTATTGGCGGCGGTTTCACCGGTCTTTCGGCGGCGCTGCATCTGACCGAGGTAGGCTATGACGTGGTCGTGCTGGAAGCGGCGCGGGTCGGCTTTGGTGCCAGCGGGCGTAACGGCGGTCAGGTGGTGAACTCCTACAGCCGCGACGTGGATGTGATTGAGCAGCGCTACGGTAAAGAGAGCGCCCGTATGCTGGGCAGCATGATGTTTGAAGGCGCTGAGATTATCCGCGATCGCATTAAGCGGTACGCGATCGACTGCGATTACCGGCCTGGCGGCGTTTTTGCGGCCCTGAATGCGCGCCAGATGGCGCATCTGCGAAAACAGAAAGCGTTATGGCAGCAGTATGGGAATCATGATCTGGAACTGCTGGATGAGCGAGCCATTCGCCGTGAAGTCGCCACCGAACGCTACGTTGGCGGGCTGCTGGACCGGCGCGGCGGCCATCTGCATCCGCTGAACCTGGCGCTGGGGGAAGCGGAGGCGATCCGGCGACATGGCGGACGCATCTATGAACAGTCCGCGGCGACCAGTGTGGTTTATGGCACACCAAACCGGGTAAAAACCGCCCAGGGCGAGGTCAGCGCGACCTTTGTGATCTTCGCCGGGAATGCCTATCTGGCCCCGCAGCTGGAACCGCGACTGAGCAGGAAAAGCATGCCGTGCGGATCGCAGATTGTGGCAACCGAACCGCTGTCAACCGACCAGGCGTTGTCGCTGATGCCGAACAACTACTGTGTGGAAGATTGTAACTATCTGCTGGATTACTTCCGTCTGACCGCGGATAACCGGCTGCTCTATGGCGGCGGCGTGGTTTATGGCGCACGGGAACCGGCCGATATTGAAGCGTTGATCCGGCCCAGGCTGCGCCGCACTTTCCCGCAGTTGCAGAACGTGAAGCTGGACTTCAGCTGGAGCGGCAATTTCCTCCTGACGCTGTCGCGCATGCCGCAGTTTGGCCGACTGGAGAAGAATGTCTATTTTATGCAGGGTGACAGCGGTCATGGCGTAACCAGTACGCATCTTTCCGGCAAGCTGATCAGCGAAGTGTTACGCGGCGATGCCGAGCGTTTTGATGCCTTCGCCCGCCTGCCTCACCTGCCGTTTCCCGGTGGGCGACGGTTTAAGGTGCCGCTGACGGCGATGGGCGCGGTGTGGTATGCGTTGAGGGATCGGTTAGGGGTGTGAGGCTGAGGGCCAGACCTGGCTGTCTGGCCTGATGAAAACAGGTCTTTCAGCGGGGCACATTCTGCCCTGTTGTTTAAACTGTTATAGTATGTTGTAACTACAGGAAGAGCAGAACTTTCACCTATCAGAGCGGGAGCACTCAGCCCCCGCAACAGCGCCAGCCGCGTATCACTCCAGCGGCATTTTAATCGGATCGTCATAGCGGTACTCAAAACCGAGCTCGCTACAGATGCGGGAACCATCAATCAGCTTGCCGCTATTCTTTTCCGGCTCGGGTGCGAACTGCGGCGGCTGCAGCCCAAGCTGGTGCGTGACCGCAGGATAGAAGGTGTCACGCGAGGGATGTTTCGAGGCACACAGATTATAGACCCGGCCCCCTTTGGGCGACTGCAGTAGCAGCGTGATCGCCTCAACGACATCATCCAGATGCACCAGATTGACGCCCTGCGAGCCATTGGCCACATCCTGCTTACCGGCGAGGAAGCGTCCCGGATGGCGCTTTGGTCCTACCAGACCGGCCAGCCGCACAATATCTACGCTGGTGCCTGGCAGATCGTGCAGCCAGTTCTCCAGTTTAACCAGCGTCTTTCCGGCCACCGTTTCTGCGTCCAGCGGGCTGTTTTCCCGCTTAGCGCCGGCGCTGCTGCCATAGACTGAGGTGGAACTGGTAAAGATAATGCGCGGTACCTTATAAACCAGCGCCGTATCGACCACATTCTGCACCGCCTGCAGATAGGCTTCGCCACCTTCCGCAGTGCGGCTGGCGGGCAGTGTAACGATCAGCGCATCGACGTTGAATAGCGGCTCAATATCGGCGGCATCACAGAGCAGTTCCGGCGTCAGTTCCAGCTGGAACGCCTCAATGCCGCAGCGGCGTGCCGCGTCTACACCGTCTGGCGTGGTTTTGCTGCCGGTGACCTGCCAGCCTCGCGCCGTTAACGCCGTGGCCAGCGGCATACCCAACCAGCCCAGTCCCACAATCGCGACCTTCTTCATTTTGACTCCTGACGTGAAACATCAACCCTGACTTCACCGTAGTTTGCCCCCTGATTGCAAACCAGAACAACCTGTTTCAGCGCTTTCCGAACCGCCCGTTTAAAAAAGTGTTGCCAAGCGCAGCCATCTTCGCTAGGTTAAACCCCACAAATGAATACTCATTCATCGACGAGATTATTATGACACGCGTTCAGTTCAACCATCATCACCACCATCATCCTGACTAGTCTTTCAGGCGATTGGTGCTGGAAGACTTTCAAGATCTTCCAGTGGTGTGAACGCAAGAGAACCCCCGGAAGATCGTCTTCCGGGGGTTTTTTTATGGGCTGACGTAACCACACATTCAGGACCGAATTAAGAGGACAGGAACCATGTTAGATAACACCCGTTTACGCATAGCTATGCAGAAATCTGGCCGTTTAAGTGATGATTCACGCGAACTGCTGGCGCGCTGCGGCGTTAAAATCAACCTTCAGCAACAGCGCCTGATTGCGTTTGCGGAGAACATGCCGATCGACATCCTGCGTGTGCGCGATGACGATATTCCTGGCCTGGTGATGGATGGTGTGGTCGATTTAGGCATCATCGGCGAGAACGTACTGGAAGAAGAGCTGCTGTCGCGCCGTGCCCAGGGTGAAGATCCGCGCTACTTTACGCTGCGCCGCCTAGACTTCGGCGGTTGCCGTCTGTCACTGGCGATGGCGACAGATGCCGAGTACACCGGCCCGGAATGCCTGGATAAATCCCGTATCGCCACCTCCTATCCGCACCTGTTAAAACAATACCTCGACAAAAAAGGCGTCAGCTTTAAGACCTGTTTACTGAACGGTTCCGTAGAAGTGGCGACCCGTGCCGGACTGGCTGATGCCATCTGCGACCTGGTCTCTACCGGTGCTACGCTGGAAGCCAATGGCCTGCGCGAAGTTGAAGTGATCTATCGTTCAAAAGCGGTGCTGATCCAGCGTGACGGCGAGATGCCTGCCGCCAAGCAGGAGCTGATCGACAAGATGATGACCCGTATTCAGGGCGTGATTAAAGCGCGTGAATCGAAGTACATCATGCTGCACGCGCCGAGTGAGCGTCTGGAAGAAGTGATCAGCCTGCTGCCTGGCGCAGAGCGCCCTACCGTGCTGCCGCTGGCAGGCGATGTCAGCCGCGTGGCGATGCACATGGTCAGCAGCGAAACCCTGTTCTGGGAAACCATGGAAAAACTGAAAGCGCTGGGTGCCAGTTCGATTCTGGTGCTGCCTATTGAGAAGATGATGGAGTAAGCCATGGCCTTTTCTACCCCGATTGAGTGGCAGCAGTGCACCCCCGAACAGCAGCAGGCGCTGCTGTTACGTCCTGCTATCGCCGCCTCTGAAAACGTGACGCTGACGGTGCGCGATGTGCTGGAGCAGGTAAAGCTGAACGGTGATGACGCCCTGCGCCAGTTCAGCGCCCGCTTCGACAAAGCGCAGGTGGATAACCTGCGTGTTACCGCGCAGCAAATCGCAGAAGCCAGCTTACGTCTGAGTGACGAGCTGAAGCAGGCGATGGCCGTCGCGGTGGGCAATATCGAAACCTTCCACAACGCGCAGATCCTGCCGCCGGTGGATGTGGAAACCCAGCCAGGCGTACGCTGCCAGCAGATTACCCGTCCGGTGAAATCGGTCGGACTCTATATTCCTGGTGGTTCCGCCCCGCTCTTCTCCACCGTGCTGATGCTGGCGACCCCGGCCCGTATCGCTGGCTGTGGCCGCGTGGTGCTCTGTTCGCCGCCGCCGATTGCCGATGAGATCCTGTATGCCGCCCAGCTGTGCGGAGTAGAAGAGGTGTTCCAGGTGGGCGGCGCGCAGGCCATCGCCGCGATGGCCTTCGGCACCGAAACCGTGCCACGCGTGGATAAGATTTTTGGCCCGGGCAACGCCTGGGTAACAGAAGCGAAACGTCAGGTAAGTCAGCGACTCGATGGCGCGGCGATTGATATGCCAGCGGGTCCTTCTGAAGTGCTGGTGATTGCGGATGAAGGCGCCACGCCCGCGTTTGTCGCGTCTGATTTGCTTTCACAGGCAGAGCATGGTCCCGACTCGCAGGTGATTCTGCTGACGCCTTCATTAAAGCTGGCCGAGGCGGTCGCGGTCGCGGTTGAGCAGCAGCTGGCGCAGTTGCCGCGGGCTGCCACAGCGCGTCAGGCGCTGGAAAGCAGCCGCCTGATCGTGGCGCGTGACCTTGAGCAGTGTGTCGCAATCTCTAATCTCTACGGCCCGGAGCACCTGATTCTGCAAACGCGCCAGCCGCGCGATCTGGTGGAGTCGATCACCAGCGCCGGTTCGGTATTTTTAGGCGACTGGTCGCCGGAGTCCGCGGGCGATTACGCCTCTGGCACCAATCACGTGTTACCGACCTACGGTTACACCTCGACCTGTTCCAGCCTGGGCCTGGCCGATTTCCAGAAACGCATGACGGTGCAGGAGCTTACGCCGCAGGGCTTCCTGAACCTGGCCGCCACCATTGAAACCCTGGCCGCCGCCGAGCAGCTGGATGCCCATAAGAATGCCGTCACCCTGCGCGTTGCCGCACTGAAGGAGCAAGCATGAGTCAGGATATTGAGCAGCTGGCGCGCGCCAATGTGCGCGCCCTGACGCCCTATATGTCGGCGCGTCGTCTGGGTGGCAACGGAGATGTCTGGCTCAATGCCAACGAGTTTCCGCTGCCGGTGCCGTTTGAGCTATCGCAGCAGACGCTGAACCGCTATCCGGAATGTCAGCCTAAACTGGTGATTGAGCGCTACGCTGCTTATGCAGGCTTAACGCCGGAGCAGGTGCTGGTGAGCCGTGGCGCAGATGAAGCCATCGAACTGATCATGCGTGCCTTCTGTGAGCCGGGTCAGGATGCGATTCTGTTCTGTCCACCGACCTATGGCATGTACAGCGTCAGCGCCGAAACCATCGGCATTGAATACCGCACCGTCCCGGCCCTGACCGACTGGCAGCTGAACCTGCCTGCCATTGCAGAGCAGCTGGATGGCGTCAAAGTGGTTTACCTCTGCAGCCCGAACAACCCGACCGGCAACCTGATCAATCAGGACGACATCCGTCAGCTGCTGGCAATGACCGCCGGTAAAGCGCTGGTAGTCGCAGATGAAGCCTACATTGAGTTCTGCCCGCAGGCGACCCTGACCGGCTGGCTGAAGGATTATCCGCATCTGGTGATCCTGCGTACGCTTTCTAAAGCCTTTGCGCTGGCTGGCCTGCGTTGCGGCTTTGCGCTGGCCAATAAGCCGGTCATCGACCTGCTGATGAAGGTGATTGCGCCCTACCCGCTGGCGACACCGGTTGCCGATGTCGCCGGTCAGGCACTGAGCGACCAGGGAATTGCGCTGATGCGTGAGCATGTGGCACAGCTGAATGAGAATCGTAGCTGGCTGCAGGCTGAACTGACTCAGCTGGCCTGCGTTGAGCAGGTTTTCTCCAGTGAAACCAACTATGTGCTGGCGCGCTTTACCGATTCACCAAAAGTCTTCAAAACCTTATGGGATCAGGGCATTATCCTGCGTGATCAGAACAAAAATCCGGGCCTGTCGGGATGCCTGCGCATCTCCATCGGCACGCGTGAAGAGTGCGAACGAGTGATCGCCGCGCTGCAAGCCTTTTCTGTGGAGCAAGCATGAGCCAGAAGACCCTTTTTATTGACCGCGACGGTACGTTAATCTCTGAGCCGCCTGAAGATTATCAGGTGGACCGCATGGATAAGCTGGCGTTTGAGCCAGATGTTATCCCGGCGCTGCTGGCACTGCAGGCCGCCGGTTATCGCCTGGTCATGATCACTAACCAGGATGGTCTTGGCACCCCGGGTTTCCCGCAGGCCGATTTCGATGGCCCGCACAATCTGATGATGCAGATCCTGACCTCGCAGGGCATTGCGTTTGACGATGTGCTGATCTGCCCGCACATGCCGGACGATCACTGCGACTGTCGCAAGCCAAAAACCCGAATGGTGGAAGCCTGGCTGGCCGAAGGCGCGCTGGATACCGCCAACAGCTACGTGATTGGCGATCGCCTGACCGATGTTCAGCTGGCGGAGAACATGGGCATCCAGCCTATCCGCTACGGTGCTGACGGCCAGAACTGGCAGACTATCCAGCAGCGTCTGACCCAGCGTGACCGCCATGCGCTGGTGCAGCGCAACACCAAAGAGACACAGGTGCGGGTAGAACTGTGGCTGGATCGCGAAGGCGGCAGCAAGATTAATACCGGCGTGGGTTTCTTCGACCACATGCTGGACCAGATTGCCGTACACGGCGGGTTCCGCATGAACATCGAAGTGAAAGGCGATCTCTATATTGACGATCACCACACGGTGGAAGATACCGGTCTGGCACTGGGCGAAGCGCTGCTGAAGGCACTGGGCGACAAGCGTGGCATAGGCCGTTTCGGCTTTGTGCTGCCGATGGATGAATGTCTGGCGCGCTGCGCGCTGGATATCTCCGGCCGTCCGCACATCGAGTTTAAAGCGGAGTTCAACTATCAGCGCGTGGGCGACCTCAGCACCGAGATGGTCGAGCACTTCTTCAGCTCGCTCTCCTACGCCATGATGAGCACCCTGCATCTTAAAACCAAAGGCAAGAATGACCATCACCGCGTCGAGAGCCTGTTTAAAGCTTTTGGCCGTACGCTGCGTCAGGCGATCCGCGTTGAGGGCAATACGCTGCCGAGCTCGAAGGGAGTGCTGTGATGAACGTGGTGATCATGGATACCGGTTGCGCCAACCTGTCGTCGGTGAAATGGGCGATTGAACGTCTGGGCTACACCCCGGAAGTAAGCCGCGATCCCGATGTGGTGCTGCGTGCCGACAAACTGTTTCTGCCCGGCGTCGGCACCGCGCAGGCGGCAATGAATCAGCTGGAAGAGCGTGACCTGATCGATCTGGTGAAAGCCTGTACCCAGCCGGTGCTGGGGATCTGCCTGGGTATGCAGCTGCTGGGACGCGGCAGCGATGAAAACGGCGGTGTGCCGACGCTGGGGATTATCGATGAGCCGGTGTCATTAATGGACACGCACGGCCTGCCGCTGCCGCACATGGGCTGGAATCAGATTACCGCGCAGGCGGGCAATCATCTGTTCCGTGGCATCGACGAAGGCTGCTATTTCTACTTCGTCCACAGCTATGCCATGCCGGTCAACGCCAGCACTATCGCCCAGTGTCACTACGGTGAAGCTTTCACCGCCGCGGTGCAGAAAGATAACTTCTTTGGCGTCCAGTTCCATCCTGAACGCTCGGGCAAAGCGGGCGCGCAGCTGCTGAAAAACTTCCTGGAGATGTAATGATTATCCCCGCGTTAGATTTAATTGACGGCAAAGTGGTTCGTCTGCATCAGGGCGATTATGGTCAGCAGCGCGATTACGGCAGCGATCCGCTGCCGCGTCTGCAGGATTACGTTCGCCAGGGCGCGACCGTGCTGCATCTGGTGGATTTAACCGGCGCGAAAGATCCGGCGAAACGCCAGATCGCGCTGCTGAAAACCCTGCTGGATGGCGTTGATGTGACGGTGCAGGTTGGTGGCGGCATTCGCAGCCGTGATGATGTGCATGCACTGCTTGAAGCCGGAGCGAGTCGCGTGGTGGTCGGTTCCACCGCGGTGAAACAGCCTGAAGAGGTAAAACGGTGGTTTGCGGAATTTGGCGCAGAGGCGATTGTGCTTGCGTTAGATGTGCGCATTGATGCCAGTAACCGCAAAGAAGTGGCAATCAGTGGCTGGCAGGAAGCGGCGGGTGTCACGCTGGAAGAGGTGATTACCGACTTTCAGCAGGTGGGCCTGAAGCACGTGCTGTGCACCGACATTTCTCGCGACGGCACCCTGAGCGGCTCCAATGTTGCGCTCTATCAGGAAGTGGCGGCGCGCTTTCCGACGATTGCTTTCCAGTCCTCGGGTGGCATTGGCGACCTCAATGATATCGCCGCCCTGCGCGGCAGCGGCGTTCAGGGCGTGATTGTCGGACGTGCGCTGCTGGAAGATAAATTCACTGTTTCGGAGGCGATCGCATGCTGGCAAAACGGATAATTCCCTGCCTGGACGTACGTGACGGCCAGGTGGTCAAAGGCGTACAGTTTCGCAATCACGAAATCATCGGCGACATCGTGCCGCTGGCGCAGCGCTATGCCGCCGAAGGTGCCGACGAGCTGGTGTTCTATGATATCACCGCCTCATCCGATGGCCGGGTCGTCGACAAAAGCTGGGTGTCGCGGGTTGCGGAAGTGATCGATATCCCGTTCTGCGTCGCGGGCGGCATTAAAACCCCGGAAGACGCGGCGCGCATTCTGGAGTTTGGCGCAGATAAGATTTCGATTAACTCGCCCGCGCTGGCCGATCCCACGCTCATTACCCGCCTCGCAGATCGTTTTGGCGTGCAGTGTATTGTGGTCGGGATCGATACCTGGTTTGATGAAGCCAGCGGTAAATATCAGGTGAATCAGTATACCGGCGACGAAGCGCGCACCCGAGTGACACAGTGGGAAACGCTGGAGTGGGTGCAGGAAGTGCAGAAGCTGGGCGCAGGCGAGATCGTGCTGAACATGATGAATCAGGATGGCGTGCGTAACGGCTATGACCTGGTGCAGCTGAAGAAAATGCGTGAAGTCTGCAAAGTTCCCCTGATCGCCTCTGGCGGCGCAGGCACCATGCAGCACTTCCTGGATGCGTTTACCGAAGCTAACGTGGATGGTGCTTTAGCCGCCTCGGTATTCCATAAGCAGATTATTAATATTGGTGAGCTGAAGAGCTTTCTGATCGACAACGGAGTGGAGATTCGCGCGTGCTAACTGAACAACAACTGGCCCTTCTCGACTGGGATAAAACACAGGGCATGATGCCGGTCATTGTCCAGCACTTCGTCTCAGGCGAAGTGCTGATGCATGGCTACATGAACCCGGCCGCGCTGGAGAAAACGCTGGCAGAAAGCAAGGTCACCTTTTTCTCCCGCACCAAAAATCGCTTGTGGACCAAAGGCGAAACCTCCGGCAATTTTTTGCAGGTCGTGAGCATCACGCCTGACTGCGACAATGACACCCTGTTAGTGCTGGCGGATCCTATTGGCCCGACCTGCCATCTGGGCACCACCAGCTGCTTCTCACCGGCGGTCCCTGAGTGGACGTTCCTCTATCAGCTTGAGCAGTTGCTGGCCTCGCGTAAAACCGCCGATCCTGAAAGCTCCTACACCGCACGACTCTACGCCAGCGGCACCAAACGCATCGCGCAGAAAGTGGGTGAAGAAGGCGTTGAAACCGCACTGGCCGCCACGGTCAACGATCGGGATGAACTCACCAACGAAGCTTCTGACCTGGTCTATCACCTGATGGTGCTGTTGCAGGATCAGGATCTCGACTTCCGCGCCGTGATCAACAACCTGCGTGACCGCCATAAGTAACTGTGCAATATGCTGCTCAGAATGCCGTTTTTATGCGGATTCTGAGCAGTCTTCAGCTCATTCCTCAGGTCCATCCGGCACAATGACGGCAACTCAAACCTCAGGGAGAGAACCGTGACCACCCATGAGAAATTAATCGCCCTGCTCGACCAGCACCAGGCACGCTATCGCCTGATGGAGCATGAGGCGACCGGTAAATGTGAAGCGGTCGCGGCGATACGCGGCACCGAAATCGGCAAGGGTGCTAAAGCGCTGGTCTGTCATGTGAAAGGCAACGGCGTTAAACAGCATGTACTGGCGGTTTTACCTGCCGATCATCAGGCCGATCTGGGCAAAGTCGCGGCCGCGGTCGGAGGAAGACGCGCCTCACTCGCCAGTCCGGCGGAAACCGATCTGTTGACCGGCTGCGTATTCGGGGCGATTCCGCCGTTCAGCTTTCATCCCGACCTCAGACTGGTTGTTGACCCCGCGCTGTTTGAACGTTATACGGAGATCGCGTTTAACGTCGGTCTGCTGGAACGTTCAGTGATCCTGAATACCGAAGATTATCGCGCGTTATGCGCGGCTGACGTGGTGAAGATTACGCAGTAATTGCCATCCCGGCAGCCCGGCGATACTCTGCATAATCACTCATCACGACAGAATAAGAGCAAAATCATGAACATTTTCACTCAACGCCTGCGTCAGACGCTGGCTGTGGCGGTTATGGCAGGCTGCGCTTTTGGCGCGCAGGCAAAAATCGAACAGGTGCGTTTCGCGGTCGATCCGACCTATCCGCCCTTCGAATCGAAAACGCCACAGGGCAAGCTGGTCGGCTTTGATATTGATCTGGGCAATGCGCTTTGTACTCAGATGCAGGCAAAATGTGTCTGGGTTGAAAGCCAGTTTGACGGCATGATCCCGGCCCTTAAAGCGCGTAAATTTGATGCCATTCTGTCCGACATGGGCATTACCGAAGAGCGCCTGAAGCAGATTGATTTCACCGCGCCGCTCTATGACACCCACACCCAGCTGATTGCCCGTAAAGGTGCTGGCATATTGCCCACCGTTGAATCCCTGAAAGGAAAAACGGTCGGCGTAGAACAGGGAACGGTTCAGGAGCGCTATGCGCTGGCGAAATGGCAGCCTCACGGTGTGACCGTAGTGCCTTATGGCGATCAGGCACAGGTTGAAAGCGATCTGGTTTCAGGCCGACTGGATGCGGTATTCACCGATGCGGCACAGGCTGCCATCGGCTTCCTGAAGCATCCGCAGGGCAAAGATTTTGAACTGGCTGGCCCGATTATACAGGATCCGATCATCGGCCCCGGCACGGCGATTGGCCTGCGTAAAGGCGATACCGAGCTGAAAACCGCACTGGATAACGCCTTCGTCGAAATCAAAAAGAATGGCACCTTTGACCAGATTCAGAAGCGCTATTTTGCTACGGATATCTCTATCCAGCCTTAACCTCGCGGTCGCCCTTTTTCATCCTCAACGCGATCCGGCACTATACTTTAACTTTTTCAGGACGGCGCGCTGTCGTCCTTTGCCGATTAAAGGACATTAACACGGTATGCATCAACAACATCATCCACTGTTAAGCGCCTCTTTAGGCACCCAGCGTGAAATCATCAGTTTCCATTTCGCGGAAGACAACGAGCGTCAGGTCTATATCCAGGCTGCGCTGCATGGCGACGAACTGCCCGGTATGGCAGTGGCGTGGTTTTTAAAGCAGCGACTACAGGCGCTGGAGTCCGCCGGTCAACTTAAAGCCGCTTTTACCCTGGTGCCGGTTGCCAATCCGCTGGCGCTGGGACAGCACTGGCATGGCACCCATCTTGGCCGATTCCATACGCTCTCTGGCCAGGACTTCAACCGCCGTTTCCCGTCACTCGGTACTACCCTGGCGGCCGGGCTGGCTGACAGTCTGACTCAAAGTGAATCGCAGAACCGGAGCCTGATCCGCGAGGCGATTGATCGTCACTATCGTGATACCGTGCCAAAAACCGAGCTGGATGCGCAACGCCACACGCTGATGCGGATGGCCAGTCAGGCCGATATGATGATTGATCTGCACTGTGACTGGGAAGCCGTGCCACATCTGTACACCACGCCGCACGCCTGGCCGGACATTGAGCCGCTGGCGCGCTGGTTAGGCAGCGAGGTGCAGCTGCTGGCGCAGATCTCTGGCGGTGAACCGTTTGATGAAGCCTGTTGCGAACCCTGGCTGACGCTGGCGGAACGGTTTGGCAAAGATTATCCGATGCCACGCGGATTGCTGCCGGTGACGCTGGAGTTGCGTGGCGTGCGTGATGTGTCGCCTGAACAGGCGGAGAAAGACGCGGAGGCGATTATTTCAGCGCTACAGGAAGGCGGTTATATCAGCTACAGCGAGCCAGCGATTTCCGTGGAAGTGGCTGCGCCCGTGATCGGTGGCGACGAACTGGTCCCGGCGAGCGCGGGCGGAGACGATATCGTGGCTATCAATGACGGCCCGATTGGTTTAAACGTGCCAGATATCGCTGAAGCACCTGGAGAAGCTGGCGTCATCAAAGAGCGCCACAGCGAAGGATCGGCGGCGGCCTCCCCTGCCATGAAAAATCCACCTACGCCGTTAGCGGGCTGTGAATATATTCATTCGCCGGTATCCGGACTGATCCTGCATCGTAAACCGCTGGGCGCAAAGATTCGGCCGGGAGAAGTGGTGGCGGAGATTGTTGACCCGATAACCGACCAGATCACCCCGCTGGTGACGGAACATGGCGGTATTCTCTATGCGAGACACTGGGCTAAGTTTGCGACGGCAGGCATGCTGGTTGTGAGGCTGGCAGGTGAGCGAGAGATTCGGAGCGGGGATTTGCTGGTAGGATAAAAAAAGGGCTTCCCGAGGGAAGCCCTTTTTAGTGATTAATCTAACCACTCGGTGTGGAACACACCGTCTTTATCAATGCGCTTGTAGGTATGCGCACCGAAGTAGTCACGCTGCGCCTGAATCAGGTTAGCAGGCAGCACTTCTGAACGGTAGCTGTCGTAGTAAGCGATCGCCGCAGAGAAAGTTGGCGTCGGGATACCGTTCTGAATCGCGTAGGAAACCACATCACGCAGCGCCTGCTGATACTGATCGGCGATATCTTTGAAGTACGGTGCCAGCAACAGGTTAGCAATGCCTGCATCTTCTGCGTAAGCATCAGTAATCTTCTGCAGGAACTGGGCACGGATGATGCAGCCGGCGCGGAAGATCTTCGCGATTTCACCGTAATGCAGATCCCAGTTGTTCTCTTCAGATGCGGCACGCAGCTGTGAGAAGCCCTGAGCATAAGAAACGATTTTACCCAGATACAGAGCGCGACGAACTTTCTCGATGAACTCCGCTTTGTCACCGGTGAAGGCCTTCGCCTGTGGACCGCTCAGTACTTTAGAGGCTGCCACACGCTGGGTTTTCAGCGAGGAGAGGTAACGAGCGAACACAGACTCAGTGATCAGTGACAGAGGTTCGCCGAGATCCAGTGAGCTCTGGCTGGTCCATTTACCGGTACCTTTGTTCGCTGCTTCATCCAGAATCACATCAACCAGGTATTTACCTTCTTCGTCTTTCTTGGTGAAGATATCTTTGGTGATGTCGATCAGGTAGCTGCTCAGTTCGCCGTTGTTCCACTCAGTGAAGGTCTCAGCCAGCTCTTCGTTGTTCAGACCCAGCGCGCCTTTCAGCAGAGCATAGGCTTCAGCGATCAGCTGCATGTCGCCATACTCGATGCCGTTGTGAACCATCTTCACGTAGTGGCCCGCGCCGTCCGGACCGATGTAAGCCACACAGGCTTCACCATCTTCTGCACGTGCAGCAATTTTATCCAGAATAGGAGCAACCAGCTCGTAGGCTTCTTTCTGACCGCCAGGCATGATAGATGGGCCTTTCAGTGCGCCCTCTTCACCACCGGAGACACCGGTACCGATGAAGTTGAAGCCCTGGTCAGAAAGCTCTTTGTTACGACGGATAGTATCTTTATAGAAGGTGTTACCGCCATCGATCAGGATGTCGCCTTTATCCAGGTGTGGAGTCAGGGAGGCGATTGTCTTATCGGTCGCTTCACCCGCCTGAACCATCAGCAGGATACGACGAGGTTTTTCCAGCGATTCGACAAACTCTTCAACGGTGTAAAAAGGAGCAAGTTTCTTGCCCTGGTTCTCGGCGATGACTTCATCAGTCTTTTCGCGTGAACGGTTAAAGATAGAAACAGTGTAACCGCGGCTCTCAATGTTAAGAGCCAAGTTGCGGCCCATCACTGCCATACCTACAACGCCGATCTGTTGCTTGGACATTATTTACTCCTGTCATCTTACTTTTGGTGAAATCGCCAGGCCAAGAATTAACGTTAACATCATTCTAAGCATGTAGACGTGACCCTCAAAATATATGCCTGGTTATCGAGAATGCTTAATTAAATAGTAAAAATTCTTTAAATACAAAATAAATATGCTTTTGAGATGCCAGCTCATGTGTTGGTTGAAAAGTTTTCTATTTTGATGCTGAGTAAAGTGAACCACCTTAATATCAGGCAAGTAAAAAGCCTTAAATCCATTTTTATGTGCTCTAAGGCATAAATCGAGATCTTCACAATACATGAAATATGCTTCATCAAATCCTTGAAGTGTTTTGAAAACATCCGATTTAATTGCTAAAAATGATCCAGCAAACCAGTCCACCCTAGTAATAACTTCAATATTATCTCTGTTTATTATGCTTTTATTGAAGTTGAAGAGATAAGATGTAAAAAAATCCCAAGGTTTAGGAAAGTGGCGAACAGACGGGTCTCGATGAAGATATTCAAGATCTTTAAAAAGGTCGACACAAAAGAGATCATACTTATTTTCATTATGAACTTTTACAAGTTTTGAAATTGAATCATCCGTCAAAATTATGTCAGGATTAAGGAAGATAAAATAGTCCCTTTGCCAATCAACAGATTTCTTACTTATAAAATCAATCATTTCATTATTGTTAGCAGCAAACCCTTTGGCTTTACCAGAGTATAAATAGTCTATATTCCTTTCATTACAATATTTCTTAAGATCAACGCTTCCAATATTATCCTTAATGTAGAATTGGAAATTTTGAGAATAAATATTATCCAAGCCGTTTAACAAATTATAAATGTAATCGTCATGGCCGTGACTAACAATAATAAAATGAATCATGATTTTCTAAAGGCATCTCTGACTGAATTTATATAATATTTAAAATATTTGGCGTCTCTGGTATTTACTAGTAAAATAATCTGATGAATAAATGAGAATAAAATCTCTCTTACCGAAAGCAATTTTGGTACATGCTTCATCTTTAGCAGTTTAAAACCATTTCTTACTCGATAATATCGTCTCCATGGTGAATGTACCGGAACTTTGAATTTTCCTAGTGAGAGGGTCGAATCTCCGATTTCATGCTCAAGTGTAACTGTTGGTATGAGAAAGATATCATAACCGAAACTTTCACAGCGCAAACACCATTCAGTATCTACATAATCAATAAAAAGTGCCTCATCCATAAGCCCGATCTTAGCCAGGGCTTTGTTATGGATAAGTAGCCCCGATGCTATTAAACAAGAGACCTTCACCGGCTCTTTTTCTTCCATTTTAGGAATAAACTTTTTCCTAAAACCGAGTTTAGTCAAAATGATAAACGCATAATTAAAGTTATAACGAGAGTCAAACAAATTAGGACCCACAGCAGCAACATTATCGAGATCATTAACTGAATGATAACCTTTAATCAAGCTTGGTATGAAATTAGATGGGGGAAGACTGTCCTGATCAAACATCAAAGTAAAATCCATACCTGATGACAACGATGCCTTTATTCCCTGATTTTGAGCCGCTGCAATTCCTACATTAGATTCATTAGCAATAAGAGTAATAAGATGATTATCGGCAACAAATACTTTGATAGAATCAATGTCATTACTTTTATTATCGACTATATAGATATGATCACATTCATTTAAGATCGAATTAATCAAACCCATAAGTTTCTTCAAGTCAGGGTTATAAGTAATGATAACGGCAGCCACAGTACTGCCGTTATTTTTATGTGCACTTTTAATCATTATTCATTATTTTATTAATAATTTTAGAACTACCCCAAATGGCAGGGGAATCATATTCTCTTGCAGGGAATACGTTATATAACGGTTTGATGTTAAGAGCATTATCCTTTATGAATTTTTCCACAGTCGTTCTTAAGCTTACAGGTTTCCCACTACAACAATTTATAATACCGTTAACTTTATCTTGATTACTAGCAGCGAAGATTTGATTTGAAAGATCTTTAATATTGATAAAATCATATAGCATCTCACCACTATTAAGTGGAAAAGTACCTTTTTTTTCCTGCTCAGCTGTTAATATTTTCGAAAAGATAGAATTACTATTATTATCATCCCCAAGAATATAATACATCCTAAGCCACTTCAGATTACAATTGTATTTATTAGCGAGATATAGACAAGCCTGTCTTAAATAATTTTTCGAAATACCATATGGGTTAATAGGGTTACAAGGAGTATTATTATCTATTTCACCAACAAAATAACCCACTTCGTGCATAGTGCCTGCTACAGATATATTTTTTACACCTGCAATCATCAAGCTCTCAATAAAATTAAGATGTCGAGTAACATTATTGAGATGACATTCATCATGATGGTTAAAGCCTGACTGCCAGGCAAGATGAATAACACTATTCATTCCAGAAAAATGGTTAATAACCTCTTCCCTGGTGGCAGACAATATATCCATTTTAATGATATATTCGTCAACCATAGTTTTTTCGGTGCTATAAACAACGCTGACAGGTTGAAAACCGTTGTCTTTAATAACACTTATTACGTGCCTGCCAATGTATCCAGATGCGCCAGTGACCGCAATATTGTTCATCTTAATGGTTCCGTTTATATGCAATTTTATACAGTTTTAAAGCCATTTTATAAGGAGCCCGAAGTAATCTTGCAAGCTTAGGAGATTTAGTCATCATTCTTTCTTTAAAGATTGTTACTATCATGGAAATATGACCATGTAGAGATTTGACCCTCATATGACTTAGATTACTAGTCTGATAAACTACGTCTCCATTAGGCAATTGTGACATAATACTTTGAAACTTATATTCAAGTTTAGCATAATTTTTTTCTGCCGAACGCGTAGTCATAAAACAGTAGTAAAAATATCCTGAATTTGCAGCAGCATAGCCGATTAAACGCTCAAGAACATGGGCTAATCCTCCATCAACATGAGCCGGCTCTTCATTAAAATCTTCCCATTTCCAGGGATAACTAAATATTGACTCCAAAGCTTCAGGCTTAAACCAAAACATGGTTCCATACGGTGCTATAGGTGTATTGTCATCAAATGGTGTATTAATATTTAACTTTTTAGCCCACGCTTTTGAAGGAGCATAATTAGCAAACCAAGCATGACCATGTGTAGGATATGAAATATGAACCACAGGCGGCATTACTATACCAATGTTGTTAGTATCCATCTCAGTAAGAAGATTACTGATATATGCAGGACTAGCTAAAAGGTTCTGATACAAGTGATCTTTGAAATGATTTGAAGAGTTGACGCTATTCTGTGGGGATTTTTTAGAGTGAAGTCGGCAAATGAAATCATATTCACCTGGCTTACAAATATCTTTAAACGTGATGAAAAGCGATGACATATCACGCCCTTGATTCTTTTCAACAACTCTCACTTCTTTTTTATTAGCTAACGTGAATCCATTAATAGAACCTTCTAATAACTTTTTATTTTTAATGGATGCTGTAGAAATATATAAATCAAAGCTAACGGGAATATTTTTAATATATGGGATTATATCATCTATCATTTCAGGATAATATAAATGTGCAATAACAGCTATTTTTTTAGCTGAGATATCATTTACACTGCCTGTTTCGGGCAATATTTTCAAAAGTTCCAAGTTGGTATAGAGATTACGGGGTTTGACGGTCCTTAGGACATTCTGATCAATCAATCCTGTATCATACGCACTATGGTCCCTGATGGTATTATAAGCTGCTCTCAGATCTACTGCGTTAGCATCAAGCCATAAGGGATCGTGAAAGAAAAGTCTCCGCTTTAAAATCGGGCATCGGTTTTCTAAAGCCTTATTTATATCAATAAATGTCGGATATGGTGAAGGATAATCCTCGACAGGTAAATAGCTGAAAGACTTAAAACCTTTATCTTCAAAATACTTAGTAAATCTGGATTCATGCTGCAGGATAGAATCAGTGTAGCTTTTAATCATTGGCATTGTTTGCCAATAATTCTCAAATTCGGGTGAAGAAAGAAGTTTTTTCTTAACAGCAATGAAGTGGGATTGAATATGCTTTGGCAATTCCCCATGGCCTGTAAAAGGATTAGGAACCATCTTGTCATGTTCGCTTATCCCCCATAAGTCACAATTACTATTGTCAGCCGCTTCAAAGAGCTCTTTAAAAGGATAAATCGGGCCAAAAAAAGTATAATTGAGGAGGATTAACTCATCATAATTTTTCGCTAACTCTTTATAACCATAAAGCTCCATGCCTTCTTTATAGCCCCAAACATCAAAGCCAATATTTTCACGGCAAAAAATCTTATCAGCGTATTTCTCAAGCTTATCCCTTCCACTAATACTAAGATGAGAATTGGAGACAACAACTATAGTATCTACAAATTCTTTTAATGCAGATAATTTGTAAGGAATATAGTCATCAACAATGCCTGCATCATCATAAAATAGGTAGAATGCAATCCTCTTAGTCATTTAGTTAAAATCCTTGTTTAAATACTTAGAAATAATAGTTTTTGGTTCACCATCTGCAATGATAACACCATGATCAAGCCAAATAACTCTATTACATAGCTCCATAAGCAGCTCCGTCTGGTGGGAAACAAAAACCATTATATTTGAGTCCTCAATCATTGATTTCATTCTTATTTGTGCTTTATTCACAAATTCTGCGTCGCCACCCGCGAAAAGTTCATCAAGTATCAAAATGTCCGGTTGTACCGCGGTAGAGATTGCAAAGGCCAGTTTAAGATACATACCTGTAGAATAATATTTGACAGGAGTATCGATAAATTCTGAAAGTTCAGAAAAATCAATAATATCTTTTTCAATCGCTTTTAGATATTTTTTGTTATATCCTAATATCGCGCCATTAAGATAGATGTTTTCGCGGCCACTCAGTTCCGGGTTAAATCCAGCGCCTATCTCTAAAAGGGGAGCAACGTTACCGCAAATTGTGACCTTGCCATTCGAAGGTTCATAAATTTTACATAGTATCTTTAGTAAACTACTTTTTCCAGCACCATTATGCCCAACTATTCCGAGTCGATCACCATGATTTATTTCCAAGTTAATATTTGTAATAGCTTTAAACTTTTCCGCCTTATTTACATGATGTTTATCTTTCAGAACATTAGCAAACATCTCTTTTAGCGAACTCTTGTTATTTTTATGCAAATCAAAAACAAGAGAAACGTTTTCAAGAATAATTTTCGAATTCATATCAAAGCCTAAAAATAATCTTTGCACTGTTTCTATTAAAGAACCAAACACCTAAAAACAGAGTTACTACGCTAATTAAAGAGCAAATCATCAGCGTAAATGAGTCAGGGATTTTCCCATTGTAAATTGGCTGCCTGAACAATTCTAAAAAATAAAAAAGCGGGTTACTCGTAAATATAAAATGAAACTTTTCGGGAATTGCTGTTATTGGATAGATTATCGGTGTTGCAAAATATAGCGCCTGAATTACGACCCCCACAAGATATTGTGCATCTCGAAAATAAACTGACACAATTGAAAGAATCAGAGATAAACCTAATGCAAAAACCGTAAATATTATAAATGACAATGGAAGAATAAGTAACGCCGGAGTCATACTAGCACCAAGAAACAATGCAATAATGAATAAACAGGCAGTACTTAATAAAGAATCAATAAGTGTTGTAGTGACGGTAGATATGATAAATATCTGCTTGGGAAGATATATTTTTTTGAAAAGTGACTCGTTTGCGATCAATGCCGATGATGCTTGGTTTAACGAGTTAGAAAAAATGGCCCAGGGAATCATTCCGGAAAAGAGGAATATAGCATAATCATTCACCTGAAACTTCATTACCATCGAAAAAACAACAGCAATTATCGCCATGTTTAATAATGGGTTAAGCAACGTCCATAAAAAACCAAAAACCGTTCTACGATAACGTAAAGTAACCTGCTGATGTATTAATTGAAATAATACAGTACGAAACTTATAAATTTCCGTGAAAAAAATCATACTTTTCTCTCAAAGAACTCCAACTTACTCATAGCTAAATCAAGACCTTCCTTTAAGCATGATAGCTCCATATTTAAATCAATAGCTTTCGAACAATCCATCACGCTAAATTTTGGTCTTTTAGCAAGACTTTTAAATTCATCAGATGTTACCTTAGTGATTGATGCATTTTTGATTTGCATAGTATTTGCTATCATCAGTGCAAAATC
Organism: Pantoea sp. PvP021; assembly: GCF_054056055.1. Lineage (NCBI taxonomy): Bacteria > Pseudomonadati > Pseudomonadota > Gammaproteobacteria > Enterobacterales > Erwiniaceae > Pantoea > Pantoea sp. PvP021. The sequence continues at coordinate 159,365 of NZ_JBSRXX010000001.1, read as the reverse complement.
GTACCAGCTTAATTTTGTATCACCTGCATAATGATAGACACCGCCAGGTAAATCCTTTATTTCAGCAAATTTATATAACACCTTGGCTATGTCCCCAGCGTATGTAGGGCAACCAATTTGGTCGCCTACCACCCTGATATCTTTCCTGTCTACTAATAATTGACTGATGGATTTAAGGAAGTTTTGACCGTACTCACTGTAAACCCATGATGTTCTTAATATAACCGCCGATTCATATTCTTCGAGTACTGCACTCTCACCCTTTTTTTTGCTGTCACCATATACATTAATAGGATGACATGGGTCTGATTCTTTATAAGGAAGAGAAGATTCACCATCAAAAACATAATCAGTGGACATATGATAAAACTGTGCTCCACATAGCTTTGCAGCCTTTGCCATAAATCTCGCACCATCAACATTGACAGCATAAGCCAAAGCGTCTTCGATTTCTGCCTTGTCCACCGAAGTATATGCTGCAGCGTTAATGATTATAGTTGGATTAAAATCTTGTATCACTCTTAATGCATCTTTTTCGCAAGTGATGTCCAGTTCAAGTTTATCGGCAAAAAACGTCTCCCATCCAGCGGGAGTGTGCTGGATGAGACTATGACCTAGCTGCCCTTTTGCTCCCGTAATCAATAATCTCATTTATAAAGATTCACTAGGCTTAATCCTTTTTTATCTTTTTCAGATAAAATCGGTGTATCAATAGGCCAATCAATTCCGACGTCTTTATCATTCCAGATAAGACAGGCTTCTAATTGAGGATTATAATAATCAGTGCATTTATATTCGAAATCAGCAGTCTCTGATAGCACCACAAAACCATGCGCTAAACCAGGTGGAATCCAAAACTGCTTTTTATTTTCTTCAGAAAGAAGAACGCCTTCCCATAGTCCAAAGGTGGGCGAGTCACGACGAATATCTACTGCTACGTCAAACACAGCTCCGCTTACTACTCTTACTAATTTTCCCTGCGGCTTTTCTCGTTGGAAATGTAAGCCACGGAGAACGTCTTTTTGGGATCTAGAGTGGTTATCCTGCACAAATTCCAAGTTTATTTCTAGCATCTCGCTGTACCGTTTCTTTTCAAACGTTTCGAGAAAAAAGCCTCGTTCATCTCCGAATACTTTAGGCTCAATTATTTTTACGCCTGTGATTTTGGTATTGGTGACTTTCATTGATGTTTACCCGTAATTAAAAATTGCAAATATTTCCCGTAAGCTGTTTTTCTTAATTCTTCAGCACGTGTCACCAGATCATCAATCCCGATCCAGCCATTACGGAATGCAATTTCCTCAAGACAAGCGACTTTTAATCCTTGTCGATTTTCAATTGTATGAACAAAATGGGAGGCTTCAAGCAAGCTATCATGAGTCCCTGTGTCTAGCCATGCAAATCCACGGCCCAGCAATTCGACATTTAATTTTTGGTTATCTAAGTACAACTGATTAATACTAGTAATCTCAAGCTCACCACGTTCTGATGGTTTAACCACTTTTGCATAATCCACAACATTTTCGTCATAGAAGTAGAGACCAGTAACCGCCCAGTTTGATTTTGGATTTTTAGGCTTTTCTTCAAGAGATAATGCTTTAAAGTCTTGATCAAATTCAACTACACCAAATCTTTCAGGATCCTGAACCTGATAGCCAAATACTGTCGCTCCAGTCTGCAAATTAGCAGCATCTTCTAGTTTTTGTCCGAAACTTTGCCCAAAGAATATATTATCACCTAGGATAAGTGCTGATTTGTCATTTCCAATAAAAGCTTCTCCGATTAAAAAAGCTTGGGCAAGCCCGTCTGGAGACTGTTGAATTGCATAAGAAATGGAAATACCAAATCTTGATCCATCTCCAAGCAAGCGCTGAAAACCAGAAATATCCTCAGGTGTGCTTATTAAAAGTATATCTTTAATCCCTGCCAACATTAGCACAGAGATTGGATAATAAATCATAGGCTTATCATAAACGGGTAGTAATTGTTTAGACACACCTTGTGTGATTGGATACAAGCGTGTGCCAGATCCACCAGCCAATACGATACCTTTCATATTACTTACCTAATCCTAATCTTGTTCCAGCATAAGAACCGTCTAAAACACGTTTCCACCAGTTCTCGTTATTCAAATACCATTCAACAGTTTTTTTGATACCGGTTTCAAATGTTTCTAACGGTTCCCAACCTAAATCACGTTGGATTTTGGAAGCATCAATTGCATAACGTAAATCATGACCCGGCCTGTCTGCAACAAACTCGATCAAACTGCTGAACGATTGGATATTGTTAGGTTTATCAGTTACAATTTCATCCAAAATACTGCAAATGGTGCGTACAACATCAATATTTTTACGCTCATTATGTCCGCCGATATTATAGGTCTGCCCGACATTCCCTTCGGTCACAACTTTATACAAGGCTCTGGCATGATCTTCAACATAGAGCCAATCTCGAATTTGTTCGCCATTACCATATACAGGAAGTTTTTTACCTGATATTGCATTCAAAATAATTAACGGGATAAGCTTTTCAGGGAAATGGTATGGCCCATAATTATTTGAACAATTTGTAACTATCACAGGTAAGCCATAAGTCCTCGCCCATGCTCTTGCAAGGTGATCGCTTGACGCTTTAGACGCTGAATAGGGGCTACTTGGTGAGTATGGCGTTTCTTCAGTAAATAAATCTGTCGTATTATGTAAATCACCATATACTTCATCTGTTGATATATGATGAAACTTGAAACCCCTTTTATCTTCAAGTTTTGACCAGTATTTTCTGGCACATTCGAGCAGATTATAAGTACCAATTATATTGGTTTCAATAAAATCACCAGGGCCATCAATAGATCTGTCAACGTGACTTTCCGCAGCCAGGTGCATAACGTAGTCTGGTGAATACTTATCAAAAAGCTCATTTAATGAAGAACTATCACAAATATCAACATGCTCAAAATTGTAACGGGAAGACTTTTCAATTTTCGCTAGAGATTCAAGATTCCCTGCGTAAGTCAGCTTATCAATATTGATAACCTTCTGGTCTGTATTATTGATGATATGCCTTACGACTGCTGAACCTATAAATCCTGCACCACCGGTAACAAAGAATGTTTTCATAACATATGATTCGCTAATTGATTTGAGTACCATTTATACAAAAACTGCTTACTTTTTAAACACTAGTTGCACATTTTTTTTAAAAACCGAATGCTACCGCCCTTGGCTCAAGCTACCAAAACGCTGTAACACTCATTAAAAAAATTAAGCTGGTATATCAAAGATTTACCAGCTTAGTTTAAAAGCTTTTCCACCATCAACACTTAATTCTGCTTGTTGTGGCATCTAATCGCAAGCCATTCATGAAAAATTAAAGGGTATTAAGACCGTTCTCAGCAAAGCTTATTCATGAAATTTACCGAAACCCATCCGGGTTCTTGCTCTGCCAGTTCCACGTATCGCGCATCATCTCATCGATGCCGCGCGTCACGCGCCAGTCGAGCGTTGTGTTAGCCAGTGACGCATCAGCCCAGAACGCAGGCAGGTCGCCATCGCGACGTGGCTTGATCTCAAACGGGATCGCCTTGCCGGACGCCTTCTCAAACGCTTTGATCATCTCCAGCACCGAGAAGCCTTTGCCGCCGCCCAGGTTAAAGGCGGTGTAGCCCTCGACTTTGCTCAGATAATCCAGTGCTTTCAGATGCCCTTCCGCCAGGTCAACGACATGGATGTAGTCACGCAGACAGGTACCATCTGGCGTATCGTAATCACCGCCAAACACGCCCAGCTTCTCCAGACGGCCAATCGCAACCTGTGCAATGTACGGCAGCAGGTTGTTTGGGATGCCCGCCGGATCTTCACCGATTTCGCCTGACTCATGCGCGCCAACCGGATTGAAGTAACGCAGCGCAATCGCCTTGAACTTCGGCTCCGCTTTGGCGAAGTCGCGCATCACGAATTCGGTCATCAGCTTAGAGGTGCCGTATGGACTGGTGGTGCCGCCAATCGGGGTAGTCTCAACGTAAGGAACCGGGGCATCTGCGCCATAAACTGTTGCTGATGAACTGAAGATAAAGTTCCAGACGCCAGCATCACGCATCTCTTCCAGCAGTACCACGGTGCCCGCGACGTTGTTCTCGTAGTACTCCAGCGGCATACGCGTAGATTCACCGACTGCTTTAAGCGCAGCGAAGTGGATTACGGCTGAAATGCTGTTGGATGCAAACAGGTCACGCAGACAGGCGCGATCACGGATATCGCCTTCAACGAAGGTCGCTTTTTTACCCGCCAGTTTCTCAACGCGGTTAATCGCTTCGCGTGAGGCATTGCAGAGGTTATCCAGAACCACAACATCATCACCGCGCTGCAACAGCGCCAGTACCGTATGGGAGCCGATATACCCTGCTCCGCCCGTGACTAAAATTGCCATGTGAGCTCCTTTCAATTTGCCGCGCAGGGCGCGGCAAATAAATTACTGTTGTTTTGCGAGGATGGTCTGGATAGCTTCGCGGAAATCGCGACCCTGCGCGTTGCTGCGCAGGCCGTAAGAGACAAACGCCTGCATGTAACCGAGCTTACGACCGCAGTCAAAACTGTGGCCGGTCAGCAGCGAAACATCAACGGTTTTATGTTTGCTCAGGCTGGCGATGGCATCAGTCAGCTGGATACGGCCCCACGCGCCTGGCTCAGTGCGCTCCAGTTCGGCCCAGATATCAGCAGAAAGGACATAGCGGCCTACCGCAGCCAGGTCAGAGTTCAGTCCGGCGGTATCTTCAGGCTTCTCAACGAAATCGGTAATGGTGCTGATGTCGCCAGGGTGATCAATCGGCTCTGCAGTGGTGATTACTGAGTACTCAGTGAGATTGGACGCGGGCATATGCTGTGCCAGGACCTGGCTGTGGCCGGTCTCTTCAAAACGGGCAACCATTGCTGCGAGATTGTAACGCATGTGGTCAGCGGTGGAGTCATCCAGCAGGACGTCTGGCAGCACGACCACAAACGGATTATCACCGATCATCGGACGGGCACAGAGAATCGAGTGGCCCAGACCCAGCGGCTGCGCCTGGCGCACGTTCATGATAGTCACGCCTGGCGGGCAGATAGACTGCACTTCGCTCAGCAGCTGACGCTTCACGCGCGCTTCCAGCAGCGCTTCGAGCTCATAGGTGGTGTCGAAGTGGTTTTCAACGGCATTTTTCGATGCATGCGTGACCAGCACAATCTCTTTAATACCCGCGGCAACACACTCGTCAATGATGTACTGGATCATCGGTTTGTCGACGACAGGCAGCATCTCTTTCGGAATGGCTTTAGTCGCAGGGAGCATATGCATACCGAGGCCCGCAACCGGGATTACTGCTTTAAGCTTGGTCATATTTATTCCGTTTAATAAAATGAAGATGTGGGTCGATTATGCAGGATCGGCCGGAAGAGCAAGTATAATCTTTATCTGAAAATCGGACAGTAACTCTCTGTCATAACTTGGAAATTCGGCATTTTGCCCATTGCCAGCAACGGCATAAACTGAATAAAGACAATCAGTAATCGAATATCGCCTCTGTTATTTCCACCCCTGGTCGCCGCGCGGCTGAGACCAGCCATAAATGAAAACGGGCGACCCTGAGGCCGCCCGTTGATATAACGCAATTGTGATTACAACCAGCCTTCAAACCACTCTGGCATCACAAACAGATTAAAGTGATTGACCAGCAGCATTATGCCGACAAATACCACCGACACCGCCACCCACTGCCGGGCATAAGGGATAAACCGAATGCCAATCACCGGCTTAATAAAGAACGGATGAGCCAGTGCCGAGATCAGAATCTGCGAGATGGAAAGCGTCAGCGCCACATAGAGCACGTTCGGCCAGATAAAGGTGGTTGCCAGCACCGCCAGAACCACAATACTCGCCACGATGTTCCAGTAGAACTCAACGTTGGTCCGTCCGTTGGCCTGGGAAATTGCCCCGGTCAGTCCGCCCATCGGCCGCAGCATACCAAACAGCAGCATCAGCGGAATCAGGTGATAGACCTGCTCGTGGGATGCGCCGTAGAGCACACGAACGATAACCGGCGAGAAGATGCCAATCACCAGGTACATCGCGCTGCTGAACAGCATGATCCCCAGCGTGCCTTTGAGGAACAGCTTCTTCAGCTGCTCGGCATCGTGCTGCTTCTCTGCAAAGCGCGGCAGTGCCAGACGGTTAATCACCGGCGTCACCAGCTTCAGCGGTTGCAGCACCAGCTCTTTCGCCAGCGAGTAGACACCCAGCATCTCGGCGCCCATCACTTTACCCACTACCAGTGCATCGGCCTGGGTGCGCAGCTGGTTAATGGTCTGCGAGCCGAGCTGATAACTGCCGTAGCGAATCGCGCCAATAAAAGTCGCTTTATCGAACTCCCAGGTCGGACGCCACGACTTCTCACCCAGCGCAATCATGCAGAGGATGCGGGTAAAGGCGTTGATAAACAGACCAAGAATCGCCGCCGCTACGGTAAGCGAGGTGAACTCCAGCATCGCCACCACACAGAGGAAGGCAAACAGCTTGGTGCCCATCTCAATCTTCGCCAGCGAAACCATCCGCTTGGTTTTGATGTAGTGCGCCTGATACTGCGACAGATGCCCCAGCACCAGGAAGTTGAGGCTGGTCAGCATGATCAGACCCACCAGCTCCGGCAGGTGATAGAACCAGGAGACCGGGAAGGCGATCAGCAGCATGATCAGGCCAGTACACAAGCTGAGTGAGACGTTCACCCAGTAGATAGTGCTCTGCTCACGACGGGTAATGTTCTGGCGATGCACCAGATAACTGCTCATCCCCATATCCTGCAGCACACCCGCCACCGCCAGGATGGCGTTGATGATGGCTAACAGACCCAGCTCGTGGGTTTCCAGTTTGCGGGCGAGAAAGCTCAGCTGTGCAACCTGCAGCACTGCCGAGAAGCAGGTGCTGCCGAACAGCCAAATCGCCTGTGACTTAAATCCACTCACACCAGTCGCTCCAGAATCTGTGCCAGTTCGCCGTAGGCGATATGCTGATTAAATTCAGTCTCAACTTTGTGACGGGCGGCCGCGACCACGGGCGCCACATCCACTTCACCCTGAGAGAGCTTCAGCAGCGTCTCCGCCAGCGCCTCAGGATCGTCCTCTTCCACCAGCCAGCCAGATACGTTGTTTTCGATCAGCTCCGGAATGCCGCTGTGGAAGGTTGAGACCACCGGCAGGCCGACCGCCATCGCCTCCATCAATGCAACCGGAATACCTTCCATATCGCCATCTGCGGCGGTTTTGGAGGGCAGCAGGAAGATGTCAGCCTCACTCAGCGCGCGACGGATCTCCTCCTGCGGTTTAAAGCCCGGCATGCTGACGCAATCTTCCATCCCCTCGCGGGCGATGAAATCACGCATCATCTCATCCTGATCGCCGTTACCGATAATGGTGTACTGAAACTGACCGCCACGCTGCTTCAGGATGGCGCTGGCTTTGACCGCCACATCCAGCCCTTTCTTCTCGGTCAGACGTGCCACCGAAACGATACGCAGCGGCGTCTGAAACGCCTGGCGCGGCTGGAAGTTAAACTTTTCCGGCTCAATGCCCATACGCGTAACGTGAATTTTTTCCGGCGGGCAGCCCATCTCAATCAGCTTGTTCTTCCACAGATTGCTGATAGGCAGCATCAGCTCACTCTGGCGGAACAGATTCACATAGTCGAGTTTGTGCTCTTCCAGAATGTGACGACGGGAAATATCGGCGCCGTGAAACACGGTCGCCTGTTTACCCTTGAGCACGCCCAGCTCACGCAGCTTGTTCGCCAGCGCACCGGCATAGCCGAAATGCACCAGGAACACATCTGCGGTGAAGGTCTGCTTTGCATTCGCCACAATCGACGGCAGCAGCAGTTTGCTGGACTGCGCGCCATACCGGCGCACATTCAGCGAACGCAGCAGCGACGGCTTCGTCACTTTTGGCAGCACCAGCTTGATGCGCTGGTTCAGCTTATCGACAATCGAGACCTTCTCTTCCGGCAGCAGATAATGCGTTTTCGCCGCCAGGCCATACTCATCAAAAGCGGCATGCCGGTTCACTAAATCGCCGGGAAAGACTGAAATAATCTCCACCTCGTAACCGGCATCAATAAAATGGGTTACCTGATTTAATACGAATGTCTCAGAGGCAACCGGGAAACGCATGGTGAAAAAAGTCAGTTTCATCACATTACCCTAATACTTTGAGAATCTCTTCAGTGATCCGGTTGCCAATTTCCCTTTCATTCGCAACGGCCGTGTCGACCTTGAGCTTGATGTTGTCGTAATCGGCAAGCACAGTTTTCACCTTGTCGATTAGCGAGCCATCCATCAGGCTTTTCACATCGGTTGCCATCTGCGGCAGACCAAGCTGGTTCATCACACCCATCGACTTGTGCTCGTAGTTGATCGCCACAGCCGGGGTGCCAAAGTTCATAGAGATAATCGCCGAGTGCAGGCGGGTACCAATGGTCAGATGACAATGATTCAGCAGGATGCCCAGTTCCAGGTCATTAAACTCATCCATAATGACATGGTAATGTTCAGGCTGCGTCACGTGGTCACGCAGGGTCAGTGCAACCATGCGGTCATCTTTGGCATAGCTGTCGATGCCGGTACAGGTTGAGAACGCCACAACCTGATAGCCTTCAGCAATCATGGCATTGATCACCCGGCCAAATGCCGCTTCATACTCTTTCTGCGTCACACCCAGACGTTTATCAAACGGTGCCAGTTCACGCACGGTGATCGCGATGGTTTTACGGCCATCGATAATGCCCTGCCAGTAGAGCAGGTTATGGCTCGGATTTTCGACTTCGCGTGCGCGCACCAGGAAAGCGGTATCAACGCCAGACGCGACTTTAGAACTGGTCACGCCATCGCGCTTCATCAGGTCAAGACTGACCGATTCACGCAGCACCAGGCTGTCGACCCGATCAAAGACAAAGTTTGCCAGCGCATTGACGCGCGGGTTCTGGAACGGCCCCACCGAGTGACCGATCAGGTAGATCGGCTTTTTCGCCATCAGCGCACAGAGGGCATGGTCAAACTGGGTCACACCATAGAGGTCAACGAAGAACGATCCGCCAACCTGAATAATCGCATCATATTTTGCCAGGCTGTCAGTAAACGCCTTCAGGTGCGGGGGTACAGCGAACGACTTAAAGATCCCGCCCTTGCCCAGATGCGCCATCATGATATCAGGCATCAGGCGGTTCGCGACTTTACGCTTGAACGAACCGACCAGACCTTTGCCTGATTTGCTGTTGTGCAGATACAGCGCATCCTGCTTAATATCCTGCTGAAGCAGATAACCGGAGCTGGTTGGATAACGGCTTATAACATCAATTTCTAAATCACTGCGTGCAGACTTCATTGAATCAATCAGTCCACGAAGAATCGCGCCATCCCCGCGATTTCCACACGTATGGTTACCCACCAATAAAATTTTCATAACAACTCCGAATGAATTTTTTTAATTCTGTAAGCCGCCCAGATCCGCAATGGGCAAAATGAACTCTGTTTAAAGTAATGCTTTACGGGATAACGCACCCAAAGGTAGTGCTCCTGTTAAAACCGGCCGCCTCCATTGTGGCGGCCGTGATGCAAGGGATTACGACTTGATTGCGAAGTAAGGCAGTGCGACCTGTTTGCCGTTGATCACGACGGAAACAAAGCCTTCTGGCTTGCTGGTATCGACCTGATCGGCGGAGAGCGGACGGGAAGCCATCAGCAGGTCGCCCTGTTCATTAGCGCCCACGCCCGCTTTGCCGTTGTGCAGGCTGAAGCGCTGCGGCGCGCGTTTAGTCGCGTCGCCCGCCGGAGGATTGCCCTTCTCCATCTTCGCGTTAACGCGCGCACAGCGACCAGTGACAAAGCGATCTTTACCGGTGGTTTTCACCAGCACGGCCACCGACGGCGTCCAGCCCGCCAGTTTGATGAAGATGCGGACATCGGTGTCATGCTCAGCCACATAGCGCACATCGACAATCGGGCTGCTGCCTTCGGCCGACCAGCTCGCTTCAGAGCGATCTTTTTTGCGCTGTACGTGGATCATCGCGCGGCCACCGGTGGTCTTGTCACCGATCAGGTCCATCAGCGGCTTATCGCCACTGCCGTTACTGAACTGCGACTGACCAAAAATTTCGATCTCCCACGAATCACCCACGGTCGGGGAGTAGAGGCTGCCGAGATCAAACCAGGTTTCCTGATTCGTGTTGTTCTCTAAACGCCAGCGCGAGGTAATGTAGTTGTACTTCAGGCTGCCATCGAGCGCGACGCCATAGGACTCCACGCGGGTCGATCCCATCTCCCAGATGCTGAGCAGACGGTCGCCCTGCATGGAGTTGTCGATCCAGCTGCCCGACTGCAGGCTGGTCTGGCGCATATTCAGGCGCGTGTTATGCGCGATCAGCGGATTCTTACAATCTTCCAGGCTCAGCGCATCGACAATCCACTGGCCGTTGGAGAGATCGCCCGGATTATCACAGTGCTCAATCCAGCCGTTATGGATAATCGACTGGCCGCAGCGCGGCAGGTTGAGGACTTTGCCACCACGACAGTACTGCGCATTGAAGTTCGACAGCTCAATCGCGGTGCTGTGGTCCCATTTGCCCTGCTTCTGACCTGACCAGCCCGATTTGATCACATCGCCGCTACAGCGTGAGGCGTACCACTGGTCGATTTTACAATCCAGAGTATCCTGCAGGCTGATGGCGGTGCCGCCGACTGCGTTAAAGCGCAGGCAGGCACCACGGAAATATTGTCCGCCAGGGCAGTTGTTATGGAAAAAGCCCTGCTTGTTGGGGCTTTTATCGCTGTTGCCGTTAAAGTTCAGGTTGGAAAGCTCAACCCGACGTGCATTCATCTCAAAGACGAACTCTGACTTACCATCCGAGACAATCGTGGTCGCCGGGAAGTAGCCGAAGTTTACCATCGCACCGGACATGCGGAAGAAGTTGAGATACTTATCGCCAAGGTTACAGGCTGAGACCATGAAGGTACCGGCCGGGAACTGGACACAGATCTGCTGGTTAGCCTGCTGTGACCACTGGAACATCGCCATAATGGCGGGTGCCGTATCGGTTTTGCCATCGGCAATCGCACCGAAATCAAACAGGGTCAGGCGGTTAAAATCGTCTACCACGCGACGCCAGGAAAAGCCCTCACCGGCAAAGTTTACGCCGCCATCATTCTGAGCGGGCTGGAAGCTGCCGACAAACTCGCCGCCGCCGACTTCCCGTCCTTCATGCCAGCTTTTCAGCTTAACCTTAGCCCCTTCAAACAGCGGACGGGTTTTGCGCAACTCCGCTACGGACGGGATCTCACCAATCAGCTGATAACCTGCTGGCTGCGCCAGACGCTGACTGAAATCTGCAGCGCCCGGACGGCTGACATCTGCGATGTTGAACAGCGTCTGACCACTGCTGTCTTCAACTGCCATCGAATGCGACGGATTGGCAATCAGCGCAGCATTGTCCTGAATAAACTGGGCAAAGTTACCTTTGTTCAGCGCGATAGGCTGAGCAATCTCCGACACTTTGCCGCTGGCATCACGCAGGAAGACCGGGATCTGGTTGCCCGGTTTGCTGGCATCTGCACCTGCTTTACCAATCCAGAGTTTGCCTTCAAAACCCTGCCAGAACTGCGGTGGCATGGCGTAGACATTTTCCGGGGTCAGAATTGGCACGTCGCCTTTAGGCACGTCAGTGGCATCAACCGGCTTCAGGGCGATACCGTTACTTTTTGCAGCGTAGCTGGAAAAGGTGCTCACGGAGAGAGCCCCCACCAGAGCGGAGGCGGCGGTCTGTAAAACTTCTCTTCTTTTCATGCATCAATTCCCGTAGTCAATAAGGCCATTGGCCATGGCGGTGTCCCTGAGGCACGTCGCAAGTGAGCTTTTCCAGCTCCGGTTAAACCAATGACAGCCAGCTTTGCTTAATCTGATTACCGTCGAATTTCAGCGCGGTCTGTTTCGTTTTTTCGCTCATGGCATAGAACAGCGCATCATCGCTGGCGAGCTGCTCCATTCGGGCCAGAAACGTGGCTTTGTCGTTCATCGGAACCAGGAAACCATCTTCACCGTGATTGATGATCTCCTGTGGACCGGTCGGGCAGTCATATGCCACTACCGGCAGCGACCAGGATTTTGCTTCCAACAGTACCAGCGGCAATCCTTCATAGCGCGAGGTCATCAGCGCCATATCGCTGTCGCGATAGTAGTCGTTGATATTGCTGACCTTACCGACAAACTTCACACTGTCGGTGATGCCCAGCACCGCCGCCTGGTCATGCAACTGTTGACGCAGTTCACCGTCACCGGCAATCACCAGCGTCCAGTCAGGATGGCTGCGGGCGAAGTCGCGCCAGATATCCAGCATCAGGTCAAAGCCCTTCTGGTTATCCAGACGGCCTACGGCCAGCGCCTGGCGATGACGGGTCTGGCGCTGATAGTCTTTGTAAACCACCGGGTTGGGGATTTGCTTGCTGGGAATGCGCCAGCGGCTGAACACCTGATGATCTTTGTCGGTCAGAACAATCACGCGGTCGTAGTAGCGCAGCAGCAGAAACTTGAGGAACTTAATCGGTTTGCTGAAGGAGTTAATGGCGATGTGTTCGCAGGCGTAGGCTTTGCCCCGCTTCTTCTTCATCGCCAGCAGATTCCAGAAAGCGAACATCACGCTCAGGCGGCCCATGCTGATCAGGAAGACGGTATCGAAACCCTCTTCGTGAATCCGGGCAACCGCGCTTTTGATCGGATTGCTCTGCCCTTCAAAGCTGACGATCTGTTTGACGTGCTCAAACGGGTAAAAGGTTTTTCCACTGCCTTCCAGCGAGTAGATGGTGACTTCATGGGTCTCGCCAAGACACTCTGACATGAAGTTACAGATGTTCTCGGTGCCCGCATACGAATAAGCATCTTTGATCACCAGGACAATTTTTTTCATGAAACGCTATCCACCTCAAATTTTAAAGACAATCCTGCCGACAGGCTTAACGATGCTTAAGGGTAAACAGCACACCATTCACCATATACCAGGCGTAATAGTAATAGATTTTTAAAGGATTGTTTTTATAGATAATTCTTAATAATTCAAGGTGCCACTGGGCCGCTTTGTTCTTATTACGGGAAAGGGAATCGCCTAATTCGTAATAGTTGACCAGAATCGTCTGAATTACGCGTGCCTGCTTATAGCGGGTGAATAATTCATACAAAAACAGGAAATCTTCGTGGCCTTTGCGCTGGAAGAAAAGCCCCTGCGGCGGGCGGCGGAAACAGACGGAGGAGAAGCAGACGCGATACTGCTTCTTCACAAAGTTTTCCTGCTGCAGGTAAGGTTTGCCGTAGGTAATGTCGTGCTCAGCCTTGCGGGTTTTATAGTGATATTCGGTAATCACAAAATCATCGCCGGCCGCGATGGCAGCGACCTGCTGGGTCAGTTTATCCGCATGCCACTCATCGTCGCTGTCGAGAAAGGCGATAATCTCTTCAGTGGCCGCGCGCAGCCCGACGTTTCGGGTCTCTGCTGCGCCCATGTTGACCGCGTTATCCAGAATGGTAATGCGCGGATCCTGACAATGCTCACGCACAAATTCCAGCGAGTCATCGGTCGATTTATCGTTGACCAGATAGAGATGCCAGTCGGTATAGTGCTGATTGATAACCGATTGCACCGCGCGTAACACCGTCTGACGTGCATTATACATAGGCATGACAATGCCAACGGTTCCAACAGAAGTATTCATCTTCAACCCTGAATTAATCGTAAAAAGAGTCGCTCCTGGCATCAGGAGCAGAGCGAGGCGCGGCGCGCGTCAGGAGATCGCTTTCTCACCGCCGAAACGTGCTTTGACCTTGTCTTTAACCCGGTTCATAAAGTAAGCACGGTTGTCTTTGTTGGTGAGGAAGAAGTAGCGCGCGAAGCTCAGGCTCGCCATCAGCGACTTACCATCCATCTTGTAGCGCAGCGGCAGCTTAAAAGCTTTGTAGGTGTGGATATCACGCGGGGTCAGATGCGGCTTCATGCTATCGAGCCAGAACATCGAGTAGTTCACCGATTCGCCTTTGTGTTTCGAGCCAAACTTAGTGACCAGATGGTAGTTCGCCAGCGGTGCGGCGATCATCACAAAGTCATAGCCCATGCGGTCGGCACGTATGCAGAAATCGTAGTCCTGATGACGGATGTAGCGGGTATCGAACTGAATTTTCGCCGCGTCTTCCCGCTTCAGCACAATGGTGCTGGTCTGGATAAAGCCGTAGCAGCCGAACAGATACTCCGCGACCGTTTCATTTTTGCCTGGCGGCTGCATCGGCATCACTTTCAGGAACGTGCCATCCTGATAGATATTCACCTGGCTGAAAATGACGAAATTCTTTTTGCCCTGCGCGTCCAGCTGAGCAATTTTTTCGCTCACCTGCTGCAGTTTGTCCGCCGCCCACTCATCATCGGCGTCAAGGAAGCTGACGTAGTCACCGGTCGCCAGCTCAATGCCTTTGTTACGTGCACCGGCTCCGTTGAGTTTGACCTCGGAGAGCACCAGATTGATATCGAGATCCCGGTAGCGTTCGCTGCGCACCACATCCGCCAGCGCGGCGGCATCCGCAGATTTATCATCAACGATGATGACTTCGAAATTGCGATACGTTTGTGCTTTAACGCAATCCAGCGTCGTGACAATCGATTCTGACGCGTTATAAGCCGGAATTACGATGGAGAAACGAATGTCCTTCATTGCCAGCACCTCATTAAAGTAGTTCAAAAATAAACAGTTCATTCGACAACGGTCGATGAAAAACCTGTGTTCTGACCGACGACCGCCCCTGGGTGAAACTCGTCACCCAGAGGCGGTCGTCAGATTGATTAGTGGATCAGCCAAAACTCCCGCGCCACTTCATAACCGGTAACGGCCTGTTTGGTTGAAATGGTGTTGTAGTAGAGGTAATAGAGCAGGAAGAACACCAGCATGGCATACAGCGCTGGCTTCCAGGATCGCCTTGCCTGATAAATCAGCGAGGTCAGGATGATCGGCTCAACCTGCTGCAGATAGTTTGACAGGCGCGAACCTGACGGGAAGTTGTACAGGAAGATCCTGATCGCCCCGCCGATGGCAAAACTTAAAATCAGCAGATAGTTAAGGCGATACTGGGCGTAATTCTCGCGCTTCAGCTTATCGGTCAGCATGAAATAGAAGAAGACGAACACCAGCATGATGTTTTTCAGGTTCGATACGGCCAGGATGCTGCCACCCATTGCATAGGAGGGGTCATTGTTATAGCCCGATGCCCTCTCTCCCAGCGATCCCAGATGACCGGCAATCAGGGCAATAAAGCCCGAGCCACCCACAACCGATAGCGGCAGACTGGCAACGATGATAATGACCGGCCACCAGCGCCAGTCCCGGATAAACAGGAACGGCACAAGCGTCACCACCATGACACCGGTGTTATGGCTCGTGAACGACAGAATAAAGAAGGCAAATGCCCACCAGTAGCGCTTGAGATAGATCGACCAGAGAACGCCAAGGAACAGCGCAGAACTCAGGCCAAAGCGAATCTGGTTAATGTCTTTGTTGATAAAGATGTGCGCCGAATAGAGCACCAGCGCCAGCACCGGATACGGAGACATCTTCCTGAAAAACCAGGTATTGATGGAAACGGCAATGGCGCAGAAGACAAACAGGAAGATGCTGGCATTGTGCGAAAACAGGCTGGTGAGCCAGGCCATCGCAAAAATCAGCGGTTCGTAACGGAAAAACGCAACGGTATTAAAGAAGCCATTAATCTCAATACGTCTTACAAAGTCTTCGAAGAAGCTCCGGTACTGAAAGTCATCCATGCCGGTACCAAGACCGCGTATTCCCCCGAAAATAATCAAAGTCACGGCGGCAAAACAGAGTAGCCAGGTCAGAATATAATTTGTGCGTTCGTCTTTTTTTAGCGCTATTTCAAACAGCGAAAGCAGCAGTAAAAAGCCTGATACATACCAATATGGAGCCATGGTGTGATTCCTTAATTCCACAAGTTCTCATGCCAGCAATAATCACGTTTCGCCTTCCCGACTGGCTTTACAGCGAGTCTGATTGCACGGTCACAAATTGCGTGCGGGCGATGCCTGCTGGTGATGAATTCTGTTGAGTGACGCTCGCCATGCGATTTATAGATGTATCGCTTTTGTGGGTTTGGACAGAATAACCTGTGTAAATTGATGCGTGTCGTCATTCAAAGGGACGATAAAAAGGGGCGGTCAGACCGCCCCCTGTTTTATTGCTCAATGATCAGCTTTTGTTCGTCTTGCCGTAGTCATAGGCGTAGTAGTCATACCCATAGCCATACGCATTAGCGGCTTTACGCACCACGGCGTTGAGGATCACACCTTTAATCTCAATACCGTTCTGGGCAAAGCGTTTGAAGCTGACGTCCACTTCTTTGGTGGTGTTGGCTTCGAAACGCGCCACCATCAGTGAGGTACCGGCCAGCTTACCGATGATGGAGGCATCGGTGACGGCCAGGATTGGCGGCGTATCGATTAACACCAGGTCGTAGTTCTTGCTCGCCCACTCCAGCAACTCACCCATGCGACGATGCATCAGCAGCTCAGACGGGTTCGGCGGAACCTGACCACGTGGCAGGAAGTCGAAACCGTACACGCCCTGCTGAATCAGCGCCGGGCTGAATTCAGTTTTACCGGACAGCACGTTGGACAGACCTGATTTGTTATCTGCGCCCAGCAGTTCGTGGGTATAACCACGACGCATGTCGCCATCGATAAACAGAACACGCTGACCCGCTTTCGCGACCAGGGTCGCCAGGTTGGCACAGATAAAGGTTTTACCAATACCCGGGCTGGCACCGGTGATCATCAGGATGTTGTTTTTCGCTTCCATCATCGCGAAGTGCAGGCTGGTACGCAGGCTACGAATCGCTTCGATGGAGAGGTCAGTCGGATTACCCAGCGCCAGCAGCGTTTCGTGCGGATCGGTTTTCACCTTGCTGCCACGACGCGCCAGGGCTTCGGTATCCTTCTTACGCTGCCAGTCTGACAGTGGAACGCTGGCATAGACATTCATGCCCAGCTCTTCCAGCTGATCCGGGTTCTCGATGCCGTGATGCAGCAGCGCTTTCAGCAGAACCAGACCCACTGACACAAACAGACCGAAAATCAGGCTCGCGGCGATGATCAGCAGCTTCTTCGGTGCAACAGGCGAGTTAGCAGTCTGCGCGCCATCGATGATGCGGACATCACCCACGGTGCTCGCTTTACTGATACCCAGCTCCTGCTGACGGTTCAGCAGCTGCATGTAGATCTCCTGACCAGACTGAACGTCACGGGTCAGACGCAGGATTTCCTGCTGAGTCTGCGGCATGCCAGCAATTTTCTTGTTCAGCTGAGCCTGCTCACCTTCCAGCGTTTTGCGTTTTTCAAGCAGCGCGCGATACGTCGGGTGATCTTTGGTAAACAGCTGAGAGACTTCGGCTTCACGGAAGGTCAGTTCGTTCAGCTGACTCTGCACGCTGACAGAGGAGTCCAGAGCGGATTTCGCTTCCAGTGACAGGTCAACAGATTCGTTCTGACGACGGAAGGTGTTCAGCTTGTCTTCCGCTTCATCCAGCTTGCTGCGCACGGCAGGCAGCTGAGTGCGTAAGAACTCCAGGCTTTTCTCTGCCTGCGCTGACTTGCGCTCAACGTTCTGTAACAGATAGTTATTCACAATCTGGTTCAGCACTTTGCTGATCTGCTCTGGATCTTCACCCAGATACTCCAGACCCAGCACACCGGTATCTTTACCTTTGTCTGCCACGGTCAGGTTAGAGAGCACTGAACGGATCGCCTGCAGGTTATTCAGCTTGGTCACGGTGAAGCTGGTGCCTTCATCAGCGTGGATCTCGCTGACCAGCATGCTGATGTCGCCGTGCGACTCCAGCTGGCCGACTTTACCTTTGAACAGCTCATCGCCATCTTTTGAGACGGTGTAGCTATCCGGACCGGTCACTTCCAGTTCAACGTTACGTTTGTCGATAGTGCGTGGGATTTCCAGGCGCGAAATCGCGATACTGGCGGGTTTGTTGCCCATCAGGCGCGACAGACCTTTACCGATAACCGGGAAATAGTTCTGCTCAACGACGGTATCCAGACCCAGATCGTCAACGGTTTTGCCGATGACCATACGGGATTCCAGAATCTCGATTTCCGTATCAGAGGCTGGTGTCGGTGGCAGAATGCTGTCAATTTCGTTCAGTACGGTGCTGGCATTCTTCTGCTCAACCTGAACTAACGCATCTGCGCTATAAATGGGTGTTGCAAACAGTGTGTAGAGTGTTCCCGCCAGCATGAAAAAAGCGGTAACGGCAACAATGATCCAGCGATGATCAATTAGCTGTCCCACAAGATGCGCCAGATCCCATCCATTCGAATCCTCTCCCGGCGCGGTTCTGACCTTATTTTTTATATTCATGGATAATCCCAACTATCGGCTTAATACGTTCACCCACTTCTGGGTAGCGTTTTCCAGTAATCCGTAAATCTCTTCAAAGGCCTCACGGCTTTTTCTGTACGGATCCGCAATTTCTTTCTGATTGAGCCAGTGCCCAAGCAGCATGGTTTTGCCACGCGCGGCCGGGTCGATGCGATTCACCTGTTCAATATGTCGCTTTTCCATCACCAGAATCAGGTCAACGTTGCGGCACATCTCTGCCGTCAACTGTTGCGCCTCATGTCCTTCCAGCGACAGACCCTGCGCAGCAGCGACTTCAGACGCCGTCTTGTCGGCCGGGTGGCCGACCAGCGCCCCCAGGCCGGCAGAGCGAACGTCTAAATCAGGCAGCGCACGTTTAAACAGGCGCTCTCCGGTAGGAGAGCGGCAGATGTTGCCGACGCAAACGACTAACACGGACTTAATCATGACGACCTTAATTACCCCAGGTACGGATACGCGATGCGGCCTGTGTTGCATCGTTGATACCTGCGATGGTCGGTATCAACTGCCCAATCACACGGTTCCAGCGCGTCAGCGGCGTAGAGGTGACATAAACGATGTCGTAAGGCTGGAGCTGGAAATCGGTTCCCATCACCATGGATGCCGCATCTTTGGTGTTCAACTGATAGATGTTGGCAATCTTGTTACGATCGGTGCCGTGCAGTGGACGGATAACGAATACACCGGTGGCGTCAGAGGTGGTTTGATCCATCCCGGCCGCATTGCCCAGTGCTTCCGCCAGCGTCATGCCGCTACGGTCCATTTTCAGGGTGGTCTGCTGCTTCACTTCACCCATCACGAAGATTTTCAGATCATCGTTACGCGGAACGTAAAGAATATCGCCTGGATAGAGGAGGTGGTTCTGGCTCAGGTCACCATTCTGCATCAATGCCTGCAGAGAGATGCGCTGTTCACGACCGTTGTGCGTCAGCACCACGTTGCGCCAGTCAGCATCAGCGGCCAGGCCGCCAGCGGCGTTGATCGCATCCAGCACCGTCAACGGAACGTTGGTGATGGGCTGCTGACCAGAAGTGGTCACTGAACCCGTCACATAGGTTTTCTGTGATTTGAACGAGGCGATGCTGACATCAACCTGTGGGCTTTCAATGTACTGAGCCAGACGACGTGACACTTCGTCACGCACTTCGCCGACGGTACGGCCCGCTACACGCACACGACCGATGTAGGGATAGAAAATGGTGCCGTCAGAATGCACCCAGTTACCGGTGTCGCTGGCGCTACGGTACTGACCCGCTGGGGTGGTCAGTTCCGGGTGGTCCCAGACCGTTACGGTCAGGACATCGCCCACACCGATACGGTATTCGTAGTTCTGAATTTCGTTCTGCAGGGCAGGATTCGTCTGAGCCACCAGTGGCTTCGGACGCATCCTTTCAACCAGTGAAGGCGTTAACGGGAAGACGTTGACATATTTATCGATGTCAAAGTTGCTATCCTGCTGTTCAACAACATCTTTTCCTGATGTAGAAAGGTGAGAACCTGGTTCGATCGTACACCCGCTAAGGAATGTGGCGGATACCAGCAAGGGTATCAATTTCATTTTGATTGTAATCATTTAGATCTTCGCTATCAGTTATTTATTGATAGAGGCGAAACCGCCGCTGTGTAAGCGTCCAACAAAAAGTAAATCCTACCTGACTTAAGCACTGAACCTGTCGTTCATTATCCTTGCTCCACTTGTTATAAGTAGCGGCCATCTACCAGGGTGTACCCTGAACGCCACGCATCATAGCGGACTATGGATGCACAGCGATATCCCTGATGATGGCCACTATCAACGACACGCCTGACAACGGCAAAACACCTCTGAGCGCGCATTAACGCGCTCATTCCGACTCACGATTAATAGGCACCATCGCGTTTCAACACCACGCCTACTGTTTTAAACAGAATCGCGATGTCGTTCCACAGTGACCAGTTTTTCACGTACCACGAGTCGAAATAGACGCGGGTTTCATAGTCAACATCATTACGACCGCTGACCTGCCACAATCCCGTCATGCCTGGCTTTGCCATCAGGTAATAATCAACATCACCGGCATAACGACAGAGTTCATCTTCAATGACCGGACGCGGTCCGACCAGACTCATATCACCGCGCACCACGTTCCAGAGCTGAGGGAGCTCATCGAGGCTTGTTTTACGGATGAAGTGGCCCACTTTAGTAATACGTGGATCATTTTTGAGTTTGAAATCTTTATCCCATTCCGCACGGGCAATCGGATCAGTACGAAGTACCTCTTCCAGCACTTCTTTTGAATTAATGACCATCGAGCGGAATTTCAGGCATTTGAATTTACGGCCATTCATTCCCACACGCTCGTGACCATAAATCGGTGGTCCACCGTCACGACCCACCAGGAAGCCCAGTACCAGCAGCGCTGGCATCAGCATCAGGATAATTGAGAGCGCACCCACGATATCGAATGCCCGCTTCAGGAAGCGCGACGTGCGTTTAGCCAGGTTGTTCTGAACCCGCAGGATCATCACTTCATGGCTGAAGATATAGGCCATGTCAGTACCGTAGAGCGGTACACCACGCAGGGTTGGGATCACTGACACTGAACGGCAGTTGTGCATCGCCAGCGATTTAAGCCAGACATCACGGTACTGACTCTGCTCATACTCAACCGCAACGATAAACTGCGTTTCGCTGTTGGTGAGGCTCCAGAGCTCCTGCTCGTCGCGCAGCACCGGCACGCCGTTCATGATCTCCTGCGGACAGGTTCCATCAACGTCATAGAAGGCGATAACGTCAAAACCCATGACCTCTTCGCTTTGCAGTGCCTGCCAGGCTTCGTGCGCATTTTTGCTGCTGCCGATAATAATGGTCTGTTTTTTCCACAAGCCATTTTTATTCAGCAGACGTTTAGAAAGCGCGCGGCAGGTCGGAATTAAAATCAGCGCCAGGATCCAGGTCAGTAACCAGACGAAACGCGACATCTGCCACTGCGACAGGGCGGTAATCGACAGGTCGATAACAGAAAATATAAGAATGGTACGAAAAACTTCTTTTAATTCGAACCAGAAAGGTTTGCGGTAAGTGTAGTGACGCAGCCTTACCCAGAACCAGCCAATACAAATTACCGATAGACAAATGTGTGTGGCAATTTTTAAATTCATTTCTTTTTCAGAAATATCTGCCAGCGGCGAATCTGACTGCAAATTAATTAGCATCATCGCCAAAAATAACGCTGCGTTGAAACAAATTAAGTCTGAACATGCCAGCATTAATTTGGTAATAAGACTTTTAAACGTAAATTCTGTATCGCGCATATTTAACTCTTTATTTTATTTCCTTAAACCCGCAACGGCTATCGCCTGTTTAATCATTAAGCGACGAAACCTCTCCAGAGTGAGCCGTTTCTAAGGGGAGCTCCTGCGGCGTTTACGCCAATGATCTTAACCATGAAACCAATAATATCGTGATGAATACCAACAGATTACTCTGACTTAACCACCGCCAGCGCTGCTCACTTTATCAACAAAAACGCGATTCGGGCACGCTACCGCCCTTGGCTGTCGCTGCCAATATCGCTGTCATCATTCATAATGCTCCCTGTAATGTGTTAGCGTTACCGCAACGCATCATACAGACGTTCACAGGCGAATTACTCATTCGTGACATTGCGATTAATGTCGAATAGGTACGCAGATTACGACTCTGGGGCAGAGTTTGCTAACTTGTTGCTATACTAGTTATTACTGGCTTGTTTACAAGCAGGTCCCGCCATCCCTGGACTATTTTAGGAAAAAGACTACCAGCAATTAGTATTGAGGCCTGACGGGCAGTGCAATCCTTTCTTCACAATTCGGATTAATGCCATACTCCCGATGAGATAAATCGCATAAGCCCGGCAGGTGAATATCTCTTTCCTGTCAGCCAATGACTAAGAATTATCTCTACTGCGCCCTGTGAAGTTAATCAAAGCGTCACACTATTATGTTCATATTTTGCACGATATAGCGCGGTTATCTCAGAACATGCCCCCTGCCCTGCCATTTGTACGTGGCTTCGCACTCCACTATCATCAGAGAAAACTCAATTTAAGACATTCAGGTGAACAACGCATGCTGGAGGTAATTGCAGATCCCTCGCTATGGGCGGGATTAGTAACGCTAATCGTTCTGGAACTGGTTTTAGGCATCGACAATCTGATCTTCATCGCCATCCTGGTGGAGAAGCTTCCAGGGCCGCTTCGCGACCGCGCGCGCGTGATTGGACTGCTGCTGGCGTTATTGTGCCGATTATTGCTGCTGGCATCGCTTTCCTGGCTGGTTACGCTGAAAGAACCCTGGATTACGCTTATGGGCCACCCCTTCAGTGCGCGCGATTTACTGCTGCTGACAGGGGGGATTTTCCTGCTATTTAAAGCCACCACAGAGTTGAATGAGCGTCTTGAAGGGGGTGATGAGGCGTCCGGTCAACAAAAAGGCGGCGCTAAATTCTGGCCGGTGGTGGCGCAAATCGTGGTGCTGGATGCCATCTTCTCGCTGGATGCGGTGATTACTGCCGTCGGCATGGTTAATGACTTACCGGTCATGATGATTGCGGTCACCATCGCCATTCTGCTGATGCTGCTCGCCAGCAAGCCGTTAACCCGCTTCGTGAACAACCATCCTACGATTGTGATCCTCTGCTTAAGCTTTCTGCTGATGATCGGCTTCAGCCTGGTGGCGGAAGGCTTTGGCTTTGTGATTCCCAAAGGCTACCTCTATGCAGCAATCGGCTTCTCGGTGGTGATTGAGGCACTGAACCAGCTGGCGCACTTTAATCGTCGTCGGGTGCTGTCGGCCGGTCGTCCGCTACGCCAGCGCACGGCGGAAGCGGTGTTACGGCTGCTGCGCGGCGCGGCAGAACCGGCGGAACTGGATGCGAAAACTTCGTCACTGATTGCTGACAGCGATGACAGCATGCTGTTTAACCGGCAGGAACGGGTGATGATTGCCCGCGTACTGGGCATGGGTCAGCGCCACATTAACAGCATCATGACCTCTCGCCACGACGTCGAACATATCGATCTCAGTGATGATCCGGCAGAGATTATGTCGCGCCTCGACCGCAACCAGCACACGCGAATACTGATTACGGATCACTCCAGCGAACCGCTGGGCGTGGTTCACGTTATCGATCTGCTGCACCAGTCACTGCACCACAATTCCCTGGATTTACGCGCCCTGATTCGACAGCCGCTGGTCTTTCCTGAGCGGCTGACGGTGCTGCAGGCGCTGGAACAGTTTCGTCAGGCCCATACTCACTTCGCCTTTGTGGTTGATGAGTTTGGTTCGGTGGAAGGCGTGGTGACGCTGAGCGATGTGATGGAGACCATCGCCGGCAATCTGCCGAATGAGGCGGGTGAAATCGATGCTCGCTACGATATTCAGATTCAGGATGAAGGTCACTGGATTGCTAACGGTCATATGCCGCTGGAAGATCTGGCGCTCTATGTGAAATTGCCGCTCGATGAGCAGGGTGACTATCATACGCTGGCGGGATTACTGATGGATAAGCTGCAACACATCCCTCAGGAAGGCGAAGTGTTGCAACTGGGTGACTATCTGCTGCGAACGCTGCAGGTCGAAAATCATCGGGTGCAGAAAGTCGAGATCCTGCTGCAGCCCGATATCAGTTACGAGGTCTGAGTGGTTAGCTGGCAGAAGGGAATGCGCCCGCTACGGGCGCATGATTTTCTTCAGGTTCTCTTTGTTCTCGCCCTCTTTCTGGCGATCGATCCACTGATTCAGCCGTGATTTCGCCTCACTCTGCAGCCGGTTACGCAGAACGTCATCCACCGGCAGAGAGTATTGCAGGCTGTCCCAGCTACCATACATGCGCAGCGGAACCGGCTGACTGGAGAGCGCCTTCACCAGCGCATCATCGCCACGCCAGCCGCTGATTTTCAGCCCCAGGGTCATATCCAGCTGTTGCTGCACCATGTCAACTTTGCCCGCACCCTGCAGGCCCAGATTCTGTCCGTTGCCATTGATATCGCTGAAGCTGAGTACGCCCTTATTCAGCGCCACCTGTGCGCTAATCGACTCAATCCCCTCATCCACCGCCTGATCGCTGCTGACCTTATCGCTGACCCGCGCCACGGCACGCTGCACCATCTGCTGCAGATTCAGCTGTGCCAGCTTCAGGTTGCTGGCGCTGATGGTCGCCCTGCCCTGCCAGCGACGTTTGGCTGCTTCGACCGTCAGCGTATCACCCGACAGGTCGCCATCCAGACTCAGGTTCCCCTGCACACTTTCCGGCAGTTCAAACGCTTTAAGCAGCGGCTGAATCGCAATTAAACGGAGTTGGGGTTTAAGGCTGACCCGCGTCTCTGGCTGACGGATATCGATACTGCCGGGAATGGAGAAGCTGCCATTGCCCAGCTTGCCGCTGAGCGTCTTCAGCGTCATCACTCCCTGCTGATTGCTGGCGTTCACCGAAAGACTGGTCAGAGAGAGTCCGCGCCATACCGCATTGTCAGCCTGTAACTTCAGCGCCAGATCCAGATCATTCAGCGGAGAGTCGGCGTTGCTGCGTTCCCGCGGCGCAGCAATCACCGGCGAACGGGCCACGGTGGCGTGCTGCACGCCAGGTACGTCAGAGACGGACGCACTGGTGAGTAAATTATCGACGTTAAGGTTGCTGGCTTTCAGATCCAGCGCCAGCTGCTGCGGTGGCGCAATATGGCCACTGCCCTGCCCGGTCAGGGTGCTGTCATTGGCGGTGAGCTGCAGATTACTGAAGGAGAGCTGCTGGCGGTCACCATCCCACTCGCCCTGCAGGCTCAGCGAGCCTTTGATCCCCTGTGCCGGAATATCGGCGCCGGACAACGTGTAATCAAGCTGCTGCAACTGGCCGCTGAGGCGATGGGGATATTGCGCGGCATCCAGCTGGCCTTTGAGATTCAGTGTGGCGTTGCGCTGGTTGCGCATCAGCGTGGTGCTCAGCGACAGCGTCGCCAGCTTGTTCGCGTCCTGTTCCATATTAATGTTGAGGTCGCGGAAATTATACTCGTCGCCGCCTGGCTGCTGCCAGATCAACAGACTGTCTGCTACCCGCAGTTTAGCGATATCGAATGACCAGCCGCTGGAAGGCGAAGCCGGCTCCGCATCACGCGGACCCTGGGGCGCATTTCTGGCACGCTGCGCGCGGCTATCTGGCGTCACCCGCACTATCGCATTTTTCAGCATCACCTGGCTGACGCTGAGCTGATGGGATAACAGTGGCCAGAGATCAACATCCAGCCGCATGTTTTCCGCCGAGACCATCGGCTGGCTGGCGCCCGGCGCGGTAAGACTCATCCGGCCGGCCAGAATGCTGAGCTGAGGCCAGACGTGCCAGCGCAGATCGCTGCTGACCTCAAGGCGATAACCACTGCGTTGTTCGACCTGCTGCACCATATAGGCACGAAAGTCGTTGGGATTAACCAGCAGCACCAGCGCGCTCATTCCCGTTACGACCACCACTAACAGGATGGCCAGCGTGGTTATCACTCTTTTCATTACATCCTCAGATCAGTCTTTGTCGATACGGCTGGCATCAGCGCCCTGCTGACCGCGATATTTCGCATCTTCACGCCGGTTGTAGGGACGCGCAGCCGGGCCTGAAAGCGGTTCAAAACTCAGCGCGCCGATCAACATGCCGGGACGCAGAGCCAGCGGCAGTTTACCTGAATTGTAGAACTCCAGCACGATACGGCCCTGCCAGCCAGGATCGATGCGGTGAGCCGTAACGTGTACCATCAACCCAAGTCGCGCCAGCGATGAACGGCCATCCAGCCAGCCGACCAGATCGTCAGGCAGCGTCACGGACTCCAGCGTCACCGCCAGCGCCAGCTCTCCCGGATGGAGGAAAAAGGCTTCGCCATCAGGCAATACGATCTCATCGCTCATGACCCGATCCAGTGCCGCGCTCACTTCCTGTTTCGGGCCGCTCAGATCGATAAAGGCCGCGGTATGACCGCTGAAGGTGCGGAACTGATTACCCAGACGCACATCGACGGTGGCTCCGTTAATGCGCTCGACCGGCGGGCGTGGCTCAATGGCCAGTTTGCCATTGTCCAGCCAGGCTTCAATATCGCGATCGCATAATCTCATTGCGGTAACTCCATGGCATAAGTGTAGCAAACCGGCATGCTTGCCTGCCGCCGGTCTGCACCACGTCCGGACGGACGTGTGTTATTCAAAAAACTGGTTGATTTTCGCCTTGAGGATATCGATGGCGATACGGTTTTTTCCGCCGCGCGGCACAATGATATCGGCGTACTGTTTTGATGGCTCGATAAACTGCAGGAACATCGGACGCACGGTCTTCTGATACTGACTCATTACCGAATCCATTGAGCGGCCACGCTCATTGACGTCACGTTTCATACGACGCATCAGACAGATGTCGAGCGGCGTGTCCACGAAGATAGAGAAGTTGAGTTCCTGGCGCAGACGGGCATCGGTTAACAGCAGAATGCCTTCAAGGATGATGACCTTTTTTGCGCTCAGATGATGCGTTTGCTGGGTGCGGGTGTGCTCAACGTAGCTGTAGACCGGCAGCTCAATATCCTGACCAGCTTTAACCGCCTGCAGATGCTGCAACAGCAAATCATGATCCATCGCGCTCGGATGGTCATAATTGGTTTTAACCCTCTCTTCCATGGTGAGGTGACTTTGATCTTTGTAATAAGCATCTTCCGGGATGACCCCGATGTGCTCGCCACCTACCTGATCACGGATTTCACGATAGAGCGTGCTGGCAATTAAACTTTTACCGGATGCGGAAGCGCCGGCAATGCCTACAATCACGCACTGATGAGACTTGTCAGTCATACTTTTTTAAGACCTGATAACTGGAGCCTGCCACTGGTCACACATTACGCGGGCAGCGGACGGGCCGAAATGGAGAGGGTGTGTTCGCGCTAAGTATAGGGATTTCGGCCTTTTGATGCCAGAGAAATGGCGTCGACGACTTTTCAGACTTTCTCCTTTGGACGCCACTCATTTCACCGATAAACTAGCGGCACACCATACTATAAAAAAAATGGCCTGCGCGGCGCGCTGTTCAGACAACGCGTGTCGCTAACGTGACGACCGAAGATGCATCAGGAGTGGTATGCACTGGAAGACTTTGACCTATTTTGGCGACAGCATGCTGTTGATTCCAACAGCCGTGATTATTGCGCTGATTTTGCCGTGGAAGAGTGATAATCGTCATACGGTCTTTTACTGGATTGTGGCATTTGGCCTGGCTGGCCTGACCGTCAGCATCTCTAAAATTCTGTTTCTGGGGTTTGGCATCGGCAGCGCCCGCTTTAATTTTACCGGTTTCAGCGGCCATAGTGCCATGTCCGCCACGCTGTGGCCGGTCATGCTATGGCTGATTTCCGGGCGCTGGTCCGCGATGTGGCGCATTGCGGCGATTGGGGTTGGTTATCTGATTCCCCTGATGGTCGGTTTCTCCCGCCTGGTCATCCACGCACACTCAAAAAGTGAGGTGGTCACCGGGCTGCTGCTGGGCTTCACGCTGAGCACGGCGTTTCTGATCTCCCAGCGTCGCACCTCGCTCAAAGGCTTCAGCTGGCCGCAGGTCGGTGCTGCGCTGTTAGTGCCGTTTGTATTGATGAGTCACGGTCGTGTCGCCACCACGCAGCAGTTCCTGGAGCGTTTCGCCGCCAGCCTTGCGGGCATGGAGAAACCCTATACCCGCGCCGATCTTTTCCGCCAGTAATCAACGTGCTGGCAATCAATCTTAGCGTGCCCGTCAATTCGCCGAATAACGGGCAATATTGATTTCACCCCTTTTTTCTTTGCCGGATGTGCTAGCATGCAGTGAGAGAATGACTGGTGCCTGATACGCCATTGTGGAGCGTTG
Organism: Pantoea sp. PvP021; assembly: GCF_054056055.1. Taxonomy (NCBI): domain Bacteria; kingdom Pseudomonadati; phylum Pseudomonadota; class Gammaproteobacteria; order Enterobacterales; family Erwiniaceae; genus Pantoea; species Pantoea sp. PvP021. Next base: position 130,992 of record NZ_JBSRXX010000001.1, on the reverse strand, counting down.
CACCCTGCCGGAAGTCCGCATGACGATAGAGATCCTGTCCCCGCAAAATAGCACGCCAAACCGCTGGCTCTCGGCGTTGCTCCTTGGCTGCGTGGTGTTTGTCCTGACACTCTTCTGTCTGGAACTGATCGTCGTCAGCGGCAAAATCTCCCCGCTCTGGTTTCCGACTACGTTAATGACCGTCGTGGTTTTCCGCTGCCCGTCACGCCAGCTCCCGCTGCTGCTGACAGCCTGCGTGCTTGGCACCGCCGGGGCTAATGCCATCATCATCGGGCCTGCCCTCTCGAACATTAAATTCGCCCTGCTCAATCTTATCCAGGCCGGTGTGGGTGGCATGCTGCTGCGCGCCCTGCTGGATCGGCGCGCGCCGCTGGATTCACTGCATGACTGGGCACGGATGGTACTGTCGGTGGGCATCGTGACGCCGGTGCTCGGCGGCCTGCTGGCACTCTGGACGCTACAGGTCAGCGGCCACGCCTCGTTTCCCTTCTTTTATACCTGGGTGATCTCCGAAATCATCGGCATGCTGGTGTTAGGCCCGATGCTGTTACTGCTGCCGTGGCCGCTGCGTCGCACGGGGTTCAGCAATCTGCGCCTGGCCGAAGCTTTGCTGACGCTTCTTCTCACCCTCGGGGCCAGTTATCTGGCGCTGCGCTTTTTGCCGTGGCCCTTTACCTTTATTGTGGTGATCCTCTTCTGGTGCGCGGTCCGCCTGCCCAAGCTGCAGGCGTTCGTGCTGTTCTTCCTGAACGCCAGTTTTATCTCGATACTGCTCGCCTTTGATCTGGTCACCGTGGTGAACAACAACAGCGCGCTGGGCCCGGTCTCCAGCTGGCTGCCGTTCCTGCTGGTGCTAATCCCCAGTCACATTATGTCGCTGGTGATGGATGCGTTCCGGCGCGAAAAGCTCCATATCACTGACAGTGAAACCCGCTTCCGTCACGCCATGGAGTATTCCGCCATCGGGATGGCGCTGGTGGCGCCCCACGGCATCTGGTTGCAGGTCAACCGCTCGCTGTGCCAGATCCTGGGCTACCCGGCTGAGGAGCTGAAGCGGCTGACTTTTCAGCAGATCACCCATCCCGACGATCTCAGCCTCGATTTGCAACATGCGAACCGACTGCTGGCGGGTGAGATTGATACCTACACCTTTGAGAAGCGCTATTTCCGCAAAGATGGCGAGATTGTCTGGGCGCGGCTGACGGTATCGCTGGTGCGCGACAGCAGCTATGCCCCGCTCTACTTTATTGCGCAGATTATCGATATCTCTGAGCTGAAGCAGAGCGAGCAGGTGAATCGCCGGCTGATGGAGCGTATTACGCTGGCCAACGAAGCGGGTGGCATTGGCGTATGGGAGTGGAACCTGCTGACCGGCGAGATGTTATGGGACAAGCGCATGTACGCGCTGTTTGGTCTTGCCCCGCATGAGTCACCCAGCTATGACCTCTGGATCCATCTGCTGCATCCCGCCGATCGCGAGTATGCCGCACTGACGGTGCAACAGGCGATTGAGCTTCGCAGCGCGTTTCACATGGAGTACCGCGTGGTCGATGACCAGGGTCATCGCTGGGTGCGCACTCAGGCCAACCGGCTGCTAAGCAAAGAGGGGCGCATTGAGCGCATGCTGGGCATCTGTCAGGACATCACGCCGCTACGCAATCTTAACGAGGCGCTGTTTCAGGAGAAAGAGCGCATGGCGATCACCCTGGATTCGATCGGCGAAGCGGTCATCAGCACCGATAAAGAGATGCGCGTTGCCTTTATGAACCCGGTGGCGGAAAAAATGAGTGGCTGGTCGCAGGAGCAGGCCGCCGGTCAGCCGCTGAGTGAGCTGCTGCATATCACGCAGGGACGTAACGGCCCTGAGGTAGAGAGTTTGCTGTTATGCCAGCTGCCGCCGGAAAAAGTCACCCCCGGTCTCGCTGAAGATCTGGTGCTGCATACCCCGGACGGCGGCCATATCGATATTCACTACAGCATCACGCCGCTGCGTTCGGAAGCGGGTCTGGAACAGGGGGCGGTGATGGTCATTCAGGATGTGAGTGAGTCACGCAAACTGATGAAGCGCCTGAGCTACAGCGCGTTGCATGACACCCTGACCCGTCTGCCTAACCGCGCCAGCTTCGAACTTCAGCTTAAGCGTCTGCTGTTTGATGCCGCTGAACATCAGCATCAGCATGTGCTGGTGTTTATCGACCTTGATAAGTTTAAAGCGGTCAATGACAGCGCCGGGCATGCTGCAGGCGATGCGTTACTGCGCGAACTCTCCGATCTGATGCAGCACCCTCTGCGCAGCAGCGATTTCCTTGCGCGACTGGGCGGTGATGAGTTTGCACTACTGATGCCCGATTGCGATATCGCACAGGCACATAATGTGGTGCAGCGCATTGTCGCCGCGGTAAATGATTACCGGTTCCAGTGGCTGGGACGCCTCTATCAGGTCGGTGCCAGCGCGGGCGTGACGCAGATTTCAGCAGAAAACTGTCAGAGCAGCGACGTGCTTTCGCAGGCGGACATCGCCTGTTACAACGCCAAACGCAGCGGGCGCGGACGGCTGGTGGTCTACGAACAGCATCGCTTACCGCTGTCGGGCAACCATCAGGGCATGGATGCGGCGATGATTGATGCGCTGCAGATCGAACTGCCCGCCTGGGCCGTTGCCCCGCCAAAAACGCCGCAGGCAGCCTTTATCTGGCTGCTTGAGGTACAGCTGTTAACCGCTGACGGATTGCTGCTGGATGAGACACTGTTACGCAATAACCTGCCTGATGAAACGCTGCGTCGCCGGCTGGATAACAATATTGTTGAGGCTTTTTTCCGCCACGACGTGCAGCGGCTCAATAACAAAGGCATTCCGGTGATTCTGCCGCTTAATGCCCAGGTGCTGAGTGATGCCGCCTTTGTGCAGCAACTCTGTCAGCGCTTTGTCGCCGCCGGACTCTCCAGCAGCGGCTGTGGTTTTGCTTTCCCTGCCGCCAGCGTGCTGAGCCAGGGCGATCAGCTCTATGCCGCGCTGCTGCAACTGCGGCAGTGCGGCTGCCGCATCGTATTGCAACATTTTGGCCGTAATCTGGATGCTTTTAATCTGCTGAGTGACGAGGTGGTCGATTATCTGGTGCTGGCGCCTGAACTGGTTGCCAACGTTCACAATAATCTGATGGATGAGATGCTGCTGACCATCATTCAGGGCCAGGCCACACAGCGCAATATCTCGGTGCTGGCCGGTCCGGTTTCGGTACCGGCCCTGCTCAGCACCCTGGCTAACCTCGATGTTAACGGCGTCTGGGGCAGTGCCGTGGCGGAGCGCCAGCCGTTGCGTTCACTGGCTGAAGATCACATCTTCGCTATTCGTTAATTCCGGCGCTGCCCGCTTGCCACCCTGCTGAAGCTGCGCTAAAGTCGCCCCCTTTTTTCCGGCATGGGGGCGAAAATGTTCATAGGATTTGATTACGGCACGGCTAACTGCTCTATTGCAGTCAGCGAAAATGGCACGCCACGTCTGTTAACGCTGGAAAATGATCAGCGCCTGCTGCCGTCGATGATCTGTGCGCCCACCCGCGAGTCGATCAGCGAATGGCTCTATCGTCATCATCAGGTCGCGACACCTGACAGCGAAACCACGGCGCTGCTGCAGCGCGCGCTGCGATATAACCGCGAAGAAGATATCGATGTCCAGCCCAATAGCGTGCAGTTTGGCCTCACCGCGCTGCAGCATTATATGGTCGATCCCGAAGATGTCTGGTTCGTTAAATCCCCCAAATCGTTCCTCGGTGCTACTGGCCTGAAGCCACAGCAGATTGCCCTGTTTGAAGATCTGGTCTGCGCAATGATGCTGCACATCCGCAAGCAGGGTGAAAGCCAGCTTGATCAGGTTATCGATCAGGCGGTGATCGGACGCCCGGTCAACTTCCAGGGTTTAGGCAGTGAAGAGTCTAACCAGCAGGCTGAAGGTATTTTGCTGCGCGCCGCCCACCGCGCCGGTTTCCGCGACGTGGAGTTTCAGTTCGAACCGGTGGCGGCCGGACTCGATTTCGAAGCCACGCTACAGCAGGAGACGCGGGTACTGGTGGTGGATATTGGCGGTGGTACTACCGACTGCTCAATGTTGCTGATGGGGCCGAAGTGGCGTGATAAAGCTGACCGCCGTGAAAGTCTGCTGGGCCACAGCGGTTGCCGCGTCGGCGGTAACGACCTGGACATCATGCTGACGTTTAAGACCCTGATGCCGCTACTCGGTCTGGGCGGTAACACCCAGAAAGGCACCGCCCTGCCTGCCCTGCCGTGGTGGAATGCGATCGCCATCAATGATGTTCCGGCACAAAGTGACTTTTACAGTCCCGCCTGCGGAAAGTGGCTGCGGGATTTAGTGCGTGATGCGGAACAGGGTGACGTGGTGGCTCGCCTGCTGAAAGTGTGGCAGCAGAAGCTCAGTTATCGCCTGGTGCGCGCAGCGGAAGAGAGCAAGATTGCGCTGTCAGCCAGCCCGGCGCATACCGCTTCCCTGGACTTTATTGCCGCCGCATTAGAGACAGAGATTAGAGTGGAACAGCTGCAGGACGCCATCAGTCAGCCGCTGGAGAAAATTCTGGAACAGGTCCAGCTGGCATTAGCCACCAGCCAGATTAAGCCTGATGTGATTTACCTGACCGGCGGCAGTGCGCGTTCGCCGTTGCTGCGCGCGGCGCTGCAGAAGACGCTGCCGGATACACCGATTGCGGGTGGCGATGATTTCGCCTCCGTCACCGCAGGGCTGGCCCGCTGGGCGGAAGTGATGTTCCGCTAGGCTTGCACTGCAATAACAAAGACGGCACCTGAGGGTGTAATGCCAGTCAGTTAAGCGACAGGTGATAACGCAGTCTGGTGCCGGGCTGCTCTGAAACTTCAGTGTGTATTGTTAAAAAGGGCACGAGAGTGGAGGCCTGAGCGCCTCTGCTGCTGAAAGGGCTATCCGCAGCGCTGAGGCGTGACGGCGGGCCAGAAGTCCACGCCGGGAAGCGTGGACAGTTCGGGGCCGGCCAGGGAGGGCCGATCCCCGAACGGTTCGTCGGCACGACGTCAAAGCCGAAGGTACCGCGTGAGCGGCGCGAGGACGGCCCGGCAACAGCAGAGGTGCGCTGGCCCGCACTGCGGCTCGCTCGCCCGGAAAATCAGAAGGCAATATTGGCGCTGATACCGCCGATAAACGCATCTTTCACTTCACTGACTGCACCAGGGGCAACCACATACTGCAGGTTAGGACGCAGTGACATCCAGTTAGTTACTTTAGCGTTGTAGTAAACCTCATAGTTGTACTCTGAACCTTCCTGAATCGGCAGATAGGTCGGGCTGTCAAAGCGGCTCTCGCCATTAGCCTGATTCTGCTGACGCAGTGAGCGGGTATAGTCGCTGTTCACATGAATCCGTGACGCGCCCACGCCGATCTCATCCTGAGGACGGGCATCAAACGGTCCTGTCCAGGTAAACGCAATAGACTGATAGTTGTCGGTCTTTGAGGTCTTGTGATCGTTCATCACCGCCTGCACCCGCACACCCAGACCGCGATTCACATCGCCGTCCTGCGCGGTCAGCTGTTGCTGTAACAGCAGATAGCCGCCATAGGAATGGGCCTGATCCTGATAGCCGCCGTTGCGCCAGCTGCCATAAACATCGCCATCCACCGAGGAATAGTAATAGCCGATGCGGTAGTTACCCGGTAATTTCTCCGGCCCGAAGGTTGGCTTCCAGCCCAGTTCGACCGGCACCAGATTCCCTTCTGAATTGCTGGTATCCAGACGGAAACCATCACCGCGATCGTAGTTAGCGCTGTTCTGATTATAGAAACCGACCTGGAAGAAAACGTCCGGCGTGATATTGAATTTCACCCGGCCGCCCCACTGCGAGACCGGCCAGTTAAACCAGCGATCGCCGCGCCAGTTACCCGCCTGCCCGCTGCCCAGCGCCAGGTTCTGGAACAGATTGCCATCGAAGTTATCGAAGTCTTCCCCTACCGTCACCCGCCCGGCTTTCACATCGACCACATCGTTAAACAATCCTTTGCGCAACCAGAACTGGGTCAGACGCCAGGTCTGGCCGCGACCGTAAACCTCCTGCACCGAGGAGAGCATACCGGTGCGTTGATCCGCGACCTGTTCAGAAAGATTCTGTCCGTTACGACTGGTCACGGTCATCTGGAACTCGGCATCCTGCCAGTCCAGCAACTTCTGCAGATCGAAATTGGTGCCAAACGACCACTGATCGCTGTAGCGCATGGTGGTATTGGTATCTGCCCCGCCGCCTAAATTCGCGGCGCTTTCCATGGTGTAGTTAACGTCAAACTTAATGCCGTCGTCCTGCAGCTGCGTTCGGTAACCGCCCCAGTCACCAAACATCCATTCGGAGTCCGGGCTCAGGGCGTCAGCGGCCAACGCCTGCGCGGAAAACATGGCCAGGATCAGGGTGCCGGTTGCCACACGGCGCAGCGGGAAACGCTGCTCTGCTTTTCTGTTTTTCATCTTGCTTATTCTTATGTAAGTTACGGAAAATGACGCGCAGAGGATAGTGCTGGATAACCTCTGTTTTTTGTAAATACGTGCGCATAATTACCCGTAACATCCGTTTATTAACGCATTTGTGATCGGGATCGCTGATTGGTTATTCTCTGGGCGGGGTGCCAATTTTTTGACAGGTGCAGCATAAAAAGGGGCGCTATCGCCCCTTGTGTTTACTGGCTTGCCTGATTCAGTTGTTCAATCTGCGCCGGGGTCAGCGTCAGCTGCATCGCGCCAGTCAGATCGTCGAGCTGTTTCAGCGAGGTGGCACTGACAATCGGTGCGGTGATGCCGGGACGGGCGATCAGCCAGGCCAGCGCCACCTGCGTCGGCGTCACCTGATGCGCTTCGCTGATAGCGTCCAGTGCGTCCAGGATCCGCAAACCGCGCGGGTTAAGGTATTTATCTACGACACCCTGACCGCGCGCGCTTTTACCGGCATCCGCCGCCTCGCGGTATTTGCCACTGAGAAAGCCGCTGGCGAGTGAATAGTAGTTAATAACGCCCAGCCCCTGCGCCATCACCACCGGCTCCAGCTCCGATTCATAGGGCTGGCGGTCATAAAGGTTGTATTCAGGTTGCAGGGTTTCATAGCGAGCCAGCCCCTGCGTTTCACTGACCTGCAACGCCTCCTGCAGCCGTGCCGCGCTGTAATTGGAGGCACCAATCGCCCGCACTTTGCCCTCTCTGATCAGGCTGTCAAAGGCGCTCAGGGTTTCCGCCAGCGGCGTATCCTGATCGTCGCGGTGCGCCTGGTAGAGATCGATATAGTCGGTCTGCAACCGGCGCAGTGAATCTTCAACTGCCTGACGGATATATTGCGGTTTCAGCCCGGTTTTCTCCGGCGACAATTCCATGCCAACCTTGGTTGCCAGCACGATCTGGTCGCGTTTGCCGCTTTTTTTCAGCCATTCACCAATAATGGTTTCCGATTCACCGCCTTTATTGCCCGGTGCCCAGCGGGAATAGACGTCGGCGGTATCGATAAACCACAGGCCTCGATCCACCAGCGCATCCAGCAGAGAAAAGGAGGTGGTTTGATCCACTGTCCAGCCAAACACGTTGCCGCCAAACGTCAGCAACGGCACCGCGATACCACTGTCACCCAACTGCCGGGTTTGATTCTGACTCATTTCCTGCTCCTTATTTGCCTGAAAAAACCGTCTGTCTTTCAGCATAGCAAAGTGATTTCACGGCTTTATGACGATTGTGATGCGATTAATGAAAGAACAGGCATAATTACCCCGCCCTGACAGATATCCTTATTTCCTTCAACTTCTGCCCGTCAGAGGCGGCTACACTCTGTCGTTTGCAGGCTACCCATTTGATGCCTGCGCCTGGGACTACGTCACTGCTGGAGAGCACCAACAATCATGAGCACCCGACATCCTGTTATGAAGAAAACCCTTATCGTGCTGGCCCTGATCGCCGTGGCCGCTGGCGGCTATTATGCCTGGCAGCGCCATGCCCAGCCGCAGAGCAGCAGTCAGAGTGACGCACCTGCGCCACGTGGCGGCAAAGGCGGCGGTGACGGTGCCCGTCGTCCCCTCGCGCCGGTTCAGGCCGCTACGGCCACCAGCCAGAGCGTGCCGCACTATCTGAGTGGACTGGGTACGGTGACCGCGGCTAACACGGCCACGGTGCGCAGCCGGGTCAATGGCGATCTGCTGGCAATCCACTTCACCGAAGGGCAGCAGGTGAAGGCGGGCGAGCTACTGGCAGAAGTCGACCCGCGGCCTTATCAGGTGGCGTTAACGCAGGCGCAGGGCCAATTGGCAAAAGATCAGGCGACGCTGGCCAACGCCCGTCGTGACCTGGCGCGCTTCGAGAAGCTGGCAAAAACCTCGCTGGTGTCGCAACAGGAGCTGGATACCCAGCGCTCACTGGTCAGTGAAACGCTCGGCACGCTGAAAGCGGATGAGGGAAGCGTCGCCAGTGCGCAGCTCAATCTTACCTACAGCCGGATCACTGCGCCGATTGCCGGCCGGGTCGGGCTGAAACAGGTGGACGTCGGCAACTACGTCACCAGCGGCGACACCACCGGTATCGTGGTGATCACCCAGACGCACCCGATTGATGTGGTCTTTACCCTGGCTGAGAACAGCATCAGTTCCATTCTCAAGGCGCAGAAAAGCGGTGAATCGCTGCTGGTGGAAGCCTGGGATCGCAGTAATCAGAATCTGATCGCCAATGGCAAACTGCTAAGCCTTGATAACCAGATTGATGTCACCACCGGCACCATCAAAATCAAAGCGCGTTTTGATAATCAGGACGACACGCTGTTCCCCAATCAGTTCGTGAATGTGCGGCTGAAGGTCAACACCCTGCAGGATGCGATTGTTATCCCACCTGCCGCGCTGCAGATGGGCAACGAAGGCAACTTTGTCTGGGTGGTTAACAGTGACAACAAGGTCAGCAAGAAAAGCGTGATTGCCGGCTTGCAGGATAGCGAGAAAGTGGTGGTCAGCGCCGGTCTGGAGGCGGGCGAACGCGTCGTGACCGATGGGCTGGATCGCCTCACGGAAGGCGCAAAAGTCGAGGTGGTCGCGCCGCAGAGCAACGCACCGCGCGCTACCCGCGCCACCCTGCCGTCAAAAGGAGAGCGTGAGTAATGCAGGTCATGCCTCCCGATCATAGTGGCGGACCGTCACGCCAGTTTATCCTGCGGCCGGTCGCCACCACGCTGTTGATGATTGCGATCCTGCTGGCCGGGGTGCTGGGCTACCGCTTCCTGCCGGTCTCGGCGCTGCCGGAAGTCGACTATCCGACGATCCAGGTCGTCACGCTCTATCCGGGTGCCAGCCCGGATGTGGTCACCTCCTCCATCACCGCGCCGCTTGAGCGCCAGTTTGGTCAGATGTCTGGCCTGAAACAGATGGCGTCACAAAGCTCCGGCGGTGCCTCGGTGGTGACGCTGCAGTTCCAGCTGACGCTACCGCTGGATGTCGCAGAGCAGGAGGTGCAGGCTGCCATTAACTCCGCCACTAACCTGCTGCCCAACGACCTGCCTAATCCGCCGGTCTACAGCAAAGTGAATCCTGCCGATCCACCGATCATGACGCTTGCCGTCACCACGCGCAGCATGCCGCTGACGCAGGTGCAGGACATGGTGGAAACGCGGGTGGCGCAGAAAATCTCTCAGGTCAGCGGCGTCGGACTGGTGACGCTATCGGGCGGTCAGCGTCCGGCGGTGCGGGTGAAAATGAATGCGCAGGCGCTGGCTGCGCTGGGTCTGACCAGCGAAACGGTGCGGACCGCTATCAGCAATGCCAACGTTAACTCCGCCAAAGGCAGCCTGGATGGTCCGACCCGCTCAGTTACCCTGTCAGCCAATGACCAGATGAAATCAGCGGAGGATTATCGCCAGCTGATTATCAGCTACAAAAACGGCGCACCGGTGCGTCTTGGCGACGTGGCGACCATAGAACAGGGAGCAGAAAACAGCTGGCTCGGCGCCTGGGCCAACCGCGATGCGGCGATTGTGCTCAACGTTCAGCGTCAGCCTGGTGCCAATATCATCGCCACAGCAGATAATATCCGTGCCATGTTGCCCGCCCTGACCGCAGCCCTGCCGAAGTCGGTGGAGGTTAAACTGCTCACCGACCGCACCACCAATATTCGTGCTTCGGTCAACGACACGCAGTATGAGCTGATGCTGGCGATGGCGCTGGTGGTGATGATTATCTATCTGTTTCTGCGCAACGTGCCCGCCACGCTGATCCCGGCGGTTGCGGTGCCTCTGTCACTGATCGGCACCTTCGCGGCGATGTACTTCCTCGGCTTTTCAATTAACAACCTGACGCTGATGGCGCTGACCATCGCCACCGGCTTTGTGGTCGATGATGCCATCGTGGTGATTGAGAACATCTCACGCTATATCGAGAAAGGGGAAAAGCCGCTGACCGCCGCGCTGAAAGGTGCCGGCGAGATCGGCTTTACCATCATCTCCCTCACCTTCTCGCTGATTGCGGTCCTGATCCCGCTGCTGTTTATGGGCGACGTGATCGGCCGTCTGTTCCGCGAATTTGCCGTGACGCTGGCGGTGGCGATTCTGATTTCAGCGGTGGTGTCACTGACCCTGACGCCGATGATGTGCGCCAGGATGCTGAGCGCGGAGTCGCTGCGCAAACAGAACCGCTTTTCGCGGGCCAGCGAAGCGATGTTTGATCGTATCGTGGCCGCCTATGGCCGCGGCCTGAAACGGGTACTTAATCATCCCTGGCTCACGCTGTCGGTGGCGCTTGGCACCCTGGTGCTGACGCTGGTGCTGTGGATGATCATTCCGAAAGGCTTTTTCCCGCAGCAGGACAACAGCATTATTCAGGGCACGCTGCAGGCACCGCAGTCGGTCTCCTATGCCAGCATGGCGCAGCGCACCCGCGATGTCGCCTCCATCATCATGAAAGATCCGGCAGTGGAGAGCATGACTTCGTTTGTCGGCGTGGATGGCACCAATGCCTCGCTGAACAGCGCGCGTCTGCAGATCAACCTCAAACCGCTGGATCAACGCGACGACCGCATTCCTGCCATTCAGCAGCGCCTGCAACAGCAGGTCAGTGAGGTACCGGGCGTGCAGCTGTGGCTGCAGGCGGTGCAGGATCTCACCATCGATACCCAGGCGAGCCGCACGCCCTATCAGTTCACGCTGCAATCGGGTTCACTGTCGTCGCTCAGCACCTGGGTTCCGGCGCTGCTGACCCGGCTCAGCACCCTGCCACAGCTGCGCGATGTCAGCAGTGACTGGCAGGATCAGGGACTGGAAGCCTATGTCAAAGTGGACCGCGACAGCGCCAGCCGCCTCGGCATCAGCATGGCGGATGTCGATAACGCGCTGTACAACGCCTTTGGTCAGCGGCTCATCTCCACCATTTATACCCAGGCGAACCAGTATCGGGTGGTGCTGGAGCAGGACAATAGTGCCACTCCAGGCATGGAGAGCCTGGAGGCGATTCGCCTTAACAGCAGCGACGGCGGCAGCGTACCGCTGAGCGCCATTGCCCGCATTGAACAGCGCAACACGCCGCTCAGCATTAACCATCTCGACCAGTTCCCGTCGGCGACCTTCTCCTTCAACGTGGCTGACGGCTATTCGCTGGAAGATGCGGTGAAAGCGGTGTCGCAGGCTGAAGCCGAGCTTGGCATGCCCGCAGAGCTGATGACGCAGTTCCAGGGCAGCACGCTGGCGTTTGAAGCGGCGCTGAGCAGCACCGTCTGGCTGATTGTGGCGGCTATTGTAGCGATGTACATTGTGCTGGGCGTGCTTTATGAGAGCTTTATTCACCCCATCACAATTCTCTCAACGCTGCCCACGGCGGGTGTCGGCGCGCTGCTGGCGCTGATGCTCAGCGGCAATGAGCTGGATATCGTGGCGATAATCGGCATCATCCTGCTGATCGGCATCGTGAAAAAGAACGCCATCATGATGATCGACTTTGCGCTGGCGGCCGAACGTGAACAGGGTATGAAGCCTGTTGATGCCATCTATCAGGCCTGCCTGCTGCGCTTCCGCCCGATTCTGATGACCACGCTGGCCGCCCTGCTCGGCGCGCTGCCGCTGATGCTCAGCACCGGCGTCGGTGCCGAACTGCGTCATCCGCTGGGGATTGCCATGGTCGGCGGGCTGATTCTGAGCCAGGTGCTGACCCTGTTTACCACCCCGGTGATCTACCTGCTGTTTGATCGACTGGCGCACGCCACCCGCCGCCGCTTTGCCCGCACGGAGGCCGCAGAGTGAAGTTCTTTGCCCTGTTCATCAACCGGCCCGTCGCCACCACGCTGCTGACGCTGGCCATCGCACTGGCGGGGATGCTGGGTTTCCGGCTGCTGCCGGTGGCGCCGCTGCCGCAGGTTGATTTTCCGGTGATCGTTATCTCGGCTTCGCTGCCGGGTGCCGCGCCGGAGATCATGGCGTCGTCGGTGGCCACGCCACTGGAGCGCTCGCTGGGACGCATCGCGGGCGTCAGTGAAATGACCTCCACCAGTTCGCTGGGCAGCACCCGCATCATTCTGGTGTTTGATTTTGATCGCGACATCAACGGAGCCGCGCGCGATGTCCAGGCCGCGATTAACGCGGCGCAAAGCCTGCTGCCTACCGGGATGCCGTCGCGCCCGACCTATCGCAAAGTGAACCCTTCAGATGCGCCGATTATGATCATGACGCTGACTTCGGATACCTATAATCCGGGTCAGCTCTACGATTACGCCTCGACCCAGCTGGCGCAGAAACTGTCACAGATTGAGGGCGTGGGCGACGTCACCGTGGGTGGCAGCTCGCTGCCTGCGGTCCGCGTGGCCCTGAATCCTCAGGCGCTGTTTAATCAGGGCGTCTCGCTGGATGCGGTGCGCACCGCCATTTCCAACGCCAATCAGCGACGGCCGCAGGGCGCACTGGATGATTCGCAGCAGCGCTGGCAGTTGCGTACCAATGACGCGCTGCAGACCGCCAGTGAGTATCAGCCGCTGATAGTGCATTACAACAACGGCGCGGCGGTCAGGCTGTCGGATGTGGCGACAGTCGAAGATTCAGTGCAGGACGTACGCAACGCCGGGATGTCGCGCGGTAAACCGGCGGTGCTGCTGCTGATCCGCAAGACGCCTGAAGCCAACGTCATCGATACGGTGGACCGCATCCGCGCCGAAATGCCGCTGCTGCATGAGGTGATCCCGGCCGCCATCGATCTGCAGATCGCTCAGGATCGCTCACCCACCATTCGCGCCTCGCTGCATGAGGTGGAGCAGTCGCTGGTGATCGCCGTGGCGCTGGTGATTCTGGTAGTGTTTGTTTTCCTGCGTTCGGGCCGCGCCACGCTGATCCCCGCCGTTGCGGTGCCGGTTTCGCTGATCGGCACCTTCGCCGCAATGTACCTGTGCGGCTTCAGCCTCAACAACCTGTCGCTGATGGCGCTGACCATCGCCACCGGCTTTGTGGTGGATGATGCGATTGTGGTGCTGGAGAACATTGCCCGACACGTAGAAGCGGGCATGAAGCCGCTGGCCGCCGCGCTGAAAGGGGTGCGGGAAGTCGGTTTTACCGTGTTGTCGATGAGCCTGTCACTGATTGCCGTGTTCCTGCCGCTGCTGATGATCGGCGGACTGATTGGCCGCTTCTTCTCAGAATTTGCCATTACGCTGTCGGTGGCAATCGTCATCTCGCTGTTTATCTCGGTCACCCTGACGCCGGTGATGTGCGCCTATCTGCTGAAGCCGCACGCGCCGCGAAGTCAGCCGCGCCAGCGCGGCGCGGGCCGGCTGCTGATGGCGATCCAGCAGGGTTATGGCCGCTCGCTTAGCGTGGTACTGAACCATGCGCGCTGGGTGATGGTGCTGTTTTTCGCCACCATCGTCCTGACCGGCTGGCTGTTTGTCCATATTCCGAAAACCTTTATGCCGGAGCAGGATACCGGACGACTTTCCGGTTTCATCTCTGCCGACCAGAGCATTTCGTTTCAGGCGATGCGCAGTAAGCTGCAGGATTTTATGGAGATTGTCGGGGCCGATCCGGCGGTAGAGAGCGTGGTGGGCTTCACCGGCGGAATGCGTACCAACAGCGGCTCCATGTTTATTTCGCTGAAGCCGCTGTCGGAGCGCAAAGAGAGTGCAGTGGAGATTATCGCCCGCCTGCGCAATAAGCTGGCGAAAGAACCCGGGGCAAGTCTCTATCTGAATGCGGTGCAGGATCTGCGCGTCGGCGGTCGGGAATCGAATGCCGGTTATCAATATTCCCTGCTGTCGGACGACCTTAACGCCCTGCGTGAGTGGGAGCCAAAAATCCGTCAGGCGTTCTCTGCCCTGCCGCAGCTGGCGGATGTGAACTCCGATCAGCAGGATAAAGGCAGCGAGATGGCGCTGACCTATGACCGGGAAAGCATGGCGCGGCTTGGCATTGATGTCTCTCAGGCCAATGCCCTGCTGAATAACGCCTTTGGTCAGCGTCAGATCTCCACCATCTATCAGCCGCTTAACCAGTACAAAGTGGTGATGGAGGTCGATCCGCGCTACACCCAGGATATCAGCGCCCTGTCGCAGATGTTCGTGATAAACAGCGAAGGTAAAGCGATTCCGCTGTCGTGGTTCGCCCACTGGCAGCCCGCGAATGCGCCGCTCTCGGTCAATCATGAAGGGCTGTCTGCCGCCTCGACCATCTCATTTAACCTGCCGGAAGGGGTGTCGCTGTCGCAGGCGTCGGAGGCAATTGAACGCACCATGACCGCGATTGGCGTGCCCTCCAGCGTGCGCGGCAGCTTTGCCGGTACGGCGCAGGTGTTTCAGCAGTCGCAAAGCAATCAGCTCTGGCTGATGCTGGCGGCGATTGCAGCGGTCTATATCGTGCTGGGGATCCTTTATGAGAGCTATGTCCATCCGCTGACGATCCTCTCTACCCTGCCCTCGGCGGGTGTCGGTGCGCTGCTGGCGCTGGAGCTGTTCGATACGCCCTTCAGCCTGATTGCGCTGATCGGTATTCTGCTGCTGATCGGAATCGTTAAAAAGAACGCCATCATGATGGTCGATTTTGCGCTGGAGGCAGAGCGCAACGGCCAGTTCAGCGCGCGGGAAGCAATTTTCCAGGCGTGCCTGTTGCGCTTCCGGCCGATTATGATGACGACGCTGGCGGCGCTGTTTGGCGCGCTGCCGCTGGTGCTGACCAGCGGCGACGGCGCAGAGCTGCGTCAGCCGCTGGGGATTACCATTGCAGGCGGGCTGGTGATGAGCCAGTTGCTGACGCTCTACACCACGCCGGTGGTCTATTTAATGATGGATAAGTTGCGCCGTAAAAAACGCCCGCTGGTCGCCGCGCAGCAGCCGTAACAGGTATGGCGGCAACAGGCATCGGACGTGACGCCTTTATCGGGGGGATCGATGAGTACGCAAAGCACTAACGTCCGCTGGCAACTGTGGATTGTTGCCATCGGCTTCTTTATGCAGACGCTGGATACCACCATCGTGAATACCGCGATCCCGTCGATGGCGCACGATCTGGGTGTCAGCCCGCTGCACATGCACTCGGTCATCGTCTATTACGTGCTGACGGTAGCGGTGATGCTGCCGGTCAGCGGCTGGCTGGCCGATCGTTTTGGCGTGCGCAACATTTTCTTCTGCGCGATTGTGCTGTTCAGCCTGGGATCACTGCTGTGCGCCCTCTCCGGCACCCTCGATCAACTGGTGCTGTCGCGGGTGGTTCAGGGGATTGGCGGGGCAATGATGGTGCCGGTGGGTCGTCTGACGGTGATGAAAATCGTGCCGCGCGAGCAGTATATGTCCGCCATGACGTTTGTCACTCTGCCCGGCCAGATCGGTCCGCTGCTGGGTCCGGCGCTGGGCGGTGTGCTGGTGGAGTACGCCAGCTGGCACTGGATCTTTCTGATCAATATCCCGGTCGGCATTGCAGGCGCTATTGCCACCCTGATGCTGATGCCCAACTACAGCATGCAGACGCGGCGCTTTGATTTCGGCGGTTTTATCCTGCTGGCCGCCGGAATGGCAACCCTGACGCTGGCACTGGATGGTCAGCGCAGCAGTGGCGGCTCTCCGCTGCTGCTGGGTGCCATGATCCTCATTGGTATGTTCTCTCTGCTGTTCTACCTGATGCATGTGCGCAGCAATGATAATGCGCTGTTCAGCCTGAAGCTGTTTGATAATCGCATCTACTCCATTGGCCTGCTCGGCAGTTTTACCGGCCGCATCGGCAGCGGCATGCTGCCCTTTATGACGCCTATCTTTCTGCAGCTCGGCATGGGTTACAGCCCGTTTCATGCTGGTCTGATGATGATTCCGATGGTGCTGGGGAATATGGGGATGAAACGCATTGTGGTGCGCATCGTCAATCTTTTTGGCTACCGCAACGTGCTGGTGATGTCGACCGTGGCGCTGGCGCTGGTGGTCCTGCTGTTCCCGCTGGTGGCAATTCTGGGCTGGGTCTGGCTGCTGCCACTGGTGCTGTTTCTGCAGGGCATGGTCAACGCCATCCGCTTCTCTTCAATGAATACCCTGACGCTGAAGGAGCTGCCCGATGAGCTGGCGTCCAGCGGCAACAGCCTGCTGTCGATGATTATGCAGCTGTCGATGAGTATCGGCGTTACCGTGGCCGGGCTGCTGCTGGGGGCATTTGCTCAGGAAAGCGCAGCGAACAGCACGGCGGAACATCAGATGTTTATTTATACCTACCTTTGCATGTCGCTGATTATCATCCTGCCCGCGCTGGTGTTCTGGCGCGTGCCGCCACAGGTGAGTACCAACGTTGATTTGCGACGCCGGAGAAAAAAATGAGAGATAACCTGCGCCTGGGCATCGGTGCCAAACTGTTTATGGCGATTTTCGCCACCTGCATGCTGGTTCTGATTACCATGCACTGGGGGGTTCGCCTCAGTTTCGAGCATGGCTTTGTCGACTACATTAAGCGCGGCAACGAGCAGCGGTTAAATCTGCTCAGCGATGCCCTGGCCGATCAGTATGAGCAGCACGGCAACTGGGATTTTTTGCGCCACAACGATCGGCTGGTGTTCACCATGCTGCGCTCGCTGGAGCAGAATCCCGACAGTAACAGTCAGCTGCCGCCGCACGGCTGGCGCACCCAGTTCTGGATCCTCGATCAGCAATATAAAGTGCTGGCCGGGCCAAAATCGCCGGTGCCGCCCGAAGGCACGCGACGCAATATCACCACCAGCAATAATAAAGTGGTCGGCTGGGTCATCGGCTCGCCGCCGGAGCGGCTGACGCGCAGCACCGACATTAACTTTGATCAGCAGCAGCGGCGCACCAGCTGGATTATCGTCGGGCTGTCCACGCTGCTGGCGGCGCTGGCAACCTGGCTGATGGGGCGCGGTCTGCTGGCTCCGGTCAAACGACTGGTTGACGGCACCCATCATCTGGCGGCCGGTAATTTTGCCACCCGCGTTGAGGTCAGCAGCCGGGATGAGCTGGGCCAGCTGGCCAGGGACTTTAACCTCCTTGCCAGCTCGCTGGAGAAAAATGAGAGCATGCGCCGCGCCTTTATGGCCGATATCTCCCATGAATTACGCACACCACTGGCGATCCTGCGCGGTGAACTGGAAGCGATGCAGGATGGCGTGCGCAAACTGACGCCGGAAGCGATCGCCTCGCTACAAAGCGAAGTGGTGGTGCTGACCAAGCTGGTCGACGATCTGCATCAGCTGTCGCTGTCCGATGAGGGCGCCCTTGCCTACCGCAAACAGGCAACCGATCTGGTGCAGCTGCTGGAAGTGACGGCAGGCAGCTTTGCCGAACGCTATCGTGCACACGGGCTGACGCTGAAACTCAATCTGCCCGATAACGCCCCCTTCTTTGGCGATCCCGACCGCCTGATGCAGTTGTTCACTAATCTGCTGGAGAACAGCCTGCGCTACACCGACAGCGGGGGCCGGGTTGAAGTGACGCTGAACTATGAGGCACCCAACTGGCGCATCGAGTTTGATGACAGCGCGCCGGGCGTGGATGGGGAACATCAGGCGCAGATTTTTGAGCGCTTCTTCCGCACCGAAGGCTCGCGCAATCGCGCCAGCGGTGGCTCGGGCCTGGGCCTGGCCATCTGTAAAAATATCGCTGACGCGCATGGCGGCGATATTCATGCGGCGCACTCTGATTTAGGTGGACTGAAAATCGCGCTACACTTGCGCTATGTTCCCCTTGTGTAGACGCTTATGAGCCTGGAAAACCACGACCCGCTGATTCTGGTGGTCGAAGATGAGCCGAAACTGGCGCAGCTGATGATCGATTATCTGCATGCCTCGAACTACCGTACCCATCACATCGCCGACGGTAACGCGGTGCTGGAGTATGTGCGCCAGACGCCACCCGACCTGATGCTGCTGGATTTGATGCTGCCAGGCACCGACGGTTTAACGCTGTGCCGTGAAATCCGTCGTCATTCCGAACTGCCGATTATTATGGTCACCGCCCGTACCGAGGAGATCGATCGGCTGCTGGGGCTGGAGCTGGGCGCGGATGACTACATCTGTAAACCCTTCAGCCCGCGTGAAGTGGTGGCGCGAGTTAAAACGATTCTGCGCCGGGTAAAACGGTCGGCGGAAGAGCCGCAAAGCGCCTCATTACTCCGGGTCGATGAGAGCCGCTTCTTCGCCAGCTGGCGCGACAAGCCGCTGGATCTCACCCCGGCGGAGTTCCGTCTGCTGAAAACGCTGTCGCTGGAGCCGGGCAAGGTCTTTTCACGCGAACAGCTGCTCAACCATCTCTATGATGACTACCGCGTGGTCACGGACCGCACCATCGACAGCCATATCAAGAACCTGCGGCGCAAGCTGGAGACTCTCGACAGCGAGCAACCTTTTATCCGCGCCGTCTACGGCATGGGCTATCGCTGGGAAGCCGATGCCTGTCATTTGATCTAGTTTGATCCCGATCAATTTACTTCCCTTTTCTCACTGCCTACAATTCCGCACCTTTTGCAGGGCTTAACTGCCCTGCACCTGCCGCCTGAGGCGACATGCTGACCTGACATCAGTGAGAAAATCATGAAACCCGAACTGCTTTCCCCCGCTGGCACCCTGAAGAACATGCGTTACGCGTTTGCTTATGGTGCCGATGCCGTCTATGCCGGCCAGCCGCGCTACAGCCTGCGGGTGCGCAACAACGAATTCACCCACGAAAACCTCGCACTGGGCATCAGTGAAGCGCACGCGCTGGGTAAAAAATTCTACGTGGTGGTGAACATTGCGCCGCACAACGCCAAGCTGAAAACCTTTATTCGTGACTTAGCGCCGGTAGTGGCGATGCAGCCCGACGCGCTAATCATGTCCGATCCCGGCCTGATCATGCTGGTGCGCGACGCTTTCCCGACGATGCCGGTTCATCTGTCGGTGCAGGCCAATGCGGTCAACTGGGCCACGGTAAAGTTCTGGCAGCAGATGGGGCTGAGCCGGGTGATTCTGTCACGCGAGCTATCGCTGGAGGAGATCGCCGAGATCCGCCAGCAGGTCCCGGAGATGGAGCTGGAAGTCTTTGTCCATGGCGCACTCTGCATGGCCTACTCCGGTCGCTGCCTGCTCTCAGGCTATATGAACAAACGCGACCCGAATCAGGGAACCTGCACCAACGCCTGCCGCTGGGAGTATAAAGTGGCGGAGGGTCAGCAGGATGAGGTGGGGAATATCGTCGGTATCCACCAGCCTGTCGCCGTACAGGATGTGACGCCAACGCTGGGCGTTGGTCAGCCCACCGACAAGGTGTTTCTGCTGGAAGAGAAGATGAAGCCCGGCGAGGTGATGAGCGCGTTCGAAGATGAGCACGGCACCTACATCATGAACTCGCGGGATCTGCGCGCGGTTGCGCACGTGGAGCGGCTCAGCGAGATGGGCGTTCATTCGCTGAAGATTGAGGGACGCACCAAGTCCTACTACTACTGCGCCCGCACCGCTCAGGTTTATCGCCGGGCGATTGATGATGCCGCTGCCGGTAAGCCGTTTGATCCCTCACTGCTGTTAACCCTGGAAGGCCTGGCACATCGTGGCTATACCGAAGGCTTCCTGCGCCGCCACACTCACGACAGCTACCAGAATTATCAGCAGGGCTTTTCGGTGTCCGACCGCCAGCAGTTTGTCGGCGAATTCACCGGTGAACGCCGGGGCGAATGGGCTGAAGTGGCGGTGAAGAATAAGTTTATGCTGCACGACAGCGTGGAGATCATGACGCCTCAGGGGAACCTGAATTGCCAGCTGGACGCGCTGCAGAATGCGCGCGGCGAACCCACTGAAGTTGCGCCGGGCGATGGCCATCGCGTCTGGCTGCGGGTGCCAGAGGAGGTGGATCTGCGTTTTGCACTGCTGCTGCGCAACTTTGATCACGGTGAAGATACCCGGGACCCTCATAATCGTTTACCAACGGAAACATTTTGAGGAAATCAGAACAGGATCACAGACCCTTGCGCGGTGCTGCTTTATAGTCCCGCCTGCTGCTAACGAGTAACAACAAACGGCAGATTTACCAGGAACCACCTCATTTACCCGCCCGGCTCCCCCGTGCGGGTTTTCTTTTTTCTCTCTTTCGCCAATAATTTACTGCTGGCAGCTGTGTTATAAATCCCTTCTTACTCTGTAGATCTTCAAGGAACGCAAAATGGATAATAAACCGCTTACGCTGCTCATCCTGAATGGGAAAGGCGCGGGTAATGATGATCTGCGCGAAGCTATTACGACCCTGCGTGAAGAAGGCTTCGACATTGCGGTGCGTGTCACGTTTGAAAAAGGTGACGGCGATCGGTACGTCAAAGAGGCCATTGCACTGCAGGCCGCGACCGTGGTGGCGGGTGGCGGCGATGGCACCATCAATGAAATTGCGACAGCGCTGGCTTCTTCTGAAGCGGATCATCGCCCGGTGCTGGGCATCCTGCCGCTGGGTACCGCCAACGATTTTGCCACCAGCGTCGGCATCCCGGAAGAGATGGAACCGGCACTGCGACTGGCGATTCAGGGCAAAGCCAGTGCCATCGATCTGGCCAGGGTAAACCAGAGCCACTACTTCATCAATATGGCGACCGGCGGGTTTGGCACCCGTATCACGACTGAAACGCCGGAAAAGCTGAAGTCGGCGCTGGGCGGCGTCTCCTACTTTATTCACGGCCTGATGCGCATGGATACGCTGAAACCGGATACCTGCGAGATCAGCGGCCCCGATTTTGCCTGGCAGGGTGATGCGCTGGTGATCGGTATCGGTAATGGTCGTCAGGCGGGCGGCGGTCAGCGGTTATGCCCTTCTGCCCTGATCAACGATGGCCGACTTGACGTCAGTGTTGTCACCGCGCAGGAGTTGCTGCCTACCCTGCTGCACTCGCTGACCGGCGACGATGACAATCCCGGCATCGTCACCACGCAACTGGAGTCACTGACGATCCGTTCTCCGCATGAGATGACCTTTAACCTCGATGGCGAGCCGCTTTCCGGGCGCGAATTCGTGATTGAGGTGATGGCGGGCGCGCTGAGCTGCCGCCTGCCGCCGCAGTGCGCGCTGCTTGCCTGAACCGACATCAGGGGCGAAAGCCCCTTTTTTATTGCTGCTAATCCCATCTTTTTATGGGGTTCTACGCCGGAACTGCCGAAATTACCGTTACCCCAGTATTAGCCCGGCAACAAGCTTATTCAGATTAGTAATTTCATTGCTGTTCTGGTAGGTATAATGCCCGTTCAACATAAATCAGGGAGGCCATATAGCGCTTCCTGTTCGGCATCGTATAAAACCTTCAGTCGTTCACCTGGGCCTGGCGCTTTACCACGCGTTGTCATCGTGGCCCTGAAAAATCATGCAGGTAAGAGAATGGTTGAACGAACCATAAAATAACTGTCTGTACCTGCCATAAATCACTGCTGAAGTTGTCTCATAAAGAATCAATATTAATGATCAAACGAACCCGATGGGGAAAATGTTTTTCAATATTCTGCCCACCCTGCCCACCTTCGCAGAAATTGTATAGAATGTATGGAACCGGGCAGCACTCGAACAGCGATCTGGCTGAGTTATTTTCAGTTTCACCGCCAACAGTCTATCGAACGCTTTCCCGGGTGAAAAAAGATTAACAATCCGAATAATCAACAGATAAACATCTGCTATAAAGGCCAGGAATAGCTCGCTAAAGGAGTCCTTTCTGGGCAAAAGTAACACGGGTCGCTTCATTTAAATCCAGGCTTTTCATAGCTTCAGATGACACCCAGATAATCTCCTGAAATTCCTCGTTAAATTTAATTTTCCGGTTTGTACTAACACAGTCAAATATAAGATAAATCATGTAAATTTCTTCGGTAGTGCCATCCGGATACGTTTTAGTCCGGATATCGTCCCGAAATGCCCACGGCTTAACTTCAGTGATACGCAGTTCCTCCCCTAATTCTTCCATGATTTCTCGCCTTAGAGCGGTTTCCATCGTCTCCCCAGGTTCCATTCCACCGCCTGGGAGGGCCCATTGTCCCGGGAAAACCCCACGATCGGAGGCCATTTTACAAAGCAAAAACTCACCGTCATTTTGTATCACAGGACACACTATTACTCTCTGGCGCATTTTATCTCCTTAACATCATTGCTTTCTGAATTACACTGTTTGAAAAAGTGTCAATTTCATCTGGATGGTTACAGATCATCACCCGCTGACGAAGATGTTCCGGAAGATTATCTGTGAATTTTTGGTATTCTGCGTGCCATCCTTTAATCCATTTAACCTTCATCTCCTTATCGGTAAATTCTTCCGGTCGGATACCATGAGTTTCATCATCACGGATATGAGAGAGTGAATGTTCAACCGAATAATCAATAAAAGCGATAATATCCGGTTCAGTGAGCAATTCATTAATACTTTCCCATAGGCTAATATAAGAATCATAATGTACCTTATTGATATAATTAGCTTTAAACATAAACCTGATAAATATATAATCCTCAAGATGGGAGCGTTCCATTACAAGATTAAATCCTTTATCCAGCCAGGATTTAATAATCAATGCACGCTGCACCATAAAATTGAGTTGGATAAGATAACCATAGTTTCTTGTATCATCAAACAGGTAAGGAAGGAGTGGATGGTGGACACTTTTTTCGTCTATAGCGATAGTATACGGATCATACTGAAATAAAGACATAGACAGTCGTCTCAGAAGGGTACTTTTCCCTACCCCGGAATTGCCTGACAGGCATATATAGAGGGGTTTCCTGTCCTGATTTTTTTCTTTTTTATCAGCTGACCAGGGATCCATATGAAGATAGTTATACCTCATGCAATGAACTCCCTTTCATCCAGCCAGAAACGATTGTTTTCACATTTCCTCATGATTTCATTATTCCCAAAAATAGCATTGATAATTTTATCTGGTGAATCTGTTAGCATATTACCCAGCAGGGTATAGTTTTCACCGTCGGGAATAATAATGTCAAAATTTGGTTCCATAACAACATTGGCTTTATCCCTCTCATCGAAGGTGGCCCAGCTAATGGGTATACCTGGATGTTGTTTTTTTAGTATTTCCATTTTATCTGTAAATACATCTGTATTGATTTCCAGTTTATCTCTTTTTTCTTTCCCGACGCCTAAGGGGCAGAACTGGTAAAATCGCCAGGCCTGGATCTTATAGGGAAGTGCCTCCACCCAGCTGACAATATCACTTAGCAGATTGACATTTGACTGAGAAACCACAGTAGTAAGTTTTATATTAATCCGGTTATTATTCGGAAGCCATGTTAATATATTTTTTATAACTCTATGCTGGTTACTCATTTTATCACTGCGAATATCGGAATTGACACGCTTATCAATCCCGTCAATTGGCATACCCACCCAGTACAGAACCGGATTTAACCGCTCATGATCCATCAGGAAACGATGTCCGACTGTGGAGAGATAGGTCATAAAACCCATCTGTTTTGCGTATTCAATCAGATTAATGAAGTCCGCTCTGGATGTCGGTTCACCACCAGTAAAACCGATACGACGGAAACCCATTTTATACATGCGTTCAATAACATTAAGAGCACTGGATAGAGATGAGTCCTGAATGCCGGGGTTGCGGAAACATAGATCACATCCGAGATCGCAGTGTGAGGTTATTCTAAAATCCAAAAGCAGGCTGCTAATATCCATTACGCGTCCTCTGACCTTTGATAAGAAACCCAATAACCTTACAAATACCAAGGTTATTGGTACAACATACTCTCGGATTGAACGAATTTAAAGCATAGGCATACATAAAGTAGGGTTTTAATTCAGACCTCTGGTCGGTTTAGCTTGCTCAACGAAAAATTTCGACAGGCTCCGGCTTACTACTCTAAGAGAGTTCATGCTTCTGCCTGCAAATCTCCTTCTACAAAGGATGGCGTTACTGGCTGATGGAATCATTTAGGTTCCAATAAATCACAGGTCGGAAATTTTGGCGGTTCCAGCTTAGCCCCCTTTATTGCCACTACTCAGATTTATAAACACCCAATGCTTCTGCTCACTACGCCTTTTTGTCCCTGAAAACTCTCTGTGATTCTGTTCACAACTCTGCAACTCCATCTTGTATGGTAGTATTAAAGAGCGTACTTTTTCATCATTGAACGCTGACTTAAGGCAACCAGGATGAAAATTGTTAAGGCAGAAGTATTTGTAACCTGCGCAGGCAGAAACTTTGTCACCGTAAAGATCACCACCGATCAGGGTCTGACCGGCATTGGCGACGCAACGCTGAATGGCCGTGAATTACCGGTCGCCTCCTACCTGAAAGATCACGTCTGCCCGCAGCTGATTGGCCGCGATGCGCATCAGATCGAAGACATCTGGCAATATTTCTACAAGGGCGCTTACTGGCGTCGTGGCCCGGTCACCATGTCCGCTATCTCGGCCGTCGATATGGCACTGTGGGATATCAAAGGCAAAGCCGCCAATATGCCGGTGTATCAGCTGCTGGGTGGCGCATCACGCACCGGCGTGATGGTCTATTGCCACACCACCGGCCACTCCATTGATGAAGTGATGGATGACTACGCGAAGCACAAAGAGCTGGGCTTCAAAGCGATTCGCGCGCAGTGCGGCGTTCCGGGCATGAAAACCACTTACGGCATGGCGAAAGGCAAAGGTCTGGCCTATGAGCCTGCAACCAAAGGCAACTGGCCGGAAGAGCAGCTCTGGTCAACCGAGAAATACCTCGATTTCACCCCGAAACTGTTCGCCGCCATCCGTGACAAGTTTGGTTTCGACGAGCACTTGCTGCATGACATGCACCATCGCCTGACGCCAATTGAAGCGGCGCGTTTTGGCAAGAGCGTGGAAGATTATCGCCTGTTCTGGATGGAAGATCCGACGCCTGCTGAGAATCAGGAGTGCTTCCGCCTGATCCGCCAGCATACCGTTACGCCGATTGCCGTGGGTGAGGTATTCAACAGCATCTGGGATTGTAAGCAGCTGATTGAAGAACAGCTGATCGACTACATCCGCACCACCATTACGCATGCGGGCGGCATTACCGGTATGCGGCGTATCGCTGATTTTGCCTCGCTCTATCAGGTGCGCACCGGCTCGCACGGTCCTTCTGATCTCTCCCCTGTCTGCATGGCGGCTGCACTGCACTTTGACCTCTGGGTGCCGAACTTCGGTGTGCAGGAGTACATGGGCTTCTCCGAACAGATGATGGAGCTGTTTGATGCTAACTGGACCTTTGACCAGGGCTACATGCATCCAGGCGACAAACCCGGTCTCGGCATTGAATTCAACGAGAAACTGGCGTCGAAATATCCCTATGAACCTGCCTATCTCCCGGTCGCCCGTCTTGAAGACGGCACCCTGTGGAACTGGTAAGGAGAAGCTGATGAAAAGCGTTGTTATTGAACAGCCGGGTGAACTGGTGGTGGCTGAACGTCTGCTGCCACAACCTGCGGCGGGCGAAGTCCGGGTCAAAGTGGCTTATGCCAGTATCTGCGGCTCTGATGTGCATATCTGGCACGGTCATAACCCGTTCGCGAAATATCCACGGGTAATTGGTCACGAATTTTTCGGCGTCATTGACGCGGTGGGTGACGGTGTTGATCCGGCCCGGCTGGGCGACCGCGTGGCGGTGGATCCGGTGGTGAGCTGCGGCAGCTGCTATCCCTGCTCGGTAGGCCGTCCCAATGTCTGCACCACACTGCAGGTGATTGGCGTGCATCGTGATGGCGGCTTCAGCGACTATGCGCTGGCCCCGGCAAAAAATGCCTTTTGTCTGCCGGACAGCATCCCAGATCGGCTCGCCAGTCTGGTTGAGCCTTTCACTATCGCCGCCAATATCACCGCTTTTCTCAAGCCGCAGCCAGACGATGTGGCGCTGATTTACGGTGCCGGTCCGATGGGGCTCACTGCGATTCAGGTGCTGAAGGGCGTCTATAAGGTTAAAAAGGTGATGGTGGTGGATCGCCTGCCGGAAAGGCTGGCACTTGCAGAGCAGAGCGGTGCGGATCAACTGTTTGATAACAATGAAATCCCGCTGGCGGCACAGCTTGAGGGCGTGCAGCCTACGCTCATTATCGACGCGGCCTGCCATCCCACCATTCTGGCTGAAGCAGCTGCCCTCGCCTCACCGGCCGCGCGCATTGGCCTGCTGGGTTTCTCCGGCGAGCCGTGCAGCATTACTCAGCAGAGCCTGACCAGCAAGGAGCTGTCGCTGTTTACCTCACGTCTTAACAGCAATCGTTTCCCCCAGGTGATCGAATGGATGGAAAAAGGGTTAATCCAGCCAGAGAAACTGGTCACGCACTACTTCCCGCTGCAGGAGATTGAGCGTGCGATGACCCTGTTTGAAAAAGATCCGCGCACCTGCTGCAAAGTCATACTTCAGATGGGTTAATTATCCGCTGAACACCAGGTCTCCTCAGCCGGTGCGTACCCGCTGGCATGACTATAAAGATAAAACAGATCACGGAGTTTGTATGTTCAAGAATCTGCGCTGGACCCTCGTTTTGCTGCTGTTCCTGGTTTACATGATTAACTACCTCGATCGTGTCGCCCTGTCGCTGACGGTGCCGCTGGTGGAAAAAGATCTGGCGATCAATGCTGAGCAGTTTGGCATGATCTTCGGCAGCTTTTTCTTTGGCTATGCCCTGTTTAACTTCCTTGGCGGCCTTGCCACTGACCGCTATGGCCCTAAAATCGTGCTGACCGTGGCGGTAGGTGCCTGGTCCATTTTCTGCGGCATGACCGCACTGGCCACCGGCTTCTGGTCACTGCTGATCCTGCGTGTGCTGTTCGGCATGGCTGAAGGCCCGATCTGCTCCTCGGCCAACAAAGCGATTAACGGCTGGTTCCCGAAAAAACAGGCCGCGACGGCCATGGGCTTACTGAGTGCCGGATCACCTTTAGGTGGTGCGGTCGCTGGCCCGATCATTGGTTATCTGGCGCTCGCCTATGGCTGGCGTCCGGCGTTCGTGATTGTCTGCTGCATCGGTCTGGTGTGGATGGCGTTCTGGCTCTTCTTCGCCGCTGACAATCCGGCGAAGAGCAAGCGCGTCAGCGAAGAGGAACGTCTGCTGATTGATCGCCTGAAAGCAACGAACCCGAATGATGAAGTTGATTTGTCGGAAACGTCACATCCGTTTGGCTACTACCTGCGCCAGCCGATTATCCTGGTCACCGCTTTTGCCTTCTTCTGCTACAACTACATTCTGTTCTTCTTCCTGAGCTGGTTCCCGGCCTACCTGGTGCAGGCGCACGGCCTGGATATCAAATCGATGAGCATCACCACCATGATCCCGTGGATCGTCGGTTTCGTTGGCCTGGCGCTGGGTGGCTGGATCTCCGATAAGATCTTTAACATCACCGGCAAGCTGTTGTTGTCCCGCAAAATTGTGCTGGTGGTCTCACTGCTGGCCGCCGCAATTTGTGTGGCGCTGGCGGGTACGATAAAAGATGTGGTGCCTGCGGTAATTATGATGTCGGTGTCGATTTTCTTTCTCTATATCACCGGCGCAATCTACTGGGCGATTATTCAGGATGTGGTGCACAAGAGCCGTATCGGCAGCATCAGCGGCTTTATCCATCTGGTGGGTAGCCTCTCCGGCATCATCGGGCCCATCGTCACCGGGTTTATTGTTCATCACACCGGTAAATTCGATAGCGCCTTTATCCTGGCGGGCTGTGTCGCCGCGCTGGGTGCCTTCCTGGTGTTATTTGTGATTCGCAGTCCGAAAACCCAGGATAAACCGGTTTCGGTCTGAGTGTTGTTTCGTTAACAGATGTATGATTTCGGGGCGCTTTGCGCCCCGTGTGCCATAAGGATGGACTATGTTACAGATTGATCGCCTGCCCGCGGAGGTCAAGCGCCCCGCTTACGACCGCAGCCAGTTAAAAACCCGCATGGTACATATCGGTTTTGGTGCATTTCACCGCGCCCATCAGGCGCTCTGCAGCGATAAGCTGGCTGAACAGGGCAGCGACTGGGGTTATTGTGAAGTGAACCTCAACAGCGGCGCGTTGATTGAGGCCCTGCGAGAGCAGCAGCTGCTTTATACTCTCACCGAGATGGCCGATGATTCATTGCATACCCGGGTGATTGGCGTCATTACTCAGGCACTGCACGGCAAAAGTGACGGTATTGAGGCGGTGATCAATGCCATGAGCCAGCCTGAGGTAGCCATTGTCTCCATGACCGTCACCGAGAAAGGCTATTGCCACCAGCCTGCCAGTGGCAATTTAAATCCCGATCACCCTGACATCGTGCATGACCTGCAGAATCCGCATTCGCCGCGTTCGCTGCCCGGTCTGATTCTGGCCGCGATTCGCCGCCGACGGGATCAGGGCTTACCCGCCTTTAGCGTGATGTCCTGTGACAACATGCCGGAAAATGGTCACGTGACCCGCAACGTTGTTGTGCAACTGGCACAGCATCAGGATCCGGCCCTGGCAGACTATATTCAGCAACACATTACCTTCCCCTCCACCATGGTGGATCGTATCGTTCCGGCCATGACCGATGCAGCGTTTGCGGCACTAGGCGCGCGTCTGGGTTCCGATGACCCGGTTGCGGTTGAAGCGGAGCCCTTCTTTCAGTGGGTGATTGAAGATAACTTCGTCAATGGCCGTCCGGCGTGGGAAAAAGCGGGCGCAGAACTGGTCAGTGACGTTCTGCCCTATGAAGAGATGAAACTGCGCATGCTGAATGGCAGCCACTCTTTCCTGGCCTATCTCGGCTTTCTGGCCGGTTATGAGTACATCAGTGACTGCGTGGCCGATCCCCATTTCCGCGCCGCCGCCCGTTCACTGATGATTGATGAGCAGGCGCCGACGCTGCGTACCCAGGGCGTGGATCTCAACGCCTATGCCGATTCGCTGATCGCCCGTTACGAAAACCGTGCCATTAAACATCGCACATATCAAATCGCCACTGACGGATCGCAAAAATTGCCACAACGCATGCTCGACAGTCTGCGCTGGCATCTGCAGCGCGGTAGCCGCTGCGACCTGCTGCTGCTGGGCGTGGCGGGCTGGATGCGCTATGTCGGCGGCGTCGATGAACAGGGTCAACCGATTGAGATCCGCGATCCGCTGAAAGCCACGCTGGCAGAGACGGTTGCCGGTAGCGAAGAAGGCGAAGCGCGTGTCCGTGCGCTATTGGGTCTGCGCGACATCTTTGGCGAAGATTTAGCGCAGAACGCCGATCTGGTGGCCCGACTGACGACGTATTACCAGCAACTGACGACTCAGGGCGCGCGGGCGACGGTGCAGCAGTGTATCAGCCAGGCATAACAGCCGGTGACAAAGCGCTGGCGCAGACGCAGCGCGCTGATTAGACTGACACTTTCCCATCGCGCTGGCCCCTGCCAGCCGTAATATGGATATTGCTGCATGTCGATCGCCTATACCATTACTACCAGCGAACCGGTAAATCAGCAGATTTACCGGTATCTGCGCAAAGATATCGTCACCTGCGCAATTCAGCCGGGCTCGCTGCTCTCGGAAAAAGAGGTATCCGCGCGCTTCAACGTCTCACGCCAGCCGGTGCGCGAAGCGTTCATCAAGCTGGCCGAAGCCGGACTGGTACAGGTATTGCCGCAGCGTGGCACTTTCGTGCGCAAAATCTCCGCTAAGCGGGTGGCGGATGGCCGCTTTATCCGGGAGGCCGTTGAGGTGTCGGTGGTTCGCCGTGCGGCACTGGAGATTGATGATCCGGCTCTGATGGCGCTGGAGCATAACCTGCAGCTGCAGCGCATGGCCGCTGAGCGGCATGACAGCCAGGCTTTTCTCACTCTGGACGATGAGTTTCATCGCCTGATTGCTGAAAGCATTGACTGTAAGCTGGCCTGGGAAACGGTGGAGAACATCAAAGCGGCCATGGACCGGGTGCGGTTTCTGACGCTGAGTGAAGTCTCTCCACCGGACAAGCTGATTGAGCAGCATGAAGAGATTTTTGCGGCGCTGAAGCGTCATGACGCCGATGCAGCCGAAGCGGCAATGCGTCGTCATCTGCAGGAGATGATCTTCTCTATCACCCCGATTGCCGAGCGTAACAGCGCCTGGTTTGAAGCACCCTGAACCTGAAACCGCCCGCACCACCTGATTACCAGGTCGATGCGGGCCTTCGTCATTACCACCATTGATGAAAATGGTGAACCGGCCCGATACCCTTCCCGACCTCCAGCGAATCCGCCTGCAGCAGCGCCTGCTGTAACCAGTTTTTGGCTTCCCCAATCGTCTCTGCCCAGTCAGCATGACGTGGTCGCAACGCGGCTAAGGCTGCCGACAGCGTACAGCCTGTGCCGTGCGTATGACGGGTATTCACGCGCGGCGTACTGAATCGCTGCTCTGCTGAGTGCGTGATCAGCCAGTCCGGGCTCTCCGCCGCCGCAAGGTGACCGCCCTTCATCAGCACGGCCTGACAGCCCAGTGCCAGCAATGCCCGTCCCTGCTCGCGCATCTCCTCTTCATCTGCCGCAATGGCGCAGTCCAGCAACGCCGCCGCTTCCGGCAGATTAGGCGTGATCAGCGAGACCTGCGGCAATAACAGCTCTCGTACACTGGCTACGGCGTCTGGCGAGAGCAGCGCATCACCACTTTTCGCAACCATGACCGTGTCCAGCACGATAAACGGGATTGCCGCATTGCTCAGCCGGGCCGCAACCTGCTCCACGATAGCCGTTTCTGACAGCATGCCAATTTTTGCGCTGTCGATGCGCACATCACTGAGCACCGAATCGAGCTGGGCGGCCACAAAGTCAGGCGTAATGCGATAAACCGACTGCACGCCGCAGGTGTTCTGTGCCACCAGCGCGGTGATGACGCTGGTGCCATAGGCTCCCAGAGCGGAGAAGGTCTTGAGATCGGCCTGAATCCCTGCGCCGCCGCTGGGATCGGTACCCGCAATCGTCAGAGCGTTAATACGCTTCATGATTACCCTCCAGCGTCCAGAGTGCATCAATAAACGCCGTGGCAAAGCTGCCGGGGCCGGCAGCCTGCGCCGCTGCCTTTTCACCCGCCAGCGCCATCACCTGACAGGCGGCCGCGACATTCATCAGCCGATCGCCAGGCAGAGAGCTGAAACCCGCCACCACTGCCGAGAGGGCGCAGCCGGTCCCGACTACCCGTGTCATTAAGGGGTTTCCACCGTGTACAGCAAGGAGTCGCTGACCATCGGTGGCGTAGTCCACTTCACCGGTGACGACCACCAGCGTGCTCCAGGTTTCCGCGAGCTGTTGGGCCGCATCGAGTGCTGCATCCGCCTGATGCAGCGTGTCGACACCGCGCCCGCCGCTGGCCTGTTGTGCCAGCGCCAGAATCTCTGACGCATTCCCCCGAATCACCGCCGGTTGCTGGTTTAACAACTGCTGGCAGAAGTCACTGCGCAGCGTCAGCGCGCCGACGGCAACCGGATCGAGTGTCCAGGGCGTGCCCGCCTGATTAGCCGCGGTGACGGCAGCCTGCATCGCCTGCTGGCGCTCACGGGTTAAGGTGCCCACGTTAATCAGCAGTGCATCGGCCATGCTACTGAACTGGGCGGCCTCAGCGGCATCGATCACCATCGCCGGTGAGGCATGGAGAGCCAGCAACACGTTGGCGGTGAAGTTCTGGACCACGTCATTGGTCATACAGTGCACCAGCGGTGACTGGCGGCGGAAAGCGTGCAGAATGGGCGCGAAGTGCGCGGCAGAAAGGTGTTGAGATTGATGTGTCATCGTAGCTCCCAACCGGCGAACAAGAAGGCGAATGCGGTCAGGCATCAGACTTCCCTACGCTGGCATTATCCAGTTCAGGTCAGCGGGTTTTTCTCAGCCCTTTCCGTGTGGAAAGCGGCACCCCGAGTCGTATTACGGCTTGCAGCATAGGCAAGCCGCGCAGCGAA
Source organism: Pantoea sp. PvP021 (assembly GCF_054056055.1). Taxonomy (NCBI): domain Bacteria; kingdom Pseudomonadati; phylum Pseudomonadota; class Gammaproteobacteria; order Enterobacterales; family Erwiniaceae; genus Pantoea; species Pantoea sp. PvP021. The sequence goes on along the minus strand of NZ_JBSRXX010000001.1, from coordinate 98,681 downwards.
AGCAAGCGACTCCCGCCTGGGAAATAATCAGAGCTGAAACAATTCACATGATCCCGATCAACGCCTGAGGGTGCAAAAAAAGGCTTAATGCTGCGGGTTAACGAGATACCTCTTTATAGGTAGCCCCGCTTATTACCCGGATAGGTAATATTTCCCGCAGTGACTCTGGTTATCCCATAATAATTAACCTGCTTGCAGCATCATCGTAAAAAACACTTTATTTCATGGAGTCAGAAAACTCCTGAAGCGGAACTTCATACTATTCAGGATGTATGATGCGATTTTTAGCGCTTATTCCACACCGCCATCGATGGCAGGATATTAATATTGAACGCAGGGGTGCCGTGGCACCCAATGGCAGACAGTACCTCTCCACCTATATCTCCGCCCGTTGCACAGGCTGTGGCGAAATTATTCACCGGATCTATTATCGCGACATCAGCGATCGGCAGGCGCGCCGCTGGTTAGGTTAGCGTCCCGGCAACGGTCATTCCGGACACAGTTCAGGTTAACAGTTAGTTAGCAATTTGTTAGTCTGGTAACTAATCATCGTCTGACCAGACTCTCTCTATGCCACTGCTGTTTGAAAGCTTAAGCCATCAAATTTACCTGTCAGCCCCGCTGTTTATCCTGATCCTGCTGGGGTACTGCCTGACGCGCCTCGGGAAATGGCCCGCCAGCATCAGTGAAGGGATGAACCGCTTTGTGTTTAACGTTGCTCTGCCCTGCATGCTGTTTCGGGTGATGAGCACCTTCTCGCAAAGTCCGCCGGTGGATGCGCGCCTGTTGCTGGCCTTTTTCGGCAGTTGCCTGCTGGTGTTTATCGTGGGACGACTGCTGGCAACAAGGCTGTTTAATCTGGATGGCGTAGCGGCGTCGGTTTTTGCGCTGGGCGGCATCTTTTCCAATAACGTGATGCTGGGGATCCCGGTGGCCACGGTGCTGCTGGGGCCAGAAGCCCTGCCCCCGGTGGCGCTGGTGCTGGTGTTTAACAGCCTGATCCTCTGGACCTTACTGACCGTTTCGGTCGAGTGGGCAAAACAGGGCAGCTTCTCGCTGGAAGGACTCTGGCGCACCCTGCTCGGCGTGCTGAAGAATCCGCTGATCATCGGTATTCTCAGCGGTACAGCCTGGAGCTTTCTGCAACGTCCCTTGCCGCTGCTGGCCGCTGAACCGCTAAAGATGCTGGCCTCACTGGCTGCACCCTTGTCGCTGGTGACGCTGGGCATGAGCCTGGCACACTATCGGGTGCGGGATGGCTTAAAAGAGAGCTATACCATCTGCCTGCTGAAGCTGGTGCTGCAACCGATGACGGTATGGGCTATCGCGTGGCTGACCGATCTGCCGCCGCTGGAGAGTAAAGTGGTGGTGCTGCTGGGATCGATGGCAGTCGGGGTTAACGTCTATCTGATGTCGCAGAAGTTCAATGTCATTACCGGCCCGGCGGCGGCGAGCATGCTCTTTTCTACCGTGTTTGCGGCGGTGACGACGCCAATCTGGATGATGCTGATGACGCTGGCGGGCTATTAACAGGCTAAAAAAAAGCCCCTCAGCAGGCGTGCTGAAGGGCTATTGTCTGGCTAACTAAATGTTACTCAGCCGATTTGGTACGAATCAGATAGTCAAAAGCACTCAGTGAGGCTTTAGCACCTTCGCCGCTGGCGATAATGATCTGCTTGTACGGTACGGTGGTGCAGTCGCCCGCGGCGAACACGCCTTTCAGGCTGGTTTCGCATTTACCATCGATGATGATCTCACCCATTTTGTTGCGCTCAACCGCACCTTCCAGCCATGGGGTATTCGGCAGCAGACCGATCTGAACGAAGATACCGGAGAGCGGCAGCTCATGAGTGGTCTGCGTCGTACGGTCGATATAGTGCAGGCCGGTAACTTTGGTGCCGTCGCCTTTCACTTCGGTGGTCTGGGCGTTCAGAATCACATCCACGTTCTTCAGGCTGCGCAGCTTATCCTGCAGCACCTGATCAGCGCGCATCTCACCGGCAAACTCCAGCAGCGTAACGTGTTCAACGATACCGGCCAGGTCAATAGCGGCTTCCACGCCGGAGTTACCGCCGCCGATCACCGCCGTGCGTTTGCCTTTAAACAGCGGGCCATCGCAGTGTGGGCAGTAGGTCACGCCTTTGGTGCGATACTCTTCTTCACCCGGCACACCCATGTTACGCCAGCGTGCGCCGGTCGCCAGGATGATGCTGCGTGATTTCAATACTGCGCCGGAGGCGGTTTCGATGGCGTGCATTCCGCCCTCTTTCGCTGCCGGGATCAGTTTGATGGCGCTCTGGCTTTCAATGACGTCCACGTTGTAATCATCCACGTGTGCGCGCAGTGAACCGGCCAGTTTTGCCCCTTCGGTTTTCGGTACGGAGATATAGTTTTCGATATCGACCGTGTCCAGCACCTGGCCGCCAAAACGCTCACCCAGCAGGCCGGTACGGATACCTTTACGTGCTGAGTAGATGGCTGCCGCTGCGCCCGCCGGGCCGCTGCCGATAATCAGGACTTCATACGCGTCACGCTTGTTCAGCTCTTCCGCTGCACGTTTGTCGGCATTGGTATCCACTTTGCTGACGATTTCCGCCAGGCTCATGCGACCCTGACCAAACTCTTTACCATTGAGGTAAACCGCTGGCACGCCCATCACGTTACGTTCCTGAATCTCGTTCTGGAACAGGCCACCGTCGATAGCGGTGTGGCTGATGCGCGGGTTAATCACCGCCATCAGGTTCAGCGCCTGTACGACGTCAGGGCAGTTATGGCATGAGAGTGAATAGTAGGTTTCGAAATGGAAGTCGCTGTCCAGCGCGGCAATCTGATCCAGCAGGCTTTGTGCTTCTTTCGACGGATGCCCACCGGTCTGTAACAGTGCCAGCACCAGTGAGGTAAATTCGTGACCCAGAGGTGAACCGGCAAAACGCGGGCCGCTGTTCGAACCTGGGTTGGTGATCAGAAATGAGGGCTTACGCACCTGACGATCGTTCTCTTCGCGGAAGCTGACTTTGTCAGACAAACCGGCGATATCAACCAACAGTTCACGGATCTCGGTTGATTTTGCACCTTCGTCCAGCGTGGCAATCAACTCAACAGGTTTGGTTAATTTCTCAAGGTAAGCCTTGAGCTGGGTTTTCAGATTTGTGTCGAGCATAGTGATATCCTGGTCAAAAAATCGGGTGCCGCAGCACCCGATTGGAGAATGGTCGAAAGGCCGAAGCGGAATTAGATTTTGCCAACCAGGTCCAGAGACGGAGCCAGTGTTGCATCACCTTCTTTCCATTTAGCCGGGCACACTTCACCTGGGTGAGAAGCCACGTACTGAGCCGCTTTCACTTTGCGCAGCAGGTCAGAGGCGTCACGGCCAATGCCTTCAGCAGTGATTTCGATTGCCTGGATAACGCCTTCCGGGTCAACGATAAAGGTACCACGGTCAGCCAGACCTTCGTCTTCGCGCATGATTTCGAAGTTACGGGTCAGCGCGCCAGTCGGGTCACCGATCATCGTGTACTGGATTTTCGCGATGGTGTCAGAAGAACCGTGCCAGGCTTTGTGGGTAAAGTGGGTATCGGTAGAAACGGAGTAGATATCTACGCCCAGTTTCTGGAACTCTTCGTAGTGATCAGCCACGTCGCCCAGCTCGGTCGGGCAGACGAAGGTGAAGTCAGCTGGATAGAAGAAGAACACACTCCATTTACCTTCAACGTCTTTCTCGGTTACGTCGATGAATTCGCCGTTTTTGAATGCTGCGTTTTTGAACGGCTTGATTTTGGTATTGATAATAGACATCTGGTGGCCTCCGTTAAAATATGTGATGCAGGTTACATAATTTCCGGGCCAACATCTAATATGCAGTCGTTATCAATTTGATTAACGAAAGCTATCAAACGCTAAGAGCCTGATGCTCTCTGGCCCGGCAGGCAGTGTACAGCGATTTACGTGACATTTAACCCGCTTTATCTTTTCCGGCCCTCTCCGCGAATCGCTGCTAGTTTTGTAAGACCGGATTAAAAGGGAGCTGACTTGTGGAGATTCGTCCGTTTACTGAAGCCGATCGTCCTTTTCTGCGTACGCTGTTTCTGGCGGCGCGTCGGCATAACTGGCGCTGGCTGGACGGCAGCGAGTGGCAGCTGGAAGATTTTGATGGGGTAATCCTGGGTGAAACCGTGCTGGTCGCGGAAGCTGATGGACAGCGGGTCGGATTTGCCGGCCTGCTGGAGAACGATAACTTCCTGCACAGCCTCTATGTCGATCCTGACTGGCAGGGGCGCGGCGTGGGCAGCGCTTTGCTTAAGGCGGCAGAGGCGCGCTTTACCTCAACCGGTGCGCTAAAGTGCCTGCAGAAGAATAAAGCGGCGCAGGCCTTTTACCTGAAACATGGCTGGAAGATGATTTCACAAGGCGAAGGCGAACATGGCGGCTACGTGCTAATGCACTACCCGCTGGCTTCGCAATATGCCAGCGGGTCGGGTCGTGCTTAGAGCGCGCGGAAGGCGATGTCGCCGGGGATGACTTCGCCCTGCCAGTAAAGCTGGGCAGCAACGCGTCCGGCCAGCTGGCGATAAAGCGCGGTAAACTCGCTATCGGGCCGGCGAATCACCGTCGGCTGTCCTTCATCGAGATCTTCGCGCAGGTCAATGTGCAGCGGCAGCTGAGCCAGCAGCTGCGTCTGGTAATCCTCTACCAGTTTCTGTGCGCCGCCGGTGCCGAAAATCGGCTCATGGAAGCCACACTGACTGCAGATATGCAGGCTCATGTTTTCCACCACACCAAGTACCGGCACATTAACCTTTTCAAACATCACCAGCCCTTTGCGGGCATCAATCAGGGCGATATCCTGCGGCGTAGTCACCACCAGCGCGCCGGTGACCGGTACGTTCTGCGCCAGCGTCAGCTGAATATCGCCGGTACCGGGTGGCATATCCAGCACCAGATAATCCAGCTCAGGCCACAGCGTCTCGTTCAGCAGCTGCATCAGCGCTTTGCTGGCCATCGGCCCGCGCCACACCATCGCATTGTCGTCCGTTACCAGATAACCAATAGAGTTGGTTGCCAGCCCGTGCGCCATGATCGGTGCCATGTGGGTGCCATCCGGCGAGGTAGGCCGCTGATCCTGGGTGCCAAGCATGTTCGGCACTGACGGGCCATAAATGTCGGCGTCAAGAATGCCGACCCGCGCCCCCTCTGCTGCCAGCGCCAGCGCCATGTTCACGGCGGTGCTGGATTTACCCACGCCGCCTTTGCCAGAGCTGACTGCAATAATATTTTTCACGCCGTTGACGCCCGGCTGGTTTTTCACCCGTTTCAGGGTGGCAATGTCATGGCTGAGTCGCCAGTCGATGGCACCCGCGCCGGTCTGACGCAGCAGTTCGGCGCTGACCTGCTCTTTCAGGACGTCGAACCCGCTGGCCCAGGCAAACGGCATCAGCAGCTCCACATGCAGCGTACCGTCAAGCTGTGCCACGTGATGTAACGCCTTCAGGGCGGTGAGATTCTGCTTAAGGGTCGGATGCTCAAAGCTTCTCAATACGCCAGCCACGATGGCGCGCAGGCCTTCTGGCGTCTGCGGTTCCCGGGATTGTGCTGTCATCCCCTACTCCTTATTTCTGCTGTGCTTACGCTGTGTTTCAGCGATGTATTGTCAATGATATCAGATGCCCGTGGATCTGCGGTGACCGCAGGGGGTGAATCCCTTGTGTTTACGCAGGAGAAGCCTTCAGTTACCATCTAAGCCCGTTTTTTCAATCAACAGAAAGCTACGCAAACTATGACTCAAGTCGCTAAAAAAATTCTGGTAACGTGCGCACTGCCTTACGCGAACGGATCAATCCATCTCGGCCACATGCTCGAGCATATCCAGGCCGACATTTGGGTGCGTTATCAGCGAATGCGTGGCAATCAGGTTTATTTCATCTGCGCCGATGATGCGCACGGCACGCCTATCATGCTGAAAGCTCAGCAGTTAGGGATTGCACCGGAGCAGATGATTGCAGAAATGAAAAGCGAGCATGAAGCCGACTTTGCCGGTTTCAACGTCAGCTATGACAACTATCACTCGACCCACGGCGACGAAAACCGTGAGCTTTCTGCGCTGATTTATGGCCGTCTGAAAGAGAACGGTTTTATTAAAAACCGCACCATCTCCCAGCTTTACGATCCGGAAAAAGGGATGTTCCTGCCGGACCGTTTTGTGAAAGGCACCTGCCCGAAATGTAAATCTGCCGATCAGTATGGCGATAACTGCGAAGTGTGTGGCGCGACCTACAGCCCGACCGAGCTGATCGAGCCAAAATCGGTGGTCTCTGGCGCGACACCGGTTCTGCGCGACTCTGAACACTTCTTCTTTGATCTGCCCTCGTTCAGCGCCATGCTGCAGGCCTGGACCCGCTCGGGTGCGCTGCAGGATCAGGTGGCGAACAAAATGCAGGAGTGGTTCGAATCGGGCCTGCAGCAGTGGGATATCTCCCGCGACGCGCCTTACTTCGGCTTTGAAATTCCGGACGCGCCAGGCAAATATTTTTATGTCTGGCTGGATGCGCCTATCGGCTACATGGGCTCGTTCAAGAACCTGTGCGACAAGCGCGGCGACATCGACTTCGATGAATTCTGGCGTAAAGACTCTACTACCGAGCTCTATCACTTCATCGGTAAAGATATCGTCTACTTCCACAGCCTGTTCTGGCCAGCGATGCTGGAAGGCAGCAACTTCCGCAAGCCGAACAACCTGTTTGTGCACGGCTATGTCACCGTCAACGGTGCCAAGATGTCGAAGTCGCGCGGCACCTTTATTAAAGCCAGCACCTGGCTGCAGCATCTTGATGCGGACAGCCTGCGTTACTACTACGCGGCGAAACTCTCTTCACGTATCGACGATATCGACCTGAATCTGGAAGATTTCGTCCAGCGCGTAAACGCCGACATCGTCAACAAAGTGGTTAACCTGGCGTCACGTAACGCGGGCTTTATCACTAAACGCTTTGACGGCAAACTGGCGGCTGAGCTGGCCGATCCGGCGCTCTATCAGACCTTTGTGGACGCGTCAGAGAAGATTGGTGAAGCCTGGGCCGGTCGTGAATACAGCCGGGCTATTCGTGAGATCATGGCGCTGGCCGACCTGGCGAACCGCTATGTCGATGAGCAGGCTCCGTGGGTGGTAGCGAAGCAGGAAGGCCGTGATGCCGATCTGCAGGCGATCTGCTCAATGGGCATCAACCTGTTCCGCATTCTGATGACCTGGCTGAAGCCGGTGCTGCCGTCACTGAGCGCCCGTGCAGAAGGCTTCCTGAACTGCGAACTGAGCTGGGATGCTATCGCGCAACCGCTGCTGGACCACCAGGTTGCGCCATTCAAAGCGCTTTACAGCCGCATTGAGATGGCAAAGGTTGAAGGACTGATTGAGGCCTCGAAAGAGGATGCCGCGGCCGCCAGTGCACCGGCCGCAAGCGGCCCGCTGGCAGATTCGCCGGTAGGTGACACCATCACCATCGACGATTTCGCCAAAGTTGATATGCGCGTGGCGCTGATTGAGCAGGCGGAACTGGTTGAGGGTTCGGACAAGCTGCTGCGCCTGCAGCTCGACATTGGCGGTGAAAAGCGTCAGATCTTCTCGGGTATCCGCGCCGCCTATCCCGATCCCTCTGTGCTGGTCGGTAAAATGACCATTATCGTGGCCAACCTCGCGCCGCGTAAAATGCGCTTTGGTATTTCTGAAGGCATGGTGCTGTCAGCGGGTCCTGGCGGCAAAGATCTGTTTGTGCTGTCCGTCGACAGCGGTGCTGTACCGGGAATGCCCGTTAAGTAACACTCTGCATTCTGCGGCTTTAACCGCTTAGCGCAGTGTCGTTCTCAAACCCTTCGTGCCTCATCACGGGCGCGAAGGGTTATCACTCCTCGCTCTGAATGTGCACCGCTTCCATTCCACTCCCGCCCCTGAAAATCTGTATCTGCTACGGCCACACCGCTGCATAAATGTGATCGCTAGCACGCTAAGCGGTTAATGCGTATGATGAAGCTCAGTGAAAACAGGAGCCTGCCATGCTCACCGTGCTGTCTGTCTGCGGGCGCTATCTTCGCGCCTTTATCATCATTTATCTCTGCTTATACGCCGGAATCGGCATCGCCTCGCTGCTGCCCATCAAACTGCCTGGCAGCATCCTTGGGATGTTAATTCTGTTTGCCCTGCTCGCCTCGCAGATCCTGCCGGTCAGCTGGGTTAAACCGGGCTGCCATCTGCTGATTCGCTATATGGCGCTGCTGTTTGTGCCGATCAGCGTCGGGGTGATGAGCTACACCGATATTCTGACCGCGCAGTTTGGCCCTATCGTGATCTCCTGCGTCGTCAGCACTTTCCTGGTTCTCTCTATTGTCGGCGTAAGCGCCCACCAGCTTCATAGTCGCCGTCCGGCCGGGGAGTCAGGCGATGAGTGAAATATGGTGGTCACTGCCACTGACGCTGGCGGCATTTTTTCTGGCGCGCAAACTGGCGATACGGCTGAAAATCTCGCTGCTTAATCCGCTGCTGGTCGCGATGGCGATTATTATCCCGATTCTGCTGCTGTTGCAGCTGCCCTATTCGCGCTATTTCGCGGGCAGTCAGATTCTTAATCAGCTGCTGCAACCGGCAGTTGTCGCGCTGGCACTGCCGCTGTATGAGCAGATGCACCAGATCCGAGCCCGCTGGAAATCGATTATTGGCGTCTGCTTTATCGGCAGTGTGACCGCCATGACCTCTGGCACCGCTATTGCTCTGTGGATGGGTGCCACGCCTGAAATCGCCGCTACCATTGTTCCTAAATCCGTTACCACGCCCATTGCGATGGCCGTCTCCGGTTCGCTGCACGGTATTCCCGCCATCAGCGCCATCTGCGTGCTGATTGCCGGGGTACTGGGGGCGGTGTTCGGACATACCGTGCTGAATCTGCTTGGCGTGAAATCTAAAGCAGCGCGCGGACTGGCGATAGGTAACGCGTCGCACGCCCTCGGCACAGCGCGCGCCGCTGAACTCGACTATCAGGAAGGGGCATTCAGCTCACTGGCGCTGGTGATCTGCGGCATCATCACCTCACTGCTGGCGCCGTTTATTTTTCCGCTGCTGCTGCACTGGTTTGGCTGAAAGTTTGCGAGAGATCTCGCAAAGTTGAAACATGCAACACAGGTTACATTGTCAGAGCGATGTGGATCACATATAAACCGGTGACTGGCACATCGCCCTGCTGAATCTAATGAGGCTCACATGCAATCCCGTTTCCTCTCTGCCTTTGAGGCATTGCCGTCAACGCTGCAAACCGCACTCGCTCCGCTGCTGGACGATCCTGGCTTTCAGGCGGTGCTGAGCGCCGACCAGGTCGCCTCACTGCAGCAACAGACGCAGATGGATGCCGATGCTCTGGCGCTGGCGCTGCTGCCCCTGGCGGCGGCCTGTGCCGTTGCTACCGTGTCGCATTTTAACGTCGGGGCTATCGCCCGTGGCGTCAGCGGCAACTGGTACTTCGGGGCCAACATGGAATTTATCGGTACGCCGTTGCAACAGACGGTTCACGCCGAGCAGAGCGCCATTACCCATGCGTGGCTGCGTGGCGAAAGTCAGCTTGAGACGATCACCGTTAACTACACACCGTGCGGTCACTGCCGTCAGTTTATGAACGAGCTGAACAGCGGTACGAACATTCGCATCAGCCTGCCACAACGCGCGATCAGCACCCTGGCCGATTATCTGCCGGATGCCTTTGGACCGCGCGATCTGGACATCACGACCTTCCTGATGGACAGCGTGGATCACGGCTATGTAGCCGAAGGCGATGAACTGGTGCAGGCCGCGGTTGCCGCTGCAAATGCCAGCCACGCGCCTTACAGCCAGTCACACGCCGGTGTTGCGCTGCTGACCGCAAACGGCGCGATTGTCACCGGGCGCTATGCGGAAAATGCCGCCTTTAACCCGAGTTTCCCGCCCCTTCAGGCGGCGCTGGTCCTGCTCAACATGCAGGGTGGCGATGTTCGTCAGATAAAAAAAGCGGTATTAGCCGAAGTGGAAAATGCCACGCTAAGCCAGTTCGCCGCCACACAGGCGACACTAGAGACATTTGGTTGCGGTGAGCTGCTGCAGGTGACGCTGAACAAAGCATAACCCGCTGTCAGAGAGGCCACAGTTTTGTGAGCTTTTATTAACAAACGCTGTACTTCTGCGGGAAATTTCATAGGATCTGGCGCCAGAATTCACGTCATTACAAATTACTCTGAATAATTCAGGTTGCAGGATGGCAGCACGGTCGTGAATGTTTCTGCAGCGGTTACCCTGCCGCTGCCAGGCCTGCAGTCTGAGCTATAACGGGTAAGAAAACTGGCGCTACCTTTCCGGCGTGACGCCAGACAACACTGCAACCGGAGCATTACCGCATGGAACTCGACTACGAAAGTAAACGCCCGCTGTATATCCCTTATGCTGGCCCGATTTTGCTGGAATTTCCCCTGCTGAACAAAGGCAGCGCCTTTAGTATCGAAGAACGTAACGAATTCAACCTCAACGGTCTGCTGCCAGAAGCAGTGGAATCGATTGAAGAGCAGGCGCAGCGTGCCTGGCGTCAGTTCCAGGACTTCAAAAACAATAACGATAAGCATGTCTACCTGCGTAACATTCAGGACACCAACGAAACGCTGTTCTACCGCCTGCTGGATAACCATCTCGAAGAGATGATGCCCATCATCTACACCCCGACCGTCGGCGCAGCCTGCGAACACTTCTCTGAAATCTACCGTCGTGCGCGTGGCGTGTTCATCTCCTACCCTAACCGCGACCATATCGAAGATATGCTGCAAAACGCCACCAAGCAGAATGTGAAGGTGATCGTGGTGACTGATGGCGAGCGTATTCTGGGCCTCGGCGATCAGGGCATCGGTGGTATGGGTATCCCGATTGGTAAGCTTTCACTCTATACCGCCTGTGGCGGCATCAGTCCGGCTTACACCCTGCCGGTGGTGCTGGATGTTGGTACCAACAACCAGCAGTTGCTGAACGATCCGCTCTATATGGGCTGGCGTCATCCGCGCATCACCGGTGAAGAGTATGATGCGTTCGTGAACGATTTTATTCAGGCCGTTAAACGCCGCTGGCCGAAAGTGCTGTTGCAGTTTGAAGATTTCGCCCAGAAGAATGCCATGCCGCTGCTGAACCGCTATCGCGATGAAGTCTGCTGCTTTAATGATGATATTCAGGGCACTGCCGCCGTAACCGTGGGTACGCTGATTGCCGCCAGCCGCGCCGCCGGCAGCCGCCTGTGCGAGCAGAAAGTGGTGTTCCTGGGCGCCGGTTCCGCGGGTTGTGGTATCGCTGAACAGATCATCGCACAGATGAAATCCGAAGGTCTGAGTGACGAGGAAGCGCGTGGCCGGGTAATGATGGTGGATCGCTTTGGTCTGCTCACTGACAAGCTGCCTAACCTGCTCGATTTCCAGAGTAAGCTGGTGCAGAAGAGTGAAAACCTGCAGCAGTGGGATGTTACCAATGATTCCATCTCGCTGCTGGACGTGGTGCGCAATGCCAGGCCCGATATTCTGATTGGTGTATCTGGCCAGCCGGGCCTGTTCACCGAAGAGATCATCCGCGAGATGCACAAGCACTGTAAGCGCCCTATTGTGATGCCACTGTCGAACCCGACATCACGCGTGGAAGCGACGCCAGCCGATATCATCGCCTGGACTGACGGTGCCGCGCTGGTCGCAACCGGCAGTCCGTTCTCGCCAGTGAGCTGGAACGGTAAAACCTATCCGATTGCGCAGTGCAACAACTCCTACATCTTCCCGGGCATTGGTCTGGGTGTGATTGCTTCGGGTGCCAGCCGCGTTACTGATACCATGCTGATGACCGCCAGCCGCGCGCTCGCTGACTGCTCTCCGCTGGTGAATGAAGGTGAAGGCCCGGTGCTGCCTGAGATTAAAGATATCCAGGGTGTATCGAAAATCATTGCGATGGAAGTCGGTAAAGCTGCTCAGCTGGCGGGTGTCGCCGTGGTGACCTCTGAAGATGTGTTGTCACAGGCTATCGCCAACAACTTCTGGCTGCCGCAGTACCGTCATTATCGTCGTACCTCGATTTAATCTTCAGACTGCCGGATTGCATCCGATCCGGCAGTGTTCAAAAAGAGCACAGCCAGCCGGCAGTAACTTGCTTCACAGTGACAGCTCAAGTAGCCTTGTCCCATCTCACTATTCTGACATCGAGTCTCCAGGCGCATGCTGAAACGCGTTTTCATTGGTCTGCTTTTCATCATCTTACTGATGATGGCAACGGCGCTCGGCCTTGATCGCTGGATCAGCTGGAAAACTGCGCCCTTTATCTACGAAAATGTCGCCTCTTTGCCACATCGTCAGGTCGGTGTGGTACTGGGTACGGCGAAATATTATCGCACCGGCGTCATCAATCAGTATTACCTCTATCGTATGCAGGGCGCGCTGAATGCCTATAACAGCGGCAAGGTCAATTATCTGCTGTTAAGCGGTGATAACGCGCTGCAAAGCTATAACGAGCCGATGACGATGCGCCGCGATCTCATCAAAGCCGGTGTCGATCCGGCTGATATCGTGCTGGACTATGCCGGTTTCCGCACGCTGGATTCGATTGTGCGCACCCGCAAAGTGTTTGATACCAACGACTTCATTATTATCACGCAGCGTTTCCATTGTGAGCGTGCCCTGTTTATCGCCTTACAACTGGGTATTCAGGCGCAGTGTTATGCGGTGCCCTCACCGAAGAACATGCTTAGCGTACGCTTCCGTGAGGTAGGTGCCCGGCTGGGCGCGCTGGTGGATCTCTTCCTGCTAAAGCGCGAACCCCGCTTCCTGGGCCCACTGGTGCCGATCCCCGCCGTACGCGATGTCCCTGAAGATGCGCAGAGTTACCCGGCAGTGACGCCGGAGCAGCTGCTGGAGCTGGAACAGAAGCTGCGGAAATAACGCACACACTGGGTTACTGCTTTACTGAGGTCTGGCAGTGACGTCCTGGGCTCAGGGAGCATACGCCTTCCGTAAAGACGCAAAAGACGCCATCACTGGCGGGGCTCAGCGCAGGCGATTACGCACCTCATCCCTGAGGTGCGCCCATAGACGGGCCAATGCATTCCGTTGTTCAAAAACGCTCCCGGCGTTTTGTCCATAGTCTGCGATGCTTTACTACGGGCATATGCTCCCATCGTTTTAAGTGGGTTAGCCGTCTGTTTGTATTTTCCTGGGCTTAGATGAATCTCACAGCAATAAATAAGCTCAACGCGCAGGGAACACGGTCAGAAGAGGAAAGCGTCCCACGCCAGGGATGGCGTGGGCCGAGCGTGTCATGGATGACGGCTTTTGCGACTTTCCGATCTGACCGTGTTCCCTACGCATACTCGATCTCACAGCAACGATTCCAGCACTCTCCGCTATAAAAAGCGTTCTGCGGAGGAATGACACAGGCAGATCATTTACTGGCCTTAGCGTCTTTCCGATCTGACCGTGTTCCCTTCGCATACTCGATCTCACAGCAACACCCACCACTTCCACATAATAAAAAAGCGACCCGAAGGTCGCTTTGTGAGCACTGAAGAAGACTTACTTCTTACGTGAATATTTCAGGGAATCCAGCGCCACGGCGAAGATGATGATGCCGCCTTTAATGATGTACTGCCAGTAAGGGTTGACGCCGATATAGGTCAGACCGTAGTTGATAACGGTGAAGATCAACACACCGGTCACTACGCCCGCCACGCTACCCACACCACCGGCGAAGGAGACACCGCCGACCACGCAGGCCGCAATCGCATCCAGCTCATACATAAAGCCAAGGTTGTTGGTGGCCGAACCGATACGACCCGCTTCCAGCATCCCGCCGAAGGCGTAGAACACACCTGACAGGGCATAAATCATAATCAGGTTCAGGTTGACGTTAACGCCTGAGACTTTCGCCGCTTCCGGGTTACCGCCGATAGCAAAAATGTTCTTGCCGAAACGGGTTTTATTCCACAGCACCCAGACGAAAATAATGGCAATCACGGCGTAGAAGGTGATGAACGAGAGCTTGAAATCACCAAAGCGTAAGAAGCCCTGGGTAAATTTCGAGAACCCTGTATCAAAACCGGCAATCGGTGATGCGCCAACAAAGTCGTAATAGAGTGAGTTGATACCGTAAACGATGATCATGGTGCCCAGCGTGGTGATAAATGGCGTTACCTTGAGGTAAGCAATAATCACACCGTTGACCAGACCAATCACGCCGCCGATGATGCACACGGTCAGGATTACCAGTGGAATCGGCACCGTATCCAGCGTCGGGAAGACCTTATTCGCGTTATCCATCGCCTGCAGCAGCGTCGCGGCGACCACCGCCGCCAGACCGACCTGACGTCCGGCTGACAGGTCAGTACCCTGCGTCACAATCAGACCCGCCACACCCAGTGCAATAATAATGCGCACCGAAGATTGGGTCAGAATATTACTCAGGTTCATTAAACTTAAAAATGAGGGGTCCTGGAAAATAATAATAGCCAGCAATACCAGCAGCACGACATAAATGCCGCCCTCTTTTAACCAGGTTAGCGCATTCTTTTTTGTAGTCGCTTTCATGTTAACAGCCCTTGCTTCATTAAAGGTGTAATGACGCTAAACGCAATATTTCGTTCTGCGTGGTCGTTTTGGTATCAACTATGCCTGCTACCAGACCATTACTCATTACCAGAATACGATCGGTAATGCCTAACAGCTCCGGCATTTCGGATGAGATAATAATGATGCCCTTTTCTCTTTTCGCCAGCTCAGCAATTAACTGGTAAATTTCGAATTTTGCACCAACATCAATACCGCGAGTGGGTTCATCAAGCATCAGGATTTCAGGCTGGGTCAATAACCAGCGGCCAATAATCACTTTTTGCTGGTTACCGCCCGAAAGCGAACCAATCTGAGTATGGTGGCCTGGCGTTTTTACACGCATAGAATCGATCACCCATTGGGTATCACTCTTCATGCGTTTATTATCCAGCAGTCCCATACTGTTTTTATATTTTTTGATATTGGAAATAAGCGAGTTAAAACCAATGTCGAGGAAAGCATAAATACCGGTTGAGCGACGCTCTTCAGTCACCAGCGCAAAACCGTGGTTAATGGCTTCATTGGCGCTGTGATTATTAATCGGTTTGCCATGCAGTTTAATGGTGCCGCCCGATTTTTCGCGAATGCCAAACAGCGTTTCGACGATATCGGTACGTTTGGCGCCCACCAGCCCGGCAATGCCGAGTATCTCCCCTTTACGCAAATCAAATGAGATGTCGCGAATCGATGGCTGACGCAGTGACGTCAGATGACGCACCTCAAGAATCGTCTCGCCTGGCACGTTGGTACGGTCAGGGAAACGCTGGTTCAGTGAACGGCCAACCATCATGGAGATGATCTTATCCATATCCAGCCCTTCCAGCGGCTGAGAGGTGATCCACTGACCATCACGCAGGATAGTGATCTCATCACACAGCTGGAAAATCTCTTCCATTTTGTGCGAAATATAAACAATGCCACAGCCGCGATCTTTCAGCTTACGAATAATCGTGAACAGGTGATTAACCTCTTTCTCGGTTAACGAGGAGGTCGGCTCATCCATAATCACAATTTTCGCGTCGTAGGAAAACGCTTTAGCAATTTCAATCATCTGCATCTGCGATACAGAAAGATTGGCAACTTTGTCGCGCGGATCGATATCAATATCCAGCTCGTCAAAAATCGCTTTGGTATCCCGGTACATTTTATCCTGATCGACAAAGAAGCCTTTGCGCGGATAACGCCCAAGCCACATGTTGTCCATCACGGTACGCTGCAGGACCAGGTTTAATTCCTGATGCACCATCGACACGCCATTTTCCAGCGCCTCTTTGGAACTTTTATAGTCGATCTCTTTACCCTGAAACAGGATACTGCCGGTATCTTTTTTATAAATACCAAACAGGCATTTTAATAAGGTGGATTTCCCGGCACCGTTCTCGCCCATTAATGCATGAACAGAGTGAGGCCGCACTTTTAAATTCACATTATCTAACGCTTTAACGCCGGGAAATGATTTTGAGACATTCGTCATTTCCAGCAGATATTCTCGCTGCGCGGTCGTATTATCACTGGCCATATTTTACCTGGCTAAAAAACGGTGGTGACATAAAAAAGGCGCGACAGCGGTCGCGCCCGTAATCGATCTTATTTCACGAACTGAGACAGATTTTCTTTATCAACCGGCACGTAAGGAACGCGGACGATCTTATCAACCATCTTGAAGTTTGTTCCGTCGGTGGCGGCTTTGCCGTTAGCCAGATTGTTGGCAATATCCAGCGTTGCTTTCGCCTGGTTTTCCGCATCGTTCAGCACGGTACCGGCCAGCGCACCGGATTTCACCAGCGCCAGCGCTTCTGGCAGTGCATCGACGCCGAAGACCGGGATTGAGGTCATGTTGTGCGCTTTCAGCGCTTCAACCGCACCCATCGCCATCGCATCGTTGTTGGCAATCACGACTTCGATTTTTTTGGCATTCGGGCCTGACAGCCACGCATCCATCTTATCTTTGGCCTGAGCGGTATCCCACATTGCAGTATCCATCGCTAACTGCTGGGTTTTCAGACCATCTTTGTTCAGGGTATCGATCACATATTTGGTACGGGCTTCTGCATCAGGATGGCCCGGCTCGCCTTTCAGCAGTACGAACTGAATCTGACCATCTTTGTTCAGATCCCACGCGGGTGTCGCTTTCCAGTGCTTCTCAATCAGCTGCCCCTGAATGATGCCTGACTCTTTAGAGTCGGTACCGACATAGTAAGCTTTGTCATAACCGGCCAGCACTTTGGCGTTAGGTTCTTTGTTGAAGAAGACCACCGGCACGTCGTTGGCACGCGCTTTGTCTACTACAACCGCAGCCGCAGCCGGGTCAACCAGGTTAATCGCCAGCGCTTTCACGCCTTTTGCCATCAGCACGTCAATCTGATCGTTCTGTTTGGACTGGTCATTCTGTGAATCATTCATCAGCAACTGCACGCCACCGATCGCTTTCGCTTCTTTCTCGATGTCTTTGCGCACCATTGACATGAAGTTGTCATCATATTTGTAAATGGTCACGCCGATACGGGTGTCAGCTGCGTGAGCGGTTGCACCAAACATCATGCTGGCAACCAGTGCTGTAAGCGTGAAAACCTTCTTATTCATGGTATCTCCGGTTTTATTATGCAGGGTCTTTTTAGCGCTACCGCCCCATAAAGGCGGGAGAGCAATCGGTAAAACAGATCGGCGCGTCGGTTAACGTAATGAGGATGTTAAGCCATTGAACACCGTCTAAAACCTGACTTCCCTGTGACTGAATGCTTCCATGAAGAGGGTATGAACCCTTTAACCGGCTACTGAGACCACAACTGATGCCGTTACACTGGCGTTACATAATGTTTCAGTCCGGTAAGACGCTGCCATCATAGTGAGAGCAATGTTAATTAACTGTGAATGTAATCACAGATTGAAAACGGTTACATGGCTGAATCGCCTGAATTAGTGACAGACTCCACATTTTGCCGCTGCGCCACCGAATGACGCCGCACCAGCGTTGGCATAAAGATGTGCGTTGCCGTGTCATCCAGCAGTCCGGCTGCGCCCTGCAGCGCCAGTTCAGTGGCGATTTTTGCCATAGATACAATGGGATAGCGCACAGTGGTTAGCTGTGGGTCGGTGTAACGGGAAATGGGGATGTCATCAAAGCCAATGACAGAAAAATGCTGTGGCACCTGGATGCCGTTGTCTTTCAGCGCAGTGAGTGCACCAGCCGCCATGCCGTCGTTATAGGCAAACACCGCACTGAGGTTGAGATTGCGTCCCAGCAGCTCCACCATCGCCGCTTCGCCGCCTTGCATATCGGGCTCTGCGCTGGCTATCCAGCTCTCCTGGGGCCGGATGCCCTGCTCTGCCATCGCCTGAATCCACCCTTCACGGCGCTGCGCCACATCTTCGATGGGATGGCTGGAACAAAGGTATCCAATGCGGCTATGCCCCTGTTGTAGCAGGGTTCGTGAGGCCATCAACGCACCCGTGACGTTATCCAGACTGACACTGCGGTGTTCAAATCCGGGCACGATGCGGTTAATCACCACCATGCCCGGAACGTGGCGCATAAAATCCGCCAGCTCAGCGTCAGGCAGTGTTTTCGCGTGTACCACCAGGGCGCTGCAGCGCTGACGAATCAGCACTTCAATGGCATGACGCTCTTTCTCTTCCTGATGCCAGGAGTTGCTGATTAACACATGTTTGTGCACGCGCTGCGCCACGGTATCCACCGCTTTAACCAGTGCACCGAAGAAGGGATCCGAAACATCCATCACCACCACGCCAATGGTGTCACTGACCTGCGTCGCCAGCGCCTGCGCATTGGCGTTGGGGCGATAGCCCAGCGCTTCCACCGCCTGTAACACGGCGTCGCGGGTGTCAGAGGTGACGGCGCTGCTCTGATTGAGGACGCGCGACACGGTCGCCACCGACACGCCAGCCTGACGGGCAACATCACGAATTGTTATCATGCAGCAGTTCCACAAAGGAAAAATAAGGCATCACGCCGGGTTGAACACCGGCGCTATTTTGTCAGGGGCAGGAGGCGTACAGCGTGAATTGCGTCACATCAATGAAAACGGTTACATACAATTCTGTAACCTTTGTGATGGCGGTCATTATCTGGCGTTGTCAGTGATGCGCGATTTACCGGCTGAGATCAGCGTGAGCCGCCGCCACAGCCACTCCAGCGGACCCTGTGCGAAGAAATGTAACCAGATGAGTGAAAAGAGGATATTGATAAGCCAGACCGCAGGCACCATCAGCACCAGCTCCAGCCGGGTGAAGTGCATATAGAAGCCGAAGCGATAGAACAGCGTGGTGCAGATCAGCGACTGCAGCAGATAGTTGGTCAGCGCCATGCGGCCCACGCACTGAATGGCATAGCTGATGCGCCAGCGCGCTATCTGCGGCCAGTAAGCCAGACAGAGCGCGGCATAGCCCAGGCTAATCAGCGGGCTGGCGAGATCGCGCGGGGCTTGCAGATAAAAAGCGGTCCAGCGGAATTCCCAATGTAACAGCCATTGCGCTGCCACACCGGCCACCGCAATTAACAACCCCATCGTCAGCAGCAGCGCCGCCGCCTGACGGTAATGTTGCGCTGAAAACTCGCCGATCAACCAGCCACTGCGCAGCAGTGCGCCACCGATCATCATCAGGCCCGCCAGTTGCCAGCCATACTGCGCCGCCAGCGCCATCAGTCCTGACGAGAGATGATCCAGCCGGTTCTGTATCGCTTCCCAGCCGCCGGTCAGTTTCCAGTACTGTTCATATTGCAGATCGGCAGCACCTGGCAGCCAGGATCGGGTCGGTTCAGGATCGGAGATTGACCCAAACACCAGCAGAACGCCACAGCCCACCAGATAGAGCAGAATGCCGGTATTCATCAGGCTGCGGGTGGAAGGGACATCGCGCACTACCCGCCAGACCACCAGTCCGATAATGCCGTAGTCCAGCAGGATATCGCCCTCCCAGAGAAAGACGCCGTGCAGAAAACCGATCAGCACCAGCAGTGAGAGCCGGGCAGTCAGCCAGCGACTGCCGCGTGGCAGCTGCATTTGCAGACCTGCGCCAAACAGCAGCGCAAACAGGGTGAGGAATTTGAGCTGGGCAAAGGCGTCAGAGATCGCCCATGTCCAGACATCGGACAGGCTGACGCTGCCCTGCCATGCCGGATTAAGGTAGGCGGCAGAAGGCAGGCCGAAGCCGACAATATTGAGCAGCAGAATGCCGAGAATGGCACATCCACGAATGAAATCCAGCGCGTGATAGCGTTGCATGCGGCACCTGCACCATTGAGGCGGGCAACGTTATGCGCCCGCCGTAGACTCAACTATGGCGCACCGCGCGCAAAAATTCCTGGCGGGTATTCTGGCTGGACTTGAACAGGCCGCCCAGAGAGGTCGTCGTGGTGGCACTGGTGGCATCTTTTACGCCACGCGCTTTCACGCAGTAATGCACCGCATCAATAGAAACAGCCACATTGTTGGTGCCCAGCAGCGTCTGCAGTGCGACCAGAACCTGCTGCGTCAGACGCTCCTGCACCTGCGGGCGCTGGGCGAAGAACTGCACGATACGGTTGATTTTCGACAGGCCAATCACCTTTTCTTTGGGAATGTAGGCGACGGTCGCTTTGCCATCGATGATCACAAAGTGGTGTTCACAGGTGCTGGTCAGCGTGATATCACGCACGGTCACCATCTCATCAACCTTCATTTTATTCTCAATGACGGTGATTTTCGGGAAGTTGGCGTAGTCGAGACCGGAAAAGACTTCATCCACATACATTTTGGCGATGCGATGCGGCGTTTCCATCAGGCTGTCATCTTCAAGATCCAGATTCAGCAGCTGCATAATCTCGGTCATGTGCCCGGCAATCAGACTTTTACGTGTGTTGTCATCTATATCGCGCGTCGGTGCACGTAACGGCGTTTCCAGTCCACGCGCCAGCAGCGCTTCGTGAACCAGGGCAGCTTCCTGACTTAGGGTGCTCATCTTACTCTTCTCCGGCTGGTGTTGCGCCCGCCAGCTTTTGCCAGCGGGCCCTGTAATCAGGCGCGTATTGTGAAACTTTCTTTGCGGGGAATCCAGCAATCAATCAGATTGGTGATGAAAGCTTTTCACCCGGTTCGCCGCCAGACCAGCAGGCCGGCCCAGACCAGGCTAACCCCGGCAACCCACAGGGCAGGCTCCAGCCGATGTAACAGGGCTGTGGAGAGAAAAGAGAGCAGCGGGCCGACCAGCTGCCCGATAGCATAGCCGGTGGTCAGCAGGCCAGCCATGTAGCGAAGATGATTGGGTGCCAGCTCACGGGCGCAGAGCAGCGACAGCTGCACCACGCTGAGGAAACCGCCCCCCACCAGCAGCGCACCGGCCAGCAGACCGCTAAAGCCTGGCAGCAGCGCCGCGGCAAATACGCCCAGCGCCTGCGCCCACAGCACCAGAGCCAGGCGGACGTGGCTGTGCCCCCAGCGCCGCGTCAGGATCCCCAGCAGGATGCCGATCATCGCCGCGCCGCCAAAAATCGGCCAGACAAACTGCGCGAAGATGCCGTCAGGAAACCGCGTGGCGGCCATCTGCGACAAAAAGGTGGCGGGCAGAATGTAGCCAAAGCCTGCCAGACTGTAACTCAGTACCAGCCGTTTAAGGTTGCGATCCAGCACCAGCGGCTCGGGTGCCTGATCCGGGCGATGCAGTTCGCCCCGACGCGGCAGATTACGGGTAATCAGCGCAATCAGCAGCAGCGCCAGCGCACCGTAAGCGGCCCAGGCCAGACCGGCAGAAACCTGCAATGTGTGCAGCGCTACCCCCAGCAGACCGCTGACAAAAATGCCGCAGCCTGGCCCGGCAAAAACGGCCGCCGACAGCCCTGCCCGGCCATGGCGATGCAGCTGTTCATTGCTCCAGGCCGCCACCAGCACCATCGCCCAGCCGCTGGCCCAGCCAATCAGAAAGCGGATTGCGCCGTGCAGCCACGGTCCGCTGGCCAATGCTGAGAGCAGGGTCAGGATCACCGCGCCCCATACGCCCGCCTGCAATCGCAGCTCAACCCGCCGGTGTGCGCGCATGGCATCAAATGAGCCACACAGATAGCCAAGATAGTTAAGTGCCGCGACCAGGCTGGCACTGGTGAGTGTCAGCTGGTGTGCCTGAATCATCAGCGGCACCTGGGGCGTAAAGGCAAACCGGCCAATGCCCATCGCGACAAATAAGGTTAAAAACGCGCTGAGCGCGACGCGTAACGCCATTGCTGAACTCCTGTTGTTCTGCCCTGAGATCTCTTCTGACTTGCTAACAGCATGCAGGATGATTAAACTCACGGAAAGTGAATAATTTTAACCAACTTGCTTACAGGAAGAGAAGATATGGATTTAGTTCAGCTGCGTATGTTCTGTTCCGTCGCCGAAACGGGTTCACTGGCGCGCGCAGCAGAACAGCTGCATCGCGTCCCCTCTAATCTCACCACGCGGCTGCGCCAGCTGGAAGAAGAATTAGGTGTGGATCTCTTTATTCGTGAGAAACAGCGCATTCGCCTGTCACCAATGGGCCATAATTTTCTGAATTATGCGCAGCGTATCCTGGCATTAAGTGAAGAAGCGATGAGCATGACCCGCACCGGTGAACCGGCGGGCAACTTTGCGCTGGGCTCAATGGAGAGCACCGCGGCGACGCGTCTGCCCGGCCTGCTCGCCGCCTATCACCAGCGCTTCCCCAAAGTGGCGCTGTCGCTGATTACCGGCACCTCGGGCGAAATCATCGATCGGGTGCGTGAAGGCACCCTGGCGGCCGCGCTGGTGGATGGCCCGGTCTCCCATGACGATCTCAATGGCTGCATCGCCTTTCGCGAAGAGATGATACTGATCACCGGCCTCGATCATGCGCCAATCGCCACCGCGCGCGACGTGCAGGACGATACCCTGTTTGCCTTTCGCAACAGCTGCTCTTACCGGGTGAAGCTGGAAAGCTGGTATCGCGACAGCCAGGCCGCGCCCAACAGTGTGATGGAGATTCAGTCCTATCACGCCATGCTGGCCTGCGTGGCAGGCGGTGCGGGCGTAGCGATGATCCCGGCCTCGGTGCTGAAACAGATGGCGGATCGGTCACGGGTGCAGGCGCATACGTTACCTCCCGCTTATCGCGACACCGCCACCTGGCTGATGTGGCGACGCGACGCCTTTACGCCGAATGTTGAAGCACTGAAGTACCTGATTATTGAACAATTTGACGATCGTCCGCTCAACGAGGAGCTGATTTACCCATTACAGGCGGCGGAATAAGCGTTCCACGCTATGTTTAAGAGCCTGACCCACCAGGCTTTGAATCATCACGACCACCCGGCGCCACTGCGCGTCACAATCTGACTGGAAGAGGGATTGCATGAATATGATCAAAACCCGTGCCGCTGTTGCCTGGGCTGCTGGCGAACCGCTGAAAATCGAAGAAGTTGATTTAATGCCACCGCAGAAAGGTGAAGTGCTGGTGCGTATCGTTGCGACCGGCGTCTGTCATACCGACGCCTACACCCTGTCCGGCACCGACCCGGAAGGCGTTTTCCCGGCGATTCTTGGCCATGAAGGCGGCGGCATCGTCGAAGCCGTGGGCGAAGGCGTGACCAGCGTTGAAGTGGGTGACCACGTCATTCCACTCTACACGCCGGAGTGTGGCAAATGTAAATATTGTCTTTCAGGCAAAACTAACCTCTGCCAGGCGATCCGCACCACGCAGGGTAAAGGCCTGATGCCGGATGGCACCACCCGTTTCTTTAAAGATGGCAAACCCATTTTCCACTATATGGGCACCTCAACCTTCTCTGAGTACACGGTAATCCCGGAGATCTCGCTGGCGAAAATCAGTAAAGAAGCGCCGCTGGAAGAGGTTTGTCTGCTGGGCTGTGGCGTGACCACTGGCATGGGCGCGGTGATGAACACCGCCAAAGTGAAAGAAGGCGACACCGTGGCGATTTTCGGTCTCGGCGGCATTGGCCTCTCTGCGGTCATCGGCGCGAAGATGGCGAAAGCGGGCCGCATCATTGCCATCGACCTTAACACCAGCAAATTCGATCTGGCACGCAAACTGGGTGCCACCGATCTGATCAACCCGAAAGATTACGACAAGCCGATTCAGGATGTGATTGTCGAGCTGACCGACGGCGGCGTGGATTTCTCGTTTGAATGTATTGGTAACGTCAACGTGATGCGTTCCGCGCTGGAGTGCTGCCACAAAGGCTGGGGCGAGTCCGTGATTATCGGCGTCGCCGGTGCCGGTGAAGAGATCTCCACTCGTCCGTTCCAGCTGGTGACCGGTCGCGTCTGGCGCGGTTCCGCGTTTGGCGGCGTCAAAGGCCGTTCGCAGCTGCCTGGCATTGTGCAGGATTACCTCGACGGTAAATTTGCGCTGAACGACTTCATCACCCACACCATGCCGCTGGAAGAGATCAACGACGCCTTTGATTTGATGCACGAAGGAAAATCGATTCGCTCGGTCGTGCACTTTAACAAGTAATCAGGAGGCGTTATGGCATCCACTCTGGAGCTACTGGAAGAACACCGTATTTTTGGCGGCTGGCAGCAGCGCTGGCGTCATCAGTCTTTGCTGCTGAACTGCCCGATGACCTTCAGCATCTATCTGCCTGGGCCGCACGGTGATGCGCCGCCGCCGGTGGTCTGGTTTCTGGCCGGGCTGACCTGTAACGATGAGAACTTCACCAGCAAAGCCGGCGCACAGCGGGTTGCAGCGGAACTGGGTCTGGTGCTGATTATGCCGGACACCAGCCCGCGCGGCGAAGGGGTTGCGAATGATGAAGGATACGATCTGGGTCAGGGCGCGGGATTTTATCTCAATGCCACCCAACAGCCCTGGGCCAGCCATTTCCGCATGTTCGATTATCTGAGCAGCGAGTTACCCGCCCTGATTGCGGATAACTTCAAGGTCAGTGAACGTCAGTCGATTATGGGTCACTCCATGGGCGGACACGGCGCGCTGATGCTGGCGCTGCGTCTGGGTAACCGCTTTGCCTCGGCTTCCGCTTTTGCACCGATTGTGAATCCGATGCAGGTCCCCTGGGGCGAGAAAGCGTTTCAGGCCTATCTGGGCGACGATCGTGCAACATGGCGGGAATATGACAGCTGCCAGCTGATGGCGGAGGTGTCGCATCGGCTGCCAATGCTGATCGATCAGGGTGACAGCGATCAGTTCCTGGCCGATCAGCTGCAACCGGAGCGGTTACAAGAGGTCGCGAATGAGGTGGGTTTCCCGCTGACGCTGCGCATTCAGCCGGGTTATGACCATAGCTACTTCTTTATAGCCAGCTTTGTGGAAGATCATCTGCGCTTCCATGCGCAGCATCTGCTGGCGTAAACAATCAGGGCCGCAATCGCGGCCCTGAACTTTTATGCCTGCTCTGCTGGCTAACGCTCTGTCACAGAGCCAGCGTCCTGCCAGCCTGCCCTGTAAAAATTCCTTTCTCAGAACAGTGATGCTCAGCGCCCTACCGGACGCCTCCTCAATATCAGACCAGTGCCGGGCCGGTCAGCCCGTCGATCATCACCTGCGGGATACCACGCGAGCAGTGTTCGATACGACCATCGACGCCATACACCTTTGCCAGAGTGGCAGGCGTGATCACCTTATCCGGCTGCCCTTCCGCCACCAGCGCGCCCTGCTTCAGCATCAGCGCATGTTGCGCATGACGCAGTGCAATATTGATGTCATGCACCACTACCACCGTCACGATGTTACGCTGAGCGGTTTCGCGCCGCACCAGATCCATCACGTGAAACTGGTAGTTGAGATCCAGCGCACTCAGCGGTTCATCCAGCAGCAGCAGCTTAGGGCGACGGATCAGTGACTGCGCCAGCCCGACCAGCTGTTTCTGTCCGCCGGAGAGCTGATCGAGATATCGCATCGCCAGATGGGCAATGCCCAGTTGTTCCAGCAGATGCATGATTTCCGCTTCGCTGCTGGCGCTGTGCAGACCACCGGAGGCACGCTGCGCCACGATGATCGACTCCAGCACATGCAGATGTACGCCCGCAGGCAGCGACTGCGGCAGATAAACCACGTTCTTCGCACGCCGGGCAAACGGCTGGGTCATGAGATCCTCACCGTTGAGCCACATCTCGCCCTGGCCTTTATTCAGACCGGCCAGTGCACGCAGCAGCGTCGATTTACCACAGCCATTCGGCCCCAGCAGCACGGTGATCTCGCCGCGCGGCAGCGGCGCGATATTAAGATTATCAATGACTTTATTTTTTGGGTACCCGGCACTGAAGCCGCGTAACGTCAGACCCTGTTCCATCATACCGTCCCCCGATGACGCAGAATAATACTCAGGAAGAACGGCACGCCAATCAGTGAGGTGACAATGCCAACCGGGATGATTACACCGGGGAGCAGGTTTTTCGAGGCGACCGACGCCAGCGACAGCACCAGCGCACCGACCAGCGCACTGGCAGGCAGATAGAAACGGTGATCTTCACCAAACATCATGCGGGCGATATGGGGAGCGACCAGCCCAATGAAACCGATCGGGCCGACAAACGCGACCGCCAGGGCAGAGAGGATACTGATGCGCAGTAACGTAGTCAGGCGCAGACGACGCACATCAATGCCAAAGCTTACCGCGCGGTCTTCGCCCAGACGCAGCGCCGTCAGCTTCCAGCTGCTCATCATTGAAAACGGTACCAGAATGGCCAGCGCCACGCTCAGCACGCCCAGCTTTTCCCAGGAGGCGCGCGCCAGGCTGCCCATGGTCCAGAACACCAGGCCCTGCAGGGTATCTTCGCTGGCGATGAACTGCATCATGGATACCAGGGCGTTAAAGGTGAAGACCAGCGCGATACCGAACAGCACCACGCCCGCCGAAGAGACCTGAGTCCAGCGGGTTACGGCATCCAGCATCAGCGCGGCAAACAGAGCAAAGACAAAGGCGTTGGCAGAAATTAACCACTGATCGGGAATGCCGGGAATACCCACGCCGAGGATGATGGCCAGCGCGGCGCCAAACGCCGCCGCCGATGAGACACCGAGGGTAAACGGACTGGCCAGCGGGTTATTCAGGATGGTCTGCATTTCTGCGCCCGCCAGACCCAGCGACAGGCCCACTACCAGCGCCATCAGCGCATAGGGCAGACGAATGTCCCAGACAATGACGCGCGTGCCGGCATCCACGCTCTCGGGGCTGAGCAGCGTATTCCACAGCGTTTCAAGTGAGAGTCCCGCCGGACCCAGCGTGAAGTCGAGGATCAGCGAGGCGAGTATCGCCAGCAGCAGCACGCCAATCCAGATTAAGCGGCGGCGCAGCACCTGATGATAGTTCTGCATGGTGTGGTGAAGCGTCTCTTCCCCCGCCAGCAGCGAAGTTTCGGTAGTCATGTTTGAACCCTGTGTGGCTATCACGTCAGAAAACGCAGCCACAATAGTGCAGGTGATAATAATTATCAATTCGAGAACATAAGCGAGACGTGAAAAAACAGTAAAAAACGGTGTTGCAGGCAGGAGAATGGCTCAGGGAGCCTGCGCCTTTCGCAATGACGCAGAACCCGCCATCCCTGGCGGGCTCAGCGTGGGCGATGACGCAGAGTTACTCTTTGTGAACCGGGAACTCCATCTCGCTGTACTTCACGAAACGGCTACCGCGCGTCAGCTTGTAGCCGAACCAGATAATCAGGAACAGCGGAATGCCGATGTAGGTTGCCGCCACGCCATACCAGTCGATGCTGTCGTTGAGGAATGCCTGGTAGTTCTGACCCAGCGTGATGATCAGGCAGAGCACAAAGGCGAAAATCGGACCCAGCGGGAAGAAGCCGGAACGGTAAGGCAGATCGTTCAGGTCACGTCCCTGGGCGACATAGCCCCGACGAAAGCGATAGTGACTGATGGCAATACCCAGCCAGGCGATAAACCCGGTCATGCCTGAGGTATTAAGCAGCCACAGATAGACTTCCTGATTACCAAATTTTGAGGTCAGGAAGCACAGTCCGGCCACCACGGTGGTGGCCCAAAGGGCATTACGCGGAACGCCGCCTTTAGAGAGCTTCGCGAAAATCCGTGGCGCTTTACCTTCGCTGGCAAGGTTGTAAAGCATACGCGTTGACGCATACATCCCGGAGTTACCCGCTGACAGCACAGCCGTCAGGATCACCGCATTCATGACGGCGGCGGCAGAGAGCAGACCGGCATTCTGGAACACCAGGGTGAACGGGCTGACGCTGATATCGTCGATATCATTGTGCAGCAACTGCGGATCGGTGTATGGCAGGATCAGGCTGATAATCAGGATAGCGAACACATAGAACAGCAGGATACGCCAGAAAATCTGCCGCACAGCGCGCGGAATATTCTTCGCCGGATCTTCAGATTCGCCCGCCGCGATACCGATCAGTTCGGTGCCCTGGAAGGAGAATCCCACAATCATCGCCACCCCAATCATCGCCGCAAAGCCGCCCGCAAACGGCGCGTCGCCCACCTGCCAGTTCTGCCAGCCCGCATGTTCAGCACCGCGCATAATGCCGGTGATCATCAGCACGCCAACGATGATAAAGATAATCACGGTGGCCACTTTAATCAGCGAGAACCAGTATTCCGCCTCGCCAAAGCCTTTGACCGAAATGTAGTTGAGCAGGAACATCAGCCCCAGGAACAGCGCGCTCCAGATCCAGCCAGGCGTGTCGGGGAACCAGTAGTTCATCACCAACTGGGACGCTACCAGGTCAACCGCGATGGTAACCGCCCAGTTGTACCAGTAGTTCCAGCCGAGTGCGAAACCAAAGCCCTCTTCGACATATTTTGCGCCGTAGGTGGCGAAGGAACCCGATACCGGCATGAACGCAGCCAGTTCGCCGAGGCTGGTCATCAGGAAGTAGACCATCAGGCCGATGAGGATATAGGAGAGCAGTGCTCCGCCGGGGCCAGCCTGAGCGATGGTGGCACCGGAGGCGACAAACAGGCCGGTACCAATGGAGCCGCCGATGGCGATCATCGTCAGGTGACGGGCTTTTAACGCACGTCGTAATGCAGGTTGTTGTGTTGTATTTGAGTCATTATGCATGTGTTAACGCTACGCTGGGTAAAAATGAGGCGCGATTGTAGCAGCCAGATCGCCTCTGTATAGCGAATGCCAACCTGTTATTAGTTAACTTCATGATCGCGCCGGAATTATTAGTAATTACTCGCGACAATAGGAAAAAAACCGCGTCAGTGCTTTGGAAATATGCTTCTGCCGGTGATGGATGCGATAGAGCGTGCGGATAAGACGCGGCAGCGGAATCGTCAGTTCAACCAGCGTGCCCGCCTCCAGCAGATCGGCAATCACCCGGCGCGAAAGACAGCTGATGCCCATGCCGTGCCGCACCGCATGTTTAATCGCCTCGGAATTGCCCAGCTCCATGCCCAGCTGAAAACTCGGCAGATGCGACAGCAGCAGATAATCGACAATTTCACGGGTGCCGGAGCCGCGTTCGCGCAGGATCCACGGGGCGTCAGCCAGGGTTTGCAGCGTCACCGGCTGTTGCAGAATCGCCGCATCTGGCGCGGCAAACACCACCAGCTCATCTTCGAGCCAGGGTTCACTGACCAGCTCGGTCATATGGCACGGCCCTTCAATCAATCCGACATCGACGCGGAAATCGGAAACCGCCTGAATCACATCCTGACTATTGCCGACACTCAGCTCCAGCGGCAGGCGGGGAAAATCGCGACGATAAGCGGCCATCATGCCTGGCAGCAGATAGTTGCCGATGGTGCTACTGGCAAAAATGCGGATCGCGCCGTTATCCTCTTTAAACAGCTGCTCGATTTCGCCCGCCTGCTCCAGCAGCCCTACTGCACGGGGATAGAGCAGCCGTCCATGCTCATTCAGCACCAGCCGTTTGCCAACCCGGTCAAACAGTTGCACGCCGAGCTGACTCTCCAGATCGGCCAGCGCTGCACTCACTGCGGACTGCGACAGTGCCAGCAGTTGCGAAGCCTGAGTGGTGGAACCGCTCTTAAGCACTTCGGTGAAAACTTCAATTTGTCGCAGCGTAATGTGCATCGTTGCCTCTTAACTCAGTGACTGCCTGACCAGGTAAATGATTAATGCCAGCCAGATCAGCCCTATCGCCACCAGCCAGCCTGCAATCTTTTTGCCACGCGAACGTTGAGACTGCGCCCGCTCGCTGCTGCTGATGCGCACCTCTTGCGGCAGTAAACGCAGCAGCACCATGACGCCCGTCGGGATAATCACCGCGTCATCCAGCAGACCGACAAAGGGGATCACATCAGGAATGATATCGATCGGGCTGATGCCATAGGCGACCAGCCCCAGCATCCCCAGCTTGTTCCACCAGGGTGTGCGGGTATCGCGGAAGGCAAACCACAGCACAAACACATCTCTTTTGATCAGCGTCGCCCAGCGGCGCAGACGCGAAACTATCATGATTGCTGCCTTATCGTTTATTCTGGTTAATTATAAATATATTATCAATTTCACTTTTAAGCCAGTCGCCGTCATGATCGGGTCTCAACCAGGAGGAGTGACCACCATGACTGAACTGAGCATCGCTAAACCGCATCATCCCGTTCCGCTCTGGATCCCGGGTCTGCTGCTGACCGCCGTGATTGCCGGGGCAGCCAGCTGGCTGGCGCAGCAACCGATGATTGCCGCGCTGGGGCTGGGTTCACTGACTCTGGCGATTATGCTGGGCATCCTGGTCGGTAACAGCATCTATTCGCCGCTGGCGTCACGCTGCGACAACGGCGTGCTGCTGGCTAAGCAGAAACTGCTGCGGCTGGGGATCATCCTGTTTGGCTTTCGCATTACTTTACAACAAATTGCTGACGTCGGTTTCAGCGGCATCCTGATTGATGCGCTGACCCTGACCAGTACCTTCCTGATAACCTGCCTGCTGGGCATGCGGCTGCTGAAGCTGGATCGCGATACCGTCTGGCTGATAGGTGCGGGCAGCAGTATCTGCGGTGCTGCGGCTGTACTGGCGACCGAGCCGGTAGTGAAAGCCGCGCCGTCGAAAGTTGCGGTGGCTATCGCGACCGTGGTGCTGTTCGGCACGCTGGCGATCTTTATCTATCCGCTGCTGTGGCCGCTGGCGCATGAGCTGTTCCCGGGACTGAGTGCATCGCAGTTCGGGGTTTTTACCGGCTCAACCATCCATGAAGTGGCGCAGGTGGTGGCCGCCGGACACAGCATCAGCCCGGAAGCCGAGAACAGCGCGGTCATTGCCAAAATGCTGCGGGTAATGATGCTGGCTCCCTTTTTGCTCTGCCTGAGCGCCGTGATACGCGGCAAACGTCAAGGAAGCAACGCGCGTCAGGCTGTGACATTTCCCTGGTTCGCCCTGCTGTTTATCGGTGTTGCACTGTTTAACTCGCTGCAGCTGCTGCCTGCCATGGTGGTGGCGACGCTGAATCAGCTGGCGGGTCTGCTGCTGGCGATGGCGATGGCGGCGCTGGGATTGACCACCCGTTTCGGGGCATTGCGTGAGGCAGGCGTTAAACCGCTGCTGCTGGGTGCGATGGTGTTTGCCTGGTTAATCGCCGGCGGCGGTGCAATCAATCTGCTGGTGCAACATTTCATGGGCTAGCGGCATCGGGTATCATGCCGTCTCATCCGTGCACAGCCCCAGGAGAAAGGCATGAAATATATTGGCGCACACGTGAGTGCGGCAGGTGGCGTGGATCAGGCAGTGATCCGCGCCCATGAAATAGAAGCCACCGCCTTCGCGCTCTTTACTAAAAATCAACGTCAGTGGAAGGCCGCCCCGCTCTCGACTGAGGTGATTGATGCTTTTCGTGCCGCCTGCGAGACGTACAAATTCGGTCCGCAGCAAATCCTGCCGCACGACAGTTTCCTGATAAACCTGGGTCATCCGGTTGAAGAGGCGCTGGAGAAATCCCGCGCGGCTTTTATTGATGAGCTGCGACGTGCCGACCAGCTCGGCCTGACTTTGCTGAACTTCCATCCGGGCAGCCATCTGCATCAGATTGATGAGGAGGCCTGTCTGAAGCGGATTGCGGAGTCGATCAACATCGCTCTCGACCAGAGCCAGAATGTCACCGCCGTCATTGAGAATACCGCCGGTCAGGGCAGTAATCTGGGTTTCCGCTTCGAGCATCTCGCCACCATTATTGAGCATGTTGAAGATAAATCGCGTGTCGGCGTCTGTATTGATACCTGCCATGCGTTTGCCGGTGGCTATGATCTGCGTACCGAAGCGGATTGCGAAGCGACCTTCGCCGAGTTTGAGCGCATTGTCGGCTTTAACTATCTGCGCGGCATGCACCTTAACGATGCCAAAAGCGCCTTCGACAGTCGCGTTGACCGCCATCACAGCCTGGGTGAAGGCAATATCGGCAAAACAGCGTTTAGCTGGCTGATGAAAGATCCGCGGTTTGATGGCATCCCGTTGATTCTGGAAACCATTAATCCCGATATCTGGAAAGATGAGATTGCCTGGCTGAAAGCCGAACAGCAGGGATAGAAAAGGGAGCCAGCTGGCTTAATGCTGGTCAGTTAAGATTAGATTTGTAAAGGCTGTCACGGTCAAACGTGGCAGCTTTTTTGTCAGTGCGAGCGAGCCGCAGTGCGGGCCAGTGCACCTCTGCTGCTGCCGGGCCGTCCTCGCGCCGCTCACGCGGTACCTTCGGCTTTGACGTCGTGCCGACGAACCGTTCGGGGATCGGCCCTCCCTGGCCGGCCCCGAACTGTCCACGCTTCCCGGCGTGGACTTCTGGCCCACCGTCACGCCTCAGCGCTGCGGATAGCCCTTTCAGCAGCAGAGGCGCTCAGGCCTCCACTCTCGTGCCCTTTTTAACAATACACACTGAAGTTTCAGAGCAGGCCGGTGGCGATCAGGAGCAGGCAATCCGCAGCGCTGAACAGAATGAGTCTGCCAGGAGAGCCCGCAGGACGCGGGCGAAAGGCGGGGCGGCACAGGATGTGCCATCCCCGGCGGTCCGTCAGGCAGAGGAATGACGTGAAGGAACCGCGCAGCGGCGCGAGGACCGCCAGCCCCTGATCGGCACCAGACTGCGTTATCACCTGTCGCTTAACTGGCTGGCATGCTCCCTTTTCGTTTAGAGAGAACGCTGGCTCAGGGAGCATACGCCTTCCGTAAAGACGCAAAAAAACGCCATCCCTGGCAGGCGCAGCGCGGGCGATTACGCACCTCATCCCTAAGGTGCGCCCGCAGCCGGGCCAACGCTTTGCGTTGTTCAAAAACGCTCCCGGCTTTTTGTCCATGGCCCGCGATGCTTTACTCCAGTCGTATGCTCCCGTCGCTTTGACTTCGGGAACCGTCTGTAAAAGCAAACAGGGAGCCATCCGGCTCCCTGTTATTTTCACTTCAGCAGATTATGCACTTCTGCAAATCAGGCTTTCGCCAGCTGCTCTTCCGGACGTTTCAGTACCGCATAGCTCAGACCCGCAATCGCGGTGCCGATGATAATCGCCATCAGATAGCCGATAACCGGGGTAATCGCGCCAGGGATCAGCAGCACGAACAGTCCACCGTGCGGAGCCATCAGTTTTGCGCCAATCGCCATGGAGATCGCGCCGGTGGTTGCACCGCCAACGATACAGCAAGGCAGAACGCGCATCGGGTCACGGGCGGCAAACGGAATCGCGCCTTCAGAGATAAAGCAGAGACCCAGAACCAGTGCTGCTTTACCACCTTCCTGCTGACCTTTATTGAATTTACGACGGGCAACCAGCGTCGCCAGCCCCATCGCCAGCGGTGGCACCATACCGGCTGCCATAATGGCTGCCATTGGCGCATAGGTCTGCGAACTCAGTAACCCGACGCCAAACGCGTAAGCCACTTTGTTTACCGGACCGCCCATATCGGTACACATCATGCCGCCCAGAATGGCACCCAGCAGGACCGCATTCGCCGTTCCCATGTTGGCCAGCCAGTGCGTCAGGCCGTTCATGATGCCAGCAACCGGTTTACCCACTACGTAGATCATCAGCAGACCGGTGATCAGACTGGCGAACAGGGGAATAATCAGTATCGGTTTCAGCGCTTCCATACTCTGCGGCAGTTTAACTTTGCCGCTGATCAGCTTCGCCGCATAACCGGCAATAAAGCCCGCGATAATTCCGCCTAAGAAACCTGCGTTAATACTGGTGGCGATCATACCGCCAATCAGACCCGGCGTCAGACCCGGACGATCAGCGATGGAGAAGGCGATAAAGCCCGCCAGCACCGGCACCATCAGGGCAAAGGCGCTGCCACCACCAATTTGCATCAGCGCCGCAGCCAGCGTGCCCTGCTCTTTAAACGCCGTGATACCAAAGGCAAACGACAGCGCGATGCTCAGACCACCTGCGACCACCATCGGCAGCATATAAGAAACACCGGTCAGCAGGTGACGATAAGCCCCTGCTCCGCCTTTCTTCTCTTCTTCACTGCTATTGTTCTGTCCGCCAGCCGCCGCTTTATACGGCTTCGCTTCTGCTACCGCTTTATCCAGCTCCTGCGCGGTTTTCTTCAGCGCCAGACCGGTTGAGGTACGGTACATCGGCTTACCGGCAAATTTCGCCAGGTCGACTTCGATATCAGCTGCGACGATCACCAGATCGGCGGCAGCGACTTCTTCCGGAGTGATCGCATTACCGGCTCCCACTGAACCACGGGTTTCAACTTTCACCCACCAGCCGCGACGGGTCGCTTCAGCCTGAATGGCCTCGGCAGCCATAAAGGTATGCGCCACGCCGGTCGGACAGGCGGTCACCGCGACGACGCGTTTCTGTGCACCAGCCTGAGCCGGTGCAGCAGGTGCGCCTGCTGCAGGTGTTGCTACCGCAGCCGGTGCCTGCCAGGTTTTCGCTTCTGCTTTCGCGCGGTTCAGGAAGGTTTCTGGCTCACGTACTGCCAGCTGGATATCGCCCAGCCAGACCGCTTTGCCGTTCAGCGCCGCATCGTCCGGCACGTTTTTGCCCAGCACAATCGCCAGCTCAGCGTCGGCAGGATTATCAGTCAGGGTCAGGCCCGCCGCAGCGGCGGCAGCCGCCAGACGTTGTTGCGCCATATATGCGGAAGCCAGTCCCAGTGTAGGGTCTTTAATCAGCAGCGTTTTCATTATCGCTCTCCTGCTGTCAGTTAACGGGTTGTAAGTCGACGCGCGCCATCATTGCGGCCAACTGAGTACGATCGGAAACGCCAACATTGCTCTGGCTGACGGCCATCGCCGCCACGGCAGTCGCAAGACGCAGCGTGTGTTCGCTGGATTCGCGCATCAGCAGTCCATAAATCAGGCCGCCAACCATTGAGTCGCCTGCACCCACGGTGCTGACCACTTCGCACACCGGCGGTTTAGCGATCCATTCACCAGAAGCGTTGACCCACAGAGCGCCTTCTGCGCCCAGCGAAATCACCACATGGGCGATACCCTGCTCGCGCAGTTCGTGCGCAGCGCCAATCACATCCTGCAGGGTTGGCAGTTTGCGACCGGCCCAGATTTCCAGCTCACGTCGGTTAGGTTTAACCAGCCACGGTGCCGCCTTCAGTCCTGCCACCAGCGCCTCGCGGCTGCTGTCAAAGATGATGCATGGGCAGTGGGTGCGAAGTTCGGTCATCCAGCGGGTAAAGGCATCGTGGTCGACGCCCTCAGGCAGGCTACCGCTGACGCAGACCATATCGAACTGGCCCAGCCAGGTCAGGGAATCGGTAGTAAAACGATCCCAGTCCTGCGCCGTCACCTGAAAACCGGAGAAATTCAGATCGGTGACGTCACCGGTCTGTTCAGTGAGTTTGACGTTGATACGGGTACGGCCTGGCACGACATGGAAACGGTTGGCTATGCCCAGCTCACTGAACAACTGCTGGAAACCGTCCTGATTCTCTTTCCCCATGAAGCCACCGACGGTGACGTCGATACCCAGATCTTTAAGTACTTTGGCTACGTTGATGCCCTTGCCCGCAGCATGCAGCCCGGTGGTTTTCACCAGGTTAACTTCGCCACGTTCAATTTCAGGGGTATATCCCACCAGGTCATACGCCGGATTCAGCGTAATGGTGGCGACGCGTCTGCTCATGATGCCCCCTCACCCAGACCACTGGTGATCGCTTCTTCAATTGCGTTCAGCGCCTGCTGTGCATCTTCACCGCTGGCGGTAAAGCGCAGGCGATGACCTTTCTTCACGCCCAGCGCAACCACTTTCATCAGGCTGCGGCCATTAGCGGGTTTGCCGCTGCCGTCGAGATTGGTCACGGTGATGTCGCTGTTGAACTGCTTGATCACGCTGACCAGCGCCGTGCCCGGACGGGCATGCAGGCCGTGTTCGTTGCGAATGGTAAATTCAGCCGTCAGCACGTCAGCCTGCTCATCGACTTCGCTGGTGAGCAGTGCGTAAACGCCTGCAGCATCCGCTTTCAACAGACGATCCGCTTTGCCCTGCTGCAGCAAGGCGCTGAGGTAACCCAGCACTTCCAGCGGACGTTCATCGGTCGCCGAAACGCTGATTAACATCGCAGCCGATTCGCCCTGATGGTCGAAGGCATGTTCAGCGCGGCTGATAGCCACGCCGCTGCGCAGGTTGCCGAGGCTGCTGTCGCTGAGCCAGATGCCCTGACCCAGATTCAGCGGAGGCGTTGAAACCACGTCTGCGACGTAGCTGGCATCCACCACACCAGCGGACTGCAGCCGACCGGCGTTCATCGCCTGTAAGGTGATCAGATCGCTGGCAGCTACGTTGAGCGTGATTAATGAGGTGTCGAAGCTGAATTCAGCGGCTTGTTTCTCGCCCATCAGCAACGCGCGAAGATCTTCAGCAGAGGCGGTTTTTAGCTGTTCTGCAATGGTGTCATCGCTCAGCACATGGGTCAGCTGACGCAGCAGCGCCAGATGTTCATCCGACTTAGCGGCAATCCCGATGGCAACATAGGCTGTCTGATCGTCACCCCAGGCAATGCCCTGCGGAAACTGGAAAACCTGAACGCCGGTTTTCAGCACCAGATCGCGGGTATCGGTGGTGCCATGAGGGATTGCGATGCCGTTGCCAAGAAAGGTTGAGGTCTGCTGTTCGCGCGCCAGCATGCCGTTGACGTACCCTTCGGTCACATTGCCCGCCGCGGTTAACGCGGCAGCAACCTGACGAATGGCCTCTTCTTTATTCTGGGCGCTGGCTCCGGTATGGATGGCCTGCAATTCGAGCTGGAACATAATTCTCCTCGCTTGCTGAGATTGAATCGTTTCAGCTAGTGTGAAAGTTTTTACGCCATGCTGAGGAAAACAGGTGGCGCAGTCACCGCTGAAACGTTTCAGGGATTGTGGTACAGCCGCTTTCACCAGGCAAGAAAATGCGCAAACGGCGTAGCAGATTTTTGACGTTACGCACATTTCGGGCAGGTTTAGCGGATTAGCGGACGAACAGGCTGACGCTGCTGCTGTAAAGTGAGAATGGGTGGACCGAAAAACTTCAGCAGCGTCAGCGCCTGATGGCGCGGTATCCGCTTCGGTTTACAGCAGATACGTT
Source organism: Pantoea sp. PvP021 (assembly GCF_054056055.1). NCBI lineage: Bacteria > Pseudomonadati > Pseudomonadota > Gammaproteobacteria > Enterobacterales > Erwiniaceae > Pantoea > Pantoea sp. PvP021. The sequence goes on along the minus strand of NZ_JBSRXX010000001.1, from coordinate 61,633 downwards.
TGCAATTGGTAGATGCATTCTGCGCACGTCTTGATGCTGTGCTTTCATGGGATCGCGCAGCGGTAGATGCAACTACTGAAATCAAAGCGGCGCTGGCTGCTGCCGGAACGCCCATTGGTCCCAACGACACCGCGATTGCCGGGCATGCCATTGCGGCCAGGGCTATTCTGGTGACCAATAACACACGCGAGTTTGAACGGGTACCCGGATTGCAGCTGGAAGAGTAGGTCAGCTAACCGCTGACGCTGGGCTGAATCTAAGCGGTGGGAGGGTTCTCAGGCACGTGTGCTGGCTTCAAGCTCAATCAGGTAGGTCATGGCTGAAGTACGGTCTGTAAGACACATATCAACTGAAGGTTGCAGACTTCCGCATACTTTCGGCCTTAAAGCTGAACCGAAAATCATGCACAAATTTTCATCCGATAACTGAATGCATCGGACATTCGCGGGTTTACCCTGCGGCATTCCGGGGATGGGGCTGGAGATTGACGGCGCAATGCAGCAGGCTCCACAATCAATACGACACTGCATTAACACCTCTCACGCGACCTTCAGGATACAACAGACAGTAACAGAACCTCAGAGGGAGCGACACCACACCCTTCAGCTCTTAACTTCCTGCTTAAATCGTTCACTGTCACCCATGCCAGAAATCGGTGAAGAGATAGAGGGCGCTGTACAACAGGCACCGCCCTGGCTACGGCATTGCATGCTGTGCTCAGGCAGAGAAAGTCGCGGCGACAATAGCAGTCCGGGGCGGCAATTGCCATGAAAGCCGCGGCCTGAGACAAAATTTCACGCCGGTGATATTGCCAGTTTTCATCGGCGCGAGTAACGTTGCGCGCACTTCACTCTCAAGATAGCGAGAACAGCAATGCCAAAAGCCAATGAAATCAAAAAAGGGATGGCCGTCACGCACAACGGTAAACTGCTGCTGGTTAAAGATATTGATGTCCAGAGCCCCAGCGCACGCGGTGCCGCCACCCTGTATAAAATGCGCTTTACCGATGTTCGCACCGGTTTAAAAGTGGAAGAGCGCTTTAAGGGCGACGAGATTATTGATGCGATTTCGCTCAGCCGTCGCAGCGTGACCTTCTCTTATATAGATGGTGACGAATATATTTTTATGGATGATGAGGATTACACCCCCTACTCCTTTAAACAGGAGCAGATTGAAGAAGAGCTGCTGTTTATCCCCGAAGGCGGTATCCCTGGCATTCACGTGCTGACGATGGAAGGTCAGGTGCTGGCGCTGGAACTGCCACAAACCGTGGATATGGAGATTGTGGATACTTCACCAGGCATTAAAGGTGCTTCTGCCAGCGCTCGCACCAAACCCGCCGGTATGAGTACAGGCCTCTCGATTCAGGTACCGGAATACCTCAGCAACGGTGACCGCATCCGCATCCACATTGCTGAACGCCGCTATATGGGCCGTGCAGACTAAATCAGAAGCCTGCTGCCGATCGTGATAGTGTTATATTATTACATTATCACGTTATTCCCCGGCAGGAGTCACTCCCATGACACGCGTTAATCTGATTACCGGTTTTTTGGGCAGCGGCAAAACCACGCTGCTCTGCCATCTGCTGGCTGCCAGGCCGTCCGGGGAAAACTGGGCGGTGCTGGTTAATGAATTTGGCGAGATCGGGATCGACGGCGCCCTGCTGGCCGATCGCGGTGCCACGCTGAAAGAGATCCCCGGCGGCTGCCTGTGCTGTGTGAATGGCCTGCCGATGCAGGTCGGGCTGAATATGCTGCTGAAGAGTAAACCCGATCGGCTGCTGATCGAGCCAACCGGCCTGGGCCATCCTCGTCAGGTGCTGGAGATGTTGAGTGCGCCCGTCTATCAGTCGTGGCTGCAACTGAATGCCACACTGACGCTGCTGGATGCGCGTCAGCTGGCCAATCCTCGTATCGTTGCCAATGAAAACTTCCGCGATCAGCTGGCTGCCGCCGACCTTATTATCGCTAATAAGCGCGACTGCTGGGATCAGGCGGATCGTCAGCGCCTGGCTGGCTGGCAGCAGCAGATGCAGCCTGCGCGCCCTCTGATAGAGACAGAATTTGGTCAGATCCCCCTTTCTCTGCTGGATACCCCCCGGCAGCCGCGCGAGCTTCCCGTGCCGCAGCATCATCATTCGTCGGGTCCCACCAGCGGTCTGGCGGCGTTGCGACTGAATGGCGAGGCGCGCTGGCGTCGGGCGCTGAACCACGGACAGGGCTATAGCGCCTGCGGCTGGCTGTTTGATGGTGATACGCTGTTCGACAGCGGCACGCTGCTGGAATGGGTTCGGCAGGCGCCGGTAGATCGCGTTAAAGGAGTGATGCGCACGAAAGAAGGCGCTCTGCGCATCAATCGCCAGGCAAATGAGCTGCAGAGTGAAACACTCCCCTCACCGCCATCCGATAGCCGCATTGAGATCATTCATTCTCAACAGGCTGACTGGAATCGACTACAATCGGCATTGTTGAAGTGCCGTTTACGCTGACAGAGGTATTGTCGGCGGTTATTTTTAATAATAATGAGTTTAACTATGCGCGTAACTCGCCTTATTACTATCCTGCTGCTTAATGCACTGGGCGTGGTGCTATTTCTGTCATGGTATCTGCCCCCGGAACATGGCTTCTGGTTCGGCGTCGATAAATCTATTTTCTTTGGCTTCAATAGCCAGATGGTGACCCATCCGCTGTTCGCGCTGATCGTCGCTATCACGAATTACCGTGGTTTTGATGCGGTGTCATTGCTGGCGATGGGTCTGCTTTACCTGTCGATCTGGCGGCGCAAAACGCCACAGGCGCAGCGCCGGATGCTGGCAATCGGCATCACCATGCTGCTGACCGCCGTCGTCCTCAATCAGCTGGGCCATTTATTGCCGGTTAAACACTCCAGTCCGACACTGTTCTTCGAGAACGTGCATCGCGTCAGTGAACTGACCGGTATTCCCGCTAAAGATGCTTCAAAAGATAGCTTCCCCGGCGACCACGGTATGATGCTGATCATTTTCGCCTGCTTTATCTGGCGTTATTTTGGTTTCAGCCGCTTTTTAATTGCCACGGCTATTGTGGTGATATTTTCACTGCCACGCATCATGGCCGGTGCGCACTGGTTTACCGATGTTGCCGTCGGTTCAATGTCGGTGGTATTAGTGGGTCTGAGCTGGTGGCTATTAACGCCAGCCAGTGACGTATTGGTTAACTGGTTTTATCGCAAATTGCCGGGTAAATATAAGCCCGTGACGTAAATGTTAAGCGCGGGCGATTTAAACCCCTGGTTTGAACCGCCCGTGCTTATAAAAAACACCCCATCACTATTAGCCTGCTAATTAAATTCACGAAAAGAAAAGGTTATGACCCAGCTGGCAGGTTAAATAGTCGCCAATATCCTCTGTCAATAAAGAAAACTCTAAAAATAGCGGCTATGCCCCGAATTAGCCCCCCTTTAACTCCCTGTTCTCACCATCATTTGACCACAATTGTAGCTAAAGTAGTCAGTGTGTTACGGTTTGATTTCACATCAAAAAAACCTATATGAAATTGATTAAAAGCACTCGCCACGGCGTCTGTAATCAGTTAACCTCAGTCGCAGTGAGGCAAAAGCGGCAGAAAATTCGGATTTTTTACCGTTAAAATGTGTCCATTAACACATTTTAGTAATTAAGGATTTGTCTTAGTCTGTTTCGCTTATTAATCTCCCTGTTTTGTCATCTGGCTGGCGACAATCTTGTCGTAAGGAAATCGAAGGAAAACCCGAATAATGGTCAAGTCTCAACCAATACTGAGATATATCTTGCGGATCGTGCCCGCAGTGGCGCTGGCAACACTCCTCTCAGCTTGTAGCAGTACCCATAGCAGTCAAAACGCGAATAACGAGAATCATGAAGTTAACAACCACAATGGTTTTTTACTTCAGGCGTCTCAGGATGAGTTTGAAGAAATGGTGCGTAATGTCGACGTTAAGTCGCGCATCATGGAACAATACGCCGTCTGGAAAGGTGTGCGCTATCGCCTCGGTGGCGATACCAAACGCGGGATCGATTGTTCCGCCTTTGTACAACGCACCTTCCGCGATCAGTTTGGCTTAGAATTACCGCGTTCTACCTCGCAGCAGCAGGACACCGGTAAAGAGATTACCCGCAGTAAACTGCGTCCCGGCGATCTGGTGATGTTCCGTGCAGGCTCTACGGGCCGTCACGTTGGCATCTATCTTGGCAACGATAACTTCGTTCATGCCTCGACCAGCAGTGGCGTGATGATCTCCAGTCTGAATGATGATTACTGGAAAAAGCGCTACCGTGAAGGACGCCGTGTATTAAGTCGTAACCCGACCTGATAACCACTTTCGATCTTCTCTCAGCCAGAGAACATGAAACGCTGCTTATGCAGCGTTTTTTTTCGCCTTTAATCATTTTTACCAGCAGTTATATAAGACAAAAGCATTCTGATTCAGATTAATAGCAAGACATTTCCCGCCGTCTCGTTATATTCTCGGTCGCTTAAACCGAAGCCGTCGTGCGCAATAACATAATAATAATTTGATTAGGGGAAGCTCCTCATGCCACTGTCGGGGGCGCTACGGCGCCATGCCACCTATCCTCGCCGTATCGCATGGAGTAGTGCGATGGCTGGCGGCTTATTCTTTCTGTTATTTGCTGCACTCTCGCTTCACCAGACCTGGCAGAAGCGCGAACGACAGCATCAGCAACTGCTGGAGAACAGCCGCACGGCATTGCAGCAAACGCTCTCCAGCCTGATTAACAGTACTCTCAGTCCCCTGCTTCCGTTTACCCACACTGCCTGCAATACCATCAATCGTGAACTCACCTCACGCGCCGCCTTTGCCGGAAATCTTCGTGCCATCCTGCTGGTTAAAGAAGGTAATGCTTTTTGCTCCTCGGCCACCGGCAGTTTTAATCTGCCGCTCAATGTAATTGCGCCCCTGAGTGATATTTCGCGTGATATCGATCTGCAGCTGATGCCGGGCACGCCGTTGCAGCCCAATAAACCGGCGCTGGCGTTGTGGATCAAAAATCCCGGCAGCCTGCAGTCAGGCGTTTTCGCGACGCTGAATATTACCCTGGCACCCTATCAGCTGCTGGCGTCCGGGCATCCGGAAATCACCGGTATGGCACTGGTGGCACAACGCAGTGCCTTAACCAGCTGGCAATCCGTCGTCATGCAGAATAAAAACCTGCCGATGCCGCTGCACCGGCAGACGCTGACAGGCTATCCGCTGCAGTTTGTGTTGTACGGTTCCACTCTGGCGTTCAGCGATTATCAGAATATCCTGCTGAGCGGCCTGCTACTGTCGCTGCTGGTTTCAGGCGCTTGCTGGCTGCTGTTGTCGGTTTATCAGCGCCCTGGTAAAGAGCTGATTCGGGGCATGAAGCGCGGTGAATTTCACGTCGAATATCAGCCGCTGGTCACCTCCCATGATGGTCAGCCGTATGGGATGGAAGCGTTACTGCGCTGGACCCACCCGACGAAAGGCCCGATTCCGCCCGATGTGTTTATTCACTATGCCGAGGCGCAGAACCTGATTATTCCCCTGACCCGACATCTGTTTCAGCTGGTTTCCCGTGATGCCCACCTGCTGTGTCATACCATTCCCCGTCATGCCTGCCTCAGCCTCAACATTTCGCCCCTGCATCTGGCTGACAGCGGTTTCCGTCAGGATGTGCTGCGCTGGCTTGATACCATGCCTGCGGACCACTTTACTTACGTGTTTGAGATCACCGAGCGAGCCATGGTGCGCGAGGAAAACGTTGGAGAACTGTTTGACTGGCTGCATCAGCAGCAGATCCATATCGCCATTGATGATTTCGGTACCGGTCACAGCGCGCTGATCTATCTGGAACGTTATGACTTTGATTATCTGAAAATCGATCGCGGTTTTGTTCAGAGCATCGGTACGGATAGCCTGACCTCGCCGGTACTCGATACCGTGCTGCAGCTGGCGAAGAAGCTGAACCTGAAAAGTGTGGCCGAAGGGGTAGAAACCGGCGAGCAGGCTGCCTGGCTGATTAACCGCGGTGTGACCCATCTGCAGGGTTACATCTTTAGCCGTCCGCTGCGGCCGGAAACGCTGATAGACTATTTCCGGCGTCATAACGCCTGACACTACCTGGCCCGAATCGCGCCAGACATCTGACAGGAGAGTGCATGCTGTTTCGTTCCGGACTTCTGCTGCTGTGCAGCCTGCTCAGCGCCCCGCTGCTGGCGGCCTCTGTCCAGCAAAGCTACGCGTTCACCCAGGCCGGTGAAGCGAAATATCCGCCCGGCTTCAGCCATTACGACTACGCCGATCCCCGCGCACCCAAAGGCGGCAGCATCACCATGGCGGTGGTGGGCACTTACGACAACTTCAACCGCTACGCTTCACGCGGTAATCCGGGCATTAACACCGGCACGCTTTATGATGGGCTTTACACCAGCTCAGACGATGAGCCTGGCAGTTATTATCCGCTGATTGCCGAGTCAGCGCGCTACGCCAGCGATTTTACGTGGATTGAGATCCGCCTTAACACTCGCGCCCGTTTTCAGAATGGCACACCCATCACCGCCTGCGACGTGGCGTTCACCTATCAGAAATTCATGAGCGAGGGCGTGCCTCAATTTCGCGTCGCCTACCGTGGCGTGACCGTTAAAGCGCTGAACGATCTCACTGTACGCATCGAGGCACAGAAGCCGGATAAAGATCTGCTGCTTGGCTTACTGACGCTGCCGGTTATCGCAGAGTCGTTCTGGCGCGATAAGAAGTTTAATGAGCCGTTAAGCGAGCCACCCTTGTCGAGCGGACCCTATCGCATCACTCGCTGGAAGCTGGGACAGTTTATTGAGTTCAGCCGGGTAAAAGATTACTGGGCCGCTGATCTGCCGGTCAATCGCGGACGCTTTAATTTTGATCGAATGCGCTATGACTACTATCTGGATGACAATGTGGCATTTGAAGCCTTCAAGGCGGGTGCTTACGATCTGCGTGAAGAGACATCGGCAAAGAAATGGGCTACCCAGTATCGCGGCCGCAATTTTGACGATGGCAGCATCGTTAAAGAGACCACGCCTAACGATGCCGCTATCGATACCCGCTGGCTGGCATTCAACAATGAAAAACCGCTGTTCCTGGATCGCCGCGTGCGTCAGGCGCTGTCACTGATGTTCGATTTCGAGTGGATGAACAAAGCGCTCTATTACGGTGCCTGGCAGCGCGCCAGCAGCTATTTCCAGAACACGGCGTATGCGGCCAGCGGCGTGCCGGATGCACAGCAGCAGGCCCTGCTTGAACCCTGGCGCGCGCAACTGCCACCTGAGCTGTTCAGCCAGCCTTATCAGCCACACAAAACCGACGGCAGCGGCTATGACCGCGCCAGCCTGTTAAAAGCGTTTGACCTGCTGAAACAGGCGGGCTGGCAGATAAAAAATCGCCGTCTGGTCAATGATAAAACCGGTCAGCCGTTTACCATAGAACTCCTGCTGCGCGGTGGCACCAATACCGACTGGGCGTTACCGTTCCAGCACAATCTTTCCCGGCTTGGCATTACGCTGAACCTGCGGCAGATCGATAACTCACAGTATTTGCGGCGCTGGCGCGAAGGCGACTATGACATGATTGCCACGGTCTATGGGGCAATGCCGATCCCGACCTCCAGTCTGCAGATCCTGTGGCAGTCTGACTTTATTGCCTCGTCGTGGAATACCGCGCGGGTCAAAGAGCCTGTAGTCGAGCATTTCGTGAAACAGATTGTGGCGCATCAGGGTGATCCCGCCGCGCTGCGGCCGCTGGCCCAGGCGCTGGACCGGGTGCTGCTGTGGAATGCGTATATGATCCCGATGTGGTACAACGCAGAGCAGCGGCTGGCGTACTGGGATAAGTTTTCTCACCCTGCCCGCAAGCCAGCCTACAGCGTCGGACTGGAAAACTGGTGGTACGACACAAACAAAGCCGGACGCCTGCCGGCCAGCAAACGCTAAGGAGATCACCGTTGGCCGCTTACTTTCTGCGCAGATTGCTGCTGATCATCCCGACGTTATGGGCGATCATCACGCTTAATTTTTTTATCGTGCAAATCGCGCCCGGGGGACCGGTCGATCAGGCGCTGGCTAACATTCAGTTTGGTCAGACAACCGGTCTGCCCGGCAGTGGTGCAGACAGCGCCGGTTCACGCGCCAGCGTCAGTCATCTCAATCCTGCCGATAATCAGTACCGGGGCGCACGCGGGCTGGATCCCGAAGTGATTGCTGAGATTAAACAGCGTTACGGTTTCGATAAACCTCTCTGGCAGCGTTACGGCGAGATGCTGTGGAATTATCTGCGTCTGGATTTTGGCGACAGCCTGTTTCGCAGTGCCTCGGTGATCGGGCTGATCAAAGAGAGCCTGCCGGTTTCGATCAGTCTGGGATTATGGAGCACACTGATCATCTACCTGGTGTCGATCCCGCTGGGCATCCGCAAAGCGGTGCGCAATGGCAGCGCTTTCGATGTCTGGAGCAGCGCTTTTATTATCATTGGCTACTCCATCCCGGCTTTTCTGTTTGGCATCATGTTAATCGTGCTGTTTGCGGGTGGCAGCTATCTGGACTGGTTTCCGCTGCGCGGCCTCACCTCTGCGCAGCACGACACACTGCCCTGGTATGGCAAAGTGCTGGACTACTTCTGGCATATCGCCCTGCCGGTGCTGGCGACGGTGATCGGTGGCTTCGCCACGCTGACCATGCTGACGAAAAACGCGTTTCTGGATGAGATCCGCAAGCTCTATGTGGTGACTGCGCGCGCCAAAGGGGTGCCGGAGCGCCGTATTCTCTATCACCATGTGTTTCGCAATGCGATGCTGCTGGTGATCGCCAGCTTCCCCGCCACCTTCATCAGCATGTTCTTTACCAGTTCAGTGCTGATCGAGGTCATGTTCTCGCTCAACGGACTCGGGCTGCTCGGCTATGATGCGACTCTGCAACGCGACTATCCGGTGATGTTTGGCACGCTCTATATTTTTACGCTGATAGGTTTGCTGATGAATATTCTCAGTGATCTCACCTATACGCTGGTCGATCCGCGCATCGATTTCGGGAGCCGCTCATGACGCTCTCTCCGCTCAACCAACAGCGCTGGCAGCGCTTTCGCCATAACCGACGCGGCTACTGGTCGCTGTGGATCTTTCTGATCATCTTTCTGCTGTCGATGGGTGCCGAACTGATTGCCAATGACAAGCCACTGCTGGTGCATTACCAGCAGCGCTGGACAGTGCCGCTGCTGTTTGACTACAGCGAAACCGACTATGGCGGCGCACTGGCGACAGCGGCGGATTATCAGGATCCCTGGCTGCGGCAGCGCATTGAGCAGAATGGCTGGGCCATATGGGCACCGATTCGTTTCAGCGACAGCACTATCAACTTTGCCACCGAGGTGCCCTTCCCCTCTCCGCCCTCTGCGCAGAACTGGCTTGGCACGGATGCTAACGGCGGCGACGTGATGGCACGCCTGCTCTATGGCACGCGCATTTCTCTGCTGTTCGGACTGATGCTGACGCTCTTCTCCAGCGTCATCGGGATTGTGGTCGGCGCGGTGCAGGGCTATTTCGGCGGCAGGATTGACCTGATTGGACAGCGGCTGATTGAAGTCTGGTCCGGCATGCCTGCGCTGTTTCTGCTGATTCTCCTCTCCAGCGTGATCCAGCCGGGTTTCTGGTGGCTGCTGCTGGTCACCGTGGCTTTTGGCTGGATGAGCCTGGTCAGCGTGGTCCGGGCCGAGTTTCTGCGTACCCGAAACTTTGATTACATCCGTGCGGCGCAGGCGCTGGGGGTCAGCGACAGCCGGATTATGCTGCGCCACATGCTGCCAAACGCCATGGTCGCCACCCTGACCTTTCTGCCGTTTATTCTGTGCGGATCGATTACCACGCTGACCTCACTCGACTTTCTCGGCTTTGGCCTGCCGCTGGGTTCGCCCTCGCTGGGCGAGTTACTGCTGCAGGGTAAAAATAACCTGCAGGCACCCTGGTTAGGCCTGGCGGGCTTTTTCACCCTGGCGATCCTGCTTTCGCTGCTGATTTTTATTGGCGAAGCGGTACGCGACGCTTTTGATCCGGGCAAAGGAGCCTGAATGAACACGCCATTGCTTGCCATCAATCATCTCTCGGTCGCCTTTCGTCAGGGCGAGACGCTTCGCCAGGTGGTGAATGACGTTTCACTGCGCATCGACGCGGGCGAAACGCTGGCGCTGGTGGGCGAGTCGGGTTCCGGTAAGAGCGTCACGGCACTGTCGGTGATGCGACTGCTGCATGAGGCTGCGGTGGTTTATCCCAGCGGGGAGATCCTGTTTAACGGTGAAGATCTGCTGCGCGCACGTGAGCAGCGCCTGCGCGGGATTCGCGGCAACCAGATCGCGATGATTTTTCAGGAGCCGATGGTATCGCTTAATCCGCTGCACACCGTGGAGAAGCAGCTGTATGAAGTGCTGTCGCTGCATCGCGGCCTGCGTCGTCCGGCGGCACGCGGTGAAATTATCAGCGTGCTTGATCGGGTCGGAATACGACAGCCCGCCACCCGGCTCAATGATTTCCCCCACCAGCTTTCGGGTGGGGAACGTCAGCGGGTGATGATCGCCATGGCGCTGCTGACCGAGCCTCAGCTGCTGATTGCCGATGAGCCAACCACCGCGCTGGATGTGACGGTGCAGGCGCAGATCCTGACGCTGCTTCGTGAACTGCAGCGAGAGCTGAATATGGGCATGCTGTTTATCACCCATAATCTGAATATCGTGCGTCAGCTGGCGGATAACGTCAGCGTGATGCGCAATGGTCACATCGTCGAACAGAACCGCTGCCAGGTCCTTCTGAATCAGCCGCAACACCCTTACAGCCAGCAGTTGCTGGCCGCCGAACCGGAAGGAAAAGCGCTGCCGCTGCCCGCAGACGCGCCGGTCATTCTTCGGGTCGATAATCTTCAGGTCAGTTTTCCGCTGCGGCGCGGGCTGTTCCGCCGGCAGAGTGGTGAGAAACAGGTGCTCTCCGGCCTGAGCTTTAGCCTGCGACGCGGCGAAAGTCTGGGGCTGGTGGGCGAGTCCGGATCAGGTAAAAGCACTACCGGGCTGGCACTGCTGCGGCTGATTGCCTCACGCGGCGAAGTCTGGTTTGACGGCCAGCCGCTGCATCAACTGTCACGTCGTCAGTTATTGCCGCTGCGTCAGCGCATTCAGGTGGTGTTCCAGGATCCCAACTCTTCACTGAATCCGCGTATGACAGTGCAGCAGATCATTGCGGAAGGCCTGGCGGTGCATCAGCCCGAACTTAGCCGTTCGCAACAGGAGCAGCGGGTCATCGCGGTGATGGCGGAGGTGGGGCTTGAAGCGGAAAGTCGCCACCGTTATCCGGCCGAATTTTCGGGCGGTCAGCGACAGCGTATTGCCATTGCGCGTGCACTGATTCTGGAACCGGAGTTGCTGGTGCTGGATGAACCGACCTCATCGCTGGATCGCACGGTGCAGAAGCAGATTCTGACGCTGTTACGCCGCTTACAGCAGCAGCGGCAGCTCAGCTATCTGTTTATCAGTCACGATCTGGATGTGGTGCGCGCCCTGTGCCATCAGCTTATTGTGCTGCGTCAGGGAGAAGTGGTGGAACAGGGAGAGTGTGAAAGGTTGTTTGCTTCACCCGCGGCCGGGTATACCCGCGAGCTGCTGCAGTCGGCACAACTCAACCTGCGATAAAGGTTTCGGCAATCGCTACGCCCTGATTTTTCAGGCAGCAGTTGGTGGCGCTTTCGTCACGACGCTGAATGAACAGGCAGGGCTGTCCTTCGCACTCGGCCACTTTACAATCGACCTGAATATCCGCCAGAACCTCTTTTAGCTGCTGAAGGATCTCCCACGCCGGAATGCCGTCATGGCTGATCAATCGCAGCGCAACGAAATCCTGCTCGTCCAGCGTGGTGTCATCGGATTCGATAGCACTGTGGTGATCGCTGGCCCAGCGAAAATGCTGTGGCAGACGATGCACAATCGAAAGTTGCAGCATAGTTTACTCTCCCCGGATGAGTTTATGTCGCAACAGAAAGCAGCCCAGCAGGAAGCGGCCTGATAACCGCTGAGTCCGGACAGGGTTTAATGGCCCGTCCGTGTGGATTGCAGAAGCGCATTTTTTGCGACTCACATCGCACTTCAGCCTATATGTACCGCGTTCACACGCCGTTAACAATCATTTTAGCTGCATTGTGATTACTTTTTTAACTAAATATTTTCACAATATCGAAACAAAGTCAGGAGGCGTGCAAGTCGGCAGGTCATTGCAGAGGGAAACCACTGCGCCCGATTACCGGGACGCAGTGCGGGGACGTGAAGCGTAGAAAAAGAGCAGCAGAGAGATTGTCGCGCACAGTGCAATCGTGCCGACCATTGGCCAGGCGCTGTTGAAACTCACCAGCGACAGCAGCGCGCCGACAAATGCCCCGACGCCAAAACGCAGGGTGCCCGCCAGGGACGATGCCGTACCCGCCATATGCGGAAACTCATCCAGAATCACCGCCATCGCATTCGATGAGACCATCGACACGCAACCGATAAACATCGCGATCCCCATCACCAGCGGCAAAAAGCCGAGGCTGAAGGCGCTGACCTGCAGCAGCCAGATCCCCATACAGAACTGTATCAGCAGTCCCATCCGGAACATCGCCACCGGGCCAAAGCGGCGCACGGCGCGGCTGTTAATCAGCGTCAGGACAAACAGAAACACCACATTGAGGCCAAAGTAGTAGCCAAAGTTTTGCGGTGAAACGTGGTTCAGTTCGATGTAAACAAAGGGACCGGCATTGAGAAAGGTAAACAGCCCGGCAAAGGAGAAACCGCTCGACAGCATGTAACTGAACGCGCGCTTGTGGCGAAACAGCGTTACGAAATTGCCCAGCGTAGTACGCAGATGAAACCGCTGTCGCTGCTCCGGCTTCAGGGTTTCACGGATCTGCGTGGTCACCAGCACGGTCGTCACTAACGCCGCGCCCGCGAGCGCCCAGAAGATGGCGTGCCAGCTCCAGAGCACCAGCAGCCAGCCGCCGATGATCGGCGCCAGCAGCGGCGCAATGGTGGTAATCAGCATCACAAAGGACATCATGCGGGAGAAGTCCTCTTTCGAGTAACTGTCACGCATTAACGCATTGATCACCACACTGGCTGCGGCAGCCGACAGCCCATGCAGAAAGCGCATCGTAATCAGCTGATCGATGGTTTGCGACAGCGCACAGGCCGCGGCGGCGCAGGCAAAGATCAGGGTGCCGAGCGCAATCACCGGCTTACGCCCAAAGCTGTCTGCCAGCGGCCCATAGATCAGCTGCCCAATCGCGAAGCCAAGAATGTAGAGGTTGAGCGACATCTGCACGCTACCGGCTGAAACGCCGAACTCACGTGCAATCTGCGGCATGGCGGGCAGATACATGTCGATCGACAACGGCATCAGCATGGCTAACAGACCGAGGATGACCACCAGTCCTGTTGGCGAATTCTTTTCCTTACGCACACCCTCTCCTGCCCTTATGGTCGTAATGCGGGCCGCCGGGCCCGTCCGGTTATTTTGTCTGCAGCTCTTTCGGCAGACCGATGCTGGCGATCTCTTCTTCTGTCAGCGCACGATATTCGCCCGGTTCCAGATCGGCGTCCAGTACGATGTCACCGATGCGCTCGCGATGCAGCTCAAGGACCCGATTGCCTACTGCCGCAAACATCCGTTTTACCTGATGATAACGGCCTTCGCTCAGTGTCAGCCGGACGTCTGTCGGGGTGATCACCTCCAGCTGAGCCGGTTTAGTCAGGCTCTTCTCATTGTGCAGCTGCACGCCCGCCGTAAACTGCGCGGCGGTATCGTCACTGACCGGTGATTCCAGGGTCACACGGTAGGTTTTCTCGCAGTGATGACGTGGCGAGGTAATACGGTGTGACCACTGGCCATCATCTGTCAGCAGCACCAGTCCGGTGGTGTCGATATCAAGACGCCCCGCCGCGTGCAGTTTGAATGACATCGGTTCTTCAATGAAATAGATGATGGTGGGATGATCGGGATCGTCGGTTGAGCAGACGTAACCCTGCGGTTTGTTCAGCATAAAGTAGCGTGGACCAGTCTGCATCTGCAGTACGTTGCCGTCATAGACGACTTCGTGGTCGGGCAGCAGTTTAAACGCGGTATCGCGTACGATTTCCCCGTTAACGGTGACACGCTGGCCACGGATCTCGCGATGGGCGATGGCGCGGCTGATTTCCAGTTGCTGAGAGATGAATTTGTCGAGTCGCATGAATTCGTTTTGCCTGTTACTGCGGAGGGAATCTGAAACGGCCTGGTTAACCGTTGAAAATGTGCGGGAAGTATAACGTGATCCGCGCCAGCCTGACAGCGCGTTTACCGCACTTTCATGGCATAATTACCCCCAGTTTTGCAAAAGTGAGCATCATGTCTTTTACCTTACGCCCCTATCAACAGGATGCGGTGAATGCCACCGTGGCGCATTTCCGTCGTCATCATCAGCCTGCAGTCATTGTGCTGCCGACCGGTGCCGGAAAGAGCCTGGTCATTGCCGAGCTGGCACGGCTGGCGCGTGGCCGGGTGCTGGTGCTGGCGCACGTCAAAGAGCTGGTAGCGCAGAACCACAGTAAATATCAGGCTTACGGGCTGGAGGCGGATATCTTTGCCGCCGGACTTCAGCGTAAAGAGAGTCAGCGCAAAGTGGTGTTTGGCAGCGTGCAGTCAGTGGCGCGTAACCTCGACCAGTTCGACAGCGCCTTTTCACTGGTGATTGTCGATGAGTGCCACCGTATCGGTGATGATAAAGAGAGTCAGTATCAGCAAATCTTCAATCATCTGCGTCAGCATAATCCGCAACTGCGTTTACTGGGCCTGACGGCCACGCCTTTCCGGCTGGGTAAAGGCTGGATTTATCAGTTCCACTATCACGGCATGGTGCGTGGCGATGAAAAATCGCTGTTTCGCGACTGTATCTATGAACTGCCGCTGCGCTACATGATTAAACATCAGTTTCTGGTGCCGCCGGAGCGACTGGATATGCCGGTGGTGCAGTATGACTTCAGCCGCCTGACGGCACAAAGCAGCGGCTTGTTCAGCGAAGCCGATCTTAATCGTGAACTGAAACAGCAGCAGCGCGTGACGCCCCATATTATCCGTCAGATCGTGGAGTTCGCTGAAGATCGGCTGGGGGTGATGATTTTTGCCTCAACGGTTGAGCATGCGCATGAAATTTTGCGGCTGCTGCCCGCTAACAGCGCGCTGGTATCAGCCGAAACGCCTGCCAGAGAGCGCGATGCTCTGATTCTGGCCTTTAAGGCGCAGCAGCTGAAATTCCTGGTTAACGTGGCGGTGCTGACTACCGGGTTTGATGCTCCGCACGTTGATCTGATTGCGATTCTGCGCCCGACCGAGTCGGTCAGCCTCTATCAGCAAATCGTCGGACGCGGCCTGCGGCTCTCGCCCGGTAAAACCGACTGTCTGATTCTCGATTATGCCGGTAATCCGCACGATCTTTTTACGCCCGAGGTCGGCGCGCCCAAGGGGGCCAGCGACAATCAGCCGGTACAGGTTTTTTGTCCCGCCTGCGGTTTCGCCAACACCTTCTGGGGCAAGGCGACCGAAGATGGCATGGTTATCGAACATTTTGGCCGACGCTGTCAGGGCGTGCTGGAAGATGATGAGGGCGAGCGCGAACAGTGTGACTTCCGCTTCCGCTTTAAAAGCTGCCCCGACTGTGGCGCAGAGAATGATATTGCCGCCCGGCGCTGTCACCAGTGCGACAAAATATTGGTCGATCCTGACGATATGCTCAAAGCGGCGCTGAAGCTTAAAGATGCGCTGGTGCTGCGCTGTGGCGGCATGACGCTGGAACAGGGCCGTGATGCCAAAGGTGAATGGCTCAAGGCGACCTATTATGACGAGGAAGGCACCAGCGTCAGCGAACGGTTTCGTCTGCAGACACCGGCCCAGCGCAAAGCGTTTGAACAGCTCTTTATGCGCCCGCATCAGCGCGCGCCCGGCGTGCCGCTGGGCTGGCAAAGCGCCGCTGACGTGCTGGCGCTGCAGCCGCTGCTGCGTCATCCCGACTTTGTGGTGGCGCGGGCCAAAGGTCAGTTCTGGCAGATCCGCGAAAAAATGTTCGATTATCAGGGTCGCTATCGCCGTGCCAATGAGCTGCGCTAATGAGCGCTATCGGGTCCGGCTAACCGGATGCCGAGCCCGGCTGGCGGGTATATCGTTTGCTACCATCCAGCATAACGGCTATACTGCCGCCCGCTTTTGCATGTGCATCAGCGGTATTGAATAACCAGCCTGTTACTGGGTCGCCTGTAGCAGGAATTAAATAAAGAGATATATTAATGCTCACTATCAATGCAGTAGAACGTAAAGAGCAGGGTAAGGGTGCGAGCCGCCGCCTGCGTACAGCAAACCGTTTCCCGGCCATCATCTACGGTGGTTCTGAAGCGGCTGTTGCCATCGACCTGGATCACGACTCCGTAATGAACCTGCAATCTAAGCCAGGTTTCTACGACGAAGTGCTGACCCTGTCAGTTGACGGTAAAGAAACTAAAGTGAAAGTTCAGGCTGTTCAGCGTCACCCGTTCAAGCCAAAACTGTTCCACATCGACTTCGTTCGCGCTTAATCGCGAACTTCGTTGAAAGCAGAAGGGCCGGTTGCGAAACCGGCCCTTTTCTTTTGGCGCTGCCCGGTGAAATGATCGCCGCGTGCAGGGAATGAAAGCCGGGCTAAGCCCGGCTTTTTTATTTGCTGCTGGTACGGCGCTGCAGCTGATCGCGCAGATTGGGTGGTGTGCCCTTAATCGTCAGGGTGTCCGTTGCCGGATCCCAGAAAATGCGTTCGCCCAGCAACATCGCATCGAAGTTCAGGGTCAGTCCCCCGCCGCTTCCGGCAAACTTCGTCAGCTGGCGCAGAGTACTGCGATCCGCCGGGAAACTCTCTTCCAGTTCATACCCCTGCTCCTGGGTAAAGGCCTGGAACGTTTTTTCACCCAGTGGTGGCAGTTCGCTCGACAACTCTTCCAGCGCAATCTCCTCGCCCGCCTGCAGCTGCTCGTTGCAGTAGCTGTAGACCTGCTGGCGATAGTTCTGCCGCTCCTGCTTATCCAGTTCCGATTCGTTGCAGTAGTCATCTACCGCCTGCAACAGACCGCGGTTCTGCGCCTTGGTGTCTAATCCCACTTCGGCACCCAGGAAGTCCATAAAGAAGTCAGCCACTTTACGTCCGACCCGGCCACGCAGGAAAGTCAGGTAACGGGTCGATTCCGGGTTAGTTTCCCACTCGGTTAAATCGATGCGTGCCACGATGTCGGCATGATTGATGTCAAGATAGTGGGTGCTGCTGATATCCATCTGCTCGTTGACGCGCATGCTGGACTGGCTGTTCAGCACCGCAATCAGCAGGTATTCCACCGCCAGATAGCGGTAGTGAATAAACAGCACCACGCCGCCTTCAGCGAAGGGGTATTTTGCAAGCTCATCGCGCAGACGACCGGTCGCGGCACGGCTAAAAGCGAGAAAATCATCGTTGCCCTTACGACAATTACGCAGCGCTTCTGCCAGTTCACTCTCTGCATTGAACAGGCCATAGGCTTTGCTTTTTGCGCTATAAACCCGGTGTAACTCCTCCACCATCGCGTTGACCGTGTTGGTGGCAGGCAGCAGCGAATCGCGCAGCGCCAGTTCAAGCTGGTTTTCATCGCGTTTGATTAACTGATGCAGGGCAATCTGGTCGATATCCAGACTCATGGTAGACTCTCCTTTTAGCACAGGCGCGTATTCAAACACCGCCAGCATCGGCTTTCAACTCCATGCGTATAGCGAACGCGCTGCTTTCGATAAAATTGCGGTAAAAAGTGCGCTGTTCCGGTAATATATCGCCTTTTGAAATGAGCTTAGACGACGATATGGCACAATCATCCCGTTACAGTGACGAACGCGTGGAACAACTCCTCGCGGAAATGGCCCAAATCCTGCACAAGGACAAGGCCCCCACCGATCTCTCCCTGATGGTTCTGGGAAATATGGTGACCAACTTAATTAACAGCGATGTCGCTCCGGCGCAACGTCGTTCACTGGCACGATCTTTCGCCGATGCCCTTCAGGCGTCTGTGCGTGACGATAACGCCCATTAATTGGCTGATTTGACTTCATAATATGGTAACCAACCGGCAGCGCTACCGCGAAAAAGTTTCCCAGATGATCAGTTGGGGTCACTGGTTTGCTCTGTTTAACATCTTATTCGCGCTGATTTTAGGCAGTCGCTACCTGTTGGTCGCCGACTGGCCTTCTTCGCTGGCGGGGCGCATCTACGCCTATACCAGCTGGGTTGGCCACTTCAGTTTTGTTGTTTTTGCCGCCTATCTGCTGATTATCTTCCCGCTGACTTTTGTGGTGATGTCGCAACGGCTGATGCGGGTGTTGTCCGCGGTGGTCGCTACCGCCGGGCTGACGCTGGTGATGGTCGACAGTGCGGTGTTCAGCCGCTTCCACCTGCACCTGAATCCGGTGGTGTGGGAGCTGGTCATTAACCCTGATCAGAGCGAGATGGCGCGCGACTGGCAGCTGATGTTTATCAGCGTGCCGCTGATTTTCCTGGTTGAGATGCTGTTTGCGACCTGGAGCTGGCAGAAGCTTCGCAGCCTGAATCGCCGTTCGTTTGGTAAGCCTGTCGCCGCCCTGTTTATCAGCGCCTTCTTTGCCAGCCACCTGATGTATATCTGGGCCGATGCGAATTTCTATCGTCCGATTACGATGCAGCGTGCCAACCTGCCGCTCTCCTACCCGATGACCGCCCGCCGCTTCCTTGAGCGTCATGGTCTGCTGGATGCGCAGGAGTATCAGCGTCGGCTGATTCAGCAGGGCGACCCGGAAGCAGTGGCGGTGGAATATCCGCTGAGCGAGATTACTTTCCGTGATGCCGGCACACGCAACAACCTGCTGGTGCTGACGGTCGATGGTCTGAACAACGCCACGCTGGCCAAAGCGCTGCCGGAGCTTAATCAGTTCGCCAGCGAGAACGTGCGTTTTACCCAGCACTACAGCGCGGGTGATACGCCAGAGAAAGGGTTGTTTGGCCTGTTCTATGGGATCTCATCCAGCTACATGAACGGTATTCTGGCATCCCGAACGCCGTCGGCGCTGCTGGGCGCGCTTAGCACCCAGGGTTACCAGTTTGGCCTCTTCTCCTCGGAAGGCTTTAATCCGCCGCTCTACCGGCAGGCGTTGCTGACTGATTATTCACTGCCTGCAACGACCAGCCAGCCCAACGCCAGTACTGTGGCGCAATGGCAGAACTGGCTGGAGAAACAGAACGGTTCACAGGCGCCGTGGTTCTCATGGATTGCCCTGAACGGCCCGGACGTCACCGGCGACAGTGCAAAAGCGCGTCAGCGCAGCTATCTGCGCCAGGCTCCTGCCGTTGATGAGCAGATCCACGCGGTGCTCAGCAGCCTGCAGGCGCGTGATTTACTGAAGAACACGGTGGTGGTGATTACGGCGCAGCGTGGATTGGCACTGGATGGCAATCCTGACAGCGCTGGAAACCGCCAGACGCTGCAGGTGCCATTAGTGATTCACTGGCCAGATACGCCCGCACAGACCGTTGATCGCCTTTCTGATCATCAGGATGTGATGTCGACGCTCATGCAGCGACTGCTGCATGTGCGGACCAATCCGGTGAACTACTCTCAGGGTGAAGATCTGTTTGCTGCGCGCCGTCGCCATGACTGGGTCGTCAGCAGCGAAGAGAATAAGCTGGTGATTACCACGCCGCAGGTGACGCTGGTACTCAACAATAACGGCAGCTATCGCGCTTATGATGCGCAGGGCAACGCCCTGAAAGATCACAAGCCAGAACTGGCGCTGCTGTTGCAGGTATTAACTGAAGAGAAGCGGTTTATCGCTAACTGATTAATAATCAGGCAAATAGCCGGCAGGTATCTTGCATTATTGGTGATAACCAGTAGACTAATCCTCCAGTGTTCGGCACGTAGCGCAGCCTGGTAGCGCACGGTCATGGGGTGTCCGGGGTCGGAGGTTCAAATCCTCTCGTGCCGACCAAATTCCCTGAAAAGCAGCCCTAAAGGCTGCTTTTTTCGTTTCTGTCATCAAACCTTAACTTACCTCGCACCCTCCACAATTCGTTCTATACTTAACTGCGTGTGGGTAACAAGAGGAGAGTTCATGACATATATTGAAAAAGACGATCCAACAGAAGCACCCGAGTCAGGCGATAAGCAACCTTCCCCGCCAGACCAGAAGTAACCCACGGGGCCGCGTCTGACGCGGCCTTTCTATCTCAGCTTATCTCTCCGTTTAACATTCAGAATAGTCCCGTGTGGCAGTTAACATTCCTCTTACAATCAGCAGGTTAACAGTTGCATTATAATCTGATCTGCTTCACAAAATCGGCTACCGGCTGCGCTTATTCATCAAACTGAAACAAAAATGTCACAGAAAATGCCTACCCTGAAATCTCCAGAAATTGACGGATAATTTTTATGGCGATCAAAGCGAAAAGCCTGAAAGATGCAGAAGCGTTGCTGCATTCAGGCATTAGCAAAGTGGAACTGGCGTATGACATTGGCAGCGACGATTTCTTTCGTCTGGCAAGCCACTGGTGCGACCGAGGTGCACGCATCAGCAGGGGTCACCACCATTTCGTTGTTTCTCTGAAGAGTTTTGCCATTCCTCCCAACGACTGATTCCGGCGGGCTGCTTGCCCTGATCCATCGCGCCTGATTTAATGCCTTTTTGGTTTTGATGATGGTCCCGCATGCGCTATCCCGACCTGCCGCTGCCGCCTGTTGCAGGCGGCTTTATCCTTTCCCGGCACCTTAACCGCAGCGATCCTTTGCTGGCGGTGAGTCACTTCGATCCGCAAAAGTATCATGACGGGCTGGCTGTCGAATGGGATATTCCGCTGCCCGCCCGACTGCAGCAGGCTGTCAGTAAACGGCGTGCTGAATACCTCGCCAGCCGTCTGCTGGTCCGGTCAGTGATGGCAGAACTGGGTATTGCTGATTTCATTCTGACCAATGCAGCTGATCGATCCCCCTGCTGGCCCGCTGGCATTCAGGCGTCACTGTCGCACAGTGCAGGCATCGTTGTGGTAGCGGCAACCCGTCAGCCCTGCGCTGTTGGGGTGGATGTCGAGCAGTTTATGTCGGAGACGACGGCGCATGAAACGGCTGAGTTGCTGATGAACGAGCAGGAACAGCACCTGTTGCGGACGCTGCCCGTCTCTTTCTGCGCTGCCGCTACCCTGCTCTTCTCCCTCAAAGAGAGCGTTTACAAAGCCATCTGGCCGCAACTGCTTCAGCCGATGGAGTTTCCGGATGCGGAACTGGTGTCGGTAGATTTCGCGCAGCAGCGGGCGACGTTGCGGCTGACTCAGGACTTTAGCGGGTGTTTTGCGATGGGGACGTTACTGGAGGCGAGCTTTGTGTGGCGGGATACTCAGGTAATCACGCTAATCACTCATCGGCTTAAAAAAACCGGCTAAACAATACGCGTTAAAACTTTGCGGTTTAGCCGGGGGTAACACAGACGAAAGAAAAGGTTCAGAATGGCAGAAACCGGGGTTTCTGCTGATCGCTAACGTAGCCTGGTTCAGGCGAAACACGCCACTACGCTTTTTTGCTAAGCTTTGCCAGCTGCCGTTAAAGCCCGGTGTCGGTGCGTTTTACCGAGTCGAGCGTGGCAAGATCGCGCTCATTACCGGTCAGCTCCGTCAACTTGCCTTCACGCATCTCCAGCAGCCGATCGGCATGAATGAAGTAGTGATCGTCATGGCTGATGGCAAACACCGTTTTACCCGCCTGCTGTAGCCACGGCAGCAGCTCGCGATAAAAGATACGTCGGAAGTGAGGGTCCTGATCCGCCGCCCACTCATCCAGTAGCAGCACATCGCGCTCTTCTGCCACCGCCAGCAGCAGTGCCAGTCGCTTACTCTGTCCTTTAGAAAGCTGCAGATTCAGCACTTTGTTGCCTTCAATCTTCAGCTTATCCTGCATCTTCAGTCTCTCCAGCCAGAGCTGAACCAGCGCCGGGTTGGCTGCAACCCCTTCCCGTCCCATTAACCGGTCAAACAGGTGTAAGTCGGTAAAGACCGCCGAGAACTGACTGCGCCACACATCAAGCTCATCCGCCGTTATCGGCTTGCCATCCAGCAGCAGCGTGCCGGACTGAGGCTGATAAAGACCGGTCAGCAGCATCGCCAGCGTCGATTTCCCGCTGCCGTTGCCGCCAATCAGAAAGACCAGTTCGCCCCGGCGCAGCGTCAGGTTAACCGGCCCGACCTGGAAGCCGTTATCACCATAGTGAAAAGAGACGTCGCGCAACTCCAGCGTTTGCCAGTCTGAGGACGTGGAGGCGGAGTGGAATCCTGACTGATAAGGAGCGAGGTCAAAGGCATTGAGCTTACGGAATGCGACCTGGGCACTGAGCAACGTCGGTAACGCGCCCACCGCGGAGAGCAGCGGCGTGCGTAAAAACAGCAGCGTCAGGGAAAAGGTAGCGGCGACGGCGGTATTGGCCCAGCCCAGGCTGTTGGCCATAAAAAAGACCATACCGATAGCGCCTAACGTCATGATATTTGACCAGTTGACCGCACTGAGATGGTAAGTATCGGCGCGGACAATGTGGTGTCGCCAGGCGCGGGCATCTTCCTGATAAACCGTGTCGTAGACCTGCTGAGCGCGTGAGCGGTTAAGCTGTAGCTCTTTGCGCCCTTCAATCACCGTCTGATAATCGCGATAGAGGTTATCTTCGATTTCCCGCAGCTTTGCCATGTGCTGGTAAACCCGCGAGACCAGCAGCCAGCCGCCAACCAGCGTGACACCCAGCCAGACACTGGTTACCAGCAGCATTTTAGGCGACAGCCACGCAAGATAGATCGCCGAGCCAAGCGTAATAATCACGCCCTGAAAGAGCTCCGGCAGACGCACAAAGGCCAGAGTAATGGCCCGCACGTCGCTGGTCAGGCCCGCCAGCAGCTGCGCACTACCGAGTTGCTCGATGCGTTCAATGCGGGTATCGAGGATACGCTTGATAAATTCGCCGCGCAGTCGCCAGACAAACTGATGGCCAAGCATGGTCAGCGCCAGTTGCGAGGCCAGCGTCACCGCCATCAGCACCACCAGCTGCAACAGAAACTGCGGCAGTACCGCGAATGAGGTGTTGATGGCGACAATCATTTCGCGATTGATAAAGGCGATCATGCCGATACCCAGCACGGCGCTTAACAACGTGAGCGCAATCACCCCGATAAAAGGCCAGCGGAACTGGCGAAAAACAACGCTTAGCAACGTCATGCAGGCAATCCAGCAGTCAAAAAACAGCCTGCAGTGTAATGGGATGCAAAATGATAGCAATAGTTATTCGTACCACGCCGTAACCGGCGTGGTGGGTCAGAAAGCGCGTCGAAACGTCAGGTTATAACGCCAGGCACCCACCAGCGGATGAACGCCTGGCTTAAGTGGCAGGATGCCGTGGTAACGCAGGCGCGACGGCCCGCCCCACACCACAATGTCGCCATGTTCCAGCAGCACACGCTGGGTACTGTCGCCCCGCTCGAAGCCGCCAAACTGAAAGACCGCCGGTAAACCCAGCGACACCGAAACGATAGGCTGACGCAGATCTTTCTCATCTTTATCCTGATGCAGCGTCAGCTTCGCGCCCGGCTCATAGCGATTAAGCAGGCAGGCATCCGGATTAAAGCCAAAAAATCCCGCCTCAGTCGCCGCCTGCTGCGCCAGAGTACGAAACAGCGGCGGCATAGCCGGCCATTTACGCCCGTTCAGGTTGTCCTGCTGCTGATACTGGTAGCCGCGTGAATCCACCGACCAGCCGAAATCGCCACAGTTGGTCATCGCCACCGACATGCGATGGCCACCGGGCGTAATGCGATGGGCAAACGGATTCTGCTCCGCAATTGCCATTATTTGCTGATAAAGCGCCTCTGCATCCTCACGTGCGCGACGCCGCAGGATCACCGCGCCCTCAGCCAGCGTCTCCTGCCAGGGTTGCTCTTCACTAAACAGATCTAACATCAGGGTTCTCCGGATTCAGCGGGGATCAGGAAAGCAGCGAACTGCGGCGACATCCAGCTGACAAATTTATCGCCCTGCTTGCTGATCAGATAGACCGCCAGATGCTGTTCAATCGCCAGCGCCTGGGCTTTTTCTGTGCCAAGTACCATCAGTCCGGTATCCCAGCCATCGGCTTCCAGCGCCGTGGTGGCGATCACCGTGGCGGAAACCAGTTTATGCTCAATTGGCCGTCCGGTAACGGGATCGATCACATGAGAAATGCGTTTGCCGTCCAGTTCATAATAGTTACGATAGCTGCCGGAGGTACTGATGCCGTGTCCCTGCAGATTAACGCGCGCCTGAACCGCATTCTCACGATCGGTCGGTTTCTGAATCGCCACCCGCCACGGCTGCTGCTGCGCATTAAGGCCACGGCTCAGCACGGCGCCACCCACAGACACCAGATAGTTATTGATGCCGAGCTGCTCCATCAGTCGCGCCAGATGATCGGTGGCGAAGCCCTCGCCCACCGTCGAGAGATCGACATAGAGACCTGGCAGATCTTTCTGCAGCCACTGTCCGTCTGCGCCCTGCACCACCCGCAGATGCTGCAATCCGGTCTGCGCCCGGGCGGCGGCGATTTGTGCCGCATCCGGCGTATGGCCGGGCTGCTTCGTCGGGCCAAAGCCCCATAAGTTGACCAGTGGCCCGATGGTAATATCCATCGCCCCGCCGGTTTTACGGCCAATCCGCAGTGAGGTCGTGACAATATCTGCCATGTTTTCACTCACCGGCTGCGGTGACAGGTCACGGCTTTGGTTAAAGCGCGATAAGGCGGAGTCTGGCTTCCAGGTAGAGAGTTCCGCATCGTCCGCATCCAGCTGCTGCTGAATCCGCTGTTGCAGTTCCGCTCTGCGCTCACTCGCCACACCGGCCATGCTTACCCGCCAGACGGTTCCCATGGTTTTTCCTTCCAGCACCAGCGCGGATGTGGTCGCTGGCTTATCACAGGCCGTTAACATCAACGCTAACATCGCTATAAACAGCAGATTAATCTGAGAACGCATCTTTCCTCACTTGTAACACTTTATTCAGCTCTGCTACAAAGCATAAACTTCGGGTAAAGACGCTTAAAGAGAGTTGAATATTTCTCTGAAACCTATCAGTATTCACCGGTCATCTACCCTGTATGCGCCTTTCATCAGGCGACTAACGTTAACCAAAGTAAGGAGCGGCAGATGATCTATCTGATTCTCGTCATTGCCCTGGGGCTGTTTATCTTCAGTAGCTATAAAGTCTTGCATCAGCGTCGTCATCGTCACATGACACCCTCACGCCCGCGCCAATAACAGGCTTCACTGCACCTGATTGGGGCAAGATCGCCCTG
Organism: Pantoea sp. PvP021; assembly: GCF_054056055.1. NCBI lineage: Bacteria > Pseudomonadati > Pseudomonadota > Gammaproteobacteria > Enterobacterales > Erwiniaceae > Pantoea > Pantoea sp. PvP021. The sequence goes on along the minus strand of NZ_JBSRXX010000001.1, from coordinate 36,201 downwards.
ACGCGCGCGGCAAGTGTACCAAAGTGCGCGCGAGGTCTGTGGCTGTGAGAGCGGTAAAGCTGGCATGAATTCTGCACTGTTGAAACAGTGTTTATCTCTGAGAGGTGCAGAATGAAAAATTCACAGAAGTGGCAGTCAGCATGGCATCACTGGCTGAGCTTTTCAGCCTTCACCCTGGCAGGCGTGGCATTTGAAGGCGCGCGATTCGGCAGCGTGGTGTCGTCAGTGACAACCGCGCCGGAAGCCACCAAGTGGCGAAAGGCTGAAGCGCTCAGCCCGAAAGGTAACGCAGGAGCGCAGCGGTAACTGCGCTCCCGTACAACTCAGAACTGGTAAACCAGACCCAGTGCCACCACGTCGTCGGTATTGATACCGGCTGCGTCGGTGAAAGCGTTGTCGTCCAGCAGGTTGATCTGGTAATCAACATAGGTGGACATGTTTTTGTTGAAGTAGTAGGTCGCGCCAACGTCGATATATTTTTTCAGATTCTGTTTACCCCAGTTCTGAACATCGGTGCCGCGTGAGGTGACGTACGCCAGGGATGGACGCAGGCCAAAGTCGAACTGATACTGCGCAACCAGTTCCCAGTTGTCCGCTTTATCCGCATAGCCATAAGCTGAAGAGTCATTGGTGCTGTCGCCGAAGCGGGTCGCATTGTACGAGCGTGAGTACATAGCCGCCAGATAGACGTTGTTCGCGTCATATTTCAGACCGCCAGTATAGACTTCCGCTTTATCGCCACTCCCGAGGATGCCTGATGTTGCGCTGTTCTGGTCGTTGGTACGGTCAGACTGGAAAGCAGCCGCACCAATGCCGAAACCTGAACCCAGATCATAAGTTGTGCTCAGACCCCAGCCGTCGCCGTTCTGACCCAGTACGTCACGGCCATTCGGAGACTCGGTGCTGTTGCCATTCTTGCCCTGATACTGGACTGCAAAGTTCCAGCCATCCACCAGACCGAAGAAGTTATTGTTACGGTAGGTCGCCATGCCGTTACCGCGCTGATACATAAAGTTATCTGCGCCGTAGGTGTCGCCGCCGAACTCTGGCAGCACGTCGGTCCATGCGCCGATGTCGTAAGCTACGCCGTAGTTACGACCGTAGTCGAACGAACCTGCATCACCAAATTTCACACCGGCAAAACCAACACGGGTGTAGCTGTCAGCCGTACCTTCAGACTCGGCGTTGTTCAGCGCCGCCTGGTATTCCCACTGGCCGTAACCGGTCAGCTCATTGCTGATTTCGGTTTCGCCTTTGAAGCCGAAGCGAACGTAAGACTGATCGCCATCAGAACCATCGTTATCAGAGAAGTAGTGCAGACCGTCAACTTTACCAAAGAGATCTAATTTGTTGCCGTCTTTGTTATAGATTTCAGCTGCGTTTGCTGATCCTGCTGCAACCAGCAACGCAGGGATCATCAGGGAGAGAACGCGACGTTTCATTTTATTACCCTCTGTTATTATGTGCCTTTATTATTTGCCACTGCTAACTGAATGATTAAAAATTCAGCCGGCAGGCCATTGTTGTTTTATAACGGGCAATAATCCACCAGGAAAATGCTACTAAATTTCCAAAAGTGTTTCATACGTCGAAACAGTTATTTCATAATGTAAATAACGGGGAACTAATAACCAGCACGGATCGATAAAAAATGGCGCACAAATCGATAAACCGATTCAGAGAGCTATGTTATCAACAGGTTACATCAGAGTATTCCGAAGCACTGAATGATAAAACTTATACGGCATCTGGTAATAGAATAGACCCCGCTATCATCATTTATTCCATTATTACCTTCATTCTCCCCGAATGAGATGTACAACTTATTATTTCCCGCCGGACAAGTTGTCCGGCATTTTTTTGCCTGCTATTTACCGTTCCGTTATATCTTCGTAAACTTTCTTAACCGGGTTAAATTAACTACGGCCTGTTTCCGCACATATTGTTAAAATACGCACGCTTTGCGCCCTGACTGCCCAAATATCCGCCATGTTAATTTATCACCGTAATTAAGCAGGCGGATATTTTAGCTGGTGCGGATTTTCAGCGCTCGCGCATCGATTCTTTAACTTTATTCAGGGGCTTAATCAGATAATCCATAACCGATTTCTGACCGGTTTTAATCTCTACATTGGCCACCATACCGGGCACGATCGGGAATTTTCGTCCGGCACGGTTAGTCAGCTCGGCTTTCTGGGTACGAACATAAACACGATAGTAATATTGATCACGTTTTACCTCATCCTGCAGGGTATCTGGCGACACCGTTTCAACTTCGCCGTGCAGATCGCCATAGATAGAGGAGTCATAGGCGGTCACTTTGACGGTAGCCGCCAGACCGGGCCGGATATAAGCGATATCGCGGGGATTGATGCGCGTCTCAATCAGCAGTTGATCCTCCAGCGGGACGATTTCCATCAGTTTACCGCCAGGCTCCAGTACCCCACCGACCGTGGTGACCTGAATATCTTTAACAATGCCGCGCACCGGTGAATAGAGCGTGGCACGCGTCAGCTGATCCTCTTTGCCTGCAGCAACCTGCAATTGCGCATCCAGTTCGGCATTATTTTTCACCTGCTCTTCGTGGGCGCGCACCAGATAGTCATTGCGCGCCTCATCGATTTTGCCGCGCAGATCGCTGACCTGACGACGCAGTCGAATCACCTCGACCTGCCCTGCTGCGCCTTTGGCAACCAGCGGTTCCGTCAGGCGCAGTTCATCCTGCACCAGTCGCAGCGACTGCTGCAGATTACTGATGGTTTCGGTGAGATTACGGCGTCGCGACTCGTAGAGCTGCCGTTCACGCGTCACCAGGTTCGGCTCCTTCAGCGTTTCGGCGCTGAATGTCAGCGGCGTGCCCGACAGCTCCGCCTCCAGCCGCTCGGACGAGGCGCGCAGGGTGCGCACTTTGGCCTGCGCCTCGCCGAAGTTCGACTGGAAGCGTGTCGGATCGAGGGTCGCCAGCACCTGCCCTTTTTCGACAATGTCGCCCTCATGCACGTTAAGCTGTTTGACGATGCCGCCATCCAGGCTGTCGATCACCTGCGCGCGGCTGGAAGGGGTGACTTTACCGGTGCCGACCGTGACCTCATCCAGAATGGCAAAGTGCGCCCAGATGAGAAAAATCGCCAGCGCGGCGGTGCAGAGCCAGATAATCGCCGATGTCCGGCGCTCATGACGAGCAAGATCTTTATCAACAATAACCAGACTCATGCGGTGTCTCCTTTACCTGGCGACGGTGCCGGCGCGGGTGTCGTCGCGCGGCGCAGGATCTCGTCGCGCGGGCCATCGGCCACAATCCGGCCGTTATCCATCACCACTATACGATCGACCATCTTCAGCAGCGCCGGACGGTGCGTCACCAGCACCAGCGTCCGGCCGCTAATCCAGCCCTGTAGCTGACGGATCACATGCTCCTCCAGCTGTTCATCCATCGCCGCGGTGGGTTCATCCAGCAATACCACCTGCGGCTGACGCAGAATCAACCGGCTCAGCATCACCATCTGACGCTGGCCGCCCGAAAGCCCTCGCCCGCCTTCATTGATAATGCGGTCCAGGCTGGCGGCATCCTGCTGGACCAGCGACAGCGCGCCGCTGATGCGCAGCGCCTGCAGCATCTCCTGTTCGCTGGCATGGGGATTGCCCAGCATCAGATTCTGCCGCAGCGTGCCAAAAAAGAGACGAGAGTCGTGCGACAGCCAGCCAAGCTGACGACGTAAATCGGTGGGATCGATACGCTCAATATCGACGCCATCGACAATCACTTTGCCCTGGGTAGCCAGCGCCTGACCGGCGAGGATCTTCAGCAGCGTCGATTTCCCTGCTCCGACTTTGCCCAGAATGGCAATCTTCTCGCCTGGCTTAATCTGCAGCTGCTGAACGTTGAGTACATTCTTTTCATTCTCTTCGTCATAGCTGTAGTGCACATTGCGCAGATCGTACTGGCCGGTGAGCGTCGGGCAGTGTGCCAGCGTCGTCGCTTCAGGCTGATCAAGCGGCTTTTTCAGCAACTCGTCCAGCCCTTTCATCGCCATTTTGGCGTGCTGCCAGCGCGAGAAGACCATGGTCAGCTGCATCAGCGGGGCGATGGTGCGTGATGAGAGCAGGCTGCAGGCAACCAGCGTACCGGTAGTGATTTGCGAATCGAGTACCAGATAGACACCAAACACCAGCATGCCCGCATAGGTGAGCTGCTGCACAGTCGAGGCCCAGCCGGTGAGACGCGCGCCCCACAACCGCTGCTGGTTACTGATTGAGGCGCTGACTTCGTGCGTCTGCTCCCACTGACGCTGAAAATAGGGTTCCGCCTGCAGCGCCTTGATATCCTCAATCCCTTCAATGGTCTCTACCAGCACCGCATTGCGCAGCGCGCCCTCGCGCAGCCCCTCTTTGGCCAGCCGCGCCATCGGGATCTGCACCAGCAGACCGGGAATGACGATCAGCGGGATCGCCGCCAGCGGAATCAGCACCAGCCAGCCGCCAACAAACGACATAATAAACAGGAACAGGATAACAAACGGCAGATCGGCCGCTGCGCCTACCGTGGTCGAGGTGAGCAGCTCACGCACCTGGTCGATCTCACGCAGCTGCGAGATAAACGAACCGGTCGATTTCGGACGCGCCTCATTACGTATGCTCATCGCCCGGGCAAACAGCATGGCCGAGACTTTCAGGTCGATGCGTTTGCCCATTAAGTCTGACACCTGGGTCCGCATCAGCCGGATCAGATACTCAATGGCCGCAGCGATCAGCACGCCGACAAACAGTACCCACAGCGTGGACTGCGACTGGGCCGGGATGACCCGATCGTAGACCTGCATCGAAAAGAGAATACCGGCCAGTGCCAGCACATTACTGATCACCGAGGCCAGCGAAATTTCCGTGATACGGCGGCCCATACCGCGAAAATTTTTCCAGAACCAGTGTGGTTCATAAGGCTGAACGAATTCGTCGATGCGCGCATCACGGCCACGCGCCGCTACGCCAATCACGCCGACATCGCCCTGGGCGCGTGCCAGCAGTTCTGATAACGCGCTTTCACGCACCACATCGCCACCTTCACTGAGCCAGTAGCGCGCGCTGTTGTCTGAATCGATGCTCTCCAGCACCGCCACGCTGGCATTCTCCAGCACCAGCACCACCGGGGTGATCTCCTGACGCCAGCGCAGTTTGTTCTGCGGCACCATGGTCAGATGCAGTCCCAGCAGGCCGGAGAGTCGTTCCAGCTGCTGTGACACCGGCAGATGTTCAAACCAGCGCATCTGCTGACGCAGGGTTTTGCCATCGGCAGGTTTACCGAATCGCGCGGCTACGCGCAGCATGGCGGTAATCCAGTTATCGGTATTCAGGGTTGATGTACTCATTATTAATGCCTTATCGCTATTGCAGCGAAGGAAGGAGATCGCCGCTGCTTTGCTGGCGATCGATACCCATGATATCGAGCAGATTGTCTACCGCGGCGGCATAACGCACGGTGGCGTCCCAGCCATCGTAAAGCGCGGTGATACGTGAGCTGTCAGCCTGAAACACATCCTGTTCCACGCTAAGCAGATCGTTCAGGCTGCGCTTACTCAGGCGATATTCATCGGCGTAGACATTACGGGTATGGTCGGCGCTGGCCAGCTGCACTTCCCCGGCAGCCTGCCGCTGCTGCGCGCCAATCATGTCGGCATAGGCGGTAGAGGCGTTTTGATTGATGGCGAGCTTAGCCTGCTGAATAGCGGCCTGCGCCGCTTCACGATCGCCCTCCGCTGACTGGGTTTTCGCATTCACCAGGCCGCCCTGATAAAGCGGCGCTTCCACCTGCAGCTGCACTTCATCATCCCAGTAAGATTGACGATCGTTTTCATAGCGGGTCCGGCCCGCCTGCACTTTAATCGTCGGCCAGTGACCGGACTCTGCCTGGCGCACCCGTTCACGAGCGGCTTCCTGCTTCGACTGCGCACTGCGCACCGCCGCGCTGCTTTCATAGGCGATTTTGTCGAGGGTGATCTGCTGCTTAAGCAGCGCCTGTGGCAGTTCAGGCAGCGTAGCGGGGACCACGCCGGTCAGCACGGTCAGTTGTGCGGTGGCGGAACGGTGCTGGGCACGATATTGCTCCAGCGTAGCCTGCATCGCGGCGATGCGGGTTTCCGCCTGCAGCACGTCGGACTGGGAATTGAGGCCGGCATCGGCGCGCAGCTTCGCGATATCCCGCACGCGCTTCAGCGAGGCAATATTGGTATGCGCCGTTTCTGCCAGCGCCTGGTAACGTTTGACTTCGAGGTAGGCCTGCAGCGTATCTTCCGCCACGGTGGTCATTGAGTCGAACAGGCTGTAACGATAAGCATCCGACAGCGCGTGCTGCTCATCAATGGCGCTGCCGGTGCGGCCAAAGTCGTAGAGCAGCTGGCTGAGCGTGATGCCACCGGAGCCGTTATTGTTCAGGCTCCCGGCGGAGTCGGTCTGATGAGAGCGTCCCGCCGCGCCCTGCAGTGAGATCTGCGGATACCAGGCGCTGCGGGCGGCATCAAGATCCCCCTCACCGATGTGGATCTGTGCCGCCGCTTCCGAGATTTTCGGATTGCGGGCGAAGGCCCGAAGAATGGCGTCGCGCAGCGTTAAGCTGGCAATCTGCTCTTCGGTGGGCGCGGCGCGCCAGTTAAATTCGGCTTTAGGTAACGGTGCGGCAAAGGCCGCGTGCACTGCAACGCCACTCAGGGCGCACAACAAAAAAGTTAATCGCGCTTTGTTCATTATCCATACCAACAGGGGGTCTTATCATCATGGTGTTTTTCCTGGTGAACAAAGCGAGCAAAAAGGGGTGCTACTCAGCGTCTGACAGATTTACTGCGTTATTTTATTTATGGTTCGCAAGCGAGACGCTAAACGACCTTTAACATTATTAGATCAGATCCCGCGCTTATTCCTGCTAAAAACAGATGAAATCGTTAATATTTCTGCTGAACGAACGAAAAGCAACCACTGAGCGAGCTCGCGCCAATCCAGACAGGCTTAACAGACCTGTCCGGAAGGCAGTGCGTTTACTAATGTGTCAGCGTCAGACCAGGGGGTGTGCCGCAGGATGCTGCAGCAGGTGGTCGGCGAGCGTATAAGGAATATCGGAGAACAGTTGACTTTCCTGCGGTGCGGCGGCGGCAGAAGATGCCTGCGCCACGTGCGCCGTCTCCGCCTGCTGGGTCAGGCTGACCGTCTCCAGCAACTGGTCCACCGTCTGACCCTCCAGCGGGTTGGCACTTTCGGTATGTGATGCCACCTGCACCGTCTGGCTGGCACTGGCCAGATTACCGGCGCTGTCTTTACCGCTGACTGTCATCTGGTACTCACCATCGTCCAGCGGTGCCAGCTGCCCGGCCAGAATGGTCAGCGCCCAGCCGCCATCGGCTTTTACACTGGCGCTGTAGTGCTGATCGCCCAGCGTTAATTCCACCAGGCTGCCCGGTTGCAGATGACTGGAGCTGCCCTGAATCAGATGCCAGCTGTTGACATCGGCAGCATCAATTTTGTTATCACCAAAAGCCGTGTCCAGGGTCAGCGTCGGCCGCTGGTGCACGGCTACGGTAAACAGTTTATCGCTGGTCTGGGTGTCGCTGTTGCCATATTCATCCCAGCGGTGAAAGGTGGCGGCGACCGGGCCATCCGGCAGCGCCAGCAGCTCGCTGGAGGTCAGTGTTACCATACCTTTGGCATCGGGCTGGTAGGTTTTACCGTTGATCTCCAGGGTGTTGGCGCCTTCAACGTAGAAGCTCAGATCGTGCTGCGCCTCCTGATAGTTAAGCGTCATGTCACCGCCGATATCCATTTCGGTGTAGATCGGAATAAAACCGGTGTGGATATTCAGCTCATGCGTGACGTCGATGTAGTTTTTGGCCCCGTCGATCGACCAGGCGCGGATTTCCCCAACGTTGATAAAGGCGTGCACATCCGCTGCCGGGATCACCACCTGCCAGTGTCCATCATCGCCTATGGTGGCGGCATAATCTTTCTGGTTGGCACCCGTGATCACCAGGCGATGGCCCGGCATGACGGTGGAGAGCGTGCCGCTCAGTAGCAGATCCTGCTGGCTTTCTGCCAGGTTTATCACATCGTCCGCAGTGACCTTATCAAAGGTAATTTTTGGCAGGCTACTCAGATGGGTGATTAGCGTCAGATCGTGATATTCGGTGGCGGTTTTTCCATTGGGATCAGTCGCCGTGACTTTCAGGCTGTAGACCCCGTCTTTCAGCGCCTGCATATCGCTTTCATGAAATGTGCCATACCACTTACCGTCATTTCCCATGCTGGCGGTGGTGGTTTGCGTACCCAGCGTCAGTTTCAGCACCGACCCCACCGGCAAATGCGTTGCGCTGCCGCTAATCTCGACGCCATAAATGCTCTCAGCAATACTCACCGCGTTGTCACCACTGACCGTGTCCACGGTCAGGGTAGGTTTGATCGTGCGGTCGGTATAGAGACCAAAATCTACGGTGGTTGCCGTGCTTTGCCCTGCTTTATCGGTAATGGTCAGCGTCAGCGTGTGATTGCCATCCGCTACGCCTTTCAGCGTATCAGCCGGCATGGAGGCGTTCCAGTAGCCCCACTTATTGACGGTGCTGTGCCAGCTTTGATCGTTGAAGGTCAGCGTGACGGTGGAGCCCGCTTCACCTTCAGCACGACCGCGCAGATGCACCGGCTTTTGCGCTTCCCAGCCAGCGATCACGCCATCACTGGCGATCGGTTCATAGGGTCGCAGCATAGCGGGCGGCGAACTTTTCACCGCGCTGACAACCAGTGTGCTGTCGTTGAGCGGGCTGCTATGCAGTGACTCGGTGGAGAGCGTAGTGATCGGCAGGCTCTGGCCCGGCGTGGCGAAAGGAAGGCTCAGACTTTGCGTGGCGGCTGGCGCAATGGCGGGCACAGCGCTATCGGCGACGGCAAAATCGCTCACCGCCGTCTGAAAAATGGATTCAAGCCGGGTAGTACGAAGCGTATCGCGTGATGACATAGGTAACCTCAGTTCAGAACAGAAACGCAGACAAAAACTATCGGATAAACCGATCGTTTAGTCTGACGACATGGTAGTGGGACAGCTGAAGCTGCCCGTTTCCGCTGGTTGGAACCGGTTACCCGCAGGTAACAAGGATTGATAAACAGGACGCTAATAAAAGCGCCAAATAGAGTCAGAATGCTGATTTTACGGCGTGACGCCGTTTGTTGCGCCTACCCTAATCTTTCATCCTGCTAATGAATAGTGGCGATAATCTGGAAAATGCAATTATCACGTGACTAAAACAAAAAAAGCGGGTGCTTTCGCACCCGCTCTATTCATCTTCTGAACAGACCTTTCAGTCACTACACAACATGAACCTGCAGGTTCTGCTGCACCAGCACATCGCCCAGGGTGTTATCACTGGTCAGCGCCGAGTTGTGGTAGATCTCAAAGACTCTGCCCTCAACGGTACGCTCGCCCGTCACTTCCCAGATTCCGCCGTTGCTGTTAGCCAGTGTCACCTGGCTGCCATCTGCGCCTTTGATCAGCAAATCGTCACTCTGCTTATCCGTGATATTGAGTGCTTCATTGAGATCGAGCTTCACGGAGTTGGTTCCGGTTTTACCCAAATCGAGCACCTCAATGTGTTCGACCTTCAGGCCCAGCGCGGTGAGATCCAGACTGAGATGCTCACCATTCAGCACCAGGGTATCGGTGCCTGCGCCGCCATCAATATGGGTAAAGTTAAGGTCACTGACCGTCACGATATCCGCCCCGCTGCTGCCGGTCACTGTCGCCCCCTCAATGGTGCTGCCATCGGCCAGCGTAATCACGACGCCGCCGATGGTGTACCCCGCCTCCTCTGCCGGTGCCGCTGCCACCGCGGCGTCATTTGCCGCCGCGTTTTCACTGCTGCCGACGGGTGTCACGGTATCCGCTTCGGTGATCAGCGTGGAAGCCACCGCCACATGGGCGCTGCTCTCGTCGCTGCTGGTGCTGCTGTTATGCTGCGTCTCCGCGCTGGCGACAGTAGCGCTGTCATCCGCCACCGAGAACAGCGCAACCGATTCGTTTGCCGCCAGCGTCACCGGTAGCACGGCACCCAGTAACAGGGTATTGGTGGTCGAGTAGCTGTTACCGGCCGCGTCGGTAATCGTGACTTTCGCCAGCGTTCCCAGCGACAGCAGCAGGCCACCCACCGACAGCAGTGAAGGTGAGAAGTTAACCGCGTAACGCCCCAGCGCATCGGTCGTGGTGTTCAACGTCGGGCCGTTGTTGCCGTTGGAGAGCAGCAGCGTAACGCTCACTTTCGAGCCCTGCGCGGCATTCAGCGATCCACCCTGTACCACCAGACCCGCCAGTAAGGAACCGACGATGCTCAGCACCGGATCGACCCCGACCAGCGGCTGATTGTGCGACAGCGCGGTAAAGCTGCTGGTGCTGGTTGCGGTGTTGCCGCCAATATCCGCCACCGTGACGGTGAGAGGATGGCTGCCATCGGCGATCCCTTTCAGCGTCGCTGACGGCACGCTGATGCTCCATGCGCCATTCGCACCAATAGTAGTGGTGAGGATATTGCCCGCCACGTTCACCGTCACCGTGCCGCCCGCCGCGTTGGTGCTGGTTCCTCTGATGGTTTCAGTACTGTTGGCTTCCGCAATATTGAGGTAGCCATCGCCGCCAAAGAAGCTGTTGACGCTGACCGTTGGCGTAGTGTGACTGACCACACCCAGCGACGCCGAGGTGTTGCCAATGCTGCCCGCACCGTTGGTCACGCTGGCGGTGACGGTCTGCAGACCGTCAGTAATGGCAGCAAGGTTAGCCGCCGGAACAGAGAGACTCCAGTTGCCGTTGCTGCTCACCGTCGTGCTGTAAGTCTGACCACCCAGCGTGACGCGCACAACCGATCCCTCGGCGTTGCTGGCGGTGCCGCTGATGGTCTGCGCCGTTTTCACATCCACCGCGCTCAGCGCACTGTCACCAAACAGCGAGGTAATGGCGACCACCGGCGTCGACTGACTGATGACGCTCAGCGTTCCGCTGCTGTTTGCCACGTTACCGTAAGCATCGGTGCCGGTGACCGTGACGGTTTTACTGCCGTCAGTGATAGCAACCAGATCCGCTTTCGGGACGGTAATACTCCAGTTGCCGCCGCTGACCACTTTGGTGGTGTAGGTCAGGCCATTCAGCGTGGCGCTGACGGTTGAACCGGCAGAGAGGCTGGACGTCCCGCTCAGGGTCTGGTTAGAGGCCAGATCCGCAGCGCTCAGCACGCCATCGCCAAACACCGTATTCACCGACAGGGTCGGCTGGAACAGTCCCAGTGACACGCCCGCGCTGGTGCTGCTGACGTTTCCGACCGGATCGGTGACGGCCGCGCTGACGGTGAAGTTCCCGTTCAGCAGCGTTGACAGAATCGCTGGCGAGACGGCGGTTGAGAAACTGCCATCCGCGTTGACCTGCGCGTCGACGATAGTGTTGCCAATCGTCAGCCTGACGCTGCTACCCGCAGCCAGCCCGGAGACCGTGCCGCTGATGGTCTGAGTCACCAGCGACTCCGCCAGGTTCAGCACGCCGTCGCCAAACAGCGGACTGAGGGTGACTTTCGGCAGGTTGTGAATACCGACCAGTGCCCCGGCCGTGGTGCTGTTGGTGTTACCCGCGCTGTCGGTGACGCTGATGCCCACGGTCAGATTGCCATCTGCAATCCCCTGCAACAGCGCTGGCGTCAGCGAGACGTTAAAGTTGCCATTGGCATCGGTCGCCGTCACCAACTGCTGTGAACCTACCGACACCACCACGCGCGATCCCGCTTCCGCGCCGCCAATCACCCCACCGATCACCTGGGTGACCAGCGAATCCGCCACGTTCAGCAGACCGTCGCCAAACAGCGGATTCACGGTGATGGTCGGCAGCAGCGTATCGACCCGGATACCGGCGCTGGTGCTGGCGGTATTGCCCGCCGCATCCGTTACCGATGCGCCCACCGTCAGGTTGCCCTGCGCCAGCGTGCCCAGAATATCTGGCGTCACCGTGGCGCTGAACGCCCCGCCCGCACCCACGGTGGCGGTCACCTGGCTATTGCCAACCGAGAGCGTCACCACACTGCCCTGCGCGACGTTGTTCACCACCCCGCTGATCACCTGTCCGGTGGCGATATCAGCCAGGTTTAGCACCCCATCACCAAACAGTGAGGTCAGCGAGATTGATGGCGTCTGAGTAAAGATGCCGATGGATGCGCTGCTGGAGGCGACATTGCCCGCCACGTCTCTGACGCTGACACCGAGCGTCAGGTTACCATCCAGCAGAGAGGTCAGATCGCTGCCCGGCAGGTTAACGCTCCACACTCCACCCGCCTGCACCGTCGTGCTGTAACTTTTGCTGCCAAAGGTGACCGTTACCTGGGAACCCACCGCCGCATTTTCTATCACGCCACTGACCAGCTGTCCGGCAGCGGCTTCCGCAATGTTCAGCAGGTTATCACCGCCAAACAGCCCGGTGAGCGCGCCAACCACCGGCACCGCATCGACAATCGCGGTGACGGTTTCACCGACGGTACGGGTGTTGCCCGCGGCATCGGTCAGGGTGACGTCAAGCGCAAGATTGCCATCACTTAACAGGCCCAGCACCGAAGGCGGCACCACGATGGCCCATTTACCATCCTGGCCCACTGACGCAGAGAGCGTTGTGCCGCCCAGTACCACCGATACCGTGGCACCCACACCCGCCGAGGTCGCAACCCCGGAGATAGTCTGCGCCACCGTAGTATCCAGCGCGCTGAGCGTGCCGTCGCCGAACACCGAATCGACCACCAGCGTCAGGGCACTGTTGACCACTTTGTTGACCGTCAGCGTGGCGTCGGTCTGGTTGCCGGCACCGTCATTGACCCGCACGCCAAACACCAGCGCACCGTCAGTGAGACTCGACAGGACATCCGGCGCGAGATCGATGCTCCAGCGTCCGTCAGCACCCACCGTCGCGGTGGCGATCGGCGCGGCATCGCCCAGATAGAGACCGATGGTCTGGCCTTCTGCTCCCTGCGCGCTGCCGGTCAGCACCTGGCTTAGCACCAGGTCAGCGGCGTTGATCACGTTGTCGCCGAGGAACGCGTCGACCTGGACCAGCGGCGCGGCGGTATCGACCGTCACCGTCTGGGTGGTCGTCGTCACGTTACCGGCCGCATCCGCCAGCTGCGCGGTGATCACCGGCGAGCTGCCATCGGGAAGAGCCTGCATCGCGCTGGCAGGAACCGTTGTGGACCAGGTGCCGTTGCTCTGCACCACGGCGTTGTAGGTCTGATTATTGAAGGTCACCACCACCGTGCGACCCACTTCGCTGAGATCGGCGGTGCCACTGATGGCCTGGCTGGTGGCACTTTCATTGCCATTGACCTGGTTGTCACCGGTAAACGGATTGAGAGTCAGTGCCGGTGGCGTAAGGTCGATCAGCACGTTACCGCTGGTGGTCACAGGGGTAGTGCCATCGGTAGCATTCACAGTGATGGCGACGCTGCCGTCCGCATTGCCAAAGGCGCTGACCGGCAATGCCGCCGTTGACCAGTTGCCCGACCCATCCAGCGTAGTTGCGTACTCCTGATCACCAATCGACACCGTCACTACCCCACCCGCACCGAGGTTAGCGGAGGTGCCACTCACTACCACACCACCCGCCACATCCTGGGTGCTGATGATGTTGTCGCCCGAGACTGTGCCCAGCGTAACCAGCGGCCCTGGCGGTGGGGTAAGATCTACCGTCAGCGCAACCGTGCCGTTGGCGGTATTGCCTGCCAGATCGGTCACTGCCAGCGCCAGGGTCGTCGATGGACCAAAGGTGGCCATCTGTTCTGGCGTCAGCGTTACACTCCAGTTGCCGTTGGCTGTCACTATCGCGGTGCCAAGCAGTGTGTCATTCAGCGAGATCGAAACCACTGATCCCGGCTCGGCTCCCGCTGCGGTGCCGCTGAGACTCTGCGGCTGAATGCTCTCGGCGTAGTTCAGCGCATTGTCACCGGTAAAGGCGGCAACATTAAGCACCGGTGGTGTGGTGTCGAGCACCAGCGAGCTGTTAATGGTGGTGCTGTTGCCCGCCGCATCGGTTGCTGTCACGGTAACCGGATAGGTGGCATCCGGCAGCAGTGAAAGCTCCGCCGTTGTCAGTGGCACCGTCCAGTTACCATTGGCATCGACGGTTGCAGAATAGGTTGTGCCGCCAAGCGTAAGCTGCACAGTCTGATTCGCGCCCGCCTCACCGGTGGTTCCGCTCAGCGTCACTCCCGCGGCCACATCGCCGCCATTCACATAACTGCCAAGGAATTCCGGATTGACCGCAGGCTGCGGCGCGCTGAGATCCGCGGTGAACGGCAGCTGCGCCGACGCGCTGTTGCCCGCCGCATCCACGACGTTAACCGTCAGTGATTGCGCACCGTCACCCAGTGAACTCAGGGCGTTGGCAGGAATGTTAACAGTCCAGTTACCATTGCTCGCCACGGTGCCAGAATAGAGGCTGCCGTTGACATCCACGGTAATGCTGACCGCCTGGTTCGCCCCGACACTGCCGGTGGTGCCGGTCAGGGTCACCCCTGCCGCGGCTTCACTGATGTTCAGCAGGTTGTCGCCGCCAAATGCGCCTGGGTTGAAGGTCGGCACAGGCAGCGCCACCTCTGTCACCACGTTCTGCGCCGTCGCGTCGCTGTTACCCGCGATATCGGTCGCCGTCACGGTAATGGTGTGGGTGCCGCTGGTGAAAGTGGCTAACTGCGCCGGCGACAGGGCCAGAGACCAGCTGCCATCGGTCTGCACCGTGGCTGCCAGCGGCTGACCGTTGTTAAAGCCGGAGATCAGCACCGTTACCGTCTGTCCGGCACCAGTAATGCCGGTTGTGCCACTGAGGATCTGTTCACCGGCCGCCTCTGCTGCGTTCAGCGCACCGTCGCCAAACGGCAGGTTCAGGGTGACATCCGGCAGCGCGTTAACGGCGACCAGTATCGTGCCGCTGGTGCTGCCGACGTTGCCGTTCGCATCGGTAACCGTCACGCTCACCGGCCAGTTGCCATCCGGCAATGACTGCAATACAGAAGGTGGCAGATCCAGCGACCAGCGCGAACCATCCGCACTGAGCGTAGCGGAATAGACCGTGCCATTAACGGTCACCGTGACCGACGCGGCGTTATTAATATTCACCGCACCGGTCAGGGATCCGCCTGAGGCGGCCTCTTCAGCATTGATACGGCCATCAATAAATGGCGTATCCAGCGTTGGGTCAGCAATCGGCGTAATCGCAGCGACGAACGTTTTGGTCGTTTCAATGCTGTTACCGGCCCGATCCGTGGTGGTGAGGGTCAGGGTATGTTCACCGGTTCCCAGGCTGGCAATGAACTCTGGGGGCAGGCTGGCAGTCCAGTTGCCATTGGCATCGACCGTCACCGACAGCGGGATATTGTCATCGCCTACCGTGACGCTCAGGGTCTGGCCCGGCACGACGGTGGAGGTGCCGGTGACCAGCTGAACGGAGCCTGCTTCGCTGATATTAATGATGTTATCGCCGAACAGTGTCGTGTCGAAGGCGGCTGAAACAGGATCACTCTGCAGGATCTCAACGCCTGCGGTAACCTGCGCCGGATTACCGGCACCATCCGCGGCGCTGACCACCACCTGTGTCAATCCATCGGCCAGGCCCGTCAGCGCGCCCGGTGCCAGGTTCAGCGTCCAGTTACCGCTGACATCCGTGGTGGTGCTGAAGTTCTGCCCGCCTACAGAGATGTTCACCACGCTGCCTTCCGGCAGATTGGTACTGTCACCACTCAGCGTTAACGCCCCTTCCGCATCTGCCGCACTGATCAGCGCATCGCCAAACGGCGTATTCAGCGTCAGCGCTGGCAGGGTATTAAACGCTACGTCCAGTGTCGTGGTGCTATCCGTGGTGATATTGCCCGCCGCGTCGGTGACCGAAACGGTAATCGCATTGGGGCCGTCCGCCAGCTGCTGCAGGTCGGCGGTCGGAATAGTAAGTGACCAGTTACCGTCGGCATCTGCCGTGGTGGTATAGCTGACGTTATTCAGCGTCACCGTCACCGGCAATGCGCCCGTGGTGCTGCCGCTGATGGTTAGATCCTGCAGCGACTCCGCCAGGTTAAGGGTATCTCCCGCATCGACCGTGATATTCGTCAGCGCAGGCGGTGTGGTAATGAAACTGACCTCCTGAGTGGCGGTCGCCGGATTGCCTGCGACATCAGTGGCGGTCACGGTAAAGATTTGCGTGCTGCCCGGAGCCACGCTGGTAAAGGCAGCAGACGGCACATTCACCGTCCAGTTGCCGTCAGCGTCGAGCGTGGTGCTGTAGTCAGTGCCGTTAAACGACACCGTCACCAGCGTACCCGCTGCCAGCAGGGTGCTGCTGCCGCTGACCGCGACATCCGCTGTGGCCTCGGTGGCGTTAATCACATCATCACCGGCTACCACGTTCATGGTCAGCGTCGGCTGAACCTGCTCGCTGGCCAGCACGACCAGGCTGGTGCTGGCGCTGGCCGGATTGCCAGACGTATCCGCTGAGACCACGACCAGCAGCTGATCGCCATCCGGCAGATTACCCAGATCGGCGGCCGGAACGGTCACCGTCCAGCTGCCATCGGCTGCCACCGTGCCGCTGTACTGAATGTTATTCAGCGTCACCGTCACCAGCTGGCCTTCCACCAGGTTGTTACTGGTGCCGCCGATGTTCAGATCCTGTAGCGACTCAGCCTGGTTAAGGAAGTTATCATCACTGATGGTCCCGATGGTCAGGGTTGGCAGGTTCAGAGTGTCAGCATCACGCGTCAGGGTCTGGGTGACCGTGGCCGGGTTGCCCGCGGCATCGGTCATTGAGACAGCAACGGTGTAGCTGCCGTCTGCCAGCCCCTGCACGACGCTGGCTGGCAGTGTCACCTCCCAGGTGCCGTCAGAGAGCACCTGAGTGGTGTAATCGACGTTCTGGAAGCTGACGGTGACCGTCTGTCCGGCATCCGCTACCGACGCACTGCCGCTGATAGCGACCGCTTCCAGCACCTCTACCGAATTGATGATGTTGTCGCCGCCGATGGCATTGACGGTCAGCACTGGCGGCGTGAGATCGACCGTAACGGCGCTGGTCAGCGAACCACTGTTACCGGCGGCATCGCTGGCATTGACCACCAGCGTAGTAACCCCCTCGCCCAGCGTCTGCACCTGATCTGCTGTTAAGGTCAGCGTCCAGTTACCCTGCGCATCCACCGTAGCGGAATAATCATTCCCGCCCAGCGTCACGCTGACGGTCTGGCCGTTGCCCGCTACACCGGTGCTGCCGGTCAGCGTCTGACCGACCCCCTGTTCCGCCAGGTTCAGATAACCATCGCCAAACGGGGTGTCTATGCTGACGGCCAGCGACGCCGTCGCCACGGTGATTTCACGGGTTTCGGTTACCGGGTTACCCGCCGCATCGCTGACCGTCACGGTCAGAATGTACGCCCCGGCCGGAATGCCGGCCAGCGAACCCGCAGGCAGCGTCAGATTCCACTCGCCGTTCTGGTCAACCGTGGTGGTCCAGGTCTGGTTGTTCAGGGTAATGGTGACCTGCTGTCCGGCTTCGGCATTGCTGTTGCCGCTGAGAACAATCGGCGCGGTGCTTTCGGCAATATTGATACTGTTATCGCCCGCAACCGTATTCAGTGTCAGGGTCGGTGGCGTCAGATCCACCGTCACGCTGCCCTGGCTGCTGCCGGTGTTACCCGCTGCATCCTGGACTGTGACGGTATAGTTCAGGAGATCTTCCGGCAGGCCGGCCAGCGCGGAAGCCGGCACGCTGATCTGCCAGTTGCCATTGCCATCGACGGTGCCGTTGTAGGTTGCGCCATTCAGCAGCACGCTCACCGTCTGGCCGTCACCGGTTATGCCGGTGGTGCCGCTCAGGGTTTGTGCTGTGGCGATCTCGCTGCTGTTGAGCAGGCCATCGCCAAAGGCCGAGACGATCTGCGGTGCTGGCAGCGTCGCCAGCACGCTGAGCGCTGCCTCGCTGCTCAGGGTCGCCCCGCCGCTGTCCGTTGCGGTGACCGTCAGAGTGTAAGGCCCATCGGCGAGCGCCGTCAGTGCCTCAGCCGGAACGATCACTGTCCAGCGGCCGCTGGCCGAGACCTGCGCGGTGTAGCTGATGTTGTTAAACAGCAACGTGACCGTGCTGCCCTCTGTCACGTTCACCGACGTACCGGTGACGACCAGGGCCTGACCCAGCTCCTGCGCATTCAGGTAGTTATCTTCGCTGATGGCATCCATCGCCAGGCCAGAGGCATCGCTGTTGACGTCAAAGGTGAGATTGCTGGTGGAGGTGTTACCCGCCACATCGCTGACCGCCACGGTAAAACTGGCGCTGCCATCATTAATCGCGGCCAGCGCACCGGCTGGCACGATCAGGCTCCATGCCCCGCTCGCCTGTACGGCGGCGCTGTAGACTGTGCCGTCAACGGTGACGGTAACCAGCTGACCCGCTTCGACGTTGGTGGTGGTGCCGGAGAGACGTTGATCGGTGAGGCGCTCCGCGCCATCGACCACGTTGTTACCGGCAAAGGCATCCAGCGTCAGGGTTGGCAGTGTGCCTGGCTCCACTTTCAGCGCCAGGTCACGGCTGGTGGTGGTGGCATTTCCTGCCGCATCGCTGGCAGTCACGGTCAGCGGATAGCTGCCGTTGCCCAGCCCGGTGTAAACCGTGGCGGGCAGATCCAGCGACCAGACGCCGTTGACGTCAGCGGTGGTGCTCAGGGTGGTGCCGTTAAAGCTGGCCACAATCAGGGCGTTAGCTTCGCTGCTGCCGGTCAGCGTCAGCGGCTGCTGACTTTCAGCGGCGTTAATGATGCCATCGGATGGCGTAATGAAGTTCAGCACCGGAGGCAGTGTATCCACCACCAGGTTGCCATCAGCCTGGCTGCTGTTGCCCGCTACATCACTGACGACCACGGTGTAGCCACTATTGCCCTGTGGCAGCGCAGACAAGACATTGGCCGGAACGGCGACCTGCCAGTTGCCTGCAGCATCGACCGTGCCGCTGTAGTTGTTGCCGCCCAGCGTCACGACGACGGTCTGGCCGTCGCCGGTCACGCCCGTGTTACCGGTGATCGTGCCACCGGCGGCGGCTTCCTCTCCGTTCAGAATGCCATCATCAAAGGCCACGCCCGGGGTCGCCACCGGCAATGCGCTGGCGATCACCGTCAGGGTAGCGTCGCTGGTCGCCAGCGGCTGTCCGTTAGCGTCGCTGGCGGTGGCGGTGATGGTCTGCGGGCCATCTGCCGTTCCGGTAAAGGTGCCTGCCGGTAAGGTCAGGCTCCAGCTTCCATCTGCCGTCACGGTGGTGCTGACCGTGGTGCCGTTGGCCAGCACGGTGACAATGCTGCCATCAGGCAGACCGCTGGTGCTGCCGCTGACCACGACGGCGCCACCCAATTCCTGCGCATTGAGGTAGTTGTCGTCACTGACGGGTGCCAGCGCGATCGACGGCAGGGTGTTGTCCACACTGAAATCAAGCGTGCTGCTGGCGGTGTTACCCACGGCGTTGATGACGCTGACGTTCAGCGTCTGGTTGCCTTCTCCCAGTTCAGCCAGGGCGCCCGCAGGCAGAATAATGCTCCAGTTGCCGCTGGCCTCGACCACACCGCTGTATTCGATCCCATTCAGGGAGATGATCACCTGCTGGCCCGGTTCGACATTCGTGCTGCTGCCGCGCACCGTTATCGGCTGCAGCTGCTCCGCTGCCGTAACGATGCCGTCACCGGCGAAGGTGCTGCTGTCGATGGTCAGTACAGGCTGCATGTCCGGCGCGGTTGCCACATTCAGATCAACCACCTGGCTGCTCTGATTCCCGTTAGCACTGGTTTCCGTCACCGTCACCAGATTACTGCCAGGAGGCAGTGCCGCCAGTGCTTCAGGGGCGATCTGCAGCGTCCACTGCCCGTTAACGCCAACGGTGGTGCTGTAGAGCTGGTCATTGAGCTGGACCGTGACCACGTCGCCATTCTGACCACTGCCACTCACCACCAGCGGCTCTGCCAGTTCCCCGACGTTCAGCGCGTTATCACCGCTGACCGGCGCGACGACCAGCGGAGGCGGCGTAGTCGCAACCGTCAGGGCACTGTTCTGGCTGCTGCTGTTACCGGCCGCGTCGGTGACGGTGACCACCACCGGATAGCTGCTGCCATTGGTCAGACCGGCAAGTGCCGCTGGCGGAACAGCCAGCGCCCAGTTTCCGTCACCATCAACGGTGCCGGTGTAGGTCACGCCATTCAGCGTCACGCTGACGCGGTCGCCTTCACTGCCTGCGCCGCTGAAACTGAACCCTGCCGCCTGCTCAGCGATGTTCAGCACGCCATCACCCGCGGGCGCAGCGATACTGAAGTCTGGTGCCGTGGTATCCACGGTAACCGGGAATGGCGTGGTAGCCACGTTGCCACTCACGGTGGTGACGGTCACGTTGAGATCGTAACGGCCATCTGGCAACTGTTGCAGATTCGCAGCAGGCACGGTGGCGGTCCAGCTGCCATCGGCGGCAACCACTGCGTCATAGGTCTGGCCATTCAGCGCAAGGCTGACGCTGCTGCCTGGCGTAACGGTGCCGCTGAGGATCAGATCGGTGGCGGTTTCAGCCTCATTAATCGTGCCATCGGTAGCAATCGGGTTAACGGTCAGCGCCGGTACGCCGGTATCAACAATCAGCGGCTCGCTGATGCTGGTGCTGTTACCTGCTTCATCACTCACCGTCACGGTAATCGGATTGCTGCCCTGCGCAAGTGCCTGCAGTCTGTCTGCGGGTATCGTCACGCTCCATTCACCATTCGCGTCTACAGTGGCCGGATAGCTGGTACCGCCCAGGGTCACGCTGACGGCCTGGCCTGGCAGCACTGTGCCGGTCAGCGTCTGCGCCGCGCTGGCTTCATCGGTATTGAGTATGCCGTCAGTGAATGGCGTGTTGATTTGCGGGTCTGCCAGCGGCGCGGTCGCCACCAGCAGCGGCAGGCTGTTCTGCACATCACCCGAAGAGACGGTAACGGTGGTCGTGCCCTGCGGCAGCGTCGCCAGATCGGCAGCCGGCACGGTCAGGGTCCACGCGCCGGTTTCATCGGTTGTGGTGGTGTAGACGGTGCCGCCAGTCACCAGCGTTACGCTGATCGGGCTGTTAGCCGGCAGGTTCGCTGAACCGCCGCTGAGGATAAGATCGCTCTGCGCCTCCAGGGCATTCAGCGCATTGTCATCACTGATTGGGGCAATCGACAGCGACGGTACGGGCGAAGTAACCACGCTGAACTGCCCTTCAGCAGGCAGCGCCGGGTTACCGGCCACATCGGTAATCGCCACGGTGAAGGTTTTATCGCCTGCACCGCCCAGCGATCCGGCTGGCAGCGACACACTCCAGCTACCGTTCGCCTGTACTACGCCATCGTAAGACTGGCCATTGATGGTCAGCAATACCGGCTGACCTGCCGGTACGCCGGTGACGTTACCAGTGACCAGAATGTCGGTGAGCTGTTCAGCGCTGTCGACCTGATTATCGCCGGTCACGGGATTAATGGTCAGCGCCGGCGACGTTGCCGCCAGCACAGTGACGCTGGTCGGTACGGTGCTGCTGTTGCCATAAGCATCGCTGAGTACCACATCCACCGGATAGGTTGCGTCACCCAGCTGGCTGATAATCGCGGCGGGCACCGTAACACTCCACGCGCCATCGGTATCCACGGTGGCGGTGTAGGTCTCGCCATTGAAACTCACCGTGACGGTGTCGCCCTGGGCCCCCCCGCGTCCGTCGAGTGTGAGATCCTGAGTGTGTTCAGCGATATTGATATAACCATCACTGCCCGGCGTGGAGACTTCCAGCAACGGCGGTGTGGTGGCGAAAATCAGTGAACTGCTGGCTGGCGTGGTATTACCATCGGCGTCTGTCGCCACTACCGATACCGGTTGGGTACCGTTGGGCACATTTGCCAGGTCGGATGCCGGAACGGTGACACTCCAGCTGCCACCCTGCGCCACCACGGCGCTGTAGGCCACGTTATTCAGCGTGACGCGGATGATGTCGCCTTCGTCGCCGGTTCCGCTGACGATTAGCGGCTGCTGCGCGTCGCTGACGTTGATCACGCCATCATCGCTGAGATCGTTGAGCGTCAGAGCGGGCACCGCGGTAGCCACCCGCAGTTCCGTATTCTGAGTGCTGATGTTACCGGCCGGATCGGTCACGGTGACGGTCACCGGATAGGTCTGATTGGTCAGCGTGCCGAGATCGGCCACCGGGACGGATGCACTCCAGTTACTGTTTTCGTCAACAATGGCGGTGTAGGACTTACCGTTTAACTCCACCGTCACGCTGTCGCCCGGGGTGCCGGTTCCGCTGATTTGCAGCGGCGTAGTGAGTTCGTTGTTGGTCAGGACGCCATCACCGCCCGGTGCGGTAACGGTCGCAACCGGAGACTGCGTGCTGACCGCCAGCGGCTGCGTCTGGGTGGTGGTGTTACCGCTGGCATCTGTCAGCGTAACCACCAGCGTATAGCTGCTGCCATCTGACAGGGCCTGCAGCGCCGCTGGCGGCAGATCCACCGTCCAGTTGCCCTGCCCATCTACGGTGGCGCTGTAACTCACGTTATTCAGCGAGACAGACACCACTTCGCCCGGCAACGCACCTGAACCGCTGACCGGCAGACCGGCAGCCACTTCGCTGCTGTTGAGAATGCCATCGCCGCCTGCGACCTCTGCCACAATCAGATTCGGTGGCAGCGTGTCGACGCTGAAGTTGAGCGTCTCATCCACGCGGTTGCCTGCTTCATCAATCGCGGTAATGATCAGGCTGTTGGCGCCCTGTGGCAGTAAGGCGAGATCGGCGGCCGGCAGCGCCAGGCTCCAGCTGCCGTCTGCATTGACCGTGGTGCTGTAGGTTTTACCGTTAAGTTCCAGTTCAACCTGCTGGCCCGGCACGGCTTTGCCGGTGCTGCCGCCGATCAGCAGATCGCTGCCCGCTTCCACCCGGTTGAGAAGGCCATCGGTGATTGCGCTCTCCTCCAGCGTGATTTGCGGCAGCGTGGCTGCGACTACATTCAGTTGAGCGGAGTCGGTCAGCAGTGCGCCGGTGGCGTCGGTGGTGGTGACCGAAATCAGTTTTACGCCGTCGGTGATAGTGGTGAGATCGCCTGCCGGAACAGTGACGCTCCAGAAGCCATTGCTGTTCACTACCGCGCTGTAATTATTGCCGTTAAAGTTAAGCTGCACTGCCTGGCCCGGGTTAACGCCCACTGCAGAGCCGCTGATGATAAGATCGCTGCTCAGCTCCTGCTGGTTCAGGAAACCATCAAGGCTGACAGGTTCACTAATGGAAACCACGCCAGGTTCGCCTGCCGCCGGGGCGACGTTAATATCGCGGGTGTCGGTGGCTGAGGCGCCTGCCGCCGTTGTGACGCTGACCGCGATGGTGCCGCTGCCCGCCGCCAGTGCGCTGAGCGCCGCAGAGGGGATCTGCGTATTCCAGTTGCCATCCGCGTTGACCAGCGCAGTGTAATTTTGGCCGCCCAGGGTAATGGTGACCGTCTGGCCCGCCTCCACGTTGCTGGTGCTGCCGGACAGCGTCTGGTCCAGCGCTTTTTCGCTGTTATCCAGCAGATCGTCACCGGCAAACAGGGCGATCGTCACCGTCGGCGTACCCGGTTCCGCTGGCGCTTCCACCGCAATCACCCGATCTTCGCTGACTGTTACGCCCGCCTGATTGGTGACTGTCGCCGCGATAGTCGCGTTGCCCGCCGTCAGTGCCGCCAGCGCGCTGGCCGGGACGCTCAGGCTCCAGCTGCCATCCGCGCCGACCGTGGCGCTGTAGGTCTGGTCGCCCAGCGTAACGGTCACGACCTGACCCGCCTCGACATTGGTTGAGCTGCCGCTCAGCAGCTGATCGCTGGTTTTCTCATCGTTGCTCAGCACGTCATCTACGGCGAACTGATCGAGCGTGATAGTGGGCTGGCCCGGCCCGGTAACCGGCGGCTCAACCGTGATCGGCAAGGTGTCGCTGACGGTAGTACCTGCCGCGTTGCTGACCGTGACCACCAGCGAGGCAGAACCTGCTGCCAGTGCACCGAGTGCATCGGCCGGAATGGCAATGTTCCAGCTGCCGTCGGCGCCAACCGTTCCGCTGTAGTTCTGGCCGCCCAGCGTCACCGTGACAATCTGGCCCGCCTCGACGTTGGTGGTGCTGCCGGAGACCGCCTGCGCTTCCAGCTTCTCATCGTTGCTCAGGATGTTGTCGTCAGCAAAGGCATTGAGGGTTAGCGTCGGGGCATTCGGTGAAGTGCCCGAGGACTCCACCAGGAAGTCGCGGGTTTCAGTGATCTGAGTACCAGACTGATCTGTCACCGTCACATTCAGGGCTGCGCTACCGGCTGTCAGCGCTGCCAGTGAACTGGCAGGAATCGACACGCTCCAGCTGCCATCCGCGCCGACCGTGGCGGTAAAAGTCTCTCCGTTCAGAGTGACAGTGACCTGCTGGCCTTCACCGATATTAGTGGTGGTGCCGCTCAGCAGCTGATCGCTGGCTTTCTCGCTGTTGCTGAGGATGTCATCCCCGGCAAAGGCGTCGATGGTTACGGTGGCTTCACCCGGCTGCGTTACCGGGGCTTCGACAGTGACTGGCTGCGTTGAAGTGACTGTGTCGCCCGCTGCATTACTGACCGAGACGGTCAGTGTGGTGGTGCCTGCTGCCAGCGCATTCAGCGCGGCTGACGGCACGGCGACGCTCCAGCTGCCATCCCCCTGCACGCTGGCACTGTAGGTCTGACCGCCCAGGGTGACCGTCACGATCTGCCCGGTTTCGATATTACTGGTGCTACCGCTGACAAGCTGATCGACCGCTTTTTCGTCGTTGCTCAGAAGGTTGTCGCCGGCGAAATCATTCAGTGTCAGAGACGGCACGCCCGGTTCCGTTACTGGCGTCTCAACTGCGATATCGCGGATTTCGGTAGTGCTCACGCCATCGGCATTGTTGACGGTGACGCTGATGGCATTAGATCCCGCCGGCAGGTTACCCAGCGCGGCTGCAGGAATAATTACACTCCAGTTACCACTGCCATCGACGGTGCCAAGGTAAGTCTGGCCACCGAAGGTAACGGTCACCGTCTGGCCCGCTTCGATGTTGGTGGTGGAGCCGGAGAGCGTCTGGGCCGTCCCTTTTTCATCGTTGCTGAGGATGTCATCCCCGGCAAACTGACCAATGGTGACGGTGGGTTCGCCCGGCAGTGTGACAGGCGCTTCCACGGTGATGGGCAGCGTGCCGGTCACGGTATCACCGGCCACATTGCTGACTGAAACCGTCAGCGTCGTTTCACCTGCCGCCAGGGCGCTCAGGGCCGCCGATGGCAAAGTAACGCTCCAGTTGCCCTGCGAATCAACGCTGCCGCTGTAAGTCTGGCCGCCCAGGGTGACTGTTACCAGCTGACCGGGTTCAACATTGCTGGTGCTGCCGGTGAGTGTCTGATCGGTGACTTTCTCCCCATTACTCAGCACGTTGTCCCCGGCAAAATCATCCAGCGTGACGGATGGCGGGCCCGGAACGACCGGCGTATCAATGCTGATCGCGCGGTTTTCACTGGCTTCAATGCCAGCCTGGCTGGTGACGACCGCGGAAATCGCAACCGAACCGGCTGCCAGCGCATTCAGTGCCGCAGGCGAGAGCGTGACGCTCCAGTTGCCCTGCGCATCCACTACTGCGCTGTAGGTCTGATCGCCCAGCGTGATGGTGACAATCTGGCCCGCTTCCACATTGGTGGTGGTGCCGCTAAGAACCTGATCGCTGCTTTTCTCGGCATTGCTGAGAATGTCATCACCGGCAAACTGATCGATGGTGATAACGGGCGTACCCGGCTGAGTCAGTGGTGGCTCTACGTTTACGGTCAGGCTACCGCTGGCGGCGGTTCCTGCCTGGTTAGCAACGGTGGCAGTCACCGTAGTGGTACCGGATGCCAGTGCGGTCAGCGCATCAGCAGGCACGGTAATGCTCCAGCTACCGTCGCCTGCCACGCTGCCGCTGTAGCTCTGGCCGCCCAGGGTAACCGTGACGATCTGCCCGGCTTCGACGTTGGTGGTGCTGCCGCTAAGAATCTGATCGCTGGTTTTTTCTGCGTTGCTCAGCACGTCGTCGCCGGTAAACGGGGCGATCGTCAGGGCTGGCACACCAGGGGTGGTGTCAGGTGCCTGCACCTGGATACCCAGGCTGGCGGCAGCCGCCGTGCCCGCGGCGCTGGTCACACTGACCGAAATGGTGCTGCTGCCTGCAGCCAGCGCCGAGAGTGCGGCAGCCGGAATTGAGACGCTCCAGCTGCCATCCGCCCCCACAGTGGCGTTATAGCTCTGTCCGCCCAATGTCACACTGACCTGCTGGCCCGCTTCGACATTGCTGGTGCTGCCGGACAACGTTTGTGGCGTGGTTTTTTCGCTGTTATCCAGCAGGTTATCGCCCGCAAACGGGTTCAGGCTAATGGACGGCGCAGCCGGTGTGCCGGGATCGGCGGCCGCGACGGTAATGGGCAGGCTGCCGGTGGTCGTCGTGCCCGCCGCGTTAGTGACGCTGACGTCGATGGTGGTGGTGCCTGCGGCGAGTCCCGCCAGCGCGGCAGCAGGGATAGTAACGCTCCAGCTGCCGTCAGCACCGACGGTGGCGTTGTAGGTCTGGCCGCCCAGCGTGACAGTGACAATCTGACCCGCTTCGACATTACTGGTGGTGCCGCTCAGTACCTGATCGCTGCTTTTTTCCGCGTTATCCAGAACATCATCGCCAGCGAATGCATTGAGCGTGATAGCAGGCGTCCCCGGCGTGACCGGTGTTCCAGGATCGGTGCCACCATCATTGCCGCCACCGTTACCCCCACCGCCACCACCACCACCACCGCCGACGCCAACGGCCAGACCGGCTAAGCCGAGCACACCCAGACCGCCCGCCGTTATCACACCCATCGAGGTGTTAGCGTTATCTGCCAGCAGCAGCGGCTCTACGCTGTCGAGTGATTCATAGGTTGGCGTGACCGACGTGGAAGCGAGTTCAGCCCCTTCTGCGGTCTGCGGAAAGAGCGCGTGTTCCGGTGGGTTGACGCCATCATCGAACACCAGTTCGCTGTGCTGGCCATCGGCGTCGTCGAGGAAGAATTTCTGATAGCGGACAGTCTTGCCGTCGCGCATATGCAGCACCAGATCGTTACCCTGGCGCTCATACTGCGTCACCATGTCGCGGGTGCCGCTGATGCGCACGACGCTGGGCTCGGTGAGGTTAATGGATTGTGACGAACCGCTGACGGACTGCGAGATGAGTGTGCCGTTTTCGCGCGAGATAATGTCTACACGGCCTTGCGTGAGTTCTGCCATTTGTGACCTCTACTCCACCAGATTAGCTAATATACTGAATCCATAAACATAAAATTATTTTATGCTTACAGTGTTCACACATAGTTTCATCTTCTGAAAATCAGAAGATGTCTTAACCTGGTGTATGTCGAAACGGCAAAGCCAAAGCTGGTCACACGCTCTAATCAGAGTGGCGAGTGACGGTGTTATTGTTAGTTTTACTTGTACAGACTCACGCAAAATGTAACGTTTCTGACAGATTAAGTTTTAGCGTAGCCGTGTTAAAAAACAATTTCAATGTACAGATTTCATTATGTTTTAATCTTCATTACATAAGCCTCACTTGAAATAAGGCTTTCATAAAATCCGCTTTGCCTTTGTTTTTACATGTCAATTTATTGCTGACTGTTTCCGGAAATGATGCGGAAAGGTTAAAAAACCACCACTACCGGAACATCAGGGCTGTAAAAAAAATTTGTTCATTAAGCGATTCAGCCATCATTTATCAGTGGCCCTGATCCGATTTTTCAGCAGCAAGTCGTTGAAAAACTACAGTGAAATTTGAGTTAAGTCATTCTGCGGGGCGGTGGTCATGCCAGGAAAGTTCTGGAAAAAATTCGCAGCGCGACAAAAGTCGGTAAACTCCCGGTTTTGTCATTTATGCCATGTTGCAATCCCCTTCCTGATAAGAGGCGCAACGACCACTGACTCACGGCCAGTGCTACACTTTTCCGCTTTACCATTGATGAATCTGACCTATGACCGCACTGGACGCTGCACAACAAAACAAACATCAGAGCCGCCTGAACTGGGGCACGCGCACCATCTTTTTGATCAATGGCTTAGGAATGTCAGCCTGGGCTCCGCTGGTGCCGTTTGCCCGCGATCGTCTGCAGCTCAGCGGCGCATCACTGGGCGCGTTACTGCTCTGTCTGGGTATTGGTTCGCTGGCCGCGATGCCGGTGACCGGCACACTGGTGGCGCGGTTTGGCTGCCGTCGGGTGATGTGCTTCTCTACCCTGTTAGTGCTGATGATGATGCCGCTACTGGCCACGGCTGACTCTCATCTGGTCATGGCGGCTGCGCTGATGCTGTTTGGCGCCGGGCTGGGCATGCTGGATGTGGCGATGAATTATCAGGCGGTTCAGGTTGAGCAGGCGGCGGATAAACCGATGATGTCCGGCTTCCATGGCTTCTTCAGTCTTGGCGGGATTCTGGGTGCGGGCACGGTCAGCCTGTTGCTGAGCCAGTCTTTTACACCCCTGGCCGCCACGCTGGTGGTGATGGCAGTGATGTTATTGCTGTTGCTGTGGCGACTGCCGGTCTTAATGAATGAACGCCTGCATCAGCCCGATCAACCCTGGCTGGTGATCCCACGCGGCTGGGTCGCGTTTCTTGGCCTGCTCTGCTTTATCCTGTTCCTGGCGGAAGGGGCCGTGCTGGACTGGGGCGCGCTGCTGCTGCTGCAGAACCCGGAGATGTCACCCGCCTGGGCCGGACTGGGCTATGCGGTCTTTTCCGTGGCGATGACGCTGGGCCGTTTTAGCGGCGATAAGATCATCCAGCGTTTTGGTCGCTACCCGGTGATGCTGACCGGCGCGCTGACCGCCGCCGCGGGCATGAGTCTGGCCGTCTGGCTGCCGTGGCCGGAGATCGCCCTGCTGGCTTTCCTGCTGGTCGGCTTTGGTTTATCTAACACGGTGCCGATGTTGTTCAATGCTGCCGGGAATCAACAGGATATGCCTGCGAACCTGGCGATTTCTGCCATGACAACGCTGGGATATGCGGGTATTCTCTCAGGTCCGGCTTTAATCGGATTCATTTCGCAATGGATCAGCCTCAGCGGCGCATTTTTAGCGATCGCCCTGTTGCTGTTAGCGGTAGCCGCCAGTGCGCGAAAAGTTGCGCAATAATTCAGGTACCTGACACGCTATGTTGTATAAGTTTCCACTGACCTCCGGCAACGTCACCCGCTTTTTTGTGGTTTTCAATCTGGTGCTCCTGCTGGCGCTGGGCTTTATGGTGCATAACTCGGTGAATGCCTGGCTGACCGGGAAGCGCTATGCCATGGACGATCTGGCACGTGACGTTCAGAAGCGCATTGATGCCTATCGCTTTGCTACCTGGCAGATCTATGAAAACCTTTCTACAAGTGCGGCAGGTGCAACACCCGGCAGTAACCTGCAGGAGACGCGACTGCGTCCCGACGTCTACTACCTGGAAAAAACCCGGCGTAAAACGGAAGCGCTGATTTTCGGCTCACATGACAGCAGCACGCTGGATATGACCATGCGGATGTCGAACTATCTCGACACGCTGTGGGGCGCAGAAAATCCCACCTGGTCGATGTACTTTTTAAATGGTCAGGACAATAGCCTGATTATGATCTCGACCCTGCCGCTGAAAGATATGGCGACGCGTTATAAAGAGAGTGCCATCAGTTCAATGGTTGATGGCCGTCGTGCTGAGATGTTGCAGCAGGCGAATGCGCTCGATGAGCGCGAGAGTTTCTCACCGCTGCGCCACCTCGCCTTCCAGAACGATCACTATTTCACGCTGCGTACCACCTTTAACCAGCCAGGCCATCTGGCCACGGTGGTCGCCTTTGATCTGCCGGTTAACGATATTGTTCCGCAGAACATGCCGCTGGAAAATTTCCAGCTGCGTCAGGACAGCTCAATGCCTGCCAGCAGCAGTGAACAGCAGGAGGTGGAAAATACCCGCATCTCACTGGTTAATCCCAATATCGAGATTACGGCCACCCTGCCCAGCACCTCGCTGCAGCTGGTTTATCAGGTGCCGATTGGCCGTCTGATTATCGACACCCTGCATAATCTGCTCTGGCCGCTGCTGATTAACCTCCTGCTGTTCCTGCTTTCACTGGCGGGTATCGTACTGCTGCGCCAGCAGTCGCTGCGTCCCAGCGAGAACCAGAGCGCTGAACTCGATTCGCTGCGGGTATTAAATGAAGAGATTGTGGCCAGTCTGCCGGTCGGTCTGCTGGTGTATGACTTTGCCAGCAACCGCACCCTGCTGAGCAATAAGATTGCTGAACATCTTTTGCCTCACCTCAATCTGCAGAAGATCATTAATATGTCCGACCAGCATCAGGGCGTGCTGCAGGCCACCATCAATAACGAAGTGTATGAGATTCGCCACGCCCGCAGCGTGCTGTCGCCGCATACCCAGCTGTTTATGATGCGTGACCAGGATCGCGAGCTGCTGGTGAATAAGAAGCTGCAAAAAGCGCAGCAGGTGCTGGATCGTAACCATCAGATGCGACAGCAGCTGCTGCACAATCTGGGCCACGCGCTGAATCAGCCCCTGGAGAAGATGGTGACGCAGCTGGTACAGCTCAGCCAGCGTGATGCCGATGAGACCGTGCTGGACCTGCTCGATGAGAGTCAGGGGCTGGCGCGGCTGGTGGATGATATCGTGCTGCTGAACCGGCTTGAGGCGCACGACTGGTCACCCGATGCGACCGTCTTTAACCTGCAGGAACTGCTGGATGAGATCGCGCTGGAAAGCCTGCCGCTGATGCGCCGCAAAGGGCTGTCGCTGGTGGTGAATAATCACCTGGCTAATGATGAGACGCGCTTTGGCGACCGTCGCGCCCTGCGTAAAGTGCTGACCACGCTGATGCACTACGCCCTGACCACCACCCGCTGGGGGAAAATCACCCTGGAAGTTAAGGCTGCGGACAAGCAGGCCGATAGATTGATTATCGAGCTGGTGGATACCGGTGCGGGCCTGACGGTGGATGAACTGGCCAATGTCGACTTCCCGTTCCTGGGCGATACCAGTCAGGATCGCTACGGACAGGCTTCTGGCATGGCGTTCTTCCTCTGTAAGCAGCTCTGCAAGCAGATGGGTGGCAGCCTGGATATCGTGGCAAAAGCGGATATCGGCACGCGCTACAACATGCAGTTGCCGCTGGTGCTGGAGCAGAAGCGCGAAGAAGAAGAGGAAAAAATTCTGGATGGCGTTACCGCGCTGGTGGAGATCACCGTGGAGGACGTGCATAAAATTGTCTGCCGCCATCTGGAAAACTGGGGAGCGCGTTGTCTGACACCCGACGAGCGCATTTCCGGTCAGGATCACGATGTGCTGGTGACCGACGATCCATCAAAGCTTAGCGGCTGGGCACTGCTGCTGGCGGAAGATGAACTGGGGCACCATGCACTGAACGACCAGCAGTATCGGGTCAATTTCAATCTCAGTAATGCGCTGCTGGATGCATTGCTGGCACTGATAGAGAAGCAACTGTCGCATGATGTGATGGATAACGACACGGAAGACGACGCGGCCACGCCATTGATGAGCGGCGGCTATTTCCAGCTGTTTACGGAGACAGTACCGGTTGATGTGAAGAGGCTGTATACTGAGTCGGCGGAAAAGGACTACGCCTCGCTTGCTCAGACAGCGCATCGCCTAAAGGGCGTGTTTGCCATGCTCAATCTGACTCCCGGCAAACAGCTTTGTGAAGAGTTAGAACACCACATTAAAGCGTGTGACGATTCAAACATTACAAATACCACCAGTGATATTGACGCTTACGTCAATCAACTGCTGCAGCAAGGTAACCAATAAGATGAATAACTTAAACGTAATTATTGCCGATGACCATCCAATTGTCCTTTTCGGTATCCGAAAATCTCTGGAACAAATTGAATGGGTTAACGTTGTAGGTGAGTTCGAAGACTCAACAGCACTGATCAATAATCTGTCCAAGCTTGACGCCAACGTCCTGATCACCGACCTCTCTATGCCAGGTGAGAAGTATGGCGATGGTATTACGCTGATTAAATATATTAAACGCCACTACCCGGATCTCTCGATTATTGTTCTGACCATGAACAATAACCCGGCGATTCTGAGTTCAGTGCTTGATCTCGATATCGAAGGGATTGTACTGAAACAGGGCGCGCCAACCGATTTGCCAAAGGCACTGGCTGCACTGCAGAAAGGCAAGAAATATACGCCGGAAAGCGTTGCGAAACTGCTGGAGAAAATCAGCGCGGGTGGTTATGGCGACAAACGCCTGTCACCGAAAGAGAGCGAAGTGCTGCGTCTGTTTGCAGAAGGTTTCCTGGTCACCGAGATTGCCAAGAAGCTGAACCGCAGTATCAAAACCATCAGTAGCCAGAAGAAATCAGCGATGATGAAACTGGGCGTGGATAACGATATCGCACTGCTGAACTACCTGTCGTCTGTCAGCCAGACTCAGGTCGAAAGAGACTAAGTTACTTCCTGAGGCGGTGCAGCCTGCACCGCCTCGCCTCTGCCCTTTCCCATCCGCGTTTTACGTACCCGATCAGCATAGATTGCCAGCGTCACTTTCAGCACATCTAACGTCACCGGTTTCGACAGGCAGTTATCCATGCCCGCATCCATGCAACGCTGTTTCTCTTCCGCCAGCGCATTCGCCGTCACGCCAACGACCGGGAAGAGATGGCCCAGCTGACGCAACCGCTGCGTCAGGCGATAACCATCCATATTCGGCATGTTCACGTCGGTGAGGACGATATCAATCTCATTACGACTCAGTACATTAAGTGCATCAACGCCATCCTGCGCAGTCTTCACCTGATAGCCCAGCGTGCCGAGCTGTTCCGACAGCAGCATGCGGTTAATCGGATGGTCATCGACAATCAGCACCATGATGTCATCGTTATGCACTTTCTCTTCTACCGGTGCGGCCAGCAACAGCGCATCTGCGGCGTCGTTGCCCAGTGCGATCCGATAGATGCGCGCCAGCAGCGCCGGAACCTCGTGTAGCGTGGCGGTAGAGTGGATCCAGCGGCCAGGCTGACGTTCACGCGGCATATCCACATGCGATCCATCGAAAGTGACCAGTGCCCGCAGCGGGACATCAATATCCAGTTCGTAATCGGTCATCACCACATCGTCGTGGCCAGGCTTACCGTTATACTCCGCGACCTGAATGCCCTGCTGCTGAATCTGACGCGTGATAAATTCCGCGAGGTACTCGTTGCGCATCGCCAGCCAGATTTTCTTATCCTGTAAATCCTCCAGCAGCATCAGTGATGGCTTCTGCCCTTTGTAGATTGGAATACGCACAATAAACTGGCTGCCCATGCCTGGCTCTGAGTCGACCTCAATGTCGCCATCCATCATATTGATCAGCTTTTCACAGATCGCCAGTCCCAGCCCGGTGCCCTGGAAATTACGCTGCACGCCATTTCCCACCTGGAAGAAGGGATCAAACAGGCGTGGCAGCTCTTTTGCCGGAATGCCGACGCCAGTATCACGGACGCGGAATGCCAGATAGCCCTGCGCAACGTAAGCGTGGAGGATAATACAGCCCGTATGCGTGAACTTAATCGCGTTATTCAGCAGGTTCGAGATCACCTGCTGCAGACGCAGCGGATCGCCGTCCAGCACCTGCGGAACGTCATGCTCAATAAAGCAGTAGAGCGTAAGCCGCTTCTTCACCACCAGCGACAGATAGTTGCCGACGATGTGGGTCACGATTTCACGAGGTGCAAACGGACGCGGCTCAATTTTCAGCTGCTCTGACTCGATTTTTGAGAAGTCGAGAATATCGCTGATGATTTTCAGCAGCAGGCTGGAGGAGTTGTTCATCGCCGTCACCAGCGAGTCGATACCGCTGGGCAGCTCTTTGGTCTGCAGCAGATCGAGATTACCAATAATGCCATAAAGCGGCGTGCGCAGTTCGTGACTGACCGTGGCAAGGAACATCGATTTTGACTGGCTCGCCTGCTCTGCCGCGTGGGCCATCTCCTGCAGCGACTGCTCCATCCGCACGCGCGCCGAGACATCGACCAGCACGCAAATCGCCACGTTCTCATTACGATAGCGCGAATGCACGAAGCTGATTTGCAAATTGGTATTACTGCCGGTGAGCACATCGACAAAGTTGACCTGCTGCCCGCCAATAATCTCATTCAGCCGCAGGCGATCTTCCTGCGTCAGCAACGTCAGATAATTGTGCGCCAGCTCGTTACTCAGAATATTGGTGCCGTCGCTGGTGCGTAAAATACAGATCCCGACCGGCGCAGAGGCGACAATCTTACGGTTAAACTGCTCATGCTCTTCCAGCCGGTGCGCGTTCTCCTCCGCCGGCAGGAACATCCGGCGCTCAAACAGCCAGGCGAGGGTAAACAGAATGACAGCGCTGAAAATATTGAGCAGCAGCGCATTAATGATCATCAGCTTGAGCTGATCCACCATCACGTCGGTAGATATCGACCACACCACGTTAAGATCGGAAGGCGGCAGCGGCTTTTTCAGAACCAGCTGACGATAACCATTCAGGTATCCGAACCAGGTTTTATCATCAGGAAGACTATCGAGCGAGAAGCCCAGCCCGCCGCGCCGCGAATTTAGCAGTGGACGATAATTTTCATCGGTAATGGACGCGATAATCGGCAGACTGCCCGGCTGAATAAACTCATCCAGCCGGATATTCTGTTCGACGCCAAGCAGCGCCTGTAACTTATTAGCAACGTAGACGGGCACCACCATAAAGAAGGTTCCGACGCCTGGCTGAGCACTGCTGTTAATCCAGTACATCGGATTGCGGCGATCTTCTTCGCTGCTGTTGCGATAGCGCAGCACATTCTCACGCAGCGATTTCAGGCTGCGTTCCCGGTCAGCATTGCTGCTGCCAATCGTGAAGTCGGCCAGACACTGACTCTCGCCACCGATAAAGAACACCCGATTCAGCTCATACGATGAGGCGAAGTTACTTTTCCAGTAATTGATGTAGTAACTGAGTGAATCGAGCGAGTTGCGCCAGGTATTGCTCATCGAGGTACAGTCGCCATCCGAAAACAGGGGCGTAAACTGCGGCTGGGATGTTTTGCCTGGCATCATACCGGTCAGCACATCCAGACCGCTGCTGGCGTTGGTTAAGCGGTTCTCGGTGATATATTTCAGCTCACGCATCATGTCCGCCGAATGGCGCACATACCACTGTATCGTGCCGTAGTTGCTGGCAAACTCCTGCCGAACCTGCGTCTCTTTATTGTGCAGCACGCTGATAATGTAAAACGCAGTAAGAACGGCGCCCAGCGTCCAGATTAGCAGCGCCAACGCGCGGAAAAGATAGCGCGAGATGCGAAGCGTAGTGCGGAAAGAGACAGGATATTTCAAAGGTAACTCGCAGTTGGCAAGGTTAGTCGCATCATCGATTTTTAATGCCCATACACTAGCTTTATCGGGCGTAAAAAGCCAGCCAGCCGCAGGCTTAGCGGGCGGTTTGGGAATCTTTTAAGACAGCCAAAGCAACATCTTTATCTTAGGAAGAAGTCGCCGCCTCACCCCCTCAAACAAATGCACGCACACATCTCCTTAAAGCGACACCACAACCCCAACAAGAAAGGCCTGCTGTGCCCGAAGAGCAAAGCGTCTGGCCCGCGATGGCGTGGCCGATCCGCATGGATGCGGGAACCCTTTGCGATCGGGCACAGCAGTCCTTTCGACGGCTCCCATCTGACTGCCATCAGCCAGCCATTTTCCCGCCCCGCCTCTAAGACCTCAAACAACACGCCCATCCCCTCAAAGCGACACCCAAATCCCACCAAGAAAGGCCTGCTATGCCCGAAGAGCAAAGCGTCCACGCCAGGGATGGCGTGGCCGATCCGCATGGATGCGGGAATCCTTTGCGATCGGGCATAGTGGGCCTTTCGGCGGCTCCCGACTCACAGCCACCAGCCATTTTCCCGACCCGCCTCTCACACCTCAAACAACACCACGCCCCATCCCCTCAAAGCGACACCAAAATCCCAACAAGAAAGGCCTGCTGTGCCCGAAGAGCAAAGCGTCCACGCCAGGGATGGCGTGGCCGATCCGCATGGATGCGGGAATCCTTTGCGATCGGGCATAGTGGGCCTTTCGGCG